>CAVYSP010000012.1:0-369005 GCA_963771235.1 uncultured Gammaproteobacteria bacterium
GAACTGGTTCCTTATGACGCCATGGCCATCTTCATGCCGCATGGAAATACACTGGTGGCGCTGTATACGGCCGGGGAAAATAAAGCGGCCTTGAGCACTGAGGTAGTCATTGGAGACGGGCTGGTGGGATGGGTAGCCCAACACAATCAGGCGATCGTAAATGGAAATCCCGCCGTAGAGCAGGGAGCGGGCCGTAGCATCGGTGTGAGCGGCGGCGCGCTGAAATCGGCGCTGGCCGTGCCGCTGGGGCGAGGAACGGGATTGCCGGGAGTGTTGGCCTACTATCGGCGAAAGGCGGACGCCTTCAGCAGCGATGATCTGCGCATCCTGACCAGCGTGGCTCCCCGAATCGGAAGGGCAATTGAGAACGCGATGAAGGTCCGCGAGCTTCAGGATCGCGCTCACATGGACGTGGTGACGGGCTTACCCACGATGGCGGCACTGATACAAGCGCTGGACATCGAACTGGTGCGCGCACAGCGGCACAGCCAATGTCTGGCAGTGTTGTTGATCCGTGCCGCGGGCATCACGCAGCAAGGCTCTCTGCGTCCTCCGAGAGGGGCGAAAGCCGCTCCGCGGGCTGGGCGCGGAACAAGCCGCTCAGAGCGTAGCGAAGGCGCTGAAACAAGGGTGCCGCGAATACGATTATGTGGCGCGCATCGCGGACGATACATTTGTCGTCATTTTCCCAGGAATGAAGGGGGCGCCTCTGGGAGAAAAGATCGAGGCGCTGCAAGGCGGACTGCTGCGGGAACTGCCGCGCGAGGCCGGTAGCGTGCTACCCGTTATTCGTTTCGGTTGGGCTCTCTATCCCGACGACGCGGCCACCACAAAATTGCTCATGGCGATTGCGGAGCGCCGCAGCGAAATTAATGCAGGGAGCACGGCCGAAAATCTACTAGCCCTGCATGCGCACAATCGCAAGGCTACGGAATTGGTGGAGCGGCCGAAGCAGCCGGAAACACCCACCCGCACGCGCCGCAAGGCCGATCGAGTCCAATAGTCGCGACACATCAAATAGTCTGGACGCAGTAGCGAGCTAAACTGGTCGTTGAATCCCCGCATTAACGGGCGGGGCTCGTTACAATCTATGCAATACACAACACTCGGCAGGACCGGAGTCACCGTATCGCGGCTGTGCCTTGGATGCATGAGCTATGGCGGCGGGGAGATTCCGGCTTGGGCGACGGGCACCAAGGGCTGGCACGTGGACAAGGACGAAGCGCGCGAGCATTTCGCGCTCGCGCTCGAAGCGGGATCAATTTCTTCGATACGGCCGACGTGTATTCCGATCGGGCGCGAGCGAAGAGATCACGGGCGCGCACTTGAAGGAGATGGCGTCGCGCGACGATATCGTGGTCGCGACCAAAGTGCAGGCGTGATGGGGCCGGGTCCGAACCAGCGCGGCCTGAGCCGCAAGCACATCATCGAGGCGTGCGAGAATTCGCTGCGCCGCCTGCAGATGGATTACGTGGATCTGTATCAGATCCATCGCTGGGACTCCGCTGACGCCGATTGAGGAGACGCTGGAGGCGCTCGATTCGCTGGTGCGCGTCGGGCAAGGTCCGCTATCTGGGCGCGAGCAGCATGGCGGCGTGGCAGCTATCGAAGGCGCTGTACACGGCGAAGGAAAATGGCTGGCACCGGTTCGTGTCGATGCAGAATCACTACAACCTGGTCTATCGCGAAGAAGAACGCGAGATGATTCCGCTGTGCATGGATCAGGGGCTTGGCGGTGATTCCGTGGAGTCCGCTGGCGCGCGGATTTTTGACGGGGTCGCGGACGCGCGAGGGCGGATCGACGGCGCGGTCGAGACGCGATGGGTTCGCCAAGCAGATGTACTTCAAGGAAGCGATTTCGTGATTGCCGATGCGGTGGCGAAGGTGGCGCAGACAACGCGGCAGTTTCGGCGGCGCAGGTCGCGTGCGCGTGGGTGCTGCAGGCTCCGGGAGTGACGGCGCCGATCATCGGGGCGACGAAGGTCACATCAGTTGAAGGAATTGATCGCCGCGGTGGATGTGAAGCTGACCGAGGAAGAGATCGCGGCGCTGGAGAAGCCGTATCAACCGCATACGATTCTGGGACACGCGCAGCCCGACGCCGAAAGCAATGGCGGCGAGGCGGTAGGGCGGCGCGAAATGGTTTTGGTCCCCAGCCGGGTTCACTGCTCCGACGCGGTGACGATCACGGCAGTGCCGGACGCAATTTTATCGACGCCGATGTCGATCACGTAGCGGCCGGAGCGTCCTTCGCCGTGCAGCGTCACGACCTCGGACGTCGGAGTGCTTGTCGTGACGCTAAGGCCGGAGTCGCGCAGGCCGTGATCGAAGAAAGCGGCGACATCGTCGATGCTGTCGGATGTTTGAAAGTCGTAACCGTAGTTCAGCACGGTGGGCGTTGCGTCGCGGCGGATATCGGCGACGCGTGATTCCAGGATAGCGGGGGATCCATCCAAAAGGTCCGCCCGCCGCAGGGGTGACGTTGCGACGGAAGGTAGGACTGGCGGGATCGACGAAGCGCAGGGTTTTCGGCTTGCGCTGTTGATCGGTTATATAGAGTGCGACCGCGAGCACGGCAACACTAACCAGGACTTTGATCAGCGGGTGACCGTGACGCGCGTCAGAAGATGAGGCCGAGTTGCTCATGCACTGCACGTCCGACGCGCCGGCCCCGCAACCGTGCTGGAGGCCGGACGCGCAGCGGACTTAAATCCCTAAGCGATACCCGCCTTATACAGCGCGAGGAGCTTCCCCCAGGCCTTTCAGCGTCGGCCTGGTTATAGATCGGCATGCCGTTGTCCTGCTTCGGCATATCCGGCATGCACCAGCCATGCTGGCTGCCGATAGACTTCGATCTCGGCTGGAACCTTCGCCGCGCGCGAAGGCTTCCTTCAGCTTGTCTTTCGCATCCGGCTGCGCATGTCGTCGTTCGCGGCGATTCCGAAATACATGTGCGCCTTGATCTTCGGCGCGAGCAGGTGCGGGCTGTCCGGCTTGTCGGTCACCAGGCCGCCGCCATGGAACGATGCAGCCGGCGCCGATGCGATCGGGAACCGTCGCCGCAGTCTTCATCACCAGCGGTCCGCCCATGCAGTAGCCCTGGGTGCCGATCTTCTTGGACTTGTTGACTTCCTTTTGCGCGTCCAGGAAGGCGACGTAGGCGATGGCATCCTTCTCCGCAGCGCCGGGCGCGTTCACCGACGCCATCAGCGGCCGAAGCTTGGCCATGTCGGCCTGATTGCGAAGTTGAAGTTGGAAGCGTCCGTGAAGGGCGCCTTGGAAATGCGATAGAAAGGGTTGGGCACCAGCACCGAATAGCCCTTCGCTGCGAGCCGCGCTTGCCCATGTCGCGCATCGAGGGCCGCAGGCCGAATGCGTCGGGCCAGATCAGCACGCCCGGATGCGACCGGTCTTGGGATGAATGAATGCGGCATCGCAGGTGCCGTCCGGAGTCTTGATCGTCGACGTCGGTTTCCACTACGGGCAGCTCCGCCGCAGCGGCCGCTGAAACCGCCGTTGCGGCAACACCCGCCGTCATCGCCACAAAGTTCCGCCGTCCGAGGTCGGCGGTTTGTTTCTGATCCTGGTCTTCTTTCATATATACTCCCTCTTTGGGAAAGGTATCATTTTTGCGCGAGTGGATGCTATGACGATCAGTTTCCCGCTCCATGACGGTCGCGGCTCGGCTAACGAGCGCCGCTCCGCGCTCAACGTTTACTTCAGGGAGAGCAGCTTGCCGGATCGACGCGCATCACTTCGTAATCGATGGCTCCATCGATCTGGCTGAAGAAGTGTCCGCTCCCCGCAGGAATGATCACAACATCCCCCGCCTTGATTTTGCGACTCACACCGCCTTCCAGGTTCGCGCCGCGCCAACTGGGTCCCGCAAGGTCCTTCACCGTCGCGCTATCGGCAGGAAAACGCTCAGGCTTGGCCATGGTGCCGCCGGTGACCAGCGTTCCCGAGCCGGAAATGACGTGATAGATCTCTGTGAGCTCATCGTGCATGACAGACGTTTGCGCGGCTTTCGCGGAGCGATGCACCACGCCGACGCCGACGTTAAGGTTGCCGACCGTGATCGTGCGGATGGCCTGATCGGTAACGCTATCGGCTGGTGCTTTTTTCAGCGTCGCCTGAATATCTGCGCCGGTGATGTAGATCGCGGGAGCGGTTTTGTTGGTGCTCTCGGCTTGGTGACTCTGGGCCGCCAGCACGCCCAACATAACGATCGCGCCGAGGACTATTTTTCGCATGGCTCTCCTTATATGTCGACCTATTTCTTTGCGGGTTGCGCGAAGGGCCCGACCTCAACTTTGGCCTGGGTGTTGGCCAGTGGCCCGAGCTCGGCGGCGACGCCGCGTGCGATGGCGGCCGTTTCGCTGCCCGCCTGGAAGCAGGTGAAGTCCGGGCGGTCGCGCCAGGCGAACGGTCCGCACAGCCGCTTGCCCGGCCTCGATCGCGGCGTCGTGCACGATGTTGATCAGCGCGCTCATAGTCGGGCGAGCCCTGCTGATAGCCGGAGAAATTGCCCAGGTCGCCGCTGGCCGCGAAGACCGCGGTCACGCCCGGGACCTTGGCGATCTCCGTCGGCGTTCTTCACGCCTTCGAGCGTCTCGATCATCAGGATCAGCACGATGTTGTCGTTGATCGTGTCGCGATAGCCGCCGGGGACGCCGCCCCACATGTCGGCGTCGAAGGCCTGGCCGCCGCCGTTGCTGCGCTTGCCGAGCGGCGGGAAGTAGGTCCAGTCGCGCGCCGCGATCGCTTCTTCCACGGTGTCGACCGTCGGCACCACCAGCACCAGCGCGCCGGCGTCCATGCGCATGCTGGATCTCGCGCTCATCGGTGTAGGCCACGCGCACGCCCGGAACGGCCTTGGCATGCGGGCAGGCGCGCCACATGCGCGCGACTGCTTCCCAGTCGCGCGCGTTGTGCTGCATCTCGGTCCAGATGAAGTCGTAGCCGGCGTTGGCCATGGCGCAATAGGTCTCCGGATCGGTGGCGCTGAACAGCGTGCCGCCGGTCACTTTGCCGCCCTGCATCATCTTGAGCTTCACCGGATTCCAGATCTTGGAGCCGGCGGGCGCGTTGAAGGCCGGTCCGTACTTCCAGGTCGCGGCGTCGAACGGCCCTGGTTGACGGCGCCGGGCGGCGCCGTCGTGCATCGCGCCGCTGTCCTTGCCGGCGGGGGCGGCCAGCGGAAACTGCAGTTGTTCCGGCGTCGGCGTTGTTGGCGTAGGGATCGGCGTTCGGCTTCGGAGGCTGCGGATTTTGGGCCTGCGCCGACGGAACTGTCATTTCAATAGCCACGAATAGGCACGCAATTAAAAAGGTCTTCTTCATTCCGGTCTCCTTATGCGATTCATTTTCCCGCGGACGCCAACGTATCTAAATAGTTCTAGCCAAAGCCAACGAAAGATCTCGATGCGACCGGAATCGCGGAAGAACGATATCAAGTGGCTTGGTGCATAGAGCGAACGCAGTGTCATCGTCCAGCGCAAACCGGTCTGTGAGAAATAGCGCCCTAAACCAAAGGCGGATTTGCTTTGCCGGCATAAGGAAACAGGCAGCGAAGAAATCGGCCTCTCGTTCTTCTGGATCTTTCCGCCACCTCGTCGTATCGGCGGCAGGTCACGGTGAAGCTGGACACCGTGAGGATGAAGGATTGAGTGTGCGAGCTCATGAGCAGCTGTAAACCGCTGCTCGACCTGAGAGAAACGGGATGACGCAACCCGAACGATCCGTTGCTTACGGTCAATTAAGCCAGCAACTTGTACGGATTTGCCGCTCGAGGGAGATCATTTCACCCAACGTACTTACGGTCTCGATCCGGAACCCTTTTAGCCTCAGTGCAACGCCAGGCTCAAGCGCATTAAGCGGATCGATTTCCTCGGTGCCCCAAAGCTCGGCACGGAGGTTCCACAGCTCCAGTTGGGTGAACCGTGCCCTTCGCTCAATTGGCACCAAATGAGGGGTGTGAACAGGTGCGTCGACATTCATTAGATTCTCACCTCACCCACACTTCGAATACCCACAATTCAAGCAAGTCTGGCAGTTGTCCATCAGCACCAGCGCCTTGGTATTGCACTTGTCGCACATCGTCGACCCGGGCGGAAACGTCAGCGTCTCGCCGTCGACGCCGGCTTCCGCGCGCAGCACGCCACCACACTCGCGTCAGGCTTTTTTTGCGCCCCAGCGCCTCATACGCCTTGCGCTTCTCCGCAATCAACTTCCGCGTCCCCTCATCCATCTCCGGATCATGGATCAGCCCGATGTTCTTCATGTGCTGCTCAAGCACGGTGCCGATCTCGGCCACGATGCGAGGGCATGTACACACCGCCCGCCCTGAAGTAGCCGCCGCGCGGGTCGAACACGGCTTTCAGTTCTTCCACGATGAAGGTCACGTCGCCGCCCTTGCGGAACACGGCGGACAGGATGCGGGTGAGCGCCACGATCCACTGGAAGTGGTCCATGTTCTTCGAGTTGATGAAGATCTCGAACGGGCGGCGCTGTTCGTATTTGGTGCCGGCGTTGAGCACGATGTCGTTGATGGTGACGTACAGCGCGTGCTCGAACAGCGGCGACTTGATCTTGAAGGTGGAGCCGACCAGGGTTTCCGGGCGCTCCAGGCTCTCGTGCATCTGGATCACTTCGGCTTGCTTGGGCGCGGCGGGGCCGGCCTGTTTCGCGGATGCGCCGGCCGCAGCCTTGTCTTCGGGCTTGACCACGTTGTAGCCGGTGATCTTCTTGTTGATCTGGATTGCCATGGGATCACTTCTTTTCTGGAATGGGCCGCGCTGGAGGCGGCGTGTTGCGTGAAAAACATCCGGCCCGGCACGACGCCGGGCCGGATGGGGACGACTTGCTACTTGTTGCGGGCAGCCTTGTTGCGGGCCACCGCAGCCTTCTTGACGGGCCGGGTCGCCTTGACGGCTGCCTTCTTGCTGGCAGTGGACCTCTTGACCGTTCTGGCGACGGCCTTCTTCTTGCTGGCGGGCTTCTTCACGGCCGCCTTCTTCGATGCGGTCTTCTTGCTGACCGCCTTGCTGGTGCCAGCCTTCCTGGCTGGCTTCGCGATTTTTCCGGTGCTCTTCGTCGCCACTTTCCTGCTGGACTTCGACGCCGCCTTTTTCGCCGCCGCCTTCTTCTTCGGCGCGGGTTTCCTTGCGGCGGCCTTCTTCTTCGGCGCGGCTTTCTTCGCCGCGGCTTTCTTCGGCGCAGCTGCCTTCTTCTTCGGCGCCGCCTTCCTGCTTGCCGACTTCTTCGTGGCCGCTTTCTTCGATGCCGCTTTCTTCTTCGTCGCCGCTTTCCTTGGCGCCGCCTTCGTCACCGCGGCAGCGGCCGGTGCGGCGGGCGCCACCTCGGGCAGCACCGGCAGCCCCACGACCGGTGCGCCGGTCGCTGCTGCGATTTTGCCCGCCTCAAACTCGTTATCGATGGACATGACTGCTGCTCCCCTCCGATGAATGTCAGAACGTGCCGCGACCCTCGGGGCTCCGCGGGCGATCAGAACTTGCCGTAGTACCCCTCTTTCAAGGCATCGAAGAGGTTGGCGGCGGAATGCATCTCGCCGTCGTATTCCACCTGCTCATTGCCCTTCAGTTCGACCACGCTACCGTCTTCGAGCTCGAAGCGGTAGAGCGTGTTTTCGAGGTCCGAATCCTTCACCAGCACACCCTGGAAGGCGGCCGGGTTGAAGCGGAACGTGGTGCAGCCCTTGAGTCCCTGCTTGTAGGCGTAGAAGTAGATGTCCTTGAAGTCTTCGTACGGGTAGTCGGTGGGCACGTTGGCGGTCTTGGAGATCGACGAGTCGATCCACAACTGCGAGGCCGCCTGCACGTCCACGTGCTGTTTCGGGCTGATGTCGTCGGCCGCCACGAAGTAGTCCGGCAACTTGTGGGCCGGATCGTCGGTGGACACCTGGGCCTCGGCATTGATCAGCGCGCGATAGGCCAGCAACTCGAAGCTCAGCACCTCGACCTTTTCCTTGGACTTCTTGCCTTCGCGGATCACGTTGCGCGAGTAGCTGTGCGCAAAGCTGGGCTCGATGCCGTTGCTGGCGTTGTTGGCCAGGCTCAAGCTGATGGTGCCGGTGGGCGCGATCGAGGTGTGATGGGTGAAGCGGGCGCCGGTTTCGGCCAGCTGCTCGATCAGGTTCGGCGCCACGGTGGCGATGCGCTGCATGTAGCGGCTGTACTTCGCATGCAGCACGCGGCCGGGGATGGCGTCGCCGACCTTGTAGCCATCGGTCACCATTTCCGGGCGCTTGCGCAGCATGTCGCCGGTGACGGTGTAGTCGCGCTGGAGCGCGGGCGCGGGACCCTTTTC
This sequence comes from uncultured Gammaproteobacteria bacterium, assembly GCA_963771235.1. Classification (GTDB taxonomy): domain Bacteria; phylum Pseudomonadota; class Gammaproteobacteria; order Xanthomonadales; family Rhodanobacteraceae; genus Rhodanobacter. The sequence continues at coordinate 8,329 of CAVYSP010000012.1, forward strand.
CCGGGCCAGCTCCAGTGCCACTTCCCAGCCGGCCACCGCCATCTCGCGCGAGACTTCCTCGGTAAATGCCACCGCATCGTCGCTGCCGTAGCGCATCTTCAGCATGGTCACGGTCGAACCCAGGCCGAGGAAACCCATGCCGTGGCGACGCTTGCCCATGATTTCCTTGCGCTGCTGCTCCAGCGGCAGGCCGTTGATCTCGACCACGTTGTCGAGCATGCGGGTGAACACCTTCACCACCTCGCGGTATTCCTCCCAGTCGAAGCGCGCCTTGGGGCCGAACGCGTCGCGCACGAACTTGGTGAGGTTCACCGAGCCGAGCAGGCAGGAGCCGTACGGCGGTAACGGTTGCTCTCCGCAGGGGTTGGTCGCGCGAATATGCTCGCACCACCAGTTGTTGTTCATCTCGTTGACCTTGTCGATCAGGATGAAACCCGGCTCGGCATAGTCGTAAGTGGACACCATGATCATGTCCCACAGGTGCCGCGCACGAATGTGGCCGTAGATCTTGCAGGCGACCAGGCCGTCCTCGCGGTCGATGTAGTTCTCGTGGACCGGCCATTCGCGCCACACCACCTGGGTCGGGTCGTCGAGGTCGACCTCGTCCTTTTCCTTGACGTGCACCGGGAATACCAGCGGCCAGTCCTGGTCGTGTTCGACCGCCTGCATGAAACCGTCGGTGATCAGCAGGCTCAGGTTGAACTGGCGCAGGCGACCGTCCTCGCGCTTGGCGCGGATGAATTCCTTGGCGTCCGGATGGCTGATGTCGAAGGTGCCCATCTGTGCGCCGCGGCGACCGCCGGCGGAGGACACGGTGAAGCACATCTTATCGTAGATATCCATGAACGACAGCGGGCCGGAGGTATATGCGCCGGCACCGGAGACGTAGGCATTGCGCGGACGCAGCGTGGAAAATTCATAACCGATGCCGCAGTTGTGGATCACCAGCAGCCCACCGTTGCCGGCCAGGTAGTTGTTGTGCTCGGCGACGGTGAAGTCGTAGAAGGTTTCCGGCACATCCAGATTGCGCTCGATCGCTTCCACCGGGCGCAGGCAGCGCGCGAAATCGATCAGCGGTTGCAGTGCCGGGAAACGTCCGGCCCAGCGATCCAGCCAGATGCGGCTCACCACCGGGCGATTGTGATAACCATGGTAGAAGCCCAGTTGCTGGCGCTGCCGGTGGTCCACGGTGTCAGCCAGTTCGACCAGTGCGAGACGCAATTCCTGCGGCATCACGTAGCGATCGTACTGGCCGGGCTGGCTTGCGTGAGTGGCGATGCGCTCGCGCTTGCCACTGTCGGCCATATAGCGCGACACCGCGGCCAGGAAGGCCGAGTCGGAAATCTTCAGCATCGCGCCACCGCTGTCGCGCACGGTGTGGCCGCGGTACTCATGGCTGCGCGGCTTGCGCAAGGTAAGACCGGCGTGTACGCCGAACAGGCCCAGCAAAGCCTTCAGTTCGGCGGCAAACGAATGGCTCTGGGTGGCGATGGTGGCGCTGCCGTGTTCGCGGCTGACGGTGCCGTCGGTGTCGATCAAGCCGGCAAGAAACGGCAGGAAATGGCGCTGCGGTTGCTGCGCGATCCAGGCCGGCACATGCAGATGCGCGGTCTTGGCACCGGTCTGGCCGTCGATCAACTTCACGGCGGCGCTGGCGGCAAAGCTGGACACGGTGTAATCCCACACCGGCGTACCGCTGACCGTGGTAGCCGCCATCACGCGCGCCCTGGCGGCGCAGAAACCGGCAAAAAACGCCGCATAACGCTCCACCACCTCGCGCTCGGCGGCGCGGATCTTGAACACCAGCCGGCGCCCCAACGACTTGCGCGCGACGCTGCCAGGCCTGACGCGTCGGTCGGTAGCTGTGCTGCTTCTCGTATGCGCTGCCATCGCCAAGATGCGCGCCGGCGAACCAGGCATCGAGCATGCTGGCATCGTCGCCGCGCCAGGCATGGCAGTGCTGGACCAGCCCATCGCTGGAGACGACTTCGTCGGCGCGCACGTAGCGACTGTTTGCCTTCGCGGTAGACCAGCACCGGATGGCGCACCGAGGTGGTCAGCGCGGCGCCATTGGCGTGGATGCGGATGTTGTCTGCGCGCGACACATGGGTGGTCAGATGCTGCTCGATGGCGCGCATCTCGAAGCGTCGCGTGGCCTTGTCGTAGCTGAGGATCTGCGCGTGCCGGCCTTTGACGGCCTCGTCCGCGGTGACCAGCCCCTGGTCGGTCACCACCCAGGTGCCCGAGGCCACACACCCCGCCTTTAAGCGTGAGGCCCGGCCTCGTGCACCTTCTGCAGGATGTCGTCCATCGAATCGTGGATGGTGCCGGAGACGGTGCAGTTGATCGTGCTGGTGGCCGGCTTGTGCGCCAGCGCGCCGGCGTTGGAGGTGATGCGGCCAGCCGGGATCGCCCCGCGGCGCAGCGCCCACAGGAAGCGCTCGTACCAGTGGCCGCGCAACTCGTCGGACGCTTCCACGTCGGCCAGCGCGCGCGCCACGCGCTGGTAGGTCTCGTCGATGGTGGCATCGACCGGCTCGCCGGATTTCGCCTTCAGGCGATATTTCTTGTCCCAGATGTCCTGCGAGGCAGGTTGCAGTGGAATGTCCACGTTGGCATCACGACCGGTGGCGGATTGATTGGCTGGCGCACGCGCTGTGCTCATCTTTTGACTGACCTCTCGGTGGCCTCGCGGCCCCGTTGATTTTTTTGGAATGTGACGATCTTGGCTCGTGCGGCAGCAGTGGCACTGATAGTCGGCGGGGATGACTTCCCGACCCGCTTGCGGCAGGTTTCCGACAACATGGGTGCCCCCCTCGAGAGTATTGTGCTCGACACCAGTGCTAGTCTCATCGCTGGCGCCGGAACACAAGATGTTGTGGTCGCTACCGAAGAGGGACGTTAACCCCGCCGCCCCGGGAAGTAAAGTCCCCACGGCAGTCTCTCGACCACATGGAACCCGCGCCTGCCGGATCGGTCGAACCAGCGCCGTCTTCACCCAGCCAAGGAGCTACTCCATGTCGCCACGTCAGCCCCGCCGTTACGCCTGGATGCCGGGCTTGCTGGCCGTCTTCGTGCTCGCCTGCGCCCTGCTGTCGACCGGCGTGCAGGCGGCCACCCTGCCCGCGGCAGTCGATGGCCAGCCGATGCCCTCGCTGGCGCCGATGCTGACCCGGGTGACCCCGGCGGTGGTGAACATCTCCAGCACCACCCACGTGCCGGTGCGCGACGCCTATTTCGACGACCCGATGGTGCGCCAGTTCTTCGGCCTGCCGGCGACCCCGCGTGAACGGGTCGAGCAGAGCCTGGGCTCGGGCGTGATCGTGGACGCGGCCAGGGGTTACATTCTCACCAACAACCACGTGATCGCCGGCGCCGATGACATCAGCGTGACCCTGCAGGACGGGCGCACGTTCAAGGGCAAGCTGATCGGCACCGATCCGGCCACCGACGTGGCGGTGGTGCAGATCAAGGCGGACAACCTGCATGCGCTGCCGATGTCCGACTCCTCCACCCTGCGCGTGGGCGATTACGTGGTGGCGGTGGGTGAACCCTTCGGCCTGGGCCAGACGGTGACCGCGGGCATCGTCTCCGCGCTGGGCCGTTCGGGCCTGGGCGATTCGAGCTACCAGAACTTCATCCAGACCGATGCCTCGATCAACCCGGGCAATTCCGGCGGTCCGCTGGTCAACCTGCGCGGCGAACTGGTCGGCATCAACACGATGATCTTCTCGCCCTCGGGCGGCAACGTGGGGATCGGTTTCGCGATTCCTTCCAACCTCACCGCCGAGGTGATGAAACAGCTGATCGCCCATGGCAAGGTCGAACGCGGCAGCCTGGGCCTGCAGGCGCAGGCGATCACGCCGCGCATCGCGCAGGCGCTGAAGCTGAAGGAAAGCAGGGGCGTGGTGGTGACCGGGGTCGGTGACGGTTCGGCGGCGGCGCGCGCCGGGCTGCAGCCGGGCGACGTGCTGACCTCGCTGAACGGCAAGCCGCTCACCAGCGTGCAGCAACTGCGCAACACGGAAGGCCTGTTGCCCTTGGGCAGCACGTTGCAGATCGGCATCGTGCGCGACGGCCAGCCACGCCAGCTCAACGCCACGCTCGCGGCCGAAAAACTGGCCACGCTCGATGGCGCCCAGCTCGACCCGCGTCTCGCCGGCGTGAGCTTCAGCGAGTTGAGCCAGGCCCAGCGCGACCAGGGCTGGTATGGCGCGGTGATCAGTGCGGTGCAGCCAGGCAGTCGCGCCGCGCGCGCCGGGTTGAGCCGTGGCGACGTGGTGATCGGCGTCGGCAGCCAGCGCATCACCAGCCTGCGCATGCTGGGCGGACTGGCCCACGTGCACCTGCGGCAACTGGTGCTGGTGGTGGCCGATGCGGACGGCAGCCATTACGTGCTGATCAACTGAGGCGGTGCGCGCTGGCACGCAGCGTGTCGCGCACGAGCCGGGCTTGAACCTGAAAAATCCGACGCAGGTCGCTCTGCGCGTGTGTCCCGACGCACAACCCGTCATCGGGACAGGCTGCAAATGCACGAAAGTGCTTGATGTTGCGGGTTCAGCCCGTTGAAATACCCTGTGTCGACCAGAGCCGCGCCGGTGCGCGCCTTGTTCGTTCCATGCCACTGATCATCCTGCCCCGAGGTTTCCCACCATCATGTCTGTACGTGTTGTCAGCCTGCTCTCCCTCGCCCTGCTCGGGGCCTGCCTCTCCACTGTCGCATTGGCCAAGACCCATCCGGCCGCCAGCAAGACCGCGCCCCCTGCCAGCAGCAGCCTGGTCTGGCGTGGCGACGACGCCACCGCCAACGCGGTGATGAGTGAAGTGGCCAAGGCCTGGACCAAGGCCGGCCACGGCAGGATCGAACTGCAACCGTTCAACACCGCCTCGGGCATCGACGCAGTGAGCAACGGCACGGCGGACCTGGCCGGCAGCGCACGCCCATCCGACGGCAGCGCGGAAAATGCCCGCCTGACCTTCACGCCGGTGGCCTGGGGCGGCCTGGTGATCATCACCCAGGCCGCCAACCCGATCAGCAGCCTCACGCTGAAGCAGGTGCACGACATCTATTACGGCAAGATCCACAACTGGAGCGAAGTGGGCGGCCGCAACGCGCCGATCGATGTCTACGCCGTGGCCAGCCCCGGCGACGGCGTGGAATACAGCCTGCGCAGCCTGTTGTTCGGGCGTGGCAACCAGCCGGTCGCCGCGCCGCGCCTGTACGTCAACACGCGCAAGCTGGAAGAAGGCATCGCGCTGAACGCGAACGGCCTGGGCGTGGCGATGCTGGCCGGCATCACCGCCAATCCCAAGATCAAGGCGATCCCGATCAACGGCCGGGCGGCCACGCCGGCCAACATCGCCAACGGCAGCTACCCGTTGTTCATTCCGTTGTACCTGGTGACCAACCCGAGCAGTCCGAAGGCGGCCCAGGCGCAGGCTTTCGTCGACTTCCTGCAGAGTGAGCCGGCCAAGGCAGCGCTGCGCGCGCGCCACGTGCTGCCCTACCAGGACGGCATGCAACTGGCCGGCATGGACGCCCAGCGCCGCAGCACCATCCTCGCCGAGGTGGGCGCACGCGCCAGCCATGTGACCCCGATTTCGGCTCCCGCCGCAACCTACGCCGCGCGTGCGGCGGTCGCCCCCACCTCGCCGCGCACCCTCGAGGCGAAGGTCGAGATGGACAAGCGTCGAGCCGAGGAAAAGGACGAGGCCCGCCTGACCAAGGTGCAAGGCAGCGTGAGCGATGTCCAAGTCACCGGCGTGGCGAACGCGAGTGGCAGCGCCGTCACCGTCAACCGGGCCGAAGGCAGGGACTTCCAGCACGTCACCGCGAGCAGCCATCCGGTCTCGGCCACGTACAAGGTGGCCCGCGGCGACACGCTGTCCTCGATCGCGCGCAAGCACTCGGTCGAGGTGGCGCAGCTGCGCGCCTGGAACAAGCTGAAGGGCGATCAGCTCAAGCTGGGCCAGGAATTGCGCATCAGCAACCAGTAGAAGATCGAGCCGGTGTCGATCCGCGCGCTCACGCTGGACCTGGACGACACGTTGTGGCCGGTGCTGCCGGCACTGGAACGCGCCGATCAGGCGGTCGACGCCTGGTTGCAGCAACATCATCCCGAAGTGGCGCGCGCGTGGCCGATCACCGCCATGCGCGAACTGCGCGCACGCGTCGCCGCCGAGCGGCTCGACCTGGCACACGACTTCACCACCCAGCGCCAGCTCACTTTGCAGCGGGTCTTCGATGCCAGCGGGATCGTCGAGGCGCCGATCGACACGCTGTGGGAAATCTACTTCGCCGCGCGCAACCAGGTGGAGCTGTATCCGGACAGCCTCGCCGCGCTAGAGCGGATCGCCGCGCATTGGCCGCTGGCCAGTCTCACCAATGGCAATGCCGATCTCGCCCGCGTCGGCATCGAGCGGCACTTCGTCCACCACGTGTGCGCCCGCGACCATGGGGCGGCAAAACCCGACCCGGGCATCTTCCTGGCGGCGGCGCAACTGCTCGGCGTCGCGGCCGACGAGGTACTGCATGTCGGCGATGATCCGGCGATGGACGTGCGCGGCGCGCGCGAGGCAGGCCTGCACAGCGCCTGGATCAATCGCGAACGCCGGCCCTGGCCCGCCGACATGGGGCCACCGCCCGAACTCGACCTGCCCGACATGACCGCGCTGGCCGACTGGCTGGAGGCAGACGCGAGCGCTCGTTGAGCGATCCAGATCATTGTGCCGGCGTCTCCCCGCGCTCATCATGGGGAACTACCCATCCAGGAATCCCGCATGTCAGCCCTGATCGAACGCCGCCCCGGCCAGCGCCACGGCATCGTCATCGAAGCCACCGACGCCGCACACCTTGCCGCGAGTCGCCGGCGACTCACCGCCGCCCAGCGCCGCTGGCTTGGCGAGAGCGGGTTCGACGCGACACCGGGCTCGTTTGCCATGTTGCCGGACAACGCCGGCAAGCTGGCCCGCGTGCTGGTTGGCGTGAGCACGGCCGAACCGCTGGCGGCGTTGGCAGGCCTGCCCTGCAGCCTGCCCGAGGGGACTTACCAGCTCGCCAGCGAGGGCGTGACGCTTGACCGTTCACTCGCAGCGCTGGGCTGGGCGCTGGGCGCCTACCAGTTCACCCGCTACCGCAAGCCCAAGCGCGCACCCGCCCAGTTGCTGCTGGAAGCGGACGAATTGGCCGCGGTGGCGCCACTGGTCGAGGCAACTTACAGGGTGCGCGACCTGGTCAACACGCCGACCGAGGACATGGGCCCGGAACAGCTCGGGGCGGCGATCAAGGCGCTGGGCAAGACGCACAAGGCGAAGGTGCGCGACTGGGTCGGCGACGAGTTGCTCAAGGCGAACTTCCCGACCATCCACGCAGTCGGTCGCGCCAGCCATCGCGAGCCCCGTCTGATCGAACTGAGCTGGGGCAGGAACGACGATCCCAAACTGGTCCTCGTCGGCAAGGGCGTGTGCTTCGACAGCGGCGGTCTGGATCTCAAGCCCAGCGACGGCATGCGCTGGATGAAGAAGGACATGGGCGGCGCGGCGCACGCGATCGCCCTGGCCGGTCTGATCATGCAGGCGAACCTGCCGGTGCGCCTCACCTTGCTGGTACCGGCGGTGGAAAACTCGGTGGCGGGCAACGCGATGCGCCCGGGCGAGGTGATCACCACCCGCGCCGGCTTCACCGTCGAGGTGCACAACACCGATGCCGAAGGCCGGTTGATCCTGTGCGACGCGCTGGCCTACGCCGCCGAGCAGCAGCCCGGCCTGATCGTGGATTTCGCCACCCTGACCGGCGCGGCGCGGGTGGCGCTGGGGCCGGATCTGCCGGCGCTGTTCGCCAACAACGACGCGCTGGCCGCGGCCGCCTTGAGCGCGGGCACCGAGGTCGCCGATCCGCTGTGGCGCATGCCGCTGTGGCGGCCGTACCGACACATGCTCGACTCCTACCTGGCCGACTTCGCCAACGCCGGCACCTCGCGTCACGCCGGCGCGATCACCGCCGCGCTGTACCTGGAGCGCTTCGTGCCCGAAGGCATGCCGTGGCTGCATCTGGACACCTACGCATGGAACGACGCCGACCGTCCCGGCCAGCCGCGCGGTGGCGAGGCGATGGGACTGCGCGCGATCTTCGCGATGCTGCAACAGCGCCATCCACCACGCTGACGGCTCTGCGCCGCGAAGCTTTGCTCGGACAGAGCCTTTCCTTGGAGTTAATTTTCTGTAACAGTCGACGCGCGGCGCGCCGCGGCGACTTCGCAATACCGGCACTCTGGGTCGGATCGGCGAACATCACCGCGAAACGCCCGAAAGAACAGGCATGCATTTACCACGGCCAGGTGGGGCAAGGGGGGCTTTGCCAGGCATCTCAGGATGCGATTCCGCATCCAGCGTTGCGCACAAGAAGCGCACCGCAGACTGCTGTACTTCGGGAGGGGCATACGCATGAAATACCACTTGAACCATTTGTCGCTGGCCGTGCAATTCGCACTGGGCGTGGGCTTGTGCACGACGGCAGGAGCCATCCGTGCGCAAGACTCGACCGCAGCGGACAATCCGACCGCCCAGCAGGCCGCCGCGCAACCGAACACGCCCGAGAAGGCCAAGAACCTCAAGGCCGTCGTCGTCACCGGATCGCTGATCCGGCGCGTCGACGCCGAGACCGCCAGCCCGGTGGTGACGGTGGATCGCGCCGCGATCACCAACGCCGGCAACCCCACCATGGGCAACGTGCTGCAGGCAGCTCCCGAGCATTTCCGGCAAGGCCACCAACCCGCAGAACAACAGCAACGGCGGCGGCATTGCCAGTCCCTCGCTGGAGGCCGGCGGTGGTGCCTCGCGCATCTCGCTGCGCGGCCTGGGCATCGAGCGCACCCTGGTGTTGATCGACGGCCAGCGGATGGCCAACCCGGACGTCAACATGATCCCGCAGAGCATGATCGAGAGCGTCGACGTGCTGGCCGAGGGCGCCTCCACCGTGTACGGCTCCGACGCCATCGGCGGCGTGGTCAACTTCAAGTTGCGCAAGGACTACCAGGGCGCCGAACTCAGCATCAACGAGGGTATCTCCGGCCACGGCGACGGCCAGCGCCACGGCTTCACGCTGACCGGCGGCCTCAACGGCGACCGCTTCAACATCGTCGGCGGCCTCAGCTTCAACAAGTACGACCCCGTGCTTGCCACCCAGCGCAAGTACTCCGCCCACCAGTTGTACCTGTCCAGTGGCGTGGCTTCCCCGGCCGGTTCCAGCACCATCCCCACCGGCAAGATCCAGACGCCCGCGTCGATCGCCGCCAAAGCGGCAGGCACCTGCCCGACCCAGTACGTCACGCTCGGATCAGGCGATGGATCGAAGGTGAGCGACTACCGCTGCGACCTCGGTGGTCCGGATGCCTACAACTACAACGCGTTCAACTACATCCAGACCAAGCAGCAGCGCACCGATGCCTTCGTGCTCGGCAGCTACAAGCTGGCGGACAACCTGACGTTCTTCTTCGAAGGCTTCTTCAACCACACCCAATCGGCCGGCCAGGACGCGCCGTCACCGACGGCGGCCGGTGTCACCAACGACGGTTGGTATGTGTCCAAGAACAATCCGATCAACCCTTTCGGCGTCACCTTCGGCACCGATCCCGCCGATCCGACCGATCCGGATAGTGGCTATGGTTTCAATACCCGTCTGACCGGCGTCGGCACCCGCCTGCACACGTATGACACCAAGAACGTGCAGGTGAACACCGGCCTGCGCGGCGCCTTCGGCAGCAGCAGCTGGAGCTGGGCCGCCACCGTCGACTACGCCCATGCCAACCGCCTGCAGCGCGACTACAACGAGGTCAACATCGCGGCGTTCCAGGCCGCGATCAACAGTGGTGTCAACGTCTTCGACCAGGCCAACCAGACTGACGCGCTCAAGGCCGGCGTGGATGCACCGGTGTACGTCTTCACCAACTCCACCAAGCAGGTCCAGCTGGACGCGAACGGCGAATTGTGGGAATTGCCGGCCGGCACCATGCAATTGGCCGTCGGCGCCCTGTACCGCCAGCGCACGATGAACTACACGGTGACACCGGACGCCATCCTCAATCTGGATACCGGCGGCTGCGAAGTGCTGCAGGAGGCATGCGGCTCGCCCGGTCGTGGTCGCGACAACGTCAAGGAGCTCTATGCCGAAACGCTGATCCCGTTGCTTTCAGAGCAGCCATTTGCGTATTCGTTGAACCTCGATCTGGGCATCCGCGCGTCGGACTACAGCACCACCGGCACCACCACCAACAAGAAGATCGCCATCGAATGGCGGCCGATCGCCGACCTGCTGGTGCGCGGTACCGTGTCCCAGGTTTTCCGCGCGCCCAACCTGGACGAACTCTACGATGGCGTCACCCTGGTCCAGCCCAGCCCCACCGACCCTTGCGCACATCTCAGCGCAGCCGAACTCGCCCAGCACCCCGCGGCCTGCCAATCCGTGCCCGTCAACTGGGAGGGCAACAGTCCGCTCCAGGTGAACACCTACTACGCGGGTGCCAGCACCGTGGGCGCCAAGCTCAAGCCGGAACAGGGCAAGTCGATCGACCTCGGCTTCGTCTACAACCCGAGTTGGCTGGACGGTGTGTCGACCAGCGTCGACTTCTGGCACATCTATCTGCAGGACCTGTTGACACCGATCGAGGCATCGACCGTGCTCAACGCCTGCTTTGCCAACGACGCCAGCCCGTTCTGCTCGCTCATCCACCGACTCGACACCACCACCAAGCAGCCGGGCAACATACGGGTGATCGACACACCGGTCGTGAACCTGGGCAACCTCAGCACCAGCGGCGTCGACTTCACCCTGAACTACCGGATTCCGCATTTCGATCTTGGCAGCGTTGATCCGGGCAATTTCAGGGCCGCCTTCGCCTCGTCCTATACGTCCACCTACAAGAACAATTCGGCGCCTGGTCTGCCTGGTGGCGAAACGATCGACTACGCCGGCACCTACACGACCCAGTTCGGCAACCTCTCGCGCTGGCGCGGCACGCTCACGCTCAACTGGCAGAAGGACAACTGGAATGCGCAGTGGCAGTCGCGCTACATCAACCACGTCGTCAACCTGCACGCCGACGTCGTCACCGGTGCCAATGCACCAATGGGATCAGTGATCTACCACTCGATCCAGCTGGGCTACAAGGTGCCTTCGATCCACACCACGTTCGATATCGGCGTGGACAACCTGTTCGATCATGCCCCACCGCTGGTCTACCAGAATGGCGGCAACTACAACGTCGACGTCTCCACCTACGATGCGATGGGCCGCTACTACTGGGCCCGGGCCACGGTGAAGTTCTGATCGGCTGACCACAGCGCAAAGCCGGGGGGCCGCGAGATACTTCGCGGCCCCTCTTGCATAATGGCAGCTCGCACTCTCGATCGAGCAGGCATGCCAACACCCACGACCAGCCTTGCCGACGCCATCACCGCCGCCTACCGGGCGGGCGACATGGAGCAGGTGGTCGCACTCGGCGAGCAAGCCGAGCCCGCCGCCGAAGCGCCCCTGTTGTGGCTGGGCATAGCCAGGCAGAACACCGGCCGCTACGCGCAGGCGGCCCTCGCGTTCCGCCAGCTGACGCAGATGCGGCCGGACATTTCCGCCTACTGGAACAACCTGGCGCTCGCCAGTCGCCAATGCAGCGATCTGGCCACCGCCGAACAGGCCTTCACCACGGCGCTCTCGCTGGCACCGGACGATGCCGAAGTGCATTACAACCTCGGCTTGCTGCGGCTCCAGCAACGGCGCTGGGTGCTTGCGCGGCAGTCGCTGATGGAAGCCGTGCGGCTTGCGCCGCAGTTCATCGAGGCACGCCTGCAGGCTGCGCACGCATGCCATGTCTGTGGGGACAACGACGGTCAACAGGCGATGCTGGCCGGCGCCGCGAGCTGGCCGGCGCAGGCCGCCGAACAGGCCTTGATGCTGGCTGCGATGCTGTCGGCGCAAGGTGATCCCGATGGCGCACTGCAGGCCCTCGATCGTGCACAGCTGCCCGCTGGAAGTGCTGCCGTGGCCATGCGGCTGCGCATCGCCACACAACGGGTAGCGCTGCATGAGCGGAGCAACCAGATGGAACGCGCGCGCGAAGAATTGCAGCGCGTGCCACTGGCACTGCTTGAGCAGTTGCCGGTGGACGCCGACGAGGCCCGCGCCGAAGCCTGGAGCGTGCACGCCGCGATCGCCATGCGCGACGCCGACCATGCCACCGCGGCGGCGCTTTACCGGCGCGCGCTGGCGCTCGACCTGGACGATCAGCATCGTGCCGCCGCTGCCTTCGGACTCGCGGCCGTCAGCGATCGCCTGGGTCGACATGATGAGACCATGCAGGCACTGCAGGCGGCGCACGCGGCGCAATTGGCCATCGCGCGGGACGTGGTGCCCGAGTTGATGCGGCCCTCCAGCCGTCCGCTGGCGATGACCGCCCAGCGGGTCGATCGCGCCGCGTTCGAGGCGTGGAAGCCGCTGCCCGCGTCATCCGACACACGCGAGCCGGTCTTCGTGGTCGGGTTCCCGCGCTCGGGCACCACCCTGCTGGAACAGATGCTGGACGCCCACCCCGATTTTCGTTCGATGGACGAGCGCGCCTTCATCCATGACCTCACCGAACGCATGGAAGGGGCCGGTCAACGCTATCCCGACGACCTGGCCGACCTCACCGCGGAGGAAGCCGGGCAATTGCGCGCGATCTACTTTGGCCGGGTCGCGCAAGTCGTGCCGGACCTGGGATCGCACCAGTTGGTGGACAAGAATCCGCTCAACATGCTGTGCCTGCCGATGATCATGCGGTTGTTTCCGCGCGCACGCATCATCCTGTGTCTGCGCCACCCCTGCGATGTACTGCTCAGCTGCTACATGCAGCCGTTTCGTTCGCCGGCCTTCATGGTGCTGTGCTCCTCCCTGCAGCGCCTGGCCAACGGCTATGTGCAGGCTTTCGAGCAGTGGCAGCAGCACGTGGAGGTGTTCGCGCCGCGGGTGCTGGAATGGCGTTACGAAGCGGTGGTCAGCCGCTTCGATGCGAGCGTGGCGGAGCTGGGCAAGTTCCTCGGCATCGAAGATGCCTCGCCCATGGCGCGATTTTCCGAGCACGCACGAGCCAAGCGTTTCATCAGCACGCCCAGCTACGCCCAGGTCATCCAGGGCATCAGCAACAAGGCGGTGAATCGCTGGCATGGCTACCGCGAGTTGTTCGAGCCGGTGCTGCCGACCTTGCTTCCGGTCATGCACCGACTCGGCTATGCGGAGTGATGACTGGCGCGACGCCGGATGGCGCCGCGTATCATGGGATCCTGAAGTGAATGGCACTTGCATGGCGGCAATTCCCTAGGAGTCGTCATCCCCGCGAAAGCGGGAATAACGACCTCAAGCAAGTGCCATTGAAGCCTGATGTTTTCCGACACGCGACCAGCACCGACCTTGTCCATGCGAGACGAATGACCGCCGATGAGCAAGCCGCACGACGATACGCTGGAGGCCAGCCGCGACATCGCCCGCCAACAGGCGCAACGCGGTGAGCGGGACGCCGCCGAGAAATCCTTCCGGGGCCTGCTGGAGCGGCATCCGCACGACGTCGAGGCGTTGCGCTTCGTGGCCGAATGCCAGTCCATGCGTGGCGATCACCGGGCAGCCGTCGAGCGCCTGCAGGTCGCGGTACGGCTGCTGCCGGACGACCCGGCCGGCTGGGGCCAGCTGGGAGCGGCGCAGATGGTGGCCAGCGATTACGGCGCTGCCGCCGCCAGCTTCCGGCACGGCTTGTCGCTGGCGCCGCGGATGTTCGTCGCACGCCTGCAGTTGGGCATCGCGCTGGAACAGCTGGGGCAGTCGCACGATGCCCTGAAGGCCTACTTCATGGCGATCGAGAGCGCGCATGCCCTGGGCCGCTGGCAGGACGATGCCACCACCGCGCCGCGGCTGCGCGACGCGGTGAAGCATGCAGTGAATTGTGTCAACACGGGACGGCGGCGACTGTTCCACGACGCACTGGATCCGCTGCGCGAACGCTATGGCAGCGCCGAACTGGTCCGCGTGGATCGCAGCCTCGCGATGTATTTCCTCGATCTGCCGGCGAATATTCCCGACCCGCGACAGAAGCCGAAGTTTCTGTATTTTCCCGACATCACCAGCCAGCCCTATTACCCGCGCCGGCATTTCCCCTGGCTGGACGCGCTGGAAGCAGCGACCGATGCCGTACGTGAGGAGTTGCGTACGGTGCTGTCGGGCGAGCGGGTGCTGGAATCGTTCCTGGGTAAAGCGCCGCCAGGCACCATGCAGGGATGCTGGGTTCGTCCGGCGAACAGGAACCGGCGTGGGATGCGTACTTCTTTCATCGCCACGGCCTGCGCCACGAGGAGCACTACGCACGTTGCCCGCGCACCGCGGCACTGCTCGATGCGCTGCCGCTGGTGCGCATCCGCGACCATGCGCCGGAGGCGCTGTTCTCCGTGCTGAGTCCCGGCACCCACATCCTGCCGCACACCGGGGTGACCAATACGCGGCTGGTCACCCATTTGCCGCTGATCGTCCCGCCGGATTGCGCGATCCGCGTCGGCGGCCAGGAGCATGCCTGGCAGGAAGGCCGCTGCGTGACGTTCGACGACACCTGGGAGCACGAGGCATGGAATCGCAGCGGACAAACCCGGGTCGTGCTGATCGTCGACAGCTGGCATCCCGACCTCAGCGAGGTGGAGCGCGCCGCCGTGACCGACCTGGTCGAGGCCATCGGCGATTTCAACCAGTCCTGCGCGTTGCCTGAAGCGGCGCACTGAAGCGCAGTGGCGCGACGCACCTTGCTGGCGACTGCTGCATGCGTGGCGACACACAAAAGCCGGCAGTAATGCCGGCTTTTGTGCTCCCCGTCGGGCTGCTTTCCAGCAGGCTGCCGAGCCAGGATGGATCAGTGCGCGCCGGCCGGCTCGACCATGGCAGGCTTGGCCCCGGCTGACGTCTGGGCGCTGGCGACGGTGCTGAACCTGCCGCCATAGGGCAGCACTTCGCTGGCCAGCTTGGGATCGGCCTTGGTCAGGCCGACCGCGTCGAACAGGATGTGCGCGGTTTCGTTGAGCTCGACGTCCTTCGCCTTCTTGGCATCCTTTTCTTCCTTCAGCTCGCTTTTCAGGCTGCGCTCGTTCGCGTTCAGGCCATCGTCAAGCGTGTCGCCGGCATCGATCAGGGCCGCGTCGCTGCCATCGATGGCCACATGCCTGGCGCGGAAGTCAGCCTGGATCTTCTCCTGCTGCTTGCGCTCGGCCTCGCGCGTAGCCAGGTTCAGCGAGATCGTGGTCATGTTGCGCATCTTCTTGTACTGCGCCAGTTCGTCGAGCATCAGCTTCCACGCCGCCGACGTCGCCACGCGATCGGTGTGCTGTTTCACCAGCTGCGGCAGGTAAGCATTGAGGTTGGCCACCGGCTTGTAGTCGGCCGGGGCGAATCTGGGTCCACGGCAGGGCATTGTCGTAAGTCGACTCGCCAAAGTCCTTCTCGTCGCCATTCTTCGGGTAGGCGATATCCGGCGTGACGCCTTTCAGCTGGGTGGAACCGCCGTTGATGCGGAAGAATTCCTGGATCGTCATCTTCAGCTCGCCGAGCTGGGGCTTCTCGCTGTCGCTCGATCCGAACTTGTCCAGATCGACCAGGGTTTGCACCGTGCCCTTGCCGAAGGTCGGTTCACCGACGATCAGGCCGCGGTGGTAATCCTGGATCGCTGCGGAGAAGATCTCCGAGGCCGAAGCCGTACCCCGATTGACCAGCACCGCCAGCGGACCGCTCCAGGCCATGCCCGGGATCGTCGTCGCCCTGCACCTGGACCTCGCCGTGCGAACCGCGCACCTGCACCACCGGGCCCTTGTCGATGAACAGGCCGGTCATCGAATCGGCTTCGGCCAGCGAGCCGCCGCCGTTGTTGCGCAGGTCTACGACAATGCCCTGCACCCCTTCCTGTTTCAGCTCGGCGATCAGCTTGGCCACGTCGCGGGTGGTGCTGCGATAGTCCTTGTCGCCCGCGCTGCGTGCGCCGAAGTCGGAATAGAACGAGGGCAGGTCGATCACGCCGATCTTGCGGGTGACGTCGCCGTCCTTGATCTCGATGACCTTCTTGCTGGCCGCGGCATCCTCCAGGTTGATCTTGTCGCGCACCAGCGTGATCAACTCGTGCTTGCCATCCGGACCGACGTCGGCCGGCAGCATTTCCAGCCGCACCACGGTGCCCTTCTTGCCGCGGATCAGCGCCGTCACGTCATCGATGCGCCAGCCGACCACGTCGACCATCGCGCCCTTGTCGCCCTGGCCCACCGCCACGATGCGATCGCCGGGCTTGAACTTGTGCGACTTCATCGCCGGGCCGCCGGGAATCAGCTTGACGATCATGGTGTAGTCGTCGCGCGACTGCAGCTGCGCGCCGATGCCCTGCAGCGACAGGCTCATCGCGATATCGAAGTTCGCGGCCGCCTCCGGGCCCGAGGTAGTCGGTATGCGGGTCGGTGGATTCGGCGTAGGCGTTCATGAAGCGTCTGGAACGCATCGCCGCTGTTGAGCTGCTTGATCCGGTCGATGTAACCGCTGTAACGCTTGTCCAGCGTCTTGCGGATGTCGGCATCGTCCTTGCCGGCCAGCTTCAGGCGCAGCCAGTCGTTCTTGGTGCGCTTGCGCCACAGGTCCTCGGCCGCGGCCTGGTCCTTCGGCCAGGACGCTTCCTTGCGATCGACGTCGTAAGCTCTCGTCGCGGGTCAGGTCGAAACCTTTCTTCAACAGGCCGCGGGCATAGGTCATGCGCTCGACCGCGCGCTGCAGGTAGAGGTTGAAGATCGAGAACGGTGCGGACAGGTCGCTGTTCCAGATCGCATCGTCGAGCTTGGTCTTCAGCGGCGCGAACTTGTCCATGTCGGCCTGGGTGAAGAACACCTTGTCGCCGTCCAGCATCTTGAAATAGGCCTTGTAGATGCGCGCCGACATCGCATCGTCCAGGGGTTGCGCGTCGTAGTGGAAGCGCGTCAGGAAGCGCGCGGACAGCTGCGCGGCCTGGGCCTGCACCGTCGTGGGCTGCAACGGCCAGGTGGCTGCCTTGCGCGGCTTGGGTCCGGCGCCGAGATCGGCAGCCGACTGCGCCAACGCACAGCTGGTGGACAGGGCGAACAGCAGGACCAGCGCGGGACGAAATTTCATGAATGTTCTCAGACTGACTCGGTGACGCCGGCTGCATGGGCCTGCAGGTCGGCATGGTAGGAAGAGCGCACCAGCGGACCGGAAGCGACGTGATGGAAACCCATCGCCTCGCCGCTCGACGCGCAGCGCATCGAACTCGTCGGGGGTCCAGTAGCGCAGCACCGGATGATGGTGCGGCGTGGGCTGCAGGTACTGGCCGATGGTGATCATCTCGACGTCATGGGCGCGTAAATCGCGCAAGGTCTCGCAGCACCTGTTCGCGCGTCTCGCCCAGGCCCAGCATGATGCCGGATTTGGTCGGCACCGCCGGATGCTGCGCCTTGAAGCGCTTGAGCAGGTCCAGCGACCACTGGTAATCGGCGCCCGGACGCACTTCGCGATAAAGGTGCGGCACGGTTTCCAGGTTGTGGTTGAACACGTCCGGCGGGAATGCCTTGAGCACTTCCAGCGCGCGTTCCATGCGGCCCTTGCCGCGAAAATCGGGAGTGAGGATCTCGATGCGGATGTTCGGATTGGAATGCCGCACCGCGCGGATGCAGCTGGCGAAGTGCGCCGCGCCGCCGTCACGCAAGTCGTCGCGATCGACCGAGGTGATCACCACGTATTTCAGGCGCATGTCGGCAATGGTCTGCGCCAGCCGCGCCGGCTCCAGTTCGTCCGGTGGCTGCGGGCGGCCATGCGCGACGTCGCAAAACGAGCAGCGCCGCGTGCACACCTCGCCCAGGATCATGAAGGTGGCGGTGCCATGACTGAAGCACTCGTGGATGTTCGGGCAGGACGCTTCCTCGCACACGGTGACCAGCGAGTTTTCGCGCAACCGCGCCTTCAGCTGCTGCACCGCGTTGCCTTGCGGCAGGCGCACGCGGATCCAGCTCGGCTTGCGCAGGGTCGGCACGCTGGTATCGAAACCGGCGCGATTCAGCGCGATCTTGTCGTTGCCGACCTGCTTGTCGGCAGCGGTCGAGCCGGCCACGACCCGGATCGGGATGGCCCTGGAGGAGACAGTGCTTGTTTCACTCATGTAGACAGCTCAGACCGCCGCGCGCGCGGGGAGTTCAGGGATCAGCGGGGCGGCCGGCTCGGCGTCGAAACCGAACTGCCGGCAGAATTCGCCGACCAGCACATCCTCGACCTCCGCCAACCGCGACGGACCGCCCCAGTCTAGCAGCTGCGTGACCGCCAAACCCTTGTAACCGCAAGGGTTGATGCGTTGAAACGGTTCGAGATCCATGGCCACATTGAAGGCCAGTCCGTGGAAACTGCAGCCGCGCCGCACGCGCAGGCCCAGCGCGGCGATCTTGGCCTCGCCCACATACACGCCAGGCGCGCCCGCGTGCCGCACCGCGGTCACGTTCCAGTGCGCCAGCGTATCGATCAGGGCTTGTTCGATGCGGCGCACCAGCTCGCGCACGCCCACGCCGGCGCGGCGCAGGTCGATCAGCGGATAGCCCACGATCTGGCCAGGCCCGTGATAGGTCACCTGGCCGCCACGATCGACCGGCAGCACCGGGATGTCGCCCGGCGCCAGCACGTGCTCCAGCTTGCCGGCCTGGCCCAGGGTGAATACCGGCTCGTGCTCCAGCAACCAGAATTCGTCCGGCGTATCGGCGCCGCGGTTGTCGGTGAAGGCGCTCATCGCCTGCCAGGTCGCCGTGTAGGGCTGGCGGCCGAGGCGGCGGATTTTCAAGGGCAGCGACATGAAGGGTTTCGGGGAACGGGGAACGGGGAACGGGGAACGGGGAACGGGGAACGGGGGCGAGGCGGCGAGGGGCGAGAAGCGAGGAGGACGAAACGCGAACCACGTCAGCTTGGAATAATGCGAAGACCACGCGTTCCCCGTTCCCTGCTCCCCGTCCCCGCCTTTCCCTCAAAGCGTATACCGAATATCCGGATTGTCGCGCAACGCCCGATGCGCCGCCTCATACTGCTCGCGGTTCTCGCAGCGGAAACTCACCGTGACCGAGACGAAATTGCCGCCGCCGGAGTGGCGATGCCGCACCGTCTCGTGTAGCACGTGGAGGCCGGCGCGCTCCAACAGTTGCGGCACCTGGCTTGGCAGATCGGCGCTGGCGTTGCCGACCGCGGTGATCTCGAACTCGCCGGGGAACTGGAAGCCCTTGCCTTCCTGCTTCGCCTTCTCGAAGTCGATCGGCTGCGTCATTTGGCGGCCGGCCTGCTCGGTGTTGCCCTTGTCGTGATGGAACCACAACAGGATGCTGTCCCACAGGCGGGAGAAGAAGCCGCCCTGAGGCGCGTCCTCCAGCGCGATCAGCGGCACGGTTTGCACCGGCTGGCCATCCAGGGTGATGCGCAGCGTGCCGACCTGCTGGCCCTTCTTGAAGGGGGCAATCAGGGTGGAAGGAATGTCCATGGTGGCTTTCAACTTGTCGTATTGGCCGGTCTTTACCGTGACCAGGACGTCGTTCGCCACGCCGATCAACAGCTTGTTTGACGCGCCCTTCCACAGCCGCGGGGTCGCCAGCGGCTTGCTCGCGTCATACAGCTTGTGGGTCTCGTAGAAGCGAAAGCCGTAATTGAGCAACGCCATGGCCGAATCGGCGCGCGCCTTGTTCGTGCTGGCGCCCATCACCACGGCAATCATGCGCTGGTCGCCATGCTTGGCCGAGGCATCCAGGCAGTAACCGGCATCGGCCGTGTGCCCGGTCTTGATGCCGTCCACGGCCGGGTCGCGCCACAGCAGCTCGTTGCGATTCTGCTGCTTGATGCCGTTCCACTCATATTCCTTGATCGCCGAGATCGCGTAGTCCTCGGGAAAATTGTGGATCAACGCACGCGACACGATCGCGATATCACGTGCGCTGCTGTAGTGGTCGGCCACCGGATAGCCCGAGGCGTTGGCGAAGTGCGTGTTGGTCATGCCCAATTGCTTGGCATACGCATTCATCAGGTTGGCGAACGCGTCCTCCGATCCCGCCGTGTGCTCGGCCAAGGCGATCGCCGCATCGTTGCCGGACTGCACAATCATGCCCTTGAGCAAGTCCATCAGCGCCACCTGGCTGCCCAGCTTGAGGAAGCTGGTGGAGCCATCCGTGCCGGCACCGCCGCCGCGCCAGGCGTGTTCGCTGATCGTCACCATGTCACCGGGATGAATGCGCCCGTTGGCAATCTCGGCGGACACCACGTAATCGGTCATCACCTTGGTCAGCGACGCCGGCGCACGGCGCGCGTCGGGATCCTTCGAGGCCAGGATCTGGCCGGTGGCGTAATCCATCAGCACCCAACTCGCACCATCGACATCCGGCGGCGGTGGCACCGGCGCGGCAGGCATCACCGGGCGCGGCACCGCCGTCGGGTGCGGCGGTGGCGTCTGGGCGACCGCGACGCCGGCGAGCAGGACCACGGCGGCGGCGAACGGCATGAGGGTACGTCGAAGGAAATTCATCGTGTTTTCAAATCCGGTTACTTTGGGATCGGCGTCGCGGACGCCGGGTGGCGGAAAAGCTTGCGCGCGTCCTGCCTGGGACCGTGGATGCACGACCGTCGCGGCAAACATTTCGGCGGGCGTTCGGCGAGGCTCGCCGCAGGTGTGCCATTTTTTCACAAGTACTCAGTCTACCGCGACCTGGGGGTGCGGCAGACCCATCGCTTCGATCCGCTGACTGACCTGGTCGGCAAGTTCCACGCTGGCCAGCGGACCGACCCGCACACGATGGAGCTGGCGTCCATCGACCACGCCATCGACCACCTGCACCGTGCCGAGTTTGGCGTCGCGCAGACGCTGCGCCAGCCGGCTCGCATTGGCCGCGTCGGCAAACGCGCCCACTTGCAGGTAGATCCCCGGATGTCCGGCTGTGACCGCGACCGGCGCGGGCAGTTCCTTCCCCGGATGAGCGGGATCGATGCCGCGAACCTCGACCAGGCCCGTGCCCTTGGGCCAGATGCCGATCTTTACCGCAGCGGCGTAGGACAAGTCGATCAGCCGATTGTCGTGAAACGGGCCGCGGTCGTTGACGCGCACGACC
Source organism: uncultured Gammaproteobacteria bacterium (assembly GCA_963771235.1). Lineage (GTDB taxonomy): Bacteria > Pseudomonadota > Gammaproteobacteria > Xanthomonadales > Rhodanobacteraceae > Rhodanobacter. The sequence continues at coordinate 29,488 of CAVYSP010000012.1, forward strand.
ACGCTCTTGCCGTTCTCCAGATTGGTCACACGCGCGTAGCTGGGCAGCGGCAGCGTGGTGCTCGCGGCGCTGAACGCATACATGTCGTAGGTATCGAGGTTGGACGTCTTGTAGCCGTGGAACTTGTTGCCATAAAACGAGGCAATGCCGCGCTCGTCGTAGCCGCGCGCCGTGGGCAGCACACGATAGGTCTGCCCGCCCACGGTGTATGGCGATTTATTGCCGTAGCGCGAACGCGGCTCCACCTTCGGCACCGGTTCGGGCAACTTGCTGACGTCGATCGGCGGCGGCACGCTGTCACGCCCGTCGCGATAACGGCTGGACTGCGGCCGGCTGAGGTCGTCCTGGACGCCACCGCCAGCAACGGACGAAGTGCCGGCGGATCCGCACCGCGATGACCTGGCGCCATGCGCGGGCCGGCTGCGGTTGCCGCTGCATGCGGCCAGCAGGATGCTCGCCAGCAGCACGCTGGCGATGCCGATCGCTCTCATCGCGCCACGTCCGCCTGCGCCGTGTCTGTCTGGGCCACGCCAGCGGCGATCGCCTGGGCCAGCTGATCGACCGCCATGGCATACATCGGGCTGCGGTTGTAGCGGGTGATGACGTAGAAATTCTGGAACGTGAACCAGTATTCCGGTCCGTTCGTCCGCATCGAATTTCTGCAGGCTGGCCAGCCTGCCTGGATCCAGTCGCTGCAGCGGGGCATAGCCCCAGGCTTCGAATTGCTCCAGCGGCCACGTTGGCGTGGCGTCCTTCACGCTGACGACGTGCGCCTGCCCGTCAGGTTGCGCCAGCGCCGCCACCGGTGCGTCCGCCTGCCAACCGTGCACGTGGAGATAATTGGCGACGCTGGCCACGATGTCGTCCGCCGAGTCATGCAGGTCGATGCGACCATCGTGATCTTCATCCACGGCGAAGTCGCGAATGCTCGAGGGCATGAACTGGCCCCAGCCCTGGGCGCCCGCGTAGGAGCCGACCAGGCTGTCCAGCGGGCCGGCCAGCTTGCTGTCGGGAAGCTCCAGCAGGGTCTTCAACTGCTCGCGGAAAAACGTGGCGCGCGGCGGATAGTAGAAGGCCAGCGTGACCAGCGCATCGAGCACCTTGTAATGACCGACGATACGACCGTAATTGGTTTCCACGCCGATGATCGCCACGATGTATTGCGGCGGTACGCCGTACTCGCCGGCCACGCGGTCGAGCAGCGCGCGATGCGCCTGATAGAACGCGACGCCGCCGTCGATGCGCGCCGGGGTCATGAAGATCGGCCGGTAATCCTTCCACGGCTTGCCCTCGGCCGGGCGGCTGATGGCATCGAGAATGCTCTGCTGCTTGATTGCGCCATCCAGCAGCGTGTTCAGCGCCTGCGGACTCTTGCCCGTATCCGCGGCCACCTCGCGCACCAGCTCCGCCTGGCCGGGATGGACCGCGGCCAGCGCGGCATTCGCGCCGCCAAGCCACAGCAGCAGGAACACGACCGCGGACGGGATCGAAGGTAACGAAAAACACTGGGTCATGCGGGGCCTGCGCTGGCGGAAAAACTTGAGATCATCGATGAGCCTACCATGCAGGCCCGGAGAGCTTCCGGCCATCCGCTGACGCGGTGGTGACCGCATTCAGACATGCATCTTGCGGTTGGCGTGAATCGACATCAGCACGCCGAAGCCGGTCAGCAACGACACTGCCGACGTACCGCCGTAACTGATCATCGGCATCGGCACGCCGACCACGGGCAGCATGCCGGCCACCATGCCGCCATTGACGAACACGTAGACGAACAGGCTCATGCCGATCGCGCCGGCGAGCAGGCGTGAATAGGTGCCGCGCGCCTCCATCGCAATCCACAGGCAGCGGCCGATGATGAAGGCATACAAGGCGATCAGGACACACACCCCGACCAGGCCGAACTCCTCGGAGAACACCGCGAAGATGAAGTCGGTGGTGTGCTCGGGCAGGAAGTCCAGCCGGGACTGCGTGCTGTGCAGCCAGCCCTTGCCGAAGATGCCGCCAGAACCCACCGCGATCTGCGACTGGATGATGTGCCAGCCATTGCCGAGCGGATCGGATTCCGGGTTGAGCAAGGTCAGCACGCGATCGCGCTGGTATTGGTGGGCAAAGTGCCAGCCGATCGGGACCAAGCCGACGACTGCGCCCACGATCACGCCAATACGCCACCATGCCATGCCGGACAAGAACAGCGCGAACGCGCCGGCAGCAGCCACCAGCACTGCCGTGCCCAGGTCCGGCTGCTCGGCGATCAGCCCGGCGGGAATGGCGATCAACAGCCCGACCACCATGATGTCCCGCCAGCCCGGTGGCAACTGACGTGGGTGCAGATACCAGGCCACCATCATCGGGGTGGTCAGCTTGAGCAGTTCGGACGGCTGAAAACGCATCACGCCCAGATCCAGCCAGCGCATCGAGCCGCGCCCCTCACCGAGGATCGCCACCACCACCAGCAAGGCGGTGCTGCCCATGTAGAGCCAGGGCGTCCAGCCGCGCAGCACCGCTGGCGGAATGCGGGAGACCACCAGCAGCAAGGCGCCGCCCAGAACGAAACGCGCGGCCTGTCCGCCGACCAGGGAAAAGCTCTGATCGCCTGCGCTGTACAGCGTAGCCAAGCCGATCAACGCCAGCAGGAACAGACCGGCCGCCAGTGGCAGGTCGATCCGTGGTCGGGTCAGGACCCGGCGCACGACGCGGCGCACGCGTGCATGCAGCACCTGGAGGATCATCGATGGGCTCCGCTTGATTCGGGCACGGACGGCTCCGCGCCCTCGGGACCGGCCGCGCCATCCTGCGGCACCTCCACGGGAGCCGGCAGCGCAGGTGCGGTCGCCACCACCGTGCTCGGCAGCCGGGTGGCGCCCGGAATCACGCCGTCCTTGGTGGCCAGCCAGGCGTCGAGGATCTTGCGCACGATCGGACCCGCGGCGGAGGCGCCCCAGGCACCTTCCTCCAGCACCACGGCGACGGCGATCTGCGGATCGTCCGCCGGGGCATAAGCGATGAACCAGGCGCGATGACGCGTAGCCAGATAGGCCGTGCTGCGGTTGGTGTTGTAGGCGTCGGTGGTGCGCGAGTAACGCTCGGCGGTGCCGCTCTTGCCGGCGATCGCGTAGGGAAATCCGTCGTTCAGCCCCTTGCCGGTGCCACCGGTGATCACCGCGCGCATGCCCTGGTTGATCACGTTCCAATCCTCGGGCCGGCGGATCAGCGACGACCCCGGCGGATTGGGCAAGGGTTGCCGCTGCGACGCGCCGACGGCACTGGTCGCCATCACCAGCCGCGGCAGATACGGCACCCCATGGCCGGCCAGCGTCGCCGTCGCATGCGCCAGTTGCAGCGGGGTGACCGCCCAGTACCCCTGGCCGATACCGGCGATCACGGTCTCGCCCGGGTACCAGGGCTGCTTGCTGTGGGCCGCCTTCCAGGCGCGTGAGGGCAGGATGCCATCGGACTCCCCGAGCAGGTCGATGCCGGTCACGTGGCCGAAGCCGAAACGGCTCATCCACTGACTGAGCCGATCGATGCCCATGTCCAGCGCGAGTTTGTAGAAATACGTATTGGTCGATTTCTGGATCGCGGTCACCATGTCCACCGTGCCGTCGCCACCGCGGGTATCGTCGCGATAGCAACGTTTCTGCCCCGGCAGGCAGAATTGCCCGGTGGAAAGCACGGTGTCCGACGGCTTGCGCAAGCCAAGCTCGAGCCCGCCCAAGGCCAGGAACGGCTTGATCGTCGACCCGGGCGGGTACACGCCGCGCAGCGCACGGTTGTACAGCGGCTTCTGCGGATTCGTGGTCAAGCGCACTGTAGTCGGCCTGGCTGATGCCGTTGACGAACAGGTTCGGATCGAAGGTCGGCACGCTGACCATCGCCAGCACCTGGCCATTGCGCGGATCGATCGCCACGGCCGCACCGGCCCGCCCGTCGAAGGCGGCCTCGGCGGCCTTCTGGAGGCGCACGTCGATGCTGAGGTACACGTTCTTCGCCGGGTGTGGGCGCATGCGTTTCCAGCACGTGCTGGGTGCGGCCGTCGGCATTCACCTCCAGCAACTGGTAGCCGGGCTTGCCATGCAGCACGTTCTCATAGGAACGTTCGATGCCGCTGCGTCCGACATGACTGGTGCCCTGGTATCGATCCGGATCGAGGCGCTGCAGATCGTCCGCGTCGATGCGCCCGACATAGCCGACCACGTGCGCGAACAGTTCCCCGAACGGATAGCGCCGGGTCAGGTAAGGGACCACGTCGACGTTGGGGAAGCGCCAGCGATTGACCGCGAAGCGATCGATCTCGTCTTCGCTCAAGTGCATCTTCAGCGGCACGCTGTCGAACCGGCGACTCTGTTTGAGCTGCTTGTTGAAGGCGTCGATGTCGTCCTGATCCAGCGGCACCACCTTGCCCAGGCGCGCCAGCAGGGCTGGCATGTCCTTGACTTGCTCGGGCACCACCTCGAGGCGGAACGCGGGCACGTTGTCGGCCAGCAACACGCCATGGCGATCGTAGATGAGACCCCGTGCCGGCGCGATCGCGCGCGGCTTGACCCGATTGTTGGTGGAGCGGGTGGCGAATTCGGCGTGTCGCGATACCTGCAGCACCACGTAGCGCCCGATCAATCCGCCCAGGCCCAGCAGGATCAGCACGAAGCCCACCAGGGCGCGGCGCCGGAACAGCGCGCCTTCGTCACGGGTATCCTTGATCGTCTGCCGGCTCTTCATCTCACGGGTTCATGCTTCACTGGATCCGCAATCGTGCGCGCAGGTCGTCGAGCAGCAGGAACAGGAACGGCCACAGCGCCGCGCCGACAAAGGGCGAAATCCACCAGCTGGCAGGCGGCAGCGAGGCGCCCGCGAGCATGCGCACGATCAGCAGCAGGATGCGATCGTTCAGCAACAGCGCCAGTACGGCCAGCGCCTGCTGCCACATCGGGAAAAAGCGCAGGCGCGAGCGAAAGCGCAGCGCGATGAAGGTCAAGGCGCACAGGCGCAAGGCCTGCTCGCCCAGCAACACGCCATCGAGCAGATCGGCGCCCAGGCCCACGCAGAAGGCCAGCCCCAGGCTCATGCGATCGTCCGATTCCAGCGTCCAGTACAACAGGACCAGGGCCGGCCAATACGGCTTGAACGGTTCCAGTGCGCCGGGCAGCGGCACCAGCATCAACAGCAAGGCCGCGGCCAGGGTACCGCTGAACCACCACCGCTCCAGGCGTTGCCGGCTCATCGCGGCGTCCCGCCCGGGGACGGTGGTTTGGCCGTTGGCGAGACGGGCGCGGTCGGCGCAGCCGGCGTCGGTTCGGGTGGTCCGCTCGGCTTGGGCAGGGCGGGCGGGCCCTCCGGCTCGGCCTGGTCATGCAGCAACAACACATCGGTGCTGCGATCGATGTCGGCCGCCGGCTCGGCCAGCGCGACCTGGAACACGCCGGTGGCGGCCGTCGACACATGGTCGATGCGGCCGACCGGAAAGCCCGGCGGAAAGCGGCCCCCGATGCCGGAGGTGAGCAGTCGATCTCCGACCCGCACGTCCGCAGCCAGGGGCAGGTTCGGAAGATTCAACTGGTCGCCATCGCGGGTGCCATAAGCCACCGTGCGCAATCCGGTACGCGCGATCGTCACCGGGACGGCATGCGCGGGGTCGGTGATGAGCATCACCACCGCGGTGTGCGGCAGCACCTCTTTCACCTGCCCCATCACGCCATGGGCGTCGATCACCGGCTGTCCCGGCTTGACGCCGTCGCGCGAGCCCACGTTCAAGGTCAACTGGTAGCGATAGGCCCCCAGATCCACGCCAATGACCCGGGCCAGCTGCACGTTGAGCCCCAGGCTGTGCTGGGTATCGAGCAGCTGTTTCAGACGTTCGTTCTGCTCGGCCACGGCGGCCATGCGGTTCAATTTGGCATTGGCCAGCAACAGATCCTCGCGCAGGCGCTGGTTCTGCGAGGTCAGGTGCTGACGGTCCGAAAAAGCGATGCTGAGCGTGTGCATCCCCGCCGCCGGCATCCCCGCGAGCCGGTACACCGGCTCGACCACCAAGGAGGCGGTCGAACGCAGCTGCCACAGCCAGCCGTTGCGCTGATCGAGCACCATCAGGACCACGGCCAGCGCGAGATAGACGATCAAGCGCAGCGTGCCGGCCGCATTGCCGGCAAACAGAGGGGAGGACTCATCGCGCGCGCGCGCCATCGCGGCCCCGGTTACCGCGCGCTATTCAGGCGAGAAAAAGTCGCTGCCGTGCTGATCGATCAGCTCCAGCGCCTTCCCGCCACCGCGCGCCACGCAGGTCAGCGGGTCGTCCGCGACCTGCACGTGCAGGCCGGTCTCTTCGGAGATCAGCCGGTCAAGATCGCGCAGCAGGGCGCCGCCGCCGGTCAGCACGATGCCACGCTCGGCCACGTCGGAACACAGTTCGGGCGGCGTCTGCTCCAGCGCCGACTTCACCGCCGCCACGATGCCGGCGAGCGGTTCGTGCAGCGCTTCGAGGATCTCGTTGGAGTTGATCGTGAACATGCGCGGCACGCCTTCGGCCAGGTTGCGGCCGGAGACCTCGATCTCCTTGACGTCGTCCTGCGGGAACGCGCAGCCGATCTGCAGCTTGATCCTCTCGGCGGTGGACTCGCCGATCAGGGTGCCGTGGTTGCGGCGCACGTAGTTGATGATCGCTTCGTCGAAACGGTCGCCGCCGACGCGCACCGACTGCGAATAGACGATGCCGTTGAGCGAGATCACCGCGACTTCGGAGGTGCCGCCGCCGATGTCGAGCACCATCGAGCCGCGCGCCTCGTGCACCGGGATGCCGGCACCGATCGCCGCCGCCATCGGCTCCTCGATCAGGAACACGTCGCGCGCGCCGGCGCCTTCGGCCGATTCCTTGATCGCGCGGCGCTCGACCTGGGTCGAGCCGCACGGCACGCACACCAGCACGCGCGGGCTCGGGCGCAGGAAGCGCGACTTGTGCACCTGCTTGATGAAGTGCTGCAGCATCTCCTCGGTCATGGTGAAGTCGGCGATCACGCCGTCCTTCATCGGCCGCACCGTGGCGATGTTGCCCGGCGTGCGGCCGAGCATGCGCTTGGCGTCGCCGCCGACCGCCGCGATCGTGCGCGGGCCGCCGGGACCGCGATCCTGGCGGATCGCGACAACCGAGGGCTCGTTCAGGACGATGCCCTGCCCACGCACATAGATCAGCGTATTGGCCGTGCCGAGGTCGATCGAGAGATCGTTGGAAAAGATGCCGCGAAACTTCTTGAACATGGGTCCGCCGTAGGTCGGCCGAGCGTGAAAGCAAGCTCGCCAGTCTAGTCAGCGCGGAACTTGTAATCAAGGGAATTCACGTTAAGAAACCCTTTTGCAACACGGTCATAAACGATTTTCCTGCGCCCGGGATTGAACTGCGTCGCTCGATCCGAAGTCGCCAGAGCGCATGGATCGCGTTACGATAACGGCCTTTGGCTGCGGGTATCCGGTTCGGCGCGAGCTCGACCGTGGCATGCGCGGCCTTTCACCCAACACGGGGATGCATTCGCACCATGCCTGCCGTCATCTGCGGATCGCTGGCCTACGACACCATCATGGTGTTCCAGGACCAGTTCAAGAATCACATCCTGCCCGACCAGATGCACATCCTGAACGTGTCGTTCCTGGTGCCGGCATGCGCCGCGAATTCGGCGGCTGCGCTGGCAACATCGCCTACAACCTCAAGTTGCTCGGCGGCGATCCGCTGCCGGTAGCCGCGGTCGGCCAGGATTTCGCCCCGTATCGCGAGCATATGGAGCAATGCGGCATCCGGCTCGATGGCGTCCGCGTGTTCGACGAGCAGTTCACGCCGCAATGCTTCATCACCACCGACCTGGACAACAACCAGATCACCGCGTTTCATCCCGGCGCGATGTCCAGCGCGCAGGAAAACCACGTGCGCGACATTCCGCAGATCGATTTCGGGATCGTCGCGCCGGACGGCCGCGATGCGATGCTGCAGCATGTCGATGAATTCGCCGCACGCGGCGTGCCGTTCATCTTCGATCCGGGCCAGGCGATGCCGCTGTTCAATGGCGACGAATTCCGCTCGATGATCGAGCAAGGCCACCTACGTGATCGTCAACGACTACGAGTCCCAGCTGCTGCAGCAGCGCACCGGCTGGACCGCGGCCGAGATCGCCAGCCGCGTCAGCGCCTACATCGTGACCCAGGGACCGCGCGGCTCGATCATCCACGTCGGCGGCGAAGACCACCACATTCCGCCGGCGCGCGAGCGCGCCGTCGTGGATCCGACCGGCTGCGGCGACGCGTATCGCGCCGGCCTCATCTTCGGCATCATGCGTGGCATGGACTGGCCGACCGTCGGCCGCATCGCCTCGCTGATGGGCGCGCTGAAGGTCGAGCATCCGGGCACGCAGAACCAGCACTTCACTTACGACGAGTTCGCCGCGGAGTTCCTGCGAGCAGTTCGGTTACGCCCTGGCCTGACCGCACGGCGGCGAGGCCTCGCCGCTCAATCCACGCGGAAGCCCATCGTGGCCTGCACCGCCGCCTGCCAGCCGTCATACAGGCGCGCGCGCAGGGACTCCTCCATCGCCGGGTCGAAACGGCGATCCAGTTGCCACATCCCGGCGATCTGCTCGCGACTGTCCCAGACGCCGACCGCGAGGCCGGCCAGACAGGCCGCGCCCAGCGCCGTCGTTTCGGCAATCTTCGCGCGCAGCACAGGCACGCCCAGCATGTCGCTCTGGAACTGGGCCAGGAAGTCATTGGCGATGGCACCGCCATCGGCGCGCAACTCCTTCAGCGCGATGCCGGCATCGGCCTCCATGGCCGCCAGCACGTCACGCGTCTGGTAAGCCATCGACTCCAGTGCTGCGCGCACCAGGTGCTCCCGGCGCGTACCGCGCGAGAGTCCGAACAGCGCGCCGCGCACATCGCTGCGCCAGTGCGGAGCGCCCAAGCCGGCGAAGGCTGGCACCAGGTACACGCCATCGGTGGAGGACACGCTCATGGCACACGCCTGCGACTCATCGGCGCTGTCCAGCATGTGCAAGCCGTCACGCAACCACTGAACGACCGCGCCCGCCGCGAAGACGCTGCCTTCCAGCGCATATTCGACCTGACCGTCCACCTTCCAGGCCACCGTGCTGAGCAGGCCGCGCTGCGACGGCACCACGACGGTGCCGGTGTTCATCAGCATGAAGCAACCCGTGCCATACGTGTTCTTGGCCATGCCCGGTTCGAAACAGGCCTGCCCGAACAGCGCCGCCTGCTGATCGCCGGCGATGCCGCAGATGGGAACTTCACGTCCGAAGAAGTACTTCGCCTCGATATGGCCGTAGACCTCGCTGCAACCACGTACTTCCGGCAACATCGACGCCGGCACGCCGAACAGTTCCAGCAGATCCTCGTCCCAACGTTGCCGATGGATGTCGTAGAGCAAGGTGCGCGAGGCATTGCTGATATCGGTGACGTGGACCTTGCCGCCGGTGAGGTTCCACACCAGCCAGCTGTCGACGGTGCCGAACAACAGTTCGCCACGTCGGGCGCGTTCGCGCACGCCCTCGACATGGCGGAACAACCACGCCAGCTTGGTGGCGGAGAAATACGGATCCAGCAACAGGCCGGTGCGCTCGCGGATCAGGCGATCGACGGCATCGCTGCGCAGGTCGCGACACAGCTCGGCCGAATGTCGCGACTGCCAGACCAGCGCGTTGTACACCGGCTCGCCGGTCTTGCGGTCCCAGACCACGGTGGTCTCGCGCTGATTGGTGATGCCGATGCCGGCCACCGCCGACGGGTCCACATTGGCATGATGCATCGCCTCGGTCAGGGTGACCTGGACGCTGGTCAGGAGGTCGCGCGGGCGATGCTCCACCCATCCCGAACGCGGAAAGATTTGCTCGAACTCGCGTTGAGCCGACGACACCACGCGTCCTCGTGCATCGAAGATCAGCGCGCGCGAGCTGGTCGTGCCCTGGTCGATGGCGACGATGAGGCTGCTGTCTGCGCTCATGCCAGACCCTTCGCCGGTTCGTATGATGACATGCCAGCCAGCCGCGGCACGGCCGTATCCAGATAGGCTTGCAGATGTCGGCCCTCATCCTTGCTCATGCGCAATCCAAGCTTGGTGCGACGCCACAGGATATCGTCGCTGCTGCGCGCCCATTCGTGGCAGACGAGGTAATCGACTTCGCGCTGGTAGAGGTCGGCGCCAAAGTGCTGCCCGAGATCCTCCAGGCCCGTGGCGTCGCCCAGCAGGCTGGTGGTACAGGTGCCGTAGTGACGCAGCCAGCGGTGGGCCAGTGCGACCGGCAACCATGGCCAGCGCCGCGACCAGCCGGCGATCACACGTTCGGCATCCGCAAAGTCACCGCCCGGCAGAGGCTCGCCATGCCCGGTCCAGGCCGGTTTTGCCGCGCCCAGTGCGCGAGCCAGTCGATCGACCGCCTCTTCGCCCAGGCGCCGATAGGTGGTGATCTTGCCACCGAAGACATTGAGCAGTGGCGCACCCTGCTCGTGGTCGAGTTCGATGTCGTAGTCGCGGCTGACCGAGCTCGCGTCGCCGCCTTCATCCAGCAGCGGACGCACGCCACTGTAGCTCCAGACCACGTCTTCGACCCGCACCGGCACGCGGAAGTAGCGATTCACGGCGTCGCAGAGATAGCGTTTTTCGTCTGCCTCGATATGCACCCCAGCCGGATCGCCGTGGTAGTCCAGATCCGTGGTGCCAATCAAGGTGTAATCGGTTTCGTACGGAATCGCAAAGACGATGCGGCGATCAGCCTGCTGGAAGAGGTAGGCATAATCGTGGTCATACAAACGGGGCAACACGATGTGGCTGCCCTTGACCAGACGAACTTTCCGATGCTCCTGGCGACCCAGTACATCGCCAAGGAAAGATCCGGCCCACGGACCACAGGCATTGACGAGAGCGCGGGCGCGCAACGTCTGGCGCCGACCATCCGGGCCTTGCACTTGCGCCAGCCAACGGCCCGCCTCGACGTGCGCCTCGACACAGCGCGTCTGCACCCGGATGTCAGCGCCACGACGCGCGGCATCCATCGCATTGAGCACAACCAGACGCGCGTCCTGTACCCAGCCATCGGAATACACGAAGCCGCGCGAATACGCTTCCTTCAGCGCCGCGCCGCTGACATGCTGGCGCAGATCCACGGCGTGCGAATCCGCCAGGGTCCGATGTCCCGCACCAAGGCTGTCATACAGCAGCAGACCCAGCCGAATCATCCACACCGGTCGCAGATGCGATTCGTGCGGCAGAACAAACAACAATGGCCAGGTGATATGCGGCGCCAGGCGCAGAATCACTTCGCGCTCGGCCAGGGCCTTGGCCACCAGCCGGAACTCGTACTGCTCCAGATAGCGCAAGCCACCATGGATCAGCTTGGTGCTGGCGCTGGAGGTATGCGCGGCCAGATCGTCCTGTTCGCAAAGCGTCACCGAAAGGCCGCGTCCAGCCGCATCCCGCGCGATACCCGCACCGTTGACGCCACCACCGATCACCAGGATGTCCGCGTCGTGAGGCAAACCAGTCCTCCTTGCTCGCGCCACCCGCTCGCGGCCCTTGGCAAGCTAACACGCGTTGGTGTGTGCTGCCACGCGACGGCCTTGCATCAAGCTGCATCGGGCGGGAGCGCTCGAGAAGAGCTGCGCACCGTTTCCCGCGGAAGCCTTTCAGAATAAATCCCGTGACTGTGAACGTCGCGAGTCACGACCAGCGCTCGCCTCGGCACACTCCACACTTCGAGCGCAAAGACGAAGAAGGCCTCCCCGATTGGGGAGGCCCTCCGTTGGATAAAGCCCCTGGCGGTGACCTGTTGCGGGTCGCGATCTTCGATGGCCACAGCAACAGCCTCGAAACGCCATAAAGACGAAGGCCTCCCCGGGTGGGGAGGCCTTCTTTGGATAAAGCCCCTGGCGGTGACCTACTCTTGCATGGCAAAGCCACACTACCATCGGCGCATGCGCGTTTCACTTCTGAGTTCGGGATGGGATCAGGTGGGACCACGCCGCTATGGCCGCCAGGGAAGGGGTGGGAGCAGCGCGTCAGCGCCGGCTCCACATCTTCGTGAAAAGGCTGATCGTCAATAGCGCTGACGAGTCTTTTCCGTGAGAGGAAACTCACGTAAAGATAATCGTAAACGAGTGACAAGCGTCGAGGTGAATTCGAATCAGGCTATGCCAAGACCCACGAAGCCACTTGGGGTTATATGGTCAAGCCGCACGGCTCATTAGTATCAGTTAGCTCAACGCATTGCTGCGCTTCCACACCTGACCTATCAACCACCTGGTCTTGATGGTGCCTTAAGGAGAGTCAAGCTCTCGGGAGATCTCATCTTGGGGCGTGCTTCCCGCTTAGATGCTTTCAGCGGTTATCACTTCCGTTCATAGCTACCGGGCAATGCCATGGGCATGACAACCCGAACACCAGCGGAACGTCCACTCCGGTCCTCTCGTACTAGGAGCAGCCCCCCTCAAATCTCCAACGCCCACGACAGATAGGGACCGAACTGTCTCACGACGTTCTGAACCCAGCTCGCGTACCACTTTAAATGGCGAACAGCCATACCCTTGGGACCGGCTACAGCCCCAGGATGTGATGAGCCGACATCGAGGTGCCAAACACCGCCGTCGATATGAACTCTTGGGCGGTATCAGCCTGTTATCCCCGGAGTACCTTTTATCCGTTGAGCGATGGCCCTTCCATACAGAACCACCGGATCACTAAGACCTACTTTCGTACCTGCTTGATCTGTCGATCTCGCAGTCAAGCACGCTTATGCCTTTGCACACAGTGCGCGATGTCCGACCGCGCTGAGCGTACCTTCGTGCTCCTCCGTTACTCTTTGGGAGGAGACCGCCCCAGTCAAACTACCCACCATACACGGTCCCTGACCCGGATTACGGGCCGAGGTTAGAACGTCAAGCACTTCAGGGTGGTATTTCAAGGTTGGCTCCATGCAAGCTAGCGCCTGCACTTCAAAGCCTCCCACCTATCCTACACAGAAGAACTCAACGTTCAGTGTAAAGCTATAGTAAAGGTTCACGGGGTCTTTCCGTCTTGCCGCGGGAACGCTGCATCTTCACAGCGAATTCAATTTCACTGAGTCTCGGGTGGAGACAGCGCCGCTGTCGTTACGCCATTCGTGCAGGTCGGAACTTACCCGACAAGGAATTTCGCTACCTTAGGACCGTTATAGTTACGGCCGCCGTTTACTGGGGCTTCGATCAAGAGCTTCGCCTTGCGGCTGACCCCATCAATTAACCTTCCAGCACCGGGCAGGCGTCACACCCTATACGTCCACTTTCGTGTTTGCAGAGTGCTGTGTTTTTGATAAACAGTCGCAGCGGCCAGGTTACTGCGACCCTTCAACGCTCAGTCACGCACGTGACCACGCCGAAGGGCGCACCTTCTCCCGAAGTTACGGTGCCATTTTGCCTAGTTCCTTCACCCGAGTTCTCTCAAGCGCCTTGGGATTCTCACCCTGCCTACCAGTGTCGGTTTACGGTACGGTTCTTCTATAGCTGAAGCTTAGTGGCTTTTCCTGGAAGCGTGGTGTCAGTCACTTCGTCCAAAATAGGACTCGTCTCGGTGCTCGGCATAAAGGGTCCCGGATTTGCCTAAGACCCATGCCTACCTCCTTTCCCCGGGACAACCAACGCCCGGTAGACCTAACCTTCTCCGTCCCCACATCGCACTATAGAAAAGTGCAGGAATATTAACCTGCTTCCCATCGACTACGCATTTCTGCCTCGCCTTAGGAGCCGACTCACCCTGCGCCGATGAACGTTGCGCGAGGAAACCTTGGGCTTTCGGCGTGGGGGCTTTTCACCCCCATTATCGTTACTCATGTCAGCATTCGCACTTCCGATACCTCCAGCAGACTTTACAATCCACCTTCACAGGCTTACGGAACGCTCCTCTACCGCGTACACATAAATGTGCACACCCCGAGCTTCGGTGCATGGCTTAGCCCCGTTAAATCTTCCGCGCAGACCGACTCGACCAGTGAGCTATTACGCTTTCTTTAAAGGATGGCTGCTTCTAAGCCAACCTCCTGGCTGTCTATGCCTTTCCACATCGTTTTCCACTTAGCCATGACTTGGGGACCTTAGCTGCGGGTCTGGGTTGTTTCCCTTTTCACGACGGACGTTAGCACCCGCCGTGTGTCTCCCGGATAGTCTGTCCTGGTATTCGGAGTTTGCCATGGTTTGCTAAGTCGCGATGACCCGCTAGCCATAACAGTGCTCTACCCCCAGGAAGATTCGTCCGAGGCGCTACCTAAATAGCTTTCGAGGAGAACCAGCTATCTCCGAGTTTGTTTAGCCTTTCACTCCTATCCTCAGCTCATCCCCATCTATTGCAACAGATGTGAGTTCGGTCCTCCAGTGCGTGTTACCGCACCTTCAACCTGGCCAAGGATAGATCACTCGGTTTCGGGTCTACTGCCAGAGACTATGCGCCCTATTCAGACTCGATTTCTCTTCGCCTCCCCTATACGGTTAAGCTTGCCACTGACAGTAAGTCGCTGACCCATTATACAAAAGGTACGCAGTTACTCCTTGCGGAGCTTCCACTGCTTGTACGTATACGGTTTCAGGGTCTATTTCACTCCCCTCTCCGGGGTTCTTTTCGCCTTTCCCTCACGGTACTAGTTCGCTATCGGTCAGTCAGGAGTATTTAGCCTTGGAGGATGGTCCCCCCATGTTCAGACAAGGTTTCACGTGCCCCGCCTTACTCATTTTCATATCAAGTGCCCTTTCGTCGACTGGGCTATCACCATCTATGGCCGGCCTTTCCATGCCGTTTGACTAGAACACAAGATACTTTTGGGCTAGTCCCCGTTCGCTCGTCGCTACTTAGGGAATCTCGGTTGATTTCTTTTCCTCCGGGTACTTAGATATTTCAGTTCCCCGGGTTCGCCCCGTACACCTATGTATTCAGTGCACGGTACCGCTTGCGCGGTGGGTTTCCCCATTCGGACATTGCCGGATCAAAGCTTGTTGCCAGCTCCCCGACACTTTTCGCAGGCTGCCACGTCCTTCATCGCCTCTGACTGCCAAGGCATCCACCGTATACGCTTAGTCGCTTGACCATATAACCCCAAGTCGCCTCGGGGCCAGCACCCTCCTCAGGTGCAGCCAAGTTACTTCGTTTTCGTGCCTTGTCACTTGCCTCGGTTCGGATTGAACCAAGACGCTTGTCACTCGTTTACGCAAGTTTTCAAAGAACATCACACCGGCCTCAATGCCGGGTGATTTCAAATCTTTTGTGTGCAACACATCCGCGTTTCATGCTGTACCCAAGGGTGGTGGAGCCTATCGGGATCGAACCGATGACCCCCTGCTTGCAAAGCAGGTGCTCTCCCAGCTGAGCTAAGGCCCCAAGAAACTACACTTGGTACTTGGTGGTGGGTCTGGGTGGACTCGAACCACCGGCCTCACCCTTATCAGGGGTGCGCTCTAACCACCTGAGCTACAGACCCATAAAACTTGGGCCGTTCAGGCCAGCATGTTGGTTACATGCGGATGTGCAGGTGTCTTGTGTGGACGTCTTGCAACCAAAGGTTGCGACTGTCATTTCTTGAAAGGAGGTGATCCAGCCGCACCTTCCGATACGGCTACCTTGTTACGACTTCACCCCAGTCATGAATCACTCCGTGGGCGTCGTCCTCCTTGCGGTTAGACTAACGCCTTCTGGAGCAACCCACTCCCATGGTGTGACGGGCGGTGTGTACAAGGCCCGGGAACGTATTCACCGCGGCATAGCTGATCCGCGATTACTAGCGATTCCGACTTCACGAAGTCGAGTTGCAGACTTCGATCCGGACTGGGATCGGCTTTCTGGGATTGGCTCCACCTCGCGGCTTCGCAACCCTCTGTACCGACCATTGTAGTACGTGTGTAGCCCTGGCCGTAAGGGCCATGAGGACTTGACGTCATCCCCACCTTCCTCCGGTTTGTCACCGGCAGTCTCCTTAGAGTTCCCGACATTACTCGCTGGCAACTAAGGACAAGGGTTGCGCTCGTTGCGGGACTTAACCCAACATCTCACGACACGAGCTGACGACAGCCATGCAGCACCTGTGTTCCGATTCCCGAAGGCACTCCCGCATCTCTGCAGGATTCCGGACATGTCAAGGCCAGGTAAGGTTCTTCGCGTTGCATCGAATTAAACCACATACTCCACCGCTTGTGCGGGCCCCCGTCAATTCCTTTGAGTTTCAGTCTTGCGACCGTACTCCCCAGGCGGCGAACTTAACGCGTTAGCTTCGACACTGATCTCCGAGTTGAGACCAACATCCAGTTCGCATCGTTTAGGGCGTGGACTACCAGGGTATCTAATCCTGTTTGCTCCCCACGCTTTCGTGCTTCAGCGTCAGTGTTGTCCCAGATGGCCGCCTTCGCCACTGATGTTCCTCCCGATCTCTACGCATTTCACCGCTACACCGGGAATTCCACCATCCTCTGACACACTCTAGCTCGCCAGTATCCATTGCCATTCCCAGGTTGAGCCCGGGGATTTCACAACAGACTTAACGAACCGCCTACGCACCCTTTACGCCCAGTAATTCCGATTAACGCTTGCACCCTTCGTATTACCGCGGCTGCTGGCACGAAGTTAGCCGGTGCTTATTCCTCAGGTACCGTCAGCCCCGTAGGTTATTAACCCGCGGTATTTCGTTCCTGATAAAAGTGCTTTACAACCCGAAGGCCTTCTTCACACACGCGGCATTGCTGGATCAGGCTTGCGCCCATTGTCCAATATTCCCCACTGCTGCCTCCCGTAGGAGTCTGGGCCGTGTCTCAGTCCCAGTGTGGCTGATCATCCTCTCAGACCAGCTAGCGATCGTCGCCTTGGTAGGCCATTACCCTACCAACCAGCTAATCGCACATCGGTCCGTCCAACCGCGCGAGGTCCGAAGGTCCCCCGCTTTCTCCCGTAGGACGTATGCGGTATTAGTCCCGGTTTCCCGAGGTTATCCCCCACGTCTGGGTAGGTCCCGATGCATTACTCACCCGTCCGCCACTCGCCACCCAGAGAGCAAGCTCTCTCGTGCTGCCGTTCGACTTGCATGTGTTAGGCATGCCGCCAGCGTTCAATCTGAGCCAGGATCAAACTCTTCACTTAAGTTTTCGACAACTTTGTCCTTGCGGACTGAAGCCATCTATCTTTCTGAAGCGTTCTTTCCCAACCAAGATCAAAACTCATTACTGACTTTTTACTTGGTGGGACGCTTGCATTGCTTGGACAGGTCGTAACCTTCCATCGCAAGACGTCCACACAATTCACCTGCGCACACTGTCAAAGATCGTTTCGCTTGCCACCGTTGCCAGTGACGCCCCGTGACCTTTCGTCCCGGGTGAGCCGCCCATTCTACATCGCTTTCTGGACCCGTCAACACCTGCGCGTGGAAAATTTCAGCGTAGTTTGTTGCGGAAACCTCTGACGACAGGGCATGTCGTCGAAGGGGCGAACATCATAGCGCCGCCTTGCCGCTGAGGGAAGGGTCTGCACGAAGTTTTCTCCGACAACGCAAGCTCTTTGCCCCGCGCGGCGCGAGGCGGCAAGGCTCGACGGCGCGCAACGATGTTTCAGCTCGCCATCGAAACGATCCGCGATGCGCCGTCTGCGCTGTCGCCTTGCACCGTGCGCGCGGTCGATGACGTGGCTGGCGACGCCGGTTCCGGCAGCAAGCCGACCCTGTAGGGAATAAGGTCTTGCGGGCGCAGGCGTTCCAGTGCGTCCCAGTCGTCTTCAAAGGGAATGAACTGCAGCATGAGATGTTCCTCGTCTGGCGCGCCACTGATCGTGCGCGGGAACATCAGAACAGATGAGGCGGCCGATACCCTGACGAAATCGGGCCGTTTGCAGGCGCAATCCCGCGTTCAGTCGAACTCGATCATTTCGAAGTCGTCCTTGGTCGTGCCACAGTCCGGGCACGTCCACGTCTCGGGTACGTCCTCCCAGCGCGTGCCGGCCGGAATGCCTTCGTCTGGCACGCCTACTGCCTCGTCATAGATGTAGCCACACACGACGCACATCCATTTGCGCGCTGCGGTGGCTTCGGGGGAACTCTGGCTCATGGTTGGCTTCTTCGAATCACATGGAGAATGGACATTCTCGCAACTCGACCGACAATGCGAAAGCACAACGCCCCGCGACGCGGTTGGGCGCGACATACGGAGACCACCATTGAGCACTCTTGCCCCACTCGCAGGCGGCGGCCTGTATGCGATCACCAATGGGCCACGCGACGACCTGCTGGATGTCGTGGCGCAGGCGCTCGCCGGTGGGGCGCGGTTGTTGCAATACCTCGATGAGGGCGCTGACAACATGCGCCGTCACGCCGAGGCCTCGGCGATCCTGCAACTGTGCCGGTCCCACGGCGTGCCCCTGATCATTCATGAGGACCTCGAACTGGCGCGGGCGATCGGCGCCGACGGCGTCCACCTGGCGCATTCGGTGGACGCAATCATGGCGGCGCGAGCCAGCCTCGGGCCCGCCGCGATCGTCGGTGCAGCCTGCCAGGATTCCCTGCAGAGCGCCCGCGCCGCGGCGCGGGCCGGTGCGAATTACGTGTCATTCGGCGCAATGTTTCCCTCCCCGACGAAACCGAAGGCGGCGATCGCACCGATCGATCTGCTGCGGCAAAGCGCCGCGCTCGGCGTGGCGCGGGTGGCGATCGGCGGGATCACGCCAGAGAATGCCCGCTTGCTGATCGATGCCGGCGCGGAGTACGTCGCCTCGATTTCCTCGCTGTTCGGCGCTCCCGATGTGCGCCACGCGGCGCAGCGCTTCGCCCAACTGTTTCCCCAGTCCAGTTACCGAGAAACCTGATGACATCCAATCACGAACTGTTCCAGCGCGCCCTTCCCTTGATGCCCGGTGGCGTGAATTCGCCGGTGCGCGCGTTCAAGTCGGTCGGCGGCGAGCCGTTTTTCACCGAGCGCGCCGATGGCGCGTACCTGTGGGATGTCGAGGGCAAGCGCTACATCGATTACGTCGGCTCGTGGGGGCCGATGATCGTCGGCCACAACCATCCCGCGGTGCGCCAGGCGGTGGAGCGCGCCATCCGCAACGGGCTCTCGTTCGGTACGCCGTGCGCGGCCGAGGTCGACGATGGCCGAGACGATTACCCGTCTGATTCCCTCGGTGCGAGATGGTGCGCATGGTCAATTCAGGGACCGAGGCCACGATGTCGGCGATCCGGCTGGCACGCGGTGCCACCGGGCGCAGCAAGATCTGAAGTTCGAAGGTTGCTATCACGGCCACGGCGACAGTTTCCTGGTCAAGGCCGGCTCCGGCGCGCTGACTTTCGGCGTGCCGACCTCGCCGGGCGTGCCCGCGGCCAATGCCGACCTGACGCTGACCCTGCCCTACAACGACCTGGATGCCGCCAAGGCCCTGTTTGCCGAGCAGGGCCACGAACTGGCCGCGCTGATCATCGAGCCGGTCGCCGGCAACATGAACTGCATTCCGCCGGTGGGTGGCTATCTGCAAGGTCTGCGCGAACTTTGCACGGCGTCCGGGACGGTGCTGATCTTCGATGAAGTGATGACCGGCTTCCGCGTGGCGCTCGGCGGCGCCCAGGCGCACTACGGCGTCGACGCCGGATCTCACGACGTTCGGCAAGATCATTGGCGGCGGCATGCCGGTCGGCGCCTATGGCGGTCGACGCGAGCTGATGGAACAGATCGCGCCTTCCGGCCCGATCTACCAGGCCGGCACGCTGAGCGGCAATCCGGTGGCGATGGCGGCCGGCTTGGCGATGCTGGAGCTGATCCACGCGCCTGGCTTCCATGCGCAACTGGCCGCGCGCACACGCCTGCTGACCGATGGCCTGCAATCGGTCGCCGATGGCGAAGGTGTTGCGTTCAGCACCAATCGCGTGGGCGGCATGTTCGGGTTGTTTTTCAGTGCCGAAGAAGTGCGTAGTTACGCCCAGGCCACGGGCGCCGACACCGCACGGTTCACGCGCTTCTTCCAAGGCATGCTGCGGCGGGGCATTTACCTGGCGCCCTCGGCCTTCGAGGCCGGCTTCATGTCCAGCGCGCACAGCGAGCAGGACATCGCCGACACGCTGGAAGCGGCGCGGGGCGCCATGCGTGAGGCGAAAGGCTGATCACCAGGTGCCGGTGTTCGACATCGACGCCCACGGCTCGCGCGGGGGCAGCTGGCCTTCCTGCAACAACTCGATCGAGATCAGGTCGGGCGAGCGCACGAAGGCCATGTGTCCGTCGCGCGGCGGTCGATGAATGGTGTAGCCCATCGACTGCAATCGCTCGCACGTGGCATAGATGTCGTGCACGCGAAAGGCGAGGTGGCCGAAGTTGCGCGCGCTGCCGTAATCGCCGGTTGAATTCCAGTTGAAAGTCAGCTCGATCTCGGCTTCCGGGCTATCGGCCGCGGCCAGGAACACGAGTGTGTACTTGCCTTCCGGCACCTCTTTGCGGCGTACTTCGCGCAGGCCGAGGCCGTCGCAATAGAACCGCAACGAGGCGTCCAGGTCGCGTACGCGCACCATGCTGTGCAGGTATTTCATCGATCGACCTCCTTCATCTTTGATACCGTCGCAAGTGCTTCAGCCTGCGAGAAGTGACTTCAACGCCGCGTGCAGACGAACCAGCCCCTCGGCCAGTTCCTCGTCGGTGATGGTCAAGGGCGGCACGAAGCGAAGCACGTCCGGTCCTGCCTGCAACAACAGCAAACCGTGTGCCGCCGCGTGGTCGAGAATCGTGCCGGCTTTGCCGGCATGCGCAGGGGCGAGCACAGCGCCGAGCATCAGGCCACGACCACGAACCTCGGCGAACAGCCCGGTCTCATCGTTGATGCGCGCCAGGCGCGCGCGCAGCTCGTTCGCCTGGCGCGCCACGTTGGCAAGCACCTCTGGCGAGGCGAGCTTGGCCAGCGCCACACGGGCCACCGCGGCCGCCATCGGATTGCCGCCGAAGGTGGTGCCGTGGGCGCCGTACTGCATCACCTCGGCCACCTTCGGACCGGCCAGCATCGCGCCGATCGGGAAACCACCGCCCAGCGCCTTGGCCAGGGTGACGATGTCCGGCACGATGGCCTCATCGGCATGCGCGAAGAGGCTGCCGGTGCGGCCCATGCCGCACTGGATCTCGTCCAGCACGAGCAAGGCATCGTACTGATCGCAGAGCTCACGCACGCGTTTCAGGAAACCCGGCGCGGCCGGCACCACGCCGCCTTCGCCCTGCACCGGCTCCAGCATCACCGCGGCGATGTCGCCTGCGGCAAAAGCCTGCTCCAGGGCAGTGGCGTCGTTGAAGTCGAGATAACGGAAACCGGCCGGCAGCGGTTCGTAACCCTGCTGATACTTCGGCTGGGCGGTGGCGGTCACCGTCGCGAGGGTGCGCCCGTGGAACGAGCCCCTGAACGTCACGATCGTGCGTTGCTCCGGCGCACGTCCCCTCGACGCGGCCCAGCGCCGCACCAGCTTGATCGCCGCCTCGTTCGCCTCCGCTCCCGAGTTGCACAGGAACACGCGCTCGGCAAATCCCGACGCCTCGACCAGCTCCTCGGCCAGTCGCAGTGGTGGCTCCGTGTAGAACACGTTGCTGGCGTGCCACAACTTGTGCGCCTGCGTGATCAGCGCAGCGAGCAGGTCCGGATCCTGGTGGCCCAGTGCATTTACCGCGATGCCGGCGCCGAAGTCGATGTAGTCGCGGCCTTGCGTATCCCACACCCGCGCTCCCTGGCCGTGGTCGAGCACCAGTTCGCGTGGATGGTAAACCGGCAACCAGTAGCGCTTGCCCAGCTCGATCAGGGCCGCTGCGTCGTCTTGCGTGGATGGCATGGCAATCAGTCCAGGAACAGGTCCGGCAGCAGGGATGCTCCGGGCTCCATCGCGTAGTGGTCAAGATCGGTCACGCCGGCATCGCGCAGCACCTCGTCGTCGATCGCAAAATGGCCGGTGTACTCGCGTGACGGGCGGGTCAGGATCGCGTGCGCCGCATCGGCGACGATGTCCGGCTTGCGGCAATGCGCGGCGGACACGCCCTCGATCATGCCGATCGCCGCCGTGGCGATCACGGTGCGCGGCCACAACGCGTTCACGGCGATGCCCAGCTCGGCGAACTCGGCGCTCATGCCCAGCACGCACAGGCTCATGCCGTACTTGGCGATGGTGTAGGCGGTGTGCGGTGCGAACCATTTCGGGTCGAGGTTCAGCGGCGGCGACAGCATCAGCACGTGCGGATTCTGCGCCTGCCTGAGATAGGGCAGGCAGGTTCGGGTGACCAGGAAGGTGCCGCGACTGTTGACCTGATGCATCAGGTCGTAGCGCTTCATCGGCGTGTCCGCGGTGCCGGCGAGCCAGATCGCGCTGGCGTTGTTGACCACGATGTCGATGCCGCCGAAGTGCTCCGCCGCCTGGGCCGCCGCGGCCGTCACTTCGTTCTCGTCACGGATATCGACCTGCAGCGCCAAGGCCTTGCCACCGGCCGCCTCGATCTCGGCGGCGGCACTGTGAATGGTGCCGGGCAGCTTAGGATTCGGCACCGCGCTCTTGGCCGCTATGACGATATTGGCGCCATCGCGTGCCGCACGCAGCGCGATCGCCAGGCCAATGCCGCGCGAAGCGCCGGTGATGAAGAGGGTTTTGCCGGCCAGGGTGCCCATGCATGCAGCTCCGTCAGAGAGATCCACAGTCTAACGGGGTGCAGGCATCAGGGCTTCTGGAAGCGCGGGACGATGTCGCGCAATTCGGCGAGTCGTTGCAGCGGATCGGTCAACTCCAGCATGCGCTGCTGTTCGCCGGCATCCAGTGGCAGCAATTCGGCCAGTCGAAAACCCAGCCAGCTGGCATCCTCGTAGTTGCTGCGCGGGGCGTGCCGCCAGTGGGGCGCCATCGTTTCGATCAGGCGCTCGAGAATGCTTTGCAGCAGGGCGAACTCCACCGGCACCTCGACGTTCGAGCTCGCCCGGCCACAACCGTGTATCGCCGCGCAGCAAGCCATCGGCGCGAATGCGGGTGCGCGTGACGCGAAAGCGCGCGCCGCCCTCGGCCACGATGCCGAGCACGCCATCCTCGTCGCGCTCGAAGTCGGTGATTCGCGCCAAGGTGCCGATCGCCGCGGGCACGGCCGGCGCGCCGGTCTCGCGACCGGCGAGGATCAGGCACACGCCGAACGCGCGGTCGTTGCGGGAGCACTCGCGCACCAGATCGAGATAACGTGGTTCGAAAATGCGCAGATACAGCCGTCCACCGGGAAACAGCACCGATCGAAGGGGAAACAGCGGCACGTCGATGCGGGCGGACTTGGCGGCCATCAACCGAGTGTAGCCAGCGCCGGGACGCGTCGTCTGCGATCGCTGGCCCGAACAGGATTCAAGCGCCGCGCAGGCCTTGGACAAAGCGCCGCGGCGCGGCTTCGAAACCGCCGTTGGACATGAAGATCACCTGATCGCCTGGCTGCACTTGCGTGACCAGACTGGCGATCAGGGCATCCACCGTTGGCACGGTCGTACCGTGGCCCGCCAGGGCCGCCACGACCTTGGCGGCATCCCACGGCAGCTCGGGCCGCTGCAGGAACACCACTTCGTCGGCGTCGGCCAGTGACGGTGCCAGCGCCGCCGCATGGGCGCCCTGGCGCATCGAGTTCGAGCGCGGCTCCAGCGCCACCCAGATGCGCGCTTCGCCCACCTTCGCGCGCAGGCCGGCGAGCGTGGTGGCGATCGCGGTAGGGTGGTGGGCGAAGTCGTCGTAAATGCGCACGCCGCCCACCTCGCCGACCAGCTCCATCCGGCGCCTGACACTTTCGAAGGTGGCGAACGCCGGCCACAGGGCTAGCAAAGGAGCACCTGCCGCCGTGGCGGCCGCGAGCGCGGCCAGGGCATTCATCACGTTGTGCCGACCGAGCAGCGACCAGTGGATCTCGCCCAGCAATCGGCCGGCGCGGGATACGGTGAACGCCGAACCGTCTGCTTCGAGCAGGCGCGCCTGCCACTCCCCCGCGCCGATACCGAAGGTTTCGACCGGCGTCCAGCACCCCATCGCCAGCACTTCGGCGAGCCGCTCGTCATGGGCGTTGACGATCAGTCGGCCGTTGCCCGGCACCGTGCGCACCAAATGATGGAACTGACGCTGGATCGCGGCCACATCCGGAAAGATGTCCGCGTGGTCGTACTCGAGGTTGTTGAGGATCGCGATGCGCGGGTGGTAGTGCACGAACTTGGAGCGCTTGTCGAAAAAGGCGGTGTCGTATTCGTCCGCTTCGATGACAAAAGGGCGCAAAGGGGGTCAGAGTCACTTTTCCCCGCGGGAGAAGGTGGCGCGCAGCGCCGATGAGTTCTGACCGCTCCATTCCTCCACGCCGATACCCCGAAATTCCCCGGCACCCCACCCACCAGGAATCCCGGCGCCATTCCGGCGCTCTCCAGCAGATGCGCCAGCAAGCTGGTGGTGGTGGTCTTGCCGTGGGTGCCGGCTACCGCGAGCACGTCGCGGCCGGCCAGCACGGTCT
Source organism: uncultured Gammaproteobacteria bacterium (assembly GCA_963771235.1). Lineage (GTDB taxonomy): Bacteria > Pseudomonadota > Gammaproteobacteria > Xanthomonadales > Rhodanobacteraceae > Rhodanobacter. The sequence continues at coordinate 53,974 of CAVYSP010000012.1, forward strand.
CCCCCAGCCATTGCGGCCCGGAGATGTAACGCAGGCGCTGGTCGAGCATGAATTCCACTGCGGGGTTGCCGCGGCTCATCGCGTTGCCGACCACGACCAGATCGGGTCGGACGTGATCAGGTCCGGGCTGCAGGTGTTCGGCGGCGTAGCCGCTCATCAGGCCAATGCCGAGCGACTCCAGTTGCGTGCTCATCGGCGGATAGACGCTGGCGTCCGAGCCTTCCACCGCAAAGCCGAGCTCACGCGCGAGCGCGGCCACGCCGCCCATGAAGGTGCCGCAAATACCCAGGATGTGCAGACGCATTGGAGTCAGCCTTTGCAGCCGGCGCGCAGCGGGATCAGCCAGCGGCCACCGACTCGTGTTGCAGCGCCTGCCGGATCCGGGTAGTGACCTGGTCCAGATCACCGACGCCATCGACGACCTGCAACTTGCCGCGCGCGGCGTAGAAATCGGCAACCGGAGCGGTCTGCTCGGCATAGATGGCCAGCCGTTTGCGCACCGTGTCCGGATTGTCGTCGGCACGACCTTCCGCCTCGAAGCGAATTTCGCAGCGACCGACGATGACCTCGTTGGGGACCTCGAGCTTGATCACCGCGTTCAACGGCTGGCCGATCCTGGCCAGCAGCTGATCCAGCGCGTCGGCCTGGGCCAGGTTGCGCGGGTAACCGTCGAGGATGAAGCCGGCCCGCGCATCGTCCTGCGCCAGCCGATCGCCCAGCATGCCAAGCAGGATGTCGTCGGAGACCAGCTGGCCAGCCTCCATCACGGCCTTGGCCTTGAGTCCCATCGGGGTGCCCGCGGCGACGGCGGCGCGCAGCATGTCGCCGGTCGAGACATGCGGGACGCCCAACGCCGCCTTCAGCCGGGTCGCCTGCGTGCCTTTGCCCGAGCCGGGTGCACCAAGTAGGACGAGTCGCATAATGCTCCACAGGGTCGGACGGCTGCCGCACACCGCGCCAGTCCACCGATGCCAGAATTGAACGTCAAATTAGCGGCTGCGCCCGATGCCGTCAAACGGCGACGAGATGTGGAAACGCCATGTTCCCCGTCACACGCGGGAACCATTGGCGACCGTTACGCCCCACCCGATCGATCCGAGGATAGCCATGAGCCCTGCCCGCCGCCACGCCACCGCTTCCGGCAATTTGCTGTACGCCCAGTCCGGCGGTGTCACCGCCGTCATCAATGCCACGGCCGCTGGAGTGATCGAAACGGCGCGTGCCAAAGGCGTCAAGGTCTACGCCGCGCGCAACGGCATTCTCGGCGCATTGCGTGAAGAACTCATCGACACCTCTAAAGAATCCGCCGCGGCGATCGGCGCCTTGCGCCATACCCCCGGCGGCGCGTTCGGCTCGTGTCGCTATAAATTGAAGTCGCTGGAAGGCAACCGCGCCGAGTACGAACGCCTGATCGAGGTGTTCCGCGCCCACGACATCCGCTGGTTTCTCTACAACGGCGGCAACGACTCGGCCGATACCGCTCTGAAGTTGTCGCAGATCGGCAAAAAGCTCGGCTACGACATCCGCTGCATCGGCGTCCCCAAGACGGTGGACAACGACCTGGTGGTCACCGACTGCTGCCCGGGTTTCGGTTCGGTGGCGAAATACATCGCGATTTCGACGCTGGAAGCAAGTCTGGACGTGGCCTCGATGGCCGAGACCTCGACCAAGGTGTTCATTCTCGAAGTGATGGGCCGCCATGCCGGCTGGATCGCCGCCGCGGCAGGCCTCGCCGGTGAAGGCGCCGATGCAGCGCCGCATCTGATCCTGTTTCCTGAAATCCCGTTCGACGAGAACGCCTTCCTGGCCAAGGTGAAAGCCACCGTCGAGCGCGTGGGCTGGTGCACCGTGGTCGCCTCCGAGGGCGTGCGCAACCGCGCTGGGCAATTCCTCGCCGAGGCGGGCACCCACGATGCCTTCGGTCACACCCAGCTCGGCGGCGTGGCGCCGATGCTGGCGGCCATGGTCAAGCAGAAGCTGGGTTACAAATACCACTGGGCGCTGCCCGACTACCTGCAGCGTTCCGCGCGCCATGCCGCCTCGAAGGTCGACGCGGAGCAGGCGTGGGCGGTCGGTCGCGCCGCGGTCGACTACGCGTTGCAAGGCATGAACGCGGTGATGCCGGTGATCGTGCGTACCGCGGATGCGCCCTATCGCTGGCGCATCGAGCCGGCGCCGTTGGCGAAGATTGCCAATCGCGAGAAGAAGATGCCGAAGAGCTTCATCAGCCGCGACGGCTTCGGCATCACGCCAGCCGCCCGGCGCTATCTCGCGCCGCTGATCCGTGGCGAAGCATCGCTGCCGTACGGTCGGGACGGCCTGCCGCACTATGTGCAGCTGAAAAACGTCGCGGTAAAGAAGAAGTTGGCGAGCTTCACGGGGTGACGCCTGCGGGGCCGAGGTGACGCTGGCTGAGCGCGAGCTGAAAACGAGGGTCAGCGGGCCGGACTGGGTTCAGGCGCAATTTTCTACGGTGGGCGCGCGAGCCTTGTGTGTCGCCGCCACCTTTGGGAGGAGCCCCCGGATGAAATTCGTCAGCTGCCTGTTCATCGCCATCGCCCTGCTCGGCACCAGCACTCTGGCACTGGCCGAGCGCGGTCACCACGATCAGGATCGTCGCCAGCGCCATGCCCAACGCGATCATCACCCGGATCGCCGCCAGGTCGAGCGGCGCCACGCCGACTACCGCGGCCACGATGGCCATCGCTACACCCGCCACGACGAGCGCCGCCGAGATCACCACCACGACTATCGCCGCTACGGCTACCGACCTGTTTACCCGCGCTATCGGCATGCCCGCTGGGAACGCGGGCACCGTTACAACGGCCCGATCTATGTGGTGCGCGATTACGGCTATTACCGGCTGCGTCCGCCGCCGCGCGGCTACCGCTGGGTGCGCGCCGACAATGATTTTCTGCTGGTAGCGATCAGCACCGGGATCATCTTGGACCTCGCGTTGCGCTGACCACGCGCCCGGTACTGTCGATCCGGAGCCAAGCAGGGCCAGGTACGCATGCATGGCCGGCCCTGTGGATTTCCGTTCTTCCGTTGTTCTGTTGCGTTGCACAACGACCGGGTCGACCGGGTCTGCTTATACTCCGCGGGGCCGTCCGTTCTGGACGGCCGTTCACCATCATGGGGGAGGCTGAGATGCTGCAGCAGTATGGCTGGATCGTTCTGGCGTGTGCGGTAGTGGCGATTCTCTACGGCGCGTTCTCTGCGCGCTGGATCCTGGCGCAGTCGCCGGGCAACGCGCGGATGCAGGAAATTGCGGCCGCCATCCAGGAAGGCGCACGGGCCTACCTCAACCGCCAGTACGCCACCATCGGGATGGTCGGCGTGGTGTTGCTGCTGCTGCTCGGCTTCTTCTTGAACTGGCACACCGCGATCGGCTTCCTGATCGGCGCCGTGCTCTCCGGTGCCGCCGGCTATATCGGCATGAACGTCTCGGTGCGCGCCAATGTGCGCACGGCCGAGGCGGCGCGCGCGGGCCTGAGCCCGGCCATGAACGTGGCGTTTCGCGGCGGCGCGATCACCGGCATGCTGGTGGTCGGTCTGGCCCTCCTGGGCGTCACCGGGTACTGGATGGTGCTCGACCACCTCGGCGTCACCGGCGAGGCGGCGCTGCACGCGCTGGTCGGGCTGGCCTTCGGCAGTTCGCTGATCTCGATCTTCGCGCGCCTGGGCGGCGGCATCTTCACCAAGGGTGCCGATGTCGGCGCGGACCTGGTCGGCAAGGTCGAGGCCGGCATCCCGGAGGACGACCCGCGCAACCCGGCGGTGATCGCCGACAACGTGGGCGACAACGTGGGCGACTGCGCCGGCATGGCGGCCGACCTGTTCGAGACCTACGCGGTGACCGTGATCGCCACCATGCTGCTGGCCGGCCTCAGCTTCGCCAACAACCTGCAGGCGCTGCTGTATCCGCTGCTGCTGGGCGCGGTGTCGATCATTGCCTCGATCATCGCCACCTTCTTCGTGCGGGTGAAACAGGGCGGCTCGATCATGGGCGCGCTGTACAAGGGCGTGATCATCTCGGCCGTGCTTTCCGCGATCGCGTTCTGGTTCGTCACCGGCAGCCTGCTGCCCCAAGGCCTGACCGATGCCTACGGCGTCACGACCTCGAAACTCGCCCTGTTCGAATGCTCGCTGATCGGCCTGGTGCTGACCGGGCTGATCGTGTGGATCACCGAGTACTACACCAGCACCGAATACAAGCCGGTGCAGCACATCGCGGCGGCGTCGACGACCGGCCACGGCACCAACATCATCGCCGGGCTGGGCATCTCGATGAAATCCACGGCGTGGCCGGTGCTGGTGATCTGCGCCGCGATCTGGGGCGCGTACGCCCTGGGCGGCCTGTACGGCCTCGCGATCGCCGCGACCGCCATGCTGTCGATGGCCGGCATGATCGTGGCGCTGGACGCCTACGGTCCGATCACCGACAACGCCGGCGGCATCGCCGAGATGAGCGACCTGCCGCCGGAAGTGCGTGGCGTCACCGATCCGCTGGACGCAGTGGGCAATACCACCAAGGCGGTGACCAAGGGTTATGCGATCGGCTCGGCCGCGCTGGCGGCGCTGGTGCTGTTTGCCGATTACACGCACAACCTGAAGACGCACTTCGGCGTCGAGACGATGTTCGACCTGTCCAACCACTACGTGATCATCGGCTTGCTGATCGGCGGCCTGATTCCGTACCTGTTCGGCGCGATGGCGATGGAGGCGGTCGGCCGCGCGGCAGGCGCCGTGGTGGAGGAAGTGCGCCGCCAGTTCCGTGACATCCCCGGCATCATGGAGGGTACCGGCAAGCCGCAGTACGACCGCGCGGTGGACATGCTGACCAAATCCGCGATCAAGGAGATGATCGTGCCTTCGCTGCTGCCGGTGGTGGTACCGGTGGTGGTCGCGTTCGGCTTCAAGTGGCTGGCGGGCTCGTCCGAAGCCGGCGCACAGGCGCTGGGCGGCGTGCTGATCGGCACCATCGTCACCGGGCTGTTCGTGGCGATCTCGATGACCACCGGCGGTGGTGCGTGGGACAACGCCAAGAAGTACATCGAGGACGGCCATCACGGCGGCAAGGGTTCGGAGGCACACAAGGCCGCCGTCACCGGCGACACCGTGGGCGACCCGTACAAGGACACCGCCGGTCCGGCGGTGAACCCGCTGATCAAGATCATCAACATCGTGGCGCTGCTGCTGGTTCCGCTGCTGTAGCACGCATCCCCACGGGCTCGACAAAAATCCCGCTGCGGCGGGATTTTTTTGTGGCGCACTGCCAGCATGACTTTAGTCACGCGCGGCGAAGGCACCGTTGCAGACACACTCGAACGATCGCCCAAATGACGGAACAGACTCGATGAAACCCATCTGGCTGATGTTGGCCCTCGGCGTCACACTGGGAGGCATGAACCACGCCGACGCCAGTACCAGTGAACCCGCAGAAACGACCACCACCGAGGCGGCGTCCGCCGATCCCTACCTGTGGCTGGAAGACATCCACGGCAGCCGGTCGATGGCCTGGGTCAAGCAGGAAAATGCGCGGACGAAGCAGCAGTTCATGGACAATGCCGAGTTCGACAAGACCCGTGGCGAGATACTCCAGGTACTCGATTCCGAGGCGCGCATCCCGTACGTCGAGCGGATGGACGACTACCTGTACAACTTCTGGCAGGACAAGACCCATCCGCGCGGCATCTGGCGGCGCACCACGCTGGATGAATTTCGCAAGACCGATCCCCGCTGGGAAACGGTGCTTGACATCGATGCGCTGAATCAGACCGAGGGCAAGAAGTGGGTGTTCAAGGGCGCGCAATGCATGAAGCCCGCCTACACCCACTGCCTGGTGTCGCTGTCGCCCGGTGGCGGCGACGCGGTGGAAGTGCGCGAGTTCGATCTGCCCACCAAGTCGTTCGTGAAGGGGGGCTTTTTCCTGCCTGTGGCGAAATCCAGCTTGTCGTGGATCGATGCCGACCATGTCTACGTCGGCACCGATTTCGGCCCCGGCTCGATGACCAAGTCCAGCTATCCGCGCATCGTCAAGGAATGGACGCGCGGCACGCCGGTGTCCGCCGCGAAACTGGTTTACGAGGGCAAGCCCGATGACCTCGCGGTCAGCGCCTACCACGATCGCACGCCCGGCTTCGAGCGCGATTTTGTCTCCGTGGCCAAGGATTTCTTTCACAGCGAGGACTTCCAGCTCAGGCACGGCAAGCTGGTCAAGATCGACACACCCGCCGATGCCAGCGAGAGCGCGCACCGCCAATGGCTGCTGGTGCAGATCAAGTCGCCGTGGACCGTCGGCGGCAAGACCTGGCCAGCTGGCGCGCTGCTGGCGACGAATTTCGATGACTTCATGGCTGGCAAGCGCGATTTCGTCGCGCTGTTCACGCCCGACGCGCATACCGCGCTGGCCGGTTACAACTGGACCCGGAATCACCTGATCCTCGATGTGCTGGACGACGTGAAAAGCCGTCTGGACGTGTTGACGCCGCCGACGTCGGCGAAGAATGAATGGACGCGCGAGGCACTGCCCGGCGCACCGAAATTCAGCAGCATCACCGTGATCGCCACCGATCCGGACCACAGCGACGAATACTGGCTCAACGTCACCGGCTTCCTCGATCCACCGTCGCTGGAACGCGGCGTGCTGGGCAGCCAGGCGGCCGAAGTGATCAAGCACGAACCGGCCTTCTTCGATGCGTCGAAATTTACGGTGAGCCAGCACTTCGTGACATCGAAGGACGGCACCCGCGTGCCGTATTTCGAAATCGCACCGAAGGACATGAAGCTCGACGGCAGCAACCGCACGCTGGAATACGGCTACGGCGGTTTCGAGGTATCGCTGCTTCCGCGCTACTCCGGCTCGATCGGGCGCGCGTGGCTGGAGCGCGGCGGCGTTTACGTGATCGCGAACATCCGCGGCGGCGGCGAATACGGTCCGGCATGGCACAAGGCCGCGCTCAAGGCCAACCGGCCCAAGGCCTACCAGGACTTCGCGGCCGTGGCCGAAGACCTGATCAAGCGCGGCGTGACCTCATCGCAGCACCTCGGCGCCGAGGGCGGCAGCAACGGCGGCTTGCTGATGGGCAACATGCTGACCGAGTATCCGCATCTTTACGGAGCGATCGCCTGCGAAGTGCCCTTGCTCGACATGAAGCGCTACTCGCACCTGTCCGCGGGCGCCTCCTGGATGGCCGAATACGGCGATCCGGACGATCCGGCGCAATGGGCCTTCATCAAGACCTTCTCGCCCTACCAGAACGTCAAGCCGGACATGCACTACCCGGCAGTGCTGTTTTACACGACAACGAGCGACGACCGCGTCGGCCCGGTGCAAGCGCGCAAGATGGCCGCGAAGATGGAGGCAATGGGTTACCCGAACGTGTGGTTCTACGAGAACACCGAGGGTGGCCATGGCGCGGGCGCGGACAATGCCCAGGCGGCGACCATGCATGCACTGGCTTACGACTTCCTGTGGGACAAGTTGAAATAGCAGATGTCGAGTGCCGCATGCCGGCCCTTGGCTGGCGTGCGGCGGCCCGCGCCGCTGAAGTATGCTTTGGCGCTATTCGAACTGTCCTGCCGTCATGTCTTCACGCATCACCATCAGCCCTGAACTGCGCGAATGGATCCTCGCCACCACGCGAGCCGGTCACGGCGTTCCCGACGTGTTGCGGCTGATGAAGGAGAACGGCTACGACCCGCGCCAGAGCCGCGGCATCGTTGCCGAAGTACTGAAGCTGTCGCTGGCTGCGCTGAATGCCGGCACGACCAGGCCCGCACCGCAAGGATTGCGCACTAAACATCCCGAAGGGCCGTCGATCCAGGTTGACGGACATACCGTCGGCGTGTCGGTCTGCGCGGACGAACCGCCGCTGCGACTGCTGGAGGGCATGCTCGCCGACACGGAGTGCGCGGAACTGATCGAACTGGCGCGCCCGCGGCTGCAACGCGCACTCACCGTCGACGACCACGGCAAGCAGCAGGTCGACCAGCGTCGCACCAGCGAGGGCATGTTCTTCACGCTCGGAGAACAGCCGCTGATCCGCCAGATCGAACAGCGCCTTGCGAGCCTGCTGGGCGTGCCGGCCAGCCACGGGGAAGGCCTGCAGGTTCTGCATTATTTGCCGAATCAGGAATACCAGCCCCATTACGACTGGTTCGATCCCGAGCTGCCGGGCTTCGACGCCATCACCCGCGATGGCGGTCAACGCATCGCCAGCGTGGTGATGTACCTGAACACGCCCGAGCAAGGGGGCGGCACGGCGTTTCCCGCGCTCGGGCTGACGGTGACCGCGCGTCGCGGATCGGCCGTCTACTTTGCCTACGAGGGCGGCGATGCCAGTTCTCTGCATGCCGGCCTGCCGGTGATTCGTGGCGAGAAGTGGATCGCCACCAAATGGCTGCGCGAACGACCCTATCGGACGCGCTGACTCGCCTGGGCACACTCCGCGGGAACAACGCCGGCCCATCGGTTGCTGCGATGCAGCAGCGTTTGGCGTATCCTGTCGGACTGCATTTTCCCCCGTCTTGAGGATTCCCATGGGTCTGCACCTTGTCCCCGCCGGCAGCGACGTGCCGAATGAAATCAACGTCATCATCGAAATCCCCAAGGACGCGGAGCCGGTCAAGTACGAAGTGGAGAAGGTCAGCGGCGCGATTTTCGTCGATCGCATCCTGTCCACGCCGATGCGCTATCCATGCAACTACGGCTACGTGCCGGGCACCGTGGGCGGTGACGGCGATCCGCTGGACGCGCTGGTGATCCTGCCGCTGCCGCTGACCGTGGGCTCGGTGATCCGCTGCCACCCGGTCGGCATGCTGCAGATGAGCGACGAAGCGGGCAGCGACGAGAAGCTGGTGGTCATTCCGTCGCCCCGGGTGTTCCCCGGCTACGCACACATCAACGACATGAAGGGCGTGTCACCGCACTGGCTCGAGCGCATCGGCCACTTCTTCGAGCACTACAAGGATCTGGAGAAGGGCAAGTGGGTCAAGGTCGAGGGCTGGGCCGGCGCCGACGAAGCCAAGGCGGTAATCGTCGAAGGCGTCGAGCGTTATCAGGCCAGCAAGGCCTGATAACCAGTGAACGCAAGACGGTGCATCACTTCGCCGTGATGCGCTTTTTTACGCCTGGTGCATCCATCCTCCGCAGCCTCAGCCGCGCTTGCCGGCCGCCGTCTTGCGTTCAGGCCGGGGTTTGGCCGGCTCGCCCTTCTTGCCCAGCTGCTCCAGCAAGGTATTCATGTCCTCGGCGTGCTCCTCTTCCATCGCCAGAATGCCTTCCAGTACCCGGCGCGTGGTCGGGTCGTCGGCGCCGACGTAGTTGATCATCTCGCGGTAGCTGTCGATCGCGATGCGTTCGGCGACCAGGTCCTCCTTGATCATGTCGACGATGTCTTCGCCCTCGACGTAATCCGCATGGCTGCGGCTGAGCAGTCCATCCGGCGAGAGATTCGGCTTGCCATCGAGCTGGGTGATGCGCTCGGCGATCAGGTCGGCGTGACCCTGCTCCTCGTTGGCGTGGGCGAGGAACTCTGCCTTGATCGACTGCGCATTGATCCCCGAGGCCATGTAGTAGTGGTATTTGTAGCGCAGCACGCATACCAGCTCCGTGGCCAGCGCCTGGTTGAGTAGATCGATCACCGTTTTGCGGTCGGCGCTGTATCCGGCCGTGATCGCGCCTTTGTCGATGTCCTGGCGCGCACGCTTGCGGATGTTCTGGATGTCGCTGACGAACGGCTTGGTCTTGGCCATGGTTTGCTCCTGCGCTGGATGGGAGTGTGTTTCGTGGCGTGCATCGTCGATGCCCATGAAATCCCTCACAGCGTAGGAACGTGCACGATAAAGCCAGGTGAAGGCCAGGCGGCCGCGTCGCTGTGGAAGCGCGCTCAGCGTCCGACGAAACGCTCGGCCCGATCGCGCGTGGCCTGCAAGGCGGGCAATACTTCCTCGATCAGCTCGGCATGCCGACGCCACTTTTCCGCGGCCGGCTCGGACACGGTATAGCGCGACAGCGGCAACGCCTCGCCCAGCGGATGATCCCATGGCAAGTCGAGGCTTTCGCACAACCGCGCCACCTCGGTCGCGGGATTGGCCAGGAAGGCGTCGTAATGCACGACCTGGCAGCGCCCGGCGGGCAAGGCACTCAGGTCATCAAGCAAGGTTCGCGTGGTGATCTCCCACTGCGCCGCCACGATCTGCTGCAGTGAGCGACCCTTCAAATCGCGCCAGCCGGGTACCAGCAGCATCGACCAGGGCAAGCCTTCCCAGCCGGGAAGATCCGCATACATGCGAAAACGGCCCGATTGCCAGGCCTCGATCATGCTGCTGAGCGTCTGCCGCGGATCGCGATACAGGTAGACGAATCGCGCCTGCGGGAATACCGCGGCCAGGAACGGGACCCGCAGCGCATTCTTGGGCGTCTTTTCGAGCACGCGCACCGGCGCGCCCGTCGGTGCCGCGCCATCGCGATCACGCAGCTCGGCCCACATGCGACGACGCAATTCCTGCGCCACGGCAGGCGTGGCCGCGCCTGCCGTCAACCGGTTGGATTCGTAGCCGAGCTGACCGGGATTCAACTCCGCCATGTCTTCGATGAGTGCATGGCTTTCCTGACCGATGGTGTACAGGCCGCTTGCCTGCGCCAACGTCTCGAACAACAAGGTCGAACCCGATCGAGGTGAGGAGACGATGAACACGGGGCGATCGAATACCGGGTCGTGCTCGCTCGCTGCCGGAACGCCAAACGCGGGCGGTCGCGTTTCGCGGGCACCCAAATCCTGATTGCGATCCGCCAGGGCCACGTCCAGCATGCCCGCATCCAACCCCGCCATGAACGGTGCGCCGCAGGCCAGTTTCAGCGGTGCGGCGGCTTGGGTCATCTGTTGCCGGAACTCGTCCAGTGCCCTGCGATAATCCGGCCAGCCGCTCCGGTCGGTGCCGAACTGCGCCCACAGCGCCCTCCAGACAAAGGAAAAACGCGTTACCACGAGTCGCATGGCGGCAAGCTGTGGATGGGGTTGAGCGTCGCTGAGCAGGAACATCAGATGCTCCCGCATCTCCCATGGCGTCATCACCTGCGGCACGTTGACCGACTCGTACATCAAGGTCGGAGCCGCGTCGGGCACCGGCGCCACGGGTTCTGCGTGCCAGCCCTGCACGTCACCGTGCCCGGGCGCCCTGCCCGCGCCGACCAGTTGCCAGAACTGGTCGCTACCCACGCTGTCCGCCACCAGATGGATGCGCTCGTCGTCGTCGCCATTGACGACGCGATGGCTGAGCCACGTATTGAATATCCAGCACTCTCCCGCGGCCATGTTCACTTCACTGCCGCCGCAGAAGAAACGCACGTTGGGCCTGGTGCGAATCGGCACATGCACGCGCACGCGCTCGCGCCAGTAATAGCTGAGATCGGTATGCGGGGTGACCTCGGCACGACCGCTGAGTTTCATCAGGCGGGTGCGCCCCCACACCGCACCAACGCGATGGAGAACCTGCATCAGGTACGGGCATTGCGCGAGCGCGGGGGTCGGTCGCATCGGCCCGGCCACCGCATCGCTGGCCGGATCGCCATGCACCGAAATCAGCGGCAGGGCGAAATTGCCTGGAAACTTCTGTGGGTGCTCGATCCACTTGTCTGCACCGAGCGCATCGACCTCGGCCAGCAAGCGCGCGGCATCGAACTGCAGGGGCAATTGGACGAACGGTACGTGAAGCTTCATCGGGAGCCTTCGATCCGGAAGGTTGGGTCCTGAAAGTCTCGCGGCACAGTCTCGCATACCGCTCGTGCGATGCAGCCCTCCGGCCAACCAGGTCGTCCGACGCCGGCGACGTCACGCCGAATGGCCTTCCCACACGGTTGCGGGAACGCTCAGGCGATCATCGACGCAGGGTTCAGTGCGGGCGGGGCAGGAACGCGCGCAGGAAAGTTTCCACGCCGGCACGCGCCGTGGCCTCGATTTCCTTCACGTAGCTCTCGGCACAGTCAGTGCACCCGAACATCTGGCGCATCATCAGGTTGCCCTTGATCAAGGTCAGGAACTGCACGCTGGCGCGCGACACGTCGTCGATGTCGAGTTTGCCGGCGTCCATCGCGTGCTGCAGCAAGCGTTCCATCAATCCGTGCGTGCGTGCAGCACCTTCTTCCCAGATCAACTTGCCATAGCGCGGATTGCCTTGCCGGCAGTCGCTGAGGATCGCACGGAAGGTGCCCACGGTTTCCGCATTGCAGTCCAGATGGGCGTGAGTCAGTGCCACGCGCAGCAAGGTCTCGCGGATGTCCACCTTCGGGTCAAAACGATAGGTTTCCTCCGGCAAGAGATCCTGGATGCGGGAACGGATCACCTCGCGGAACAGGTTGTCCTTGTCACCGAAATGGCTATAGACGGTGAGCTTGGACACGCCGGCGTCGGCGGCGATCGCATCCATGCTGGTGCCGCCGAACGCGTTGCTGATGAACAGGGCCTTGGCTGAAGCCAGAATGGCCGCACGCTTCTCCATGTCCTTCGGGCGACCGGGACCCTGGGTTCTGATTGGCGCGCTGGTAATCATGCCTCCACCTTCACAAACGACAAGCCGGCCTTTATTATACGTCCCGGTTCATTTATTTGCCACGCGGGTACGATTCCGGGTACGCCGCGAGGCGGCGCAGGCGCCAGGCAAGTGACTCGCGTCAACCCCAGCCGATGACTTCCGGCACTTCGTGGACTGCATCACAGCCGGCAGGCTAGGCAGCACGAACTGGTCGCCTGGCGGATCGTGGCGGACCACGCAAACGGATTTGCACGCGGGCCACGCCGGGGCCCGGCACGCATCCGAACGCGCATGTCATTGTAGGACAGGGTGGCAACACTTATCCTTCAGGGTCTTTTTCAATCGGCACAGGGCACAGGCAGATGGCGATGAATTTCGAACAGGCGCGATTGAACATGGTGGAAAACCAGGTGCGCCCGTGGGAAGTGCTTGATGGCCGTGTGCTCGATGTGATCAGTCGCGTACGCCGCGAGGATTTCGTGGCAACCGACCATCGGCAACTGGCATTCGCCGACCTGTGCCTGCCGCTGGGCCACGGCGAGGTGATGATGAAACCGGTCGTCGAGGGCCGCGTCTTGCAGGCGCTCGATTTGCAACCGACGGATCGCGTGCTGGAAATCGGTACCGGCTCGGGTTATCTCAGTGCCTGTCTGGCCGCCTTGTCGGCACAGCTGACCAGCGTGGATATCCATGCCGACTTCACCACGGCCGCCACGGAACGCCTGGTTCGCGCCGGCGTCGACAACGCCAGCCTGGTCTCCGGCGAGGCGGTCAAGGCGTGGCAACCGGACGGGCTGTTCGACGCCGTGGTGGCCACCGGCGCCGTCGCCGAAATCCCGTCGCGCTGGCTGGCCTGGCTCAAGCCGGGAGGCCGCCTGCTGGTCGTGCAGGGGCAGTCGCCGGTGCAGCGCGCCACGTTGCTGACGCGCGAGGCTGCCGACCATGTCCGCGAGGAAGGCCTGTTCGAGACCGACCTGCCCTACCTCATCCATGCCGAGCCGGTGCTCCGGTTCGTTCTGTAGGTTCCCTTACATCGTCCCCGACCGATTGACACGAGGCGTCCCATGCGTCTGAAGTTGCTCACGCTGGCCCTGGCCCTGGCCGCCGTTTCGCTGCCCAGCCACGGCGAGGATCTGCTCGATGCCTATCGGCAGGCACGCGCGAACGATCCCGTGCTGTCGCAAGCCGATGCCACGCGGCTGGTCACGGGCGAAGGCGTCTCCCAGGCCCGCGCGGTGCTGCTGCCGCAGATCTCGGCCGGTTTGACCCTGAGCCAGACCAACGGCGGCGGCAGTTCCGCCAGTACCGCCACCGATCCCACGACAGGCCTGCCGATCCTCATCAACGGTCAGACCGGCCATTCGCGCACCCGCAGCATCAACGGCACGCTCAGCCAGACCATTTTCGACTTCAGCAAATACGCCAATCTGAAGGCTGCCCATTCCGCGGCGAACTCGCAGGACGAGACCTACGAGGCGGCGCTGCAGAACCTGCTGGTGCGCGTGACCGCGGCCTATTTCACGGTACTGAATGAGCGAGGACCAATTGACCTTTGCCAAGGCCAATGAAGACGCTTTCAAGCGCCAGTTCGATCAGGCCGACCAGCAATACAAGGTCGGACTGTCCGCAATCACCAATGTGTACCAGGCCAAGGCCTACTACGAAAACGCGAAGACGCAGACGATCGCCGCGCAGAACACGCTCGACAACGACAAGGAAGCGTTGCGCGTGATCACCGGCAAGCCGATCGGCGCGCTGAAGAAACTGCGCGACGACCTGCCCATGCAGCCGCCGACCCCGAACGATCCCGATGCCTGGGTCAAGCAGGCCGAGCAGAGCAATCCCACCCTGCTGGCGCAACAGGACAACGTGGAGACCGCCGAGCACAACATCACCGCGGCGCGCGCCGGCCACCTGCCCACGATCACGGCCAACGTGAGCTACGGCAAGAGCGACAGCTGGTACCAGAACCCGGTTCCGGCGGCGTTCGACTCCAACCGTCCGGCCTCGACCACGATCGGGCTGACCCTACGTGCCGATCTTCTCCGGCGGGCTGACCCAGTCACGCGTGCGTCAGTCGATCTACCAGCGCGACGCGGCCAGCGACGCGATGGAACTGCAGCGTCGCCAGGTCGTGCAGAACACCCTCAATTACTACCGCTCGGTGCTCGCCGGCATCTCCCAGGTGCAATCGGGCAAGGCCTCGGTGGAATCGGGCCAGAAGGCCCTGGAAGCCACCCGCGCCGGCTTCGAGGTCGGTACCCAGACCTTCACTGATGTGCTGCTCGCGATCCAGACCCTGACCCAGTCCGAGAGCGCCTACTCGCAGGCGCGTCATCAGTTCATCCTGAACAAGCTGCTGTTGCAGCAGGCCGCCGGCACGGCCGACTTCAAGGACATCGAGGCGATCAACGCACTGCTGCAGTAAGCCGCTGCACGCCGCCGGCAAGCTGCCGGCGGCTCATTCCTGCAACAAACCGTCCACCAGCTGCATCACCCGCTGCACGGCCCCGCGCTCGCGTTCGAACACCTGCTGCGCGGCCTTGCCCATGCGTTCACGCCGGGCGTCGTCGAGCAGCAGCCGCAATACATCCGGGCCAAGCTCGCGCGACATCCGGCACCCGCTCGGCGCCGCCTTGTTCGATCAGGCTGCGCGTGATCTCCTCGAAATTGAACGTGTGCGGCCCTACCAGCACCGGCACGGACAACGCCGCCGGTTCCAACAGGTTGTGGCCGCCGATCGGGACCAGGCTACCGCCCACGAACGCGACATCGCTGGCCGCGAAGAACGGCATCAACTGGCCCATCGCGTCGATCACGCAAACCTGGTGCATCGCCGAGGGCACGCCCTCTACGCTGCGGGTGGCTACCTTGAAACCCAGACTGCGCACCGTGTGTTCGACCAGGCGAAAGCGCTCGGGGTGGCGCGGCGCCAGCAGCAGCAGCGCATCGGGCAGCCGTTGCAACACTTTCAGATGCGCCTCCAGCACGGGCAGTTCCTCGCCTTCGTGCGTGCTGGCCGCCATCCACACCGGTCGCCGCGGCCCCCAGTGCGCGCGCATGGCGGCGCCCTCGGCCACCGCACCGTCGGGTATCGGCATGTCGAACTTCATGTTGCCGCTGACCAGTACCTTCTGCGGATCGGCGCCGAGCAAGCGGTAACGCGCGGCGTCGGTACGCGACTGCGCGGCGATCAGATCCACGCAGTGCAATGCGGAAGAGGCCAGCGCGCGCAGTGGCTTGTAGCCGCGCATGGAACGCGCCGACAGCCGCGCATTGACGATCATCAGCGGGATGCCGCGCCGGTGGCAGGCAAAATACAGATTGGGCCAGATCTCGGTTTCCACGATCAGCGCCAGGCGCGGGCGGATCCGGTTCATGAAGCGACGCACCGCGAACGGCAGATCGTACGGCAGGTACAGCTGCAGCACGCTGTCGCCGAACAGTTGCTGCACCCGCGCCGCGCCGGTCGGCGTTACCGTGGTGATCACCAGCGGCGCATCCGGATAGCTGCGTTGCAGGGCCTTGATCAGCGGCTCGGCGGCGTTCACCTCGCCGACCGAGACCGCGTGCACCCACAGGCTGCCGGCAAGGCCAGGCGCGTCGAAAAACCCGAACCGTTCCGGCCAGCGCCCGCGGTAGGGCTGCGAGCGCAGGCCTCGGGCCAGCAGCCGCAGTACCAGCAGCGGCGTGACCAGGAACATGGCCAGCGTATACAGGAGGCGCAACGATCGATCCTTGCAGTCAACGCGCAGCAGTCAACGCGCGAGTATAGCGATGCGAACTCGCGCGTGGTCGGCCCGCTACAATGGCGGCGATGCCCGGCACGCCCCGCCCCGACTTCAGCTCATCCCTGCTCGCGCCGCGCCACTGGCCGGCGTGGCTGGGGGTGGCGGCGATCTGGCTGATCGCCCATCTGCCGCAGGCGGTGTTGCCCTGGCTCGGTCGCCGCCTCGGGGCGCTGGTGCTGAGGGTTCCTTCGCCGCGACGACGCATCGCCGCCGCCAACATCAGGCTCTGTTTTCCCGAGCTCGACGCCACGCAGCAGAAAGCGCTGGTCGAGGCGAACCTGCGTGACATCGGCTCGATGATGGTGGAGTTCGCGCTGGGCTGGATGGGCAGCGACCGACGCATGGCGGCGCTGCCCACGCGCATCGAGGGGCTCGAGCATCTGCAGGCCGCGCGCGCCCACGGCAAGGGCGTGCTGCTGGTCGGCGGCCACTTTTCCCATCTCGAACTGTGCGCGCGCCTGGTCTCGCAGCGCATTCGCATCGCCGGCATGTATCGGCGCATGGACTCGACGGTGTTCGAATGGGTGGTGCTGCGCGCGCGGCTTCATTACGCCGCGGCGATGTTCGACAAGGATGACATCCGCGGCACGGTGAAGTACCTGCGCAGCGGCGGCACCCTGTGGTATGCGCCCGATCAGGACATGCGCAGCAAGGAAACGGTGTTTGTGCCGTTCTTCGGCGTGCCGGCGGCAACCATCACCGCGACCCACCATCTGGCGCGGCTGTCCGGCGCGGTGGTGATTCCGTTCTTCCACCGGCGGCTGCCGGGCAGCCAGGGTTATGTGCTGCGCCTCGCTGCGCCGCTGGAGGATTTCCCCGGCCCCGACGTGCTGGACGACACCGCCCGCGTCAATGCCTGCATCGAGCAGATGGTGCGCGAGGCGCCCGCGCAATACCTGTGGGTGCACAAGCGCTTCAAGACGCGGCCGCCGGGACAGCCTGCGATCTATTGACCGGACCCGGATCAGCCGCCACGTAAAGCGCGGCACACCACAGGCCCAGCAACCACGCGAACAGCAAGCCCCACCAGGCGGAATAGAACGCCAGGTGCGAGTTCAGCGGAAACAGCATCACGCCCAGGGCCACGCTCGCCGGAAACGCCCGCTCGCGCGCCAGCTCGCCCACCTGGCGCCACGCCCGCCACGCCCACGCAACCGCCGCCAGCCACAGCAGCAAGCCCAGTGCGCCGGTACCGGTGAGGATCTCCAGCACCAGCTGGTGTGGATGACAGGCGCCTTCGCCCACACCGCAGGCTTCGCTGGAAACCACGAAATGGTCATCTGCCGGCGCATAGTGCGGATAGGCATAGCGGAAGCCCCGCACGCCGACGCCGTTGACCGGGTGCGCGGCAATCATCGCCACGCTGGCATGCCAGATGTCGAGCCGGCCGCTGAACGCGGTGTCCAACGATTGGTCGGTACCGTTGAGCACCAGCAAGGTGCGCGTCATGCGGTCGTGGAAACGTGCCGAGGTCTTCCACGCCACGCCGCCGACCAGCACCAGCACCAACGCGGCGGCCGCGCACCCGATCGAAAAGCGCCAGAACGAGCGCGCCTCGTGCCAGCCAAAGCCAGCCAGCACCAGCGCATAGCACAGCCAGGCCGAGCGCGATCCCGCCAGCAACACGGGACCCAGCACCAGCAGGGCGGCCAGCAACAAACCCGATCGGCCCCAGCGTCGCCGTGCCGCCCACAGCACGAACGGCGACAACACCGCCAGGGTCGGGCCCAATTTCAGGTTATCCGCGCCAAAAATGCCGGAGATGCGTTCGGCCGCGGGTCGCCCGGCCAGGCTCCAGCCGGTCAATGCCTGCAGCCACGCATCGACACACCACAGCGTCACCACCACGGCCACCGCGATGTACAACGCCTGCAGCTTGCCCACGCGGCGCATGGCAAAACAGGCATACAGACCCAGCGGCACATATCGCAACGTGGCCACCACCGTGGTCCAGCTTTTGCCGGGGCGGATCGCGTCGACGGCAGAAAACAGCGCTGCCGCCACATAGGCCGCCAGCAGCCACAGCAGCAAGCGCGCGCCCGGGTGCTGGCGCAGGGCATGCGGATCGCGCGCGAACAACATGATGACGCCCAGCAGGCACAGAAAGGTACCCAGCTCCGCGCTGCGGCCAAACGGCAGCAACGCGATCACCAGCCAGAACGGCAACAACGGGGAACGCAGGGCGGACTTGAGCAACTTGCCGGGGGACGTCATGCATGCACCGTCGTGGGAACCAGCGCGCATTGTAGGCGTCCACGAACGCGGGCAGCACCGGTGAACCTGCGGGTCACTCCGGCCGCTGGCTCACTTCCTCATACAGGGCCAGCGTGGCCTGCTGCATGTCGCTGAGGCGATAGCTCTGCAACAGCGGGATCGGCGGCGCCACCCGCAGCAACTCGGCGGCGCGCTCCACCAGCCGCTCGCGATCGCCCAGCGGTACCCGGCCGGCGGGATACAGTTCGGCCAGCAGTTCGCCGACGCCGCCATGGGCGTAACCCAAAACCGGCCGGCACAGCGACAGTGCCTCGATCACCGTGCGCCCGAACGTCTCGGGCTGGTTCGACAACTGCAGCACCAGGGCCGACACGGCGTAGATGTCGCGGATGTCGTCGCGCGGCGGCGACAACACCACTTGCGAAGTCACGCCGCGCAGGCTGATGAGCTTCTGCAGCTCGGCCACGTAGGCCTCGCGGCCGGGCTCGACCACCCCGAGCAGCAGCAATCGCGCCTCGATGCCCCGGCGCTTGAGGTCGGCCAGCAACTCGATCGCATCATGATGGCCCTTCAGGCGCGTGCCGCGCGCTGGCATGGTCAGCAAGGGTGCGCCTGTCAAGGCGGGAAACTCGGCAAAAAAAGCCTTGTACCAGGCATCGTCCGGACGGTGCCCGTAGGGAAACGCGTCCTGATCGATGCCGCGTGGGATCACCCGCACCCGGCCGGGCTCCAGCCAGCGGTAATGGCTGAGCACGTAGTCGCGCAGCGTCTGCGAGACCACGATCACGCGCTCGCTACGCAGCAGGATCGAACTGTAGCGGCCTGGCGAATTGAACCCGTGCACGGTCGTGACGAAATGCGGGCGCGGGGTCATCCCCTTCAACGCCCACCAGCCCATCCATGCCGGCAGCCGCGAGCGGGCGTGCACGATGTCGGGCTTGAGCTCGCGCAATACCTGCCGCAACGCGCCCAGGCGCCCCAGCGTGCGCAGCGATTTGCCCCCCAGGTCGAGCGTGACGTGCTCGCTGCCTTCGGCCTGCAGCTGTTTCACCAGCCGCCCGCCGGCGGAAACCACCACGGAACGGTGGCCGCCCTGCACCAGCGCACGCGCTATTTCCAGCGCCGAACGCTCCGCGCCACCTGAATGCAGCGCGGGGATCAGCTGGACCACGGTCAGCTTGGCGGGTGATGCAATGCTGGACATGGGCTCAGGGCTGCGGGGCTTTCACGGCAAAAACGAAGCAAAAAAAGTGCCACCATCAGCCACTGATTCACTCCGCGATCAATCTCGCAAAACGTAATGCGCACCACAATAGGCGCAGGTGGACTCGCCGCCGTCATCGACGATCGGCAGGTACACCTTGGGATGCGAATTCCACAGTGCCATGCCCGGCATCGGACACGACAGCGGCAAGTCCGCCCGCGTCACTTCGTAACGATTTTCGGCATTCGCCGGCACCAGGGGTACCGTCGCGGCAACGGGGGACGACATCGGCGGGCTCCGGACTGGGCAACAGACTGCGGATGGTAGCAGGCCGACGATTACGGGCGGACATGCGCACCCCCACGAGTCCGGGAATGCAGCCTCCCGGCGGGTCGGGCGGCTGCCAAAAAACTGGCCCAAATGGGCAAGATCGGGCACGCATCGCCTCTTCGCGTCCAGCCAGAACCCGCGCCGCCACCGGCGCGGGCTCGTTGTCGGCCCGACGGAGTTATCGAGCCGCGCCCGCCTTTGGCACCGAGCCTTCGGTGGTGATGCGCACGTGCACTTCGTCGCTGACGTTGGGCACATAGGCACCGACACCAAAATCCGAGCGCTTCAGCGTGGTGGTGGCGTCGAAGCCGATCGACTGGGTCTTGCCCATCGGATGCGGGCCCACCTTGTTCAGCGTGGCATCGAGCACGACGGGTCGGGTCACGCCGTGGACGCTGAGGTCGCCGGTGACCTTGAATTTGTGCCCGCCCAACGGCTCCACCCTGGTGCTCTTGAAGGTGATCACCGGATACTTCGCCGCGTCGAAGAAATCCGCCTTCTTGAGGTGCTCGTCCAGCTCGGTCACGTGGGTATCCAGTCGGGTCAACGGCAGCGTGACCTGCACGCTGGAGTTCGCCGGGTTCTGTTCGTCGAACGTCACGGTGCCCTCGCCCAAGCCAATGTCGGCGGTGGGATTGGAGTAGCCGAAATGGTTCCAGCTGAACAGCACCATCGTGTGGTGGGGATCCAGCTTGTAGGTCACCGGTGCAGCCTGCACCGACATCGCGGCGCCAAGCAGGGCGGCAAGGGCGAGATACTTCAATGGACGCATGGTATGGACTCCGGGGAAGGGATGAACGGATTGCCGCGGGCTCCAGGAGCATCGAAAAACGGAGCCAGCGAACGGCCACGCCGAAACAGCGTTCGGAATGCACGTCGTTCGTCGGTATCCTTCCGAAAGCCGCGCCGACATGGATCAGCGGAACGTGCGAGTGTACAGGTGGCCACAGGCGGGTGGGCGCGCCAGCGGGGAAACGCATCGTGTTGATTCGGGAAACAATCTCGCGACGAACGCAGGCATGCTGAAGCTGCACGGCGAATGCTGGGTGATCACCGACGAGGCGGCCGGCAACCAGCGCCAGGCGCTGGCACTGGCCGAACATCTGGGGATGCCGAACCGCCATCTGGTGCTGGAGCCGCGAGCACCGTGGTCGTGGCTGGCGCCGCGACTGATCCTGGGCGGCAAGCTGGCCCTGCCCGCCGCCCAGCGCACGTGGTTCGCGCCGCCCTGGCCCGCGGTCGCGATCGGCTGCGGTCGCAGCGCAGCCCTGTTTACCCGCCTGTTGCGTCCGCTGTCGGCGGGTCGCTGTCATACCGTGCAGATCCTCGACCCACGGCTCGATCCCGGCTTGTGGGATACCGTGATCGCGCCACGACACGACGCCCTCGCAGGCGCGAACGTGCTGCAGCCGCTGGGGTCGCTGAATTCCGTGGACGATGCGTGGCTGGCCGACGGCCGCGATGCCTGTCCGCACTTCGACGAATTGCCGCAGCCGCGTGTCGGCGTGTTGCTGGGCGGCCCGCGTCGTGGCATCGCGCTGGATGCCGGCTATGCCCGCGAGCTGGGCCGGCACTTGCTCGCGCGTCAGCGTGATGAAGGCGGCAGCCTGCTGGTGCTGGCCTCGCGCCGCACTCCCGCCGCGCTGACCGACGTCCTGCGCCCCCTGCTCGCGGGTGTCCCGGGAATGCTGTGGGCGGGGAACGACGATGGCCCCAACCCCTACCCCGGCGTCCTCGGCTGGGCCGATCGTCTGGTGGTCACGCCCGACTCGGTCAACATGTTGTCCGAAGCCTGCGCCGTGGGTTGTCCGGTGCTGACCTTCGTGCGGCGCCCGTTTGCCCGCGAAGATCCTGCGCTTTCATCAAGCACTGCGGGACCGCGGCCTGTTGCATGACATCGATGCGCGGGTGTTCGCCGCACAGCCGCCGCTGCGGGAAACCGCGCGGATCGCGGCGATCCTCAAGGCCAGGATCGTTCAGGCGCGGACCGTCCAGGCAGGGATCGGTGTGCCACCGGCAACAGCTGCGGGGCAATGACGGCGCGTCGATCCGGTCGATCGAGCAGGCCTTCACGCCGCTGCAGCAGGAAACCTCATGCACCCGACCGGGCTAATCCGGCCGGACCCAGCGCAGTTGGCCCGCGGCCAGCAGGGCATCCAGCTGCGGCGCGAACGCGTTCTGCAGGATTCCCGGCGCAAGCGGTGCAGTGACCAGCAATCCCACGCAGCGATTTCGCCCGAGATGCTTGGCGCGATAAAGCGCAAGATCGGCCAGTTCGAGCGCCGCGTCGAACGTCGCCTTGTCGGTCGAACTGGTCAGCGGATGCATGCTGAAACCGATCGAACAGGTCAATCGGACGACCCCGCCGCGACCGTCAGCAAACGCTTTTGCGGCGATGTCGCGGCGCAGCCGTTCGGCAATGACCATGACACCAGCCGCGTCGACTTCCTGCAGCAGCAACAGGAATTCCTCGCCACCCCAGCGCACGGTGATGTCGCTGTCTCGCCGCAGCGCCGCGAGTTCGGCGCCAAGCTCGCGCAGCACCGCATCACCCACGGCATGGCCATAACTGTCGTTGATCTGCTTGAAATGGTCGATGTCGATCTGCAACACGCCGATACGGGCGTCCCCCGTCAATACGGCAGGCAGCTGCGCCATCAGGTAGCGCCGGTTGTGCAACGCGGTCAGCGTATCGGTCTGGCTCTCCTCGGCCAACGCGAGGTTGGTGATGCGCAGGCGCTCCATCGCCCGCGAGAGCTCGCTGGTGCGCTGCTCGACCTGCTCCTCCAGCCACATGTTGCGGCGCCGTTGCCGGCGCATGTTCCAGCGCACCAGCAGGAACACCAGCAGGCACAATGCCAGCACCGCCGCGACCCGCACGGCGAGGCGTTCGTACCAGCGCGGCGTGACCTGGATGACCATGTCCGCCTCCGGTCCGTAGCCCGCGGCACCGGGCAACGTGGCAGCGACCCGGAACCGGTAGTTGCCCGCTGGCAGGTGGGTATAAAACGCTTCACGTCGTACGTCGGCGTGCTGCCAATCCGTGTCATAGCCTTCCAGCCGGTAACGGAAGCGCAAGGTGCCGGGGCGCAGATAAGGGGCGGTGTAATTGACGGTCAGGTCGCGCGTGCCCTGATCCAGTTTGAACGACGCTCCGGGGAAGCGCTTGCCATCGTGCTCAATCGCCACCACCCGGGCCGGCGGAGCGACGGGCAAAGCGCCCAGGATGCGCGTGTCCAGCCCCACGATGCCGTCGGTGGTGCTGTACCAGATGACATCCCCGGCGATGGCGCTGCGCGCACTGGCGCCGCCGTTGCAGCAACGCAGGCTGTGGACGCTGGTCGGACGCTGTTCGCCGGCAAGCCGTTGCGGCGAAACCGTGCGTTCGGCTGAGCCCGGCACGGGCAGCTCCGCGAATGGCAGGCGCCATGCGCCGACCGCCGAGCTGACATACAGGTCATCCCCGAGCACGTCGAAGGTCCATACATTGTTGCTGGGCAGACCATCCTTCTCGCTGGTCATGCGCAAGCGATCGTTGGCCATTACGCCGATGCCGGCATCGCTGGTGGCGACCCCGAGCAGACCCGGTTTCAACATGGCCACGCGCGTCACGAAATGTCCACGCAGGGGCGCTGCCCACACCGGCTCGATCATCTTGCCGTCGCGCCACTCGCGCACGCCGTCCTCGGTACCCACGTACAGGTGGTCCGGCGCCAGCGGCAGGATGGAGCGGATGATCGCCGCCGCGGTCGAAGCGCCCGGATCGGCGCGACTCAGCTTGCCCAGGCGCCAGCGATACAAGCCGCCGGACGTGCCGATCCAGAAATCGTCCGGCGCCACTTCGCGTATGTCGTCGATCCGCCAGCTACGCAACGCCGTCAAGGCCGGTGGCGTGACATCCTGTCCATGGTCGAACACCGCGATGCCGGCACGCGTGCCGACCCATAGCCGGCCACGGCGGTCGTAATACAGGTCGTACGCCGACGGATTGGGCAGCGCGCTGCCCGGAATCAAGGTATGAACATGCGTGCCATCGAAGACTTCCACGTCGGAATTGGTGCCGAACACGAGTTGCCCGTCCGGCGCCTTCAGCACGCTCCATACCAGCGGATCGACGACCCCGTCACGCATCGACACGTGCCGCGTCCAGCCATTCCAGATCCGGTACACGCCGCGCGTGTGCGTGCCCAGCCACAGGTTGCCGTCGCGATCCTCAAACGGTGCCCGCACCCAAGGGCGCGGCGCGAGGTCCTCGTCGTTTATCCGCTCCAGGGTGCGCCCGGGAATGTGTCGATAAAGCGCACCCACGGTACCAATCCACATCACGCCCTGACGGTCGGTGAACAGACTCTCGATCGCGGTGGTGTCCAGTCCACCACCCAACCCGGCCGGCGCCAGGTGATCGCCATCCACCCGCATCAACCCATCCTGGGTGCCCAGCCACACCTGGCCGCCTTGCGTGGCCAGGTGCCTGACGACGATGCGCTGTTGCATGGCTTCGGCCCGGACGCAACCCAGCGTCGCCGGCCGCACGCTGCCATCCCGGCGGCAGACGCGCCCGATGCCGCCGATCCACAACGTCCTGCCCTCGCGCAGCAGGCTGAATGCCGCGCCGGCGTAGCCCGGCAACGGTACGATCGTGCCGCCGCGCACACGCTTCAACCCGTCGGAGGTGGCCAGCAAGGGTGTGCCATCGCCGGCATCGATGATGGCATTGACGGCGGCGCCACCCAGCGCGGTGAAATGGCCGTCGCGCTCATGCAACAAGCCATGCGTGCCGCCGAACCAGACGCCGCCCTGCGGATCGGCCCAGGCCGCCACCAGCATGCTGGTATCCACCCCGGTGGCAGCACGGTCATAGGTGACAAAACGGGTGCCATCGAAGCGGGCTACCGCCGACTGCGTGTTGATCCAGAGAAAGCCGGCGCGGTCCTCGGCCATGGCCAGCACGGTGATCTGCGGCAATCCCTGCTCGACGCTCCAATGGTCGACCACATAGGAGTGGAACGGCTGCTGCGGATCCATCGCGAGCGCAACAGACATGCCGAACAGGCAAGCCACCAAGGCGAGCGCGCTCGCCAGAATTCCGCGCGGTTTCGGTCGCCGTGCCACGTACTCGATCATCCTGCCGCCATTCCCCCAACTACGCCCGATGTTGCCTAACCGACAGCCGCTGCACAAGGTTTTCCACCCATCACGACCCGGTGACTCAACCGGATGAGCGCAGCGGACCGTCGTCGGGGGACAGCTTGAAACCAAGTGCATTGATCACGTCGCGCACTCCATCACACAACTGCTGCAAGGACACATCGCGCGGCGTGATGCGCGAGCGCAAGTCCAGCGTACAGGCCAGTGCGCGTCGCAGCAGATCCGCATGCGCGCTGGCCAGCGTCGTGGCCTGGCTGTCGCTGAGCAAACCCGCAGCCCGGCATGCCTCGATCAAGCTCGCATTGGCGGTGACGCGGAGCAACTCCGGGTGCCGGGCAGCGTGGGCCAGCACCAGTCCCTGCAGCGCGAACTCGATGTCGAGCAGGCCACCGCGGCCTTGCTTGAGATCGATCCGGTCCTGGTCGGAGCGGTCACGTTCGGCGCGCCAGCGCTCGCGCATGCCGCTCACCTCGGCCAGCACGGTGGCGAGCTCGCGCGGGGCGCACAGGATCTTGCGCCGCACCCCAGCCAGCTTCTGGCTGAGCGCCGCGTCGCCAGCCACGGCGCGCGCGCGCAGCAGCGCCTGGTGCTCCCACGTCCACGCACGGCTTTCCTGATAGGCGATAAAGGCATCGAGGCTGCTGACCAACAGGCCCTTGGAACCATCCGGGCGCAGGCGCGTATCCACTTCGTACAGGCGCCCGGCGCGGGACAGCACCGTCAGCCAGTTCATCACCCGCTGGGCCAGGCGCTGGTACCAGCGGAAGCCTTCGATCGGCCGTTCGCCATCGCTCATCGCCTGCGCGCGACGGCCGTCGAAAATGAAGACCAGATCCAGGTCGGAGGCAAAGCCAAGCTCCTTGCCACCGAGGCTGCCGTAACCGAGCACCGCGAAACCGGAGCCTTCGCCGGGCAGCCGCCCATGCCGCGCAATCAGGTCACGCTCGGCCAGCGCCAGCACCGCGCCCACCACCGACTCGGCCAGTGCGGCGAGGCGACGGGCGGTGGCCACCGCATCGGCACGGCCGTCGCTGAAGGCCAGGCCGAGCCGGAACGCGGTGGACGACCGGAATTCGGTTATCCGCTCCAGCTCGGTTTCGGCATCGCGCTCATCCAGCGTTCCCAGCACGCGGGCGATCTCGGCCGCGATGTCGGCACGGCGAAATGGCAACTGATCGATGCGCGGATCGAGCACATCATCCAGCAGCAGCGGTTGCGCGATCACGCGCTCGGCCAGGAAGGCGCTGTCGGCAAACAACTGCACCAGCCGCCGACGCGCCGCCGGCTGCTCATCCAGCAAGGCCAGATAGGCCGATCGCCGGGCCACCGCCTGCATCAGGCGGCACAGGCGCAACAGGCTGGGTACCGGCGCCGGGGTGGCGCGCGCGGCGCCAAGCAGTTGCGGCATCAAGCGGTCCAGCCGCTCGCGCGAGCGCGGCGACATGGCCCGTACCTGCGAGGCCTGCGGCAGTTTCAGCAGCGCGTCGGCCAATTCGGCCGCTGGCACGAAACCGGAGACCTCCAGCGTGGTCGCATCAAGCGTTTCGTCACACGCCAGTTCCCACAGGTGCACGTCGGCCACGGGTGTGCGCGTGGCCTGGCCATGCTGCGGCATCAACACGGCGGCAAAGTCCTCACTGACGATGGCGCGCTGGGTCGCCAGCGCGTGGTTCAACGTCTCCCAGTCGGCGTACTCGAGGCTCAACGCAATGCGCTCGCGACTCAAGGCATCGTCGGGAATGTCGTGGGTCTGTGCGTCGCGCAGCATCTGCACGCGGTTTTCAACCCGGCGCAACAACAGGTAGGCTTCGCGCAGGCGCCGCGCGCGCTTGGCCCCGATATGCCCGCGTGCCTCGCACGCGGCGAGCGCCGGCAGCAGGCCGCGCACGCGCAGCGAAGGCTCGCGCCCGCCGCGGATCAACTGCACCAATTGCACGGTGAACTCGATCTCACGGATGCCGCCGGGGCCCAGCTTGAGATTGTCGGCCAGGTCCTTGCGCGCGACTTCGGCGTCGATCAGCACCTTCATCTCGCGCAGGCCGGCGAACGCGGTGTAATCCAGGTATTTGCGGTAAACGAACGGCCGCAGCAATTCCTGCAGCTGCTTGCCGGCGGTGCGGTCGCCCGCCACCACACGCGCCTTGATCCAGGCATAACGCTCCCAGTCCCGCCCCTCGCTCTGGTAGTACTGCTCCATCGCAGCGAACGACAGGGCCAGTCGACCGGATTGGCCGAATGGTCGCAAGCGCATGTCGACGCGGGCGCAGATGCCATCCCGGGTCGGCTCGTTCAGCAAGCGCACCAACTGCCGTCCGAGCCGCACGAAGTACTCGCTGTTGTCGAGCGCGCGTGCACCGTCGCTCTGACCAGCTTGCGGGTAGGCGAACAACAGGTCGATATCGGAGGAGAAATTGAGCTCGCTGCCACCGAGCTTGCCAAAGCCGACCACCAGCAGTCGCTGCAACGCGCCGTCGGCGCTGCGACTGTGGCCGTAACGGGAAGCCATGGCCTCCGTGGCCCATTCCAGTGCTGCCGCCAACAGCGACTCATAGAGCACGCTGGTGGCGGACAGGGTTTCCGGCAACTCGTCCAGCGCGTTGACATCACGGAACACCACGCGCAAGGCCTCGGCGTGGCGGAAGCGGCGCAGCGCGGCCATGCAGCCAGCCTCGTCTTCAGGCAGTTTCAGACTACCCAGCCGGGCACTGGCGTCGGCACCGGAGCGCAACCGCTCCAGACCCTGTGGCGAGAGCAGCTGCGGCTGACGCGACCACACGTCGAACGCGAAATCGCTGGCCAGCAGGGTGCGGCGAATCCGCTCGGCCACGCCGGCATCGTCGTGCAAAGGCACGCCCGCCGCACGGCACCGCGCCGACAGGTCGCGGTAGCGGTCGTCGATCAGGGCGCGCAGGTCGGCGGATTCGGGCAGGGCCATCCGCCCATTGTGCCGCAGTGTGCACATGCTGCCGACTACAGTTGTGCACGAAGGACTCGTCCGCGCGTTGATCTGGCGGTTCGAAGGCCCGAGACTCGCCACTCGGCGCCCGGTTGCCGTTCATTCGGGCTTGTTTACATTGGCGAACGGATCCACGACAACGCGTGCAGGAGCGGCATGTACTTGAAACTCCCCGACACCCCTGGCCGCTGGCACCCATTGGTCCCACGCCTCGCGCTGGTGCTGGCGCTGATCGTGGTCTTCGTTCTGTTGACCGGCCTGATGGATGGCGGCGTGGGAGTGACTGCCGCGCAACTGATGCGGCAACCGCGTTTTCCGCTGGCCAATGCGCTGCCCGCGTTGCTGTTCGCCGGCGCCTTGCTGTTGTGGACCCGGCGCGCCGTGCTCTCGTTCGGCATGGCGTTCGCACTCGAGGCCGTAATCTACGGTGTCAACCAGCTCAAGGTCGCCAACCTCGGCACGCCGCTGTTGCCGGACGACTTCCGCATGATCGGCCAGTTGCGCAAAGGCGGCATGCACGTACTGGCCGGCTATTTGCCGGATAGTCCCTGGCCGTACCTGGCCATGGTCGTGGCGCTGGCGCTGGTGGTGCTGGCGTGGCGACTGGAGCCGCCCTTGCTGGCCACGGGCCGCGGCGTCCGGCGCTTTGTCGCCGGCGGCATCTTTGCCGCCGTGCTGATCAGCATCCTCGCCGGCCTGCCCGCCTGGGGGAAGATCTACAACGCTCGCGTGCTGTGGCTGGAACCGTGGTCGGCCAGCTCCACCGCAAATCATTCCGGCCTGGTCAGTTCGCTGGTGCTGTTTCACCTGCACTACGGCGGCGCCCACCGCAAGCCGGACCGCGCCGCCGCGCAACACTTGATCGCGCAGTTCACTCCGGCCCTGCTGCAGGCCATGCAGCCGCCTGCCGTGCCCGACGAGTTGCCGGACATCGTGGTAGTGCAAAGCGAATCGTTTTTTGATCCGACCATCATGCGTGGCTACGAGCACAGCGACTTCACGCCTAACCTGCGCCGGCTTTCCGCCCACGGCAGCAGCGGCAAGCTGCATGTACCCACGTTTGGTGGCGGCACCATCCGCACCGAGTTCGAGGTGCTAACCGGTCTGTCGTTGCGCTATTTCGACAACCTGCAATTCCCTTACCTGCAGATGAGCCACAAATCGCTGCCCAGCCTGGTGCGCACGTTGCGAACGCACGGCTACAGTACGCTCGCCCTGCACGGCAACGACCCCGCGTTCTGGAACCGCAGCACCGCGTTCAAGGCGATCGGCTTCGAGCGCTTCGTGTCGAAGTCGGCATTCCCGGCCAATGCGCCTGACGACGGCAAATACATGGCCGACAGCGCCATGACCGACGAGATCATGACCTTGCTGAAGGACAGCGGGCCGCCGCAATTCGTCTTTGCCATCAGCATCGAGGCACACGGCCCGTATGACATCGAGCCGGCGAACACCGCCGAGCGCGATGCGATTCCGGTACCCGAGGGCATCACCGGCGCGGACAAGCTCGAACTGCAGACCTACCTGTATCACATCAGGCACGCCGACGCGGAGCTGGGTCGGCTGGTGAGCTGGCTGGCAAAACGCCAGCGGCCCAGCCTGGTGCTGTTCTACGGCGACCACCTGCCTGCACTCACCAACAGCTTCCGCCTCACCGGTTTCGTCGATGGTGGCGACATGCTGAGCCAGGCCGGCATCTGGTTGCTGGTCGACCCGCACAGCGAACGCAAGCCTGATCACCAGGACACCGCCGCGTGGCTGCTGCCCGGCCAGCTGCTGGCGCAGGCCGGCATTCACGATGACCCCTACTTCGCCCTGACCCAGCTGGTCGGCCCGCAATTGGCCGCACTCACGGCGACACCCGGCGCACCCCGTCCCGTCGAAAACAGCGGCCTGAAACAACTCGACCACGCGATGGCCAGCGTCGAGGAGCTGCAGATGAATGGCAAGCTGAGAAAAATGCTGCCGATGCACGTTGACGGACCCGCGCATGGGCATCTCACGGACGCCACGTCCATCCCGTCGACACCAGACAGTGAAGCGCAGCTCGCCCACTGAGTTTGCGCGATAGCACAACCGGCGACGCCGTTCGTTCAGATCCATGCCAGCGCGGCGCGTCCAAACCTCTTGCTGATTTCATGCGAGCGGTCGCCACTGCCGAGGCAACTACTGGTAACCGTGACCTCGCCAAACCAAAGAAAAACCCCGCCGTAGCGGGGTTTTTCGTATTGCAACGGCTCTTCCTGAGCAGTGCGGCCATGAATGGCCGCTCTTGATTCTCGCAATCAAGATTGATTGCAAGAATCAGCCGCTTAGAAGTCCATGCCGCCCATGCCACCCATGCCGCCGCCCATGCCGCCACCACCATGGTTGTGGTCTTCCTTCTTCGGCAGCTCGGCCACGATCGCCTCGGTGGTGATCGCCATGCCGGCGACCGAGGCCGCGTGCTGCAGCGCGGTGCGGGTCACCTTGGTCGGATCCAGGATACCCATCGCCACCATGTCGCCGAACTCGTGGGTCGCGGCGTTGTAGCCGAAGTTGCCCTTGCCTTCCTTGACCTTGTTGAGGATCACGGAGGGCTCTTCGCCCGAATTGGC
This sequence comes from uncultured Gammaproteobacteria bacterium, assembly GCA_963771235.1. GTDB lineage: Bacteria > Pseudomonadota > Gammaproteobacteria > Xanthomonadales > Rhodanobacteraceae > Rhodanobacter. Next base: position 84,751 of record CAVYSP010000012.1, read on the forward strand.
CACGATCGCGCGCATCGGCGCTTCCAGCGCGCGGCGGGTGATCGCGATGCCCAGGTCCTGGTCGGGGTTGTCGCCCTTCAGGCCTTCGACCGCCTTCAGCGCACGGATCAGGGCCACGCCACCGCCGGGAACCACGCCTTCCTCGACCGCTGCACGGGTCGCGTGCAGGGCGTCTTCGACGCGGGCTTTCTTTTCCTTCATTTCGATTTCGGTACCGGCACCGACCTTGATCACGGCGACGCCACCGGCCAGCTTGGCCACGCGCTCCTGCAGTTTCTCCTTGTCGTAATCCGACGAGGTCTCCTCGATCTGCGCCTTGACCTGGCTGATGCGCGACTGGATTTTCTCCGCTTCGCCGGCACCGTCGATGATCGTGGTGTTTTCCTTGGTGATGACGATGCGCTTGGCGCGACCCAGATCGTTGATCGTGGTCTTCTCCAGCGACAGGCCCACTTCCTCGGACACGACCTGGCCGGCGGTCAGGATCGCGATGTCTTCCAGGATCGCCTTGCGCCGGTCACCGAAGCCCGGCGCCTTGACGGCGGCGACCTTGACGATGCCGCGGATGGTGTTGACCACCAGCGTGGCCAGCGCCTCGCCCTCGACTTCCTCGGCCACGATCAGCAGCGGCTTGCCCGCCTTGGCGACGGCTTCCAGCACCGGCAGCAAGTCGCGCACGTTGGAGATCTTCTTGTCGTGGATCAGGATGTACGGGTCATCCATCTCGACCTGCTGCGAGGTCTGGTTGTTGATGAAGTACGGCGACAGGTAGCCGCGGTCGAACTGCATGCCCTCGACCACGTCCAGCTCGTTCTCCAGGCCGGAACCTTCCTCGACCGTGATCACGCCTTCCTTGCCGACCTTCTTCATCGCCTCGGCGATGATGTCGCCGATGTTGGTGTCGGAGTTGGCCGAGATCGTGCCGACCTGGGCGATTTCCTTGTCGTTCGCGGTCGGGTTGGAGAACTTCTTCAGTTCGCCCACGGCGGCGGCCACGGCCTTGTCGATGCCGCGCTTGAGATCCATCGGGTTGATGCCGGCGGCGACCGCCTTCATGCCTTCCTGGATGAACGCCTGCGCCAGCACGGTGGCGGTGGTGGTGCCGTCACCGGCCACGTCGGAAGTCTTGGAAGCGGCTTCCTTGACGATCTGCGCACCGAGGTTCTCGTACTTGTCGGCCAGCTCGATCTCCTTGGCGACGGACACGCCGTCCTTGGTGATCGTGGGGGCGCCGAAGCTCTTCTCGAGCACGACATTGCGGCCCTTGGGGCCGAGGGTGACCTTGACTGCGTTGGCCAGGGTATTCACGCCCTTGAGCATGCGGGCGCGGGCGTCTTCGCCGAATCGGACTTCTTTAGCGGCCATAATTTTTTTGCCTCGAAAAAATTGAACAGGAATGGGAAACGTTGCGAAAGAGCTTCAAGAAGGAGCCGAAGGCGACTGGCGTGCGCGGGTTTGCTTTTCGCGCTCGACCACCCAGCCCAGGCCCCGCTTCAATCAGCCTTCGATGACCGCCACGATGTCGTCTTCCTTCAGGAACACGAGGTCTTCGCCGTCGATCTTGATTTCCTGGCCGGCGTACTTGCCGAACAACACGGTGTCGCCTTCCTTCAGCGACATCGGGCGCACCTTGCCATCGGCCATGATCAGGCCGGTGCCGGCGGCGACGACCTTGCCGCGGGTCGGCTTCTCGGTGGCGCTGTCGGGGATCACGATGCCCCCGGCCGACACGCGCTCCTCTTCGAGGCGCTTGACGATGACGCGATCATGCAGCGGACGCAATTTGCTCATGGTTAGGACTCCAATGGTGGATTGAGGCGGGAGAGGACTTGCAAGACCCACTTCACCGATCTTGTTAGCACTCGTGGTAAGTGAGTGCCAATTGTAGCGACACAGAGCACCACTGCAAGAGCGTTGAAGCGGGGAACGAATAGCTAATTGGGTGGGTGGAGGCGGGTTTCAAGGGCCCCCAGACCAGTGGGCTTTCTCCGCACCTTCGCCGGATGCGCTCCCGCGTCGTGCACGTTAGGCTCTGTGGCATGTCCGATACCGTCCTGCTCTGCTATTGCACCTGTCCTGACCCGGCCAGCGCCCGCCGGATCGCCGAGGCATTGGTGAGCGAGCGCCTGGCCGCCTGCGTCAACCAGTTACCCGGAATCCGCTCGACTTACCGCTGGCAGGAAGCGGTGCACACTGACCGCGAGGAGCTGCTGCTGATCAAGACCACCGCCGCCTGCCTGGCCGCGCTGGAACGTCGCCTGCTCGAACTGCATCCTTATGAGGTACCGGAGTTGATCGCGGTGCCGGTCGAACAAGGGCATGCGGCCTATCTCCACTGGGTTCGCCAGCAAAGCCGCAGCTGATACGGCGCGCGTGACCGCGGGTGCGGCGCGGCGAAATGATGCAAGGCGGGGCCACGACCACGGTCTGCGTCATAATGAGGCGATATCTGCGCCGCGCGGGTTTTCGCTGCTGGAGTCGAGATGCGTTCGTTGTTCACCGGTCGAGTGACCCGCCGCCTGCTGTTCTGCCTGGGCCTGCTGTGTGCCGCCCTGCCCGCATTCGCGCAGGGCACGGAGGACTTGTTGCCGGTCACCGAGGCCTATCAGCTGAGCGCCGACGCCAGCACGCCGGGCGTACTGAAGCTGCATTGGAAGATCGCCCCGGATTACTACCTCTATCGCGGCCGCATGAAGTTCACCGCGGGCGATGGCGTGACCCTGGGCGAGGCGCGCTTGCCCGACGGCGAAAAGCACCACGACGAATACCTGGGCGACGTGGAGACCTATCACCACGGTGTCGACGCCAGCATTCCCTACACCGTGGCCGCCGGCACCAGCCGCCTGCGCGTGGCCGTGCAATACCAGGGTTGCCATGAAGTCGACCCGAAGATCTGCTACCCGCCGAACACCGAGCAACTGGACCTGCCGCTGCCCGCCGCCGCCGCCACGGTGCCGGCTGCGGCCGCCGGATCGCTGAGCGACGCACTGCGCTCGATCGGGAGTCCCGCGCCGGGCGCTCCCGGCGCCGCGCTGCCGCCAGAGCAGGCGTTCCGCTTTGCGGCACTGGCGCAGGGTCCGCATCAGTTGTTGCTGCGCTGGACCATGCCCAAGGGTTACTACTTGTATCGCGCCCAGACCAGCCTGCAACTGGCCGATGCCCGCGGACTCGAACTGAAACCGGCGTGGCCGGTTGGCGTGGCGCATCAGGACGAGCACTTTGGCAAGGTCACGGTGTACTTCGACCAGGTCGAGTTGCCGGTGACGGTGGACGGCGACCTGGCCGGGCGCCAGCAGCTGAAGCTGGAGGCAAGCTTCCAGGGCTGTCAGGACGGCGGCCTGTGCTATCCGGTGATGCATCGAACGGTGACGATCGATCTGGGCGACAGCTCCATCGCCAGCGCCGGCGCGAGCGCATCGATCGGACCGCCGGCCGCAGACGGCGCCGGCCCGTTGCAGATCAGCCTGCTCGCCGCGTTGGTCCTGGCGCTGGCCGGCGGACTGGTCCTGAACCTGATGCCCTGCGTGTTGCCGGTGCTTTCGATCAAGGCGGTCAGCGTGCTGGAGAGCGGCGACCACCCCGCCACCCGGCGCAAGCACGCCTTGTTCTATACCGCCGGCGTGCTGTGCAGCTTTGCGGCGCTGGGACTGGGCATCCTGGGCCTGCGTGCCGCGGGTCATGCGCTGGGTTGGGGCACGCAACTGCAGCAACCCGTCGTGGTGGGTGTGCTGGCCTGCGTGATGCTGGCGGTGGGCTTGTCGATGTCCGGCGTGGTGCAGTTCGGCAGCTCGCTGGGCAATACCGGCGCCGGTCTGGCCCGGCGGGCGGGGCCGGCCGGCGATTTCTTCACCGGGGTGCTCGCCGTCGTGGTGGCCACGCCGTGCACCGCGCCGTTCATGGGCAGCGCGCTGGCGTATGCGTTTACCGCGTCGATGCTGTCGGCATTCCTGGTGTTCCTGGCGCTGGGCATCGGATTGGCGCTGCCATTCCTGGCCATCGGCTTCGTGCCCGCACTGGCGCGCCTGCTGCCGAAGCCGGGCCGCTGGATGGAAACCCTCAAACAGGTGCTGGCCTTTCCGATGTACCTCACCGCCGCCTGGCTGGTCTGGGTGCTGGCCAACCAGCGCGGTGCCGATGCGGTCGGCCTGGTGCTGGTGGCGATGGTGCTGCTGGCGATGACCTTGTGGTGGTTCGAACGCAGCCGTTCACGCGGTGCGATCAGCAAGTTTGCCGTGGCGCTGCTGGCCATCGCCACGGTGGTCCCGATGGTCCTGCTGAGCCACGTGCCGCGGCCGAGCGGCAACGCCGTCGCCGCAGACGGCGTGGTTGCCTACAGCCCGCAGAAGCTGGCCGAGCTGCGCGCCGCCGGCACGCCCGTGTTCGTCGACATGACCGCCGACTGGTGCGTGACCTGCAAGGCGAACGAACACACGGTGCTGGACACGCAGCGGTTCCGCGACCTGCTGCAGCGCACCGGCGCCACCTACATGAAAGGCGACTGGACCGACGTGAACCCCGCCATCAGTGCCTTCCTCGCGCAATACCATTCGCCCGGCGTGCCGCTTTACGTGGTGTTCCCCCGTGATGGCGGCCCGGGCCGGCAACTGTCCACCGTGCTGACGGCCTCGATGGTCGAGCGGGCCCTGACCGACGCCGCGCGCTGATGTTCAGCCGCGACATCAGCCTGATCCTGGTGCTGGCCGTGCTGGCCGCGCTGCTCGGTGGCATCGCGCAATATTGGCATCGCGCGCCACAGGAGCCATCCGGCGAGTCGTCCCTGGTCGGCAAACCGCTGCCGGATCTGACCCTGCTGGATCTGGACGGCCAACCCCATGCCCTGAAGGACTATCGTGGCCAACGCCTGCTCGTCAATTTCTGGGCGAGCTGGTGCGGCCCGTGTCTGGAAGAGATGCCGGCGCTGAACCGCGCCCAGCAAAAGTTCGGCGATCATGGTGCGATCGTGCTCGGAATAGCGATGGATGAACCTGATCACGTTCGTGCATTTCTGGCGGCGCATCCGGTGAGTTACCAGATTTTGATAGGCCAGTTGGGGCCTCCGAGCACCTCGCTGCAATTTGGTGATAAGCGTGAAATTCTGCCGTTTAGCGTGCTGTTCGACGCAGATGGACGCATCGTCGCGACACACGCCGGCGCTTTGTCGGACGCGCAGCTCGAACGGTGGCTGTCTGGGCCTGCCAAGCTGTCCCAAGTTCGTGTCGGCCATGCGCCGACGCATGCGATTCCCGCACTTCTCCGCTGAACATCGGCGAACTACACTGAACTGGACAACATCGGCTGGTGCGAGCACACTGCGCCGGATACCGGAACCGCCGGTCGCAAACGGGATGGTTTCGTGGCAAAAATCCTGGTCCTGCATGGACCCAACCTCAACCTGCTGGGCGCTCGCGAGCCCAGGATCTACGGCCACGAGACCCTGGCCGAGATCAACCAGCAGCTGGCCGAGCGCGCGCGGGCAGCCGGCCATGAACTGGCCTGGTTCCAGTCGAACGCCGAGCACGAGCTGATCGGGCGGATCCACCAGGCCCGCGATGACCAGATCGCGCTGATCCTGTGCAACGCGGGTGCCTTCACCCACTCCAGCATCGCGCTGCGCGACGCTTTCGCGGCGGTGGCGATCCCGTTCATCGAGGTACATCTGTCCAACGTGTTTGCACGCGAGCCGTTTCGCCATCATTCGTATCTGTCGGATCTGGCGGTCGGCGTCATCTGCGGCTTTGGCAGTGCCAGTTATGGCCTCGCGCTGGAGGCAGCAATCCAGCGCCTGCAAACACCGGCGCCCGCCAGCGTCTGAACCGGCCGCCAGCAACAACGCGTTGTCCCTCACCTTCCAGCCGCCTTGCCGGCGGCACGACTGACCAAAGGCTGATCCGATGGATTTGCGCAAAATCAAGAAACTGATCGACTTGCTCGAGGAGTCCAACCTCGCCGAACTGGAAATCAAGGAGGGCGAGGAAGTCGTGCGCCTGTCGCGCGTGCCCAAGAGCACCGCGCCAGTCGCCACCGCAGCTCCCGTGGCCGCCCCGGTGGCCGCGGCGCCCGCGCCAGTCGCCGCCGCTCCGGCAGCCAATGCACCCGAAGCGGCCCCCGCCAACGCCCTGCCCACCGGCCATGTCGTGAAAGCACCCATGGTCGGCACCTTCTACGTCTCGGCGTCCCCCGGCGCGCCGGCCTTCGTCACAGTCGGCCAGCAGGTCAAGGCCGGCGAGCCACTGGGCGTGATCGAGGCGATGAAGATGTTCAACCAGATCGATGCCGATGTCAGCGGCACCGTGCAGGCGATCCTGATCGAAAACGGCCAGCCCGTGGAATTCGACGAGCCGATGTTCGTCATTGCGTGATGTTTGAGCGGGAAGGGAGCGGGGAACGGGGACGGAAAGACCAGAGCGCGCTCCCGCAGCTTGTGGTTTTTCTGTTCCCCGTTCCCCGACTCCCGCTCCCTGGAGCCCCCATGCTAGAAAAAGTCGTCATCGCCAACCGCGGCGAAATCGCCCTGCGCATCCTGCGCGCCTGCCACAGCCTCGGGATCAAGACCGTGGCGGTGCATTCCACGGTGGATCGCAATCTGAAGCATGTCGGCCTCGCCGACGAGGCGATCTGCATCGGGCCCGGCCCGTCGGTGGACAGCTACCTCAACATCCCGCGGATCATCGCGGCGGCGGAGATCACCGATGCGCAGGCGATCCACCCGGGTTACGGCTTCCTGTCCGAACGGGCCGACTTCGCCGAACAGGTGGAGCAGTCCGGTTTCATCTTCATCGGCCCTACGCCTGAGGTGATCCGCCTGATGGGCGACAAGGTCGAGGCGATCCGCGCGATGAAGGCCGCGGGGGTGCCGTGCGTACCGGGGTCGGGCGGGGCACTCGGCGGCGACGGCGATACCAACATGAGGATCGCCCGCGAGATCGGCTACCCGGTGATCATCAAGGCCTCCGGCGGCGGCGGCGGCCGCGGCATGCGCGTGGTGCGCACCGAGGCGCATCTGGGCAACGCGATCACCATGACCAAGACCGAAGCCAAGGCGGCCTTCGGCAACGACCAGGTGTACATGGAGAAATTCCTGGAGAATCCGCGCCACGTGGAGATCCAGGTATTGGCCGACGGCCAGGGCAACGCGATTCACCTGGGCGAGCGCGACTGTTCGATGCAGCGACGGCACCAGAAGGTGGTCGAGGAAGCGCCGGCGCCGGGCATCACGCCCGAGCAACGCGCGCAGATCGGCAAGGTCTGCGTCGACGCTTGCGTGCGCATCGGCTACCGCGGCGCCGGCACTTTCGAATTCCTGTATCAGGACGGCCGCTTCTACTTCATCGAGATGAATACCCGCATCCAGGTCGAGCATCGCGTGACCGAACTCATCACCGGCACCGACCTGGTGCGCGAGCAGCTGTTGATCGCCGGCGGCGAGAAACTCACGATCCGCCAGGAAGACGTGGTGATCCGCGGTCATTCGATCGAATGCCGCATCAATGCCGAAGACCCGGACACGTTCATGCCCAGCCCCGGCACCGTAAAGCGCTTCGAAGCGCCCGGTGGTCCGGGCGTGCGGGTGGATACCCATCTGTACGACGGCTACCGCATCCCGCCGAACTACGATTCGATGATCGGCAAACTGATGGTGCACGGCCCGGACCGCGAGACGGCGATCGCCCGCATGCGCCTGGCGCTGGCCGAAACGGTAATCGAAGGGGTCAAGTGCAACATCCCGCTGCAGCAGAAGATCATGGCGGACGTCGGTTTCCATCACGGTGGCCAGAACATCCACTATCTCGAAAAGCGCATCGCCGAACAGAAGGAAAAAGCGGGCAGCTGAGAGCCGGTTGCGGTGCTCGGTGCTCCGTGCTCCGTGCTCCGTGCTCCGAGTTCCGTGTTCCCTGTTCCCTGTTCCCTGTTCCCTGTTCCCTGTTCCCTGTTCCCTGTTCCCTGTTCCCTGTTCCCCGTTCCCCGTTCCCCATTCCCCATTCCCCATTCCCACCCATCGCCATGCCCTTTCTCGAACTTTCCCTGGTCGTTCGCACCGCGCAGCAACCGGGTGCGGAAGAGGCACTGAACGATCTCGGCGCGCTCTCGATCACCCTGCGTGACGCGCAGGCGGAGACGCCGGACGAACAGGCGATCTTCGAGCCCGGCGTAGGCGAGCTGCCGCTGTGGCCGACGATCACGCTGGAAGCGCTGTTTGACGAACACACCGACCGACGTGGCCTGGCCGGCGCGCTGGGCGAGTTGTTGCCGTGGCTCGAACCCGAGCAGTTGCGCTTCCGCGACGTCGCCGACCAGGACTGGGAACGCGTCTGGATGGACCAGTTCAAGCCGATGGCGTTCGGCCGGCGGTTGTGGATCTATCCATGGAACATCGAACCGCCTTCCGATGAAGAACTCGTGGGCCGCTCCAGTGCGTCCTGCGCCCGCGGCATTAGCGCATCCATGCGCGTCACGGTGCGACTCGATCCCGGCCTGGCGTTCGGCAGCGGCACCCATCCCACGACCGCGCTGTGTCTGGAATGGCTGGACGGCCTCGACCTCCGCGACAAGACCGTCACCGACTACGGCTGCGGCTCCGGCATCCTGGCCATCGCCGCCCTGAAACTTGGCGCGACCAGCGCGATCGGCGTCGACAACGATCCGCAGGCGCTCACGGCCTCGGCCGACAACGCCGAGCGCAATGGGGTCGCCGAACGCCTCACGCTGTGCCTTCCGGACAGGGATCCTCCGCGGGCCACCGACGTGTTCGTCGCCAACATCCTCGCCGGCCCGCTCGCCGTGCTCGCACCCACCTTCGCTGCCGCGGCGAAGCCCGGTGCGCCGTTCGCGATTTCCGGCATCCTCGCCGGCCAGCAGGAAGAACTGCTGCTGCGTTACGGCGAGTGGTTCGACGACCTGCGCGTGGACACGCGCGAAGACTGGGTCCGCATCAGCGGGCGCCGCCGCGGATGACGCCATCCAGCGCCGACACGACCGTCTGATCGGCCTGCTAAGCTTGCTCGTTACACGTTCATAGCGGCGCGCATGTATACCCAATGCCCTGAATGCCTATCGGTGTTTTCGCTGGACGCGCAGACGCTGGCGCAGGCGCACGGCCATGTCGTATGTGGGCATTGCCACGCCAGCTTCGGCAGCCTGGCCACGCTCACCGAACAGTTGCCACGGGAACCCTTCGTCGAGCTGTCGATCAACGAACCTGCGCTCGAGCCGCCGCTGCTGGATCTGGTGGTTTATCGGCCGCAACCCGAACCTGCGGCGGTGGCGCCGGATGAGTCCGGCGCGGCGCCTGAACCATCTTCCGGCGATTTTTCGCAGTTGGTATTCGCACCACGTTTTGCACACACGTCACGTCGGCAACGGACACGCAAAGCGGAGCGCAAGAAGGCCCCCCGCACACGCGCAGGTTCCGGCGAGCGCCGTTGGCCCTGGGTGATCGCGTGCGGTCTGCTGCTCACATTGCTGTTGGGCCAGTTGGCTTGGGCGAAGCGCGATGAACTGATCCGCAATCCCACCGTGGGCAGCTGGCTGCGCAGCAGCTGTGCCGTGCTGCACTGCCGCGTTCCACTGGTGGCCGCGCCGAATCGATTGCGCCTGCTCGCCAGCAACGTGCAGGCGCATACCGGCGTGTCCAATGCGCTGATGATCAGCGCCAGCATCCGCAACGACGCGACGTTCGCACAACCCTACCCGGTCGTGACGATCACCCTGGCTGATGCACAAGGCCAACGCCTGGCGATGCGCCGCCTGCAACCGCAGGAATACCTCGACGACCGCGCTGTCCTGCGTAGAGGCCTGGCGCCGGGCGCCACCTCGGTGCTGCTGCTGGAGGTGGCCGATCCCGGCGACAAGGCGGTCGCGTTCGAATTCGGCTTCGAGTAAGCCGTTGTTGATCGCACGTCACCATGAATCGGCGCCCGAGGGACTTAAAATTGCCAGCGCACAAGGGTAGACTCAGTCCCTCGCGCTGAATGCCATCGCACTCGATCCATGCCGCGAATGCAACACACTCACCAGCAAAGCAATGGCTCATGCAGCCAGCGCACCGTACGCGAGGGAAAGTATCCGTGAATGCCGCAAGACTGCCTGCTGCAGAGGCCGCCGGGTCGACCTCGCCGCATGCTGCCGGCTCCGACAGCGCACTGGGTGAGTGTGTCAGTCGCACGGTACGCCGCTACCTTGCAGACATCGGCGACACCCGTTGCAGCGAAGGCTTGCATGCGTTGGTGTTACGCGAGGTCGAAGGTCCGTTGCTGCGCGAAGTGCTGGCTTTCCATGACGGCAACCAGAGTCGCGCCGCCATCGCGCTGGGCATCAATCGCGCCACGTTGCGCAAGAAACTGGCAACGCACGGGTTGCTTTGACGGCCGGGAATCGAGAATGGGGAATGGGCGAAGTCGGCTCTGCCGATACCTCCCCGCGCACTTGGTCCCGCTTGTCGATTCCCCATTCCCCATTCCCGAATTCCCGCCGAGAAGATCCATGCCCACCCCACAGCTCGTCCCCATTCGTCGCGCCCTGCTCAGCGTTTCCGACAAGACGGGACTGATCGAGTTGGCGCGGCGCCTTGCGGCGAAGGGGGTGGAACTGCTCTCCACCGGCGGCTCGGCCCGCGCACTGCGCGAGGCGGGGATCGCGGTCACCGAAGTCAGCGACGTCACCGGCTTTCCGGAAATCATGGACGGTCGCGTCAAGACGCTGCACCCGAAGGTGCATGGTGCCCTGCTCGGTCGCCGCGGCACCGACGACGGCGTGATGGCCGAACTTGGCATCGCACCGATCGACCTGCTGGTGCTGAATCTGTATCCGTTCGAAAGCACGGTGGCCAAGGCCGACTGCACTCTGGAGCAGGCGATCGAGAACATCGACATCGGCGGCCCGGCGATGCTGCGTTCGGCCGCCAAGAACTGGAACGACGTCGGCGTGCTGACCTCGCCGACGCAGTACGCCGACGCGCTGGACGAAATCGAAACCCACGGCGGCCTGTCGCGCGCCACGCGCTTCAACCTGGCGGTCACCGCATTCAACGAAGTGTCCAGCTACGACGGTGCGATCAGCGATTATTTGTCCGGTTTGGAACTCAACGACACTCAGGATGCGATCGCCGGTCACGCCAATTTCCCCGGCCAGGTCAACGGCCGCTTCGTCAAGCTGATGGATCTGCGTTACGGCGAGAATCCCCATCAGCAGGCGGCTTTCTACCGGGACCGGTATCCGCATGCCGGGCACCCTGGCCTGTTTCCAGCCAGCTGCAAGGCAAGGAACTCTCGTTCAACAACATCGCCGACGCCGACGCCGCTTGGGAATGCGTGCGCAGCTTCGTCAAGCCGGCTTGCGTGATCGTCAAGCACGCCAACCCGTGCGGCGTGGCGGTGAGCATGGACGGGATCGGCCGGGCCTATGAACTGGCCTTCCAGACCGATCCCACGTCAGCCTTTGGCGGCATCATCGCGTTCAACCGCGAAGTGGATGGCGCCACCGCGAAAGCCATCGTCGCGCGGCAGTTCGTCGAGGTGGTGCTGGCGCCTGCTTACGCGGACGCTGCGCTGCAGGCGTTCACGAAAAAGGGCAACGTGCGCGTGCTGGTGATTCCGCTGCCGGCGAACGCCGATCTGGAGCGGGGCAGCCTGCGGGACGCGCATCCGGGCAATCACTCCAAGCGCGTGGGTTCGGGCCTGCTGATCCAGAGTGCCGACACCGGCATGATCACCGCCGCCGACCTGAAAGTGGTCACGCGCAAGGCGCCCACCGAAGCGCAGATCCACGACCTGATCTTCGCCTGGAAGGTGGCCAAGTTCGTCAAGTCCAACGCCATCGTGTACGCCCGCGATCGCCAGACCATCGGCATCGGCGCCGGACAGATGAGCCGGGTGTACAGCGCCAGGATCGCCGGCATCAAGGCCGCCGACGAAAAGCTCGAAGTGCGCGGCTCGGTGATGGCTTCCGACGCGTTTTCCCGTTCCGCGACGGCATCGATGCGGCCGCCGACGCCGGCATCAGTGCCGTGATCCAGCCCGGCGGCTCGATGCGCGACAACGAGGTCATCGCCGCCGCCGACGAGCACGACATGGCGATGGTGTTCACCGGGATGCGCCATTTCCGTCACTGAAAGTGACGGAAATAGATCAAGCACGCCCGTCACTGAAAGCGAATAGATCAAGCGGCGTCACTGAAAAGCGACGATCAGCCGGACGCGTCACTAAGTGACGAAAATGAATCACGCAGGTCCGTCATTGAGTCTCGACGCGCGCAGGCGCACGCTCGGCATCCATCCTGCCTGCGGAGGCTGCCATGCACTACCAGTTGTTCTACTGGAGCGGAATCCAGGGCCGCGGTGAGTTCGTGCGACTGGCGCTGGAGGATGCCGGCGCCAGCTACGACGACGTGGCCCGCGATGAAGGCGATGACGCGATCATGCAGTACCTGGACGGTGTCCACGAGGGGCCGCTGCCGTTTGCGCCGCCCTTTCTCAAGGCAGGGCGACTGCTGATCGCGCAGACGGCGAACATCCTGCACTATCTCGGCCCGCCGCTTGACCTGGTGCCGCAGAGCGAAAGTCGTCAGCTGTACGCGCTGCAGTTGCAATTGACCATCGCCGACCTGGTGGCCGAGGTGCATGACTCGCACCATCCGATGGCCAGCGGCCTGTATTACGAAGATCAGCGCCCCGAAGCACGCCGCCGCGCGGGCGACCTGCGCGACACCCGGCTGCCGAAGTACCTTGACCATTTCGAGCAGGTACTCGAGCGCGGCGGCGGGCATCACGCCCTGCACGAGCACTCCTACGTCGATCTTTCGCTGTTCCAGTTGATGAGCGGATTGGCGTACGCGTTTCCGCGCGCCATGCGGCGCCTGGAACATGAGCTGCCGCTGCTGGGCGCGCTGACCCAACGCGTGGCGCAGCGACCGCGCATCGCCGCCTACCTGGCGTCGCCGCGGCGCCTGCCGTTCAACGAGAACGGCATCTTCCGCCACTACCCGGAACTGGACGATCCGGCCTGAGCGCTCGATGGCGTTTCCTCGCACCCATGGTCAGCGGCTGCTGCTGCTCGCCGGCGCCTCGGTGTCGTCTGACTCAGAGGCGGCCGGCTTGCTCTTGCCCCATTCCAGCACCTTGTATTGCGCCGGCAACGCACGCCGCTGGCCGTGCTCGTCCACCAGTCGTCCCTGCGGGTCGACCAGATAGGTCTGCTGCAAGCCGTTTTTAGGCGTCACGATCACCATGTAGACGCGGCCGTTGCGGCTGTACTCCTGCACGGTGTTCTCGCCCTGCTGGCGAATCTGCACCTCGGCTCCGCCGTCCGGACGACCCATCCGGCTGTCGCCGCTCTTCATCGCCGGCAAGGTCAGCGGCTGCAGATCCGGCTTGGGCGTGGCCGCCGGCGGCGCCACGGAACTGGCCGGCGGCGCGCTGGCCTGCACACCCGGATCGTTCATCCCCGGCGGCGGTGGCGGCGGCCCCGCGGAGTAGGTCTGGGCATGCAAGCCCGCCGCCAGCAGGGCAGCACACAGGGCGCTGGTGGCAACGAACAGAGGTGGTTTTCATGATGACAACCTCGGTCGGGCGTTCGAGCATAACAGGGGCCCGCGGCAGGCTTTCGTGAAAACGAAGGCTGTGTCGCGCATGCGAGAATGCCCAGGTATGCCGGCAAGCCTGCTTCCGGCGCAACCTCCTGCTCAGGCCAACGCACCCCATGCCCAAGCTCATCCTGATCGACGGATCGTCCTACCTGTATCGCGCGTTCCACGCGCTGCCGCCGCTGAGCAACGCCCATGGCGAGCCGACCGGCGCGCTGTTCGGCGTGGTCAACATGCTGCGCGCCACGCTGAAGGCGAAGCCCGATTACCTGGCCTTCGTCAGCGACGCGCCGGGCCCGACCTTCCGCGACGATTTGTACGCCCAGTACAAGGCGAACCGCCCGCCGATGCCGGACGATCTGCGCACGCAGGTCGAGCCGATGCTGGCGATCGTCGGTGCGCTGGGCTTCCCGATCCTGCGCGTACCCGGCGTCGAGGCCGACGACGTGATCGGCACGCTGGCGGTGCAGGCGCGGGCGCTCGGCATCGAGGTGGAGATCTCCACCGGCGACAAGGACATGGCGCAGCTGGTCGGTCCGCGCGTCACGCTGGTCAACACGATGAGCAACACGACGATGGACAGCGATGGCGTGATGGCAGAAGTTCGGCGTGCGGCCGGAGCAGATCATCGACTTCCTCGCGCTCACCGGCGACAGCATCGACAACATGCCCGGCGTACCCAAGTGCGGCCCGAAGACCGCCGCCAAATGGCTGGCCGAATACGACATCACTGGACGGCGTGATCGGCGAACGCCGACAAGATCGGCGGCAAGATCGGCGAAAACCTGCGCGCCGCGCTGCCGCAACTGCCGCTGTCGCGCGAACTGGTGACGATCAAGACCGACGTGCCGCTGGAGTTCGGCCCCACGGAGCTGGCACTGCGCGAAGCCGATACCGAACAGCTGCGCGAGCTGTACACGCGCTACGAGTTCAAGGCGGCGCTGAAGGATCTGGACGGCGCGGACCGCGCGAACGGGGAACGGGGAGCGGAACAGCAGCGCGCAGGACCCGTGCTCGCACCGCAGTTTCCGCGAGCGCCACGGTGCAGCCCTGGACAGCGCGTTGGCGGCTTCGGGCGAATACGAGCTGGTCACTACGCAGCCGGCCTTCGAGGCGTGGCTGGCAAAACTGCGCGATGCGCCGATCTGATCGCCTTCGACACCGAAACGACCAGCATCGACGCGATGCGCGCGGACATCGTCGGCCTCAGTCTTCGCGGTGGAACCGGGCAAGGCGTGCTACATCCCGCTCGGCCACGATTATCCCGGGCGCGCCGACAGCAGCTCGATCGCGATGCGGTGCTGAGTGCGTTGAAGCCGATATTCGAGGATCCGTCGCGACCCAAGCTCGGCCAGCACGCGAAGTACGACATCAACATCCTGTCGCACTACGGGATCGCCGTGCAAGGGATTGCAGCACGACTCGATGCTGGAATCGTACGTGTGGAATTCCACCGCCACGCGCCACGACATGGACTCACTGGCGAAGAAATATCTCGGCTACGAAACGATGAAATACGAGCAGGTCGCCGGCAAGGGGGCCAAGCAGATTTCGTTCTCGCAGGTCGACCTGGATACCGCGTGCCGCTACGCGGCCGAGGATGCGGACATCACCCTGCGCCTGCATCATGCGCTGTGGCCGAAGCTGCAAGGCGTGCCGTCGCTGCGAAACGTGTACGAGGACATCGAGATTCCGCTGGTGCCGGTGCTGGCCGGGATGGAGCACCGCGGCGTGCTGATCGATGGCGACGAATTGCGCCTGCAGAGCCAGCAGCTGGGCAAGCGCATGCTGGAGCTGCAGCAACAGGCTTATGCACTGGCCGGGCACGAATTCAATCTCGATTCGCCGCAAGCAGTTGCAGGTCGTGCTGTTCGATGAACTCGGCCTGGCGGCCAGGCTGAAAACGCCCAAGGGCCAGCCTTCGACCAACGAGGAGGCGCTGGCGGCGATCGCGGACGACCACGAACTGCCGCGCCTGATCCTCGACTACCGCGGCCTGGCCAAGCTGCGCTCCACCTACACCGACAAGCTCTCCAGCATCGTCAACCCGCGCACGGGGCGCGTGCACACCAGTTACCACCAGGGCTCGGTGGCGACCGGACGAATCTCCTCGTCCGATCCGAACCTGCAGAACATCCCGGTGCGCACCGAAGAAGGACGGCGCATCCGCCAGGCCTTCATCGCCCCGCTGGCTGGAGGGTGCTGGCCGCGGACTACTCGCAGATCGAACTGCGCATCATGGCGCACCTGTCCGGCGATGAAGGCTTGCTGCAGGCGTTCCACGAAGGCGGCGACGTGCACCGCGCCACCGCGGCCGAAGTGTTCGGTCTGAAGCCGGACGAGGTCAGCACCAACCAGCGCCGTGCGGCCAAGGCGATCAACTTCGGCCTGATGTACGGCATGAGCGCGTTCGGCCTGGCGCGCCAGCTGGGCGTGAACCGCGGCGAGGCCAGCGACTACATGGCGCGCTACTTTGCGCGCTACCCCGGCGTGCGGGCGTTCATGGAGGCCACCCGCGAACGCGCGCACCGCGATGGCTACGTGGAAACCATCTATGGCCGCCGGCTGTATCTGGAAAACCTCGACTCCCGCAACCACGGCCTGCGCCAGGGCGCCGAACGCGCCGCGGTGAATGCGCCGATGCAGGGCAGCGCGGCGGACATCATCAAGCGCGCGATGATCGCGGTGGCCGCCTGGCTGCAGGATCGCGACGACGCCCACATGTTGATGCAGGTCCACGACGAACTGGTGTTCGAAGTACGCGCGGATGCGGTCGACGCGGTGCGCGCCGGCGTGATCGAGCGCATGTCCGGCGCCGCGGAACTGGCCGTGCCACTGCTGGTGGATGCCGGCGTCGGCGCGAACTGGGATGAGGCGCACTGAAACGCGTCCCGAATGAAACCAAGGTTCCTCCACGGAAACAGCGGCTTGCGTATAGCCTCTGTCGCCAGATGAATCGTTGTTGAACCACTTCCGGAACCACGAAACTTTCGCAACGGACGAGCGTCGAATGCTTCGGATGCACGCAACGGCATCCACGGCTGGTCCACCTCCCTGGACCGCCACGGTCGCGTACCTCTCCCCTGGGTTACTGCGACCGGCCGACCCCGAAGGTTCCCCCTAACCTTCGGGGTCTTTTTTTGCCCGCGCCCGGCGCAGAGCCCGGCCTGAGATCCCCGGCAAACGCCAGCGTCCACTCCCTGCGGGCCGACGTGTACGTTTTGTGCACACCGGGGCACGCCATACTCACCGCACATCAACCACGGGGATACACCATGCGTGCAGGATTGATCATCATCGGCATCATCTTGTTGGCCGCCGGCATCTGGGTCGTGGCGGGCCATGCCTTCTATCAAGATACCGATACCCTGGTACAGGTGGGTTCGGCCAAGATCACCGCCACCCATGACAAGGGTGTCCCGCAGTGGATCGGCATCGTCGGCATCGTGGTCGGTGCGCTGCTGGCCATCGGCGGCTTCATGCGCAAGACCTGATTCGCCGCCCCGCGAACCCCGAAACCGCCGCTTGCGGCGGTTTTTCTTTGGCCTCGTGGCAACTGCAGACCAGGTCCCGCGCCGCCGGCCCCGCTACAATGGGAGCAATGGATGTCTCGCACCTGCTCGACGGGCTCAATCCCGCGCAGCGCGAAGCGGTCTGCGCGCCGCCCGGCCATTATCTCGTGCTGGCCGGCGCCGGTTCCGGCAAGACGCGCGTGCTGACGCACCGCATCGGCTGGCTGCTCGAGGTCGATCGCGTGTCGCCGTGGTCGATGCTCGCGGTCACGTTCACGAACAAGGCCGCCGGCGAAATGCGCGCGCGACCGAGGCGCTGATTCCCGGCGGCGCCCGGGCTCACGGTCGGCACGTTCCACGGCATCGCGCATCGCCTGCTGCGCCGGCACTGGCGCGAGGCGCGGCTGCCCGAGACATTCCAGATCCTCGACTCCGACGACCAGCAGCGCCTGGTCAAGCGCATGATCGCCGGACTGGGCCTCGACGAGCGCGCTTTCCGCCGCGCCAGGCCAGCTGGTTCATCAACCAGCGGAAGGACGAAGGCAAGCGGCCCGACGGCTCGAGCGATCGCGATCACCCGGTCAACGCACACTTGATCGACATCTATAGGGCCTACGAGGCCGCCTGCCAGCGCGCCGGCCTGGTCGATTTCGCCGAGCTGCTGCTGCGCGCGCACGAGCTGTGGCTGCACAACGCCGCCTTGCTGGAGCACTACCGCGAGCGCTGCCGGCATCTGCTGATCGACGAATTCCAGGACACCAACACGCTGCAATACGCGTGGATCCGCGTGCTCGCCGGCGAGCACCGGGCAGGTGTTCGTCGTCGGCGACGACGACCAGGCGATCTACGGCTGGCGCGGCGCGCGCGTCGAGAACGTGCAGCAATTCCTGCGCGATTTCCCGAGCGCGAAGACGATCCGCCTCGAGCAGAACTACCGCTCGACCGGCAACATCCTCGCAGCCGCGAACCGGTCATCGCGCACAACCGGCATCGCCTCGGCAAGCAGCTGTGGACCGCGGGCGACGCCGGCGAGCCGATCGAGCTGTACGCCGCGTACAACGAGCAGGACGAGGCGCGCTACGTGATCGAGCGCATCCGCGAGTACATCGACGAGCACGGCACGCGCCAGCGACAGCGCGATCCTGTATCGCTCCAATGCGCAGTCGCGCAACTTCGAGGAACAGCTGATCCAGCACGACATCGCGTACCGCGTCTACGGCGGCCTGCGCTTCTTCGATCGCGCCGAGATCAAGGATGCGCTGGCGTATCTGCGCCTCGTCGCCAACCGCCACGACGATGCCGCGTTCGAGCGCGCGGTCAACACGCCGCCGCGCGGCATCGGCGAGCGCACGCTCGATCTCCTGCGCCAGCGCGCGCGGCGCGACGAACACTTCGCTGTGGGAAGCGGCGCTCGCCGAGCTGACGCGGCAGCGACTGGCCGGGCGCGCGAAGAATGCGCTGCGCGCGTTCCTGCCGCTGATCGACGAGCTGGCGCGCGATTGCCTCGCGCGGAACTCGGGATCCCGGCGAACCGGGATCCGAAGCGCGGTTCTCGATGCAGCTGGATGCCTCGCCGGGATGACGGCACTTCTCGGCTCGCTGAACCCCGGCTCACCGCAGTCCGCGATCCCGACGAACCCTCCCTGCGCTCGCCGAACAGATCGACCACGCGATCGCCCGCTCCGGCCTGCGCGACTTCTACGAAAAGGACAGCCGCGGCAGCGCCGAATCGCGCGTCGAGAACCTCGACGAACTGGTCAACGTCGCGAGCCGCTTCGCGCGCACGCCGGAAGATATCGAAGCGGGCTTGTCCGAACTCGCCGCATTCCTCTCGCACGCCGCGCTCGAAGCCGGCGAAGGGCAGGGCGAGGCATGGGAAGACTGCGTGCAGCTGATGACGCTGCATTCGGCGAAGGGACTGGAGTTTCCGCTGGTGTTCCTGGTCGGCATCGAGGACGGCCTGTTCCCGAGCCAGAAATCGTCACCGAGGAAGGGCGGCTGGAAGAGGAGCGCCGGCTGGCCTACGTCGGCATCACGCGCGCGCGCGAACGCCTCGTGCTCACCTACGCCGAATCGCGCCGCCTGCACGGCACCGAGATGCTGGCCGGCCGTCGCGCTTCCTGCGCGAGATTCCGGCCGAACTGCTGCACGAAGTGCGCCCGCGCGTGCAGGTCAGCCGGCCGCTGTACGCCGGTCAGGCGCGCGAAGCGTCGCCAGCGCTGGAAGAAAGCCTGCCGCTCAAGCTCGGCCAGCGCGTGCGCCATGCGCGGTTCGGCGAAGGCGTCGTGGTCGACTACGAAGGCAGCGGCGCGCATACGCGCGTGCAGGTCAACTTCGAGGGCGCGGGCAGCAAGTGGCTGGTGCTCGCGTACGCGAACCTGACCGCGCTCTAGCTCCACGCACGCAGGATAGCCCGCAGGTTCCCTTCGATTCGGCGAGAGCTAGTGTGCCGCCGCACTCGAAGCAGCCCGCCTGGCCTTGACGTCGGTGGCGGCAATCTGCTTGCCGTGGTTGCCCCAGCTCGATCGTTCGTGGTTGATGATGTCCGCGATCTCGGCGTCGTTCAGGGTGCCGCCAAACGGCGGCATGGGCGTGGCATACGCGGTGCCGCCGATCGTCTCCCCATGCAGTCCGTTCAGCACCACGTCGATCTGCTTGGTGGCGTTGGCATCGAGCACGGCCGGATTGTCCTTCAGTGGTGGAAACGCACCGGCGATGCCCATGCCGGTGGGTTGATGGCAGGCCGCGCAGTTGGCGCCGTACAGCGCCGCGCCTTTGGCCGCGATCCACGTGATAGGGGCCCAGCGCGGCGGAAGCGGCCGCCATGTCCGCCGCCGGAGCGGCAGGTTCCGCTGGCGCGGCGGCAGTGGCTTCCACCGGTATCGAGCCATCCTTTCCGCGTACCTGCAAGACGCCGATCGCGCCGATCGTGGCATGTGCCATGTCGTGATCCACGAACGGGTAGTTGCCCGGTTCGGGCAAGGTCAGGTCGAACACGGTGCCGGCGCCCGGCGCCACCGAATAGGTGGAAACCCCGCTCTGCGCGTGAGCGGCATCGCCATCTGGATAAACCTTGTCGAAGATCGCGCCGATGACATGGAACGAACTCCACAGGTCGGGACCGGCGTCGACCACGTAGAGGCGGACCCGCTCGCCCGCCGTGGCGATCAACGGATGATCGCGATACTGGAAGGCGGAGCCATTGAACACCACTTCGTCGGGCCGCTCCTCCTTCATGCGTTCGAAGTTGGGCCCCATCAGGTGTCCGGAGACCTGCTGCGTGTACCACTCGCTCTGCACGATCACATAACTGCGAGCCGCCGGCGGCAACGGCGTGGCCGGGTCGACGATCAGCGCGCCATACATGCCGTTGGCGATGTGCAGCAATACCGGCGGCGTGCCGCAGTGATACAGGAAGGCACCGGGTACGTTCGCCACGAAGGAGAACTTGATCGACTTGCCCGGCTGCACTTCCACGTAATGCAGGCTGGGCGGCGTGATCGCCGCGTGGAAATCGATGGAATGCTGCATGGTGCCGTGGTTGGTGAAGGTCACGTTGACCGTCTGCCCCTGGCGCACGTGGATGATCGGCGCCGGCACCGTACCGCCGAAGGTCCACGCCTGATAGTCGACGCCACTGGCGATGGACACGGTTTCGTCGGACGCGACGAGATCGACATCGACGCTTTGCCCCGTGCCCAGCAACGGGGGCAACCGTGCATCGCGCGGCTTGGCGACCGGCGTTGGCGCGGCGATCGACAGCGGCGACACCGCGGCCGCCGCCGCAGTCGGTGAAGGCGACCTGACATGCATCGTGCTGTGCAGGCCGCCGATCAGGAAAATCACCAGCACCAGCACGCCGATCATGGCCGGTATCTGCACGCCCAGCGGCAGCCGCTGCGGTTCGACCGCCAGCGATTCGCTGCTGCTCCACTCGGCGACGTGGCGCCAGCGCGGCCAGCGCCTTTCGATGAAATAATCCAGGCTGTAAGGGCTGCGGCCGCGGATGTTGATCGCCATCAGTGCCACGAAGATCAGCACGTAGCTGATCGCCGTGCCCATGTTGTTGGCGCCCACGGTGTAGGGCCCGCCAAAGCCTTCGGCGGTGCTCCACACCAGCAGGCTGAACAGGGCGCCGACCACGTACAGGGTCTTGCGGGCGAACCCGGTGAGCAGGGCCAGCGCGATGACGGTTTCGATGATGCGGGTGAGCCAGGTGAACAACATCGCGTGCGGCGTGACCAGCCCGATCCACATCGCGAACCAGCCGGCCAGCCAGGCAGGCTGTCCCTGCGCCGCATTGTGCAGGTAGCCGACATAGTGGACGGCGAAATCGGGCGCCCAGGTCAGTGCCGCGCCCACCGCCCAGATCACGCCAAAAGCGACGCGCAACCCTGCCGCTGCCACCGCCGGCCAGGCTTTGGCGGCTGCGGCGTCGCGTTCGACTCGTGACATGGGCTGATCCCTGGTTGTGGATCCGGACGGCCGGATCGTCGTCGGTAGTTTATGCCTCTGTCGTGCACGTGCACGCGGATGAAACGTCGCAGCACGGGCGTGAACACGATGCCGGCATGCGTGCGTGCCCTGGTCAGGGCCTCGGCGCCAGGCGCTGGCACGGGAGCGTACCCGTCAGAGGGCGGACTTCACTCGCGCAGATGCGGCATGCCATGCACGTCGCGTTCCTCGATCGCGACCGGATGCGTATCGGGTTGCCCGGGCTGCGCGCGCTGCGCCAGCGGCACGACCGCTTCGCCGCGGCCAAACGCGAGCGCGTTGCGATAGCAGCGCTGCGCCTGCGCCGCATCGCCCTGTCCGCCGAAGGCGTCGCCGAGCGCCTCCCAGGCAGCGGCGCCCGGAGCCAGCGCCAGCGAGCGCTCCAGATATTGGTGGGCCTTGCCCCACAGCTTCAGCCGCACGCACATGCGGCCCAGGGTGAGCAACAAGCGGGCGTCGTTGGGGTGCGCGTCGAGCCAGCCTTCGGCGCGGCGCAGGCGCGCCTCCACGTCAGCGCCGGGCAGGCCGCCGTAGGTTTCGATCAGCTGGGGCGACCATTCGCGGCGCAGCGCGGATTCCACTTCGTCCATTGCCGGCAGGAGCAGACCGAATGCGGCCGCGCGGCGGGCGTACGCATCGATCACGGCGGGCACGCGGCGCTGGGCCTTGGGCAGTTGTGACCACAGCGTGTTCAATGCCGCGCCATCCGGTGCGGCACGCAGCGTCGCGGCCAGCACCCGGGTTTCCAGCGCGGCGTAGGCGCGGCTTCCGAGCGCGCCGCTCTTGTGCAACGGCTCCAGCGCGGCACGGGCGCGGCCGAGATCACCACTTTCCAGGGCCGCCTGCGCCAGTTCGCGCCAACCGCCGGGAGTCAGCGTGCCTTTGTCCGATTCGGGTGCCAGCAAAGCGAGCGCTTCGGCCGGCTTGCCTTCACGCCGCAACAAGTGCGCGCGCAATACCCGTGCGGCGCGCGGCACGGACTGCGAGGCCTGGTTCAGCGATTCCAGCGCGCGGCCATGCTCGCCGCGACGCGATGCCGCTTCGGCCGACGCCAGCAGCGCCGGGCCGCGCAAGCTGGCGAGGCGTGCCGCCCGATTGAGGTCGCGTTCGGCATCGCCGTGGCGACCTTCGATCAGGGCGACCAGTCCTTCTCCCAGACGCTGCTGGCTCAGCCGTCGATGCCGCCGCGAGAGCGCACCGAACGGCCAGCGCAGCAAACGCCAGAGCAGACCGACCAAGGCCCAGACCAGCAGCAGGATCACGATCGCGGCGACCACCGTGGTCTCCACGCGCCAGCCGCGCATGCGCAGCAGCACATAGCCCGGATCTTCCGCCACCCAGTGCCAGCCGAATGCGGCCAGCGTCGCCACGATCACCAGCAACAGCAGCCAGCGCCACAGCCTCATGGCCGGGCTCCGGCCTTGCGCGGAGCGCTACTGGCCGCCGGAGCGGGTGCCGAGGCCGCCGCCGCGGGAGCGAGCGCATGCACGGCGCGCAGGTTGCGCAACTCGGCCAGCGCGGCACCCAGCTGTACCGGCGCGGTCGCCGGCAGCTGGCTTTCGAGCTGCTTCAGGGTTTCGCGCGCCTGTTGCACCGTGGCCGCACTTTCGTCGAACTGACTGGCCAGGCTGGCGTCCACGCGATGCAGCGCCGCGACGTAGCCTTCGCGGTCATGCGCCAGCAGGGCAGCTTGCGCCTGGGCCAGATCCAGCGCGTCCAGTTCGCGTGCGAAGCGTGCGTCAGCCACCGCCAGCGGCGCGCCGTTGTCTCGCCGCACGCTGACTACGCTGGCCAGCGCGCGCCGGATCCGCGACCACGCATCGCTTGCCTGCCCGCTCGCAGCGACGTCGAGCGGTTTCAATGGCAACCCATCGATCGTCCCGCGCAGCTCCTGCAGTTGTTGCAGCGCGCTGCTCTGGCTGGCCGGCTGGCTTTTCAGCAATGCCTCACGCTCGGCCTGGATGCTCTGACGCACGCCGCTGAACGCGCCATCGTTCACCGCCGCGAGAGTCTGGTCGGCCAGGCCGTAGGCCGCGGCGGCCGCCTGTGCATCATGGAACAGCGTGTAGCGCTCGGCACCCATGCGCAGCAGCGAGTCGGTTTCGTCCAGCAACATGGCGTTGTGACCGGACAAGCTCTTTTCCGCCAGCCTGGCCACGGCGTCTTCGAGATTGCGGACACGCTCGCCCTGACCCAGCAGTTCCTCACGCAACGAGCGGTTGACGGCGGCAGCGTCATCCAGCCGCTGGTCGAGGCTGGCGCGCTGATCGCTGACGCCGCCCAGCTTCGTTTCCATGGTGTCGACACGTTGTTGCAGGCGGGCTGCACCCTGGCTCTCGGCGACGTTGCCACGCTGCTGCTGCCACTGCTGCCAGCCGACGTAACCCGCCACCACCAGCGCCGCCAGCGCCAGCAGCAACGCCAGCGCCAGACTGCCACCACCGCGCGGCCGCGGTGCGGGCCGCGAGGTGACGGGACGTTCCGGCCGGGACGGACTGACGATCACGGGGTCGGGGCGCGCGCCCGTGGACGTGTCTGGCTTCTTCGGCTGATCAGCCGGCTGGTCTGGATCGCTCATACCCGCATGCTAGCAGGCCATATGCCTGCATTCGTAGCGCTCGCGCGTGAAGATTTCGACCTAGCGTGCCGCCGCAGCCAGCAAGTCATCGGTCAGGGCGGAGGCTGCCAGTTCGATCCGGGTGAAGCCAGCCTCGCGCGCTGCCGTGGCGATGCGCTCGCTGCTCACCACCGCAGTGGCCGCACGCAATCGTGCCAGCGCCGGCAACGGCAGCAGCCGGCACAGGTTCTGCAGCGCTTCGTTGCTGGACAGCAACACGCGCGCCGAAACAGGCAACTGGAGCAGTGCCGTGACATGGCGCCGGTCGAGTCGCGGGGGCATCCGCCGATAAACTTCCACCTCGCACAGTCGGGCGCCGCGCGCGGCGAGCTGATCACGCAGGATCCCGCGGCCCCCGGGCGCACCGACCAGGGTAACCCGGCGGTCACGCAGGTCCTGCAGCACGGCGTGATCCAGCAAACCCTCGCTGTCTTGCTGAGCGGGCACCAGGGCGCCACGCACGCCGCGCTGGCGCAGCGCGCGCGCCGTGCCACGCCCCACCGCCAGCACCACCGCAGCGGTATGCAGCGGCGTCAGTGTCGCCGCATGCCGCACCGCGGCGGGGCTGGTGAAGATCACCAGCTCGTCGGCCAGTCCCTCGCACAAGGCTGCCCGCGCGGCCGCGACATCGTCCGGCCCGCGCAGGGCCAGCCCGGGCAGCAATAGCGGCGTTCCGCCGAGCGCGCGTACCTGGCGCACCAGCGCGCGCGCGGTACCCACCGGGCGCGTGATCACGAGCACCCGTCCGTGCAGCGCCGCGCCGCGCCTTGATGAATTCGATTGCATCCGTACACCACCTTCGCCGAACCGACGTGACCCGAGTGTAGCGACCGCCTTACACTGGGAGGTCCCCTAGCCACCCGCGAGTCCCGTGAACGCCACCGACGGCAATACCACCACCCATGAGCAGGCGCGCCAGCTGATCCAGTTCATCCGCGATGAAATACCGCTGGCCAAGGCCATGGACCTGCAACTGGACACGGTCGGCCTCGACAAGCTGAGTCTGCTCGCGCCACTGGCGCCGAACGTCAACGACAAGGGTTGTGCGTTCGGCGGCAGCCTGGTCAGCCTGATGACGCTGAATGGCTGGGCGCTGGTGGAAATGGCTTTGCGCCGCGAGCATCTCGATTGCGACGTGTTCGTTGCCGAATCCAGCGTGCGCTATTTGACGCCGTTATGGCGGGACTTGCGCAGCCACGCGCAACTGGCCGACGAGAAGGGCTGGAACACGTTCTTTGCCACCCTGAGCGCACGCGGCCGCGCCCGGATCAACGTCGAGTGCGTGGTACCCGGCGAGGACGCGCAGCCCGCCGCCACGCTCAGCGCGCGCTTCGTGGCCAAGCGCCGCGAGCGGGCCACGCCGGCATGATTGAGGCAAGATGGCATGATGTCCGCCCCGGAGGAACGCCCATGCGCCATATCCGAAACATCGTGCTGATGCTCTCGATCCTGTTGCTGGCCGCTTGCGCCACGCAGGAACGCAGTCAGTCGCTGACCAGCACGCTGTCCGCCTATGGTGGCGTGCTGCGTTGGGGCGACTTCGCCAGTGCCGCCCAGTTCGTCGACCCGAAGCTGCGCGCGGAACACCCGCTCTCGGATCTGGATCTCGCCCGCTACAAGCAGGTGCGGGTTACCGAATACGACGAGGGCGCGGGGCCGGTGCCGATCAGTGCGACCGAGGTGCAGCAGACGGTGCGGATCAGCCTGGTCAACATCCACACCCAGTCCGAGCGCACCCTCACCGACCACCAGACTTGGCATTACGACGAAAAGGCCAAACACTGGTGGCTGACCAGCGGCTTGCCGGACATCACCCGCCAATAGCACGCCACTGCCCGAACGACCCGGCACAACCGGTATAATCGCCGGTTCACCCGGATCGACGCGCGCGCGAAGTGGACTGACGATGAACGATATCCTGCACAAACTGCCGCAATTCATCGGCAACCACGTCGCCCTGTCGGCGCTGTTCGTGATCCTGCTGCTGGCGCTGATCGTGATCCAGGCCCAGGCGCTGTTCAGCAAGATCAAGCAATTGAGCCCGGCCGGCCTGACCGCGCTGATCAATCGCGACAACCCGTTGCTGATCGACCTGTCGGCGCTGGCCGACTTCGAGAAGATGCATGTACCCGGTGCACGGCATGTGGCGATGAGCCAGTTCGATCCGGAGAAGAAGGAGCTGGCCAAGGCCAAGTCCCTGCCGGTCGTGCTGATGGACAAGGATGGTCGCGGCAATTCGGCCAAGGCCGCGCAGCGCCTGCTCAAGGCGGGCTTCGAACATGTCCATACGCTGGGCGGCGGCGTGCTCGCCTGGCACGCGGCCCAATTGCCCGTCGCCAAGGGCAACCGCTAACGCTCACTCGCCAACGCTAGCGCGGAAGGTCCTGGATGCCAGCGCGGCTGGCCATGATCTGCGCCAGCACATCCGGCGCGTATTCAAACGAGTCGTAATACAGCCGGTCGTCCGGCAATCCGGCCGCCAGAAACGCCTGATGCGCGACGTCCACCATGGCCGGCGGTCCGCTCATGTACACATCGTGGCCGGACAGATCCGGATGATCGGCCAGCACCGCCTCATGCACCAGACCCGTGCGCAGGCCATCGGCCTGCCGTCGATCGGCCACCACCGGATGGAACGCCAGGTGCGGCAGTTCGTGCTGCCAGTGTTCCGCCTGCTCGCGCAGATAGAGGTCCGCCGGGCTGCGTGCACCCCAGTACACATCGATCGGCCGGCGCGTGCCCAGGGCGATGAAGTGTTCGACGATCGCCTTGACCGGCGCAAAGCCGGTGCCGCCGGCCACGAACAGCATCGGTCGCTCCGAATCCTCGCGCGGCACGAAGGTGCCCAGCGGACCCTCCACGCGCAGCCGATCGCCCACCTGCAGTGTCTCGTTGACCCAGCTGGTGAAGCCACCGCCGGGCACGTGGCGCACATGCCATTCGATCATGCCGTCGGCCTGCGGGCTGTTGGCAATCGAGAACGGGCGGCGCCTGCCGTCCTCCAGCAACACGTCCAGGTATTGACCCGGCAGCCGCTTGAGCCGGCGTTCACCCGCCGCCGGCAGCAGACGCACACCGACCACATCCGCCGCCAGCTGCCACTTGGCGCTCACCACCATGCCCAACTGACGACGCGCGATGTCCTCGACCGACGTCACCGGGCGCGCTTCAAGCAACAGGTCGCTGCACGGCACGGCCTGGCACAGCAGCACGGCGTGATGGGCCAGCTCGCCCGCGTTCAAGGCCAGTGGAGGATTGCGCGGATACCGGCACTGCCCCTCCAGCAAGGTTGCCTTGCAACTGCCACAGACCCCGGCGCGGCAGGAATAAGGCAAGGCCACGCCGGCCCGCTGCGCCGCTTCGAGCACGGTTTCATCAGGCGCCACCGAAAACTGGCGGCCGGAGGATTTGAGCGTGACGGTGAACACCAAGTCGACCTTGTTTGATTCGGTGCAGAAGTCACTGGCGCTGACTGTCCTGCAGCTTGCTTTTAGTTGATGTGCGGAACCGGACCGGACAGCCACGGCATTGTGGCCGCGTCCGCAGCGGACAACAATGCGGGCTCACCGCACAGGAATCAACGATGAGTCTCTGGAAACAACCGCCCGACCTGGCCCGCATCAACGGCTGGAGCGCCAACACCATGATGGAGACGCTGGGCATCCGGATCACCGCCGTGGGCGACGATTGGCTGCAGGGCACCATGCCGGTCGACCACCGCACCCACCAGCCCTACGGCCTGTTGCACGGCGGCGCCTCGGTGGTGCTGGCCGAGACCCTGGGCAGCACCGCCGCGATGCTCACGCTCGACCCCAACCAGGAACTGGCGGTGGGCCTGGACATCAACGCCAATCACCTCCGCGGCGTGCGCAACGGCACCGTCACCGGTACGGCGAAGGCGCTGCACCTCGGACGCACCACCCAGGTGTGGGAGATTCGCATCGAAAACGAGGAAGGCGCACTGGTGTGCATCTCGCGTATCACCATGGCGGTCATTCCGGCGCGCACGCTGAGCGCGCGCTGATGTTGCTTGCGCGCGAGCATCAGTCCCTCACCTCAATCCTCGGCAATCGCTCCTTGCATTGCTCTACCTCCTGCATCCATGCAGTCGTCTCCCCAACGGGGAGAGGCAAACGCAAAAGGCCCGGCACTTGATGACAGCGGACGCGCCCTACGCCGGCTTGACTCCCGACCTGGTGCTGGATGCGGTCAGCGCCTGCGGGCTGTGGCCGGACGGACGGCTGCTGGCGCTGAACAGTTACGAGAACCGGGTGTGGCAGGTCGGGCTGGAAGACAGCGCGCCGGTCATTGTGAAATTCTACCGGTCGGGTCGCTGGACCGACGCGGCCATTGTCGAAGAACACCGATTCGCCGGGGAGCTGGCCGCTGCCGAGCTGCCCGTGGTGGCACCGCTGGCGTTCGACGGCCACACGCTGCTGCAGCACCAGGGTTTTCGCTACGCCCTGTCCCCCCGTCACGGCGGCCGCGCGCCGGACCTGGAAGCGCTCGACCAGTTGCAATGGCTGGGCCGCTTGATCGCCCGCATGCATGTCGTCGGCGCACGTACGCCATTCGACCATCGCGGTCGACTCGATCGCGACACCATGGTGACGCAGCCAATGCGCGCGGCGCTCGATTCGTCGTTGCTGCCGGCGTCGCTGCACGCCAAGTACCGGGCGGCGGCGGCGCGACTGGATGACGCCATCGGCGCGCGGCTCGCCGCCGTCGGCCCGGTGCGGCAACTGCGCCTGCATGGCGACTGCCACCCCGGCAATGTGTTGTGGACGGATGCCGGTCCGCATTTCGTGGACCTGGACGACGCGCGCAGCGGGCCGGCAGTGCAGGACCTCTGGATGCTCGCCAACGACACGCGCGCACTGGATGCCCTGCTCGAAGGTTACCGCCAGTTCCGCGACTTCGACGACGGCGAACTGTTGCTGATTCCCGCCTTGCGCGCCATGCGCCAGTTGCACTACGCAGGCTGGATCGCCGCGCGCTGGCATGATCCGGCCTTCCCCGCCGCGTTCCCGTTCGCTGCCGAATCGCGCTGGTGGGAACAACACATCACCGACCTGCACGACCTGTCCGACGTGCTGGAATAAGCCACCGCGTCGCGCCCCGACAACGCCTCACCGAAAACCGAACACCGAAAACGGACACCGAACACCGTTCCCGATCTCCGTGGCCCCGGTACAATCCCCGGTCTTTCGGAGCTCCGTATGCGCACCATCCTCTTCCGCCTGATCGGCATCCTCGAAATCGCCGGCGGCCTGTACGGCGTAGCCGCGATGCTGCGCCACCTGCTGCCGCTGGGCTCGACCCACGATGGCGTGATCGCGCTGATCGGGCTGGCCTTGTTCGGCTTCGTACTCGCCGCGGGCGTGCAATTGATCGACGGCAGCGAACGCGGCATCCGCATGTCGCTATGGGCGCAACTGCTGCAAATACCGTTGATCGCCACACCGGTGTTCAGTTACGCACTGCACAGTGGCGCCTTCGTCAACGTCTCTGCGATCCTGCACAGCACGCCACGGCTTGGTCTCGACTGGCACCTTGGCAGCCAGGGCTTCGTGCTGGCAGCCGCCGGTCCCGCGGCGTCGCGGCTGGGCATCAACCTGCTGGCGCTGTTGTCCTGGCTGGCGTTGCGGTTCCGCTGACCGGCTCGCACCGTCACCCCGGCGCGGCGCCGGCGTGGACGGCTCAACGGTTATCATGCGCGGATGAATATCCCGGCAGCGCTGCCCGTCATCCGTCTGAAGTCCGATCGCAGTCCCGGTCACCCCTGGGTATGGTCGTCGCAGTTGCACAAGCCGGAAGCCAAACTGCCACCGGGCAGTGTGGTCGAGGTGCGCGATGCGAAGGATCGCTTCGTCGGCCGCGCGTTCTGGAACGGTCATGCACGGATCGCGCTGCGCCTGCTCGACACGCATCCCGACGCCAGCATCGACGCCGCATGGATCGCCGCGCGGATCGCCCTGGCGGTGCAGCTTCGTCGCGACTGGCTGCAGCTGGATCAGGTCAGCGATGCGTGGCGTGTGGTGCACAGCGAGGGCGACGATCTGTCCGGCCTGATCGTCGACCGCTACGCCGACCTCCTGGTGATCGAGTACTTCGCCGCCGGGATGTGGAAATTTCGCGAAGCGATCCACGCCGCCCTGCTCGACCATTTCCCCGGTGCGCAGCTGTACTGGTTTGCCGAATCGCATGTGCAGAAGCAGGAATCGTTCGATTGCCGCAGTCCCGACGTGCCGGCCCCGTTCGAGGTGCACGAGCACGGCCTGCGCTTCCACGCCGCGCCGGGTTCGGGCCACAAGACCGGCTTCTTTGCCGACCAGCGCGACAACCGCAAGCGTTTCGCGGAACTGGCGCGAGGACGTCGCGTGCTCGACTTGTGCTGCAACGCCGGTGGTTTCGCGGTACACGCGATGACCGCGGGTGCGCGCGAGGCTATCGGCGTGGACCAGGACGCCGGCATCCTCGACGTCGCCCGCGCCAACGCACAAGCCAACAACGTCGCGGTGACATTCGAGCAGGCGGACATTTTCGACTGGGTACGCGCGGCGGTTGCGCGCGGGGAACGCTATGACGCCGTCGTGCTCGACCCGGCCAAGCTCACGCGCGACCGCAACCGGGTCATGGACGCGCTGAAGAAATATTTCGCGATGAACCGCATGGCGCTGGACATCATCCCGCCGGGCGGCCTGCTGCTGACCTGCTCATGCACCGGTCTGGTCGGCGAGGCCGAGTTCCTGGAAATGTTGCGGCGGGTCGCCCTCAACGCCGGGCGCACGATCCAGGTACTGGAAGTGCGCGGCGCGGGCGCCGACCATCCATTCCGCACCGACGTGCCCGAAGGGCGCTATCTGAAGGCCGTGTTCTGTCGCGTGGATTAGTCGCGCGGAAGAAATGTCTCGTGATGAAGCGCGCGATGCCGAGCATCGCCGTGCCGGCCGAGTGCCGTTGGGCGCTCATCCGCCTCGTCGCGAACGCGTCGCCGCATTCGGCGGGCATGACCGCTGCCCGGCGTGAAGCATCAATAGTCGCGGACATCCAGCAGCAAGAAACAGCGCGCGCTGTAGTCGCCGGCTTGCGGCCAGGCGACCGCGTTCAGCGCCAGCGTTCCGGCGGTCCACAGCTCGTTGTCGAGCAGTGCCTCGCAGCGTGAGTTGCCGTCGCGGGCATGGCTGTGCACCAACCGAAGCCAGTGCAACTCGGGGCTCAGCGCTTCCCGCTTGAGCGCGGTCTCGATCGACGCCAGTGCATCGGGCGGCATCTCCACGACAGTTGCTCCACGTACATTGAACGGGCCGATGAAAACGTCCCAGCTGCGCGCGCCGATATCCCACGCGGTGATTTGCAGCTTGCGGTCATCGGTGACATACCAGCACGCGGCCAGCAGCGGATGGAAGACGCTCTGCTCGAACGTGTGCAGCGCATCGCGCGCGCCGGCCTCGCCACCGCCCGCCCCCGCGAAGCTCTCCTCGATGCGGCGATGCTCATCCAGCACGACGTCGACATCGAGTCGCCCGGGTTCGCCGGCACGGCCTTCGTGCCATTCGGCGCGGATCGCCGGGAAGTCCCCATCGGTAAGCAGCCAGCCGTCCTCATCCGGCTCCAGCGCCACGTCCTGGCGCTCGAACAGGTGCAGCAAGCGGGTCTGGAGTGCTTCACGATCCATGCTGGTTCTCGTTGATCGGTGTGGATGCCAAATCGCGCCAGGTGAGGTAGACGCGCAGGTCGAATTCCCGCTGATGGTAGTCCGGCAACATGTGCTGGCACAGTTGGTAAAACGCCTTGTTGTGCTCGATTTCCTTCAGGTGCGCCAACTCGTGCACCACGATCATCTGCAGGAATTCGGGCGCGGCGTCCTTGAACAGCGCGGCCACGCGGATTTCCTTCTTTGCCTTCAGCCGGCCACCTTGCACGCGCGAGACCGCCGTATGCAGGCCCAATGCGTTGCGCACCACGTCGAGCTTGCTGTCGTAGAGCACCTTGTCGATGCCGGGCGCATTCCTGAGGTGTTGCTGCTTCAGCGCGCCGACATAGGCATACAGGGCCTTGTCGCTCTGCACCGCGTGCCGGTCCGGATAGCGCGCGGCCAGATACTCGCCCAGACGATCCTGCGCCATCAGTTGGCGCACCTGTTCCTGCGTGGCCTCGGGGTAGGCGCGGAGATATTTGAGCGGAGTCAGCTGCTCTTGCATGGCCGGCCTGCGCTCACCGCGCGACGCCATGGCCGCGCTTTCGGGCCAAGCGTCACTCGCCGGCCCCGGCCAGCGCGCGTCGTCCCCAGCAACGCTGGCGCAGCCACAGGGCCGGCAGCAGCACCGCGGTAAAGGCGCCATAGCCATACAGCGCCGGCAGTACCTGCTGCCAAATCCCGCCACTGGGGCGGCCAAGTTCTTCCACCTGCGGCAGCGTGGCGGTATCGAAGCCGGCCAAGGCGGCAAGCGCGGTCGCGGTACCCGTCAGCAGCAAGGCGAGCACGTCGAAGCTGCGCCGCCGCGCGGTCGCCGGCAGGCTTCGCGGATAGGCCCAGTAGATCCAGCACAGCACCAGCAACCACGGGGCAAGCAACAGGATGGATAGATAGCGCATCAGGTTCTCCGTTCAATCTTCGACAAGTCGTCAGTCCTGTGCGGCGAGCTGGTCAAACGCCTCGCGCAGTCGCCCGAGCGCCGCCTCGCGCGCCCCCTCATCGCCGTAGTCGGGCGTGTTGGCCACGGTCTCGCCATCGATCTCCAGCCCCATGCCCAGCGCCCGGCTTTGTACCACCACCCCGGCCGCGCCCAGACTTTTCAGGCGCCTCTGCATTGCTCCCGCAGCCTTAGGATCGGCGAACGCTACCGACAACAGCAGCTCTTCGCCTTCAGCGGAAAACAAGCGGAAACGGAAGCTGCCATCGGCATCGCGGAAACTGGCCACGCGTGCGCTCCGGCCTTGTCTTGGCGCCGCATCCGATCGGCTCGTGACCGCCGGCGCGGTTCGCATCCGGCGCAGGCCGAGTTCATCGCGCAGCAGCGCGATCTTTGGCGTGGCAATCGCACGCGCCTTGCGCGCGCCTTCCTGCAGGATGACTTCGATCGCCGCCGGATCGGCCATGAAAGCCTCGTATCGCTCGCGCAGCGGCGCCACGTCGGCTTCGATGCGCTCGTACACGACCTGCTTCGCTTCGCCCCAGCCCAGCCCTTCCAGCAGGCCGTTGCGGAACGCTTCGCTCTCCGCCTCGCTGGCAAACGCGCGGAAGATCGTGAACAGGGCGCAATTGTCCGGATCCTTCGGCTCGCCCGGTGCCCGCGAATCGGTGACGATGCGCATGATCGCCTCGCGCAACTGCCTGCTGCCGCCGGCGAACAACGGAATCGTGTTGTCGTAGCTCTTCGACATCTTGCGTCCGTCGAGTCCGGGCAGCGTCGCCACCTGCTCCTCGATCAATGCCTCCGGCAGCACGAAGAAGTCGCGGCCATGCAGGTGGTTGAAACGCTGGGCGAGATCCCGCGCCATCTCGATGTGCTGGATCTGGTCGCGCCCCACCGGCACCTGGTGCGCATCGAACGCGAGGATATCGGCCGCCATCAGCACCGGGTACATGTACAGCCCGGCGGTGATACCCGCATCGGCGTCCTCGCCCGTTTCCGTGTTGCGATCCACCGCCGCCTTGTAGGCGTGGGCCCGATTGAGCATGCCCTTGGACGCAACGCAGGTGAGGAACCAGGTCAACTCCGGGATCTCCGGAATGTCCGATTGCCGATAGAACGTGACCCGCGCCGGGTCGAGGCCTGCCGCCAGCCACGTCGCGGCGATCTCCAGGCGCGAACGCTCGATCCGCGCTGCATCGTCGCTCTTGATCAGCGCGTGATAATCGGCCATGAAGAAGAACGCATCGACATCATCGCGACGGCTGGCCGCGATGGCCGGGCGAATCGCCCCGACATAATTG
Source organism: uncultured Gammaproteobacteria bacterium (assembly GCA_963771235.1). Lineage (GTDB taxonomy): Bacteria > Pseudomonadota > Gammaproteobacteria > Xanthomonadales > Rhodanobacteraceae > Rhodanobacter. Next base: position 118,889 of record CAVYSP010000012.1, read on the forward strand.
CCCAGATGCGGCGTGCCGGTGGTGGTGATGCCGGTGAGGACTCGAGTCTGCATGTTGCGCTGCGCAAGTAAAGCGCCAGTTTACGACATCACCTGACCGAGGCAATTGCGGCGGCCGGTCGTATTCGTCAGTGCGGGCACGCCCGCGCCACGACCTGCGGCCTGGCATGCAGCCCGCAGCGCCACTTCGAGACCACCGTCGCTGCCATGCACGAACGCCGTGCCGCAACTTCGCTGCGTCGTTACGACGCGGGTAGCATCGGCACGATTCTCATTCTGCGACTGGCGCCGTGCGCACGGGCAGCGCTGACAACATGCCCGGCAAGATCCCTTGCGGGACGATCAGGTCGCGCCCGCGGGCGAGTGCCCTGTCCCGGTATACCCGGCCAGCGCCTGCTCCAGGGTGACCTTCGGATTCGGAACCACGATCCTGACGGGATCCGGCACGCGGACCTGTTGTTGCTGTGCATCGGTCAATTGCCCGGCGCCGCTGCGCGTATCCAGACTGTTTTCCTGGTGCGCCGCGCCGAACTGCGGAAGATTGGTATTGCCCATCAGTACTCCCCTCCCATCAAATCGCGCTGCCCAGTGTAGCCCACGTGTCACGCCCGGCAGGCGGAGACTTCCGACATGGCCGCATCATGTCGTCCCCGAGAACGGTGAGCACATGAAACCTACCTTCCGGTCGCCGCGTGGCGTTGCATCATCATGATGCCGGGCGCCCAGTCGCTGGGCATCGTGGTCCGCTGCTGCGTTCGTTCAACTCAGCGCAGTCAGGTCGTCGTACGGCAGTTGCGTCGCGCCCCGGTCGCGCAACAGCACATCGACGCGCTGAAGCAGATCCGGCTGGCCATCCACCGCCACGATGACCCGTCCCGCGTCGAGTTCGTCGCGAAACTTGCGATGCACGGTGTCCGGTACCGAGGCGCCGGTAAGCATCCCCATCCAGCCGCCCACCGCGGCCCCAGCGACCACCATCGCGGCAGCACCGGCGATGGGAATGCTGATGGCGGGAACGAGCATGGCAACCAGGCCGCATACCACGCCGGTGCCGCCTCCCTGCAGCAGCCCCTTGACGCCACCACGACCAAAATCTCCGGTCGTGTCGCGCAGGTCGTCAGGCACGCTGGCGCTCTCGATATCGTCGCGTGCCATCAGCCAGATGTCGTCATCGGAGACGTCCGCCTCGCGCAACGCGGTAACGGCGGCTTCTGCCGCCGCGAGATCGGGCATGCTGAATGCGTGGCGTGATTTCATGATTCCTTCCGCCTTCCCGGACCAACACGCCATACATGTTCGCGGCTCCGCAGTGACCGGTGCGTGATGGCGATCCGCTGCGCACGGTGCGCGCTCACGCGATCCTGCCAGCGATGCCGCAAGCCACCGGATTTCGCTTAATGCGCAATCTCAATCTGGACACCGCGCAAGCCGGAACAACCTCAGCGAATCAGGGTCGACTTGCCGAACAACGATTCGATCAGATCCACCGCGACTTTCGCGGTGGCATTGCGTCGATCGAAGGCCGGATTGAGTTCGACCAGATCCAGCGATGCCAGGCGTCCGCTGTCGCAGATCATTTCCATGCACAGTTGCGCCTCGCGATAGGTCGGGCCACCGCGCACCGTGGTGCCGACGCCGGGGGCGATGCTGGGGTCGAGGAAATCGACATCGAAACTCACGTGCAGGTGGGTGTCCTCGTCCACGCCAGCGAGCGCCTGTTCCATCACGCGTTTCATGCCTTCCTCATCAATCCGGCGCATGTCGTAGACGCCGATGTGGGCGTCGCGAACCAGTTGTTTCTCGCCATGGTCGACCGAGCGGATGCCGATCTGGCGGAACATGTCCGCCGTGGTCGACGGCGCGTGGCCGCCGAGTTCAACGAGGGGTTTCGGCCCGTGGCCGCACAGGCAGGCCACCGGCATGCCATGGATGTTCCCCGATGGCGTCGCTTCGGCCGTGTTGAAATCGGTGTGCGCGTCGAGCCACAGCACTCGCAACTGCTTGCCGTTCGCCCGGCAGTGATCCGCCACGGCATTGATCGAACCGATCGCCAGGCAATGATCGCCACCGAGCATGATGGGCAAGTGCCCCGCCTCGAGCTCTTCCCGAACCGCCCGGTAGACCGCCTGGTTCCAGGCCACCACCTCGTCAAGGTGACGGTAGCCCCCGGTCGGCGGCAGCCACGGGTTGAGCGGTCCCTGCAGATTGCCCTTGTCGATCACGGTCCGACCGTACTGCTCCAGCCGCTGGCCAAGATTGGCGACCCGCATCGCTTCCGGTCCCATCGAGGCGCCGCGATCGCCGGCACCGATATCGGTCGGCACGCCTATCAAGGAAATGATTTGCTTGGTCATGATCGTGATACCTGGTTTGAACGTCCGGCTGGCACTGATGGGATCGGTGCGGCGGCACGGAGAAGATGATGCGGCCCTCGCGGTCGGTGCTCCGCATCGCCCGCGATTCGTTGTCGTGGGCGCACGAAGGCGCGCGCGGCATCTACTGGGGCGCAGCTCCAAGTCTAACGGATCGTGCTGCGCGACTCCGTATCCAAGCGTCCCGCAACTTGGCGAGGCCAGCGCGCGCAACGAACGCCCAGGCGTGTTGCCCTCGCAACACGCGTCATTCCGACTGACGCATTCGCTCCAGCTCATCCTCCCGGCGCGAACGTGCACCAGGCTGCCACGACACCAGGACATGATCCCGCGACATCGCAGGTCCCAGCCTGGCCGGCTTGATCTTCTCCAACTGCATCCATGCAAACCGCAACATTCCCCGCCACACGGGGTGTTCGATAGACGTTTGCATATGGCGACTCCCCCGGTTGCCCCTGCGCAACCGCAGCCCCGATCCTAGCAAAATTTCACGCGGTGCTCACGCCATCGCGCAACACCAACAAGCGTAGGGACGGAGTGGATCGCGACGGCGCACCGTTCCAGGAAACGGAAGAACCCGCTCAAGGCGGGCTCACGATTCACGGGCAACCCGATGAGTAGGTGGTGCCGGCACCAGGAGTCGAACCCGGGACCTACTGATTACAAATCAGTTGCTCTACCAACTGAGCTATGCCGGCGCGGAGTCGGGGATTCTAGCAGGCACACTGGCGACCATGCTCAGAAGCAGGCGGCACTATGCGAGCCGACGCCGCTGGCACTGACGTACTTGCGCCAATCGAGGCGACTGCCGTCAGCGAGCATCAGGTCCAGCCAGTATTCGGGCGCGTTTTCGCTGCGCTCGCTCATGCGCGCAGGAAAGCCGGCGGCGACCACCTCGTTGAGGCGCTTGCGCGCGTTAGCCTGGTCCCGAAACAAGCCCAGCGATACCGTGTTGGCCTGATCGCCGGAGCCGACCACGAAATAGTCGTCGATGTTCCGTGCGCCGAGCCGCCTGGCTTGCTCCAGGGCTTGGGCGCGGCTCGCCGCCGCCGGCAAGTGGACCCACCAGGAGGAGGGCTGGCTGGCTTGCTCCTGGCGCGAACGCATGCGTACCACCCGGGAACCCAGCGCCTGGCGGGCATCACGCAGATCCTGCGGTGTGCCGAATGGCCCCAGCGTGGTGCAGCGGTAGTTGAACGACGCGCCCGCTGCCTGGCGCGCCGGCAGGTCGGGCGCGGGTGAGGTGTCTGCCGGCGCCGGCATTTCAGAGAGCAAATGCAATTCCGGCACCCCCGGATCGGTGACGCCGCGGGCGTGACTGTAGGGCTGGCCCAGCAGCACCCACGCTCCGACCGCGATATTGAGTGCGCTCAACAGAACAAACAGCAGACGCAGGAACATCGAACCCCCCAATCAACGCGACCCGACCCCGGAACCTGGGCAGCAGAACTTCCGAGGCGAACAATGGCTGGATGATGACCGCAGCCGCCGTTTCGCCGGGCCATGATGGTTCCATGCGCAGGAAGCGGTGGATAGTGGATCACGCAGTCGTTCTCGCGGGCCGGAAAATTTCTGCCACCCACGCGCCATAGTGTAATGCGACGCACTGGATGGAAGCTCGGAATGCGTGCCCTCGCTCGCATGTCAAGCGGCAACGCGTGCTCATGGCCGCCGCCATGGCGGCAACGAGCTACGCAGGATGCCAAGGGCGCCGTACAAGTTGCACACAGTGCGTCGCACCGCGCGAACTCCCTACACGTTCGGCGACGACAGGTGCGCATTCGCCCACAACGCCAGACCGCGCAGGACACTGTCCTTGCCCAGCTGCGCCGGCATCGACAGCAGCGGGACCAGCTGCTGCGCGTCGCCGCCGTCGAGGATCAGCACCGCTGCGCCATCGAGTAGCGGCAGCACGCGCGCGTGAAAGCGCTCGATCAGTGCGGCAGCCGCCTGCCAGCAGCCGGAGGCCACGGCATCGGCGGTGTTGTCGGCCAGGTCCAGGATGTCACCCGCGCGTTGCGGGCGCACCAGCGCGGTCGCATCGAGCAGGGATTGCTGCATCAGGCGCACACCCGGCGCGATCAACCCGCCCAGATGGCGACCGCCACGCGTCATTGCATCCAGCACCAGCGCGGTGCCGGCGCTGGCCAGCACGCACGGCCCGCGATGTGCGGCATGCGCGGCAACCATCGCCAGGAATCGATCCACACCCAGTCGCTGTGGCTCGGCGTAGGCGTTACGCACACCGCAGGCACTGGCGGGCGTGCGCAGCCAATGCGGCACACTCCTGAATACTTGCTGGGTCACCTCGGCGACCTGCTGCTCGCGCGCGCCACCAACGACCGACGCGGCCACCACCTGCGTCGGTCGGGGCAGATTTATCCAGGCCTGGGCGAGCTCGTCGCCGACGTTTGCCTGCCAGTCCAGCGCGCCCTGCGCGCACCATTCCGCGGCGTCGTGCTGCAACGCCCATTTCAGCCGGGTGTTGCCCAGATCCAGCAACAGCCTCATGCGCGTCGTACCGTGACGTCGGCACTGTCGATGTGGCGCAGGCCGCCGTCGGACAGGCGCACCTTCAAGGCGCCACGGGCGTCGATACCCGCGCCGGTGCCTTCGAACGGATCCAGCGCGCCGCTCAGTTGCAACGACGCGTCGCGCAACAAGTCATGGCGCTCGTAGTCGTCCACGAACGCTTCGAATCCCCGCGACTCAAACTCGGGCAAGCCGCGCACCAGGGCGGCGATCAACGACGCGACGACGCGGTTGCGATCCGGTACGTCGCCCGCGCACAGACTGGCCAAGTCGCAGGTCGGCTGCCCGGCTTGGCGTCGCAGCGCCGGGGTCAGACGCAAATTGATACCGATACCGACGATCGCCGCACATGGGCCCCGGTATTCCCCGCTCAGCTCTACCAGGATGCCGGCCAATTTTCCGCGCGCACGGCCGTGTCCGGCGAGTACGTCGTTGGGCCATTTCAGACCAGCACCGGGGATGCCCAGCTCATCCAGCGCGCGCAGCACGATCACGCCGATCGCCAGCGACAACCCGCTCAATGTCGCAAAACCCGCATCAAAACGCTTCAGGCAGGACAAGTAGATGTTCAATCCCGGCGGCGACAGCCACCCGCGGCCGCGGCGGCCACGTCCGGCGCTCTGGCTCTCCGCCAGCACCATGGCGAGATCCGGCATGGTGGCCAGTCTTCGCTGCAGTTCGCTGGAGGTGGAGTCGAGTTCGCCGTGAACCTCCAGATGGCCCAGCGATTGCAGGCACTGCATGGGCAGCGCGGCGCGAATCTGCCCGGCGTCGAGCATCTGCAACGGCCACGGCAGGGCATAGCCGGCACCGCGGCGCGCCTGCACCGGCACGCCGCGCGCGCGCAGCGCTTCAATTTGCTGCCGGATGGCCCCGCGGGAGACGCTCATCTGCGCGGCGAGTGCCACCCCGGAAACGGGCTCTCCCGATGCCAGCAAGGCCAGCAGGGAGATGGGCTCTGTCAGGCTGCAGTCGGGAGCCGTCGCACCCCGCCGATGAGCGGGTTCGCCCAACGAGGCATCGTGGCGGGTAAGCATGGGCCGATTCTAGCCTGCACCGCCGCACGGCGACATTGGTGCCCCGGTTCGCAGCACTGGTGCTACCTGCCTGTTTCTGCGAGGATCAGCCTTTCGACTGCGAGCTCCCGGAGTTCGACTGCCATGCGTGCCACCCGTCAAATCCTCGGATGTGCCTTGTGCATCGCAGTCGCGGGTTCGGCGACGGCTGCCACGCTGGATAGCCAAAGCATGGAGCAGGCAGCTCCAACTGCATCCAGTCGCTCCGTACATGACACCGACACGACGGGCGGCGATGCCGGGCGAATGAGCCACGACAGCAGCGGCGCCAGCAGCGACGGCGCGACCAGCACGTCCCGCAACGGCAACGATCGCTCGGCGTCCGCCTCGTCTGCACCAGCTCCCGCCACGCGTCCGCATCTGGGTTGGCAATCCCTGCTGCCTGGATCGATTCAGTAAGGTATTCGGCGGCGTGCCGGCGCTGCTGGAACGTTTGCTCAGCTCGCCGCCAGCCGCACGCAAAAACGCGCACCGCCGAGTTCGGGCGAACGATCGACGACCAGATCGCCCTGGTAGGCGTGCACGATGTCCTGCACGATCGACAATCCGATGCCGTGGCCCTGCACGCGTTCATCGCCGCGCACGCCGCGCTGCAGCACCTTCTCGATCTTGTCGCTGGCAATGCCCGGGCCGTCGTCTTCCACGCACAGCAGCAATCCGGGGCGCGCACGCCCGGCTTGAGGCTGCATCTTCACCACCAGCAACACCCGGTGGTTGACCCACTTGAAGGCGTTCTCCAGCAGGTTGCCCAGCAATTCGAGCAAGTCACCCTGTTCGCCGTAGAACACCGCGCCGTCGTCGATATCGAACTCGCACAGCACGTTCTTGTCGGCGTAGACCTTTTCCAGGCCCTGCACCAGGTCTTCCGCGTGGCTGGCCACCGGCACCGCGCTGGCAAATGTCTGGCGCCCGGAAGTCGCCGCGCGCGCCAGTTGATAGGCGACCAGTTCGTTCATCCGGCGCACCTGGTCAAGCAGGCTGCTGCGCCGCGTGGCTTCATCGGTGGCGGCCGACTCCAGCTGCGAACGGATCACCGCCAGCGGCGTCTTCAGGCTGTGCGCCAGGTCGGCCAGCGTATGCCGGTAGCGCGTGCGCTGCTCACGCTCGTTGGTGATGAAGGCATTGATCCGTTCGGTCAGGCCGGTCAGTTCGATCGGATACTGGCTGTCCAGTTGCTCGCTGTCGCCGCGCTCCACCCGGCTCACGTCGCTGGCGACTTTGCGCAACGGGGTGAGACTCCAGCGCAGCAGCAACAGCTGCAACCCGATCAACATCACGCCCAGGATCGACAGCCAGATCACCAGCGCGCGCCGATACGCCGCGTTGCCCCCTTCGAGCTGGTCCTCGGTCTGCGCGACCATGATGGTGAAGCGCACCGACTTGCTGCCCTGGGTATCCCAGGCCACCCCGTAGCTGTAGTAATACAGGCGGCCCATCCGCGTGTCGATCGGACCGACGAAGCGACTTGCGCCCGGTGCCAGCGGTGCCAGGAAGCTGAAGTCGCGGCCGATGGCCGACGCCGACTCCCAGTGGAAACCCTTGTCGCCCACGGCGACCGCGTAGAGACCCGAGCCTGGTCGCGAGAAATTGGGATCCGGCGAAGTATCCGGCGGCAGGATCCTGTCGTAGCGGTTGACGTCGAAATTGGTGATGTAGGCGATCGCGAAATTCTGCAGGCGATCGTGCAGCGCGCTCAGTGCGCGCTCCTTGTTGGCCTGGGACAAGGTCAGCCCGACCAGCCCGAGGAAACCGGCCAGCACGAAGCCGGTGGCGATCGCCGCGCGCGCCGCCAGCGACAGCGGGCGGCGCGGTGGCGTCAGCTCATTCGTCGTCGCCGTCGGTGCGCGGGATGGCAAAGCGGTATCCGCGTCCACGTACCGTCTCGATGGGTTTGAGGGTACCTTCCGGATCGAGCTTGCGCCGCAGCCGGCCGATGAAAACTTCGAGTACGTTGGAGTCGCGGTCGAAATCCTGCTGGTAAATGTGTTCGGTGAGGTCGGCCTTGGAGACCAGCTCGCCGGCGTGCAGCATCAGGTATTCCAGCACCTTGTATTCATAACTGGTGAGATCGACCAGTTTGCCTTCGACGGTCACCGTCTGCGCCGTGGTGTCCAGCTTGATCATGCCGCAGGCCAGGATCGGCTTGGACCAGCCGCTGGCGCGGCGCACCAGCGCGTTGATCCGCGCCAGCAGTTCCTCGACGTGGAACGGCTTGACCAGGTAGTCGTCGGCGCCGTGCTTGAGCCCTTCGACCTTGTCCTGCCAACTGCCGCGCGCGGTCAGGATCAGGATCGGATAACGCTGGCCGGCCTCGCGCAGGGCCTTGACCAGGTCCATGCCCGACATCCTGGGCAGGCCCAGGTCGATGATGGCCAGGTCGAACGGCACCTCACGGCCGAGATAGATGCCCTCCTCGCCGTCCTGTGCCGCATCGACAGCGAAGCCGTCGCGTTTCAGTCGCGCCGCCAGCGTTTCACGAAGCGGCGCCTCGTCCTCCACCAACAGGATGCGCATGTCAATGTTTCTCCTTGCTGCCCGCGTTCCGCCCGGGCGGGTTCTTGGTTGACTGGGGCGATGGAGGATTCTTGCTCGCCTCGGAAGAAATCGCCATCACCTTCACATGGCCGTTCGGGGTCAGCACCTTGATCCGGTACTCCACCCGCCGGCCGATGCCGCGCGATTCGGCCGAGAGCACCTTGCCACCGGTATCGCGCTGCACCTTGAGCACGGCCTGATCCAGCGTCACCGCCGGCTTGGTCGACTGGCCGGCCACGGCGCCCGCAAGCGGGATCAACGCGGCCACCAGCAAGCTCTTGTACCTGATCATGCGTGAATATCCTGTCCGAGGTTTACCCAGTCGTCCAGCCTAGGTGATCCGGCCTGAATACGGCCCGGACAGGTCGCCGCCGTCATGCTGCCAGCCGGCAAGAGGCTTGCGCCCGTTCGAGCAAAGCCCAGCCCGCGCCGGGCAGGTGCGCGCCCTCGCTGATCGTGCGGCGAAAAGCGCGGGCCCCCGGCTCGCCCTGGTACAGACCCAGCAAGTGGCGGCTGACGTGCTTCATCGCGGTACCGCGCGCCAGCTCGGCTTCGACGTAGGGCTGCATCCGCGACAACACCTCGTCACGCCCGGGTAGCGGCTCGTCGTACAGCGCGTGCTCCAGCCGGGCCAGCAGGTAAGGATCGTGATAGGCCGCGCGACCCAGCATCACGCCATCGAGATGAGCCAGGTGCGCCCGAACCTGCTCGACCGTGGTGATGCCGCCGTTGACCACCACCACCAGCTCCGGAAATTCGCGTTTCAGCCGGTACACCCGCGCGTGGTCCAGCGGCGGGATCTCGCGATTCTCCTTCGGCGACAGGCCCTGCAACCACGCCTTGCGCGCATGCACGATCAGCACCTCGACGCCCGCCTCCAGCATGGTTTCGGTGAAATGCTGCAGGCCGGCGTAGTCGTCCTGGTCGTCCACGCCGATGCGGCACTTCACCGTCACCGGAACCTGCCGATCTGCATCCCCGACCGCATCGCGCATCGCCTTGACGCAATCGCCCACCAGCGCCGGTTCGCGCATCAGGCAGGCGCCGAACCGGCCCGACTGAACCCGATCGGATGGGCAGCCGACGTTGAGATTGATCTCGTCGTAGCCGGCCTCGGCGCCGAGCCGAGCCGCCTGCGCCAACTCCCGCGGGTCACTGCCGCCCAGTTGCAGCGCCACCGGGTGCTCCTGCTGGCTGTGCTCGAGCAGGCGCAGCTGGCCGCCACGCATCAGTGCGGCACTGGTCACCATCTCGGTGTACAGGCGCGAGCGCGGCGACAGCAGCCGATGGAAATAGCGGCAGTGCCGATCGGTCCAGTCCATCATCGGTGCCACGGAAAGCTGCCAGGCCGAGGCGGCGGGTTCGATGCGGGAAATGGCGGGGGTCATGACCGCACCATTGTCGCCGATTGCGGGCGTTGGCGTGAACCTGACCCTTTGTCGCCGACGGCATGACGATCAGCCGATCAACAGTCCGGGCGCCTTGAAATCGATCCGTGCCGGAAACGCTACCTTTCGCGTTTCCTTGTCGAGCAGGGTGACCTCGCCATATTTCAGTTGTATACCGACGTCGCCATCGCCGGCGCCTGCCCCGGTGATTCGGCCATCGGTTATCGACAACGCCACACCGCGGAAATTGGCCGCCAGCTCAAGCGTGAAACGCAGCGAGGCGCATCGGGTCGATTCGATCATGACATCCAGCACCGGGTGGACGGTCTTCACGAAGCTGTGCTTGCCCAGATGCACGATGGATCGCTCGCCGGGCGGGTGCCTGGCCGGGTCCGAATATTCGCGCAGTTCCGTCGCCACGCACCAGCCTTGCGCCACCAGTTCGAAGACGTCGCAGTCGAGCACGCCGCGCAGTGCATCGGTGGCTTCCGAGCCGACGAATCCCCACGCCAGCGTGCGCGGGCCGATCTTCGGGTCCTTGCAGAGCTCCTGCTTCAACACCTCATCCATCGACGAGAGCGAAGCCGGCAACAACTCACGGACCTGACAACCACTGGACTCAGTCATGCTGGATCTCCCGTCGTTCGATCGGCACCGGACCGGCGAAATGCACCTCGCCCGGTTGCAGCGACGCTCGCAACCCAAGTGCCGGCCCGGCCGGCGGGATCGTACGGACAAACGGCGTTTCGCCATCGCGTGCCAGCGATGGCTGGATGCGCAGCACCGCACGGGTGTAGGCGAGCCGTCGCTTCGCTCTGATATGCGTGAGCGCCAGACCCGCGAGGGAACCCAGGATCAGCAGCGGGACCACGGCAAGGCTCATGGTCGAAAGCCACGCATACGAACGCCACAGCAGCACCTGCTGTCTCTGCGCGAGGGGACTTCCTGCAAGCGGATCCTGCCGGGAGATGCGCCCCGTCCCGCTTAGGGTCAACTCCGGAATCGGCTCGCCCGCTGCGAAGCCAGCAGCCTGAAGGGTCTCCACCGCCTCAGCCGGCGTCTGGCCTATCACGGACGGCACCGTCGATGCGGGCGGTGGTACGGGTGGTGGTACGGGCGGGGGCGGGGGCGGGGGCGGGGGCGGGGGCGCCCGGCCGAGCGACTCCCAGTAGCTGACCAGGCTGCCCTGCGCGACCGGCCTGCCCGCCGGGGGATCGGTGCGAATCATGCGGCCGCGAGGTATTTCGCTGAATTCCTTGCCACCGAAGATCGGACGAAGGCGACTCTTTTCGATGGTTACCAATGCGCGGGCTTCCGCGACCCCCCGGACCGCGGGCACGGTGGTCATTGCCCGCTTTTTGGGACCCGGACTCACGGTGGCTGCCGGGGCCGGCGGGCCTTCGCTTTCCGGAGGAGGAGGAAGAGGAGGAGGAGGTTGCGGAGCAGGACCCGTCGAGATGTACAGCGTCACCTGCGTGTTCGACATCACTCTTCTGCCCGGGAGCGGATCCTGTCGAAACACCACGCCGTTCGACGCATCGTTCGCTAGCAGCACCGGTTTCGCAGCGCCGAGATCGGCCTGTTTGAGGCTGCGGTCGACGACGGCACGGGGGCATCCCACGACGTTGGGCATGTCGTGTTCATGCAGCAAGAGAAGAAGCTTGACCGGCTGGCACTTCAGCGCCTGTGCGCCGGTTGCCACCGACGGCGGCTTGGCCGGAGTCGGAGCTGGATGCAGTACCGCGGTGCGATGCGGCTGAGTCGGCCCCGTTGATTGCGCCAGCGTCAGCAAGTGCGCCGTCAACAAGACCAGCGCGATCATCGCCATGGCCAGGCACCGTGCAATTTTCGATGTCATCCGTTCGCGCCGCATGCTGTTTCTGGCACCGCTCCGCTGCAAGACGGATTGGTCAGGCACTGGACTGAACATTTCATCGGCCTCTTGCACCTATCCCGACTTTGCGTCGTTGGCGGCGCCGCTCTTCTTTGTCGCCCTGGCTGCCTTGCGAGTCTTTTTCACGGCCGGTACCGCCACCGCCGTGGCGCCGACGGCCGGCGACTGTTTGCCGGTAGCGATGGCACTCGCCTGCTGCTGTGCGCACAGCGAATCGAAGCGACAGCAGCAATCCTGGACCACGCCCTGGTCACCGATCATCCCGAGCGCGGCGTAATGATGCAGACCGCGCGGCGGCAATGCCGCTGGCGCCGTGCTCCCATCCGCCGTCGTCACCGACGGCCAGTCGAGCACGCCATTGCCGGCGACACGCGCCGGGATCAGCCAGTAATCGCCGGTCGCGTAGATCCCGCCTGCCACGAAGCTGACTTGGATGCCGTTTTCCAGGGTGATGGTGGCGCCCTCGGCCACGGCCACCGCACCCTGCCCGTTCAATGCCTCCGACTGGTCCCAGCGCCGCAACAGCGGATGTTTGCGTGAATTGCTGGCAGGCTGGTATGGCGTGAGGTTCATCGGCACGTTGAGGGTGACGCTGCCATCGGTCAGATCGACCGCGATCACCTGCAGCAGCGGACAGGCACGCTGCGCCAGCGTGTAGTCGTCGTCGACCAGTTCGACCCAGTCGTTGACCGCCAGGCCTAGCCGGGCATCACGGCCGGCCCGCGCCAGGGTCACCGTCACCTGCGCGCTGCCATCGCTTGCCGTGGCGCCGAGCACGCTGCTGACGAGCGGGAAAATCACCGATCCGTTCTCGCGCGACCACTTGAAACTGGCACCGCCCGCCGCACCGGCGGCAGCGGCGGCGCCGCCCTGATGGATCTCGACCCGGTACAACTGGTTCTCCATGCCGCGGTAACCCGCGTCGGCGGCAATCACGCAGGGATCGCTGTCGGAGGCGACCGGCCCCAATTGCGCGCTCAGCCGCGGCAGCGCCCACTGGCGGCGTGCACCCAGCAGCTGGCGCCGCATCGCACAGGGGTCGCCGTTGCCCTTGCCGTCGATGCCGTCGCGCAAGGTGCGGACTGCAGCCAGACTCTCGTTGATTCCAGCCTGCGCCTGCGGATCCGTGCTGGCCTGCAGGCGCAGTTTGAGGACGGTGGTGATGTCATCGAGCTGCTGGTCGGCCTGGGCCTGGGCGAGCATGCGCACTTGCCATATCACCTGGGCGCGCGAGCAGGTGTCGACGCCGTTCAGGGCCACGTCGTCGATCGCCGGCGCTTCCACCGCTGACAGATGACGCTCCCACACGTCGAGATACAAGGCATAGCTGTCCGGCGGATTCTCGAAGCCGCTGCTGGCGGTGCCCGCAACGTAATCCGGGGTGGGTCGATACGGCTGCGTGGCCAACGTCACCGGCGTCGCCTGCATCTCGTTCTCGCACAGGATGCCGTCCACATAGAAATGCCCCGCTGTCAGTTGCCAATCGGCCAGCAGTAGTGGATTCGTCGCACCGTTTGCATCGGTGGTCGAGCTAATCAGGCTGAAGCCGTCGCCCACGGCCCAGCACGGACCTACCAGATCCCTGATCAGCGCGCGCAACAGATGCAACTGGATGTGTCCTTGCTCGTTCCAGTCCGCGTCCAGCAGAACGCGGCCCTGCTGCTGCAACACCTGGCTGTAATGCCGGGCCGGATCGAAGGTGACGCGTGCGAAGTCGCCTTTCATGTCGATCTCCTACGTCGAAAACAGGATGCCGGCATCGGCGCCGGCCGGCACGTACTCGGCCAACCGCAGCGCGAGGTTCGCCTCGCGCTGCGGTTCGTACAAGTCGTGGTAGACGCCCATCGCGGCACGATCGGACGCGCCGCGGCGAATCTCGTCGCAGCAACCGTCCGCCAGACGCAGGTAGTGCGGCGAGGGATAACGCTGGCTGTCGAACTGCGGCACCACTCGCAGCAATTCGCGCGCGCGTTTTCCCGCATCGCCCGTCGCGACGGCAGCCAGCGCAAGGTCAGGCTGGCAATGAAAGCGCGGCGGCGTGCGCGAGCCGGTGGGGACATGGCAGAAACGGACACAGCCGGCCTGGCGCCGCAGCACCCGCAGCACGCTGGCGAAGATCGAATCCTGCGCCAGCGCCACGCTGTGCGCCTGTACCTCGCCAATCACCGTGCAGCGGCTGAAACTTGCCTCCACATAGGCCACCGCCTCGTCCGGTGCGCCCAGCGCAACCCGCTCGATCCCGGTGGCATCGAGGATGCTGTCGCAGAGTTGCAGGGGCGGCGGATCGCCGCGGCGCAATGGACTGGTCACCGATATTGCGCCAACGATGCTGTGTTCGACACGCAACGAAGCTCGCGTCCCGTCGAGCGTGATGCTCGGCTCACCGGGACGCTTGGGATCGCAATTGCAGTGCAGCGCCCAACCCGGCACCAGGGTGCAGTGGCGGATCACCAGCTCGCACAGGTCGTCGGCTGGCGGTGCGCCCTCGCCGTCGTCGTTCGGTCCCTGCACCTCGACGCCGCGTCCCATGATCAGCAGTCCATCGAGCAGCACCCGGCTGCCGCTGTGGCCGCTGATGCTGAGCGCGTCGGGTTGGCTGGCGCGCACGTCGAGCAGACGCAGGATTGGCCGCGTGCGCTCGGCGGCGCGCAACTGAATCGCCTCGCCGGCCTCCAGCTGCAGGTCGAGGCTGCCTTCGTACACGCCACTTTCGGCCAATTCGATGATCAGCGCGTGTGGTGGCTGCGCGGCGCCCTTCGCTTGCGTCCACGCGGCCAGCGCGTCGGCGATGCTGCCGAAGTGGCTGGCAGGCCAGACCGCCGACGGATCGGCACCCGGCAGCGCGGCGTGCACGATGTAGCGCGTCGCGTGCTCCAGCTCCGGTGTCAGCCGCGCGTACTCGCCGCCACCGAGATCGGCGGCGAACCCGTACTGATAAGACACCCAGACGCCGCGTTTGGGCCGCTGGTTGGCCGGGAACATCAATCGGCCCAGTTCGGGGTCGACCGCCGCCTTGCCGCGCGGCACCTGGTAGTGCCAGAGCGACAGATCGGCCGGGATCAGCACCTCGCGCAGCAGCGGCGAACTCTGGCCTTTCACCGGCCAGTCGGGCGCCCAGATCTGCACACTGCGATCCTCGCCGTAGAGCGCGGCGGACACGTTGGCGTAATCGGCGTGCGGCCCACGCTCGGCAAAGCGGTAGCGTCGCAGCGCGACCGGCAGGTTGGATTCCCCGGCGATATGGGTGGGCGCGGTTTCTTCCAGCGGGAGCTGGAACAACGGCGTGTCGTTGCCCAGGATGCTGAAACTGAAGCAGTGCGGCCCGAACTCCTCCTCGCAGTATGCGGGCGTGGTGGTCACTGGATAACTGCGCAGGCGAAACGCAAACACGCCGACGTCGGGAATGCCGTAGCGACCGCGTCGACGCGAACTGCCCAGTCGCCGCACATCGACGCTGTGCGCAAACGGATCGAACGCTCCGTCGGCCCAGGCAATCCGCTGCAACCGGCCCGGATCGCGCAGATCGGCGGTGCCGCCACGGCGTGGATGCTTGTGGTCGAGGTGCTGCATCCAGCCCAGCAGGCGATGGAACTCCACCGCACGCGCCGGCCAGTCCGCCGCGTCGCGGGCCAGATCCTCCAGCAGGGACAGCGTGCCCTTGCGCCGGCGCGCATCGATCGTGTTGGCGACATCGGCACGTGGCGCCAGCGCGTGGCCGAGGCCGCGCCCGCAATTACCGTTGGCCGCGTCCAGCGTGGCCGCCTCCGGCAGCAGGGTGTATCCGAGCAGATCGCCGATGTAGGGAACCACCCAGTCGTCGCAGGTCTCGATGAACCAGTTGTCGTACAGCCGCGCGATGTCCTGCTCCAGGATGTTGGCCTGTGTCGCCAGCACGCGCAGGAAGTCGCGCAGCGGATAGCCCTGGTCGGCATCGCGCATGCGATGGACCACCGGCAGCAGGTCATACAACCGGTCCGGTTGCACGCTCATGACGTGGCCTCCTGCAACAGCAGCGTGTCGGGAACATCCGGCGGCAGGTAGGCAAGCTGAGCCGGCTTCAGGACGTTATCGCTGTCGAAACGGGCGGGCAGCACGGGCACGCGCGACGGAACGCCCGAATTCGCCGCCGGAGCGATTTGTCGTGACAGCAGCAGCACATTGCCGTCGTTTCCGCCATCGTCATCCGTGGGAACATCGCCAAAGCCGGCGAGCAGGGTCGCCTCGTCGAGGCTGCCGAATCCGTCCACGTCGACCCACGCCACCCCGAGCACGGACTGTATGCAGGCGACGATCTGGCTCAGGTAGACATCCTCGGCCAGCGCGCGCTGCTCGAAACCGAACGCAGCGAGCAGCGTGGTCCGCAGCACCGGCTCGACCGATTCCCAGGCGTAATCCGGCAGCAGACCGACTTTCGCACTCACGGTCAGGGTCAGCAGTTCGCGCACGTCCAGCCGCAGCGGCAGTGACGGATCGCCGTAGGTCTGCAAGGTCTGCAGCAGGTTGCGGTACAGATCGGAGGTCGGATCGATCGGCGCGTCATCGGTACCGGCAATGGTGACCTGCACCAAGTTGCCGAGCTTGATCGCGGCGGCCTTGCCGACGCCGCCGAAGGTGCGCGCGAAGTCCGCATAATCGGTCACCGAGACCAGTCGATCCAGCGCCAGCACCGCCAGCGGCACGTTGCGGCGTGCCTGGTCGCGCGTTTCCGCATCGGCGCCGCCGGACGCGCGCAGCGGATTGACCACCGCCTTCACGCCCAGCGGCTTGGTCGCCAGCAGGCTGATCTGTTGCGCCACGACATTGCCCGGCGTGCCGATGCCATTGCGGTAGCTCGCCTTGACGTTCTCGACGCCGGTCGGCAGGCGCGCGCCGTGCGCACCGTCGCCGAAGGCCACGGTCGTGCTGCCGCCATCGTCGGTGGCGGTGACGAAGCCGCGCTCGCTGGCCCCGACAAGAGCAAGGTTGCGCGTTTCCTGCCACTGTACGTCGTTGACGCGCACGACCAGGGTGTTCTGCACGCCATCGACGGTGGAGGCGGACACATAGGTGAGCGGCTTCTGCTTCAAGGCGAACACCTGCATCGGGAGCGCGCCGCTACCGCTGCCGAGCACTTCGTTGCGGGTCTGCCCGTGGGTGGCGCGCACCACGTTGGCGTATACCGACACGGTGTCGCGCTGGTAGCTGTAGGCCAGGCCCTGGTTCGCGAACACCAGGGTGCTGTGCACCGTGTCCCCGGGCAGCGTCGTATCGGCGCCTTGCTCGACCGCGGCCAACATCATCAGTTCCGCGGCGGTCACCGCGGCGGTGCCCGGCACGTCGCTGCGCTGGCCCTGGACGATCACCCAGCGACCAGCCTTGAGGCCGTCGACGGCACCATCCAGCGTGAGCTGCGTCGCGCTGTCCTGGGTGGTGCGCTGTTGCGTGTCGCTCGCAGCCACGGCGCCGACCGTGTCGGCGATCACCACCTCGGCCAGAGGCAGCAGTTCGCTCTGCGCATACACCTGGGTGCTGCGCACGGTAGCCATGTCGGGCGCCGGCCAGATCTCATTGTCGGTGTCCGCGTTCGGATCGACGAGTGTGACTTCGGTGGTCTTGCCGCTGATGCCGTAGTCGGTGCGAGGATGAACCTGTGCGCTTTTTACCTGCGCAATGACGGGAATGGTGTCATCCGTGCGTCGGATCAGCACGTAACTCCCAGCCGAAATGCCAGGGTAGGCGTTATCCAGCGACAGCACATCCGGGTTTTCGTTTTGTGCACTCGGCTCAACCGGTTCATTCGTGGTGATCGTTGTCGTGAGTGGCGGTTTTTTGGTCCCGTCCGTCGAGCTCGTCTGTTTCAGATTGATGATCTGCGGCGCGTTGTAGCCGAACAGTGGCGCGCTCAGACGCATTGCGTAGACGCCGCTCAACGCCGGCGACGCCTGGCCTTGCGGCACGCTGGTCCAGGCGCGATAGAAGGTGTCGATCAGCCGCGGCGCGAAGTTCAGCAGCAATTGCGGCCGCGTGTCGCTCCCCGTTCCCAGGGCAGTGGAGGCGCTGCGCGACAGGTGCAAACTGCTGGCCGGTTGCAGCGTGGTGTTGAGCGTCAGCGCGCCGAACAAGGCACCGAAACCGGCCGACGGCGGTGGCAAGGTTGCGCCACTGCCGCCAAATGCCTCTTGTGCGCTCTGCACGAATGCCTGCGTTGCCGCCGGACCGCCGGCAAAACCTTCAAATCCGCCAAACGAACGCTTGAATTCGGTGTAGGTTCCGCCATTGTCCTTGCCCAGCAACAGCTGCTGGCGCACCTGCTCGAGGGTGCCCACCCAGCTGCCACTGCTGCCTGCCAACGCGGCGATCGCCACGTTGGCAGCGCCCACAAGCCTCTGCGTCACCTCACTCAGCGACTGCAGCACGACCTTGCTGCGCTGGTCCGCCTGCTCGACTGCCACCGACTGCACCAGGCGAATCGCCGGCGTGCCGGTGACGAGATCGCCGAACAGGAACAGCAGCCGGTCGTTAAGCTTGAGGTTGGTCGCCGTGCTGGCGATCCACACTTCGCCGAGGCTGGCAATGTTGTCCAGCGAGATGTCGGGCGGCCGGGTCAACCGCGGTTGCAGCGCGTTCCATTCAAAGCGCGCGTCCAGCGGCTCGGCGGTCTCGAAGGTCTGCATCTGCTCGCCGGGCGCGGGAACCGATTGCGCGGCCGCCCCGGCCGGGATCGTCACCGGCGGCGAGTCCTTCTCGACGGTGTAGGCGAGATAGACGCTGGCGGCCACGCCCGGGCGCAAGCGATAGTCGACCAGCCGCGCCAGCTCCAGCACCGAGTGCCGCTCGGTGGCGGTACGCAGATAACCTTCGTTGGCGATGCGTTCGGTGTAGAAGCTCAGCACGTCGGCGGTGACCGCCCAGGCATCGAGCAGGGCCATCGACGGGTCGTCGTTCTCCCGCGTGCGCAGTCCGGCCAGCGCCGGCAGCGCCGCGTCGCTGAGGTCGGCCTGCATGGTGGCGCGGAAATCCACATAGGCGCCCACGCGATATGCAAGGCTGTCCAGCCCTGGCCGGTTGTACAGCGGCAACGGCGTGCCCGCGATCGCCCCGCAACCGCAGGCGCAGGCGTGCTTGCCACAGGCACTGCAGCAGCTCATCGGCCACCTCCCAGCGTGAACGCCATGCTTCCGTGGTCAGGATGATCCGGATCGTTGTCGAGTTGCGCGATCTCGCGCGCGCCGATGGGCAGCACGCCATCGACGGGCAGCTCTCCGCTCGTGCCACCGTCGGCGCGGGCCAGCGTGGTGACCGTGACGTGGGCGACGCCGGTGATCGACTGCGCCTCAGCCAGCAGGGCACTGACGAACACCGGCGCACCGAGCCGCAGGCGATCCGGATGAAAGAAGCCTGGCATGCCGTCGCCGCGCAGGCCTGCACTGAAGCGGTCGCGCAACTCGGCCTCGACCTGCGCCGCGAGAAAGTCCGGCAGCACGCAGACGAACAGCTCGATCAGCAAGGGCACGTAACGGGCGGCGCGCACCTCGACGTCATGACCGATGCGACGGTAACGTTCCAGTTGCGCCTTGATCTGCCGCGCCAGTCCCGTCGGCAGCGATTCGCGGCCCAGCGGATCGACCACCACGTCGGCCGCATACCAGCTGCCGCTCCATTCGAGCGCGGCGGCGGCGCCCTGCAGCTGCGGCGACTGCGCGGCGAAGCTGGCGTAGTCGTCGGCAATGATCGCGCGCAGAGGCGTCGCCCGGAACGCACCGGGCGCATACAACTTCACTTCGGCCGCGCTTTCCGGATCGGTGCCGCCCGTGGCCGGCAGCGGATTGCGCGGTTCGAGGTCGACGGAAAGTTCGCCGGACTTCAGCGCCAGCCACACGATGCTGTCGCGTCCGACATTGCCGGCGCTGCCGTTGCCGATGCGCGAGGCGGCACGGAAGAAATCGCCGGCCTGCGGTTGTGCGCCCAGCACGCCATCGCCGAAGCGTAGGTGCGCCGCGCCGTCATCGTCGACCTCGACCACCACGTGGCGGTCGTCCGGGCCACTCTCCAGCAGGTCGTACACCGCCTGCCATTGCCAGCGCGGATCCGGCGCGCCGGCGACCAGTACCGCATCGAGCCGACCGCCGAAAATCGTGACTTGCGGCAAGGCCAGCCGTGGATCGCGGGCGAACAACTGGCACACCGGCGCAATGGGCGGCAGCGGTTCGGCCCAGGTCAGTGGCGCGTCCGGCAACACGTGGCCGGTGTCGGTGGGCGGGCAGCGCACGTCCTGCACCGCGCCTTCGCAATGGCAGCAGCCGTACTGCGCGTTGCCGGGAACCAGCCAGCAGTCCTCGGGGAGTGCGCCGCAGCGCGTGCAGGCATCCGGCATCGCGGCGAGTGCCGCGGTGAGGCCGGGATAGTCGCCGTCCGCGCCCTCCGGCGAGCAGATCGCGGCGGACGTGCACTGTCCGCGCACGTGCTCGCCGTGATCGACCAGCAGCACGTTGCCCCGGGTGAGGCTCACGTCGTGCAGCCAGGCACAGCCGGGCGACGGCATGCGCACCGACAGGCACAGGTCGAACGGCAGTGCGTCGCAGGCATCCCAGGCGATCTCCAGCAACAGCGTGCCATCGAGTGGATCAACGGACGGCTGGACGTCCGTCAGGCGCACCGCGTGCCGATGCGCCGGATCGGCATCGGCGGGATTGCCGGTCTGCGGTCCCAGCACTTCCTCGAAGATCAGCAGGTCGCCTGGCGCAAGCTTGAGCGCCCGGTGCAGCAGTCGGGACTGGGGCGGATGCGACGTCGTTCGTGGCCGCCGGCTTCGAGGCAGGCTCGTTTGGCGCGGGAGGATTCGATGCGGGCGGACTCGGGGGTGCGGGTGTCGGCCACAGTGCGTCGACCAGGGTGGCGCGCGTGCTGCCGCGCGGCAGGCAGCACATCTCGTCGCCCCAGGTGTACAGGCGGATCGCGCTGTTCGCGGCGACCACGGTGAACGTGGTCGCGCCATCGCGCGGCAGCGGCTCGAAGATCAGCGCACCTTGCGCCCGCGCCGCAGCGAGCGCCACTGCATCGATCACGCCCGGCTGCGCGCTGCCCTGGCCACGCCGGCGGCACCAGCAGCAACAAGTTGTCCAGCGCCAGCGGCAGGTCGTCGTCACCGGCATAAGCCAGCGTGACGAGCGCGCGCGCATTGCAGCCCTCATGCATGCGGTAGTCGACCAGCCGCGCATGCCGTCGCACCGAGATGCGCCGGCGCGCCGTGCCGAGGTAGGCTTCGGTGGCGACCGCGTCCTGGTAGTAGCTGAGATAGTCGGCGGTGTACGCGAGCGCCTCGACCAGGGTGATGCCGAGATCCGCCGCGTGGCGCTCCTGCCATGCCGGCATGATCCAGCGCCATGCGATCCAGCAGCAGCTGGCGGAAGCTCTCGTAGTCCTTGGCCAGGTAATTGATTTCCGGTGGCGCGTTGGGCGCAGGCACGCAGGGCTGTTCCTGCGCACAGTCCAGCGTGTGCGGGCAGTTCAGGCGGAAGCGCAGCGCGGTACAGGCGTAGCGCGGATCGAAGTCCGGATACGCCCGCCAGCTCGCCGGGTCATTGCCGGAGGACGCATCGACCAGGCACAGGCAGTACGCCGAGTAGTCGCCCTCGCGATCCAGCACCACGCGCAGGCAGGCGTCGTCGTGCAGGTCCGGTTCCAGCTCCGGGTTGACGCTGAGCACGCGCAGGCCGGTGATGCGATCGCCACCACTCACCCGCACGTTGGCCACGCCCATGCCCTGCGGAATTGCGCCGAACAGATGCACGCACAGGCTCACGCCGTCGTCGCCGACCTCGACGTAGTCGATGCCATTGAGCGTGCCGGACCGGCGCAGGCGCTCGCGCCGCGCCGGCACGCTGCAGGCGGGCAGCGGCGCGCAGCCGATCGGGCCGAGGCTGGCGGCGGCAGTCGCGGTACTCATGACACGTTCCTCGCAAAGGTTTCGGTGCGAGCTTCGCCGGTTGCCAGCACGGTGTAGCTGAGCGTGACCGTGAGCGTCGCGTCGTCGCTGTCCACGTTCAACGCGCCCACGCCGATCACGTCGCCGAGCCAGCGCTGCAGCGCCGCCTGCACGGTGAACTGCAGGGCGGCGGCGAGCTCCGGGCTGTTCGGCGCGAACACCATCTGCAGCAGGCCGCTGCCGAAGTCCGGCCGGTTCACCCGCTCGCCCGGGCTGGTGAACAGCAACTGTTCGATCATGTCGCGCACGTGATCGTCGGCGTCCGTCGTCGGCGGTGCGGCCGCGCGGATCGAAGTGGAACGGGTAGTCGATGTCGAGCGTGGCGTTCATGGCGTCCTCAGATCGCGGTCGCGCGGGTCTGGCTGGCGACGATCAGCAGCGGCGTGCCGGTCGGCGCGCAGATCGCCTGGCTGTCGAGCAGCAGCAGCGGCTGACCGCTGGAGGTGACGCCGCGGTGGCCGCGGTCGACGAATTGCGCGGTGACGCACGGGCCGTTTGCCGCCGGCGGCGGCGGCAGCGCGCAGCCGGCGACCAGCCACGGCGCGGCGCATCGTCACGCGTGGGCTGGCCGCTGACCGTGACGCGCGGATTCGGCGCGCTGGCCTGCGCCTGCCCGCCGTGCGAACACAGCACGCTGGCACCGACATGGATCAGAAAGCCCGGCATGACATTCTCCTAAGTCACGACGCAGGGCGCCGTCGTTGATCGTCACCGTCGAGGCCCGGCGAGCACGATGGTGGCGCCTTGTCCGTTCGAGATCGTGATGCCGATCTCGTTGATCGCGATGAATGCGCCGGTCAGGCTCTGCAGGAGGATGCCGCCGGCCGGCCCCGGCAGGTCGCTGATCGAAATCGTGTTCTGCAGGCCCGACTGCAGCACGATGCTGGGACTGAGCGGGTTACCCGCCAGCGCCAGCGCAGGCAGTTCCGCGGCCGACGCCCCAGAACCCGCCGACCCAGATCGGATAATCCGGATCGCCCTGCTCGAACTCGATCCACACGCCGGCGCCGATCTGCGGCACCACGTAGACGCCGCTCTGCTTGCCGGCGAACGGCACGCACGGCATCGCCCAGCTCGACGGGATCAGGCCGGACACGTCCGGCACCAGCGCCTGGATGCGGCCGCGCTGTTCCGGATCGACGTTGTTGACCACGGTGCCGCGGTACTTGCCGTGGAACTTGTTCATGACGGCACCATGCGGCACGGTGGAGAGCAGGCCGTTGCGCGACAGCTCGAAACTCTGCTTGTACTCGCCGCGCTTGATCGTGTGCCGCACCTGGCTGACGTAGTGCAGGCCGTCGAACGCGGGGCCGACGCCGCGCACGCCAACCAGCTGGCGCGGCTTCAGCACGCGGCCGTAGCGGGTCACGTCGAGGCTGCCCTCCCGGTCACGGTATCGGCGGATCTGGCCGCCTCGGCCATGCCCAGCAACAGCGCGCGCGCCGGCGAATATTTCGCCGTTTCCGGCAGCGGGCGAAATCGCTGCGGCGGCGGATCGATCAGGCCGAGCGGCGGATTGAGCGGGCCGATGTCCGGAATCGGGATCGGCAGCGGCACCTTGGTCTGCTCGTTCTGGATGTAGACGACCGGCAAGCTGCGCGCGTTGCCGTTGTAGCTGAAGCTGAGGCTCTCGACGTTGCTGTGCGGCGTCCATGTCCGTGTTGAGCGCCGGCTGCGGCACGCCGACCTTCACTGCGGCCCCCAGTACGCCGATGCTCATGCCCGGCGCCGGGCCGGGATCGAGGTAGAACACGTAGCCGACGCGCGCGGCCAGCAGGCGGATGTACTCCAGGTCGTCGCCCTGCTGGGTCGGGATGCGATTGGTGGGGATCGGCACGTCGAACGCGATGCTCGGGATCACCAGCGGCACGATGCCGAGGAAGGCGTACTTGGCCAGCAGCAGCGCGACGATCGGCCTCGGCCGGCATGGCCGGATACGGCAGGCCCGGCAGGCCGGAGAATCCAGCTTCTGCATCACGGCGGTGAGGTCGTCGCCGGTGACCTGCAGCGTCGGTGTGGCGCTGGTCCGCGCCGGGCAGCGACCTCGGTCCTGGTCACCACGCCGTCGATCAGCACTGCGGCGTGCCGTTGACGGTGGCGACGATGATCACCCGCAACAGCGGGATCGACGTCGCCGCCCGCGCAGCAGGAACAGCGTGTGCAGCGGCGACTGTTGCTCAGCGTGAACTGCAGCTGAACGCCGCTCGGCCGCTTCGTCCGTGCGCGTCACCTCGACGCTGGTCAGCGCGTCGATCACCGAGCTGCGGCGCCGGCACCGGCACCACCGGGCCGACCAGCAGGGTGAGGTGCACGCCCTTAAGCATTGCGGCACCCCCGGGATGCCTTCGGGCAAGGTGATGCGCAGCGGCTGTGCCGATCGTCTCGGTCAGCTCGTCGGGACGCAGCGCGCGGTTGGCGTCGCAGAGCCGCCAGAACTGCTCGGGATCGCCGAGGTAGGTCGCCGCGATGTTGTCCAGCCGCTCGCCCTGCGTCACCCGATGCCATTGCAGCAGCGCGAGGCTTTCCGGCGGCGGCACGAAGCGGCGCGTGAGATAGGTCACCGGCGTGCCGTCGGCGCGTCCCAGGTCGCGGTGCGGAGTCAGCGCGTAGCGGCTGGTCGGCGGAAAGATCGACGTCCATCATGGCATCTCCGGTGATGCCGAGCGCGCGACAGCGGCTGGCTGGCGCTGCTGCCGGCCAGGCGCTTCCTTCTGCTGCAGGTAGGTCATGAACAGGCTGGCCGCCTTGTGCGCGAAGCCGAGGTCGTCCACCGACAGCACGCGCAGGCCGAGGCTGACCTTGGCGCGGATCGGGTTGAGCGCGGCGTCGAAGGCCTCCTCGGTGATGCTGAATTCGGTGATGCGCACCGGCAGCGATGCGCGCCTTGCTCCACACGAACAGCGTCAGCGGCGCCTCCATCGGCACGATCTCCAGCGTGCCGATCTGCGCCAGCACATCGTTGGCGCGCAGTTGCGCGCTGGTCGGATAGACGATCGTCTCCAGCGCCGCCAGCTGCGGGAAGATGCCCGACTGTCACCGTGCCGGCGTTCTGCTCGGGAAACTCCAGCTGGTCGGTGGCGTCGATCTCCGCCTCCAGCTTCAGCGTCTCGACCGGCGGGCCCTTTCAGGCGCAGCACCTCGGAGCGATCGCCGCCATCCGCACTGACCGCCTGCACCTGCAGCGTGCGGGTCAGCGAGTCGGGGTTGTACTGCAGCGCGATCACGCGCAGCACCGCGGATGTATCGGCATCGATCAGCACGATGCCGCCCTTGAGGATGCGCGGTGAACCGGGGAAGGCGCTCATGGGACATGGCCGAAGCCGAGCAGCTTGTCCATCCGGCTCAGTACGTACGAAAAACCCTGTACCCGCGGGCTGCGGTTGCCCTCGATCGTGTACAACATGCCGTCCTGTACCGAATGCACCAGGCCGGCATGGCCCAGCCAGCCGGCCAGGCTCACGCGCCACCACACCACGACGTCGCCCGGCACCGGCACGTAACCGCCGCCCGGCGCGAGGGCCCGGCCCTGCTGCTTGAATTCCGCCAGCAGGCTGCGCGCGCTGGGGGTGTAGGCGAACGCCATCGACGCCCGGTCGCCACCGGCCGCCTGCAGGAAGCACCAGCTGACGAAGCTGGCGCACCACGAATTGCCTTCGCCAACACCGGCCGGGGCCAGGTACTTGCACACGAATGGGCCGCAATTGTCGCCGCCGACCTCGCAGGCGTTGGACTTGAGTTCGCCAATCGCGGCAAGGAGAGCGGCGCGCCCGCAGCTGCTGCCGCCCTTGTCCGGCAAGACGCTGTAATCCACCGCCGTCGGCGCCTGGATGAACGGCTTCGGGTTCTGCAGACTCCACCACGTCAGGGGCCCGACGGTGCCGTCGACGACGAGTGGCTGCCCATGCTGGTCGAGGTTCTGCGTCTGGAACGCCCGCGTGGCCTGCCAGGTCCGGGTGTCAAAGCTGCCGTTGACGTCCACGGGGTAGCCACGCTGCGCCAGCAACTGCTGCAACTGCTGCACCTGCGGACCCTGGTCACTCTTGTGCAAGGTATCCATCTTCATGGCACCTTTCGCCTCAGGTTGTTGCACGCCTGCAAGACCACTGCTGCCACGACAGTGACCTTGGTGCGCGCCATCAGCGCCGGCTTCCCGTAGCCGGGCATCCTTTCGAAGATGCTGTGGGTCATGTCCATGCGCGTTCCTAGAAGGGAATCGTCAACGTGCCGCCAACGTACGGCGCCTTGCTGCGATCGCTGTCGGTGATTGGCATGTGTGGCGTGAACGGACCGAGCGGACCGTGCACGCCGAGGTCCAATCGGACACGCGGCACCTGTTTGCACTTCGCCTTCGCAGCGTCAATCGCGCCATTCACGCCGACGATCGCGGCGACCACATCCTTCAGCTTGTCCGGTTGGGCGGACGCTTGCGCGGCGACCACGGCGTCGTGCAGTTTCTTGCCGGCCTGTTCCAGGCTAGCGCGCGCCGCCTGCGGGTCTTCCGCGCGGCAGACCGTGTCGATGGCTTCGATGGTCAGGCCTGCGGAACCTTGCGGAGTTCCGCCCACGGACACGCCTGCATGCAGCGAAATGCGTACGTGCGGAACCGCGTCAATGGTCACCGACAGCGAGAAATCGCCCGAGGTCGTGGCCTCGATCTTGAAGCTGACCACTTGCGCACTGCGATAGCTGAGCGGCAGCGTGGCGGTCAACGAGGACGGCAGGTCAAGCTGCACCTGCAAGTCGCCCAGGTGGAATTTCAGCGTCGTGGAAGGCAGGTGAAGCCCGCCACCACCTCCCGCACCCGGGCCCGCGCCGGTGGCGACTGGCGGAAGGGCATTCGGGTTGTGCGGGCCAAGCGTCGACGGCGGCAGGGAGGCCACACTGAGACAGGGATCCAATCCCGCTGTGGGTACGCCCGGAGCACAGCGCCGATAGGCCGCGTCAATACGTGCCCGATCGACGGTTTGCGGTTGCGCGAAATGCAGTCGGCACAGCGCCGGCAAGTCGCACTGGCTCTCGGTCCCGAAAGCAGCCTTCTCGACACCACTCGCCGTCGGCGCGTCCTGTTTGCGAAGGCCGGGACGCGCTGCCGAAACCGAGGGCAATACGCGCGCCGCGATCACGGCATTCGCGCTGCGCTCCGCCTCCGCCTCATCGCGGGCGATGCTGTCGGCACCGGGCTCGCCGCCGGACTGTTGCACGACGTGGGTCAATTCGTGCGCCAGCAAGTGCAGCCCGGCAGGCGAGTCCGGCGCATACCGCCCAGCGGCAAAAGCCACATGGTTGCCTACGGTATAGGCCAGGGCATTGACCTCTCGTGCGGAGTGCGCCGCCGCCGCGTCGGCATGCACTCGCACGCCACTGAAGTCGTGGCCGAAGCGCTGCTCCAGCATGCCGCGCGCGCCGCGTTCGAGAGGCTGGCCGGCACTGTCGATCACGGCGCGAACGCCGGCCGGAACTCCGGCGACCGCCATGCCCTCGGACTTGCGCCGCAACATCGGCCGCCGCGACTGGCATGCCTCGCACGCCTCCCCTGCCACTGCGTGACCGCCGCAAGCGCATTTGCACCGGAGGCCGCGCGGCAGCGCCGCAGCGGAATCGACCGCGCGCGCATGGCGCGGGCGCAGCACCAGCGCCGTCGCGGGCACAGTTGCGCGCGTGCCGAAACTCCCTTCACGATTCATGGTTCCTCCATGACGCATCAGCCGAAGGCGGCTTGCGGCGCCGGCGATATTCCCGCTGCGTCCCGAGAGGTTCATGCATCGGCTCCGGAAAATGTCCTCGCCCATTCATGGTTCATTTCCCGACATACATTTTGTAGCCGATCATTGGCCGCAGTCCGGCGGGAAAGGCTTCGAGGTTTACCCGGATCATGTCGCCGACCCGGAAGGCGACTGGCGCCTTGCCTTGTCCACCGCCATGCCGCCAGACCTGGTTGTGAAATTCGGTGCTGCCACTGGCCGAAATGACATCGGGATTGATCCGATACGCTTCCACGACCACCTCGGGTGGAACGGGCGTATAGCCCTTCGGCCCCTGCGCCGCCGGTCGGATCGCGGCGGCTTTGGGTTTGGGCGGCGGCGTGTAGTTTGTTTGGCGAACGGGTTTGCCCGGCGCCGCGACTTCTCCGGGCGGTTCGACTGGCGCTCCTGTCCGCGCCAGGGGATCGACCACCTCACCCGTTTTCGCCAGTGGATCGACCTGCTGACCGGTTCTCGCCATCGGGTCGACCGCCGCGCCGTTTCCTTTCGGCGAAGACGCCGGCACACCGACCGGGCCGAGATCCTGCGGTGCGTTGATTTCAGCAAGGTCGCCGACGGCGAGCCAGCGCACTTCATTCACTCGGATCGCGCCATCGCGCATGCGGAAGGCAATCGGAGCCTGCCCGCCTTTTGCGCCACCACCCTCTTGCTTCCAGGCAGCCTGGTGAAATTCGTCGCTCAGGCTCTTCTTCACCGAGAAGGGATTTGCCCGATAGGCTTCGCGCACCTGTGCGGGCGAAACTTCTTCACCGCCAACAAAGACGGTCGGCTTTGCTGCGACGGACGACGTCGTCGGTTTTGACGGTGGGGCCGCTTCCGGGGCAGGTGCATTTGGTTCTGAAACAGCCGACTCTCCGGGTGCGGTCACGGGCTCGCCCGGCGCAACCGCAGCGCCGGGGCCGATCTTCGGACCCACTGCTATCGGGCCGCTTGGCCCTGGTCCCGGCAGCGCCGCGGTTTCGGCGAACACGGCAAGCCGGGCCATACCGTGATTCAAAGCCTCATCACGGCTCATGCCGCTGGCAAGATCGCGATGGAACTGCTCCATGTTCCCGGCGCAAGGGTTGGTGTGGCGGCAGACAAAATTGACTGCAGCGTGGAAACGCGACTCCTTCTCTGGCTGGTTGTTCAACAAATCCCAAAGATGGTCTTTGTAGGTCCGGGAGGCCTCAGCATCGGCGTCGACGGGCGCCTCGAATGTTTCGACGATGGGATCACGCACGAAGTCGCCGGACTTCGCATCCCAGGAAATGTTGAGATCGGCCATTTCGCGGAGAAAGTCCTTTTTCTCAATCTCGCCGGAGGCCATCGCTATCCGGGCTTTGTCGAGATTTCCATACTTGTCGAAAAACTGCCGCCGGCGTGCCTGCTTCTCGGCCAAGTCGAGCGCCTTCTCCAGCAGTGCCGTCCTTGCCCGGGCGCTCTCCAGCAACTCTTCCGCGTCGGCGTCGGAAAACCCCCCCGGGGCGAAGCGGGACGGCTTGCTTGTCGCTGCGACCGGAGCTTCATCTTCCTTTTCCGATTCGTCGATGCTCGCCAAGGCGGCGTTGGCCTCCGCTACGGCCTTGGCCCGCTCTGCCGACGGGTCCGGCGCCCGGGCCAGGCGCATACCATTCGACGACATGCCTGGCGCAATGGGCTTCCCGCTGGCTATCCGGTGCCCGGTGGTCACCGCCTGTTCCTCCAGATGAGGGTCTTCGCTCGAGGAGGCCAGGGCCCCGTTCCCGCTGGCTTGCTGGATCGCGTGCGCCAGCTCATGGCCAAGGAGCATGCGCCCCTGCTGCGTCGTGGGCGCATGTTGATGCGCGGCGAACACGATATCGTTGCCCACGGTGTAAGCCAGCGCCCGCACCGCGCGCGCGGAACGTGCCGCCTGCGCATCGGTATGCAGCCGCACCCGACTGAAATCATGATCAAACCGCGGCTCGAAAAACGCGCGGGTTGCCGTATCGAGCGGCTGGCCGGGTGATCGCAGTACCTCATGCACGATGGGCGGGATGTTACGGCCCCTACCCTGGGGATCCGCCTGGCGTTGCAACGTCGCCTGCTGGTCCTGGCAGCTTCGACAGCTGCTTTCCCCTGCCATGTGACTGCCGCACCGGCATTTGCGCTGCAGCAGCAAGCCGCCGGGGGGCGCCAGGGAGGTCGCCTTCACTGCCGTCGCGCTGGCGGTGCGTTCGCTCATGGCCGTTTCGCCGACGTGGGCTTGCGCGCAGGAGTTTTTTTTGCCGTCGCTGGCGTGGCCTTGCGCAATCCCCCAAGGAAGGCGTCGAGCTTCCCGGCATCGATTCCGCGCTTCTTCTTCGCCGTGTCGATGGCATCGATGATCGCGTAGGCCTCGTCGCAGTACTTGGCGAAGAACGCCCAGCTCATCTGCTGCTTGCGGCCCCAGGTCACGCAGACCGGCCCACTTTGGTGTAGCCGGGCACGTAGACGTAGTGGCCGCTCGCCGGATTCGGCTTGCCGGGCTTGCCGCTCACCACCGCCCACGGCTTGCCCGCATAGAACTGCGGCAGCGCCGAATCCGGCAGGGTGAGGCCGAGGCCGACGCCGATGTCCATGAACACCGCCCGCTTGACCTCGTTGCGCTTGCCGCAATCGATCTCGGCGAAGGCCTTGATCTTGTAGCGCCGTTTGCCAGCGAGCCAGCCGTTGCTGCGCCATTCCTTCAGCGAATCGAGCACGACCAGGCCACTGTCGGCGCCGCCGCTCTCGCTGAAGTACTCGTTCAATACGTCCTTGTCGGTGATCGCGATCAGCTTGTTCTGTTCGGCCTTCTCGAAGCGCAGCGTCTGGTGCGCGCGGCCAGCCATCACGCAATCGCCGTACTGGTCGTTGCCGAACATCGGCGTGGGGATGCCTTGATGCACCACGTCGAAATCGTACTCGGCCGGCAACGCCGGCGGTGGCTTGAGCAGCGCGGCGAACATCAGGTTGCGCGTGTCGCGCTTGGCTTTTCGTTTGCCGAAACGCACGATGCCGCCGGGGCGGGGTTTGGGAATCACGCTCATGGCGATGCTCCTTGCCCGCGGTGTACGGGCGCAGCTGCGATACCGAGGCCGCTCCGCACTGCCGTGGCAATGCGCGGACCGAGCTGCTCGCGCGGATGGTGGCTACCGGCAGGACAGCCGACGGCAGGTTGGCGACGCTGCCGATGCCGCGAAGCGCCGCGAACGCGCCAGGCGCGGCCAGCAGATCGGCGAGCTCGCGCTCGATCGCAGTGCGTACGCGCCGGCGCGCGCTCGCTGCCGAGCAGGGCTTGGTCCAGCACCAATCGTTCGATGTGCAGCTCGATGTTCATGCCCTGCCTCCGGCGCTTTCGAGCCAGCGGAAGTCCGCTTCGTTGACCGGCTTGTCGAGCTTGCGGAATTCGGTGCGGGCGGCGTCGAGCAGCATCGGCATGCCGATCTGCACGTCCGGCCTTGCGCGGCGAGGAACGCGGCGTTGAGCGCGATGCCGTGAATGCTGCCGCCGGTGAGTGCGAGCCGCGCCAGCCGGTCGAAATCGAGCGCCGCGGTCGGCGCCTGCGCGCGGAAACACCGTTCGCCCAGATCGCCTTGCGCTCGGCACGCCCGGGAACGGGAAGTTGACGACGAAGCGCAGCCGGCGCAGGAACGCGCCGATCGAGCGCGCCCTTCATGTTGGTCGCCAGGATCGCCAGCCCGCGGAACGCCTCCATCCGCTGCAGCAGGTAGTTGACCTCGATGTTGGCGTAGCGGTCGTGGCTGTCCTTCACCTCGCTGCGCTTGCCGAACAGCGCGTCGGCCTCGTCGAAGAACAGGATCGCGCCGCCGTCCTCGGCCGCGTCGAACAGCTGGCGCAGGTTCTTCTCCGTCTCGCCGATGTACTTGCTGACCACCGCCGACAGGTCGATGCGGTACAGCGTCCAGCCGCAGCTCGTTCGCGAGCACCTCGGCCGCCATCGTCTTGCCGGTGCCGCTCTCGCCGGCGAACAGCGCGCTGATCGCCGAGGCCGCGGTTCATCCGCTCGCGGAAGCCCCAGTCGTCGTAGACCGTGCTGCGCTGCGCGACCTGGTCGGCGATCTGGCGCAGCAGGTCGGTTTCGCTGTCGGGCAGCACCAGATCGTCCCAGCGCGGCCTTCGGCTCGATCCGTTGCGCGAGCTGATCGAGCGCCGGCCGCGTGCGCGCCAGCGCGCCTTGCCACAGCGACTGCGCCAGCGCCTCGGACTTCGCTCGCACCGTCGCTGACCGCCGCCAGCGCGGCGTGCGCGACTGCTCGATCTGCCGAGGTTGAAATCGAAATGGCCGGCGAGATGCTGCGGCTGCTCGCCGGCGGCATCGCCGAGCAGTCCGCTGCCACGCGCGCGCTGCTCGACCGCGGTGGGCTTGGCCACGTCGACGCTCAGCGCGTGGCGTGGCCGCACTCGGCCACGGCTCGCGCGCGTCGACGAAGGTCGAGCCCGCCGGCGCGCGCCAGGAAGCGCTTGACCAGCGCGGCCGTCGCGTCGCCGCGTTCGACGTCGGCGGCGTCGAGGTACAGCGCGATCGGCAGCAGCTGGCTCTCGCGCTGCCACAGCCGCGAGCAGCGTTTCCTGTTCGGCGGTCGCGCTGCGGCAACAATCGGCCGAGAGCCGATAGGCCTGCGCGCCGAACGCGGCGGCGATCGTCTGCGCGATCGCCTGCTTGCTGGCGCTATCGCTGCCGAGCAGTTGCACGACCGGCAGCGCGTCGCCCGCCGGCACGTGCTGCAGGCCGTCCAGCGATGCGCTCGGCAATCGCGCGCTGCGAAGGCGGCAGACGCTCGCCGGCGCCAGCGCCGTGAGCAGCGGCGCCAGCCGATCGTCCAGATAATTCATGCCCTTGACGAAATTGACCACGCGCTCGTCGGCGCTGAGCGCGGCGCCGATCAGCGGCTGCGCGCCGGGCTGGTGGATCTCGAGCAGCCGCCAGTAGCGCAGCGGCCGCTCCGGCGACAGCGCATCCCAGCTCGGCTCGTCCAGCACGGCGAACGCCAGCGCGAACGTCGGATAGGGCTTGGCCGGATCGTGCTGCGCCCGCGCGCACAGCGCCGGGAACCGCGTATCCAGTTCCATGCCGATGCACAGCAGCAGCAGATCGCGCTCGAACGCGGACAGGCCGAGCCGCTTCGCGAGCACGCTCAGCGCCGGCGTGTGACTGCTGCCGTCGGTGGCGGCGCTGGTCGGCGTCGCCGCGGCATCGGCTGCGCCGCGCCGGCACCGCGGCACCGCGGCCGATGCGGCTGGCGGCTGGCGGCGACGTCGACGGCCGCGTTCGCGGCGGTCGATGCGGCGTCGGCCGCTGACTGTGAACATCCGCGCGAACCACGAGTGTTTCTGGCCGTCCGGCATGCTCACCGCCGGTGCGGACTCCATCAGCGCGTCGGCCGCGGCAGGCGCTGCTGGCGCGGCAGGTCGCGTCATGCGACTGCGCGGCGCGCTGCAACCGCGCGCGCAGATCCGCCAGCGCCGTCGGCGAGATACTGGTCGTTCGCTTCCAGCCAGGGCGCGTAGTCGCTCATGTCACGACCACCTGCTGGTTGCTGGCGAACGCCGGCACGCTGCCGCTGAAGTCGACCGGGATGCTGTCGGCGCCATCGACGCGCAGGCGCACGGTGTAGGTGCCTGGCGCCACGCCGGGTCAGCTGGAACACCAGCGCCGTGGGCTGCTGCGGGTTGGCCGGGTTGCTCATGCTTGTCGGCGCCAGCAGCCGATCGCCGAACAGCAGGAACACCCGCTGGCCGTCGCGGATGCGCGGCATGCAGGTGAGGTTCAGGCGAGGTCGCCGGCCGCGGCGCGTCGAGCGCACCCAGCGTGATGACCGGCGCCAGCGCCAGCGGCAGCTCGTTGCTCGAGCAGCGGCGGCAGGCCCGGCGGCTGCACCAGCAGCGCCACGGTATAGATGCCCGGCGCCCAGCGCGACGGCGGCAGTCCGTGTCTTCGGTGCGTGTCGGCCAGATGCACCGCAGGGTGCCGGCGGCATCGCCGGCCAGCGGCGCGATGTCGATCGGCGCGTCCAGCCGCAGGCTGCTGAAGCGGACCAGTGCGTCGCTGCGTGGTCGAGCTGGCGACCGCCGAGCACGATGTCCTCGCCCAGCCGCAGCCGCCGTCTGCGTGCGCGGATAGCTCAGGCTGTCCAGCACCGGCGCGGCGGAGGCGGTGGCGATCACGCCGCGATCCTGCGGCCCACGTCGCAGCACCGGCAGCGGCGCGCGCGTCGCCGCCTGGCTGTCGATCAGCACCACCGCCGCCTCGTACGCGGCGGATACCCGGTAGTTGGTCTGGAACGCGGTCCACAGCTTGGACAGCTCGTCCACACTCTGCGGCAGCGGCGTGATGCCGCACGTGCTCGAACTGGCTGGCGAGGTCATTGTCCGGCAGCGCGTTGCGGATGTCGTTGCCGTCGAGCACGGCGCGGTCGTGCAAGCGTGCTCATCGCGGCGGCGAGCACGCGATGGCTGAGCGCGTCGCTGTCGCTGTCGCCGCGGCCCCAGGCGGTGATCAGGTAGTGCAGGTTCAGCGCCAGCGCGCGGCGGCGCGGTTTCGCCGGGGCGCACCTGGCCGGGCATGTCGAGGTTGCGCCAGGCCGCATTGGCGACCACCTGGTACAGGAACAGGTTGAGCTGCGCCTTGCTGATGCCCTTGCGCGCGATGTCCGGCGGCTGCAGGGTCACCTCCAGATCGCTCAGCTCCGTGTCCAGCGCCGGCATCTGCGCCAGCAGCAGGTTGCGCAGCGTGCGGGTGGTCGCGGCGATCGCCAGCACATTGCTCATGGCGACGCCTTGTCGCCGCGCTGGCGCAGGTAGTCGTCGAGGCTGCTCGGCTGCGGGCCGTCGCGACGACGCGGTGGCGCCGCCGCAGGCGGTGCTGCGCGTACTTCGAGTCGGCCGATGCTGACGTGCACGACCGGCTCGCTGGCTCGCCTCGCTCCGGTGCCCGACCTGCGCGGCGCGCACGGCGCATCGCGCTCGCGCTGGCGCGAGGGCGCCGGGCGTCCGACGATGCGCGCGGCGCTGGCGAACACCGGCTCCGGTGCGGGCACAAGCTGCCGGCGACCGGTGCGCGGTTTCGCTTCAGGCTGATCCGCTGCGATGCGCGTCTGCCGCGGCTGCACCGCGCGGCGGCGCGGGACTTTCGACGGATCGTCCGGCGCAACGGCTCGGCAGAGCGTTCGACGGTCTGGCGACGGCGCGACGCAGCGCTCGTGACCGGCGCTGGCTGCGACCTGCGCGCGATGCCCGCGGCGATGCGCTGCTGCCGACGCCGGCTCTGGCGACGCGTCGCATCCGGCGCTGACGCGCGGGGTATTTCGCCGTATCGGCTCGACGGCACTGCGGCGACGGCGCCGGCGCGACCACTGGCTGTGACGGCGACGCTCCGGACGTCTTGTCGTGATGCGCGCTGCGCGACGCCTCGCCAGCCTCGGCCAACGGCATGATCGGCGCGCGCTGCAGCGGCTCGAACAGCGACGGCAAGCGCGGCGCCAGCATGCGTCTCGCCGCCGATCGCCCGTGCTGCCAGCCGGTCGAGGAAATCGCTCATGGCGCGCACAGCTCCAGATAGGCCTGCCGGCGGCGCGGGCTCAGCGCCAGGATGTCGGCCTCGGCCCAGTGATAGGCCTGCGCCAGCGTGTCCACCTCGCGCAGCATGTGCAGCGCCCAGGCATGCAGCTCCTGCCACAGGAAGCGCGCGATATCGAACATCGGCTGCCACGTCGTGGCCGCAATCGGGGCAGCGGAACGCCAGTTGCAGATCGGCCTGCGGATCGGCGTGCGCCATCGCCTGCGCGATCTCCGCCTGCAACTGCGTCCGGCAGGGTGCTGCACGTCACGCCGCCCGCCGCTGCGCTGCACGGCATCAGCACGCAGCGTTCGAGCAGCAACTCGGCGCGCCGCCGCGGCATCGCCGCAATTTTCCAGCGCCAGCAGGTCGGTGCTGTCGGGCAGGCGAAACTGCACGCGGATGCATCGTGCGCGACATGTTCCAGCGTGGGCGCTGCAATCGTCGTCCGGCGCGGCCAGCAACAGATCGTCGCAGCGGAACGTCGCCTCGACCGTGGCCGCGCAATGCGGGCAGTTCGCCACGGCGTCGATCGCGCTGCCGAACAGGCGCGCGCGCAATTGCAGCAGCAGCGCGTCGCGCCGCCCCAGCGGCAACGCCGCCAGCGTCTCGGCCGGCTACTCGTCGCAACTGCTGCCGAGCAGCAACAGGCCGCACGCCGCGGCGGATGGACCAACCCCGCGTTCCCAGACCTGCAGCAACTGTGCGGGCGTGGGCGTGCGCATGACGCTCAGCCGGCGGGCTCGGTGAAGCTCGGCTCGGCTCGGCTCGGGCACGCTGACGTCGCGCTCCCAGCCTTCGTTCTCGAGCTTGATGTGCTGGATCGCGACCGCGTTCGCGTTCGCGTCCAGATCGGGCAGCGCCTGAAACTCCGACACCCAGCAGCGATACAGCTTGTAGGCGAGCGCGAGCTGGCCGGCCTCGTTGTAGACCTCGAGGATGAGGTCCTTGCGGAAGTCCTTCAGCGAGACCTCCGCGCCGAGCCCGGCGCCGAAGTTCCAGACCTTGTTCGCCCACTTCTCGAACTCGGGGTCGTGGGTGACGCCGCGCTCGAGCGTGATCGCCTCGTACTTGGTGCGCCCGGGCGACTTGCGCGTGCTGCTGGGATCGCCGCCCTCGCGATGCTTGACCACTTCGGTGGTGCGCTTGAGCGCCGGACACCTTGCTGACGCCGGCCACGTAGCGGCCGTCCCACTTCACCCGGAACTTGAAGTTCTTGTAGGGATCGAAGCGCTGCGCATTGACGGTGAATTGAGCCATGACGTGTTGCTCCTCAGGTCTGGATCTGGCCGGCCATCTGCTGGATCTTGATGACCACGAACTCGGCGGGCTTGAGCGGCGCGAAGCCGACCACGATGTTGACGATGCCGAGGTTGATGTCGTTCTGCGTGGTGGTCTCCTTGTCGCACTTCACGAAGTAGGCGTCGCTGCGGCGTCGTGCCCTGGAACGCGCCCTGGCGGAACAGGTTCTGCATGAACGCGCCGATGTTCAGCCGGATCTGCGCCCACAGCGGCTCGTCGTTCGGCTCGAACACCACCCACTGCGTGCCGCGGTACAGGCTCTCCTCGATGAACAGCGCGGTGCGGCGCACCGGCACGTACTTCCATTCCGATCCGCTGCTCGTCGTTGCCCTGCAGCGTGCGCGCGCCCCAGACCACGGTGCCGTAGACCGGGAAGGTGCGCAGGCAGTTGATCGCCAGCGGATTGAGCACGCCGTTCTCGCCGTCGGTCAGCACGGTGCTCGACGCCGAGCGCGCCGGTGAGGCTGGCCTCGATGCCGGCCGGCGCCTTCCACACGCCGCGCGCCGCGTCGGTGCGCGCATAGATGCCGGCCACGAATCCGCACGGCGGGAACGCGTCGCGGCGCGTTCTGCTGCAGCGGATCGGCGGCGATCACCCACGGGAAATAGAACGCGGCGTTGATCGCATCGTCGCCGGTGATGCCGCCCGGGCCGTCTTGCAGCGAGTCGACCGTGGCGCCGTCGACGCTGTCGGCGATCAGGAACGCGCGGCGGTCGCGGCAGAACTTCTGCAGGCTGGAGATCACGCCGACCTGGTCTCGCCCGGGCACGCACAGCAGGTTGAACAGGTCGATCCGATCGAGCTGATACAGGCCGCCGCTGCCGGACAGCGGCAGCAGCGCGGTCTCGAACGCAGGATCGTTCGGCGCCAGCACCGTGCCGTCGACGCCGCCGGCCAGCTTGGCCGCGTCCGGAATGTTGCCCGGCGTGCCGGAGAACGTGTTCGCCGGCGGCGCGGTGGCGCCACCCTGCACCGCGGCGCGTGACGTAGGCCGACTGGTCCGCCAGCACGCTGGTGACGAAGCGCGCGTCGGTCGGGGTTCATCGACAGGTTGTCGAACACTTCCACCGCCACGCCGGTCGGATCGAGCTGACCAGTTCGCCACGGTCAGGCGGAAGCTGGTGGCGTCGAAGGTCGATTGCTTGATGACGATCGGCGAAGTCGTTGGCCCACAGCCCCTCGCTGGCTGGCGGTGACCAGCAACTTGCCGTCGAGGGTCACCGTGGCCGCCTTGGCCGTGGCTGTCGACCAGCCGCACGATATAGGCCTGCTGCCCGCCGTTGGCGAAGAACTGGTTGACCGCGTAGCCGAGCACGCTGCGGTTGTCGATGCCGCCGTAGTTGCGGGCGAAATCGGCATAGCCGAGGACCAGCCCGGCACTGGTCGGTCGGCCCGCTCGGCGCCCAGCCGGCGAATGCCGCGATCGACGTGGCCACCCCGGTGATCGTGCGCACGCCGCTGGGGATTTCCTCGATATAGACGCCCGGATAGGTGAGCGCAGATGGCATGGGATCGATCCTCCGTCGTGGAAACCCGTGCCACGGTCAGTGTGGCGTGACTGCCTGATCCCGTGTGCTTGTTCAGCGCGTACAGCACTTCGCCTCCGGGCAGCGGGTCGCGGTGCAGCAGGCCTTGCAGCACCAGCCGCCCAGCGCCTGCTCGATGCGCTGGCAATCGTTTTCGTAGCGCTGCCGCGGCAGCCACCAGTTGACGATGCCGCGCAGCGTGTCCGCCGCCTGCGGATGGCCATGCAGATAGGCAAGCACCGAGTTCTCCACCTCGGCATCCTCCCCACTGGCCGGGTTCCCGCTCCGGTTTTCGTCATGGCCTGCCTCTGCACCGATGCCAACGTGGCTGCGCCGATTCGCGCTCGTCGCAGCCAGGCGGCGTGCGCGCGGTCCGCCGGTTCGCAGCGGACGTCCGTGAGTCGTCCCGCAGGTCGCTCTGTCCCGGCACTCGACGACATCCATGGCAACCGGCCACTGCTGCCGGAAGCGCCTTCGTCGACGCGTGCGTGCACCGCGCTACGCCGCGGGCAGGAGTTGCGCTCGCAACATGCGTGCCATCGGCGTCGTGGTTCAAAATGGCTTGCGGCAACGGGGCAGCGACGAAGAGCCGCCACGATGATGGGGCAGCGATGACCCGCTTGGTTTGCAGCCTGGGTGTCATTCGACCCGGACACGGGAGTTCGGTGTCACGGTGCTACCGCGTGCGGAAAGGCCTGGCCTCGATGCCGTGCTTGACCAGCAGCTTGCCCAGCTGACGGCGCTCGGTGCCGGACAGGCGCGCCGCCGCGCTGATGTTGCCGCGGGCGCGCTGCATCAGTTGCGAGAGGTAGTCGTGCTCGAACTGGTGGATGGCGCGCGACTTGGCCGCGATGAAACCGATGTCGGACTCATTCGCCCGACGCCGGGGCACCGATGGCGGGCCAGCGAAGGCGGACTCCACGGCGACCAGGTCGAGCCAGGCCGATGGTGTCGGCTTCGGTGGCCACGTAGGCGCGCAAGGCGACGTTGTCCAGCTCACGCACATTGCCCGGCCACGCGTACGCGTTGAGCGCCTGCATGGCGTCATTGCTCCAGCCCTTGGCCGGGCCGCGCAGCGGCCAGCTACCGCGCGCAGGAAATGTTCGGCCAGCAGTGCACGTCGCCATCGCGTCGCGCAGCGGCGGCAATTGCAGGTACAAGGCATTGAGACGGTACTGCAGATCACGGCGGAACCGGCCCGCCTCCACCTGCCGCGCCAGACAGGCGTTGGTGGCGGCAATGATGCGAGCGTCCGACGTGCGCGTGGCGCCGCCGCCGACCGGTCGGTATTCGTTGTCCTGCAGAAACCGCAGCAGGGCCACCTGGCCCTTGGCGGACAGCGCGTCGACTTCATCCAGGAACAGCGTGCCGCCCCGTGCGTGGTCGATCAGTCCGGCCTGGGCCGTCTTGGCATCGGTGAAGGCGCCGCGATCGTGGCCGAACAGTTCGCTCTCGAACAGGCTGTCGGGAATGGCGCCGCAATTGACCGGCACAAAAGGGAGATCGCGTCGTCGCACTGGCGTAGTGGATCTCGCGCGCGGCCAGTTCCTTGCCGGTGCCGGTCTCGCCTTCAATCAACACCTGCACGTCGCAGGCGGCATAGCGCTGCAACTGCGCCCGCACGGTTTCGATTGCCTGGGATTTGCCGAGCATCACCGGCATCATCCACTCCCGGAGTCGCCAACAAGAAACCCGTCGCGTCAAGATTCGACGCACCGCGGAATCCCCCTGGCTTCCTTCATGGACCCGCCGAAACACCCGGCGGACCAGCTCATCGTCACGCTACGACATGCATCGCCCTGGCTGTCATTCATCGACAGCCCGCATGCTGCGCGGGGACGACCATTCATGCAAGTGGCGGCGCACCGGATGCGTGCGCTGCCGCCTTCACGCAAGGGATCGGTGCGGCCAGAAACCCGGCGCCCGGGCGCGCCAAACCCACCGTTGGCCACCCTCACGCCGCCAAGCGATCGGCCATTGGC
This sequence comes from uncultured Gammaproteobacteria bacterium, assembly GCA_963771235.1. Lineage (GTDB taxonomy): Bacteria > Pseudomonadota > Gammaproteobacteria > Xanthomonadales > Rhodanobacteraceae > Rhodanobacter. The sequence goes on from CAVYSP010000012.1 coordinate 158,762, forward strand.
GTATCCTTGTAAGTCCTGTCGCTCCCGCCACGCGGCGCGTTTCGGACGCACGCGGTGGCGCCTCGGTCGCCATGCCGCACCGCGTCCGCATCAGGCACCGATCCCGGACACTGGCGAGACCTATCCCCCATGGTGGCAATGGCAACCGAGCACGTGATCGACGTGCAGCACTGGAACGACTCGCTGTTCAGCTTTCGCACCACTCGCGACCCGGGCTTTCGCTTCGACAGTGGCCAGTTCGTGATGATCGGGCTGGAAACCGAGGCGCGACCGCTGCTGCGCGCCTACTCGATTGCCAGCGCGAGCTGGGAGGAACACCTGGAGTTCTTCTCGATCAAGGTTGCCAACGGGCCGCTCACCTCGCGCCTGCAGCACCTCAAGCCCGGCGATCCGCTGATCGTCACGCGCAAGCCCACCGGCACGCTGGTGTTGACCGACCTCAAGCCCGGCCGGCACCTCTACCTGCTGGGCACCGGCACCGGGCTGGCGCCGTTCCTGAGCATCATCCGCGATCCGGAAACCTACGAGCGCTTCGACAAGATCGTGCTGGCGCACGGCGTGCGCCGGATCAACGACCTGGCCTATGCCGACTATCTCGAGAACCAGTTGCCGCAGCACGAGTACCTGGGCCCGCTGGTGCGCGAAAAACTGATCTACTACCCCACCGTCACGCGCGAGCCGTTCCGCCAGCACGGCCGCATCACCGACGCCATCGTCGACGGCGTGATGAGTGAAGTCACCGGGCTGCCACCACTGAATGCGCAGTTCGACCGCGTCATGCTGTGCGGGAGCCCGGCGATGCTGGACGACTTGTGCGCGCTGCTCGGCGGTCGCGGCTTCCAGGCCTCGCCGCGCACGCGCGAGCCGGGCGACTACGTGATCGAGCGCGCGTTCGTCGAGAAGTAGGTAATCGTGGATGCTCGCGGGCAAGCCCAGCACGCTGCCAAATCCCGAATCCCTGTTCCCTGTTCCCGATTACCGATCCCCCTCGGGTCATACTGCCGGCATGCCCATGCTCGACCTCGCGTTTTACGTACTCGCCGCCTTGCTGATGCTTGGCGGCCTGGCCGGCTCCGTGTTGCCGGTGCTGCCGGGCATTCCGATGGTGTTCGGCGGGATCTGGCTCGCGGCGGCGGTTGACGGCTATCGTCACCTCGGCGTGTGGTGGCTGCTGATCATCGGTGCGATCGGCGTGCTCGGCGTGATCGTCGATTTCGTCGCCGGCGCGCTGGGCGCCAGGCGCGTGGGCGCCAGTACACGCGCGCTGTGGGGTGCAACCATCGGCACCATCGTCGGGATGTTCTTCGGCATTCCCGGCTTGTTGTTCGGGCCCTTTGTCGGCGCCATCGCCGGCGAGCTGTCCTCCGGCAACAGCGTGCTGCGATCTGCCCATGTCGGCGTCGGTACGTGGCTCGGGCTGCTGTTCGGTACCGTGCTCAAGCTGGTGCTGTCGTTCCTGATGGTCGGCCTGTTCGGCGTCGCCATGCTGTTCGGCTGAATCGTCGAAGGTCAGTACCCCGACACCGGGATCACGTACAACAGCACGGCCAGGAAATGCAGCACGCTGCCGGCCAGCACGAACACATGCCATAGCGCGTGGTGATACGGCAGCTTGCGCCACAGGTAGAACGGCACACCCAGCGTATAGGCGACCCCACCGGCCAGCAGCAGTGCAGTACCGCCGACGTGCAGCTGCTTGCTGAGCGGTCCGAACGCCACCAGCCCGATCCAGCCCATGCCGATGTAGAGCAGCACCGCCAGCTTGTGGTAGCGCTTGAGCACGCCCAGTTCCAGCGCACTGCCCACCAGCGCCAGCGCCCACACCGCGGCAAACAGGCTCCAGCCCCAGGCACCGGGCAAGACGATCAGGGTGAACGGGGTATAGGTGCCCGCGATCAACACATAGATCGCAATGTGATCGAGCGCGCGCAGTGTCGGCTTGGCGGCCGCCGCGGGAATCGAGTGGTACAGCGTGGAGGCGGTATACAGCAACACCAGCGAGGCACCGAACACCGCACAGGCGACCACGGCGAGGGCGTTTCCATGCAGTGCCGCAAAAGCGACCAGCGTCGCGAGTCCGGCGATGCTGAGCATGATGCCGATGCCGTGAATGACACTGCTGGCCAGCTCGTCGCCGAAGCTGTATTGCGGCGTCAACGTGCCGGGCAAGGCGACCATGGATCAACTCCTGGCAGGGTAGGCGCCGGACAGCGCTGCCCCGTACCTTAGCGGTCACGCCCGTGCTTGCCTACTGCGGCAGGACATCGCGTGACTGGAGCATGTCTCCCCCGGGTCGCCTGATGGCAAGTGCACCACGCGCCGCGTCGACGCCCCAGCGCCCGCCCAGCCGCCGGCATCCGGCGCACTACCCGATTGCAAGCGCACGTCGGCACCACGTGGCATCGCACAGGTCATAACAACGACTTCACGCGATGGTTACTCCCGCGTGCGGCGACGACGTCGGCTCGGCAAATAGCCGTTCAGACGTCCACTTGCGCCACGTCGCCGAACAGGCATACGCTGCGATTGCGACAGCTCGATCGGTTGACGCAGGTCGTGTCGCTGCCGCCACAACCCGCGCTTGTCAGGAGGTCGCCCATGTCGCCCATCAGCCTGGCCGTAGCTCATCGCACGCATCCCGAGCCTGGCCGCGTCGCCGCGCTCAGCGCCGCGATCGCCCTCAACCTTGCCGTCATCCTGATCGCCGCACGGCCGGTCTCGCCAACCTATTTCCCCGTGATCCATCAACTCGCGCCGGTGGCGCTGGTACGCCTGATCACGCCGCCACCGGTACCCGCGCCGCCCCCTCCCATCGAACTCAAGCCATTGCCGCAGGCACTGACCACGCCGCGGGTGCTGCCGCATCCGACCGGGATCTCGGCGCCGGCCGCGCCAGCCAGCCCGGAGGGCCGGATCGCCGCGCCACCGCTCACGGCACCCCTGGCTGTACCGGGCGTGTCGCCCGATGCGTCGGTGCCAGCCGTCCCGATCGAGGCCACCCTCGCCTACCAGGCCCACCCGGTCACGTATCCGCTCGCGGCTTTGCGCGGACGCCTGCAAGGTACGGTGCTGTTGCGTGTCCTGGTGGATGAGACCGGCAAACCGCTGCAGGTCAGTGTGATGCAGGGCAGCGGCTCTGCCCTGCTCGACCGCAGTGCGCGCGAGCAGGTGCTCGCGAGCTGGCGATTCCAGCCCGCTGTCGTGAATGGGCACGCGGTACGCGCGTGGGCCCGCGTGCCGGTGACGTTCGCGCTACGCGATTGAGCCTGCCCCGGACACCAAATCACAGGCGTTGCCAGCGCTGGACATGTCCTGCCGCGAGTCGGTCGGCTTACGGCGAATTAACCACCGCCATGATCCACTGAGATCCCTTCACCCTGCCGGAATGTCGCATGGGCAAGCCACGGCAAACCTTGAAGACCTTGCGTGCGATAGCACTTGAACATGCCAGCGTGACAGAGCCGGATCTTGCCTCGATGGCGCGCGAGCTGGGGCAGGTCGTGCACCGCAACTCCGCCGCCATCGCCTCGCAACTGCCGCGCTTGCGCCAGCGCGGGCGTGGCTTTCGGCAATGGTTGCTGGCTCGACGCGGACAACCGGCAGTCAGCGTGATGGTGATGGCATGGCCGGCGAACCATCGCACGCCGCTGCACGATCATGCCGGTCTATGGGGGTTGGAACTGACCCTGATGGGTGCGCTGGAAGTGCAGTCCTGGCGCCGCGACCCCAACTCGGGCGACTTGCGCGCGCTCGGCAGCGACTGGCTTGGCCCGGGGGACAGCACCTGGTTCGAAGGCGACCAGAACCACCTGCACCGTTGCCGCAACCTGTCGCAGCACGAAACCGCGCTCACCCTGCATGTCTACGGTGGCGAGCTGAACCGGTGCAGTACCTACGAGCAGGTTGCGCCGACGACAAAGTGGACGTCCCGCATGCAGCAAGGCGCCCTTGCCGGCCATCTCCACTTCTGAGCCATCATCGAGCCGCCCATGTTCCGACGAGTCGCCATCATTGGTGGCGGTGCCGCCGCCACGGTCCTGCTGGGGGAGCTGCTTGAACGCCAGCTGCCGGAACCGTTGCACCTCGACTGGTATACGGGAGGGCGCTCGCCGGCGCGCGGCGTGGCTTACGGCACGCGTTCGGACCGCCACCTGCTGAATGTGCGCGCGGCCTCGATGGGCATGTTTGCGCACCAGCCCGGCGGCTTCCTCGACTTCATGCGACATCGCGAGCCGACGGTCGTTGGCACCGACTTCCTGCCGCGGCGTTGCTATGGCGACTATCTGGAGGCTCAGATGGCCCGCGCGCTGCAGCAAGGCAGGATCAACGGCCATGACGTGCACATCATTCCCGAGCGGGTCGATGCGATCGTGCCGGAACGCGACCGCCTGACCGTGATGCAGGGCGAGGCGAGCCGCCAGGCAGATGCCGCCGTGCTCGCCGTGGGCACCTTGCCGCCCCAGCCGCTGGCGGGCGTCAGTCAAGCCGCCCTGGCCAGCACGCGCTACGTGGTCGACCCATGGGAATGGTTGAACGACGTCGAACGGCGGCATGAGGCCCCGGGCAAGGTCGTGCTGATCGGTCTCGGATTGACCGCGGTCGACGTGTTGCTGGAACTGTCCGCGCGCTGGCCGCGCACCCGCTTCGTGGCGGTTTCACGCCACGGCTTGCTGCCGGAAGCCCACCAGCATGTCGCCTCCGCCCCCGCCGACGACGGCAGCGCGCTGGTCGAGGCCATGCACGACGCGCCCGAAATCAGGCGTTGGCTGCAGCTGCTCCGTGAAGCGATCGGCGCTGGCAATGACTGGCGCATCGTCATCGACAGCCTGCGACCGCATACGCCGGCCTTGTGGCGCGAATTGCCGCAAGCGCAACGCGAGCGCTTTCTGCGGCACGCCAGCTGGGCCTGGCAACGCGCCCGCCACCGCATGCCACCGCAAGTGCACGAAGCCATCTCGAATCTGGAGGGCGACGGTCGCCTGCAGCGCCGGCGCGGGCGCCTGCGCTCGGTGGACGTCGCCGGCGATGCGCTGCAGTTGACACTGCAGCGCGCCGACGTGCGCGATACCCTGGAGGCCGACATGGTGATCCAGACCACGGGCCTGGACACCGACATCAAGCGCACCGGCCATCCGCTGCTGCGCCAGCTGCTGATCAACCGACACATCATGGCCGATGCGCAGGGCCTTGGCGTGATGGCTGCCGCCGACGGCCGTCTGCAGCACAGCGGTGGCCACTGGCCGCATCTGTTCGCCATCGGCAGCCTGTTGCGCGGTACGTTGTGGGAATCCACCGCCATGCCGGAGATCCGCCAGCACGCCCATCGATTGGCCAATCAATTGCTCGGCGAATCGTCGACATCCGCCTGACCGGGATGAACGCCACGACACTCACCTTGTGCATCGGCGTCCTGCACCTGCTTGGGGTGCTCGCCGCCATGCATGCGGTGACCCACGCACGTACTCCACAGGGCGCGATTGGCTGGGTGCTCGGCCTGCTGTTGCTGCCCTATGTGACCTTGCTGCCGTACCTGTACCTGGGTTCCAGCCGCTTTCTCGGCTACCACGTCGGCCATCCCGCACCGACCCCGCAACCAATGCGGGAGGCACTGGAGTCCGTTGCCGTCGCACCGGGCTGCGACCGCTTCACCGCAATCAGCGCCTTGCAGCATCGCCCCTTTCGCGGCGGTCATCAGCTGCAACTGCTGGTCGATGGCGAGGCCGCGTTCGAGGAAATGTTTGCCGCCATGGCGGAGGCCACGCAGTGCCTGCTGGTGCAGTTCTTCGTCATCCACGACGACATGCTGGGTCGACGTCTGCAACAACTGCTGCTGCAGCGTGCCGCGGCGGGCGTGCAGGTGTGTGTGTTGTTCGACGGCGTGGGCAGCCACGCCTTGCCGCAAAGCTATGTGTCAACGCTACGCGCCGGTGGCGTGACGATCCACCGCTTTGCCACGCATCGCTGGCGCAATCGTTTCCAGCTCAATTTCCGCAATCACCGCAAGATCCTGGTCGTCGACGGCGCACGGGGCTTTGTCGGTGGTCTCAACGTGGGAAATGAATACCTGGGGCTGAAGCCGCCATTGTCGCCGTGGCGCGACACCATGCTGGAACTGCGCGGGCCGGCGGTGGCCGACCTGCAGCAATTGTTCGCCGACGACTGGCAATGGATCACCGGTCAGCTGCCGCCGCTGCTGCCCCCGCCGCCCAGCCAAGGCGACGCCAGCGCCTTGATCGTGGCTGCCGGCCCGGCCGACCGGCTGGAAACCGGTTCGCTGTTCTTCAGCGCGGCGATCAACGCCGCACGCAAACGGGTGTGGTTGAGCACGCCGTATTTTGTCCCCGACACCGCGGTGCGCTCGGCATTGCAGTTGGCCGTGCTGCGCGGCGTCGACGTGCGCGTGCTGATCCCGTCACGACCGGACCATCGCACGGTGTTCCTCGCGTCCACCCTGCATGCCCACCACGCGCTGCGCGCCGGTATCGACATGTTCCGCTACCAGCCTGGCTTCCTGCACCAGAAGGCGCTGCTGATCGACGACGACGGCGCGGCAATCAGCAGCATGAATCTGGACAGTCGCTCGTTCCGGCTCAATTTCGAGGTCGGCGCGCTGATCGTCGACAAGACGTTTGCCCGCGAGGTGGAGGCCATGCTTGCCACCGACTTTTCCCGCGCCGTGGCGATCGACGAGCGCGAATACCGCGACGCACCATATCTGCGCCGGGTGGCCATGCACGTGGCACGGCTGTTCGATCCGCTGCTGTGATCGCGCGGGCGGTGGCAAACCGATCGCTCACACGATCGCGCAAGGCTCATGGGTGCCGAGTGCCGCTCCGATTGGAGTGATGGCCGCCGGTCATCACCCAGCCAAGATAAATGCCAAGCGATACCCCGAGCAGTTCGCACAACACACGCAAGCCAAGATTCTGCGGGTCATGTGTATCGGCCAACTCGGCCGTAAGCAGGGCGGTCGACTGCAGGTTCGCGTAGTTGAAATAAAACATGTCCCACAGATCGCCGCTGACGGTAAGCACACTCGCCAGGAAAAATGCCCAGCCAATCTTGCGCGCGTCGCACCAGTGGTGGCGTCGCCCCAGCCAATGCAACAGCAGGAACAGCAACAACCCCGCCGCCGCGGAAATGACGCCGGCCTCGACAGCGCCGACGATACCGCTACCCATCCAGGCCTGGTCGTAGTGCACTTCGCCCCCGGAGAGCCCGTAAAAGAACGCCCCACCTGCGGTGAGGGCTCGTTAAACAGCGTAATCCGCCTGACCGGTTCAGTCTGCACGAGTCACGCTGCTTTCGCCACTGCGGCCCGGCTCCTCCTCGACGCCCGGCCCGACGCATGCCCGGCAACGCGAACGATGGCGCAGTTGCCGCGGTTGTTCAGGGCCGCTGGTCGCGGGACCCCGCCCGTCCGGTCACGGCGCAGCGGACACTGCCAGCCGCGCCGCCGCGCAGGTCTCAGGCATCGTTCTCACCGGACGCCTGTACCCGCGTCGCTCCCTCCTCCTCGACGCTCACGGTCAGCGTGATCGGGCGGCAGCACACCTGGCAATCCTCGATGTACCGCTGCTCGGGGATCGACGCGTCGATCAGTATGCGGATCGACTCGCCACAATACGGACAGTCGATGATGTGCTCGTCGAGCATGGCCAGGTCTCCGGCAGGAACGTCACCGACACTGCACCACGCGGCGCGTCGTGTCGACGTCAAACAGCGCAACCCACTCCTGTGGTCGCAGGATGCGAAACAACCCGGCGGAACCCACACGGCGATCCAGCTTGAGCAGCTCCTTGTCCTTGCTGAGCAGCCAGCGCGCACCCACCGCCAGCGCCAGTGCGAGAAACTTCTGATCGTCCGGATCGGCGCAACGCGGCAAGCAGATCCCGTCCGACGCGTCTTCCGTCGGCACGAGCCGGACCAGACGGTCGAATTCGGCTTCGAGCGCCGGTACGTGCGTGGTATCGACCTGCAGTTGCGGGTAATGCAGCACGCGTCGCCATTCGTCACGGCAATCGTCGCGGGTCAGCGCCTGCACTTCACCGTGCTCCAGCGCAGCCAGCAGCATCGCGCAGGCCGGGTCCTGGAACAGGAACAGATCCAGGCACACATTGGTGTCCAGCACGATGCGAGGTGTGGGCAGTTGGGCGGCCTCCATCACGGCATGATGCGGCAAGCGCGCGCAAGATACACTGTGCCCCCCTGGACCGGTGCAACGCTCATGGCCGAACGCGAATTCAACGACTATCGAGCCCGCTCAGGCGCCACGCTCGAGGGCTCGCGTTACACCGCGTATCTGGCGATCACCCCGCGCCAGCACGGCTTCCCCTTGTATTTTGCGATTTGCGAGAATCGCAGCTTTCGTGACAAGGGAACCGCCGAGACGGCCGCAGCAAAGGCGCTCGCCGACATGTCCGGGCTGGAGCCCGATGGCACGCCGATCTTTCCCGAGGGTTATACCGGTTTCGACGACGAACCCACCGGCTCGCCCTAGCGTCAGCTCACGCCCGCGCAGGCAGGCACCGCCAGTCGAACGGCCCATTGGCGATAGGCAGGGAGCAACATTCAGACGTCTTTACGTCCGTGTGTCGGGTCATGACATTCCGCGGCGTCACGCCAAACCCGGATGCAGCCAGTCGGAGATGCTTGCGGACGGCGGCAGGTTCAGGCGCCCGACAGCGCGTCCAGCCGGGCCACCGCCGCCGGAATGGCCGCTGCCGCCTCCACCGTGAGCATGCGTTGCTGCTCTTCGGCCAGGCCGTGCTCCAGTTCATGCGCCCAGGTCACGTGGTAAGGCATGTGCACGGCCCAGCCGCCCAGGCGCAGCACCGGCTCGATATCCGAGCGCAGCGAATTGCCGACCATCACGAAGCGCTCCGGCGGCAGATCGAACTCGCTCAGGACACGCTGGTAGGTGACGGCACTTTTTTCCGACACGATCTCGATCCGGCGGAACAGACCTGCCAGTCCGGACTCGGCAACTTTCTTTTCCTGATGGGCCAAGTCGCCCTTGGTGATCAGCACCACCTGGTAGTTTGCCGCCACCGCTTCGACCGCTACACGAATGCCCGGCAGCAACTCGACCGGGTGCTGCAGCACGCTCTTGCCCAGCTCGACCAGGCGGTGGATGTCGGCGGCGCTGATCCGGCTGTCGCTGACCGCGATCGCGGTTTCGACCATCGACAACGCCATGCCTTTGGCACCGTAGCCGAACAGTCCGAGATTGCGCTGTTCGGTAGCCAGCATGGTGTCGTGCACGTGCCGGTCGTCGAGATCGACATAGCGCGCCATGATCGCCGCAAAGGCGTCGTTGGCCTGGCGGTAATAACCTTCGCTGTGCCACAGCGTGTCGTCGCCGTCGAATCCGATCAATTGCAGCATGCTCGCCCGTTCTCTGGTTCGCGCTTCAACCCAGGTCGCGACCCAGGCGCAAGTTGACATGCAGCGCCGCGGCGACCTCGCCCATCGGCTCGTTGTCTCGAGTCAGGGTAATCCAGCCGGCCAGCAAATCGTCATCGGTCTCCCGACTCCACAAGGTGTAGCCGGATTCGGCCAGGCGGTCATAGGCGAGGCCGAACAGGCTGTCGGCGTCCACATCATCGAAGTAACCCTCATCATCCGGATCGCCGCCCCAGTCGATCGACAGGTTCCAGCGCGCGCTGAGCTCGTCGAGCGCCTGCATCAGCGAGCGCAGGTCGGCGGCGTGCACCATGAAGCCGGAGCGCCAGTCGATCACCCGGGCAACCAACTCGATCGGTTCGGCTTCATCGCCGTCCGCCGCCGCTTCGCGGTATTCGGCGAACTGCTTCAACGCCGATTCCTCGTCGCCGGGATTGATCAGGCACAGCAGTTGCCAGATGTTCGACTCGGGCGAATCGTCCCCCTCGTGGAAGTCGTGATCGTCCTCGAAATCATCATCGTCGCGCATGTTCAAAAGCCTCCCCACTGACACACCAGAAAGATGTCGCGCCGGATGGCGCGGTCACGCCACCGGTTGCATGAACCATCGCAAGCCGGCCAGGCACAGTCCGACAGCCTCCCGGCCGAGGGATAATGCGCCCATGAACAGCACCCACGATACCTCCAGCGCACTGTCCTGCCCGCCGATCGCCTTCGTGCGTTCGCCCTATACCCGCCGGATCGATGCGCCCCATCAGTCCACCGTGGTGGCCGGCACCGAAACTCAGGTGGCGGCCGCGGCCACCATCGAATTCGTCGCCGGTTTCCCGCCGGCAGCGTATCGCGACCTGGCCGGTTTCGAGCGGATCTGGCTGATATTCGTCTTCCATCGCAGCGAAGGCTGGAAGGGCGAAGTGCGACCACCGCGCGGCGGCGGCAAGCGCAGCGTGCTGGCGACTCGTTCGCCGCATCGGCCGAACGCCATCGGGTTGTCTGCGGTGGAGCTGGTCGCGGTCAATGACGGCTCGTTGCAGGTGCGCAGCGTCGACCTGCTCGACGGCACGCCGGTCGTCGACATCAAGCCGTACGTTCCCTATGCCGACGCATTCCCCGCCGCTCGTGCCGGCTGGATCGACCGGATCGACGCCGAGCAAGGTCGTCACTCGGCGCCCGGGCCGCGCCGGCCACGCTGATTGGCCGGCATCCTTGCCGAGCCGATCTACCGCAGCCGACGCAGATAGCCAAGTCGCGCTCGCAACGCTCAACCAGTCCACGCACCCACTCTTCCAATATTTCCCCGTGGCGTTCGCTTCCTGGTCGCGTCCAGTGCGACCCCATCGTTACAGACGTCCCAGCAGCCACAGAATGATCAGGATGATCACGATCACGCCGAGAATCCCGCTTGGACCGTAGCCCCAGGAGCGTGAATAACCCCATCTGGGCAAGCCGCCGACCAGCGCCAGAATCAACACGATAATCAGGATGGTCATCAACATGGATCGTCCTCCAGTGGTCGCCCGGCGGGCGATGTGCGCATCCTGCCCGTCTGGCCTGTCGGCGGCGCGTGATGGAAGACGCAGCGTGCGTTTCACCTGAAAAGCAGGTCGGCACGCAGCGCTGACGCTCAAGACGATTGACTGCCATATAGCGCCGTGCCCCTGTCATCGTGCAGACCTCCGGCGAACGACGCAGCGACCCTCGAATCGCGGTGACTCGGCGCAGCAGATGCCTGGCCGCACGGGAGGTGGTGACGCCCACTCCAGCGCGGCGCCGGCCGTTCGCACCGTGCCCCTCGCCATCCGCGTCACGGCCTCGACGGCGGCACTTGTCGGGGCACAACAACCGGCGCATAAGAGCTTCGCCGTATTCCTGCCCGCCCGGCGCTCGCAATGGGGAGGCTGCTCATGGCTCAGGCAACCGGAACGCAAGACTCTTCTCACCCGATTCCGCCACAAGAGCAGGTGGCTCTGGCGGATCGGCGCCTTCTGAACGAGATCGACTGGGAGTCGCCCACCATCGGACTGGCGCTGTCCGGCGGCGGTGTGCGCAGCGCCACGTTCTGCATCGGGCTGCTGCGGGCGCTGGCGAAAAACGGCGTGCTGCGCCGCTTTGATTATCTGTCGACGGTGTCCGGCGGCGGCTATGCGGGCGCCGCCCTCGGCCGGTTGTTCAGCGCCAAGGTCAAGCCCGAGCAGGTTGAGCAGGGGCTGGCCGACGACCAGTCGCTGCTGTTGTGGTGGCTGCGCAGCAATGGTCGATATCTGGTGCCTTCGGGTGCCCGCGACCTCCTGCAGACCTGGGCCGGCCAGTTGCGCGGCTTCGTCGCGACCCAGTTCGAGGTGACCACGCTCGCCGCCCTGCTATCGTGCCTGATCGTGCTGCCCCATCTGCTGGGCTATCGCGGCGATGCCGGCAGCTTCTGGTGGCTCGCGACGTTGCTGCCCGCGTGGCTGGCCGTATTCATGGCCTTTGCCTACTGGTGGTCACGCGATCCCCAGGACGGCACGCTCTTCAACGACGTCGTCACCTGCATTGCCAGCGGGCTTGTCGCGGCATACCTGCTGTGGCGATCCATCGCGATGCCGACCGGCGTGCGCCACGGCAGGACCGCGATGCTGGTGATCGGCCTGATCCTGCTGGCGGTGCCCCTGGCCAGGATGTTGTTGCATCGGCACGCGTCCGCCGCGCAGAACCGGGTGCGTTATACCGTCACCCTCAGCACGGCGCTGAAGTACGTCTTGCTGTTGATGGCGCTCGGTGGCGCCGACGTGGTTGGCTGGTTCCTGGCCGACCAGGTCGGCAACGGCTCGCCGCACGGTTCGGTGCTGACCAGCGCCGGACTGGCGGCGATGCTGGTAGCGGTGGCCCGCTTCACCTTGCCCTTGCTGCAGTCGCAGGCCAACCGCAAAGGCGTGGCGCAACTGCCGCTGGCGCTGCTGGCCAATCTGTGCGGACTGCTGCTGGTTGCCCTGCTGGCCTTGTTCTGGTTGAGCGCCTTGCAGTATTTCGTGTTCATGGCACGCGTTTCAGCCACCGACACCTGGATGCACTGGCTGGTCGGCTGGATTCCGGGTTTTCCGCAGACGTCGGCCAGCGAAGAATGGCTGCGCTGGTTGACGATCTTCGTCCCGTGCCTGGCCTACATCGCCCTCACTGGCCGCAATCTGCAGCAGATCAACCGCTCCTCGCTGCACGCGTTCTATCGCTCGCGCATCGCCCGCACCTATGTCGCGGTGGGCAATAGCCACGACCACCGGGGCGCGCACGAAGCCGTCCGCTTTCCGGTGTCGCCGCTGTCCGCCAAAACCGCGGGCAATGCGGCCAACGTGACGAAACTGACTGATCTGCTGGAGGGCGACGACATTGGCCTGCCCACCTATGTGCCGCACACCCACGGCGGGCCGATCCACCTGATCAATTGCTGCATCAACCAGACCATCGACGACCGCACCGACACCTACAACGCCGACCGCAAGGGCGTCTATCTCAGCATCAGCGCCCTCGGCCTGGAGACCGGCACCCGGCCGGCCCAGCCGCATTCACAAACGGCCAGCTCGATCGCGCATACCAGCCTGGCCGAATGGATCGCGATCTCGGGCGCCGCCGCCGGCTCGGGCATGGGCTCGCTGACCCGCACCGGCACCGCCGCGCTGTTCTTCCTGAGCGGGCTGCGGCTCGGCTACTGGTGGGCCAACCAAGCTCGGTAGCAGGAGTTGGTGGTGGTCGCACCTGGGCAAGACGCGTGCGGCCCTGCAGGAAATGTTGGCGCGCTTCCCTGGCCTGAACAATCCGGTGTGGTACCTCTCCGATGGCGGCCACTTCGACAACACCGGCGTCTACAGCTTGCTCAAGCGCGAACTGAGCCTGATCGTGCTGGCCGACTGCGGCGCCGATCCCAACTATGTATTTGCCGACATGGAAAACCTGACCCGCAAGGCGCGCATCGACATGGACATCGCGATCGAATTCATCGATCCGGCCAGTCTGCCGGCCAGCGCCGGCGCCGCGCTGTGCGCGCGCTTCGGCACGCCGGACAGCATCACGCCCGATCCGGGCAGCCAGCACCTGCTGCTGGCCAGGATCAGCTATCCGAGCGGCGCCAGCGGTTGCCTGCTGGTGGTCAAGCCACGACTGGTATGCGATCTGCCGCTGGATGTCGCCGGCTATGCCGACGGCCATCGCGATTTCCCGCAGCAGAGCACGGCCGAGCAGTTCTTCGACGAGTCGCAGTGGGAAAGCTACTGCCAGCTCGGCGAAACCCTGGGCACGCCGCTCGACGCGGGCTTGCTTGACCTGCTGCCGTCGCTGGCCAGGGAAGGCGCGGTCGCCCGCGTCAGCGTCGTATCCGACGAAGAGCAGAAAACGGCGCAGACCCGACGCCAGCGCATCGGGGCAACCATCGGTGCCTCGCTGAGCCTGGGCGCCATCGCCACCGTCGCGTGACGGGCTGGCAGGCCTGGAATACGCACCAGCAGGAGGCCGCAGCGAACAGCAGGGCGCGCAGACCCAGCAGAGCGAGGCCGACGCGCTCCAGACCGATCTGGAGGCGAACTGGTGTACGACACCAGGATGCACGCCAGGCTGTATGCGCTGATGCAGAAATTCGAGCAATCCGGCAAGGCCGGCGGCATGCCGCGTATCATGAAACGGCTTGCCGACCAGTTGAATCGTTCCTGCGGCCTGCTCGCTGCAGACAATCCGCTCGACCAGCGTTGCCTGCTGGACTATGCCGCCTTGCGCGCGGCAGCGACCGAACCGTCAGACTGGCGCAAATCCATGCTCGGCTACGCCAGCGCCACGCCGCCGCCACTGCTGGCGGTGGGCGAATGGTTCGCTGCCTTGCGAGTTGGCCAGCCGACTCCGGTGGCGAGCGGCGTCCCGACGCCAAACCCGCCCGAGCCTCGCGACCGCTCCAACCGGGCGCGCCAGCTCCGCCGCCAACTCGCCGCCACGCCCGCGGCGCTCCCCCACCCCCGACCGCCCACGCGGGCCGCACGGGCGGCGCAGCGATCAGGGCATCGGCGCCAGCAGACCGCCGAAGTTGCCCGGCCCGCCCCATCACCGCCGCCCGAGGTGCCCTCCTCGCTCAATCCCGCCGACTATGCGGCCAAGCCCGTCAACACCGCGGTCAAGCAGCGGCGACACCGGCCGCGGCAGGCACCGCAGTCGATGCCGGCCGGCGTCAGCCAGGCCTGCGGCGCCAGCGCGAGCGCGACGCCCGGGCCGTTCGTGGTCTACCTCCAGATTTACGACGACAGCCAGCGCGCCATGGCCATCGCCTGATGCGTCAGTTCGGCACGTTCGGGCTCGGCACGCCGGGGATCGAGAACGTCACCAATACCGCCCTGAAAGCCAGACACCGGCAACCGGCGAGCTGGTCGCGCCCGGTGCTGTTGTACAACGCCTCCAACGACCAGGCCCAGGCGTGCGCCAGTGCGTTGGCCGGCTGGCTCGGCACCCAGCCCGGCTTCCTCCAGGCAGCGCCGACCCCCTTACCGCTGCCGGTCCGCCTGCACGGCGACCCCAAGGTGATCGAATTCTGGATACCCGCCTCGGTGCGGTAACCCGCCGCCCTCGGCGAAATCCTTTCATGCGACGCGTGCTGATCGCCCTGAAACCTGCCGTCGACTGGAGTATCAGCATGACCAAGCCATCGCTGGCGCAATCAGATGGCGCCACCGGTGCATTGATCAATGGACGATCCGCGTCGGACCGGCGGACTTCACGCCGATTGCGCCACGGACCGGGGGTCGTCGGCAGCGAGATCCGCCATCGATTCGGTGAGCCGCAACCGGCGCTCGCGCAATTTCAGGCACGGTCGTTCAACCAGATAATGCAAGGTGGCGCCCAGCAGCAACGCGGCCAGCGCATACGCGGCAAATGTGAGCAGCCGGTGCCCGTGCAATGAGGCGGGCAGCGTCATCTGCACCAGATGGAAGGCAATCTTGTGGCTGAGATACAGGCTGTAGGAAATGCCCGCCAGCCAGCGCGCGCCAGGCACAGCCAGGCGACCGACCAAGCTGCGTCGATCCGCTCCGGCAAACACCAGCAGCGCAAAGCCGAATGAGAGCACGGGCCAACCAAGCGCGTTGGCCAGCAGGCCGGTGCGATCGCGGAACAGCCACAACGCCAGGGCAGAAACCGCGAGACCGGCGACCGGCGCGATCCCGGTACGCTGTTGCAGCCGCTCCCAAAGCGGCGCTCGATAGACGCGCAAGGTGGCCAGCATCACGCCCATCAGCAATCCGTCGAGCCGCGACCAGGTCGGGTAATAAATGTCTTCCACAAACCAGTTGCGCGACGACTCGATCGCCACGTCATGCAGCCACGTACCACCGCGCAGCGCGATACCCAAGGCGACCACGCCGACACAAACGGCAGCGAATCTCCGCATCGATGGCCGGCGCGCCAGCCACCACGCCAATAATGGGAACAGCAGGTAAAAATGTTCTTCCACGCACAACGACCATGCGTGCGAAAACGCCTGGTCATGGCCATAGTCAATCAGCAGGTTCAGTGTGAAAGTCGCGAACTGCCACCACGGCGCGAGCCCGGGCGCCTCACGCAGCGCCGGAAAGAACTCATAGAGCCCCAGCACGACCACAAATGCGGGCAGGATGCGCCAGGCACGTCGCGCATAGAAGGTGGAAAAGGAAAGCCTTTCACCCCGCTGCAGCGGTCGTAGCACCTGGCATCCGATCAGGAAGCCGCTGAGCACGAAGAAGATATCCACGCCCGCCCAACCATAGCGCGACAGCCACGCGAAGCCCGGGCCGAGCCCGCCGACGATATAGGAGTGGAACAGCATCACCCAGACGATGGCGATGGCGCGCAGCAGATCGAGACCGGGGAGACGATGCATGAACTTCCTGTTACAACGAAGCTGCCGAGTTCGACAAGTCGGCAACGCGGGACTCTCCCTGCGCCTTCGACAACGCTGCCTTGTCTATTTGTCACCCGGGACCTGGCCCATGCATTGCAACTCAACCCACACGCCCAGCGCAAGAGCCGTGGCGAGGGTCGCGCTACGGCCGGGGTGGCGATTGAAAGTAGTCCTGATCGACGTTGTCGAAGACCGGTCATTCCTTCAGGTCGGCGAGGAATCCCATGCAACTGACCACATCATTCAACGTGCCGCTGTGGCGCCGCCGTCCGCCACGCCAAACGGCCGCCTTCTGTCATCGTCGCGAGCACGAAGCCCAGACATCTCCATGCCATGAAGCCGGCCGGATCGCTCCGGCCGGCTTCATGGTTTCGACCCATGACGTCGATCAGTCGACGCTGCCGTCCAGGCCCCGACGCTTCAACAGCGGCTCGATCTGCGGCTCGTGCCCGGCGAAATCGCGGAACAGCTGCAGCGCGTCCTTGCTGCCGCCACGCGACAGCAACGTCGAACGGAAGCGGTCGCCGTTGGCGCGGGTCAGGCCGCCGTGCGCCTTGATCCATTCCACCGTATTCGCGTCCAGCACCTCGGACCAGATATACGCGTAATAGCCCGCCGCGTAACCGCCCATGATGTGGCTGAAATACGGCGTGCGGTAACGCGGCGGTACAGCCGCATAGTCGGTACCGTTGGCCTTCAGCGCGGCAGCCTCGAACGCCATCACGCCATCGGCCGCGGGGATCTTGTCCGCGCCGACCTGGTGCCAGCTCTGGTCGAGCATCGCCGAACCGAGATACTCGGTGGTGGCGAAACCCTGGTTGAACTTCGAACTGGCCAGCACCTTGTCCAGCAGTTCCTTCGGCATCGGCGCGCCAGTCTGGTAGTGCTTCGCGTAGTTGGCCAGCACGCTCGGCCAGTCCGCCCACATCTCGTTGACCTGCGAGGGGAACTCGACGAAATCGCGCGGCACGCTGGTACCGCTGAAATACGGATACTTCACGTTCGAGAACATGCCGTGCAGCGCGTGACCGAACTCGTGGAACATCGTGGTCACCTCGTCCCAGGTCAGCAGAGTCGGGCCGCTGGTGGGCTTGGTGATGTTGAGGTGATTGGCCACGATCGGCCGGTTGCCGGTCAGATCGGATTGCTGCACGTACGAATTCATCCAGGCACCGCCACGCTTGGACGGACGCGCGTACATGTCGGCCAGAAAAATCGCCAACTGCCTGCCATCGGCGTCGACCACGTCATAGACCAGCACGTCGGGGTTGTAGACCGGCAGGTCGGTACGCTGCTTGAATTTGAGGCCGTAGAGCTGGCCGGCGGCGTAGAACACGCCGTTCTCCAGCACGTTCTTCATCTCGAAGTACGGCTTCAGCTGGCTCTCGTCGAAGTTGTATTTATCGGCGCGCACTTTTTCGGTGTAGTAGGCCCAGTCCCACGGCGCGAGCTGGAACGTCGGCTCGCCACGGGTCGCCTGCTGCTTGTCGATCATCGCCTGCAGCGCCGCACCTTCACGCTTCGCATTGGCGACCGCCGGCGGTGCCAGTTTGCCGAGCATGGCGTTGACCGCCTGCGGCGTCTTCGCCGTTTCGTCGGCCAGCACATAGGCCGCCCAGGTCGGGTAGCCCAGCATCTTCGCCTTCTCCGCGCGCAGCTTCATCACCTGCGACACAATCGCGGTGTTGTCGAAGGCATTGCCGCGGGAGTCGCGGGCAATCGAGGTCTTGAACAGACGCTCGCGCAGTGCGCGATCCTCCAGTTCGGTCAGCGCGGGCTGGCCGGTCGTGTTCAGCAGGGCAATCACGTATTTGCCATCCAGGCCCCGGGCCTTGGCCGCCGCCGCCGCGGCATCGATCTGCGCGTCGGTGAGACCGGCCAACTCGGCCCGGGTATCGACCACCAGCGCCGAATCGTTCACCTCGGCCAGCACGTTCTGGCTGAATTTCGTGCCCTGTCTGGCCAGCTCGCCGTTGATCTCTTTCAGGTGCGCCTTGTCGGCGTCGGACAGCTTGGCACCCGCACGCACGAAATCGGTATGGTAACGCTCGATCAGGCGCACGCTCTCGGCATCCAGTCCCAGGCTGACGCGCGTGTCGTACAACTTCTGGATACGTGCGAACAGCGCCGGGTTCAGCGTGATCGCATCGCGATGTGCCGACAGCCGGGGGGCGTACTCCGCCTGGATCGCCTTGCGCGCATCGCTGTTCTCAACGCCGACCAGGCTGAAAAACACGGTCGAAACGCGCTGGAGGACCTGCCCCGAACGCTCCATCGCCAGGATGGTGTCTTCGAAGGTCGGTGCCTGCGCGCTCCGCGCGATGGCCTCGACTTCC
The DNA here is from genome assembly GCA_963771235.1 of uncultured Gammaproteobacteria bacterium. GTDB lineage: Bacteria > Pseudomonadota > Gammaproteobacteria > Xanthomonadales > Rhodanobacteraceae > Rhodanobacter. The sequence continues at coordinate 177,386 of CAVYSP010000012.1, forward strand.
TGCAACTGCTCGGCCATTCCGCGATCGAACGCTGGCGCGAAGTCGGCATCCTTGATCCGGTCGAACGCGGGGTAATGCAGCGGCAGCGTGCTTTCGGCAAAGAACGGATTGCTGCTGGCATCGGCCGTCGTCGCATGCGTCTGCGCCGGGCTGTGAGCGGGTCTCGTGCTTGTCCGCGCCGGTGTCGGCAAACGCCGCGACGGAACCGGACAATGCGATGGTCATCGCCAGGGAGAGGGAAGGCTTCATCAAGGAGGACTCTTCTTGGGGGAACCCCGATCCTACCCAACCGGCCTTGCCGGCACCCATGACTAAAGCCATGGATCGGCGACCCCACGCTGCGACGCGATGCCGCAGCGTTCACGCACTGCGCCTACAGCGGATTGGCGTGATGCTTGAAGAATTGTTGCAGGAATGCCTGCCGCGCCGCGCCGTGGTCGACTTCGGTGAAGGTGTGCGCCGCGATGACCTGGCGCAGGAGGCCGCCGTCCGATTCCCGCACCGCCGGCCAAGGCGGCAGGCCGGCCCCGTTCGGATTGCCGGTCTTGATGAACTGCGCGAAATAGCCTTCCATCGCGGCCGAAGTACGCTGGTCGGCGGCAGTCCAGGCGTACACCTGATTGGTGCCGAGATTGCCAAGCGCATACTCGATCTCGGCACTGTGCACAGCGCCGGGATCGGGCTTCTCGCCGGCTGCCGGATGGTGTTTGCGCGGGCGTGGCTGAGCGAAGTAATAGAAATACACCGGCGCGTGGCTCTGCTGTCGCTGCAGATCCATCCAGCGCCATGTGCTGTGGGCGATGAACAGGTCACCGGCCAGCGCGGTGGCCGACTGCTTCACCTGGGATTCGCTGGCGCCGGGATACAACGCCAGCGCCTGTCCGGCTTGTGCCCCGAACAAGCGATCCAGCGCGGCCCGATAGTTTGCCGGGGTTGGCGGCTGCTCCTTCAGGATCGCAGTGTAAAAACCTTCCTGCGAGTTGGAGCCGAGCAACAGCGGCACCTGCGCCTGCGCTCCACGCGCCATGGTCACGGCAGGCGGCTCGCGCAGGAACCAGCCGTCCAGATCGACATCGGCGTCGTCGTTCTGCCCACGCGTGGCCTGCAGCAGGGCATCCGCCGGCAAGGCGCGCAGCGCGGCCAGCGATGCGCCACCGAGCTTGTGCGCGAACGCCGCGCCCCGCTGTTCCATCGTCGCCAGCGACAGCGGCGCGATCGGGGCGATCAAGGCGCCGCTCTCGCCGATCGCTCGCGCGAACAGACCACGCGACAGTGGTGACGCCATCAGCGCGCTCACCGCAATGGACCCGGCCGACTCCCCGGCAATCGTCACCTGCGCGGGATCGCCGCCGAAACGCGCAATATTCGCGCGCACCCAGCGCAGCGCCGCGACCTGGTCGAGCAGACCGTAATTGCCCGCGGCATGCTGCGGGGATTCGTCGGCCAGTGCGGGCAGCGCAAAGAAACCAAACACGCCCAGACGATAATTCACCGTGACCGTGACGATGCCCTGGCTGGCAAGGCTGGCGCCGTCGTAGCGCTTTTCCGAGCCGTCACCCGCGACGAACCCCCCACCGTAGAAATACACCAGCACCGGCAACTTGCCACTGACGTGCGCCGGCTTCCAGACGTTGAGATACAGACAATCCTCGCTCATGCCGCGGGAGCGGAACACCATGTCGCCGAACAGCGGCAGTTGCATGCAGCGCGGACCGAAGCGCTTCGCCTGGCGTACCTCGCTCCACGCGCCAACGGGTTGCGGCGGTCGCCAACGCCGTGCCGCCAGCGGCGGCGCCGCGTACGGAATGCCCTGGAACTCCTCCAGCGCGATGCCATTCGTCGACGCGCGCTTGCCTTCCACCCAGCCATCCACCGATTGCACGCGGGGTGGTGGCGGTGGTTTCACGGCGTGGGCCGTGGACGCGGCGAGCAGCAGCAACAGGACAGGGCCCGCCATGGCGCCGCGCGCTGTCAGGTACCGACGTGACAAAGGCAGTTCTGACATCACGGCATCCAGCGAAGAATCAGTTTGCAGCGTAGAACAATCGCATGCGCTCGACCACGCAGCGACTCGAAGATGCCGGATGACGTTGCAGGGGACCGCACAATGCGTCGGACGGGGGCCACGTCAGCGATCGCGGTCCGTGCACGGTGGCGAAAGCGCATCTTGCCGGCCAGCGGGACGCGCTTCGCCCGCGTTCCGCTCGCCACCGATCAGTTCCAGCAAATGACGCTCGATGTCGAACACGTGCGGATCATCTGCGCCGAGCCCGCGCAGCGCGGTCGCGAGTTGCAGCAGATACTCGCGGTTTGGCCCGCTCGGGCCGGAAGAGGCGGCGATGTGACGGGCGATCTCGGCCGGAGAAGCCGGCCCCAGAAACGCAGCGTTCTCGGCCGTGGCGATATACACCAGGCCTGTGGCCGGCTCGCCCGATTCAAAGTGGATTTCCGTGGCGAGACGCTGGTAGCCGTTCTTCTCGCGCACATCGAGCTGGCGGAACACCGCCGGCGTGATCAGATAGGCCATGCCGACGCAGACGGCGCCGCGCTGCGGGACGAGGGTCACCACGCGGCCAGGCTCCTGCGGCGTGCCGCGATGATCGTGCGAACCCTGCCAGAAGCGCCGCACCCAGTGGCAAACGCTCGCCGGGCGCCGCTCGATGTACGGGAAGTCCACCTTGTAGATCAGCGAACCGTAGCCGAACAACCATACCTGAGCTGGCGCACCAGCGTCCTTCAAGCCGTCGTCGGCTGCGCGTGCGTCAAGGTGCATGTTTCAGGGTTTCTCCAGTTGACACGGCGGGTCCGGGACCAGCAACGGGGACGAAATCCGTGCTCGTCCTTGCAACTGACGCGATCGATATTAGCGGTCACGATCCATTAACACACCACAGGGTACATTAATCCCATGTCGTGAGACACCAATCCCACCGTGTGGCGAGGTCCCCCTCCTCCTCCACACATCCACAGATGGACCCGAACCCGCAGACTCCCCTCTGCGGGTTCGTTTTTTTTTGGCGATCCTTGCTTCGCGGGGACAGACTGTCGGCGGGCGGCGAAACTCAGCCCGGGTGGGCCAGCGCGAAATCGATCGCGGCACACACCGCGGCCGCCTGGGCCGCATTGCATTGCTCGGGCGTGGCGCGCGGACTGTCGGGATAGACCTCGGTGGTCGTGCGGTAACGGGCGTCGGTGATGCCCGCGCAGAGTCCGAGTTCCTCGAGCGCATAGCGGATCACGCCGGGACCGAACACCGGCGAGCCGATGATCTCGCCGTGCTCGTCGGCCGGCGCGATATGGGTGATCCTGGACACGGCGTCAATGATGGCCTGCTGGAACGCCGGCTGCGGGCGATCACGGTCATCCACCAGGTAGAAGCCATCGGGAATCGTGCCCGGCACATGGGCCAGGCCATCACGCGCCGCCAGCGCCGGTCGGAACTCCGACTCGTCGCTGTCGGTGGTTTCATGCAGATCGATGTGCATCAGCGTGCGTTCGCGGATGGACGCGACCAGATCCATCAGGGCCGCCGCTTCCTGCGCCGGGCTGTCCGGACGAAACGACCGGTTCGGATCGCGGGCATCGGCGTTCCAACGGTGGATCCGCTCGTAACCCCAGGGGCTCACGCAAGGAACCATGAGCAGGTTCACGCGACCGGCATAAGCGGCCGCATGCAACTCGGCGAACTGCAGCGCGCCATGCACGCCGCTGGTCTCGTAACCATGCACGCCGCCGGTGATGACCACCACCGGCAACTCGTCGCGCCAATCGCGATTCCGCAGCGCGAACAATGAGTATTTGCCAGAGCCAGAGGGATAGTCGAGCTGACCGTACTGCGACACGTCGAAGTGCGCGCGCAGGAGGTCGATCCGGCGCAGCACGTCCGTCGCATAACTGCGCTGCACGTGCTGGCGGGCGCGCCAGGCGGCGACTTCCGCCTCGCCCCAGGGCTGTCCGGGCGTACCAATGGGATAGGCGTTGCGGGTAGTCATCATGTGCTCGGCAAGCATGCGTCGGGCGGCGGGTATCGCCCCACCGCCGGTCCGTGTCGAAAATCCCTACTATTTCGAACCGTTACCCGTCGCGCTCTTGCTCGGCAGCGGTTCCAGATTGAACGTGATCGTGGTGACCTTGCGGTCCAGACCGTCGACGACTTCCTTGGTCAGATCATTCGCCATGTTGCCGCCCAGCGCCGCATCGCGGTTCAGCAGGAGCCCGCAGTGATGACTCGCGTAGGCACTGGCGACGATCGACTGCGCGTCCTGGCCGATCTGCTGCATGACCTTGGCGCGGGTGAGCTGGATGCGTTCATTCTGCTCGCCGGTCTGGGTCTGGAACGTCTGCATGCGTTGTTGCAGCGCCGCGCCCTGCTCCTTGCGCTGCGCCTCGCTCAGGGTCGACGCCTTGCCCTGGTAAGCCTGGATATCGGTCTCCAGCGGCGTGCGTTGCGCCGTCAACTGATTGCGCGCCTGTTCTGCCAGTTGACCCAGTCGCTCGCTGGCGGCCTTGCCGATCTTGGACTGCGCAAACACCGCCTCGCGCGAGAGCAGGCACACCCCGGTCACGGGACTGCCACCCAGTTCGTCGGCGGCATGCGCTGGCGACACGGGAATGGCGGCGAGTCCGGCCGCGGCGACGAGGGAGACGACGAGCGAGGAACGGAGCAGATTCATGAACGGTGATCCCTGATGATGGAGTACACGAGTTCCATCGACCTCGCGACGGCCACGTGGTTCCCCAGCATAGCCGATCGCGGCAACTCAGCGATCTCGCGATCGGGGCTGGTCGCTGGCTTACGGGCGCGTCGCCTGCACATTCGCCGCCCGCACCGCGCCGACGAACCCGCCATACGGGATATCCGTGATTCCCACCAGGCCGACGTGGCTGTTTTCGCCATCGAGGAGCCGCCCGGTCACCGGCTGGTCGGCGTACTGGAACCAGTGCACGCCGACGATCTGCGGATCATTCATCGCCGCAGCGACGAAGCGGGCGTAGGCCGGGCCGCGCGCCGCCTCGTCGGCCACGGCCACCACGCCATGGCCGAAGGGCCCGCGATCTGCCGAGCCGAACTGGAATTCACTGATCAGCACCGGCTTGTCGAGCTGGTGCATGGCGGCCGCATCGAAACCATGCTGCGGCAGGTCGGCATAGACATTGAAGCTGACCACGTCGCAATACGCGGCGCACGCAGCGACCGCTTCCGGGGTGTTGACCGCGAAGCGGCCGCCGAGAAACAGGTGCTGCGGATCGTGGAGGCGGATCGCTGCAGCCACGGTGCGAAAATAAGTGTCGGCGTAACGCCGCAACCAGGCGCTGTAATCGCGGGCGATCGCCGGATGCGCCGCGCTCGGCAACGGCGCGCGAAAGCCGGTGGCGTCCAACGCATCCCATGAGGTCAGCGCGATCCCCCACGCCGCGGCGAAGGTTTCCGGCGACACGTATTCCTTTTTCAGCGACGTGATGAAAGCCTGCTTGGCCGGACTCGCCGCCTCGCCGGCCAGGGTGCCCAACGCCAATCCCCAGCGGCCCTGCGGCCCGGTGCCGGCCCACGCCAGTTCATTGTCCGCAAAATACCCGATCAGCCAGGGATCATCGCGCACCCCGGCGCTCGCCTTCGCCACTGCCGCCTCGGTTGCTTGCACGAAGCGCGGATCGAACGGATCGGGCATGCGTCCCCAATAGTCATAACCACTCGCCACATTGGCGTAGTCGCCGGCGATATTGATCGAGCGCGTATACGGCAGACGGTGCGCCTGGCCCAGGGTGGCATCGCTCCAGTTGCCGATGGTGTTGAAACCCCACGCCTGCAGGCGGTCCAGCGTGCGCCGGCGCCACGCCGCCTGCCAGTCGGCACCATCGACGCGATACAGATTGGCCGCGTAGAAATCGAACCAGCGACCATGGTTGTCGCCGATGCCCGCGCTGGCGCCCTGCTCCGCGCGGCGGCTGTCGCTGGTGCCGTAGAACGCCGCCCACGCACCGCTGTCGGCCGGCAAGTCACGAAACATGAATTCGCGACCCTGCACATAACTGCGCCCTCCATCGGATGCCACCGCGTTCACGCCCAGCGAAAAGAAGGCATGCCCGTCCGGCGTGACCAGCTGCCAGCGGCCGTCCAGTTCCTGCGTGTGAAACCAGCCGGTCCTGCGCAGACCATGGACGTCCAGACGTCCACCATAGGCATCCACTATGCCTGTTCCGGGATCGGGCAGCGTGATTTTTTCGGCAGCCCGCAGCGCCTCATCGCTGGCGATCTTCTCCGGCCAGCTGGTGCGGGTGAACTGGCCGTAACGATCGACGATGCCGGCGTACGCATCGCGCAAGGTGGTTGTACCGGTTATCGTCTCGATCCGGCCAAACAACAGGGTCTGCGCTGCCTGGGGCGAAGGCACCTCCAGTCGGATCGCGCGCACGTGATGCCGATCCAGCGCACCTTCGACCGTGGTCGCCAGCAAGCTGCGTCGACCGTGGTCATCGAATGGCATCGGCGGTCCCACCTGCATGCCCTGCGCGCGTGGCGAGGTGGCTTGCAACGGGATCACCAGCGTCTGCGCCGGCCCCGCCGGCAGGCCCACCGTGGCCTGCAAGTGTCGACCGGCGTTGGTGCCGTCGATCTCGACGCGCAGGGTCACCGCCCACGGCATCGCGTTCTGCACGTGAATGCGCAGCTCGCCCTGGTCTGACCAGTCCCACGCACCATCTGGCGATGTCAACACGATTTGCGGATGCGCGGCCGGCTGGAACGCATAGCGCTGTTGCGCCACACCATCAGCGGCATGCTCGACCGTACCTGTCCGCAGCACGTGATCGAGGCTGACCTGGGGACTGGACGATGCACTGGCCAGGTCCGGCAGCGCGGGCGCCTCGGTAGCGTGGCAGCCGCCCAGCGCGGCCACGCACATCCAGATTGCCACCAGACGATTCATCGGTACAGGTCCTGCAAAAGCGCCACTTTCGACGCGCCGCGCGAAGGAGAGCTACACGGCGTGGCGGCGCGTCCAGCGCCGCCAACCGTAATACACCGGCACGCCGAGCGCGATCAAGATCAGGCTCATGCCGGCGTCGCCTGGTGCATTGATGGCGCTGGCCACGATCACGCCGAACACGGTGATCACGAAGATCAGCGGCAGCAGTGGATAGAACGGCACCCGGTAGGGTGCCGGATCGTCGATGAAGTGCTTGCGATACCAGAACAAGGTGCCGATGCCGAACACATGGCCCAGCCATTCGCCCACCGTGGTGTAGTTGAGCAGCTGGCCGAACGTGCCGGACAGCGTCAACACCACCGCCCACGCGCCAAGCAGGGCCAGCGCCACCTGCGGTGCGCGCGTGCGCGCATCGAGGCGCCCGGCGGCGCGAAAGAACACGCCGTCGGCACCCATCGTCTGCAGCACGCGCGCGCCACCGGCGATCGCGATGCTGCAATAACCGAAGGTGGAACAGGCAATCCCGACCGCGATCACCGTCGCGCCACGTTCGCCAAACAGCAGGCGCATCAGGTCGGCGGCCGGAGCCTTGCTGGCGGCCAGCCCTGCATGGCCAAGCCCGGCGAGATAGGCGTAGTTCGCCAGCAGATAGCAGATCACCACGCCGGCCATGCCAAGGCCCAGCGCACGCGGCAATGTGCGCTGGGGATTGCGCACCTCGCCGGCAAGGTCATTGAGATAGTGGAAGCCGCCGTAGGAGAACAGCACCGGCAACAGCGCGCCGGCAAACGCCCAGGTCGAGGCCGGCTTCGCGGCCGTGTCGATCAGGGCCAGCCCCAGGTGTTCATGCGCCAGCATCAGGCCGGTGATCACCAGCAAGGCGATCGCCGCCAGCTTGAGCACGGTGAACACGTTCTGCATCCAGGCGCCGGCGCGAATGCCGAACAGGTTGATGCCCACGATGAAGACGATCGCACCGACCGCCACCGGTTTCACGTAGAGCGACCCGGCAATGCCGAGCGCGCTGCACAGATATTCGGCGAACATCGTGGCCACCGCCGCCACGCTGCCGGGGTAGTTGATCAGCGCCATCGTCCAGCCAAACAGGAACGCCGGCAGCAGGCCGAACGCCTCGCGCAGGTAGACGTAAATGCCGCCCGCCTGCGGCCGGCGCGCACCCAGCTCGGCATAGCAGAGCACGCCCGCCAGGGTCAGGCCGCCGCCGATCGCCCACAGGATCAACAGCTCCAGCGATGAGGTGGTATGCCGCGCCACCGTCGCCGGGGTCAGGAAGATGCCCGCGCCGATCACGCCGCCGATGACGATCATCGCGGCGTCCCAGCTGTTCAGGCGACGGGCATAGCCATTGGCGGGTTCGGTCGGCACGGCGGCTACCTTGCCATTGTCGAGTGCGCTTGCACTAGTCCCATCGGACAGGCGGCAACCCCTCGGCGCAGCGTGCTCGCACGCCTTGAGCGCGCGGTGCGACGCGCTCCGCCGTGGATACCGCCCACGCTTGCAGACACGCTCACCGGCGCGCGCGGCGCCAGGCACTCTCGAGCAGAACCGCGAGCAGGCCCACGAACAGGATCAGCGCATTCCAGCCGCCACCCAGGCGCAACTGCGGCAGCAGCAGCCACGCCAGTGCCAGCCATGCCACGATGCTGAGCGCGTAGCGGCCATCGTCGACAAACAAACCCCAGCCTTCGGCAAGGATGGTTCGGAGCCAGCGCATCAGGTCGACTCCTGCGGTTTCGCCGCCATGCGTTGTCCACGGCACAGACGCACTCCCAACAGGGCGGCCAGCAACCAGCCTGCGATCAACCCGAGGATCGCCAGATCCCGATACGGCCAGCTGTAGCCCATGCCCTCGCCGGCCCAGAACGTGCCGAACGCGCACAGCATCACGCCGACCGCGAATTTAAGGGTGTTCTCCGGCACTCGCGCCAACGGGCGATGGACCACGACACCCACGGCCACCACCACCAGCAAGGCCACCATCGCGCCGATGCTGGCGGGCCACAGCAGGCCCGCGCCACCGGCGCCGATCGCGATCACGATGAACACCACCTCGACGCCTTCGAGCATGGTGATCTTGAATGCCGCTGCGAGCGCAAGTTTGTCCCAGCGTTGCGTCTTCCCTGCGACGCCTCGCCACGCCTGAATCTGACTTGCGTAGATGGCCGCCTCGTCATGCAGGGCCAGCACGCCGGCAACGCGCAGGATGGACTTGCGCAACCAGCGCATGCCAAACAACAGCAGCAGCGCGCCGACACCCAGCTGGATGTCGCCCAACGGCACGCGCGTCAGCGCCGAACCCAGCAGCGCCACGATCAGCAGCAGCACCAGCAGACCGGCCGCACTGCCGACCAGCGCGCTGCGCCAGCCGCGCGTCGCGCCCACCGCCAGCACGACCGTGAGCGCCTCGACGCATTCCACCAGCGAAGCGAGGAAGGAGGCCAGCAGGGATGGCCCGGCATGAGCCCAGTGAATCAACACGCAGCGGCACCCCGTCAGATCGAACAGCGCAGATCGAAGGAGCATACGCTGGTCGCCTGCCGGACCATCGCATCGCTCGCGCAGAAGTGACGCTCCCGCAAGTGAGCGGAACACGCGCGGCGCCCCGTGTCCGGCCAATGCGATCGCGCCGCGCACCCGAAAGTTGCCGTGACGGGTGCACCCACGTCGGACAGGTTCGGCAATAATCCGGATTCGCCTGGTCCCCTCACCACGGTCAGAGATGCCGCCATGTCTGCCTCCCGCCTCACTCGCCGCCTCGCTTTCGCGACCGCCGCGGACCATGCGTCGATCCAGTCTGATGACGCACACCTGGCCGCGACACTCGAACGGCTCGGCATCGAGCCGGTGTCATGCATCTGGAATGACCCGGCGGTGGACTGGGGGGAATTCGACGCGATACTGATTCGCACCATCTGGGATTATTTCAGGCAGCATGCCGCCTTCATCGCCTGGCTGGATCGACTCGACGGACTTGGCGTTCCCACCATCAACGACAGTCGTCTGCTGCGCTGGAACACTGACAAGCGCTACCTGTTCGATCTCGCCGACCACGGTGTCGCGATCATTCCGACCCGACTGGCCGCCGCGAGCGAGCTGCCGGACGTGCTGGCCTCGATGCCGGGACAAGCGACCGTGGTCAAGCCGCGCGTGAGCGGCGGCGCCTGGCATACCCTGCACGGCACGGTCGGCGAGGCAGCGTTCGCCGATGCGGTGGCGCAGCTGCCACGCGAGCACGACTATCTGGTGCAACCGTTCATAGCCGAGGTCGCCAGCGACGGCGAATGGTCGCTGCTCTACTTTGCCGGGCATTTCAGCCATGCGGTGCTCAAGCGTCCGGCAGCCGGCGACTACCGGGTGCAGGGAGAATACGGCGGCAGCACCGTACCGGCCCGACCCGATTCGGTGACCCTGGCCGCCGCGGCGCAGGTGCTGGCCGCGGTGTCCGCGCTGGAGCATGCCGAGCCCGCCTATGCGCGGGTGGACGGGGTGATCCGTGAAGGCCGCTTCCTGTTGATGGAGCTGGAGCTGATCGAACCCTTCCTGTTCCTCGCCGGCGAGCCGCACGCGGCCGAACGCTTCGCCCGCCAACTGGCGACACGCCTCGACGCGTTGCCCACAGCGGGCAGCGCCGCCTCCGTGGCTTCCTGCCATGATGATGAAGTCTGCTGACAGCGGCAGCACCGGGTGGAGCACAACCGCATGACCGATACCGACACACCCGCCACCGCGACCCGGGACCCCGACCAGCTTCCGCGGCATACGACGCCGACCTGGGAGGTCGAACTGCTGATCTCCGGCGTGGCCGTATTCGCCATGCTGCAGTTGCCGGGTTGGCTGGACAACCAGATGTTCGCCCTGACACCGCGGCTGGACGCCAATCTGGCGGGGATGGTGCTGTCGCTGTATCTCTATCTCAAGAGCGCGGCAGTGATCCTGGCCGTGACGTTCGCCCTGCACCTGCTGTTGCGCGCGCACTGGATCGCGCTGGTCGGCATGCACTCCGTCTATCCCGATGGCGTGCTCTGGGAAAAGCTGCGCATGGGTCCCGTACGCCGTGAAATCGAACAGCGTCATCATGGTTACGCCGCAGAATCCATCGAACGCGCCGACAACCGCGCCACCGTGGTGTTCGCCATCGGCGTGATGCTGGCCTCGCGACTGCTGCAGATCGGACTGGTGTTCGCAGTGCTGTTCACGCTGATCCTGGTCGGTGCATCGCTGGCCGGCGGCGTGCCTGTCAATCTGTTCCTGGTATTCAGCATCTGCTTCGCGTCGATCGTCCTGTTGATGGTGCTCTCGCGCCGGATCGATCGCCTGTTCGGCCAGCACCTGCACCGGCGCGGCCTGCCGCGTCGCCTGTTGACGGCGGCTCTGCGCGTGCTCGGCTACAGCGGTATCGGCCGACGCTCCGAAGTGATGCTGCTGCTGGCCAGCCATGGCAGCGAGCGTCGTGTCAATTTGCTGACCGCCATCATCTTCGCCGCGCTGTTCACCGCGATGGTCTTCGGCCTGAGCGCGATGAAACACCCTGCCCAGGCCGGCAGTTACGACCTGTTTCCGCACAGCGTCGACGACTCGCGCACGCTGCGCGGCGCCCATTACGATGACCAGCGTGATCCGCTGCACGATCCGGCGACGCCCTTCGTGCAAAGCGCCGTGATCGAGGGTGCCTACCTGCGCCTGACCGTGCCCTATCAGCCGCAACTCGACGCACCGGCCCAGCAAAGCCATTGCGCCAGCGCGCTGGCGATAGCCGCGGGTGATGCGCGTGGCGCCGCCATGCTGGACTGTCTTTCACGCCTGCATGCGGTGTCGCTGGATGGTCGGCCGCTGGCTGCACTGCAGTACGACATCGGCAGCGATCCGCGCACCGGGCGGCCCGCGCTGCAGGCCATGATCGACGTGCGCTCGCTGGCGAGCGGCCGCCACCTGCTGCGGGTCGCCCGCGCGCCCGCGCGTGGCGCGGCGAACGATCGCGGCGACGCCGACGTCATTGCGTTCTGGCGCTGACAGTGAACCGACCGCGGCAAGGCACGCGGCCCGACCCATCACTGCTGACACGCCCTGGCAGCCGCTGCATCTAGAATCGAGCCCTGGTTTCCCGGTTATTCCCGTGTCCGCACCTCCGCGAAAAATCCTGCACATCGACATGGACGCGTTCTACGCGTCGGTGGAGCAGCGCGACGATCCTTCGCTGCGCGGCAGGCCGGTGGCGGTGGCCTGGCGCGGCGCGCGCTCGGTGGTGTGCGCGGCCAGCTACGAGGCGCGCGTGTTCGGCGTGCGCTCGGCGATGCCGGCGATCAGCGCCGAGCGGCTGTGCCCGCAGCTGGTGTTCGTGCCGCCGGATTTCGTGCGCTACAAGGCGGTATCGCGGCAGTTGCACGAGATCTTCGCCCGGCACACCGAGCTGGTCGAGCCGCTGTCGCTGGACGAGGCCTATCTCGATGTGACCACGACCAGGACGGGCCTGTCCTCGGCCACGGCAACGGCCGAGGCGATCCGCGCGGCGATCCGCGAGGAAACCGCGCTGACCGCCTCGGCCGGCGTGGCGCCGAACAAGTTCCTGGCCAAGATCGCCTCGGACTGGAACAAGCCGGACGGCTTGTGCGTGATCCGTCCGCATCAAGTAGAGGCCTTTCTCACGCCGTTGCCGGTGGGCCGCCTGCCGGGCGTGGGCAAGGTGATGGAAGCAAAGCTCGCTGCCCTGAGCGTCGCCACCGTCGGCGACCTGCGTACGAATCGCGGCCGCCGCGCTGGAGCAGCGGTTCGGCCGCTGGGGCCGACGCCTGCACGAACTGGCCCACGGCATCGACGAGCATGCCGTGCAACCGGAACGGCCGACCCTGCAGATCTCCGCCGAGGACACGTTCGAGCACGACCTGAAACTGGACGAACTGGAAACACACATCCGCCGCCTGGCCGACAAGGCCTGGGCCAGCTACCAGCGAGAGCGTGATCGCGTCGCGTGCACCGTGGTGCTGAAGCTGAAGACCGCCGATTTCCGCACGCTGACCCGCAGCTTCACACCGCCGCAGCGACCGCGCTCGGCCCAGGAGCTGGGCATGATCGCCTGCACGCTGCGCGAGCGCGTCGAGCGATCGCCGGAGTGCCGCTATCGGCTGGTTGGCGTGGGCCTGGCCGGCTTCGTCGACCGCGACAGTTACCAGGCGCAGGCGGACCTGTTCGACGTTATCGACGCCGTTGAGCGCTACGAAAACACGATGCTGGCGATCGCGCCATCGGCGTCGCCGCGCGGCCGCATCGAGACGTCCCAGCCATACAGTTCGCACAGGCGGCGCACGATCGCCAAACCCAGGCCCGCGCCGCTGCCGCCGACCCCCTCACCGCGCACGCCGCGCTGGAACAATCGCTCGGCATCTTCCGGCTTGATGCCCGGGCCGGTGTCGATGACCTCGATGCGACCGTCGCCGACTTCCACCCGCACGCTGCCCTCAAGCGTGTACTTGATCGCGTTGCCGATCAAGTTGGTCAGCGCCACCGACAACACCGATGCCGGCGCATTGACGCTGACCGGCGCGAATGCGGCCAGCTCGATGGTAAGCGGCTTGCCGCGCATCTGCGGGCGCTGACTCTCGATCACGTCGGCGGCGACCTTGCCGACCTCGGTGGTCTCGCCGCGCGTGGGTCCACGGCGCTCGGCGCGCGACAGCAGCAACAGCGCCTCGATCAGCTCGGTCGCCTGGCGCGAGGCGCGCTCGATCCGCTTCAGGCGCTCGCTCAGTTTCTCGGTGAGATCGGGCGAACCCTGCAGCAATTCGGTGGTGCTGGCGATCACCGCCAGCGGCGTGCGCAACTCGTGGCTGACGTCGGAGTTGAACTCGCGGTCGCGCTCGACCATCGCGGTGAGCCGGGTCGAATACTCGTCCAGCGCGTGCGCCAGTTCGCCGACCTCGTCGTCGGCAAAATACGGGGCCAGCGGCTCGGCCTTGCCGGCCTGGCGGAAATCCCGCAGGCGTTGGGCCAGGTCGGTGACGGGCTTGAGCACCTTGCGCGAAAGCCATACGCCCAGCACCAGCGAGAGCAGGCCGAACAGAAATACCGCACCAATCACACTGAACAGACAGTTGCTGCTTGCCCAGCTCGTCGCGCGAGACGTCGTAGCGAGTGAAGCCGATGATACCGTCCTTTCGCCGCACTGCGAGCTTGTAATGGCTGGTATGCGACCGTCCTTGGTCCACGTCATAGATGTCGTGCACGCCAGCTTGCCAAGCTGCTGCCAGGCCAGCGGCATCTTGTAGAGGGTGCGATCGCTCCAGGATCCAAGCCTCGATCGAGCTCCGAACTGGAGTGGCTGGGTCGGGATCGTTGATGGACCTGTCGCACGCCTGATCGACATCGTCCTGCAGGCTCGCGGTGATCAGTTGGTCTTCCACCTTGGCGCGGATGTTCAGCGCGGCGAACGCGAACAACGCGCTGAGGCCGAAGCCGAACAGCGCGAAGGAGACGATCAGGCGGTAGCGGAGCTTACGCCTGGACTGCATCCGGCTCGACCATGCGGTACCCGATGCCGTGGCGGGTGTGGATCAGCGGCTTTTCGAACGGCTTGTCGATCGCCGCACGCAGGCCGTGGATGTGCACCCGCAGGCTGTCGCTGTCGGGCAGCTCCTCACCCCACACGCGCTGCTCGAGATCCTGCCGGGTCACCACCGACGGGCTGGCTTCCATCAACGCCTGCAGCAGCTTCAGGCCGATCGGGTTCAACTGGATCGACTTGCCCTCGCGGTTCACCGTCAGCGTATCGAGGTTGAAGGTGAGGTCGGCCACTTTCAGCACGCGGCTCTGCGGGCCCTTGCCGCGGCGCGCCAGCACTTCCAGTCGTGCGGCCAGTTCCTGCAGCGCGAACGGCTTGGTCATGTAGTCGTCGGCGCCGGACTCGAACCCGGTCAACTTCTGCTCCAGCGCATCGCGCGCGGTCAGCATCAGGATCGGCGTTTGTTTATGCGCCTCGTGGCGCAGCTTGCGCGCCACTTCCAGGCCGTCCATGCCGGGCAGGGTGAGGTCCAGCACGATCACGTCGAAGTCGTGCACCACGGCCAGGTGCAGGCCGGTCACGCCGTCCCCGGCGAAATCGACCACATTGCCCCGATCCTCGAGGTAATCGCCGATATTGGTGGCCAGGTCGCTGTTGTCTTCAATCACCAGTACGCGCATGTGTCACTCCTGCACAGCCGGCGCACCGCCGACCAAGGGTTGCCAGCTTAACAAGGCTGGGTGGAGCCGGCGCGAACGCGGCGCCATGAACCTGAATGGAGCATCACGGCGGCAAGAAAAAGGGCCCGGATGGACGACTCGCCGTCGCCCACCTGAGCCCAAACTATCGCCCCGATTCGATCATCTACCGCCAACCACAAAGCGTGTTCGCAGACGAATCCAGAGCTTTATAACGCCTCAGTGGTTAGGACGCGGTTAATCGGCGCCTTGCCCGCCGCCGATACGCGCCGGGCCGCGCTCCGGTCGTCCACGATGCGCGTGTTGCTCCAGGTGGGCCACGATCATGCCGGCCACGTTGACGCCAGTGGCAGTCTCGATGCCTTCCAGACCAGGCGAGGCATTGACCTCCAGCAACAGCGGGCCACGGTTCGAACGCAGCAGGTCGACGCCGGCGATGCCAAGGCCCAGCGCTGCCGCCGCGCGCACGGCGATACGCTTTTCCTCGGCGCTCAACGGCACCGCCACCGCGCTGCCGCCCCGGTGCAGGTTGGCGCGGAAATCCCCCGGGCTGGCCTGGCGCTGCATGGCCGCCACCACTTT
Organism: uncultured Gammaproteobacteria bacterium; assembly: GCA_963771235.1. GTDB lineage: Bacteria > Pseudomonadota > Gammaproteobacteria > Xanthomonadales > Rhodanobacteraceae > Rhodanobacter. The sequence goes on from CAVYSP010000012.1 coordinate 193,105, forward strand.
CTTGCCGACCACGAAACAGCGAATGTCGCTGCCGTTGGCTTCGGCGATGAACTCCTGCACCAGGAAATTGGCATACAACCCGCGAAACGCCTCGATCACGCTTTGCGATGCGCTGCGTTTCTCGGCAAGCACCACCCCGGTGCCTTGGCTGCCCTCGTTGAGCTTGATCACGTGCGGCGGTTCGCCGAGCAGGGCCAGCACGTCGGCCGTGTCATCCGGGTTGTCGCCGAACACGGTGACCGGCATCGCAATGCCCTGGCCGGCGAGGATCTGCAGACAACGCAACTTGTCGCGCGCGCGCAGCACCGCATCGGAAGGGTTGGGCGTGTACACGCCCATCATCTCCAACTGGCGCAGTACCGCGGTGCCATAGAACGTGGTCGAGGTGCCGATGCGAGGGATCACCGCATCGATGTCGCGCAACGGCTTGCCGTTGTAGCGGATCGCCACCGCCCCCGGTGCGATCCGCACGTAGCAGCGCAGCGGATCGAGCACCCGCACCACATGACCGCGCTCGCGCGCGGCCTCGACCAGGCGCTTGGTCGAATACAGACGGGTGTTGCGCGACAGGATGGCAATCTTCATTCGGGATTCGTCATGTCCGCACCGATGGCTGGCATCGTGGGACGCAGTTGAGTGTAGGACCGTGCCGGATCGACGATGAAACGACCGTTCAGCGCGCTGCGGCCAAGCAGCATCGGGAACAGCATATGCCGGCGATCGGTGAGGTTGATGTCGACGTCGAAGCGCGCGCCCGCCAGCTGCACCTCGCTGCGGATGAACCAGCGCTCGGTGCGTCGCCCACCGGTGTCGGTGACCGTACGCCGATCCAGCGCCGGCGCCTCACAGTGCAGGGCCGTCGGCCCGCGCCGGCCCGGGTGCAGGGAGAAGCGCAACCAGGTCACGCCACCGCGCTGGAACGTCTCGATCGTGTCGACATGCAGTGAACTGCTGCGCGCACCCGTATCGAGTTTGGCCTTGAGCATGCCGATGCCGAGCCGCGGCAACGCCAGTCGCTCGCGCCAACCCAGGGTCACCAGCGCTGCGCCGATCGGATCAGCCATGGGTTCGTGACAGCTCGAGTTCGCGTGGCCTGGAGAATGGAGCGGGCGAAGGGAATCGAACCCTCGTCAGTAGCTTGGGAAGCTACAGCTCTACCATTGAGCTACGCCCGCCGGGCGTTTGCGAATGGTAACCCGGGACCGGTACGGTGGGAACTGCGCCATACGGCCCAATGGCGACTGAATCGCGGATGGCGCCCAGCTGAACCGGTGCCGACACCAGGGCGCGCAGCTAAGGTCCCGCTAACCTGCCCCATGGGCATAATCGAGGCGTGTCCCTAGCCAGGCGCAGGTGGAACATGCACTACCACGGCGCAACCGAACTCCAGCTCACAGGGGAAACGATCATGCGAGCGTTTATCAAATTGTTTGATTCCCTGCGTCACCGCGGTGCGTTGCTGGCCATCGCGCTCCTGTGCGCCGGCACCGGCCTGGCGCATGCGCAAAGCACCGTCGACGACAGCGCCAACCCGCCGAGCCGGGTGGCGCGCCTGTCCTGGATTGCCGGCGACCTTGGCTTCCTGCCGGCAGGCGCCAGCGACTGGAGCGACGCCAGCGTCAACCGTCCGCTGACCACCGGCGACCAGCTGTCCAGTGGTGACGACGCGCGCGCCGAACTGGAGTTCGGCGGCGCCACGCTGCGGCTGGACCACGCTACCGATGTCGGCCTGCTCGACCTCAACGAGCAGCTGGCACAGATCGAGCTGACCCGGGGCACGCTGAACGTGAGCGTGCGCCACCTGGACGACGGCCAGAGCTACGAGATCGACACGCCTACGGTGGCGCTGGTCGTCGACCAGCCTGGCCGCTTTCGGGTGGATATCGACGGCGACACGACCCGGATCACCGCGTTCGAGGGCAACGCCACCGTGTACGGCGAGAACAACGCCCAGCGCACGGTGACCGCCGGACGCAGCTACCGCTTCATGGACTCTGGCCTGGCCACCGTCGCGATCAGCGATATCGGTGGCGAGGACAATTTCGATACCTGGGTCGACCAGCGCGACCAGCGCTATGCCCAGGCAGACAGCGATCCATATGTTCCCGACGACATGGTCGGCACGCCGGACCTTCGTGAATACGGCGCGTGGGAGAGCAACAGCGACTACGGTCCGGTGTGGTATCCCAATGATGTGGGCCCCGACTGGGCACCCTACCGCGACGGCAACTGGGCCTATATCGCGCCGTGGGGCTGGACCTGGATCGACGCGATGCCGTGGGGCTACGCGCCGTATCACTACGGCCGCTGGGCACATACCCATCGCGGCTGGGGCTGGATTCCGGGACCACGTTACGCCCGGCCGATCTACGCACCCGCGCTGGTGGCCTTTGTCGGTGGCGGCGGATTTTCAGTCGGCATCGGCAGCGGCCCGATCGGCTGGTTCCCGCTGGGTCCCGGGGAGATCTACAACCCGTGGTACCGCTCCAGCCGCGATTACTACCGGCGCGTCAACGTCAGCAACATCCGGCTGACCCGCAATATCACCAACGTCACCATCAACAACCGCATCGACAACCACTACGACCACTATCGCAACAACCGGCCATTGCAGGACCACTACATCAACCGCGATGCGCCACGCGGGTTCACCGCCATGTCGGATCGGGAATTCGCCGCCGGTGCGCGCGTGCAGCGCAACCTGGTCAAGGTCGATCCGCGCAAGGCGGGCGATGCCCGCGTACTGCCGCAAGGCGTCCGCATCCGCCCGGCCCCGGTTCGCGGAGCGAGCGTACGCGGTGAGCATGTGCGGCAACTTCCGACGGGCGGCGTCCGGCGCGAGGTCGTCGCGCGCCATGCGCCACCGGTGCTGGCCCAGCCTCGCATCAACGCGGCCAACGAACGCGCCGGGGCACGTGTCGCGGCGGTTCCGGTGCCTCGTGTACGCGTGCTCGACTCGCGCAACGAGCGCCGGCCGGCCACGCTCGGGATGAACGCGGAGCGCGTGCAGGCACCTCTTCCACGCGCCGTCAACGGGCTGCCGAACGCATCGGCGGTCGAGCGCCGCGCCAGTGCGAACGAGCCTTCCGCAACGGAGCCTTCCGCACGGGGCGAACTTCGCTCGGCGCGCTTCGCCCACAGCCGCGACCGTGTCGACGGACAAGCGGCCACGCCACGGCCCGAGGTGAGCTACATCTCCAGCGCCGAACAGGACAGCCGCCAGCGCATGTCACGCTCCACCCTGCCGCAGGTGCCGCGCATCGAACGCGCCGAGCGCTCCGCGTCGCCTGCCGTGCTGCGCGCGCAGGCATCGCCACGCGAGCCGGTCAGCCAGCTGCCGCGAGGCATGCCCGAACCCAGCCGTCCCGAGCCTCGCCTCGAGCGCGTCGAAAACGCCCGCCCGGCCTACGTGCGCAGCGAGAGCCGGCCGCAGCCGATCCAGCGCGAGATGCCGCGACCGGTGATGCAGCAGCCACGCTACGAACAACCCCGTGCCGTGCAAGCCCAACCGCGCTACCAGGCGCAACCGCAACGCGTGGTGCCGGCGCGTGCCGAGGCCCAGCCAGCCCAGCGCAGCGAAACACGCCCGGCCCGGAAATCCGACCCACGCCGTCGCGATGACGGAGCGCAGCAGTGAGCCTGCGCTGGAATCTTCGCACCCCGGACCGCCGACAGCCGACGCGGCGCGTGCTTGCCGGCGCCGCTCGTCGCCGTTTTGCGGCGGCGACCCGCGCAGCGTCCCTGGACGGCGGGAACGCCGCATGACGGTCGATCACGAGGCCGCCGCGGCGCATCCACGCCGCATCCGCAGCTTCGTGCTGCGCGAAGGCCGCATCACCCCCGCGCAACAACGAGCCTTCGACACCTTGTGGACCCGTTTCGGGCTCGACTATCGCGGCGCCCCGCGCGACCTCGACGCCAGCTTCGGGCGGGCCGCTCCGCGCGTGCTGGAGATCGGTTTCGGCAACGGCGAGGCACTGGCCTGGGCCAGCGCGCACGATCCCGGGCGCGACTTCATCGGCGTGGAAGTGCACGGCCCCGGCGTGGGGCGTCTGATGAATGCACTGGCCGAGCGCGACGCCGCCAACGTCAGGATCTACAAGCACGATGCCGTCGAAGTGCTGCAGCAGGAGATCGCGCCGGGGACGCTGGCGGAAGTGCGCATCTGGTTTCCTGACCCCTGGCACAAGAAACGCCACCACAAGCGCCGCCTGATCCAGTCCGACTTCGCCGCCCTGCTCGCCTCGCGTGTCGCGCCGGGTGGCTTGTTGCACCTGGCCACCGACTGGCAGGGCTACGCCGAACACATGCTGGAGGTGATGGAGTCGGCGCCCGGCTGGCGCAATCAATCCGGGCCCGCGGCATACGCGGACAAACCGGCCTGGCGGATCGAAACGCACTTCGAGCGCCGCGGGCTGAATCTTGGCCACGGCGTGCGCGATCTGCTCTACCGCCGCACCTGAGCTGGCCACCGTTCACCAGCCGCGCGCTGACGCGCCTATACTTCGTGCCACACAGGGACAAGTCGGCAGCAGCGTGAGGCCTCCACTGCACAACTGGGTTTATTCGCATCGATCCTCCGGCCGGGACGTCGGCTGATGGGACTGTCGCTCAGCCCCGACATGATCCTGGTGCTCGGCCTGCTCGGCTTCACCATGCTGATGCTGGTGCTGGAGTGGGTCCGCGCCGACATGGTGGCGCTGCTGGTGGTGGTGGTCATCGGATTGACCGGGTTGCTGCCGGCCGATCGCGTGTTCAACGGTTTCGCCGGCAACGCCGTCATCGCGATCATCGCGATCATGATCATGGGCGAAGGACTCGACCGCGCCGGCGTGCTGGTCCACGCCGCGCGTTTCGTGATGCGCATGGCCAAGGGCGTCGAGTCGCGCCTGGGGCTGGTGATCAACCTGGTCGCCAGCATGTTCAGCGCGGTGATCCCGAGCCAGGCACTGGCCGCGCTGATGATCCCGATCAGCAGTCGCCTCGCGGCGCGCACCGGCGTGCCGCTGTCGCGGCTGCTGCTGCCGATGGCGTTCTGCATCCTTACCGCGACCAACACCACGCTGATCGCCAACTCGCCGCTGATCGTGCTGAACGACCTGATCGCCAGCGCCAACGCGAACCTGCCGCCGGGCGCGCACACCATCCCGAAGTTCGGCCTGTTCAGCGTGACCCCGGTGGGCCTGGCGCTGGCCGCGGTCGGCTTGGCGTACTTCTACTTCTTCGGCCGCAAGCTCCTGCCCGGGCACGAGGACCAGCGCCTGAAAGTCACCCCCGGGCGTACCGAGAGCTACTTCGCCGAGACCTACGGCATCGGCGGCGAGACCGCCGAACTCACGGTCACCGCGGAGAGCGCGCTGGTAGGCATGAGCATCGGCGAGGCCGAAGCCTTGTACGAAGCACCGCTGATCCTGGCGATCAAGAGCGGCAACGACGCGCGCATGGCGCCGCCGGCCGATCATGTGATCTGGGTGGGTTCGGTCCTCGGCGTGCTGGGCCCGCGCGAGCAGTTGAACCGGTTCGCCAACAACCAGCTATGCCGGCTGTCGACCCGCATGCGTCAGCTGGGCGAATTGTTCAATCCCACCCGCGCCGGCATTTCCGAGGTGGTGATCCCGCCGGTATCGCGCTTCATCAAGCACACCGTGGGCGAGCTGCGCCTGCGCAAGCGTTTCGGCATCTCGGTACTGGCGGTGACCCGCGGCGAGCAGGTGTTTCGCGACGACGTGCGCGGTGTGAGCCTGCGCGCCGGCGACACGATGGTGCTGCACAGCAACTGGCACGACCTGGCGCTGGCATCGGAGGACAAGGACCTGGTCGTCGTCACCGACATCCCGAAGGAAGAACAGCGCCCCGGCAAGATCTGGCAGGCAGTGGGCTTTTTTCTGATGGCGCAGGGGCTGGCGCTGTTCACCAATCTCGATCTGTCGCTGTCGATGATGACCGGCGCGATCGCGATGCTGCTGACCGGCGTGCTGAACATGGACGAGGCGTTCAAGGCGATCAACTGGAAGACCATTTTCGTGATCGCCTGCCTGATCCCGCTGGGCTGGTCGATGGACGCCACCGGCACCGCCGCCTGGATCGCACAAGTCGTGTTGCAACATCTGGGCGGCGCCGCGCCGTGGGTCTTGCAACTGTGCCTGGCCGTGCTCACCATCGTGTTCGGGCTGGTGATGTCGAACGTGGGCGCCACGGTGATGATGGTGCCCATCGCGATCAGCGTCGCGGTCGCCACCGGCGGCAATCCGGCGGCCTACGCGCTGCTCGTGGCCGTGTCCTCTTCCAACACCTTCCTGATCAGTGCCGGCCATCCCGCGCTGATGATGGTGACCGGCCCCGGCGGCTACAAGAGCAGGGACTTCCTGCGCGTCGGCGCGCCGCTGACCGTGGTGATGCTGGTGGTCACGCTGGTCGTGATCAACCTGATGTTCCGGTGAAGGTCGGGGAACGGGGAACGGGGAACGAGAAGACCTTACGGCAAATCGGCGGGATCGAGGCAGACGGTGCCGTCGACCACGCGCAGTGGCACCGCCCGAAGATGTTGGCCGCGGCAGGGGCCGCCGGTGCAGAGACCATCCGCCTGCTCGAACACGGCACCGTGCACCGCGCAGATCAAGGTGTCGTTTTTAAGCAGGAATTTGCCGGGGGCGTAGTCGAGGCGATTGCCGGCGTGCGGGCAGATATTGAGATACCCGCTCACGTGGTCGCCCCGGCGCAGCAGGATCACGCTTTCCTCGCCATCGACCAGCTTCGCGTCGATCGCAGTGGCGCCGCCGTCGGGTATCTGTGCCAACGTGCACAAGGCCTGCTGCTGCGACGATTCGACCGGACTGACTGTATCCATCGGCACTTGCCTCACGGGCCGCGTGGCCCCATGGTGTTACCCGTAAGTCATTGATTTTACCACACGGATTTTTAACACATGCGCCTTTTTGTGCATTCCATGCGTCGCCCGCGCCACCCCGTGGCGCGCTTCCTGTCCCTGCTGCTGGGGCTGGCCGTGATCGGCGTGCTGCTGGTGTTCGGTCTGGTGGTGGCCGGCGTGCTGCTGGTCGGCGGCGTGATCCTGCTGGCCGTCCGTCAGTGGAAGCAAGGCCAGTCGCCCGCCAAGCCGGCGGTCGCCAGTGCGAAAGACCAGCCCGCCGTGCTGGAAGGCGAGTTCAAGGTGATCCGTCAAGGTCGCCCCGTCACCCATTGAAAACCCTGTGGGTGATGCGCTGCTCCAGCGAGACGATGAAGCGCTTCAGATCGGCGCGCAGATAGGACGGGCTGGAGCGGGTGCTGGAAAGCGCATGCAGGCGATTGCGTGCGGCCGTGCTTTCCTCCGTCAGCTGCACCAGATAACGCCCGTAATGGCGCAACTCCAGCAGCGGCTGGCGCGGCGCCGTCCAAGGCATGAACGGCATGCGCTTGAGGAAATCCAGCAGCATCGCCGCATCAAGCTGATCGGTCTTGCTGCGTCGCTGCATCGCCTTGGCGAAATTGTGCGCGGCCTTGGGGTTGACCACGCTGACTTCGGCACCCAGTTCGGCGGCGATCAAGGCGACATCGAGGTAATAGATGCCGGTGGCCTCCACCAGCAGGCGCAGCGCGCCGGTACGGCGCATCAACCGATGAGAAAGGCGCGCAGCGCCTTGGGCTCGTTGGCGATCGAGCCGGTGGTCTTGCGGTCGCTGAGTTCCCAAGCGAACGCATGGTTCTTGGACGAGGAGCGCACCCTGTGCGCGATGGCCTGATGCAATGTCCTGGAAGAGCCATCGCGCACAGCGGGATGTAGGTGATGTCGCCGGCCCATACCTGGTTCGGACGACCCGGGTCGAACTGGCGATTCAACAGGTTCTCGGCCGGGACCGGCTTGGTGTTGCGGCTGTAGTGCTTGAAGCGTTTCTTCTTCGCCGTGAGATTCATCAAGCGCATGACCGTGGCCGCCCGCTCGCGGCCGACGTCCAGACCGGCTCGGCGCAGCCCGTGCGACAACGTGCGCGCGCCGCAGCTGCCTCGGCTACGGCGACGGATGCGCCGCACCTCCTGCGCCACGATGTCGTCCACCACCGCTGGCGCCGGAGCGGCCGCGTAATAACGGCTCCGTGGCCAGCCCAACAACGCATGGGCTCGCCGAACCGATAGTTCCCCTCTCACTGCGTCGAGCGCTTGCGTTGAAACAGCGCGACGAGGTGAGAGGGCAACGATTTTTATAGCAGGTCGCGCTCCTGTGCCAGAGCGCAGCGCGCTTCTTCGCCCGCCTTCAACTGCGCCTGCAGCTGCTCGATGAGGAGCCGCTGCTGGTGCGCTGCCTACCCATCAAATGTGACCCGCCTTCGCGGATAATGCGCCGTCCCGCCACGGCGCTTGCCCATGTCCGATGCACCACTCGATGCGGCGCTCGCGCCCGCGCAGCGCCTGACTGATCCGCGCCTGCTGGTTCCACTGGGCCTGCTGACGCTGTACGTGATCTGGGGCTCGACCTACCTGGGCATCCGTTTCGCGCTGGAAAGCTATCCGCCTTTCCTGCTGGCCGGCATCCGTTTTCTCGCCGCCGGCATTGCGTTGTACGGCTTCCTGCGCTGGCGCGGAGCGGCTGCGCCAACATCGTTGCAATGGCGCAACGCTGCATTCACCGGTTTGCTGCTGCTGGGCTTGGGCAACGGGCTGGTCTGCTATGCCGAGGAGCGCGTCAGCTCGGGCATCGCCGCGGTAGCGGTGGCCAGCATGCCGCTGTTCGCCGCGCTGTTCACCGGCATGTACGGGCAATGGCCGAACCGGCGCGAGAGCATCGGGCTGGCGATCGGCTTCGCCGGCGTGATCGTGTTGAACCTGGGCAGCAGCCTTGTCCGGCTCGCGCATCGGCGCGCTGGCCTTGCTGGTCGCCGCGATGTGCTGGGCATTCGGCTCGGCCTGGAGCCGTCGCCGCGAGATGCCGTCTGGCCCGATGAACACCGCCGCGCAGATGTTGTGCGCCAGCATCGCCCTGCTGGCTTTCGGCTTCCTCAGCGGCGAGCACCTGCCGTCCCACCCGAGCACGCGAGCCACGCTGGCCCTGATCTACCTGGCGGTGTTCGGCTCGATCATCGCGTTCAGCGCGTATCTGTACGTACTCAAGCACGCGCGTCCTGCGCTGGCCACCAGCTACGCCTACGTGAATCCGCCCGTGGCGGTATTGCTGGGCGTGTTGCTGGCCGGCGAGCACGTCGGTGCGCTCGACCTGGGCGGCATGGCGATCATCGTGGTCGGCGTGGTGGCGATCACCCTGGGCAAGCGCCAGACGACGCGTTGAGTCCAAGCGTCGGCCAGGTGTCTTCGACTTTAGTCTGCTTGCGAACAGGATCGGGGTGGCATCACGATGCAACGTCCTGACGGGGAGCGTGGCATGAGCGCAACGAACGAAGGCTGGATGGCGCGCGTGGCATTGCGCAGCGCCGCGTGGTCGGAGCGATGGTTTCCGGATGCATGGGTGTTTGCCGCGCTCGGCGTGACCATCGTCGCGGTGGCGGCGCTGGGGTTCGGTGCCTCGCCGGTGGCCACCATGAACGCGTTCGGCGACGGCTTCTGGAGCCTGATCCCGTTCACCATGCAGATGGCGTTCGTGGTGATCGGTGGCTACGTGCTGGCGACCGCACCCATGGTGGAGCGCTTCATCAATGTACTGGCACGGGCGCCGCGCAGCGGACGCGGTGCGGTCGTGTACATCGCGCTGGTCAGCATGCTGGCTTCGCTGCTGAGCTGGGGCTTTTCATTGATTTTCGGCGGCCTGCTGGTGCGCGCCATCGCCCGGCGCACCGACCTGCGCATGGACTATCGCGCGGCAGGCGCCGCGGCTTACCTGGGCCTGGGCGCGATCTGGGCCATGGGCTTGTCCTCGTCCGCGGCGCAGCTGCAGGCCAATCCGGCCAGCATGCCGCCCGGTCTGATCGCGATCACCGGCGTGCTTCCTTTCAGCCAGACGATTTTCCTGTGGCAGTCGATCGCCCTGACCAGCATCCTGATCGCGGTGTCGCTGCTGGTGTGCTGGTTCACCGCACCTTCGGATGCGAATGCGCGCACCGCGCAAACGTTCGACGTCCACGGCGACTCGACCCCCGCCTTGCCGCCACGCACGCGTCCCGGCGAATGGCTGGAGTACAGCCCGTTGCTGTCGCTGGCGATCGGCCTGCTCGGCCTGGGCTGGCTCGGTCACGAGTTCGCGAGCAAGTCGCCGGTCCTGGCCATCTCCAACCTCAACACCTACAACCTGCTGTTTCTCACCTTCGCCATCCTGCTGCATTGGCGCCCGCGCAGTTTTCTCGACGCGGTGGCACGCGCCGTGCCCAGCACGACCGGCGTGTTGATCCAGTTTCCGTTGTACGGCGGGATCGCCGCGCTGCTCACCCACGCGCCGGGATTTGGCGGGCAGACGCTGGCGCACCGGTTGTCCAACCTGTTCGTGCATATCGCCACCACCGATACGTTTCCGGCGGTGATGGGCGCTTACTCGGCGATCCTGGGCTTCTTCGTTCCCTCGGGCGGCGGCAAATGGCTGGTGGAGGCGCCCTACGTCATGCAGGCCGCGAACGAACTGCACGTCCACCTGGGCTGGGCAGTGCAGGTGTACAACGCGGCGGAAGCCATGCCCAACCTGATCAACCCGTTCTGGATGCTGCCGCTGCTCGGCGTGCTGGGCTTGCGTGCGCGCGACGTGGTCGGCTACACCTTCATGCAGTTCCTGGTGCACGTGCCGCTGGTGCTCGGCCTGTTGTGGCTGTTCGGCATGACGCTGAATTACGTGCCGCCGGTGATGCCGTAGGGGCCGGGATTGGGGATTCGGGATTGGGGATTCGGAAAAGCCACCAACCCAGGCTTTCCCCTCGGACAGAAATGCAGGGCGGCACCGCTCGCCAGCATTGCAGGTGAACGAGAGCGGCGGCAGTGCCCTCCCTACGTGCTGGGATTTGGGATTCGAAAAGGCCACCAAACCCGTGTTCCTCCTCCGAAACCAGCTCGAGGGCAAGGAGCACACGGTTATAGCTCGCGCAACGCCGTGGTCACCGGCAGGCGCGCCGCGCGCACCGCCGGGAACAGGCCGCCGATGAAGCCGATCGCCAGCGCCCACTTCAAGCCGTTCCACAGCAGTGCGGGAGTCACGCTGAACTCGAAGCTGAGCTTGCCGACCGAACCGGCGGCGAGTGTGGAGGCGGTGTAGCCGTTGAAGATCAGCCACGCCAGCGCGCCGCCGAGCAGGCCGCCGATCAGCGCCAGCAGCATCGTCTCCAGCATGATCGCCACCACCACCGGCAGGCCGCGAAAACCGATCGCGCGCAGCGTGGCGATTTCGCGCGCGCGCGCGGCGACCGCGGCGAACATGCAGTTGAGCGCGCCGAAGATCGCACCGATCGCCATGATCGCGCCCACCGTGATGCCGATGGCCTTGATCATCTTCGTAGTGCCCTCGGACTGCTTGCTGAAGTAGTCGAGCGTGGTGTCGACGTCGACCTTCAGCCGCGGGTCGGCTTCGAGCGCGGCCTTGAATGCGTCGAAGCCATGCGGGTCGGCCAGCTTCACCGTCACCGAGTTGCGGCTGCTGCCGCGGCGATAGGCATCGGCGACCACGTTCGCATCGGCCCACAGCTCCGAATCCAGTCGCATCGCCGGACGCGAACACGCCGACGACCGTCCACGTCTGGTTGCCCAGCTTGATCTGGCGGCCGACGTCCAGGCCGGCGAACTCGCGCTGCGCGCCCTGGCCCACCATCAGCTCGCGCAGGCCGGGCTTGAACTTGCGCCCGGCGATGATCTTCACGTTCGGCCGCACCGTCCATGCCTCGTCGCCGACGCCGCGCAGCTGCACGCTGCCGACATCGTCGGCCGTGCCGCCCTTGATCGGCAGGTTGGCGGCGACGACCAGCTCCGGCGAAGCGATCGGCTTGCCCTGCGCGTCGCGGGCGATGCCGGCGACCTGCGGGATCACCACCACGCTGTCGCGCTCCAGCACCGACATCACTTCCGAGGCCGAGGCGCCGCGCATCACGATCGCGGTGTCGGCGCTGCCGGTCTTGCGCAGCGTCTCGCCATAGCCCTCGCCCATCGCCAGCAGCGCCACCAGCACGCCGACCACGCCGGCGATGCCGATCACGATCACCGAGGAGGAGCCGAGCCGCTGGCGCAGCGTGCTGATGCCCACGCCGGTCACCGACGCGGCCTGGCGGCCCTGGCGGGTCAGCCGCCATCCACACGGCAAACAGCACGGCGACGGCCAGCACCAGCGGCCAGGGCAGTTGACCCAGATCGCCAACGCCACCACCAGGATCACCAGCAGACCCAGGCCGATCATGAAATTCTTGAACTTGTTCATGCGTGTCTCCTCAGCGGCCGGCCAGTGCATCGACGATGTTCAGGCGCATCGCGCGCAGCGCCGGCAGCGCGCCGACCACCAGCCCGATCAGCACCATCAGGCCAATGCCGAGCACCCAGCTGCTCGATCCCTGGCCGACGGCAGTCGACATGCCGCCGCTGCTGCGCGCTGACGGCGGGAATCAGCACGGTGGCCAGCCCAGCCCGACCACGCCGCCGAGCAGCAACAGCAGCACCGATTCGGCCAGCACCATCGCCAGCACGCTGCGCGCTGGAGAAGCCGATCGTCTTCAGCACCGCCAGTTCGGACGTGCGCTCGCGCACCGCCTGCATCATCGTGTTGCCGGACAGCAGCAGCAGGGTGAAGAACACCGCGCCCATGATCGAGCCGACGATCAGGCCGATGTCGGCCAGCTGCTTGATCCAGTTCGCCGTCGCAGCCTGCTCGGTCTGCGTGCGGGTCTCGTGGTCGGAGTTGGCCGAGATCGCGTCGATCGCCTTGGCCACGCGGTCGGCCTGGTTCACGTCGGTGACGCGGGTGACGTACCAGCCCACCGTGCCGCTGGTTGTACGGCGTGGTCTCGTCGAAATATTTCCAGTGCAGCAGGATCAGCTGGTCGAACATGCCGCCGCTCTTCTTGTCCTTCGGATGCAGGATGCCGACGATGTCGAAGCTCCAGTTCTTGCTGCCGTCTTGGGTCGGGAAGATGGTGGACTGCAGCGGCATCTTGTCGCCGACCTTCCAGTGATATTTCTGCGCCAGCTCCTCGCCGACCAGCACGCCGGTGCGGGTGTCGTCGAACGCCTTGCGCTGCTCGGCGCTCACCTCGATTTCCGGATACAGGTCGAGGTAGTTCGGGCTCACCGCGAAGCTGAAGACCTGGTTGTGCGGGTCCTGGTAGGCGCCGCCGAACCAGTTCGCGTAGGCCACCGCCTTGACGCCGGGCACCTGCGCGATCGGCGACTCCAGCGACGACGGCAGGGTCTGGATGAACGACAGCTTCGAGCCGGTCTGCAGGCGCTCGGCGCCGTTCGCGCTCTTGCCGGCCTGGTCGAACGAGGTGCGCACCGCATCGAGCATGCCGAACAGCAGGAACGCGGCGATGATCGAGACCAGCGTGAGGATGGTGCGGGTCTTGCGCCGGAACAGCGCCGCCCAGATCAGGTGGAGGTATTTCATGAGAAATGCTCCCGCTTCAATGAAATGACGCGCTCCTTGCATTGGCCTCCTCTCCCCGGTGGGGAGAGGATTGAGGTGAGGGGGCGGTGCTCGCGGGGAAGCTGATCAATGCTCGCCCCGTTGAGGTATCCCCGCAAGGACACCCCCTCACCCCAGCCCTCGGCAATCGCTCCTTGCATTGATCTACCTCCTGCATCCATGCATCGTCTCCCCACAGGGGAAAGGGAGCGATCGCGCGAGTCGATCGACGTTCTTCACGCCGTCGCCTGCTCGACCAGGGTGCCCTTGTCCAGATGCAGCGTATGGCGTGGCGTACTCGGCCGCCTTCGGATCGTGGGTGACCATCACGATGGTCTTGCCGTGCTCGCGGTTGAGCTGCTGCAGCAGGCCAGCACGTCCTCGGCGGACTGGCGATCCAGGTCGCCGGTCGGCTCGTCGCAGACCAGCAGGGCGGGATCGGAGACGATGGCGCGGGCGATCGCCACGCGCTGCTGCTGGCCGCCGGACAGCTCGCCCGGCTTGTGGCTGGCGCGGTCGGCCAGGCCCACCAGCTGCAGCGCGATCGCCGCATTCTTCCTGCGCTGCGCGCCGGACAGCTTGGTCAGCAGCAGCGGCAGCTCGACATTGCGCTGCGCCGACAGCATCGGCATCAGGTTGTAGAACTGGAAGATGAAGCCGACGTTCGACGCGCGCCATTTGGCCAGCGCGCCGCCACCGAGCTGGTCGATGCGCTGGCCGCCCACGCTGATGCTGCCGGCGCTGGGCGTGTCCAGCCCGCCGATCAGGTTGAGCAAGGTGGTCTTGCCCGAGCCGGACGGCCCCATCAGCGCGAGGAAATCGCCTTCGGCGATGTCCAGGTTGACGTGGTGCAGCACTTCGACCTTCTGCTTGCCGCGCTCGTAGATCTTGGCAAGGTTCTGGATCTCGATCAGGGTGCCCATGGTGTTCTCCGATGAATGTCATGGCTTGGTTGGTGCGGCTGTGCAGCGATGCCGATGCGTCGCGTCGAAGAGCATCGCGACGAGTCGCTCCTACAGGAGTTCTGCCTACGGTTTTGCATCTGGACGTCCGAACCGTCGTGCAGATTCGGCCGGCGGCGACACCACCACGCTGTCGCCCGGCTTCACCGCGGCCGGCAGCAGGCGCAGCTCGCCATAGGCCTGCGCCGCCGGATTCACCGCGCGCTGGTGCGCCTCGCTCGCCGTCGACCACGAACACCACGCTGTGGCCGTCGCGCTGCACGATCGCGCTGGCCGGCACCAGCACGCCCTGCGGCGCCTGAGCTGCGCGGCAGCTTCGGCTTCTGTTCCAGGAACGACACCCGCACGCCCATGTCGGGCACGATCGCGCGCATCCTTCTTCTCCAGCGCCACGCGCACCTTGATGGTGGCCTTGCCGCGATCGGCGGTGGGCACGATGGCGATCACGTGGGCCGGGATCTTCCAGTCCGGATAGGCGTCCAGCACCGCCTCGGCCGGCATGCCCGGCTTGACCCGGCCGATGTAGGCCTCGTTGACGTCGACGTCGACTTCCAGCGAATCCATGTCGACGATGGTGCCCACGCCGGTGCGGGTGAAGCCGCCGCCGGCGGACAGCGGCGAGATGATCTCGCCGACCTGCGCGTCCTTGGTGGTGACCACGCCGCTGAACGGCGCGCGCACCACGGTGTAGTCGAAATTGACCTGCGCCTGCGCCGCCTGCGCGTCGCGCGGCTGCGGCCTGTTTGCTGCTGCGCTGCGAGCTGGGCCGCAGCGCTGTCGACCTGGGTGCGCGCCTGCTCGGCGGCCTGCTTCGATACCAGCCCGCGCGCGGCCAGCGACTGCAGGCGCGTCGACGTCGTGCTGATTCTGCGCCAGCTGCGCCCGATACTGCGCCACCAGCGCCTGCGCCGCGTGCGGCCTGCGCCTTGGCCGTTCGCAGCGCTGCCTTGTAGCGCACTGTCGTCCAGCCGCGCCAGCACCTGGCCCTTGCGTGACGTGGTCGCCCTCCTCGATCAGCACCGCGGTCAGCGTGCCGGTGATCTGCGCCGACACGGTGGCCTGGCGCCGCGCGGTGACATAGCCGGTGGCCTGCAACACCGCGCCCGCTTCGCTGTCCGCGCCGGGCGCCACCGCCTGCGCCATCTGCACCGGCACCGCGCGATGCCCCAGCCAGCAACCAGCCGGCGGCACCGAGCAGCACCAGCACGATCAGCAGCGCCCCGACCACCCACGGCCAGCGCCATGCGCTCACCACCGTGGTCTTCGCGCTGGTGGCGCTCGATGCGCAGTTCTTTCAACAGATCGGCGTTGTCCACTCGCGATCCCCGCTCCGGCTGTGCCGGCTGTCTCGATATCGGCATTGCAAGATGACTGGATCGATCCCGGTCGAGGTCATGGCAGCAGCATCAGACATCGTCGATGACAGCTGTCACCCGACCATCCATTCGCCGACGGCCACCGGCGTCGGTTTGCTACGCTTGCCGGCATGACCTATACCATCGCCGCACCCGCCCTACCCAGCCTGCCGATCATCGGCAGCGACCAGCGCTTTCCGATCCGCCGCGTGTTCTGCATCGGCCGCAACTACGCCGAGCACGCGCGCGAGATGGGCGCCAGCGTGGACACAGGCCACACCGATGTTCTTCTGCAAGCCGGCCGATGCGGTGGTCAGTGATGGCGCCGACGTGCCCTACCCGCCGGCCACCACACGACCTGCACCACGAGGTGGAGATGGTGGTGGCGCTGGGTGCGGGCGGCCGGGACGTCGACCCGGAGCGAGCGCTGCCGCTGATCTGGGGCTATGGCGTGGGGCTGGACCTGACCCGGCGCGACCTGCAGGCGCAGGCCAAGGCCAAGGGCCATCCGTGGGACGTGGCCAAGGCCTTCGACCATTCCGCGCCGGTCTCGGCGCTGCGCCCGGCAGCGATGGCGGCGACTGGAGGCGGACACCGTGTTGCGCCTGCAGCGTCAACGGCGAGTTGCGCCAGCAGGCCACCCTGGGCGAGATGGTGCATGGCGTGCCGCAGATCATCGCGGCGCTGTCGACGCTGTTCGAGCTGAAGGCCGGCGACCTGATCTTCACCGGCACGCCGGCCGGCGTGGCGGCACTGCAACGCGGCGACCGTGTCCATGCCGAGCTGGTCGGGTGTCGCCGAACTGATTTCGCGCATCGTCTGATGGCCCTCGCCGCGCGCTGTCGTTGTGCACGAACACAGCGCTGCGCTAGAGTCGCAAGTGCCATCCGGCACAACAGATCGGGAGAAAAGCATGAGCATGCTGCAGGAATTCAAGGCATTCGCGATGCGCGGCAACGTGATGGACATGGCGGTCGGCATCGTCATCGGCGCCGCGTTCGGCAAGATCGTCACTTCGCTGGTCAATGACATCATCATGCCGCCGATCGGCTGGCTCACCGGCGGCATTGATTTCTCCAAGCTCAAATGGGTACTCAAACCCGCCGACGACACCGACCCGGCGCACAAGATCGCCGAAGTGGCGATCAGCTACGGCGGCCTTCATCAACACCATCATCACCTTCATCATCATCGCCTTCGCGATCTTCATGGTGATCAAGGGAATGAACCGCCTGCAGAGAAAGCAGGAAGCCGCGCCCGCGGCTCCGCCGGCCGATGTCGCCTTGCTGACCGAGATCCGCGATTTGCTGAGGAGAAGCGCGGGTAAAGCCGGAACGGGGAACGGGGAACGAAGTAAAGCGGTGTTCGGTGAGCCAGAGCCGGCCGCCTGTTCCCTGTTCCCTGTTCCCTGTTCCGCTGTTCCCTGTTCCCTGTTCCCTGTTCCCTGTTCCCCGCTCGTCCCCCGTGACTTTCGGCCCACGCAGCCAACCGACGCCACGCCATAATCGGGGTTTCACCTGCGGAGTTCCGCCGATGCGTTGCACAACCCTTGCCGCGCTGGTCGCCAGCGCGTTGCTCGTCTGCGGCGTCGCCGTTGCCGCCACCACGATTCCCGCCGCCGCGGTCGACACCGCCGGGCAACTGCGCGACCGCGCGCTGCATGATGACACGGCGTATCGCATCGTCAGCTCGCTCACCACGGAAGTGGGGCCGCGCCTGGCCGGCAGCGACGCCGATCTGCGTGCGCGGGAGTGGGCCGTGGCGAAGTTCAAGGCACTGGGCTTCGACAAGGTCTATACCGAACCGGTGACGTTTCCGCTGTGGCAGCGCCGCCGCGAGAGCGGCGCCATCGTGGCACCGTTCCCGCAGCCGCTGGTGTTGACCGCCCTGGGCTATTCGCCCGGCACGCCGAAAGGCGGGCTGACTGCGCAGGTGGTGAAGTTCGACGGCCTCGACGCGTTGAAGGCCGCCGATCCGGCCAGCGTCAAGGGCAGGATCGTCTACGTCGACTACCGGATGCATCGCGAAAAGGACGGCCATGGCTACGGCATGGGTTCGGCCGTGCGCACCGCCGGCCCGCCACTCGCCGCTGCCAAGGGCGCCGCCGGTTACCTGCTGCGCTCGGCCGGCACGGATGCGCACCAGCGCATTGCGCACACCGGCGTCACCGGCTTTCGCGAGGGCGCCAGGTCGATCCCGGCGGCGGCGCTGTCCAATCCCGACGCCGACCAGCTCGACCGCGTGCTCGCCTACGGCAAACCGGTGACGGTCAGGCTCGACCTCGACTGCGGCATCGTCGGCGAATACACCGGCGCCAACGTGATCGGCGAGATCACCGGGCGCAAATATCCCGACCAGGTCGTGGCGATCGGCGGGCATCTCGATTCGTGGGATCCAGGCACCGGCGCGATCGACGATGGCGCCGGCGTGGCGATCGCGATGGCGGCCGCGAAACTGATTCGCGACCTGCCGCAGCGACCCGACCGCACCATTCGCGTGATCGCCTTCGCCAACGAGGAAATGGGCCTGTGGGGCGGTCGCGCCTACGCCGACAAGCACGCCGGCGAGGTGGCCAGATTCCAGCTCGGCACCGAATCGGATTTCGGCGCCGGCCCGATCTGGCGCATGAGCGCCAGCGTGAAACCCGCCGCACGCGGCGCCATCGAACAGATCGCCAACGTGCTGGCACCGCTCGGCGTGGCGTATGACGCCAGCCTGCCCGGCGGCGGCGGTTCGGACCTGTCGCAGATGCACGCCAAGGGCATGGCCGCGTTGTCGCTGACCCAGGACGGCACGCGCTACTTCGACTGGCACCACACCGCCAACGACACGCTGGACAAGATCGTTCCGCAGGAACTGGCCCAGAACGTGGCCGTCTACGCCGCGTTCTCGTACATGGCCGCCCAGGCCGATGGTGACTTCGGCTCCGCGCCGGGTGCCTTCGCCGGAGATGGCGCTGGCGAATGAGCGGTCCTGCTTCCCTCCTCTGCTCGCAGGGGAGGAAAGCGGAGCCGCCCTCATTTCCCGTAATACAGCCCCGACGCCACCAGCGCTTCCGGCACGCAAACCGTCTCCGATCGCATGGTGATCGCGAATGGCACCAGCACCTCCTTCTCGACGCCGCCCACGCTGACGCAGGAGACATCCGGCGGCAGCCGGTAATGGACGATGCGCACGGTGTACTGCGGACACACGTCCGCACAGGGATGCTCGGCGACCACCGGCATGCCCCGATAGCGGCCGACTTCCACCGTGACCTGCATCAGCGCGGCCTTGTTCCACGGCCGCCTGGCCCAAGCTTGCAAGGCCGCGGCGTCGAGCTGACCCGGTTCGCCCGCACGGGTCACGGAACCGGCGTCAACCAGGATGAAAAAGGCGGCGAATACGAACATCACGAGGCGTGGCATGGCGCTGCTCCGTCCGGACCGGTCGGCACCCCGGGGGCGACCCAGGGATCGTGGCACAGGGCGCTCAGGCGTCGCCCTCGGGAATCGCCGCGGCGGGACGTCCGGCCTTGTGCCCGAAGCGCTGCTGCAATCGATCCATGTACAGGTAGATCACCGGCGTCAGGTACAGGGTGAGCACCTGCGACACCAGCAGGCCGCCGACGACCGCCAAGCCCAGCGGCCGGCGCGAAGAGGCGCCGGCGCCGATGCCCAGGGCGATCGGCAAGGTACCGGCGAACGCCGCCATCGTGGTCATCATGATCGGGCGGAAGCGCACGCGGCAGGCCTCGACGATCGCCTCGGCCGGCGCCATGCCCTCGACACGCTGACGTTCCAGCGCGAAGTCGATCAGCATGATCGCGTTCTTCTTGACGATGCCGATCAGCATCACGATGCCGACGAACGAGAACAGGTCCAGCGGCGCGTGGAAGATCATCAGGGTCAGCAGCGCGCCGACACCGGCCGCCGGCAGGCCGGACAGGATCGTCAGCGGGTGGATGAAGCTTTCGTACAAAATGCCCAGCACCAGGTAGATCACGAACAGCGCCAGCACCAGCAGCAGGCCCATGCCGTGCATCGAGTCCTGGAACGCCTGCGCCGTGCCCTGCACGCTGCCACTGATCGATGCGGGCAGACGCAACGTCCTCATCGCGCCATCGATGCTGCTCACCGCCTGGCTCAGGCTCACGCCGGGCGCGAGGTTGAACGAGATCGTCACGGCCGGCAGCTGGCCCTGGTGGTTCACCGTGAGCGGACGCGCGGTGCGCTGGAAGCTGGCCACGGCGCTCAGCGGCACCAGCGCGCCGGTGTTGGAGGTGACGTAGAGTTGCGACAGCACGGCCGGGTCGTTCTGCAGCGGATAGGCGACCTGCAGGATCACCCAGTACTGGGTGGCCGAACCATAGATCGTGGAAACCTGGTTGGCGCCGAAGGCGGTGCCGAGTGCCGACTGCACCTGGCGCATGGTGAGGCCGAGTGGCCCCAGCCTGGCGCGATCCACCTTGACCGAAATCGCCGGTCCGTTGAGGTCGAGGTCGCTGGTCACGTCCTGGAAACCGGGCAGCTGGCTGAAGGCGTGTTGCACCTGGCCGGCCGATGCGTACAGCGCCTGCAAATCCACCGACTGCAGCGTGTACTGGTATTCCGCCTTGGATTGGCGCCCACCGACCTGGATCGCCGGCGGGTTCTGGATGTAGGCACGAATGCCCGGCACCTTGGCGAATTTCGCCCGCAGTTCCTGGATGATCTGATCCGGATCGAGCGCGCGCTGCCCCGCCGGTTTCAGGGTCATGAAGATCGAGCCGTTGTTGGTAGTGGTGCGCGAGCCGCCGCTGCCCACCGACGACATGAAATTGTCGACGTTCGGATCCTTCGCCACGATCGCCGCCAGCTCCTGCTGGCGCGCCTTCATCGCGGTGATCGAGATGTCGTCCGGCCCCTCCACGTTGACGATCAGCTGGCCGGTGTCGCCCGCCGGGATGAAGTCCTTGTCGACCACCACGAACAGCAATGCCGTGGCCAGCAGGCTGACGAAGAAGCCCACCAGCACCACGCGCGGATGATTCACCGACCACACCAGCGAACGACTGTAGCCTTCCCGCACATGGTTGAAACCGCGATCGAACCAGAGCACGACGTGCGCCTTCCCGCCCTGCCCGGCGTGCTTCACGAAGCGGCTGCACAGCATCGGCGTCAGCGTGATCGAGACGAAACCCGAAATCAGGATCGCCGTGCTGATGGTCACCGCGAATTCATGGAACAGCCGACCCACGATGCCGCCCATGAACATCACCGGCAGGAATACCGCCACCAGCGAGATCGTCATCGAGAAGATGGTGAAACCGATTTCGGCGGAGCCCTTCAGCGATGCCTCGTACGGGTCCATGCCCTGCTCGACGTGGCGCATGATGTTTTCCAGCATCACGATCGCGTCGTCGACCACGAAGCCGACCACCAGGGTCAAGGCCAGCAGCGAAAGATTGTCCAGACTGTAGCCAAGCGCATACATCACGCCGAAGGTGCCTATCACCGAGACCGGCAGGGCCAGCGCCGGAATCAGCGTAGCCGACGCGCTGCCCAGGAACAGATAGATCACCAGGATCACCAGCACGCCGGCCAGCAGCAGCGTGTACTGGACGTCGTTGACCGAGTCGCGGATCGAGGCCGAGCGGTCGTACAGCACGCCGAGCTTGATCGACGGCGGCAGGGATGCCTCGAACTGCGGCAGCACGGCGCGTATCCGGGCGACGGTCGCCACGGTATTGGAGCCCGGTTGCCGGTCGATCGCCAGCACGATCGCGCGCTTGCCGTTGAACCAGCTCGCGACCTGGTCGTTCTGCACGTCATCGCTGGCGTGCCCCAGCGCCGACAGGCGGATCGGCGCGCCGTTGCGATACGCCACCACGATGTCGTTGTACGGTGCCGCGTTCTGCAACTGGCCGTCCGAACTCACCTGCAGCAGTTGCCGGTTGCCGTTGAGCGAGCCGGTGGCAAGGTTCACGTTCGCGTCGGCAATCGCCTGCTGCAGCGTGTCGATGCCGATGCCGTTGGCCGCCAGCTTGTTCGGATCCACGCTGATCCGCACCGCGTATTTCTGCGAGCCGAACACGCTGACCTGCGCCACGCCATCGATCATCGACAGGCGCTGCGCCAGGCGGGTCTCGCCGTACTCGTCGACCGTCGACAGCGGCAGCGTGTCCGAACTCAGGGTCAGGTACAGGATCGCCTTGTCCGCCGGATTGACCTTGCGGAAGGTGGGCGGCGTGGGCATCGTGGTTGGCAGTTGCCGCTGCGCCGCCGAGATCGCCGTCTGCACATCCTGCGCCGCGGCATCGATGCTGCGATCCAGCTCGAAGGTCAGCGTGATCGAGGTCGAGCCCAGCGCGCTGGTCGAGGTCATCGACGAAATGCCGGCGATGGTGGAGAACTGGTTCTCCAGCGGCGTGGCCACCGCCGACGCCATCGTCTCCGGCGAGGCACCGGGCAGGCTGGCGCTGACCGAAATGGTGGGGAAGTCCACGTTCGGCAACTCGTTCACCGGCAATTTCGGATACGCCACCACGCCGAACACGACCAGGGCGACCATCAGCAACACGGTCATCACCGGTCGTCGGATGCACAGCGCGGGCAGGTTCATCGCCATCTCAAGCGCCGGTCAGGATGCGTACATGCGCGCCTTCGACCAGCAGCAACTGCCCGTCGGTGACGACGCGCTCGCCACCCTGCAGGCCCTTGTCGATCACCACGCGGTCGGCGGTGCTGGCTCCGACCGTGACCATCCGCTGGTGCACCACGTCGGCGGCATCGACGACAAACACGAAGCTCCCGTCGGGCGAGTTCTGCAGTGCGGCCGTCGGCACCGTCACGACATCCTTCAGGCTCGTGGTGGGCAGGGTCACCTCGACGAACTGGCCGGGCGTCAGCGCGTCATCCTGGTTGGGGTACTCGGCCTTGAGCTGGATCGTGCCGGTGCTGGTATCCACGGCATTGTTGATGAAGTCCAGCGTGGCATGCATGGTCGTGGTGCTGCCCGGCAGCCTGGCGCTTACCGGCACGGCGCCACGGGCATGGGCCGCCTTGAGCGCGGTCAACTCCGCTTCGGGAACGGCAAAGGTGAGGTAGATCGGCTGCACCTGGTTGAGCACCACCAGGTTGGTGCTGTTGGCGGTTACCTGCGCGCCCGGATACACCAGTGGCGCGCCGGCGACGCTGTCGACCGGCGCCCGGATCGTGGCATAGCCCAGCTGCGTGCGGGCCAGCTCGACCGCCGCTTCATCCGCCTTCACCGACGCCGCATACAACCCCGCCTCGGCCTTGGCCGTGTCGTACGCCGATTTGGCCACGTAACCGTTCGCCAGCAGCGGCCCGTAGCGACGCAGCAGGGTCTGTGCGTTGACCTGTTGCGCCTTGTCCTTGGCCAGGTTGCCCAGCGCCTCGTCCAGCTGCGACTGCAACAGGCTCGGATCGAGGCGAATGATCGTTTCGCCCTTGCGGACGTGGCCGCCCGGCTTGAAGGACAAGGACTGAAGCTGGCCGTTGACCCGCGCCTGCACCGTCACCGTCGACCACGCCTGCGCGCTGCCGATGACTTTCAGGGAAAGATCCAGATCGCCGCGCCGCGCGGTGTCGGTCTTGACCGGCACGGCCTGCGCCGCCGGATGGGCGGCCGCTGGCGTGCCCCGGCCTCGCCACAGGTAATGCGCTGCCGTGCCGGCAACGATCAGCGCCGCCACCACGAGCAAGAGTCTGTTCCGGGTTTGCTGCGGCATGCTGGCTCCGGCCATCCGCCTGATTCACCGATGCCCGCGTCGCCATGCAGCGCGGCTATCAATTCAATGGGAAAGCGCCTTGGCCTGGCCGGGAAGGCAGTCCATTGGCTGTCATGACATATTCTGCGCCACCAGGACAGCAACTCCTGCAGGACCAATGGCACATGACACCGGCATGCTTCAATCGCGGCCTTTCTGCGTAGTCTCCGTCGCTTCCAGCGCTTGCAGGTTCTCCTTGATGCGGTTGATCACGCCGAGCGCCGCGCCCAGCTCGTCGCTCCCGATGCCGCGGGTCGCGTCCTTGCGCAGGTCCCGCGCGATCAGCTCCATGTCGCCAACGATCACGCGCGCCCGTTCGGTGATGTAGAGCCGCCACGCGCGTCGATCGCGTGGATCGGCACGGCGTTCGACGAAACCGGCCGCCTGCAGGCGATCGATCACCCGGCCCACCGCGATCGGCTCCATCTCCAGCCATTCGGCCAGCTCGGTCTGGCGCAGGCCCTCGCGGTGGTACAACATCTTGGTGGCGCGCCATTGCGCGCGGGTCAGGCCGAATTTCACAGCGCGCCGATCGAAGTGCTTGCGGAACAGCAAGGTCACGTCGTTGAGCAGGTATCCAAAGGACATGTCTTCCGTTTTCGCCATGATCTGTCGCTACCCGGGCCCGCTCCAAAGCTGGCTGCAGCATAAGCTGCCGATGGCGGTGAAGCCATGCCCCTGAAGGTCATCAGCGCCGATATCACCACGCTGCGGGTCGACGCCATTGTCAACGCGGCCAACCCGAGCCTGCTCGGCGGCGGCGGCGTGGACGGCGCAATTCACCGGGCGGCCGGACCCGCCTTGCTGGAGGCGTGCCGGCGCCTGCCACAGGTGACGCCAGGCGTTCGCTGCCCGACCGGCGAGGCGCGCATCACGCCGGGATTCGCGCTGCCGGCACGTTACGTGATCCACACCGTGGGACCGGTCTGGCACGGCGGCGGCCAGGGCGAACCGCTGCTGCTGGAACGCTGCCATCGCAACGCGTTGCGCCTGTTGCGCGAGCAGGGTCTGCGCACGATCGCGTTCCCGGCCATCAGCTGCGGGGTGTATGGCTATCCGGTCGAGCAGGCGGCCGCGGTGGCCATGGCGACCTTGCGCGACGAGCTCGACCGCACGCCGTCACTCGACATCACCGTGTGCTGCTTCGGCGAAGGCGCCCGGGTCGCGTTCCAGCGAGCGCTGGAGCAGACAGGCCGGGAGCCAGGTGCGCCGTTCAATGCAACTTGAACGGATACAGCGGCGGCAGTGCCGCGGCGCCTTCCCCCGGTGCCGCATCGCGCCACACGAAACCACGCTTGAATGCGCCGACCAGGTCGATGGCGGCACCGTCGAACGATCCCGGCACGCTCGCGTAATGGCGTTCTTGCAGCGTGCCGATCGCCGCACGCTGTGCGGCGTCTTCCAGCGCGGCGGACAACTCGCCCAGATGCTGGATGCCCGGTCGTTCTGCCCGCGCCCACGCCAGCAGGCCACGGACCTGCGCCGCCACATCGCTGCCGCGCGCCGCGGCGAGGAAGGCCAGTTGGGCCTGGCGCGCCGTGGTGGTCGCCGCCGGCGCCGGAGCGGCATGCGAAGCGGCATCCGTGGCGTTGCGGCGGCGCCGGCGACTCCACCACCACCAGGCCAGCATGCTGAGCAGCCACAGCGCGATGCTTCCAAGCGCGATCCAGCGCCACGGCGTGGACGGCGAGGCGATGGCGGCTGCGCCGTTCACGGTGACA
The DNA here is from genome assembly GCA_963771235.1 of uncultured Gammaproteobacteria bacterium. GTDB lineage: Bacteria > Pseudomonadota > Gammaproteobacteria > Xanthomonadales > Rhodanobacteraceae > Rhodanobacter. Next base: position 218,421 of record CAVYSP010000012.1, read on the forward strand.
TCCGTTGAAGCCGACGTGGCCGCCGGCGGAGCTGAAGGTTGCGCCGCGCTGCTGCCGACCGCCGGCAACACGGTGATGCTGTGCGCGGGAATCTGCGCCACTTCCTTCTGGTCGGTGAGCACGTTCCACCACGCCACGGTGGTCGCCGGTATCGTCAGCGTGCCCGGGCGATCGGGCACGATCGCAAACGCCTGCTGGCGTTGGCCGATCATCCATGGTCCGTCAACGTGGTTGTGGCTCACCGGCTTGTCGGGATAAACCGTGGCGCCGTCCAGTGACGGCAGGCTCAGCGCCGGCAGCGCGTCGTCGGACAGCCCGGTCGCCTGCAGCGTCATGGTGAGGTTGAGCGGTTGTCCCACCCGCAGCGGCTGCTGCGCCGTGGGCCAGCCTTCCGCCGCAAGGCTCAGTGCGCGCGCCGGCAACCACGCCTGGTTGCCCCAGTTCGACGGCGTGGCCTGCACATCGAGCGAGACGGGCGGTGCGCTGGCCGACACGTTGCTGGTCGCGCCGAAGAAGCTGTTGGGATCCTGCGGATCGATCGCGTTGCCCTGGAAGCTCGCCGCGGGAATCTGGATATGTCCGGCCTGCTGGGGAATCAGCGCATAGCGTCGTTCCAGTACGTGGTAGCTGCGACCGCCACGTTGGGTGTCGTAGCTCAGGTCCTTGCCCACCTGGTTCAGTTCGATGCCGCCGACGTTGGGCACATCGATCGAGCCGCCGCTCAGATCGGTGGCGTAAAACAGCTTCACCACGTAGCTGAACTGCTCGCCGACGTAACCGCGCTGCGGCTCGACCCGCGATTCCATGAAGACATCGCGGTCGGGCGCGGCGGCGCTTGCCGGGCCTGGCGCGCTGACTTCCAGTTGCAACGGCGCGGTCTGCTCGCCGGCGACCTGCAACGGCGGGATCTGCAACGTGCCTACGCGGTTCGGCCGCAACGCCACGCCGAAGGTGAGGCTGGACGTGGTCTGGCCGTTGTCCACCGTCACGCTGCGGTTCTGCGAAGTGCCAAGCACGCTGAAATCCTGGCGCAATGCGCCCAGGTCCGGCATGGCGACGCTGCCGCGCGCACCTTCGATGCGCACATTCAGGGTGACGGTGTCGCCCAATTGCACATGGTCGCGAGTCAGCGTGGCGGTGACCTGGGCCGAGCGCGCAGCAGCCGGAAGCAGCAGCAAGGCGAACAGGCACATCGCGACGACACGGGGAAAACTCATGGCTGTCCATCCTCATCAGGAGCGCCGCCATGGCGCTCCTGGTATTCCAGTTCGAACTTGCGCCGCAGCAGCGCGCCCGGGTCATCCTGGACGCGTTGCAGGGCGTGCCGGATGTCCGCCGGCAATTTCGATTGCGGATCGTCCTTGCCGAGCGCGCCGAGTTGATGCGGCGAGCCCTTCGCCGTCGGCTTGCCCGGTGGCGCGGCCAGCGCCTGGTCCATCTGTTTTTTCAGCGCCTGCTGCGCCTGCTCGGCCTTCGTCTGCTGCTCGGCGCGTTCGCTGGCGCTCTGCGGCGCAGGCTGGTCGCCGGAATGGTCCTGGCTGGAATCATTCCTGCGAGGGTGATTGCTTGCCCTCGTCCGGCTTTCCGTCGCCCTGCTTGCCGCTGCCGTCCTGGCCAGGCTTTTGTTTCTGTGTATCCGCCTTGCCGTCCTTGCCTTGATCCTGCTGCGCCGACGACTGCTTGTCATCGCCCTGGCCCGATGGCTTGCCCTGCTCCGACTTGCCCTGCTGCTGCGGTGGTTTCTTCTGCTGTTGTCGCAGCCATTCCTCGACCGCCTTGCGGTTGGCCTTGGCATCGGCATTGGCCGGATCCAGTTTCAACGCCTCGTCGTAGGCCTTGATCGCGTCCTGGTAATGCTGTGCCTTGGCCAGCGCGTTGCCGCGGTTGTACGCCGCATCGCTGCCGGGCGCGTGCTGAAGACTGCTGGCCGCGGCCGCATAGTCACCGGCCCGATACGCCGCCACGCCTCGCCAGGCGGGATCACGGGCCAGCTGCTGCGCCTGTTTCGGATGGCCGTCGCGCAGCGCACGCACGGCTTGCTGGTCCGGCCGCTGCCACAGGTCCTGCCAGGCGCCGGCCGTGGCGGTCACCGGCCATAGCGGCAGGCAAGCCACCAGCAACAACAATATCCAGCCGCGGCGGAACGCCATCGCCACGATCAGCAACAGCGGCAGCAGCAGCCAGGGACCGCGATCCTGCCATTGGTCGCCGCGCTGGCCGGCGGCCGTCGTGGTCGGTGCCTTGCGCAACTCGGCGTGCAGCGCATCGATGTCATGCTGGTCCGTGCTCATCGGCACATAACCGGCCGCCACCGGCGCGGGCTCAACGCACCCAGTGCCGCATCGTCGCGCGCGGCCAGCACCATGTGGCCCTGGCCGTCATGCAAGAATCCGCCTTCAGGAAGCGGTATCGGGAGCGCCCTCCGGCGTGCCCACGCCAAGCACGGAAACATGCACGCCGGCAGCGAGTGCCGTGCGCGCTGCCGCGTCGGCCGCGGCGTCGGCGTGGTCGGTGACCAGCACCAGCGAACCGCCGCCGGCCTTGGCATCCCTGATCAGCTTCGTGCCCAGCTCGATCGCCGCTGCCGCGTCGTCGCCGTCCACCGGCATGGTGTCCGGCGCCATGGCGTCGAGCAGATCGCTCAGGCTGTTGGCATCGGAAGTCAGCGGCGCCACCACGAAGGCCTCGCCGGCATAGCCGATCAGCGCATTCAGGCCGCCGCTGTTGCTGGCCATGAGCTGGTGCGCCTTGTAGCGCGCACGATCGAGCCGGCTCGGCGCCACGTCACGCGCCAGCATGTGCCGCGACAGCGAGATCGCCACCACCTGGGCCGGTCGGCTGGCGTACAAGGGTTGCTCGACCCGACTCCAGGTCGGCCCCGCCAGCGCCAGCGTCGCCAGCAACCAGCCCAGCGCGGCAAGCCACACCGCAAGATGACGATGGCGCGCCTGTCCGCGCAGCAACAGCGGCAACAACTCGGCGTCGACCAGCCGCGACAAGGCCAGTTGTCCGCCATCGCGGCGCCACCGTGGCAACGCCAGCAGCGGCAAACCGGCCAGCGCCAGCAGCCACCACGGCCGCAGAAAGTGAAACTGCTGCAGCAGCTCGTTCACGCGCTGCGCTCCGCCATGGGCTTGAACCGACGCGGCACGATCGCCAGCAACAGCAACGCGAGCGAAGCCAGCAGCGGCCAGCGGAACCATTCGTGCCGCGGCCGCAGCGCCGGCCCGTGCTGGGGCATCGGCTCCAGCGCATTGATCGCGCGATACGCCTCGGCCAGTTCGCGGCTGTCGGTGGCGCGGAAAAACTGCCCGCCGGTTTCCTTCGCGATCGCGGTGAGCATGCTTGCATCGAGATCGGCCGAGGGATTGACCATCTGCATGCCGAAGAAGCCCGGCACACGCATCTGCGTGGCGCCGATGCCGATGGTGTAGATGCGCACGCCGGCCGCCTTGGCCGCGCGCGCGGCCTCGCGCGGGGCGATGCTGCCGGCGTTGTTCACCCCGTCGGTGAGCAGCACCAGCACGCGCGCCTGCTCGGGCAACGCCGACAGGCGTTTCACCGCCACCGCGATCGCGTCGCCGATCGCGGTCTGACTGCCGGCCAGGCCCACCGCGGCGCCCTGCAACTGCGCCTGGACGGCGGACAGGTCATAGGTCAGCGGCGTCACCAGGAAAGCCTGGCTGCCGAACATGATCAGGCCCATTTCGTCGCCGCTGCGCCGGCTGATGAAATCGCCCGCGATCGCTTCCACCGCGACGAAGCGGCTGACCGCCTGGCCGCCCAGCTCCATGTCCGGGGTGCGCATGCTGCCGGACAGATCGACCGCCAGCATCAAGGCGCGTCCACTGCGCTGCTGCGCCTGCGGCGGTCCCAGCCACTGCGGTCGGGCCGCCGCGGCAAGCAGGCACAGCCACGCCAGTGCCAGCAGCCACGACGCCGCGCCGTGCGCGCGCTTGTCGGCCACCGCACTCAACTGCACGCCGGGTTGCGGCAGGTGCAACGCCTTCCCCGGCGACGCCGGCCGCCACCAGCGGCGCAGCAACCACGGCAGCGGCAGCAGCACGATCATCCATGGCCAGGCGAACTCAGGCATCGACGACCTCCAGGCCTGGTTTCGTCGCTTTCCAGTTGGACGGCTTTACGGCCATACGCAACCAGCGGCGGACCGCGGCAATAGTTGCCGAGTTGTCGCGTGCGGCCGGCGGCTGATAGATCAGGTCATCGAGCGCATGCAACCGGCCCAGGGTCGCATCATCGACCGGCACTCGCGCCAGAGTCTCCCGCCAGGCCTCGCCGCGCTGGCCGGTGGCTTGGGGATCGTGCCGGCGTGCGACCCGCCGCAACAACTGGTGCAGATCGCGCAGGAGTCCGTCCGGGCTGCCGTCGTCACGATGTTGGCGCACCACTCGATCCAGCTCATCGAGGATCTGCTGCCGTTGTTTACGCAGGCGCCACTGGCGACGCCATAGCCACGCCGCCAACGCGACGACGACCAGCGCCAGCGCGGCCAGCAGCCACCAGCCCGGCGCCGGTGGCCACCACGAGGGCTCCACGGGCAGGTGGATGTCGCGCAGGCTGGGTCCGGAGACACTCGCCGCCGCGGCCGGTTGCCCCGTCGCCGCCGTCATCGCGGCACCCCGGGACGACCGATCAGGGCCGCCACCGCATCGAACGGATCGGCCGTGGTGTCGATGCTGGCGTGGCGCAGCCGCAAGGCTCCGGCCAGGCCGGACAATCGCGCGGCGCCGCTGCCGAGTGCGCTGCGGAAGTCGCTGCGCTGGCGCGCGGACTGCAACACCACGTCGCGACGCTCGCCCGCATGTTCCAGCGGATAGCGTCCCGCCGGCGGCAGCGCCAGTTCCAGCGGGTCGGCCACCACCAGCACGCTGACCGCGGCGTGCCGCGTCAGGTCCAGCAGGCGCTGGCGCGCCGGTTCGTCGCAACTGAACCCATCGCTGACCAGCAACACCCGGTTGGCGCCGTGCGACACGTGCGCCGCGCGCAGTAGTGCATCGGACAGCGGCTGCCGGCGATCCGATCGCGGCCGCGCGTCCCACTGCGCCAGTGCGCCGCAGACCGCCAGCGCGCCCCGCGGGCCGGGCTGCGGTCGCAGCAATTGATCGACACTGCCGAACGCGAGCACGCCGACCCGTTCACCCGCCCGCGTGGCGTACCACGCAGCCAGCGCCACCGCACGGGCGGCCTGCACCGACTTGAAACGCCGGCGGGTGCCGAAGACCATGCTGGCATGCGTATCGAGCAGGACCAGCAAGGCGCCTTCGCGGTCCTCCTGGAACAGCTTGGTATGCAGCTTGCCGCTGCGCGCCGTGAGTCGCCAGTCCAGCCGCCGCACATCGTCGCCGGCCTGGTAGACCCGCGATTCCGCGTAGTCCATGCCGCGGCCATACAGACGGCTGGACTGCTGGCCATGGCGCAACGCGCGGGTAGCCAACGGCGCCATTCGCGCGCGGCCGACGCGTCCGCGCAACGCGATCAATTCGGCGAGCGCCACCGTGCCGCGACCGTCGCCGCGATCCTGACTGGACACCACGGCATTCACGGCAGCGGCACGAGATCCAGCAGGCGCGCAATCACCTGGTCGGGCGCCACGCCCTCGGCCTGCGCCTCGTAGCTGAGCAGTACCCGATGGCGCAGCACCTCGTGGGCAATCGCATGGACATCTTCAGGCAACACGTAGGCGCGGCCCGCCAGCCACGCCCGCGCGCGGGAACAACGATCCAGCGCGATGGTGGCGCGGGGGCTGCCACCCCAGGCGATCCAGCGTTTCAGCTCCGCGCCGTAGCGTCCCGCATCGCGCGTGGCCAGCACCAGCTGCGCGAGGTATTCCTCCAGTGCGCTCGCCATGTGCACCGCCATCGCCGCATCGCGCGCCGCGAACACTTCCGTTTGGCCGAGCAGCGCCCGTGGCGGCGCTGCAGGATGCGCGCGCCGACTGGCCTGCTCACGCGCCAGCTGCAGGATCGCCAATTCGGAGGCGGCATCGGGATAGCCGATCGTGACATGCATCAGGAAGCGATCGAGCTGCGCTTCGGGCAGGCTGAAGGTGCCTTCCTGCTCGATCGGATTCTGCGTGGCCATCACCATGAACAGGTCCGGCAGTTGCCAGGTGCTGCGGCCCACGGTGATCTGCTGCTCGGCCATCGCCTCCAGCAGCGCCGACTGCACCTTGGCCGGCGCGCGGTTGATCTCGTCGGCAAGGATGATGTTGTGGAACAGCGGCCCGCGTTCGAACTCGAAGCTGCCCGACTGCGGGCGGAACACGTCGGTGCCGGTGAGGTCGGCGGGCAGCAGGTCCGGCGTGAACTGCACCCGGTGGAAGTCCGCCTCGATCCTCGCCGCCAACGCCTTCACCGCCGTGGTCTTGGCCAGGCCGGGCGCGCCTTCCACCAGCAGATGGCCATCGGCCAGCAGGGCGATCAACAGGCAGTCGATCAACTTCGGCTGGCCGATGATGCAAGCCTGGAGCTCGTCGCGCAGCCGTCCGAACGACTGTTGCAGGCTGCTGAGGGGCGGGTTGTCGGGCATGTCCATGAGCTTGAGTTCCGTTTCGATGTGGCGCCGGCGCGGCCCGTGCGGGTGGGCGAACTTGCCAGCGTCCTTCAGACCGCTGTGCGCGCCGGAAGTTTAATCCGGCGCCGAGGAGCGGTCCGGCGACACGAAAAAGGGCGGCCGAGGCCGCCCTTTTTCTCCGCTGCCGCCGGGGCGGCCTATTGCAAGGTGTCGCTGAGGATGCGCGGGGTCACGAAGATCAGCAACTCGGCCTTGGTCGTGCTGCGCTTGGTATCGCGGAACAGCGCGCCGATGCCGGGAATGTCGCCCAGGCCCGGAACCTTGGACACGGTGTTGTTCTTGTTGACCTCGTAGATACCGCCAAGCACCACGGTCTGGCCGTTGTCGACCAGCGCCGAGGTATTCACCTCGCGGGTGCTGATCTGCGGCACCTGGCCATTCGGGGTGTTGACGAACGCGGCCAGCGCATCCTTCTTCACGTTGATCGCCAGGTAGACGCGGTTGTCGGCGGTGATCGTCGGCGTCACCTTCAGTTCCAGCACGGCATCCTTGAACTGCACCGAGGCGGTCGGCGCACCGCCGGTGCCGGCACCCTGGTTCTGGTAGGTGACGTAGCCGATCTCATCGCCCTGGCGGATCACCGCTTCCTGCTGGTTGGAGGTGATCACGCGCGGGCTGGAGATCACTTCGCTGCGCCCTTCGGTCTGCGCCGCGGAGAGCTCCAGATCCAGCGCATAGTTGGCACCGAGGATCGCGAAGCCCAGCGTGCTGCCGCCCTGCGCCGGCAGGTTCACGTTGAAGCCGCCCGGCAGGGTCACCGCACCCGGATGCGGCGGGGCGCCCTGGCTGCCATTGGCCACCCAGTCGGTGACCGCGTTGTTGTAGTTGACGATGTTGTTGTGCACGTCGGTGCCGTAGGTCAACGCGGCATCGCCGGCCGGTGCCGTGGTGATGATGTTGCCCTTGTTGACCTGGGCGCCCGACACGCCCCACCGCACGCCCAGCTCGCGGGTGAAATCGTCGGTGGCGACCACGATGCGCGACTCGATCAGCACCTGCTGCACCGGCTTGTCCAGCACCGCGATCAGCTCACGCAACTGGGTGATCTTCTCCGGCGTGTCGTTGAGCAACAGGGTGTTGGTGCGCTGGTCGAACGACACGCTGCCACGCGGCGAGAGGAAGCCGCGCTGGGTGTTGGCGCCGCCGCTGCCACCGCCGCCCTGCATGCTGCCGGTGGTCAGCAGCTTGGCAATGTCGGACGCCTTGCCGTAGCTGATGGGCACATAGTCGGTGACCAGCTCGGCGGTGTCCTGCGCCTTCAGCTTGGCATCGGCCAGGTCCTGCTCGTACTTGGCCAGCTCGGTCTGCGGAGCGACCCAGATCACGTTGCCATTGCGCCGCTTGTCCAGACTCTTGGCGCGCAGGATCACGTCCAGCGCCTGATCCCAGGGCACGTTGACCAACCGCAGGGTGACGCTGCCGCCGACGCTGTCGGAAGCCACCAGGTTGAGCCCGGAGATGTCCGCGATCAGCTGCAGCGCCGAACGCACCGGGATGTCCTGGAAGTTGAAGGTGACGCGCTTGCCGCTGTAGCTCGGCTGCTTGTCGAGTTTCCCGATCTTGTCGGCCTTGCTGTCGACCTTTCTTCGGGGCCACCTCGACCACGTACTGGTCGGGCGTCTGGTAGGCCGACGTATTGACGTTGCCCTTGGTGTTGATCTCGATGCGCGCGCCGCCGCCATTGCCGGCGCGGGTATTGATCGATTGCACCGGGGTGGCGAAGTCCAGCGTATCCAGGCGTTGCGCCAGATTTGCCGGCAGGTTGGCGTGATCGATGGTGACCAGCACCTTGTCGCCCTGGTGCGTCATCTCGGCGCTGGGCGCCGCTGCCGCTGAAGCTGATCAACACGCGACCTTCGCCGTTCGGTCCGCGCCGGAAGTCGATACCGGAAATTGCCGGGCCGTCCGAGGACGACGGCAGCCGCTTGGTCGGATCGATCGTGGCCGCGGTGGTGACCGACTGGTTCGCGGTGCCGTTGTTGACGGTCAGCACCAGGCTGTGGCCTTCGACGCGGGAGCGATAGGTCGACTCGCGCATCAGCTCGACCACGACCCGCGTGCGACCGCCGGCCGACACCGCCGATACGCCGGAGGTCGAGCCCTTGCCGATGTCCAGGTGACGCGCGGCGGCGTTGCTGGTGTCGGGGAAGTCGACGGCGATGCGCGGGGGATTGCCGGTGGTGAAGATCTGCGGCGCCGGTACCGGGCCCGCACCGAAGTCCATGTGCAGCTCGACGCTGCCACCGGGCAGGGCGTCGTAGCTGATGTTCTTCAGCGTGCTGGCCGCAGCCATCGCGCTGCTGGCCCAGGTGGCACCGAGGATCAGCAGACCCAACAGCAGGTAACGGCTCGCATGGCGCATGACTCGGCCCCGCACGGATTGGATTTGGTTGCTCATTGCATCTGCCCCTGTATTCCTATTGCTCGCCGAGCGCGATGCTGGCGGGACGTTCCATCCAGCCACCATTGCCATTGGATACCAGCTCGATCAAGTCAACATGATCCTCGCTGATGGCGGTGATATGTCCGTAATTCTGGCCCATGTATTCCCCCACATGGACGCGATGGATGACCCCGCCCGGGTCCTTGACCAGGACCTCCATCTTCGGACCCACGCCGACGGTGCCGACCATCTTGAGGCTGTCCAGCGCAAAAATTTCCAGTGGCTCCCTGGCGCGATTGGCGTCCGGTCGCGGGACCGCTGGTGGCCGTGTTGTTCTGCAGTTCGACCGTGCTCGGGACTGAACGGGTCACGCTTGTCCTGATCCTCGTACTTGAACGTCTCGAACGTCTTGATCACGGGCAACGGCGGAATCGGCGCGCCCTTCCTGGCTTTCTCCTGCCGCGACCCATCCGCGCAGGTCGGACATGCCGCGGGTGCAGCCTGCCAGTACCAGCGCCAGCCGCCAGCAGCATGACCAGGCGCGCCAGCCCTGCGGATTTGCGGGAAATCGACTTGTTCATCATTTCTTCGCCCCCGCCTTTTTGCTGTTCGCGGCGGCGCTTTCCTCATCATCGAGGTAACGGTAGGTCTTGACCGTGCCCTGCAGCACCAACTGGCCACTGCCTGAGGTGCCGGCCTTGGTCGGCGCCTTCGGCGTCAGCGAGACGTCGTGCAGAGTGAGGATGACCACCCGCGGCAACGAGGCCACGCCACTGATGAAGGTGCCGAACTGGTGGTAGGTACCGGTCAGACGCAACGTGATCGGCTTCTCCGCGTAGAAGTCCTTCGGCGTCTCCGGCCCTGGCTGGAACACGTCGGTTTCCAGTCCCGCCGACTGCGCGGTCTGCGAAATGTCGATCAGCAATTCGGGCATCTCGGTCTTGCTTGGCAAGCTGGCGCAGCAACTGGCGCAGCATGTCCTGCATTTCGTCGAGCTGGTGTTGCAAGCGCTTCAAGGTTGACCGACTTCGCCTGCTTGGCGGCGAATTCCTGCTTGAGGCTGTTCTCCTTGGTGGCCAGCGTGGTCAGGTCGTCCTGCTGGTCGCTGACGAAGAAATACCAGCCGGCCAGCAACACGACGGCGCACACCAGTGCGGTGAAGAAGATCTTGATCGACTGCGGCCAGCCGCCGACGTTGTTGCGATCCAGGTTCTGGAGATCACTGAGGAAACTCATGATCCGGCGCCTCCCCTGGTAGCCGCATGCGTTGGCGCGGATGGCCGGCTCGGCGCGGCGGCCGGCAGCGCGACCGCTGCAGGCGTCGCAATGGCTTTGGCGGCTGCGCCAGGCGCTCCCGCGGCCGCCGGCGTGGCACTGGAGGCGCCAGTGGCGGGCTCGACCGGGCCGTTGCCTGCGTCGATCTCGTCGGTCTTCGGGCGACTCAAGGTCACGTTCAGGCCGAACTGTGTACGGCATGCGGGTGGCGTCATGGGTGTTTTCGGTCTTGCGCAGATCGGCATGCCCCATCCATGGCGACGACTCGATGTTGCGCATGTACTCGGCGACGCTGGCGTTGGACTGCGCCACGCCGTCGAGCGACATCGACTGGCCGTTCTGCTTGAGGGCGGTCAGCCGCGCGCTGGTCGGTATCGTCTTCACCAGTTCGTCGAACAGATGCACCATCTGCGAGCGATCGGCCTGCAGCTGCTCGATGATCTGCTTGCGCGCCAGCAGGTGCTCGCGCACCTTTTCCAGATCCTTGATCTTGGCGATGCGCACGTCGAGCTGCTTGATTTCGGTCTGCAGGTAGGCGTTGCGATCATTCTGGTTGTCGATCCGCTGGTTCATCCAGAAGATCCACAGGAGCAAGACGAGCACCGCGATCACGAACGCGGCGGCCAGCTGCATGTAGAACTCGCGCTCGCGCTGCTTGCGCCGCTCTGCACGCCACGGAAGTAGGTTGACGTGTGCCATCAGTCGAAGCTCCTCAGGGCGAGGCCGACCGCAATCATCAGCGCCGGCGCATCCTGCGCGAGCGCCTGGGCCTGAACCCGGGGCGAAAGCGACATGCGAGCCAGCGGGTTGGCGACCACGCAAGGCACCGCGAGCTGTTCCTCCAGCATCGGCGCCGAGCCCTTCGATCGAAGCGCAACCCCCGGCCAGCACCACCTGGTCGACCTTGCTGTACTCGCTGCCGGCAAAGAAGAACTGCAGCAGCCGGCTGATCTGCTGGATCAGCGATTCCTTGAATGGCTCCAGCGCCTCGGTCTCGTAGGACTCGGGCAAGCCGCCCTTGCGCTTGGCGCGGCCGGCTTCCTCGTAGGAGAGCCCGAAGCGGCGCATGATTTCGTCGGTCAGCTGCTTGCCGCCGAACACCTGTTCGCGCGAGTAGATGGTGCGTTGGTTGCGCAGCACCGAGAGCGTGGTCATGGTGGCGCCGATGTCGACCACCGCCACCAGGCGCGTCGCGGCCACGTTGAGCTGGTCGGCCACCATCGCGAACGCGTTTTCCATGGCGAACGCCTCGACGTCGATGACCGCGGCGGTGAGGCCGCCCAGGTCGAGCGCGGCGACGCGCATGTCGACGTTCTCGGTACGCGAGGCCGCCAGCAGCACGTTGTTCATGTCCGGGTTGTCGCGCACCGGGCCGATCACCTCGAATCGAGGCTCACTTCGTCGATCGGATACGGGATGTACTGGTTCGCCTCGACCTGGATCTGGCCTTCCAGGTCGTCATCGGAAAGATCGCCGGTCATCGGGATGATGCGGGTGATCACCGCCGAGCCGGCCACCGCCGCCGAGGCGTGCTTGAGCTTGGAACCGGAACGCGCCAGGGCGCGGCGGATCGCGTCGCCCACGGCCTCCACCTCGACGATGTTCTTCTCCACCACCGCGTTGGGCGGCAACGGCTCGACCGCGTAGTGCTCGACGCGATAGCGCCCGCCGGCCTGGCTCAGCTGCAACAACTTGACGGCGGTCGAACTGATGTCGACGCCAATCAGCGCCGGCTTCTTCGGTGTAAAGAGCCCCACGGTGTTTCCCCCTTGCCCCTGACGCCCTGTCCAGAATTCTGGTGGGATGCGCAGTGGCATTAAATCGAAAAATTAACGCAAAGGCAACGGTCTACAGGAACTTTCTCAAGTAATTGACGTGATGTCCACCACATTTGCAGCAACGATTTCGTTGGCGCGGTCCTTGCTTTCCAGACACCCGCCACGTGTCGCATGTCTGCACATACTGCTACATCTATACTCTGTCATGTTTTGACTCAGGTCTCGCTATCTCCACACCATGCGAATTTTCAAGCGTTTGTTGCGCTGGGCGCTGATCCTGGCCTTTTCCGGTTTGCTCCTGGCAGTGCTCGCGACAGGCGTCGCCTACTGGCTGATAGCGCCCCGACTCCCTTCCGTCGCCGTACTGAAGGACTACCACATGCAAGTGCCCCTGCGCGTGCTGAGCGCCGACGGCAAGTTGATCGCGACCTTCGGCGAGACCCGACGCATCCCGGTGGATATCGGCAAGGTACCCGACCGGCTGAAGCACGCGGTGTTGTCGGCCGAGGATGCCGATTTCTACCACCACCCCGGCGTGGACTGGCGTGGCATCGCCCGCGCCGGCTGGCACGTGATCATCACCGGGGGCGACAAGGGACCGGGCGGCTCCACCATCACCCAGCAGGTCGCACGCAATTTTTTCCTGAGTCCCGAGAAACTCTATTCGCGCAAGCTCACCGAGATCTTCATCGCGCTGCGCATCGAGCATGAGCTGACCAAGGACCAGATCCTCGAGCTGTATCTCAACAAGATGTTCCTGGGTCACCGCTCCTATGGCGTGGCGGCGGCCGCCGAGTATTACTACGGCAAGACGCTGGACCAGCTGACCGTGGCCCAATGCGCCGCGATCGCCTCGACCTTCCAGCTGCCCTCGGCGGTCAATCCGATCAACAGTCCCAAGCGCCTGCTCGCACGGCGGAACTGGGTGCTGAACGAGATGCTGCGGCACAACTACATCACCCAGGCGGTGTACGAACAGGCCGATTGCCGAGCCGAACCGCGCCGAACCGCATGAGCAGCCGATCGAGGTGGATGCGCCGTACCTGGCCGAAATGGTCCGCCGGCAAGTGCTGGATCGACTCGGCAACGACGCGCTGACCGAGGGCTACGTGGTCAAGACGACCGTGCAGAGCACACGCCAGCAGGAAGCCGTGGACGCCGTGCGCGACGGCCTGGTCGCCTACGACCAGCGGCACGGTTGGCGCGGCCCCGAAGCGCACCAGGACCTGCCGGCCGGCGCCGACGAATCCGATTTCGACAAGGTGCTGTCCAGCTACGGCAGCGTGTCCGGAATGCAGCCGGGCCTGGTGACCGCCAGCAACGCCGGCCACGCCACGGTCTATCTGCCCAGCCATGACAGCGTCATCCTCGACCTGGCCGCGGTGAGCTGGGCGCGACCGCGCATCAACGACAGCCGCGTTGGCGCGGCGCCAACCCGGGTCGATGCGGTGCTCAAGCGCGGCGATATCATCCGCCTCGCCCGCGACGACAAGGGCAACTGGCAACTGGCACAGATCCCGGCCGCGCAAGCGGGCCTGGTCTCGTTGAACCCGGAAGATGGTGCCATCGAGGCCCTGGTCGGCGGGTTCAACTTCAATCGCAGCAAGTTCAATCGCGCGGTGATGGCCGCGCGCCAGCCCGGCTCGAGCTTCAAACCGTATCTGTATTCGGCGGCTTTCGAGCGCGGCTTCACGCCGGCCTCGATCATCAACGACGCGCCGCTGGCGCTACCCGATCCGTCGCGACCGAACGGCGTGTGGACGCCTTCCAACGACGACGGCAAATTCGCCGGACCGATGCGCTTGCGCGAGGCGCTGGTGCAGTCCAAGAACCTGGTCTCGGTGCGATTGCTGGACGCCGTTGGCGTGAACTATGTGCGCCAGTACGCCACGCGTTTCGGTTTCTCGCTGGATTCCATCCCGGCCAATCTGTCGATGGCGCTCGGCACCGCGTCGGTGTCGCCGATGGGCATGGCCCGCGGCTACGCGGTGTTCGCCAATGGCGGCTACCTGGTCACGCCGTATTTCATCCACGAGATCGATGACCGCGACGGCAAGCCGGTGTACCTGGCCAATCCGGCACGCGCTTGCCGCAACTGTCGCGAACGCCTGCTCGACACCCAGGCTCCCGGACCTCCGCCTGCCGACATGACCAAGGCCACCGCCAACGGACTGGCCGCGGCGGGGAGTACGGCCACCCCGGCGCCGGCCAGCAGCATCGACGGCGTGGGCGACGCGATATTGCCGGCGGACGCCCATGACGACGAGCAGCACGCGCCCATCCTGGCTCCGCGCGTGATCGGGCCGCGCAACGATTACATGATCACCTCGCTGATGAAGGACGTCATCCTGCGCGGCACCGGCGCCGCCGCGCGCGCGCTGGACCGGCCGGACCTGGCGGGCAAGACCGGCAGCACCAATGACCACCGCGATGCATGGTTCGTCGGCTTCGACGGCGACTTGTCGACAGCCGTCTGGGTCGGCTTCGACGACTACAGTTCGCTGGGCCGTGGCGAGTTCGGCGCCAAGGCCGCGCTGCCGATCTGGATGGATTACATGGGCCCGGCGCTGAAGGGGTTGCCCCCCAGCGCATTGCCGATGCCGCCGGGAATCAGTACGGTATGGATCAACCGCGACAGCGGCTTGCCGACCGCGGCAGACGATCCCAGTGGCATGAACGAGATCTTCAAAGTGGAAGACGTCGATCGCCTGCGCAGCCAGGCCGCCCAGCAAAAGGAGCAGGAGCAGCAACACGCCTACGAGATTTTTTGAAGCCCGGAAAGAGTGAACAGGCCCGGGCACCGCCATCCATCGTCAAGGAGTGCGTCATGTCCCGAGGCGAACATCACCGTATCCATGCGCACGACCGCTTGCAGCGCAACCGCCTGCGCGTCGCCCAGGAAGCCGCTCGCCTGATGAGCGAGCAAGGTATCCGCAACTTCCATCACGCCAAGCTCAAGGCGGCCGAACGGCTGGGCATACTCGATACCCAGGCACTGCCCCGCAACCTGGAGATCGAACAGGCGCTGCGGGAACACCAGCGACTGTTTCTCGGCGACATCCAGCCACAACTGTTGCGCCAACGCCGCGAGGCGGCGGTCGAGGCGATGACCTTTCTCGCCCCGTTCGAGCCGCGGCTGGTCGGAGCCGTGCTTGACGGCACGGCGGATGTGCATTCGGCGGTATGCCTGCACGTGTACAGCGACGAGGGCGAAGCGGTGGTGCAATACCTGCGCGAACACGGGGTGCCCATCGAGATGCAGGCTCGCCGGTTGCGCTACAGCCGCACCGAGCAGCCGGAGTATCCGGTGCTGCTGTTCGCGGCCGACACGGTGCCGTTCGACCTTACCGTGCTGCCACGCAACGCGTTGCGCCAGGCCCCGCTGGATCGCACCGACGACCGGCCGATGCGGCGCGCCTCGCTGGCGCAGGTGGAAACGTTGCTGGCCGAAGACGCCGATGGCGACTTCGAGCAGCGGCTGAGCGCCGCGCTGCGCTGATCCTGTGCGACGTGGGAGCTGAGCCGCGGAAGGCCCCTCCTTGCGGTCGCCGAGGGGATTCGATGCCGTCGTATCGCTGGACGCTTGCCCCGCCGCAAACAAAAACGCCCCGGCTGAAGCGAAGGCGGTTTTTTTGACGATCGAAGATTCGATCCAGACGCGAGGTCAGCGCTTCCCGCCGGGCAGGTAATCGCGCACATCGGCGCCGATGTAGACCTGGCGCGGCCGGCCGATCCGCGTTCCCGGCGTTTCATGCTGCTCGATCCAGTGCGCGGCCCAGCCGGCGGTGCGGGCGATGGCGAACATCACGGTGAACATTTCGGCGGGAATGCCCAACGCCTTGTAGATGATGCCGGAATAGAAATCGACGTTCGGATACAGCTTGCGCTCGATGAAATAATCGTCCTTCAATGCCGCCTCTTCCAGCTTCATCGCCACCTCCAGCAGCGGATCGTTGACGCCGAGTTCGTCCAGCACCTGGTGGCACATCTTGCGGATGATCTGTGCGCGCGGATCGAAGTTCTTGTAGACGCGGTGGCCGAACCCCATCAGGCGGAAGTTGTCGTCCTTGTCCTTGGCCCGCTTGACGGCCGATTCGACGTTGCCCGGGGTGCCGATCTCGCCGAGCATCTTGAGCACCGCCTCGTTGGCGCCGCCGTGTGCCGGGCCCCACAGCGCGGTGATGCCCGCGGCGACCGACGCATACGGATTGGCCCCGGTCGAGCCGACCAGGCGCACCGTGGAGGTCGATGCGTTCTGCTCGTGGTCGGCATGCAGGATGAACAACAGGTCCAGCGCCTTTGCCGCCACCGGGTTCAGCTCGAGCGGTTCGCTGGGCACCTCGAACATCATGTGCAGGAAACGCGTCACGTAGTCGAGGTTGTTGCGCGGGTAGCGCACCGGCCAGCCGATCGTGTAGCGGTAGCAGGCCGCCGCGATGGTCGGCATCTTCGCAATCAGGCGAATGGCCGCCATCTTGCGGTCGGCCGGATCCTCGACATCCAGGTTGTCGTGATAGAACGCCGACAATGAAGCGATCGCGGCAGCCAGCATCGCCATGGGATGCGCGTCGTGATGGAAGCCCTGGAAGAAGTTCTTCTGCGACTCATGCATCATCGTGTGATGGGTGATGTCGTGTTCGAACGCACTGAACTCGGCCGGCTTGGGCAACTCGCCATTGAGCAGCAGGTAGGCCACTTCCAGGAAACTGGACTTTTCCGCCAGCTGCTCGATCGGGTAGCCGCGATACAGCAGCACGCCCTTGTCACCGTCGATGTAGGTGATGGCACTCTTGGTGCTGGCCGTGCTGCCGAAACCCGGGTCGTAGGTGAAATGCCCGGTGTCCTTGTACAACGTGCCGATGTCGATGCAGGCCGGACCGAGGGTGCCGCTGACCAGCGGCAGTTCGCTGCTGCGATGGCTTGATTCATCGACCAGTTTGACGCTCTTGGAGTCGGACACGGAAACCTCCTTGCAGGTGGGGCGTCACCGGCGACAACCACGGTGGCGGTGTCGCCCGGCGAAGGGAATTGTGCAAGCGTCGCACGCTGGGAAATGCACGCGATGCAGCCGACGCGAGAGCATCGGTTCGCCCGCCATTATCGCACAACGCCATCACTGCATTCGACGGCGAATGGTGGAATGCGGGCACGAAAAAACACGGGGCAAGCCAGCGCCCGCCCCGTGTCATGAATCAATCTGGTTCGGCGACCGATGCCTGGCAGCGGTCGCCAGGCCGCTTATTCCTTGACGGAACCCGCGTAACGGCGGCGGAACTTGTCGACGCGGCCGCCCACATCCAGCGTCTTCTGCTTGCCGGTGTAAAACGGGTGCGAATGGCTGGAGATATCCACCTTGATCAGCGGGTACTCATTGCCGTCCTCCCACTTGATGGTCTCCTTGCTGGACATGGTCGACTTGGTCAGGAACGCGAAGTCGGACGACGGGTCCTGGAATACCACCGGGGCGTAGTTCGGATGGATATCGGCTTTCATGGCTTGACTCTAAAGCGGCGGTGAAAAGAGCGGTATTGTAACGAGAAAGCGGTGGTCGGCGCAAGCGTGAGCAAGCGCCAGACCTCAGCCCGCCACCCCAGCGCGCGGCGCACCATCGCGGCAAAGCGCGCGTGGTCGACTTCCAGCACGATGTTCGCCTGTGCCCGGCGTCCCAGCCGCTTCGCCCAGTCGACCACGGTGGCGCCGCGGGTCAGGCGACCGTCCAGTTCGACTGCCACGGCCCGCGTTTCGCATTTTGTGACGATGGACGGGTCAAGTGCCACCGCCATGGCCAGCGCGTCGGCCGCCACCAGGCCGCCGCGATCATGTTCCGCGTTGTAGCCGCGCGCGGTGGCCACGATCTTGCCGAAGAAATCCGCACGCTGGTCGCCGGCAGCCAGCCAGCGGTCGAACTCGGTGTCATCGAAGGCATGCCGGAGGGTCGCTTCCCAGTCGACCAGATCGAAGGTGGGAAACGCCTCGAACACCACATGGGCGGCCTCGGGATCGAAGCCGACATTGAATTCGGCCGGGACCTTGCCGGTATTGCCGCGCCCGTTCACCGCGCCGCCCATCACCACCAGTCTGGCCACCCGCTGCGGCAGGTCCGGGTCCAGCCGCAGCGCCAGCGCCAGGTTGGTCAGCGGGGCCAGGGCGACCAGGGTCAACTCGCCGGGCCGTTCGCGGGTCAGGCGCAGCAGCGCCAGCGCGGCAGGCTCGTCGGACAGCTTCGCCAAGGGTTCGGGAAAGCCGATGTCGCCGAAGCCATCCTGCCCGTGCACGAACGCGGCATCCTCCTCCGGTGCCCGTACCAGCGCCGTGGCGCAGCCGGCAAACAGCGGCACGTTCCTGCCGAGCAGATCGACCAGCGTGCGTGCGTTGCGCACCGTATGTTCCAGCCCGACATTGCCCGCGGCAATGCTCAGGCCCGCAATGTCGGCATGCGCAGCCGCCATCAGGATGGCGAGCGCGTCGTCCACGCCGGGGTCGGTATCGATGATGAGTTGCGGTCGGGTCATGGAGGCAGGTGTGATGGTTGGGGAGCGGGATAGCTTAATGGGGAATGGGGAAGGGAGGGAACGGGGAACGGGGAACAGAACGAAAGACGGAAACCGAAAACCGAAAACCGAAAACAAAAGATCCACTTCGCCGCCGCCTTTGCCTTTTTCCGTTCCCCGTTCCCCGCTCCCCGTTCCCCGCCCCACCGTCACGCCCCCGCATACCGCGCCGCGCCGCCGACCCAGCGTTCGATCAGCTGCCCGGTCTGGCGCGGGTATTCGGCCAGCATCTGCTCGCCGACCGCCTGCACTGCAGGCAGCAGGTGCGCGTCGCGGATGAGGTCGGCCATGCGGAAGGCGAGCTGACCGGTCTGGCGGGTGCCCAGCACCTCGCCCGGACCGCGCAATTCCAGATCCTTTTCGGCGATGCGGAAGCCGTCGTTGGTGTCGCGCATGACTTGCAGCCGCTCACGCGCCAGTTGGCCCAGCGGCGGCTGGTACAGCAATACGCAGTTGGACGCCACCGCGCCGCGACCGACGCGTCCACGCAGCTGATGCAATTGCGCCAACCCCAGCCGCTCGCTGTTTTCAATCACCATCAGGCTGGCGTTCGGCACATCCACGCCAACCTCGATGACCGTGGTCGCCACCAGCACGGCCAGTTCGCCGGCCTTGAACGCGTCCATCACGGCCTGCTTGTCCGGCGCCTTCATGCGGCCATGGATCAACCCCACGGCAAATCCGGCCAACGCGGCGGACAACTCGGTGTGGGCCACTTCCGCGGCCTGCGCCCGCAGCTGTTCGGATTCCTCGATCAGCGTGCATACCCAATACACCTGCCGCCCTTCGGCGCAGGCGGCCTGGATGCGCTCGACCACCTCGGCCCGGCGCGCACTGGAGACCGCGATGGTCTGCACCGGCGTGCGGCCGGGTGGCAGTTCGTCGATCGAGGAGACGTCGAGGTCGGCATACGCGCTCATCGCCAGCGTGCGCGGGATCGGCGTGGCGGTAAGCACCAGTTGGTGCGGCACCAGCTCGCCCTGCCGACCTTTTTCATGCAGGGCCAGGCGCTGCTGCACACCGAAGCGATGCTGCTCGTCCACGATCACCAGGCCAAGGCGCGCGAAATCGACACCCTCCTGCATCAAGGCATGCGTGCCGATCACCACCGCGGCGCCGGCGGCCACTCGTGCCAGCGCCTGCTTGCGCGCCTTGCCGGTGACCTTCCCGGCCAGCCACTCCACTTCGATGCCGAGCGGCTTCAACCAGCGCCGGAAATTGTGCAGATGCTGCTCGGCCAACAGCTCGGTCGGTGCCATCAACGCGACCTGGTAACCCGCCTCCACGGCCGTCAGGGCCGCCAGCGCGGCGACCACGGTCTTGCCGCTGCCGACGTCGCCCTGTACCAGGCGCAACATGGGCTGAGCCTGTGCCAGATCACCGGCAACTTCAACCGCGACGCGCTGCTGTGCTGCCGTCAAGTGGAACGGCAACCCGGCCAGCAACCGGCGCCCCAGTTCGCCCGCACCACCGAGCACCGGCGCGTGCCGCAGTTTCACTGCGGCGCGCAGGCGCTTGAGGCTCAGATGCTGGGTCAGCAATTCCTCGAAGGCCAGGCGCTGCTGCGCCGGATGCCGGCCCAGCATCAGCTCGCCCAGGTGCGCGTCGGGCGGCGGGCGATGCACGTAGAGCAACGCGTCGCGCAGCGAGGTCAAGCCGTGCGCGCGACAAAGCGCGGCAGGAATCAATTCCAGCTGCGTCGCCGGCGGCAACAACGCCAACGCCTTGGCAATCACTCCGAGCAAACGTTTCTGGCCCAAGCCCTCCGTCGTCGGATACACCGGACTCAGCAAGTCGTCCACGATGGTGGTTTCGTCGCCCGCCAGGCGGCGATAGTTCGGATGCACCATCTCCAGGCCATGCGCCGCGTGGCGCACCTCGCCGTAACAAAGCACCCGCGTGCCGGGCAGCAGTTGTTCGGCCTGTGCGCGGTTGAAGTGGAAGAAGCGCAGCAGCAGCGTGTGGCCGCTGGCATCGCCGATCGCGACCTTCAATTGCGGGCGATATCGAAAACCGCGTTCGACCGCCTCGACCACGCCCTCGACCTGGGCGCGCTCGCCCGGGCGCAGATCGGCGATCGCGGTGATGCGCGTCTTGTCCTCGTAGCGCAGCGGCAGGTGAAACCACAGATCCTGCACCCGCTCCAGCCCGAGCTTGCCCAGCGATGCGGCCAGTGCCGGTCCGACTCCCGGCAGAGTGTCGATCCGCGCGGCACCCGGAGCGGCGACACGGGTTGTGGCAGGGCGGGTATTGCGGGTGGCCATGAGCGACAAGCCTACCCGAGCATCGAGGTCATCCGTAAGGCTGTTGCGGGCGCGCATGGCCGGCGCCGGCCTCGCCTTGCGTCAGAGTCCGTGAAGAAAACCACTTCCTGTGGTTTTCTTCCATCGCAAGTCCGGCACATGTCCGGACTTGCTCACGCGGATCAGGCCCTTGCGTGCCTGATCCGCGACCGGCCATCCGTGGCCGGACTGAGAGGTTAAAAAACTCACAACCTCTCAGTCCAGCACCATGATCGCGTCGACTTCGACTTGTACCGCCTTCGGCAAGGCGGACACCTCGATGGTGGAGCGCGCAGGGTACGGCGACTCGAAGTATTCGGCCATCACCGCATTCACCGCGGCAAAATTGGCCAGGTCGGTGACGTAGATGCCCACGCGCACGACCTGCGCCAGAGAACCACCGGCCGCCTGCGCCACCGCCGCAAGATTGTCGAACACGCGCCGCGCCTGCGCCGTGACGTCACCGTCGACCACGCTGCCACTGATCGGGTCGAGCGGAATCTGGCCGGAGAAATACACGGTATTGCCGCTGCGGACCGCTTGTGAATAAGGGCCAATCGCAGCCGGTGCCTGATCGGTGGAGATGATGTTGCGGGGCATGGCGTTTCTCTGAGAAGAGCGGGAACGGGGAACGGGGAACACGGACGCAGAACCGAAAACAGAAAACAAAGGTAACGCGAACCGCGACGACCCGCACGTTCCCCGTTCCCCGTTCCCCGTTCCCCGCTCTTACAATGGATACCGCCGCACCGCGCTGACTACGCCGGTGCGCCGCACGCGGCGGATGACGTCGGCCAGATGCTTGCGGCTTTTCACTTCCATCGAGAACAGCAAGGTCGCCGCCGAGGCGTCGCGCTCGACGTATTCCACGTTCTCGATGTTGGAATCGGCGGCGGCGATGGCGGCCGCCACGGTGGCCAGCACGCCGGGGCGGTTGATCACCTCGACGTGCAGCTGCGCGCGATAATCGCCCTTGACGTCGCGCTCCCATTCGATTCCCACGAGGCGCTCCGGCGACCGGCGCAAGTCGACCACATTCGGGCATTCCTCGCGATGCACCACGATGCCCTTGCCGGAAGACAGATAACCGATGATGTCGTCGCCCGGCAGCGGATGGCAACAATTGGCAAAACTGAGCACGCCGCGCTCGCCACCGCTGATGCGGATCTTTTCCTGCGCCAGCGGCGTGACCGACTTCGCTCCGCCGGCCTTTCTCCGGCGCGAGCCGAGCAACTGGCGCGCCACCACGTCGGGCATGCGGTTACCCAGGGCGATATCGGACAGCAGCTCTTCCAGACGCTTGAGCTTGGACGTCGCCAGGAAGCGGTCCAGCACCGCCGCCGGGATCGCGTCCAGACTGCTGCCCTGCGCATCCAGTGCGCGATCGAGCATGCGATGGCCGAAATCGACCGCGTCCTCATGCTGCAGGTGTTTCAGGTACTGGCGAATGGCCGTACGCGCCTTGCCGGTGACCACCACTTCCAGCCACGCCGGGTTCGGCACGGCCGAGGGCGCCGTGATGATCTCCACCAGCTGGCCCGATTCCAGTTGGCTGCGCAGCGGGGTCAGCTTCTTGTCGACCCGCGCAGCCACTGCATGATCACCGACATCGGTGTGCACGGCGTAGGCAAAATCCAGCGCGGTGGCGTGGCGTGGCAGCGAGAGGATGTCGCCATGTGGCGTGAACAGATAAACCTCGTCGGGGAACAGGTCGATCTTGACGTTCTCGATGAACTCCGACGACGACACCGTGTTCGCCTGGCTGTCGACCATCGACGACAGCCAGGCGCGGGCGCGCACCTGCGCACTGTTGGCAGGGCCACTGTCGGTCTTGTACGCCCAGTGCGCGGCGACACCGCGCTCGGCCACCGAATCCATCTCGGCGGTACGGATCTGCACTTCGATCGGCGCGCCGAACGGCCCCAGCAGCACCGTATGCAACGACTGGTAGCCGTTCGCCTTGGGAATGGCGATGAAATCCTTGAAGCGGCGATCCACCGGCTTGTACAACGCATGCACCACGCCAAGCGCGACGTAGCAGCTCGTGGCACTGTCGACCACCACGCGGAAGCCGTACACGTCCATCAGCTGGGCGAATGTCTTGTGTTCGCTGCGCATCTTTGAATAGATGCTCCACGACGACTTGATCCGGCCCACCACTTGCGCCGGCAGGTGCTCGGCGGACAGGCGGGTCGCCAGCGCGGTCTCGATCCCGCTCATCGCCTCGCGCCGGTTGCCCAGCGCGGCGCGGATGCGCTCGCTGATCACCCGATAGCGATCCGGGTATAGCGTGCGGAAGCCCAGGTCCTGCAGCTCGCCCTTGAACTTGTTCATGCCCAGACGCCCGGCGATCGGCGCGAAGATCTCCAGCGTCTCGCGTGCGATGCGGCGGCGCGCGGCGAGATCCTTGGCGCCCAGCGTGCGCATGTTGTGCAGCCGATCGGCCAGCTTGATCAGGATCACGCGGATGTCGCGCGCCATCGCCAGCAGCATCTTGCGGAAACTCTCCGCATCGGCTTCCTGGCGCGTGCCGAAGCTCATCTTGTCCAGCTTGGTGACGCCGTCGACCAGTTCGGCCACGATCTCGCCGAACTCGGCGGCCAGCGCCTCGCGGCTGAGCTCGGTGTCTTCCAGGGTATCGTGCAGGATCGCCGCGATGATCGTCTCGGCATCCAGCCCCAATTCGGCCAGGATGCAGGCCACAGCGACCGGGTGGGTGATGTACGGTTCGCCGCTCTTGCGCTCCTGCCCGGCATGCGCAAGCGCGCCAACGGTGTAGGCGCGCAACACCTGCGCCACCTGGGCGTCAGGCAAATAGGCGAGGCGCTCTTTGAGAGCCAGTACGTAGGGGGGCCACGCGGACGGGTCGACCGGGACGGGCGGCGCGGTCGCGGTCATCGGTACCTGGCGCCGGCTCAGGCGCCCACCTCGGAGAGCAACCTGCCACGAACTGTCGCGCGCACGTACATCGTCACACCGGGTGAACCGGGGCGACAGTTGCCGTTGCGCCGGCAGTCATCATCCATCAGTCATCGCCGCCCTTGGACAGGTCGTCGTCCACTTCCGCGGCCGCCCACTCCAGTGCTTCGCGCTCGGCGCGCTCGCGCTCGGCCTTGTCGATCTGGTCGATCGTGGCCTGGTCGATGCGCCGGGCGGCAATCTCGCGCAGTGCCAGCACGGTCGGCTTGTCATGATCGGGATTGACTGCGGGCTCGGCGCCCTTTTCAAGCTGACGCGCGCGCTTGGTTGCCATCAAGACCAGCTCGAAGCGGTTGTCGACCACCTCGAGGCAGTCCTCCACGGTTATACGTGCCATGCGAAATCCTTGGGGAATAGTGACTTATACGGTCAGCTAGTGTAGTTGAGCGGGCGCTTTGCTGGCAATGTACCTGACGCGTATGATGGCGGGCTGGCCATGGACCGGCTCGCGCCCATGCAAGGCAGATTGCAACGCCGTGCAAGATACAAGACCAAACAGTACACTTACTGTTCTCAAGCACGCGAAAGCTTATCCAGATGCCCTCCCCGTTTCGATTCCCCCGATTGAGCCGCTGGTTGCCGGTGCTGGCGATCGCGCTGCTGGCCGGCTGCGCCATCGCGCCGCCCCGCACCGACGATCCGCTGGAGAAGTACAACCGCGAGGCGTACCAATTCAACAACGCCGTGGACAAGGCGGTGATCCGGCCCGTGGCGCTGGGTTATCGCAAGGTCACCAACCCGCCCGTGCGCCGGTCCTTCAGCGACTTCTTCACCAATATCCGGATGCCGATCACGGTCGCCAACGACCTGTTGCAGGCGCGCCCGAAGCAGGCGCTGCAGAGTTCCGGTCGATTCCTGGTCAACCTGACGCTGGGCATCGGTGGTTTCTTCGACCCGGCCAGCCAGCTCGGCATGCCGATCGAGGACAACGATTTCGGCATCACCCTGGCGCGCTGGGGTGTGCCCGAAGGCGATTTCCTGATGGTGCCGCTGCTCGGACCCAATACCACGCGCGACATCTGGCGCCTGCCGGTGGACAGCTATTTCTTCGATCCGCTGAGCCTGTTTGCCGGCAACCATCATTTCAATGGCCTGCAATACCTGCCACAGGCGATGTACCTGATCACCCTGCGTTCGCGCGCGATCGATGCCGAAGGCTTTCTGCAATCGGCCTATGACCCGTACGTGTTCATTCGCGACGCCTATCGGCAGCAACGCCTGTACAAACTCTACGACGGCAATCCGCCGGCGTCGCTGATCGAGAAAATGCAGGGTCTGGACGCGCCGGGCTTCGACCCGGACGAACTGCTGCAACAGCAGCACGAGTGGGAGAAATCCCATCCCGGTCAGGACAGCTCCGGGCAGAACCACCAGCCTTGACCGGCTATTGAAGCCGGTCGGCGCACGCACCTGCGCGCGCCGGACTCGACCACCAAAGCCCGCGACGGGCGTTGACGGGATATCAGGAAACATCCTGCGAGACGCGGGCCCACCGCCCCGCTCGACCGGCCTCATCCCAGCAGGCTGTCGACCTCGCACACTTGCGCCAGGGTCCGCATGCCGGCCGGCATGCCAACCACCCGTATCGCACGGCCGCGCCGGCTCGCGCCGGCGACGGCGGCCAGCACGCACGCCAGACCCGCACTGTCGCAATGACTGACGCCCGCCAGATCAAGCTGCGCCGCTTGGCCGGAAGCCAGGGAGGACTCGATCGCCTGCAAGGCCGATCCGGCGCTGTCGAAACTCAGCACGCCGCTCACGCCCAGGGACGCGGCCGAGCTGGCGTCCAACCGGAACAGTGCCGTCGCGCTCATTTCGAGCCCTTGGTGTCCTTGTCCATCGTCTCTAGAGCCTTTTCACCCTGCGTTTCAAGGTTCTTGATCAGCTGATCGATGCCGACCTTGCGGATCTCGGCATCAACCTGGTTGCGATAGTTGGTCACGTAGGAGATGCCCTCGATGATCACGTCGTAGGCCTTCCAGTCTCCACTGCGGCTCTTGCGGAACGCGTAATCGATCGAGACCAGCTTGCCGTCATCCAGCACGACCTGGGTGCGCACGACGGTGCGCTTGTCGTTGAGGTCGCCGTTGAAGGGCAACACCTTGACCCGACCGCGGGTGTAGTTGAGCAGGCCTTCGGCATAGCGATGGGTAATGGAGTTGTAGAACGCCTTGGCGAAGCGCTCGCGCTGCTCCGGCGTCGCCTCGCGGGCGTGCTGGCCAAGCACCAGGATCGACGCATAGTCGATGTCGAAGTGCGGCAGGAACACCTCGTCGATGATGCTGATCAATTTTTCCTTGTTGTGGCTCAACTCGGCACGATGGCCCTCGATCGCCGTTCCCAGCTGATCGGCAATGCTTTGCACGACCTGCACGGGAGTCTGTTGAGTCGCGCTCGGTGCAGCGGCGGCGGAATCCTGGGCCAACGCCGGCGCGCAAAGCACGGCGGCAAAGGCAAGTACGGTGGCAAGGACGAATCTGCGCAGCATGGTGATACTCCTGGGGGAACGCCGGCGCATCAGCGGCCGGCGGAAAATCAAAAGCTGGGGTCGGTCATTTCTTGTCGCCGCCCGCATCCTTCTTGTCGCCTGGCGATCCGTTGACCAGGAACTTGCCGATCAGATCCTCCAGTTGCATCGCGGACTGGGTCAGGATCATCTCGTCGCCATTCTTGAGCACGTCAGGTGAACCGCCCGGCTGGATCGCAACATACTGGCTTCCGATCAAACCGCTGGTGAACACCGCGGCGGCCGAATCGTCGGGAATCTGGTTGTAGCGCTTGTCGATCGACAGCGCGACCTGGGCGTTGAGCTTCACCGGATCGACGCGCACCGATTGCACGCTGCCGATCACCACACCCGCCATCTTTACCGGCGCGCCGACCGAGAGCGTGCCGACATTGGTGAAATCGGCTTTCACCGTGTAGCTTCCGCCCACATTGTCGACCACGCCGCCCGCACCGAAGAACTTGCTCAGCATCTCCTCCAGCGGTTGTGAAGACTTGGTGCGTGCCAACTTGCCGCCAGCGGCCACGACCGGTTTCGCGGTGCCGTATTCGATGCCCACGTACTGGTCGCCGAGCAGGCCGCTGGTGAAGATCGTCGCCACCGAATCCTGCGGAATATGGTCGTAGCGCTTGTCGATCGACAGCTTCACGTCGGCCACGTCGTGGCCCGGCGTCAGCCCGATCGACTGCACCTGGCCCACGCGCACCCCGGCGATCTTCACCGGCGCGCGTTCCTTCAACTGGCCGATGTTGGTGAACTGCGCATCGATCGTATAGCTGTCGCCCTGGTGGACGTTGGCCACCGAACTGGTCTGCGTCGCCAGGTACGCCAGCGCGGCAAAACCCAGCACGATGAACAGGCCGGTGCCGACGGCATAGGAACTTCTCGGTTGACTCACGGCACGATCCTCGTTGAACGATGGGGAATGATAGTTGCGGTCATGGCGGCAGTCACATCAGGAAGGCGGTGAGGACGAAATCGAGCGCAAGGATCGCGATGGACGAGGCGACCACGGTGCGGGTGGTGGCGTAGGCCACGCCCTCGCTGGTCGGCGGCGTGGTGAAACCCTGGAACACGGCAATCAACGACACCACCGCGCCAAATGCCAGACTCTTCAACAACACGCCGTTGACGATGTCAGTACGCACATCGACCACCGCCGTCATGTTGGCCCAGAACGTGCCGTTGTCGATGCCCAGCCAGGTGACACCCACCAGGTGGCCACCGAAGATCGCCATCGCGCAGAACACGCAACACAACAGCGGCATCGCGATCAAACCGGCCAGGAAACGCGGCGTGGCCACGTAGGCGATCGGATCGACCGCCATCATCTCCATCGCCGAGATCTGGTCAGTGGCACGCATCAGGCCGATCTCGGCGGTGATCGCGGTGCCGGCACGGCCGGCGAACAACAGCGCGGTCACCACCGGCCCCAGCTCGCGGTACACCGACAGCGCCACCACCATGCCGCTGGCCGAGGTGCCGCCGAAGATCGACAGCACGTGATACAGCTGCAGCATCAGCACCATGCCCACGAACAGGCCGCACACCATGATGATGGTCAGGCTCATCGCGCCGACGAACCACAGCTGGCGACTGGTCTCGCGGAAGTAGCGGAAACTGCGCGGGATCGCCGCCAGTAGAGTCAGCAGAAACAGGCCACAGGCGCCGATCTGGGCGAGCGACTGCACCACCATATTGGGGCTTCGCCCCGTCCGAGCGTTCATTTGCGCTCTCCGGAAAAACCCAGCTCGGTGGCATAGTCGCCGGCCGGATAGCGGAACGGGATCGGGCCATCGGCCTCACCGCCGAAGAACTGCCGCGTCCATGGCGATCCGTCGTCCGCGATCGTGTTCGGATCGCCCTGGGCCACCACCTTGCCGTTGGACAGCAACATCACCCGATCGGCAATCCGTTGCACCGCGGCCAATTCATGCGACACCACCACACTGGTGATGCCCAACGTCTGGTTGAGCGTGACGATCAGCTTCATCACCTGGTTGAGTGCCACCGGATCGAGCCCCACGAACGGTTCGTCGTAGAGGATCAGCTGCGGATCGAACACGATTGCACGGGCCAACGCCACGCGTCGCATCATGCCGCCGGAGAGTTCGTTCGGCATCAACCGCGCGGCGCCGCGCAGGCCGACCGCCTGCAGTTTCATCAGCACCAGGTTGCGGATCAGCACCTCGGGCAGTCTGGTGTGCTGGCGCAACGGGAACGCCACGTTCTCGAACACGTCGAAGTCGGTCAGCAAGGCCGAGTTCTGGAACAGGTAACCGACCCCTTCGCGCAGCTTGTACAGCCCCTCGCGCGACAACCTGGCCACGTTCTGCCCATCGACCAGGATGGTGCCGGCATCGGCGGTCATCTGCCCGGTGATGTGCTTGAGCAGGGTCGTCTTGCCGGTCCCGCTGGGGCCCATGATGGAGGTGACCTTGCCGCGCAGGATATCCATGTCCAGCGCGTCGAAGATCGTCTTTCCGCCAAGCACGGTGGTCAAACCACGAATGCGCACCAAGGTGCTGTCGTCAGGTGCGGCGTCAACGGGATCGGTCATGGGCAGAATGCGCAACGGATAAACGGGGAAGGTAGCCCAAGCGCGGGCCAAATGCATGTGGAAGCAGGTGACTTCTCAGGCCTTCGCCGCCAGCAGCTCGGCGATCAGTCCCTCGTGACGCTGCCATTGCAGGCTGCTGCGCAGGCGCACGGCGCGCACGATCGACTGCAGGTCGCCGAGTGCGGTCTCGAAGTCATCGTTGACCAGGATGTAGTCGAACTCGTCCGCGTGGGCGATCTCGCCCCGCGAATTGTGCAGCCGGCGCTCGATCACCTCATCGCTGTCCGAACCGCGTCCACGCAGCCGGCGCTCCAGCTCGGCGCGCGACGGCGGCAGGATGAACACGCTGACGCAATCAGGCTGGCTGCGGCGGATCTGCTCAGCACCTTGCCAGTCGATCTCCAGCAACACGTCGCGCCCCTGTTCCAGCAGTGCGGCGACCCGGATGCGCGAGGTGCCATAGAGATTGCCATGCACTTCGGCATGCTCCAGGAAAACGCCTTCGGCCACCTTGCGCTCGAACTCGGCCCGCTCCACAAAACAGTACTGCCGCCCGGACTGCTCGCCTGGCCGCGGCGGCCGCGTGGTATGCGACACCGACAGCGAGATCGCGCTCTCACGCTCCAGCAGCGCATGGACCAGGGTGGACTTGCCCGCGCCTGAAGGCGCGGCGACCACGAAGAGCGTGCCGGCTTCAATCATGAAAAGCGCACAGCACGTTTGCTCCCTCTCCCACCGGGAGAGGGTTGGGGAGAGGGTGCGGGACTTGCCGGATTCCCCTATTCAATGTTCTGCACCTGTTCGCGCATCTGCTCGATCAACACCTTCAGCTCGACCGCGGCATTCGTGCTGCGTGCGTCGACGGATTTCGATCCCAGCGTGTTTGCTTCGCGATTGAATTCCTGCATCAGGAAATCGAGGCGGCGCCCGACCGGCTCCTCCAGGCCCAGCACACGTCGGGTTTCGGCGATGTGGGTGCTGAGGCGGTCCAGCTCTTCGTCGACGTCGGTGCGGGTGATCTGCAGCACCAGTTCCTGTTCCAGCCGACCGGGCTCGACCGGCTGCTTGAGGTCGGCCAGGCGCGTCTCCAGGCGGGTGCGCAAGGCAGCGCGGATCTCCGGCATCCAGCCGCGCACCTCGACGACCACCTGCTCGATGACGTCAAGTCGCTCGCGCAGGATCGCGGCAAGTTTCTCGCCCTCACGCTCACGGGTCGCGCTGAGCGCGCCCAGCGCGCGGTCCAGCACGTCGAACAACGCGGCTTGCTGCGCCTCGGGATCGATCTCGGACTGCTGCATCACGCCGGGGAAACGCAGCAGTTCGGTCAATTGCACCTGCATCCCGGGGAACAACCCCGCCATTTCGACGTTCAACTCGGACAGCCGCGCCAACAGGACGCGGTCGACCTGCAGCGAGGCGCCACGCGCCTCGCCATTGCGGCGCACGGTCAGATCGAGCTTGCCGCGCGACAGCCTGGCCGCGACCCGCTCGCGCAACTGCGACTCGAACACGCGCAGGTCGTCCGGCAGGCGCGGGCTCAGCTCCAGGTAACGATGGTTGACCGTGCGCAATTCGCAACTGAGCGTGCCGGCGGGTCCGGTCGTTTCGGCGTTGGCGTAGGCCGTCATGCTGCGGATCATGGACGCCTTCCGGACGTGGGAAAAGACTGCAATGGTAAACTCTCCGGTCCCGGCTTGCCCAATCCGGCCAAGCGCCCCCAGGATCTACCCGATGAATTCCCCGCATGAATGACGTCCGCCGTCCCAGTGGCCGCGCCAGTGACCAACTGCGCGCCGTCAGCATCGAACGCCATTACACCCGCCACGCCGAGGGCTCGGTGTTGGTGAGTTTTGGCGACACCCGGGTACTGTGCACCGCCAGCATCGAGGACCGCGCCCCAGCCTGGTTGCGCGGCAAGGGCGAGGGCTGGATCACCGCCGAATACGGCATGCTGCCGCGCTCCACCCACACCCGCATGCAGCGCGAGGCCGCACGTGGCGGCCAGGGTGGGCGCACCATGGAAATCCAGCGTCTGATCGGGCGCAGCCTGCGCGCCTGCGTCAACCGGCAGGCACTGGGTGAACGCGTGATCACGCTGGACTGCGACGTCCTGCAGGCTGACGGCGGCACGCGCACCGCGGCCATCACCGGTGCCTACGTGGCTCTGGTCGACGCGGTGAGCGCCTTGATGCAGCGCGAAAACCTCAAGCGCAACCCGATCGTGGGCGCGATCGCCGCGGTGTCCGTGGGTATCTACCAGGGCAAGCCCGTGCTCGACCTCGACTACGCCGAGGACTCCAGCTGTGACACCGACATGAACGTGGTGATGAACGACGGCGGCGGCTTCATCGAGCTGCAAGGCACGGCCGAAGGTCACGCGTTCCGGCGCGACGAAATGGACGCGCTGCTGTCCCTGGCCGAAAAGGGCATCGGCGAGCTGGTGCTGGCGCAACGCGCTGCCTGGCCGCTTTTCAATTAAATAACGCTGTCGCGCAGCGCGACGATCACTCCCCTCTCCCGCCTGCGGGAGAGGGCAGGGGTGAGGGTCACCAACTGCACGCTGACGCGCAGCGCGACGATCACTCCCCCTCTCCCGCCTGCGGGAGAGGGCGCGGGGTGAGGGCAACCAGGCTCAGGAGATCTCATCAGCATGCAACGCATCGTTCTGGCCAGCAGCAACCGCGGCAAGCTGGCGGAATTCAACGCGCTGTTCGCCGACAGCGGCTTCGAGGTGGTGGCGCAAGCCAGCCTCGGCATCGATGACGCCGAGGAAACCGGCCTGACCTTCGTCGAGAACGCGCTGCTCAAGGCACGTCATGCGGCGCAGTCCAGCGGCCTGCCCGCCCTGGCCGACGATTCCGGCTTGTGCGTGGATCATCTGCACGGCGCGCCCGGCCTGTACTCGGCACGCTACGGCGGCCACCACGGCGATAGCGCGACCAACAACGCAAAATTGTTGCGCGAGCTCGATGGCATACCCGTCGAACAACGGGGTGCGTTCTTCATCTGTGCGCTGGTGCTGCTGCGACGCGCCGACGACCCGACGCCGCTGATCGTCGAGGGCCGCTGGCACGGCCGCGTGCTGGAGGCACCGCGCGGCGTGCAGGGCTTCGGCTACGACCCGTTGTTCCTGCCCGACCGTCAGTCGCTCAGCGCCGCCGAACTCGATCCGGCGCTGAAGAACCGCCTCAGCCACCGCGGCCAGGCGCTGGCCAGGCTGCGGGCGCGGTTGAGCGAGCTGCGTGGATGAATCTCGTCGCGCCGCCGCTGTCGCTTTACATCCACATGCCGTGGTGCGTGAAGAAGTGCCCGTACTGTGATTTCAACTCGCATGGCCTGCGCAGCACCCCACCGCCGTACGCCGAATACATCGACCATCTGTTGGCCGACCTGGATGCCGACCGCGGTGATTTCGCCGCTGCCTTGCAGGATCGGCCGGTGCTCAGCATCTTCTTCGGCGGCGGTACGCCCAGCCTGTTTTCACCCGACCTGATCGCCCGAGTGCTGGATGGCGTGCGCGAACGCCTGCCTCTGGCCGACGCCGCCGAGATCACGCTGGAAACCAACCCGGGCACGGTCGAGCATGGCCGTTTTGACGGCTATCTGGCCGCCGGGGTCAACCGCATCTCGTTTGGCGTGCAGAGTTTCGATGACGACAAACTGAAGCGCCTTGGCCGCATCCATTCGGCGAGCGAGGCCGAAGCGGCGGTGAAGTCGGCGCAGGACGCCGGTTACGCGAACATCAACCTTGACCTGATGTACGCCTTGCCCAGGCAGTCCCTCGACGGCGCGCTGGCGGATGTGCAGCGTGCCATCGCGCTGGCGCCGACACACATCTCGCACTACCAGCTGACCCTGGAACCGAACACCGTTTTCGCCGCCAATCCGCCGCCGCTGCCGGACGACGATCACGCCTGGGCGATGCAGGAAGCCTGCGAGGCGCAGCTGGCCGGCGCCGGTTACGGTCAGTACGAAATATCCGCCTACGCACAACCGGGCCGGCGCTGCGTGCACAACCTCAACTATTGGCAATTTGGCGATTATCTCGGCATCGGCGCGGGCGCCCACGGCAAACTCAGCGAAGCGGCGAGTGGCCAGATACGCCGGCGCTGGAAGACCCGCAGTCCCCGCGCGTACCTGGCATCGAACGGCGGACCCGCCCGGATCGGCGGCGAGGGCGTGGTGGGTGGCAGCGAACTGCCGTTCGAATACATGTTGAATGCACTGCGCCTGATTGACGGCGTGCCGATGGGCGATTTCACGGCACGCACCGGATTGTTTCTGGATTGCATCGCCGCGCCGCTGGCCGAGGGCCGCCGCCGCGGCTGGCTCCGCGACGAACCGCAGCGCTTGCACACCAGCGCATTGGGTCAGCGCTTCCTGAACGACGTGATCGCCAGTTTTCTGGGTTGATTGCTCTTCGTCGCAGCAATGGCATCGCCGTGGCAACCAGCATAGACTTGGGCCATCCCGGGGAATACAACAGGCTTCAATGCATGGACGTCGGACAGGACCTGCGACGCTCGTCGGCATCGCATCCACCCGCCCGCCTGAACAGCGGGCGATGGCCCATGCGCGCGCAGCAACTGATCGAGGCCGGTTACGCCTTGTGCATGGAGGGTCTGTACGAGCCCGTGCGACGGTGCATCGACGAGTTCGAGAAACAACTCTTTGCCCTGGCCGATCATGCGCATCACTCCGGCGAACAGCATGAATGCCTCGCCAGCCGCCAGCGCGTGCTGCAGGGACGAAACGGCTTTTTCCCGTCTCTCATGGAGCAGGTGGGCAACGCGCTGAGCGAGATGGACGACGTCCCGGACACGGCCGCCGAGGCATCCGCTGACATCAGTCCATGGCAAACGCTGGAACTGGTCGATCCGGGCGTGCAGGAAATGTCGATGACGCTGGATCAGGTCGGTGCTCGTGGCGATGCACGCCATGGCCGCGCCCTGTACGAACTGGGCCACCGGCTGGCCGTACTGATCGGCTCGCCGCCGCTGGAAGGCGCAGCCCTGCCGCTGGGGCCGCATGCGCTGGCCAACGCATTCCAGCAGGCGAGCGTCAGGCTGGAACTCCCCCTGAAGCATCAGTTGTTGCTGCTGCGCGAATTCGACCGGTGGATTGTCCCTGGCCTGGGCGAGCTGTACAGCATGATCAATCTGCGCTGGCAATCCGACGGCATCCTGCCGCAGTTGCGCAGCGTCCCGGCACCGCGCCATGTCAACCAGCGCTCACGCGCAGGTGCGGCCGAGGCCATCCCGGCCAATGAACCTGCCGGCGCGGAGAACGCAGGCAACTCGCAGACAGGAGGGTCCGGCGAGGATTCGATCCATGTACTGGAATCCTTGCGCAACCTGTTGGCGCGCCGGCGCGATGGTCAGGGCCTGGCCGCGGGCGAGACCAGCGGCCCGGTCGCCAGCGAGGACGAACTGCAATCGGCCCTTGGCGCGCTGCAGCAGCATCTGGCCCAGGTCACCGACCACGCCAGCCGTGAACTGCGCAGCGCGGCACGCCTGCGCGAAGAGTTGCTGGCCCAGCTCAACCTCGGCAAACCCGCCGGCGCGCCGCGCCTCCAACTGACCAGCGAGCAGGGCGACACGGTGGAGCTCGTCGCCGGCCTGTTCGAGCAATTGGGTCAGCAACTGCAGCAGGGCGGCAACGCGCGCGGCCTGCTGAGCAACCTGCAGTTGCCAATGCTGCGCGTGGCCGTCGCCGACCACAGCTTTTTCGAACAGCACGACCATCCTGCGCGACAACTGCTCGATACGGTCGCGGCCACCGCCAATGACTGGCTTGACGGCAGCGACGAGGAGAGCAACCGGCCGCTGGCGGCCAAGCTCGAACAACTGGTCGCCCGCGCCAACCAGGAACCACCCAGTGCCGGGCTCTACACCGCATTGCTGGCGGATATCGAACACCATCTCGCCGTGCTGACTCGCAAGGCACAGGTCGCCGAGCGCCGCCACGTCGAGGCGGCACAAGGACACGAGCGGCTGGACCAGGCCCGCCACCGCGCCAGCGAGCTGATGGCCGAACGCTTCGCCCAGTCACCCCCACGCGGTCTGTTGCGCGCCCTGCTCGATCGCGCCTGGTCCGACGTGCTGGCCCTGACCTTGTTGCGCCATAACGAGGATAGCGACGCGTTCAAGGCCAAGTTGGCCATCACCGACCAGCTGCTCGGTCGCCTGCCCACGCCCGACCGCCAACAATTGCAACAGGACGTGGAAAATGGCCTGCAGCAGATCGGCATGCACGCCGAGGAATCGGTGCAGGTCGCGCAGCGCCTGCTCGGCACCGCCGCGCCCGACCCCGCGAGCGAATTGCCCAGCGCCACGGACCTCGCCTTGCGCCTGAAACAACACCAGCGCCTGGGCGAACAACACGCCGATCCCAAACCCGCCGTCGTCCAGCCGGTCACGCGGCCGGTCGCGCCGGCGAAAGCCACGACAACAAAGCCGATGGCGGAGAAAACCGCAACGGCAACGACGACGGCCGCAGCAGTGCCGGTACAACCGCCAGTCGTCGAATCGCACGAGCTGCATATCGAACAACGTCTGCGCAAGTTGCCCTTTGGCAGCTGGTTCGAATTTGTCGATCCTGCCAGCGGCCAGGTCGCGCAACGCAAACTCGCCTGGTACTCGCCCATGTCTGGACGCTGCCTGCTGGTCAGTCGACGCGGCCAGCGCGGCGAGGAAATGAGCATGGCGCAGCTGGCCCACGAGGTTGCCAATGGCCGCGCCCGCGAGGCGGCGACCGAACCGGAGAGCCTGCTCGATCGGGCGTGGCGCAGCCTTACCGGCAACCTGCGCCAGTCCGCCGCACTCGCGCGCGGCGACAAGTTCCAGGAGTCCGCTCGCCAATGAGCTCGCCAAACGTTCCCGTCAACCAGCGTCGCGCACCCCGCAAACACGCTCCCCCCAACGCGGTCGTCACGGACGTGGTCCGCGGCGAGCTGATCGGGCACCTGGGCAATATTTCCAGCAGCGGCATGCTGCTGATCACCGCCCACGCGCCACGCAGCGAAGCGTTGTACCAGGTCAGCATCGCCCTGCCGGCCACGGGTCGCGCACTGGTGCAATCGCAACCGATCGAAGTCGGCATCCAGGAGCAATGGCACGAGCGCGCTGCCAGCTCCGGGAAGATCTGGGCCGGCTACCGGATCATCGCGATCACCGACATCGACGCGGCGCGTCTCGAAGGATGGCTGGCGCAAGGCTGACGGCGTCTGCCAGACAGCCGACCTGAAAGGGACGATCCTGACGGCACGGACTGGAACTGTCGGCATGGCGGCGTCATCATGGTTGCCCCATTGCTCATCGTCCGGCCTTTTCCCTGCGCGCACGCCGTCAGCAGCGATCGAACCGATCGCGCGAGGACGCGTCGTGCAAGCGCAAGGTGATCGAGCCCGGCCCGCCATCCAGGAGCTTCGCATGCACGATCGACTCGCCACGCTATACCCGCAGCATCTGGCCACGGTACGCACCCACGCCGATCACGCGCTCGTACGCGGCGGTTTTGATCACCTGCTGGTGGCCGCCGGCATGCCCGGGATCAAGTTCCTCGACGACAACCACTACCCCTACGCGGTCAGCCCCCAGTTCAAGTACTGGCTGCCGCTGCTCAACGCACCCGGCAGCTGGATCGCGTATACGCCCGGGGCCAAACCCAAGCTGATCTTCCTGCAACCACGCGACTACTGGCATGTGGTGCCCGCTGCACCCGGCGGCTACTGGGTCGACCAGTTCGACATCGTCATCGTGCGCACCGCCGAGGATGCGGTAGCCGAACTGCCGCAGGGGAAATGCGCCACCGTCGCCGAACCGAACGCCATGGTCGCCGGCATCGAAGTCAACAACCCCGGCGTCGTGCTGGACTACCTGCATTACCACCGCGCCCGCAAGACGCCGTACGAGCTGGAACTCATGCGCGAGGCCAATCGCATCGGCACGCGCGCCCACCGCGCCGCCGAACAGGCCTTCCGTCTGGGCGAGAGCGAGCTGGGCATCCACCAGGCGTACCTGGCCGCCGCCGGACAGATCGACGCCGAGCTGCCCTACTCCAGCATCGTGGCCCTGAACGAGCATGGCGCGGTGCTGCACTACATGGACTTCACCCGCCGCCCAGCGCAGCCGGCGCGCTCGCTGCTGATCGACGCCGGCGCCAGCGCCGCGGGCTATGCCAGCGACATCACCCGCACGTATGCGGCCACCGACGCGGGCGAGTTCCAGGCATTGATCGACGCGATGGACGCGAACCAGCAAAGCCTGGTCGCGCAGGTGCGCAGCGGCCGCAGCTATGCCGACCTGCACCTGCACGCCCATCAGCAAGTCGCCACACTGCTGAAGGAGCACGGCTTCATTCGCATGGACGCCGAGTCGGCGGTCGAGAGCGGCGTCACCCGCGCTTTCTTCCCGCACGGCCTGGGTCATTCGATCGGGCTGCAGGTACACGACGTGGGCGGTTTCGCGAAAAACGATCGCGGCGACACCGTCCCGCGCCCGGATGGCCATCCGTTCCTGCGCATGACGCGCACGCTGGAGCCGGACATGGTGGTGACGATCGAGCCCGGCCTCTATTTCATCGAGATGCTGCTGGCCGAACTGCGCGACCAGCCGTTGTCGAAGGACATCGCCTGGGACAAGGTCGAAGCCTTCAAGCGCTACGGCGGCATTCGCATCGAGGATGACGTGGTGTGTACCGAGGACGCCCCGGAGAACCTCACCCGCGACGCGTTCGCCGCAGCCGGCTGACGCACGCACGGGATGCTCCGAACCCCCAATCCCGATCCCCCATGGACAGCACCGCGACCGCGCCACTCTTTGCGGCGACTGAAAGGACTCTGGGGGAGAGGAATGGCGGTTGGGGTGCGTTGTGGCCACGGAGTTGCGCGCTCCGCCCGCACCCTCACCCCTGCCCCTCTCCCGGAGGGAGAGGGGTTCCACCAATCCCGATTCCCGATTCCCGATTCCCGATTCCCGTTCCCTGTTCCCTGTTCCCTGTTCCCTGTTCCCTGTTCCCTGTTCCCTGTTCCCTGTTCCCTGTTCCCTGTTCCCTGTTCCCTGTTCCCCGTTCCCCGTTCCCCTTTCCCCTTTCCCGACAACTCAGTGATACCCCTCGCCCGCCCGCACTTTGCCGCGGAACACGCGATACGAATACGCGGTGTAGAACAGCACCACCGGTATCATGATTGCCGCGCCGACCAGCACGAAACCCTGGCTGGACGGTGGCGAGGCGGCGTCCCAGATGCTCATCGTGGGTGGCACGATGTCTGGCCACATGCCGACCACCAGGCCGAGGAAGCCCAGGGCGAAGAAGCTCAGCGCCAGCACGAACGGCGCCACCTCGCGATTGGCCAGCACCGCACGCCACAACCAGGCGGCGACCACGATGGTCAGGATCGGCAGCGGCGACAGGTAGAGAAAATTCGGCCAGGTGAACCAGCGAGCCATCAGCCGTGAATCCAGGAACGGCAGCCACGCGCTGACCATGATCATGAACGCGATGACCGCCAGCATCAGCGGGCGGGTCAGGTCCCGGGCGATGCGTTGCGGACGGCCCTCGGTCTTCAATCCCAGCCAGGTCGCGCCGAGCAGGCCGTAGCCGAACACCAGGGCCATGCCGGTCAGTATCGAGAACGGGCTGAACCAGGCGAACGCGCCATGCAGGTACTTGCCGCCTTGCAGCGGCATGCCCTCGACGATCGCCCCCAGCATCAGACCCTGGGCGAACGCGGCGATCACCGAACCCAGGTGGAACGCCACGCCCCAGATTCGCCGCGAGGTGTCCGCACGGAAGCGGAACTCGAACGCCACGCCGCGGAAGATCAACGCGATAAGCATGGCAAGCACCGGCAAGTACAAGCTCGACAGGATCGTGGCGTAGGCCTTGGGGAAGGCTGCCATCAGGCCCGCACCGCCCATCACCAGCCAGGTTTCGTTGCCGTCCCAGATCGGCGCCGCCGTGGTCATCATCAGCTCCTGTTGCGCCTCGTCATCAGCGAACGGCGTGAGGATGCCGATGCCAAGCACGAAGCCGTCCAGCAGCACATACATCATGATCGCGAAGCCGATGATGAAGAACCAGACCACGGGCAGGACGGTGGAAAGCTCCATGGTCATTCCTCCTCGCCTTCATCAAACCGCTCGTCATCGCTTTCGGTTTCATTGGCCCTGCCTGGATCGACCACCGCCAGCGGCCGCGCAGGTGTCGCGCTGAAACCGACCCGCGGCGGGGCCGTATCCGGGCCGTGGCGCAGCACCTTGAGCAGATACCAGCTGCCGAAGCCGAACAGGATCATGTAAGTCACGAAATACACGATCAACGAGGCCGCCACGCTGGAGGCCGGCACCGGGCTGGCCGCATCGATCGTGCGCAGCACGCCGTACACCACCCACGGCTGGCGGCCGATCTCGGCGGTGTACCAGCCGGTGAGCAGGGCGATGAAGCCGGCCGGCATCATCGCCATCCAGCAGCGCAGGTACCAGCGGCTGTCGAAAAGGCGTCGCCGCCACCACAGCAACAAGCCGAGCGCAGCCAGGGCGAGCATCAACAGCCCGAGCCCGACCATGATGCGAAAGCTGAAGAACGGCGGCGCCACCGGCGGCCGATCCTGCACCGGGAAATCCCTCAGCCCCCTGACTTCGCCGCTCCAGCTGTGGGTGAGGATCAGGCTGCCCAGATGCGGCACATCGACGGCGTAGTCGTTCTTCTCGGTCTTCTCGTCCGGCCATGCAAACAAGGTCAGCGGCACGTTGTGCTCGGTGGTCCAGCGCGCCTCGATCGCCGCCAGCTTGGCCGGCTGGTACTCGCGCACCACCTGGCCGGAGATGTCGCCGACGATGATCTGCAGCGGAATCACGATCGCCACGAACACCAGCGCGCAACGCAGCATCAGCCGCGCCTTGTCCTGCCAAACCCCACGCAGCAGGTACCACGCGGAGACGCCGCCGACCACCAGCGCGGTACTCAGGAAACAAGCCAGCACCATGTGCACCAGCCGGGTCGGAAACGAGGGATTGAAGATCGCCGCCCACCAGTCGGTGGCATGGATCACGCCGTCGACGATCGTGTAACCCTGCGGCGTCTGCATCCAGCTGTTCGCCGCCAGGATCCAGAAACTGGAGATCAAGGTACCCAGGGCGACCATGCAGGTGGCGATGAAATGGGTGCGATGACCGACCCGGTTCCAGCCGAACAGCATCACGCCGAGGAAGGTGGCCTCGAGGAAGAACGCCGTCATCACCTCGTAGTTGAGCAGCGGCCCCAGCACGTTGCCGGCCACCGTCGACAGCCCGGCCCAGTTGGTGCCGAACTGGAAACTCATCACGATGCCGGACACCACCCCCAGCCCGAACGAACCGGCAAACACCTTCAGCCAGAAGAAGTACAGGTCGCGCAGCATCGCGCTGCGCTGGCGCAGCCACAGCGCCTCCAGGAACACCAGCCAGCTGGCCAGGCCGATGGTGAAGGCCGGAAACAGGATGTGGAACGACATCACGAAACCAAACTGGATTCGCGACAGGAACTCGGCCGTCATTGCCAAGGCCTCCTGCAGAGTGGTGGCCTGACTATAGGCGCGCAAACGTAAACGCACCGTCGCGCCTGACAGCGCGCCGCGTGGCGTTTCGCCGCAGCGGTAATCAGCGATCGGCCAGCAGCGCCTCGATCTGTTCGGCCTCTTTCGGCATCGCCGCCGTAAGGACTTCGTGGCCGTCGTGAGTCACCGCCACGTCGTCCTCGATGCGGATGCCGATGCCACGCCAACGCTCGGCCACCGAGCGATCATCGGCGCCGACATAGAGTCCCGGTTCCACCGTCAGCACCATGCCCGGTTCCAGCAGGCGCGATTGTCCATCGATGCGGTAGTCGCCCACGTCGTGGACATCCAGGCCCAGCCAGTGGCCGGTCTTGGCAGCGAAGAAACGGCGGTAACTGCTGGAAGCAATCGCCTCGTCCGCGTTCTCCTTCAGCAGGCCAAGCTCGCACAAGCCTTCGCACAACACGCGCACCGCGATGTCGTGCGCCGCATTGAACGGCTGTCCCGGTCGCACCTCGTCGATGGCCGCCAACTGCGCGGCCAGCACCACTTCGTACAACGCCCGTTGCTCGCGGCTGTAGCGGCCGCTGAGCGGGAACGTGCGGCTGACGTCGGAGGCATAGCAGTCCAGTTCCGCGCCGGCATCGATCAACAGCAACTCGCCCGCGCGCAGCGGCGCGCGGCTGCTCTGGTAGTGCATCACGCAGGCATTCGCGCCGCCGGCGATGACCGGCGTGAAGGCGGGCACCGCACCGTGGCGGCGGATCACAGCGAGCAGTTCGGCCTCGACTTCGTACTCATGGCGACCCGGTTGTGCCAGCCGCAACGCGGCCAGGTGCGCCTGCACCGCAATCGCCGCCGAGGCACGCATCAGTTTCAGTTCGGCGCGCGACTTGAACAGCCGCAGGTCGTGCAACAGGTGACCCAGGGCCACGAACTCCTTGGGCACGACGCCGCCGCCGCGCAACTGGCGCAGGCGACGCATCCAGCCCAGCAATTGCGCGTCGAACGCGGGCTCATGGCCGAAATGGCAATACACCCGGCCACGGCCCTCGATCATCCCGGGCAGGATGTCGTCGATGTCCTCGACCGGAAACGCGTCATCCACACCATAGGCTGCCACGGCCTGTTCGGTGCCAACGCCCGGACCATGCCAGCGCGCGCGCTCGGCATCGTGCTCGCGGCAAAACAGCACCGCTTCGCCGTGCTGGCGCCCGGGCAGCAAGGCGAGCACGGCATCGGGCTCGGGAAAGCCGGTCAGGTAATGGAAGTCCGAGTTCTGCCGATACGGCCACGCCGCGTCCGCGTTGCGCATGCGCTCCGGTGCGGCGGACACCAGTACCACCGCATCGTCGCCGGCCAGTCGCATCAGCTCGCGGCGACGCCGAGCGAACTCGGCGCCCGTGATCGCGAGGCGGGCGAGGTTTGCCGGCACTGCAATCAATGCAAGGTTCCGCCGTGGGAATCGGCGCGCACATTGCATTCGGCAAACAACAACATCGCCGCCATGCGCACGAACTCATGCACATCGATCAACGCGTCTTCGTCCTCGCTTTCCTCGCCAAAGTCGAACGACGAGGCGGCCACGGCGCCCAGATCGCGCAGGATCTCCTGCGCTTCGTCCGACAAGCGCGCATGCGCTGCCGTGCCGGCCAGGCCAAAGCCCCCCAGGAAACCACGGCACCAATCGACCATCGCTTCGGCGCGCTCGGCCAGCGGCCGATCGTCTGCCGGCAGCAGGAGCTCGAAACCGAGTTCCGAATCGATCAGTTCGTTTTCGCTCTGACGCGCCAGGCGGTCCAGCTCAGCCAGATCCTCGACAGAAGGCGAGCTCACCTCGCCATCAAGCTGCAACGACGCCAACACGGTGCCCCTGGCGAGCGCACCCCCGCCGGCCAGGAAGCCGCATAGCGACCCATGCAACTCACTCGCCTGCGTGCCCAGGCGCAAGCGCATGACCAGCGCGTCGATATCGTCATGGCCCAAGGGTCCGGTAGCCACCATGGCGGTACTCCTGCTGGAAAAGAGGCGCCCAGTTTAATGCAGCCGCGTGTACGCCCACGTTGCCGCTGGCGTCGCAGAATCGGGCCGGCGTCCTGCTATAGTTTCGCCCATGAGTACGCCAGACCATGTTGATCCCGTCCAGCAGGAGTTGGCCGCGCTGGGCCAGCAACTGGATCACTTGCTCGAGGCCGTACGCCGGCTCGGCGAGGAGAACCGCAGCCTGCGCCAGAGCCAGGAGCAATTGTCTGGCGAACGGGCCGGCCTGATGGCGCGCAACGAGCAGGCACGCAGCCGCGTCGAGGCGATGATCCAGCGGCTGAAATCGCTTGAAAGCAACGGCTGATGAAAACCATGCCCAGCAGTGAACCGGTCGCGCTGCGACTCATTGATCGCGAATTCCTGATCGCCTGCGCGCCGGAAGAACGCGAAGGCCTGCTTGAGGCCGCCAGCTACCTCGACCAGAAGATGCGCGAGTTGCGCACCCACGCCAAAGCGCCCGGCTTCGAGCGCCTGGCCGTACTCACGGCAATCAGCGTGGCGCACGAATTCATCAACCTGCGCAAGCAACACACCGGACAGAACCAGCGGTTCAGCGACAGCCTTGCCAATTTGCGCAGCAAGCTGAACGCCGCGTTGGAAAACGACAGCCTGAAGCCCTGAACGCGAGCCCTGCCGGAGACGGCAGGTTCAGGCTTCGATGGTGGACATTTGTCGGCAAGCGCCTAGAATCAAACCCGGCGTTTTCTGCGGTGTTCGCCAGCACACTCTTACATTTGCCTTGTTCCTAAATACGGCCCCGGGTCGGCTTCACATCGGTTGTTGTGCATGTCCGCCGCGTGCGGAAAGCCTCGAAGCCATGCAAGCCCTCCCACCTGATCCATCGTGGATCAAGGTCGTTTGGTGGGCAGCGGCATTGCGGTAACGCCACTTCTCTTCCGCCCTGTTCGTCATGCGACGAACAGGGCGCATCACGACGGAGCCGAGCGACACGTGGACGCCCTCGCCCAACGCCGTGAGTTTCGCCAGCAGCTGGCTGACCGGCGTCGCGCACTGCCTGCCCCCGCGCGCATCGTGGCGGCGCAAGGCCTGCGCCGCAGTCTCGAACAGTTGCCCGAGTATTTCACCGACGGACGCGTGGCGGGCTACTGGGCCAGCCATGGCGAGCTGCCGTTGAATCTGGTGATTCCGCCACTGGCCACGCGTGGGCAGCATTTCCTGTTGCCGCTGGTCGGCGAGGACAAGCGCCTGCACTTCGCCCGTTGGCAGCTGGGCGACGCGGTGCAGGCGAACCGCTATGGCATCCCCGAACCGGTGGAACCGGGCGAATTGCTGGAGCCTTCCCAGCTCGACCTGGTGTTCGTGCCTTTGCTCGGCTTCGATCGCCGCGGCAATCGGCTGGG
This sequence comes from uncultured Gammaproteobacteria bacterium, assembly GCA_963771235.1. Lineage (GTDB taxonomy): Bacteria > Pseudomonadota > Gammaproteobacteria > Xanthomonadales > Rhodanobacteraceae > Rhodanobacter. The sequence continues at coordinate 262,269 of CAVYSP010000012.1, forward strand.
GTATGGCGGCGGATACTACGACCGCAGCTTCGCGTTCCTCAATGAACAAGTCCGCCCGGCCGAACCCTTGCTGGTAGGCATCGCCTACGCGTTCCAGGAGTTGCCCCAGGTCGACGAACAGGAGTGGGACGTGCCACTGGACTTCATCGCCACCGACCGCGAATTGATCGACTGCACCACCCCAGACCCGGAAACAGGGACCGCTGCATGAACCATTGGCTGATGAAATCGGAGCCCGAAACATTCTCGATCGACCACCTCAAACACAAGCGTCGGGAACCCTGGGATGGCGTACGCAACTACCAGGCGCGCAACTTCATGCGCGATGGCATGCGTCCGGGCGACAAGGTGTTTTTCTATCACTCCAATTGCGCCGTGCCCGGCATCGTCGGGATTGCCGAAGTGGTTACCGACGCATACCCCGATCCCAGCCAGTTCGACCCGAACAGCCACTACTTCGATCCCGCCAGCTCGCGCGACAAGCCGCGCTGGGTGCTGGTCGACGTCAAGTTCGTGAAGAAGCTCAAGCGCACGATCAGCCTGGAAGAACTCAAGGCCGATCCGGCGCTGGCCGACATGCCGCTGGTGCGCAAAGGCAACCGACTGTCGGTGATGCCGGTCGAGGCGGCGCACTGGAAGTACATTCTCGGCCTCGAACAGCCTTGAATCCATGGTGGAGCGCAGCCTGTGCGCGATGCTTTTTCGCCCATGGCGCAGAGCATCGCGCACAGGGTGCGCTCCTACCAACGCGGGTGCCCGGCCGCCATAATGCAGCTTCCGCCAAAACGACACTCCCATGACCAACGCCAACGAAAAACGCCAGGCCGGCGAAGCCGCGATCCGTTACGTCGAGGACGATGCGATCGTCGGCGTGGGCACGGGTTCCACCGTCGCGTTTTTCATCGACGCGCTGGCGGACCTGAAGAATCGCATCCAGGGCGCGGTCTCCAGTTCGGAGCAGTCCACGGCGCGGCTGAAGAAACTGGGCATTCCGGTGTTCGACCTCAACGCCGCTGGCCCGCTGGCGCTTTATGTCGATGGAGCCGACGAGTGCGATCCGTCCAGACGCCTGATCAAGGGCGGCGGCGCGGCGCTGACCCGGGAGAAGATCGTGGCCGCGGCGAGCGACAAGTTCGTGTGCATCATCGACGCCAGCAAGCGGGTCGAGTTGCTGGGCAAGTTTCCGGTGCCGATCGAGGTGATTCCGATGGCACGCAGCCTGGTCGGTCGCGAGATCGTCAAGCGTGGCGGCCAGCCGGTGTGGCGCGACGGCGTGGTCACCGACAACGGCAACTGGATCATCGATGTGCACAACTGGAAGATCACCGATCCGGTGGCGCTGGAGAGCGAGTTGAACCAGTTGCCGGGGATCGTCACCGTGGGCTTGTTTGCACGGCGCGCGGCCGACGTGGTGCTGATCGGCGACCGCGAAATGTAACCTGGAACGTCATCGGAGAACGCAGGAATTGCGCAGGGAAGGCGGGGAGTGCCGCCCGCTTTTGCCTGGAGAGCGGCGGGCAGTGCCCATCCGCTTGCATAGAGATCGGCGGGCAGTGCCCGCCCTACGCCGCCGGGCTTGCCTTGTGGGATTTGCCCAGCTTGATGTGCCGCCCGGCGTGACGCGCCTCGCGCAGACGCTGTGCATGGGACGCGAGGATGTCGCCACGGGTGATGATGCCCACCAGCTTGCGTGGATCATCCTTGCTGACCACGATCAGCCGTCCGACGTTTTCGGCAACCATGTGATCGGCGGCATCACGCAGCGAGTGGGCTTCGTTGACCGCGATCGGTGTTTGCGTCACCAATTCACCCAACGACAGCGTGTAATGCCATTGCGGGTCGAGCAGGGTACGCCGGGGCAGCATGCCTTTCACGTGACCATGTTCGTCGATGACCGGATAGCCCCGATGCTGGGTATCGACTGAGTCTTCGCCCAGCCAACGCCGCACTTCGGCCAGTGTCTGGGTCGTTCGCAAGGTCGCCACATCGCGCGAACACACCGAACCCACGCTCACCTGCTCCAGGTAGTCGGCGGCGTACTCCGACGGCACCTTGACGCCACGCCGGGCGATTTTCTCGGTCATGATGGTGTTGCGCATGAGCAGCGCGGAGATCAGGTAAGCCGCGGTACAACCCCCCAGCAAGGGCAGCAGGCACGCGGGCTGCCGGGTTGTCTCGAACGCAAACACCACCGCGGTCAGCAGCGCGCGCGAGGAGCCGGCAAAAATGGCCGCCATGCCGACCAGTGCGGCGATCCGCGGATCGATGTTGAAGCCCGGCATCACATAGTTGATGCCGATGCCGATTACCGCGCCCAGCGAGCCACCAATCATGAACAGCGGCGCCAGCGTACCGCCGGAGGTGCCGCTGCCCAAGGCGATCACCCAGGAAATGAACTTCAGCGCACCGAAGGTGACCAGCATGGTGAGCCCCCAGTGCCCCTGCACCAGCGCGTCGATATTGTCGTAACCCACGCCGAGGGTGCGGGGCTCGATCCAGCCCACGAAACCGGCCACCAGGGCGCCGATGACCGGCCACCACATCCAGTGAATCGGCAGCTTCTCGAACAGGTCCTCGACGCCATACACAGCCTTGGTAACCCAGATCGAGGCGTAACCCACGATGCCGCCGATCACCACGAAGCTGATCAGGGCCAGGCCACCGGGTTGCAGCACGGCCGGCATCGGGAATACCGGAGCCGCACCGTAAGTGGCATAGCGCACGCCGACTGCCGTCACCGTGGCCAGCGCCACCGGAATCAGCGAACGCGGGCGCAGCTCGAACAAGAGCAACTCCACGGCCAGTACCAGGGACGCCACCGGCGCGCCAAACACCGCGGCCATGCCGGCCGCCGCACCGGCCGCCAGCAACACCTTGCGCTCGTTCGCGGTGACGCGCAGCAGCTGGCCGATCAGCGAACCCAGCGCGCCGCCGGTGGAGATGATCGGGCCCTCGGCGCCGAACGGGCCGCCGGTACCAATCGCGAACGCCGAGGAAACCGGCTTCAGCCAGGTGATCCGCGCAGGGATGTTGGATTCGTTGGTGAGGATCTGCTCCATCGCCTCGGGAATGCCATGCCCCTGGATCGCGCGCGAGCCCCAGCGCGCCATGATGCCGGCGAGCAGGCCACCGACGGCGGGAATCAGGATGACCCAGGCGCCGAGGTGATTGTCCGCCGGCGACAGCACGAACGAACCGCTACGCGCAGTCGGACCAATCACATCGGACACGCGACCGTAGAAGAACAGGTCGGTGATCAGATTGATCATCAGCATCAATAGCTGGGCTACGTAGGCCGCCGCGACACCCAGAATCACAGCCAACACGCTGATCAGCAGGATGCGGTGAGTGACCAGGGTGGACTTGCGCGGCATGCGCGCTGCGTCCAGCGACAGTCCGAGCGCGGGCGCTATCGGCAGCGCATCGGTGCTGCCGACCGTGCGCACGTCGTCATGACCGACGGGGTCGTCAGTGGGTGGTGTCATCAGGGCTTTCACAGCTGGAAAGCGAGAATTTTACGCTGCTGCGGTGCAAAAAAAAAGCGAAAACCCAGGCAAAATCGCGCAACTTCCTGCGATCCTGCACAACTTCCGCTATCCCGTCGGTTTGCGTTATCCGACTGTCACGCAGGCGGACATTGGCTCAAATGCCCACACGAAAAATGCCCGCCGGAAGGCGGGCATTTGGCCGGATCAGCGCGCTGCTGCACCAGCATCTGGATTGGCAGCCCCGGATGGATTCGAACCACCGATGCCTGAGTCAGAGTCAGGTGCCTTACCGCTTGGCTACGGGGCTAGGAGACAGAAGTTTAGCGCTTGGAGAACTGGGTAGCGCGGCGGGCCTTGTGCAGACCGACCTTCTTGCGCTCGACTTCGCGGGCATCACGCGTCACGAAACCGGCCTTGCGCAAAGGCGACTTCAGGGTTTCGTCGTACTCGATCAAGGCGCGGGCAATGCCCAGGCGGACCGCACCGGCCTGGCCGGTAATGCCACCACCGGCAACCGTCACGGCGATGTCGAACTTGCCGGTGTTCTGGGTCAGCTCGAGCGGCTGGCGCACGATCATGCACGAGGTTTCCCGGCCGAAGAATTGCTCGAGCGGCTTGCCGTTGATCTGGATGACGCCGCTGCCCTTGCGCAGGAACACGCGGGCGGTGGAGGTCTTGCGGCGGCCAGTGCCGTAGTTCTGCTGGATGCTCATGCTCATTCCTTAAAACTCCAGCGCCTGCGGCTGCTGTGCGGTATGTGGATGCTCGGCGCCACCATAGACCTTGAGCTTGCGGTACATCTCGCGGCCCAGCGGGTTTTTCGGCAACATGCCCTTGACGGCGATCTCGATCACGCGCTCCGGATGGTTCGCCAGCAGATCCCGCAGATTGGTGGTCTTCAGGTTGCCAACGTAGCCGGTGAAACGGTGGTACAGCTTGTCGTCCAGCTTGGCGCCGGTGACATGCACCTTCTGCGCGTTGATCACCACGATATAATCGCCGGTGTCGCAATGCGGGGTGTACTCCGGCTTGTGTTTGCCACGCAGGCGGCGGGCGATCTCGGTCGACAGGCGGCCGAGCGTCTTGTCCGTGGCATCGACCACGAACCAGTCGCGCTTGACGCTGTCGGCATTGGCGTTGAACGTTTTCATTTCAAATACCTGTCAACCGCCCCAGGGCGGTGCACATGAAGGAAGAGCTTTGCTTCGTTGAACCAAAGGCGCGAGATGATAGCGGAGCCGTCATCCATGGCGCAAGCCCGCCGACCGGCGAGCGTGTGAGTCGGCAATGATAGCATGAAGATACGGCTGCTTTGTCACGGCCTCTGGCACGCGCTGGAGACGATGCCGCCGGTGGGACCTGTCGGCCCGCCAAATCCACAGGAAAAGTCATGAGCGTGCGCACCCTGAGCCCCCTCGATCACCTGCTCGCCGGTTGCGAGCGCGCACTGGAAGCGGTCGCCGGGGCGCCGATGGCGGCACGCCCTTCGCCCGCCGTCGGCATCGTCGAGGCGGAGCTGGACGACACCGAACGCCGCCATGCCGCGGGACTGATGCGGATCAATCACACCGGCGAAGTCTGCGCGCAGGCGCTGTATTTCGGGCAGGCCGCCCTGGCGCGCGACAGCGACAACCACGACCACCTGCTGCGTGCCGCCGCGGAGGAAACCGACCACCTGGCCTGGTGTGCCGAGCGCCTGCAGCAACTGCATAGCCGCCCCAGCTGGCTCAATCCGCTGTGGTACGCCGGCAGCTACGCGATCGGCGCGGTCGCCGCGATGGCCGGCGATCCGCTCAGCCTTGGCTTCGTGGTCGAAACCGAGCGTCAGGTGGAAACCCACCTGGCCGAGCACCTGGAAAAGCTGCCGCCGCAGGATGAACGCTCACGCGCGGTGCTGAGCGCGATGCAGGCCGACGAAATCCGCCACGCCGAAGCTGCCCGGCAGCGCGGCGGCATCGACCTGCCGTTCCCGCTGCCGCAACTGATGCACCTGAGTTCGACGCTGATGAAGACGCTGGCCTACCGAATCTAGACGCGTGCGCGGCAAGAAGATTTCCGCGCATCCGCCACGCACCATCACACCCTGATCCAGCGCCACAACTCGCGCCACGAGGGCTTCTTGCCGTACATCAGGATCCCGGTGCGATAGATTCGCGCGGCCAGCCACACGCAGGCCAGCAAGGCCACCACCATCAAGGCCAGCGACAGGAACAGTTCCAGCGGTGGCACCGAGGTCAGCGACCAGCGCACCGGCATGGTGAACGGCGCGAAGAACGGGATGTAGGACATCGTGATGCCGAGCGGTCCGGTCGGGTCCTTGATCAGGGCGAACACCGCGAAGAAGCCCACGATGATGAACACGGTGACGAAGATCGCGTATTGCTGGGTCTCCTGGATCGTGTTGCACATCGCGCCGATGGCCGCGTACAACGCGCCGTAGAGCATGAAACCCAGCGCGAAATACAGCAGGAACACCACCAGCAGGCCCGGCGCCATGCTCGGGATCGGAAAGCTCTGCGCCGCGTCGGCGCTCATGCCAAACACCGCGGCCAGCGGTGTGCGCTGGCTGCTGAGCAGGAATATCGTGCCGCCCCAGATCGCCATCTGGGTCAAGCCGGCAAGGCCCACGCCGAGCACCTTGCCCAGCAGCATCTGGAACGGGGTCAGCGACGAGGTCAACACCTCCATGATGCGCGAGGTCTTTTCCTCGATCACCGAGGTCATCGTCTGCTGGCCGTAGATCAGGATCGCGATGTACAGGATGAAGCCCATGAAGTAGGCGATCATGAACGATTCCTGCCCGCTCTGGCCGGTCAGCTTGCCGTCGGACACCTTGGTGGTATCCATGTCGGCGGGCTTCATCGCGCGCTTGACCAGGGCCGTATCCACACCCGACTTGCCCAGCCGCACGCCAGCCAGCGCATTGGATACCGCGCGCTGCAACTTGGACATCGATTCCAGCGAACCGACGTTGCCGCCGTAATAGGCAACCTTGCCGGTGGACAAGGTATCGGCGGCAAGCACCAGCACCCCGTCAAAGCCGTCCTTGCGTTTTTTGCTGGAGAAGCCCGTGCTGGCGATCAGGTCATCGCGCACCTTGGCCACGTCATCGCTGGTGGCCGGAAATACCTGCACCGTGTAGCGCGCCTTGGCGTCTGCTCCGCTACCGAGCTTCTCGGATTCGAGTGCGTGACCGACTGGCTGACCCAGTCCCGCGCCGGAGGCGTCCACCACCGCGACGTGGCTGGTGCGGTCGCCGCCGCTCATCATCAACATCGGCAGCACCAGCATCGCCACCATGAACACCGGCAACAATACGGTGGATATCACGAACGCCTTGGTGCGTACGCGCTCGACGAACTCGCGCCGGACGACGGCAATGATCTTCTTCATGCGGCGACTCCGGCGTGGGCGTGGGCAGTGGCGGCATCGGCGCCGACCTTGGCGATGAAAATCGCATGCAACGAAGGTTCGACCACCTCGAAGCGACGCAGGCCGACTCCTTCACGCACCAACGCAGCCAGCAACCGTTCGGGGTCGGCGCCATCGGCCATCTGCAGCTCCGCGCTGGCGCCGTAATCGTCGACGTGGGATACCAGCGCGCGATCGGCCAGGACGTTCACGGCACGCGCCTTGTCGTGGGTGAAGCCCAGCGCCACGTGGCGCCCGCCGAAATCCTCCTTGACCTGCGCCACCGTGCCGTTCACCACCATCTCGCCGCGCGCGATGATCGCGATGCGATCGCACATCCGCTCGGCCTGCTCCATCACATGGGTGGAGAACAGCACGGTGCGCCCCTCGGCGGCAATCGCCACCACGATGTCCTTCATCACCTGGGCGTTGACCGGATCGAGCCCGGAGAAAGGCTCGTCCAGGATCACCAGTTCGGGCTCGTGCAGCAGCGCGCCGGCAAACTGCACCTTCTGCTGCATGCCCTTGGACAGGTCCTCGACCTTCTTCAAGGCCCACTCGCTGACGCCAAGTCGCTCCAGCCAGGCCTGCGCGCGCTTGCGCGCATCCGCGCGACCGATACCCTTGGTCTCGCCGAGGAAGATCAGGTGATCGAGCACCTTCATCTTCTTGTACAGGCCGCGCTCCTCGGGCAGATAGCCGATGCGCTGCGACAGTGCGCGACTGTTGTGGGGCGAGTCGAACAGCACGATCCTGCCCTCATCGGGCTCGAGAATGCCCATGATCAGGCGGATCGTGGTGGATTTGCCCGCGCCGTTCGGACCGAGCAGGCCGAAGATGCCGCCGGCGGCGATATCCATCGAAAGGCGATTCACCGCCGTATGCCCCGAAAAACGCTTGGTGACGGATTCGATGCGCACGCTCGCTGCGTTCATGGACCAGCTCCTTCCAAGTTGGGCCCCCGCCCGAATCCTGGAAACTAGCATGCCGCAACGGCCGGGCAAAGATGACCTGTGGCGGCAGGCCATCGGCCCCTGCATCGCGGGGCGCTACCTCATTGCGGAAGCGCTGGCGCAAGCGGCGACTCAGCTCGCCTGGTCACGACCAAACCGCGGCAGGTTCCAGTGCAGGTGCAGTGACAGGAAGCGCAGCATGAAACACACCACGATCGGCAGCCAGGTCGCCCACACCGCGGGCCATTCGAGGTATTCGCCCAGCACCGCCAGCGCCGCGCCGACCAGCGCCGCCGAGGCGTAGATTTCTTTCTGCAACACGATCGACACCCGCGTCAGCAGCACGTCGCGCGCCATGCCACCGCCAACCGCCGTGACGATGCCAAGCAGGATTGCCACCTCGGCGTTATGCCCGAACACCAGCGCCTTGTGCGCGCCATACACCGAGAACAAGCCCAGGCCCATGGCATCGAACAGACGCACCGGATAGGTCAGCCGCTCCACCCACGGATAGGCCATGATCGTGAGCAAGGCGGCAACGACGGCCGTGGCCAGGTAACGCCAGTCCGAGAGACCCGCCGGCGGAATGGCGCCAATGCACAGATCGCGCGCGATGCCACCGCCACACGCCGTGATGTAGGCGATCGCGAGGATTCCGAACAAGTCGAGGTTGCAGCGCCGCGCTGCGGTGGCGCCGCTAATCGCGAAAGCAAAGGTTCCGGCCAGGTCGACCAGGTTGAACAGCATGTGCTCGTTCATGCGACGGGGCTGGCGAGAGTGGCGGTCTGGCGCGACATGGCGTGCCTGCGTGGCGACGTGATGGGACAGCATAGCCGGTGGCAATCCACCGGCAAGCTCACGCCAGCGGCAGCCACAAGCGGATTTCCAGGCCGCCATCCTCGGCGTTGCGCAAGTCGATGCTGCCGCCATGCGCCTGCACCACGCGCTGCACGATGGACAGGCCCAGGCCATGACCATCGGTCTGCGCGGCGTTGCTGCCGCGGAAGAATGGGCGCAGCAGCAAAGTCAGTTCATTCTCGGGCACGCCCGGGCCATGGTCGCGCACGGCAAGTTCAGCGAACTGCTGCTCGACACGCACGGTCAGGCTGACCGTGCTGCCCGCGGGGCTGAACTTGATCGCGTTGGCCAGCAGGTTGTCCACCGCACGCTCCAGCAGCAGGGCGTTGCCGGACACCACGATGGAGCCGGCACCGCTCAGGCGGAGGTCAACGTGGCGCGCCTCGGCCTCGAGACGGAACTGGTCCACGCAACCATGGGCCAGCACGATCAGCTCGACCGGCTCGCGCTCCATGCCGGGCAAGCCACCTTCCATGCGCGACAACGCCAGCATCTCGCCGAGCATCCGGTCGAGTCGCGCAATCTCCTGTTCCGCCTGCTGGAAATATGACGCCGCCTCGGCGGGCTCAGCACTCCGGCGAGCCAGGTCCAGGATCAGCTGCAAGCGCGCCAGCGGCGAGCGCAACTCATGCGACAAACCCTGCAGCACGCCGCGATCGTGCGCGACCAGCGCCTCGATCCGCCCGGCCATCAGGTCGAAGTCGCCGGCGAGCTGGGCCAGTTCGTCATGCGCCAGGCCACCCTGCCGCCCCACCCGGGTCGACAGTTCGCCATCGGCCATGCGCCGGGTCGCCCGGCGCAGCGCCTCGACTGGTCGCGCCACGCTGCGCGCCACCCACCAGCCGACCACGCCAATGAACAGCAAGGACAACAGCAACTGGATGGCCAGATAGATTTTCTCGCGCGTCTGCGGGCGCAAGCGCGTGTGCGAGCGGCTCATCGCCAGCAGCTGCCGCGTATGGCCGTCCGCGCCGGTGACCTGCTGGAACGCCACATAGATGCCTGGCCGCGGCTGGATCACCATGCTCTGGCCCGACGACAACCACTCGTTCAACGTCGAGCGCATCGCGCCATGGAGTCGGATCGGGGCCAGCGCTTCGCCGTTTTCAAACAGGGTCGCCTCGACACCTTGCCGCCGCTGTTGCACCACCCACGCCGCCAGCGCGTCGCGCCCGCCATTTTCGTAGGTCTGATCCGCGTCCTGCGCCAGCGCTGCCCAGTCGATCTCGACCGCCGTGCTGAACTCGATGAATCGCCGTGCGAACAGGCCCCCGAGCAGAAGCACCAGCAGGTTGGCCACGCAAAACCAGACCAGCAAGCGCCAGTAAAGCGAAGTCTTCAGCGGATTCATGACGCGGCGACCACCAGCATGTAGCCTGCGCCGCGCACTGATTCGATCCGCGGCGCCTGCGCCGACGCCTCGGCCAGCTTGTGGCGCAGCCGGCTCACGTGCACGTCGATGCTGCGATCGAAGCGCTCCAGTTCGCGCCCCAGCGCCAGGCGGGTCAGCGCCGCCTTGTCGACCAGCTCGCCGGCACGCTGGGCCAGGCCCAACAACAGCGAGAATTCCGCGCCAGTCAGCGACAGCTCCTGCCCGGCCACCTCGGCGCGACGTTCGCCCGGAAACAGTTGCAGATTTCCGGCCTGCACCGTACCCGCGGCCAACGGTGCGCGGCTGCGCAACTGCGCGCGCACCCGTGCCAGCAGTTCACGCGGCAGGCACGGCTTGGCCAGATAATCGTCGGCGCCGAGTTCCAGTCCGATCACCCGATCCACCGGCTCGCCGCGCGCGGACAGCATGATCACCGGCAGGCGGTGCTGCGTGCGCAGTTCGCGCAACGTTTCCAGTCCGTCGCGACCGGGCATCGTCACGTCGAGAATCAACAGGTCGGGTCGTTCGGCCGGGTCGCGCAGGCGCGCCAGCGCCTCCTCGCCATCGTGCGCGACGTCGACGACAAAGCCCTCGCGCTGGAGATAATCGGCCAGCAGGCGACACAGCGCGCGGTCGTCATCGGCAATCAGGATGCGGGAGGGGACAGGAGTCTGCATGACACTCATTCAATGCGGCACACCGCGCCGGCGCCACGTGCTTTACCGTTCTTTACCTTTGCGCAAAGAACATATACGCAAGAGTATCGTCAAATGGTGGCGTACCTTCCCCACCACAGCAAAGAGGCAAACATCATGCGCAAGCACACACTCCTCGGCCTGGCCCTGGCTTCGGCTTTGGCCATCGGTACCACCGTCGCCGTGGCGGCGCCCGGTGCCGGCGGCCCCGGCGCGTCCGGTCACGGCTGGCACGGTCATCGCGGCCACGGCCAGATGATGATGCTGCACAAGTTGAATCTGAGCGACGCGCAGAAGGCCAGCATCAAGCAGATCCTCGGCGCCAGCCGCCAGCAGAACAAGACCCAGTGGCAGGCACTGCGGCAACAGCGCTCCGCGTTTGAGGCGATGACGCCGAACCAGGTCGGCTACCAGGCCGCCGCCGCCAGCCTGGCGCAGGCGGAAGGGCAGGCGACCCAGGCCCGCGTGCAGCAGAAGGCCAACTTGCGTGCGCAGATCTACGCCGTGCTGACTCCTGCGCAGCAGGCACAGGCGGCCACGCTGAAGGCGCAGGCACAGACACGCCGGGCGCAGTGGAAAGAGTTCAAGGCGCAAAACCCCGCGCCGTCCGGCCAGTAAGCCGCCCTCCGCCGCAATCCTCCCTCTCGCGGCGCGGGACGACCAGAAAGCCCGGGCTCGCCCGGGCTTTCTCCTGTGCGGGACTACTTCTTCTTCGGCAGGTACAGGTCGGTGATCGTGCCTTCGTAGACTTCCGCCGCCATGCCGACCGATTCGCTCAGCGTCGGATGCGGGTGGATGGTCAGGCCGATGTCGGCCGCTTCCGCAGCCCATCTCGATCGCCAGCGCAAGTTCGGAAATCAGGTCGCCGGCGTGCACGCCGACGATGCCGCCGCCGACGACGCGGTGGGTTTCCTCGTCGAAGATCAGCTTGGTGAAGCCTTCGGTGCGGTCCATGCCGATCGCGCGACCGCGAAGCCGCCCACGGGAACTTGCCGACGCCGACCTTCAAGCCCTTCTCCTTCGCTTCGCGCTCGGTCACGCCGACCCAGGCGATTTCCGGATCGGTATAGGCGACCGACGGAATCACCCGCGCGTCGAAATGACTCTTCATGGCCGGCCACGACTTCGGCGGCAACCTTCGCCTCGTGCGTGGCCTTGTGCGCCAGCATCGGCTGGCCGACCAGGTCGCCGATGGCGAAGATGTGCGGCACGTTGGTGCGCATCTGCGTGTCGACGTTGATGAAGCCGCGCTCGGTGACCGCGACGCCGGCCTTGTCGGCGCCGATCTTGCCGCCGTTCGGCGAGCGGCCCACCGACACCAGCACGCGATCGAACAGCGTGGTGTCGGGGATGCTGTCGCCTTCGTAGCCGACCTCGATGCCCTTTTTCGTGGCCTTGGCGCTGACCACCTTGGTCTTCAGATGGATGCCCTTGAGCCGGCTGCCCAGGCGCTTGGCCAGCGGCTTGATCAGGTCGGCATCGGCGCCGGGGATCAGCTGGTCCATGAACTCGACCACGGTCACTTCGCTGCCCAGCGCGCCGTACACGGTGGCCATTTCCAGGCCGATGATGCCGCCGCCGACGACCAGCAGCTTCTTCGGCACGTCCGCAGTTCCAGCGCGCCGGTGGAATCCATGATGCGCTCGTCGTCCCACGGGAACGCGGGCAGCTTCACCGACTGCGAACCGGCGGCGATGATCGCGTACTCGAAGCGGATCAGCTTCACGCCATCCTTCGTCTGCACTTCCATTTCGTTCGGCGAAACGAAGGTGCCGCTGCCTTCGACCGTGCGCACCTTGCGCTGCTTCGCCATCGAGGCGAGGCCGCCGGTGAGCTGGCCGACCACCTTGGTCTTGAAGCCGCGCAGCTTGTCGATATCGATCTTCGGCTCGCCGAAGCTCACGCCGTGGGCGGCCATCGCCGCCGCTTCGTCGATCACCGCGGCGGCATGCAGCAGCGCCTTGGACGGGATGCAGCCCACGTTGAGGCAGACCCCGCCGAGCGTGGCGTAGCGCTCGACCAGCACGGTGTCGACGCCCAGGTCGGCGGCACGAAACGCCGCGGTGTAGCCGCCGGGGCCGGAGCCGAGCACGACGAGCTTGCATTCGATGTCCGGCTTCTTGCCAGACAAAGCTGCCGCTTGCGGCACCTTCGCCGCCGGCGCTCCCGGCCTCTATTCCGCTCGGGGGAGAGGATTGAGGTGAGGGGCTGGGCTTCGGGCGACCGCTGGCATCCTTGCGTCGCGCCGTTGGAGCTACCGGCGGCGGCCCCGTCTCCCGCTCCGCCCGGGGGAGAAGGAGATGTCGGCATCGGCGACTTCCACACGGCAATCACCGCGCCTTCGGCAACCTCGTCGCCGACTTTGAGCTTGACTTCCCTGACCACGCCGGCGGCGCTGGACGGGAATCTCCATGGTCGCCTTGTCCGACTCCAGCGTGATCAGGCTTTGCTCCTTCTTCGACCGTGTCGCCGGCTTTCACCAGCACTTCGATCACCGGCACATTGCCGTGACCGCCAATGTCGGGAACCTTGATTTCGATCGTGTTGGCCATGCGTTTTTCCTCGGATGTTCGGGCCGGCGCCGGGGTGACCGCCAGCCACGGGATCAGGAGACAGAGATATCGCGTTGATGCGTTGCGCAGATGCACGTCGCGCTGCGGCAGCGGAATACGAAGCCGTGCGCCAGCAAGGCGTCGTGCAAGGCCCAGTTGTAGGCGGCCAGTGCGGCGCCGGGGCGGCGCGTGGCATCGGCGTTCGAGCCACACCACCAACTCGAACTGCAGCGCCCAGTCGCCAAACGCGACCAACCGCACCTGCGGGGCCTTTTTCGCCCTCATCGGTCAGCGTGAACGGCACGCTCTGCGCGGCATCCAGCGCGGCTTGCTGCACCTGTCCTTGTCGCTGGCGTAGGCGACGTGGAACGGCACTTTCAGGCGGCGGAAACCTTCGCGCACCGTCCAGTTGACCACGCGACCATTCACGAACTCGGAGTTCGGCACCAGGATATCGATGTCGTCGTTGGTGGTGATGCGGGTGGCACGGATATGGATGTCGCGCACGCGGCCGTGCACGCCGGAGGCCAGGTCGACGAAGTCGCCGACCTTGAGGCTGCGGTCGAACAGCAGCACCAGGCCGCAGACGAAGTTGTTGAAGATCGCTTGCAGGCCAAAGCCCAGGCCCACGCCCAGCGCGCCGGCAAACACCGTGAAGCGGGCCATCGGGATGCCGCTGGCGTTCAACGCCAGCAGCACGCCGACCAGCAGCAGCAGGTAATGCAGCAGGCGGCCGACCACGTACACCGACGACGGGTTGACGTGCTCGTAGCGCCGCGCATAGCGACGCAGCAGACGCCGCAGCAGCATCGACGGCAGCACGCACAGCAGCCGAACAGCAGCACCGCGGCGGCGAGCGCGCCGACGGTCAGGTTGAATCGCCGCTGCGCAACAGGCTGACGTCCAGCCAGTCGCCGACGGCAGCCGCGCGACGCCTGCACGAGTCGCCAGCTGCCCAGCAAGCCGCGCGTGGTCAGTGCCGCGCGCCAGCGCCATCGCGGCCTCCGTTACAGCAGCAGGCGGCGGATATCGCCCAGCTGGTTGGCCAGGAACACGGCAAAACGTGCGGCCAGCGCGCCGTCGATCACGCGGTGGTCGTAGGACAGCGACAGCGGCAGCATCAGTCCGCGGCGCGAATTCCTTGCCGTTCCATACCGGCTTCATCGCCGCTTTGGAGACCCCGAGGATGGCCACCTCCGGCGCGTTGACGATCGGCGTGAAGTAGGTGCCGCCGATACCGCCGAGCGAGCTGATCGAGAAGCAGCCGCCGGACATTTCGGCCGGGCCGAGCTTCTTGTCGCGCGCCTTCTTCGAGATCTCGCCCAGCTCGCGGGCGAGGTCGAGCAGGCCCTTCTTGTCGCAATCGCGGATCACCGGCACGACCAGGCCATCGGGCGTATCCACCGCGATGCCGATGTGGAAATATTTCTTGAGGATCAACTTCTCGCCGGAATCGTCCAGCGAGGCGTTGAACTGCGGGAAACTGCTTCAGCGCCGCCACCACCGCCTTGATCTGGAACACCAGCGGGCTGATCTTCAGCTCCTTGTTTTCCGCGCCAAGCTGCTTGCGGAACGCCTCCATCTCGGTGATGTCGGCGTCCTCGTGCTGGGTGACGTGCGGGATCATCGCCCAGTTGCGCGCCAGGTTGGCGCCGGAAATCTTCTGGATGCGCGACGAGCGGCTTTTCCTCGATCTCGCCGAACTTGGCGAAATCGATCTTCGGCCACGGCAGCAGGTTGAGGCCGCCGAGCGAGGCCGACGCACCCGGCTGCGGACGCGCGCCGGAGGCCAGCGCGTGCTTGACGTAGGCGCTGACATCGTCGCGCTGGATGCGACCGCCGCGACCGCTGCCCTTCACCTGCTGGATGTCCACGCCCAGCTCGCGCGCGAACGCGCGGATCGCCGGGCTGGCGTAGGGCGCGTCGCCGGGCATCACGATCGAGGCATCCACGGCGGGCGGGCACTGGGCGGCACGTCGCCTTCCGGCGCGGTTGCCGGGCTGCACGCCCTGGCCGGCGACCGGTGGCTGGGCTGTTCGGCTGGACCGGCGCGGCGGCGCCGGGATGACGGGTCTTCGGCCGGCGGAGCTGCTCGGGTTTCTTCGTCGGCTGCTGCGCGACTCGCACCCGATGCCTGCCCTCTCCGCGGGAGAGGCGACGTGAGGCGGCTGCGCCGCCGGTTTCCGCCTCGGCCGTCGATCAGGGCGATGACCGCGCCTTCGGACACCTCGTCGCCCACCTTCAGCTTCATTTCCTTCACGGTGCCGGCAAACGGCGAGGGCACTTCCATCGTCGCCTTGTCCGACTCCAGCGTGATCAGGCCCTGTTCTTTCTCGACCCTGTCGCCGGCCTTGACCAGCACTTCGATGACGGGGACGTCCTCGTGGCCGATATCGGGAACGCGGGCTTCTTTGAGGTCGGCCATGGTGACTCCTGCGATGGCGATGGCGGTGGCAGGCCGCCCGGGGATGGCGGGCGCATGCAAGATGCCAATCATAGCGAAGGCGCACCCGATCCGTCTGGCGCGGAGCGCACTCCCCGGACCAACGGCGCGCACCATGCGCATGCGTATGCATGACCTTGAGCGCACGCGCAACGGCGCCTCGTGCCGTAATCTGCATCGCATCTACACGCCGCACGCAGCGGCCCAGGAAGGAACCCATGCTGACGCATACGTGACCTGTCCAAGACCTACGCCAACGGCGTGCGGGCGCTGCGCGGCGTGTCGCTGGACATCCCCAGCGGCATGTTCGGCCTGCTCGGCCCGAACGGCGCCGGCAAGTCCTCGCTGATGCGCACGATCGCCACGCTGCAGGACCCGGACGAGGGCACGATCAAGCTGGACGACCTGGACCTGCTCGCCGACAAGCAGGCCGACCCGGCGCCTGCTCGGCTACCTGCCGCAGGAATTCGGCGTGTATCCGAAGGTCTCCGCCGAGGCGATGCTGGATCACTTCGCCGTGCTCAAGGGCGTCACCGTGAAAGCGCGAACGGCGCGAACTGGTCGAGGCGCTGCTGCGCCAGGTCAACCTGTGGGACGTGCGCAAGCGCAAGCTCGGCACCTACTCCGGCGGCATGCGCCAGCGCTTCGGCATCGCCCAGGCACTGATCGGCGAGCCGCGCCTGATCATCGTCGACGAGCCCACCGCCGGGCTCGATCCGGAGGAGCGCAACCGCTTCCTCAACCTGCTGGCCGAACTGGGCGAGCGGATGGTGGTGATCCTGTCCACGCATATCGTGGAGGACGTCACCGACCTGTGCTCGCGCATGGCGATCATCGGCCAGGGCCAGGTGCTGCTGAGCGGCGAACCGGCCGAGGCGATCCGCTCGCTGGAGGGCCGGGTCTGGCGGCGCACGATCGACAAGGCGCGAGCTGGACGGCTACCGCGGCGCGCATGACCATCCTGTCGACCCGCCTCGCCGGCGGCCGCACCTTGCTGCACGTGCTGGCCGACAGCTGCCGGAAGCAGGGTTCGAATCGGTCGCACCGGATCTGGAAGACGTCTACTTCGGCCGCCTGCGCGCGCAGGCCACCGCCAAGGCCGCCTGAAAGCTGCTCGAATCCCGTAGGAGCGCCCCTGTGCGCGATGCTTTTTTTGCCCGCACGGTCAAGAGCATTCGCGCGCATGCGCTGCACACCGGACAGGATCACCGATGTTCTTCGAGATACTCCGCTTCGAATTGCGCCAGCAGCTGAAGGCACCGTTGTTCTGGATCGTCGCGCTGGCCTTCGGCGCGCTGGCATTCGCCCTGGCCAGCACCGACGCGGTGATCCTCGGCGGTGCCAGCGGCAACGTGCTGCGCAATGCGCCGCTGGTGATCGTGCGCCTGCTCAGCGTGCTCACCGTGTTCAGCATCTTCCTGGTCGCCATCTTCGTCGCCGCCGCGGCGCTGCGCGATTTCGACCAGCGCACCTCGGAACTGTTCTTCGCCACGCCGATGAGCCGGGGCGCGTATCTGGGCGGACGCTTCGCCGCCGGCTATCTCGCCGCGCTGGCGATCATGCTGATCTGCGCGTTGTGCCTGGCGCTGGGCGGACTGATGCCATGGATCGATGCGGCACGGCTGGGCCCGGCGAGCTGGCACGGTTATGCCTGGGCCTTCGGCGTGATGGTCATCCCGAACATGCTGTTCATCGCCGCATTGCTGTTCCTGCTGGCCACCACCACGCGTTCGGTACTGGCCACCTACATCGGGATGATCGCGTATTTCGTACTGCAGGTCATGGCCGGCTACCTCAGCCGGAACCTCGACAGCCACACGCTCGCCGCGATGCTGGACCCTTTCGGCGGCCGCACGCTGGCCCTGGTCACGCGCTACTGGTCGCCCGACCAGAGCAACCACCTGTTGCCGGCGCTGCACGGGGTCTTGCTGTTCAATCGGCTGCTGTGGGTCGGCGTGTCGCTGGCGATGCTCGCGGCGTCCTGGCTGTTGTTCCGCCCGAATCGCGAGGGCCTGCAATTGCCGCGCCGCAGGAAGCGCGCCGAACCGCCGGTGCTGCGCCCGCCGACGAGCGCCGCGGCGCTCGCCTTGCCGCAAGTCACGATCGGCCACGACTGGCGCGCCCACCTGCAGCAGCTGCGCGCGCAGTTCGTGTTCGACACGCTGGGCGTCGTGCGCGGGGTGGCCTTGCTGGTACTGCTGGCGCTGTCGCTGGGGCTGATGCTGGTCTCGCTGATGTCCTCCGGGCTGGTCTACGGCACCCCGGTATGGCCGGTCACGCACCAGGTGCTTACCGCCATCAACGGCAGCTTCAGCCTGCCGCTCATCATCATCGTGATCTTCTACGCCGGCGAACTGGTCTGGCGCGAGCGCAGCCAGCACTCGGCCGAAGTCAGCGACGCCTTCCCGGTGCCGGACTGGGTGCCGCTGCTGGCGAAGTTCGGTGCATTGCTGGCGATCATCGTGCTGATGCTGCTGATCGGCGCGGTGGTCGGCATCGGCTGGCAGCTGGCACACGGCTATACACACCTGGAGCCGGGACTGTACCTGGGCATGCTGGCGCTGAACGCGATTCCGTTCGTGCTGATCGCGGTGCTGGCGCTGTTCCTGCAGGTGATGTCCAACAACAAGTTCCTCGGCTACCTGCTGTGCATCCTGTGGCTGGCGGCCAGCTCGATCGGCTTCGACCTGTTGCACTGGGACCACAATCTCTACAACTACGGCAGCGGCCCCAGCGTGCCGTACTCGGACTTGAACGGCTTCGGCCACTTCCTGGTCGGCGCGCTGTGGTTCGACGGCTACTGGACCTGCCTCGCCGTGGTGATGCTGGTGCTCGCCGCGCTGTTCTGGACGCGCGGCACCGACGACGCCTGGCGCGACCGCCTGCGCGAGGCGCGCGCACGACTGCACGCGCCGGCGCTGCTCGTGCTGGTGGTCGCCGGGCTCGCCTTCCTCGGCAGCGGCGCGTGGATCTACTACAACACCAACATCCTCAACACCTACCGCAACAGCACGGCGAAGACGGTGCGGCACGCCGATTACGAAAAGAAATACGCAAAATACCTGGACGCGCCGCAGCCACGCATTACGGCGATCACGACCGACGTGGACATCTACCCCTACCGACGCCGGCTGGACATCCGCGCGCATTACACCCTGGTCAACAAGCACGACGCGCCCATCAGCGAGCTGTACGTGAACTTCACCGACGGGTTCACGGTGAAGTCGCTGGAGTTCGCACCGCATGACACGGTGAGCGAGGACAAGAACCTCGGCTTCACCATCTACCGCCTGAAGACGCCGTTGGCCCCGGGCGCGTCGATGGCCTTCGATTTCACCCTGGAGTACGCACCGAAAGGTTTCACCAATGACACCGGCGAGACCTTCCTGGTGCACAACGGCACGTTCTTCAACAACGGCGTGCTGCCGCAGTTCGGCTATCAGTCGCAGTACCAGATCACCGACCGCAACGACCGACGCAAGTACGGCCTGAAGCTGGATGTGCCGCGGATGCCGCCGCTGGGCGATCAAAAGGCCCGCGCCAACACCTACATCAGCAACGACGCGGACTGGATCAGCTTCGACACCACCGTCTCCACCGCCGCCGACCAGATCGCGCTGGCGCCGGGCATGCTGCAGAAGGAATGGACGGCCAACGGCCGGCGCTATTTCCATTACCGGATGGAGCAGCCGATGCTGAACTTCTTCGCGTACCTGTCGGCGCGCTACACGGTAAAGAGTACGCAGCACGACGGCGTGGCGATTTCGGTCTACTACAACCCCGAACACGCACTGGAACGTGGATCGGATGATCGAGAGCGCGGAAGATTCGCTGGATTACTACGACAGCCACTACACGCCGTATCAGTTCAAGCAGTTGCGCATCGTCGAATTCCCCGGCTACGCCGCGTTCGCGCAGTCGTTCGCCAATACCATCCCGTTCTCCGAATCGATCGGCTTCATCGCCGACCTGCGCGACAAGTCGAAGCTCGATTACGTCTATGACGTCACCGCCCACGAAGTGGCGCACCAGTGGTGGGCGCACCGCGTGATCGGCGCCAACATGCAGGGCTCGACCATGCTCAGCGAATCGCTGGCGCAGTATTCGTCGCTGATGGTGATGAAGCACAAGTACGGCGCCAACCAGATGCGCAAGTTCCTCAAATACGAACTGGATGCCTACCTCGCCGGCCGCGCCACTGAAAAGGTCGCCGAGGAACCGCTGGCGAAAGTGGAGAACCAGCCGTACATCCACTACCGCAAGGGTTCGCTGATCTTTTACGCGCTGCAGGACTACGTCGGCGAAGACAAGCTCGACGCGATGCTGAAGCAATTCCTGATCGACAAGGGCTTCCAGCAGCCGCCCTACACCACCTCGCAGAGAGTTCATGGACGCACTCGGCAAGGCGCTGGGACCGAAGTGGCAGCCGATGCTGGACGACTTCTTCTGGAAGATCACCCTGTTCGACAACCGCATGGTCTCCGCCACCGCGAAGAAACTGCCAGACGGCAAGTATCAGGTGACCATGAAGGTGCACGCGGGCAAGGTCTACGTCGACGGCAAGGGCAAGGAAACCCCCGGCAAGATCGACTTCCCGATCGAGATCGGCGTGTTCGCCGCCTCGCCCGGCGTGGGCAAGGACGGCAAGCCGCTGTACCTGCAAAAGCAGATGGTGGCGAATGGCGACAGCACGATCACGGTCACGGTTGACGGGCAAGCCCGCGCAGGCCGGCATCGATCCGTACAACGAGTTGATCGACAAGGTCTCCAGCCGACAACCGCCGTGCGGTGACGGTGCAGTAGATACTTGCCGGCGGAGCGGCCATGTCCGGCCGCTCCGCCATGCGCTCAAGCCGGCTTTTGCGGGATCTCCGGCAGCTTGCCCGCGACCACGGTGAGCTGGCGTTGCGGCAACGGCATGCTGATGCCGACCTTGTCGAAGTGATCCTTGATCGCGCGCAGCAGATCGGTCCTGGCCGCCCAGGAATCGTCCGCCTTGGTCCAGGCGCGCACGATCAGGTCGACCGAGCTTTCGCTCAATTGGGACGTCCATACGCCGGGCGCGGGGTCGCTGAGAATGCGCTTGTCCTGCGCGAACAGGTGCTTGATCTCGGCGATCGCGGCGCCAATGTCGTCGTTGAAACCGATGCGCACGGTGAAATCGAAACGACGCGTGCCGCGGCGGTTGTAGTTGATGATTGCCGCGCTGCCGACCTTGCCGTTCGGCACGATCGCCTCGCGTCCGTCCGGCATCGCCAGCATGGTGTACATCAGGTTGATGCTTTCCACCGTGCCCTCCTTACCGCCGGCGGAGACGAAGTCGCCGACCCGGAACGGCCGGAACATCACCAGCAGCACGCCCCAGGCCAGGTTGCTCAATGAGCCCTGCAAGGCCAGACCGATCGCCAGTCCGGCGGCGCCCAGCGCCGCCACCAGCGGCGCCGTCGATACACCAGCCGTGTTCAGCGCGACTACCACGAGCAGCGCGATCAGCAAGCCGTAGACCATCCTGCGCAGGAAGCCGATCAGGGTGACATCCACTGATGCACGCTGCAACGCTCGCTGCAGCAGATTCGTCAATCGCGCGATCAGCCAGATGCCGACCAGCAGCACCAGCAGCGCCAGCAACACGTTCAGTCCAACCTGGATGATGGTGTCGGCCGTCTTGGTGCCGAACAGGTTCTTGAGAAAATCATGCATGGCGTTCAGCCCGTGGGAAAACCGGGCCAGCCTAGCAAACCAGCCATGAACTCTTCACCGTCCGGGACGGCGCGACACGATGCCGTGCGACACAATCAGCTGGTGTGAGGCCGGTGCAAGCGAAGGTTCCCGCGATGACGAGAACAGGGCGTGGAACGGCGCCCGTACATTTCCGGCCAGCATCCTGCCCGATCCGGGTCAGGGCCGGCGATCGTCGATCCCGGTGACCCGCCCATCGACGAGGGTGACCACCGTGACATGACCGTCGCGCCGATAATGCCATTGCTCGGCGCCCTGATTCTTGTCGATCACGCGGACGCCGCCGCGGCGACTGCTGCCCGTGTGCGGGCGACGACGATGCGATTTCGAGGTGGGCTTGCCCAGCAATTCGACAACGCGTTCCCGGCTGTCCCCGGAAGTGAGCACCTGGTTGCCCACGCGCAAGGTACTGGACGCGTGCACGGCGACACTGAACACAAACAAGGCGACGATGAGACCCATGCGCATGACCTGCTCCCTGGTCGGTGGTGGAACGTCCCTGGCCGCGCTGACGCCGTTCGCTCAGAACCCCGCTCCCGGTTGCGCCAGATAGGACTCCTCTTCCGGCGTGCTGGCGCGACCCAGCACGGCATTGCGATGCGGAAAGCGCCCGAACCGCGCGATCACCTCGCGGTGGCGCCGAGCATAGTCCAGAAAATCGGCGTAGCGGGCACGCTCTCCGGCGCGATGCTGCCGCGTGCAAGGCCTCGAACAAGGCCACCGAATGCTGCTGCAGTCCCATGTCCTCGGCGTGTTCCAGCGGCAGGTAGGCGAAGACCCGCTGCAGTGGCGGCAAGGACTGGTCGAAACCATCGTCCAGGCCCGACAACGCGAGCCGCTGTGCCTTGACGTCGGCGGCCCACGCGCGCGCATCGCCCCGATAAAAATTGCGCGGAAACTGATCGAGCAGGATCAACAATGCCAACCAGCCGTCGGGGCTGGCCGCCCAGCCGTCCAATCGACCCTGCTCCGCCTCTTTCGTGGCGCCGTTGAAGTGCTCGCGAATCTGCGCATCGAAACCCGCGTCCGCCGCAAACCAGTGCGCGGCATGCGCCGGATCGAACCAGAATTCGAGGATATCCTGTGCACGTGTCGGCATGTCGCTACCTCAAATCAGGGTTCCGAGCAGATGACACGTAAATGTCCGCGATGCCATGTGCAAGCGGCAGTCGCACCCGCGCTCGCGTCGACCGGGGCGGCCATCAATCCGACGCGGACTTTCCGGCGGCGTCCGCACCCACCTGCAACAGATTCAGTGGCTGGCCCTTGCTGTCGCGCAGACCCTGCTGCAAGCGGGCCAGTCGCTGCACCGCCGGACACAGCGCCTCGATCTGCGGACGCAAGCCCTGCATGCTCTGCTGCAGGCGCGGCTGCAGGTCGGTGGCCAGCGAGCTGGCGCGATCGCGCAGCTGGGCCGCCGTCTGCAGGTCGCCCGTCATCGCCGCGTTGATCGCCTGTTGACCCAGGTCCGCGACCACCAGTGGCATCAGGTCGGCGGTGAGCTGGTCGGCATACTGCTGCATCGCGTCGCCATCCCAGTCATGCGTGCTCTGGCTTTGCGCGATGCGCTGTTTCAGCTCGGCTGCATGCGTCGCCAGCTTGTGATCGACCTGGGCGCGAGTATCGGCACCAAGGCCCAGGCCCGCCACTTCGGCGTGCAGCGCCTGCACCGCCATGTCCACGCCGTTCTGCGCCACCTTGCGCACGCGAGGCGCCAGCGCTCGCAGATCACGCTCGAACACACTCAGCCGATCCTGCTGTGCCGGGCTCAGCGCGACCGCGATGCCATCGGCGTGCAGACTGTCGGCTGCAGCTCCACCCGCGTCGGCGCCGGTGATGGACGATCGAACAGCAGGCTGTCCGGGCGCAGGGTCACGTCGTAACTGCTGGTGGCGTGGCAGGTCGTCGCCAGGTCCTGCGCATGTGCCGGTGTCGTGCCGAGCAGCGCCAGCAGGCCAGTCAAGAAAAGCATGCGCATGGAATCCGTCTCCCGAAAGTTTGCCGGATCAAGATAACCGGTGCCGTGCCAACCCAAGCCAAACGCGTGAGACTGCCTTGAACGAGAACGCG
Source organism: uncultured Gammaproteobacteria bacterium (assembly GCA_963771235.1). GTDB lineage: Bacteria > Pseudomonadota > Gammaproteobacteria > Xanthomonadales > Rhodanobacteraceae > Rhodanobacter. Next base: position 285,850 of record CAVYSP010000012.1, read on the forward strand.
CCGCGCGGTACTGCCCCTGAACGCCGGGGCACAACCGGCGTGCCCGCCGCTTTCAAGTGTGGTGATCGGGCGCATGCGTCATGGCGGCGCCGGCATCTGGCTCAGCGCCGATGCCGGAATTGCGCGCGCACCGCCGGCACGCCCAGGCGCCAGCTCAACCACAACAATGCCGGCACGGCGATCGCCTTCAACGCCAGCGCCAGCAGATAGCTGTAGCGCGCGTGCAACAGCGCCTGCTGCAGGGCAGCCTGGCCGCCCAGTTGGGCCATCGCGTCGCGGCTGGCGTGCAGCAGCGATGACCATTGCGCCAGCATCGCACCGCCGGTGGCCAGCATCCACAGCGCAAGCACCCCGGCCGCCACACGCAACCACGGCCGCGCCCAGGCCTGGCGCAAGATGCAGCCGGCGCACAGCACGATCAAGGCGAACGCGGCCAGCAGGTAGACGACGTCCCAGGCCAGCAGGCGCTGCAGTGCGCGCGCGGCGGCGCTGTCCGGCGCAAACGCATGAGCTGGCGCCACAGCAGCTCGGCGTGGTTGAAGTACTGCATGCAGCCGAACGCCGCCAGCAACAACAGCAGCCACACCAGCACCCGCCACAGCGCGAACCGGGGGCCACGCGCGGCGCGGCTCCGTCCGCATGGCCACCGGCATCAGGACGCCGCCTTCAGCGCGGCCAGATCATGCAGCACCTGCGCCGAATTTTTTTCCGGATCGACGTCGACGTAGACCTTGGCGATCCGGCCCTGCGGATCGATCAGGAAGGTGGTGCGCTTGGCGTAATGCATGTCCCATGTGCGACGTCAGCACGCCGTAGGCGGTGGCCGACGCTGTGCCGCGGCATCGGACAGCAAGGGAAAGGGCACGTGATATTTCGTCGGCGAAGTCGGCGTGCGATTTCACGTCGTCGAGACTCACTCCCACCACGTCCGCGCCCGCCGTGCGCAGCTTGGCGATATCGTCGCGAAACGTGCATACCTCGGTGGTGCAGCCGGGGGTGAAGTCCTTCGGGTAGAAGTACAGCACCAGCCAGTGGCCATGGTAGTCGGCCGGCTGCGCCAATGCCCGTTCTGATCCTGCAGGCGGAACGTCGGCGCAGCCGCCCCAACTTGCGGGCGTGGCCGCCAACGCCGGCACGCGCCAGGCGCACGAGAGAGCCAGGATCAACAGGCAGGCAAGGCGGCGCATGGCGAAATCTCCCGTGTGGCACAATCGCTTCAGTGTACCGCTGCACCAAACAACAAGGGCGCCGGAGGCGCCCTTGTTGTTTGCCACGCTCGAAGCTATCAGCGCCGGCTGATGGTGAACTTGCCGGCCGAGACGCCCAGGTTGACGCCCTCGCCGGTACCGGCCAGCGCCAGCGACACCGTGCCCTTGGTCAGCACCTGCGCCTGCGAGCTCTTGACCACGCCAGCCTCCGCACCGGCCTGCGCATAATCGCCGAACACTTCAGCTGATGCCATGCACGTTGCTGATCTCGCCCTTGCCGTTGTTGATGCGGTACTTGCCGGCGGTGAGGCCCCCACCGACCACGGCGATCTTGACGTTCGCCTGCTGGCCGTTGTTGCAGGTAACCGTGCCGGTACCCTCGGCGTGTTTGTAGATCAGCGACCAGCCCGACAGGTTGTAGACAAGGTCGCATTTCACGCTGGCGTCGGCGGCGTGGGCATTGCCCACCGGCAACGCGCTCATCGCACCGGCGCAAGCCAGTACCAGGGCAGCCATTCCAAAGGTACGCTTGATCATCGCTTCTCTCCTTGTGACGTGCGGAATGGGATTCGTCTTGCCAACGCGGCACTGGCGAAAGCCGACGGCCGCGCATCGCGCTGTCGCAATGTGTCCCCGTCGACGCGTGAGAACAGCGTGCACGCCGATGAACCCCGGTTCATTCTCGCCGATTCGGCGGCGGCCGCCATTTGGCGACAGGTCCTGATCCGGACCTTGCCTGATCGCCGCCATGCGCCGTAGGGTGGTGCTGGTGCCGACATCCTTACGGGATCCGGTGGAACCGAGCAGTCAAAGGACGGGGTGGAAACATGGTCAAGTATTCACTGGTGGGTTACGACGGCTCCGAGGCTTCCCGCCGCGCGTTCCAGTTCGCGATCGAACTGGCCCGTTGCGGCAACGGCCGCGTCCGCGTGGTGTCGGTACTGGAGGTCACCGAAGGTGGCGGCGATGCCTGCGCGCTGTTGATGGCGGACTCCGGCACCCAGCGCGCGCAGGAATCTGCTGGCCGAGTTGACCGCGATCATGCCCGATGCGGCAAGCCTCGTGGACGTCGAACTGATCCACGGCAGTCCCGGCGACGTGCTGCTCAGCCAGGTCGACCAACACGGCATCGATCACATCGTGATCGGTCATACCGAGCGCGGCGCGCTGGCACGCTGGCTGCTCGGCTCGGTATCAGGCAACGTGCTGGCGCGCGCCCACGTGCCGGTGACCGTGGTGCGCTGACGCAGGCCGGCGCCGGGCTCGCCGCCTGCATCGCGGCTCAGCGGGCGGGTGTCGGCGCAGGCTGCTCGCGTGGCGCCGCATCGATCTTGCGCTGCGCTTCCTGCGCGATCCGCAGCTGTTTCACGTCGACCGGGCGGATGCTGCATGATCGTGCAGGGCGGGTAGCGCCTGCCCGTCAGCACCTTGTCGAAGCGGGCCGACACTTCGCCGGTATTGGACGTGAGGCCGATGGCCTGGGTGAACTCCAGGTTCTGGCAACTGCCGTCCAGATCCAGCAGCCAGGCCTGGCTCGGTCGGGTGTACACCGACCAGTTCGCTGTCGCCCAAGCGGCTCCCACGACCACAGGTTGAAGAAACGGAAACTCGTCACCGGCGCGCCGGCGGCTGCGGCATAGGCGGCCTCACGTTGCTGCTGGCGCTGCGCATACGGCACGCTGGAGCAGGCGGCCAGCACGCCGGCCAGCGCGAAGGCTGTCAACAAACCGGGCTTGGACATGGCAAAACCTTCGTTGGGCTAGTGCCGGAGGACGCATCGACGGACGTGGTTCATGCCACCCGGTGCCCACGAGTCGCTGCCATAGTTGTGACTCGCGCCGCCGAGCTTAGTTCTTGCCAGGCTTGCCCTTGCGCAGCTTGTCCAGCGGCTGCCACTTCGCCGGATCGAAGCCGCCGACTTCGTACACCAGGGTCTCATCCTTCTTGCCGTCAGCAGGGTGACATCCAGCTCCAGCTGCCGCGATTTCTCGAGCAACGCGATGAAGGCCTTGTCATCGCGGATCATCAGCGCCGGCTCCCCGCCTTCGGCGTAAACGCCTTGATCCGCACCGGCTTGCCATCGGCCTTGCCCGTGATGGTGCAGTTGCCGCGGCAGAGGAAGCCGGGCTTGCTGCCGTACAGGAACGCGCTCTGGCCCCAGCTGGTGTGCCGGCGCAGGACCAGCCGCACCTGCTCGCCGTCGCCGCGCCGGGTGCTGTAGATGCTGGCCGTGGACTGCGTGCCGCCGGCCATCGGCGCAACCTGATACGTCCACAACGCCGCCAGGCGATTTTTCTCGCGGTTGGCCTCGTAGCGCTTCTCGATCGCCGGCAGGGTTTGCTGCACCTCCTTCGCCGCGTCGCTGTCGGGGAAGCGACTGACGATGTCCTTGCCCATCGTCACCACCATCTCGTCGTTGTGAAGCTTCAGCAGCTGGCGATAGGTGGCGAGATTGCGCGAGGCAGCGGTGGCGTCGGCCTGCGCCTTTTGCTGTTCGGCCGTGGGCGCCGGCGTGCCGGACTGCGGCGAACAGGCCGCCAGCAACAAGCCGATGCAGACGACGAACGGCACGCCGAGACGAAGTGTGTGGTTCATCCGTATCCTTCCGGTCGATGCGAGGCTGCCAGCTTGGAACGCCCGCTGCGGCAACGCAACTGACCCCGCGGCAGGCGCGTTCAGCTCTCGCTTGCCAGCCCCGAGTCGAGATGCTCGACGCGCACTATCTGGTCCAGCCAGATCCGCCGATGCCAGGCCGGCGCAGTCGGGGCGTTCCAGTTGCACCACCGCATTGATGCCTTCGCGATCCTCGTCGTCGCGAAACACCTGCACGCTCGGCCGCACGGTCACCACGCCTTCGCAAGTGCTGCCGTCGCGCAATCGCAGCACGACATGGCTGTTGCCCTGCAACTCATGGACCAGCGCCTCGAGCGCGCGAATGCCGGCGTCGTCGGTGACTACGTGTGGTGCCTTGCTGCCCATGGAACCTTCCCCATTCTCGTCAACGGCGTGAGTTCGACCTTACTCGATGGAACGCCAAGGGTACGTCAAATGGACCGCCCCGGTCGTGGCGAGATGACGCGGTGTCGACGCCTGCAGCAACAGCTTCACACCGACAAAACGCCACGGCCGAGACGGCAGGAGATAACCTGTGGACCCTTGCCGGAGCGCGGCCGTGATCACCACCTCTCCCACCGAGTTCCTCACCGCCTTCGCGACGCTGTCGCCCGTGCCCGGCGCGATGGCGACGGCGCGGGCGGCGTTCCTGGTGGCACCGGCCGAGTTCAGCCTGGCGGCCGAATCGGCATGCGACAACCGCTACATGGACGTCAGCCGAAGCGTCGACCCGCTCAAGGCGCTGGCCCAGCACAGCGCGCTGGCGCAGGCGCTGCGTGCGGATGTGCCGGTGATCACGTTCCCCGGGGATCCGGCGACACCCGATGCCGTATTCCCCAACAACGTGTTTGCCACCGCGCCGGGTCGGCTGGTCGTCGGACACATGCGCCACGCGGTGCGCCAGCGCGAGAGCAGCCGTGCCGACATCCGCCGTTTCTTCGGCGAAGTGCTGGGTTATGCCGAGATCGACCTGTCCGTCCGTCCCCATCTGATCGCCGAACTGACCGGTTCGATCGTGATCGACCGCACCCGCGGCGTCGGCTATTGCGGCCTCAGCGAGCGCTGCAACATGTCGGGCGCACAGGCGATGCACCAGGCCTTCGGCCTGCAGCTGACTTATTGCTTCGAGCTGGCGGAAACCGAATACCACACCAACGTGGTGCTGACCTTGCTGGCCAGCCGCGCCGCGATCATCGCCGCCGACGGGTTTCGCGACCCGGCGGCCGCCCAGGCGATCGCCCAGGCCTGCAGCGGCCGCGCGCTCTGGCTTACCCCGGCACAGAAACAGGCGTTTGCCGGCAACGCGATCACGCTCTCCGAAGACCGCGTGTGGATGAGCGAGTGCGCCGCCGCGGCGCTGACCGACGAACAGCGCGCGGCTCTGGCCGGGTTTGGTTTCGCCATCGGCAGCGTCGAACTTGGCGAGATCGAAAAGGCCGGCGGCAGTCTGCGTTGCTGCGTCGGCGAGATTTACTGAGTCGGGCCAGGATCAGGGATCAGGAATACGCAAGAGCAGGTGCAAATACATCGCCGCGCGGGTTCCTGCCGACGCCGACGAATTTGAGGTGCCTGACTCAGCGCATCGCTACCGGCCCGCTTGCTGGCGCTTGGCGGGAAATGGCGGCTCGGTGCCTGAACGAAATTCACGAGGGTCGTTTGTGTTTACGCATCGGTCACGTCGACACTGCCAACCTGCTCACCCCGACACCGAGGAGTCATTCCATGCGCAACCGTGAAATCGAACAGCGGGTCCGCGACGCGGCCGCACACGCCGGGGATGTAGCCAGCGACTACGTCGACAGTGGCAGGCGCGGGGGCCAAAACCTGCTTGAGCGCGGACGCCGGCGCCTGAGTCAGGGTCTCGGAAAGCGTGGCCGCGGTTACAGTCGGCAGTTGTCGCACGCCGCCGAGGATTTTGCCGACGAAGCGAATTACCAATACCGGCGGATGCGCCGCCAGGTGAGCCGCCATCCCGCGGCGACGATCGCCATCGTTGCCGGCACGATCGGTGCGTTCCTTTTGCTGCGCCAGGTGTTTCGCAGCGACGACGATTGACCGGCCTGGGGAGCGACGGCGCTGGCTGGGAGCTGACGGCAGAAAGTCCCGGGCAGTGAGCCTCGGGATTTTCTCCGCACACTTCCAGGTTTCACCCTGATTTGACCGCAAGCCCGCCCACCGAGGCGGGCCTCTTTTTGAGCGGCGACGACGGGCACGACGGCGCGCTGGCTTCCTCGATCCACCGCGTTGATCGAACCGCGCCCAGAGAAAAGCCGCCAGGGCGGCGGCTTCTCGTTTGATGCAGCGATGGCGACGTTACACGGTCAGCGGGTTCGGCTTGTCCTGATCGAGCTTGTACTCCTTGATCGCGCGGCTGACGTCCTTGGCGTTGACCTTGCCTTCCTTTGCCAGCGCGGACAGCGCGGCATGGGCGAGCCAGTAACGATCCACTTCGAAGAAATTCCGCAAATGGTCGCGCGTATCGGAGCGCCCGTAGCCATCGGCTCCCAAGGCGGTGAACGAGCGTCCGTCCGGAACGAACGCATGCACCTGGTCGGCAACCGCACGCACGTATTCGCTCACGGCCACCACCGGGCCGTCGTGGCCGGCCAGGCATTGGGCCATGTACGCCACGCGCGGCTCCTTGGCCTCCGGATGCAGGCGGTTATGACGTTCGCACTCGAAACCGTCGCGCGACAACTCGCTGAAGCTCGGGCATGACCAGACGTCGGCCTTGACCCCGAAATCGGCGTCGAGCAGGTCGGCCGCATGCAGCGCTTCGCCCACGCTGCCTCCCGCCGCCATCAACTGCACGCGCGGCGCCTTGCTCTTGCCCTTGTCCTTGCCCGCGCCGCGCAGCAGATACATGCCCTTGACGATGCCGTCATAGCTGCCTTCGGGCATGGCCGGGTGGGTGTAATTCTCGTTGGTGGTGGTGATGTAGTAGAAGAGGTCCTGCTGCTCCTCGAACATCTCCTTGACCCCATGGTGCAGCAACACCGCCACCTCATAGGAATAGGTCGGATCGTACGCCCGGCAATTGGGGACGGTGCCGGCCACCAGCTGCGAAGTGCAGTCCGAGTGCTGCAGGCCCTCGCCCGGGAAACTGCAACCGGCCGTGGCGCCGATCAGGAAGCCGCGCGTGCGCTGGTCGCCGGCGGCCCAGATCAAATCGCCGATGCGGCGAAAACCAAAGAACGAATAGAAGATGAAGAACGGCAACATCGGCACGTTGGACACCGAGTAACTGGTACCCGCTGCAATCCACGCCGAGACGCCACCGGCCTCGGAAATGCCCACCTGCAACACCTGGCCGTCCTCGGCCTCGCGGTAATACAGCAACTGGTCGGCGTCCTGCGGCCGGTACTTCTGGCCAAACGGGGCGTAGATGCCGATCTGGCGAAACATGCCTTCCATGCCGAACGTACGCGCTTCATCGGCCACGATCGGCACCACGTGCGGCGCCAGCTGCTTGTTGCGCAACAGCAGGTTCATGCCGCGCACCAGGGCCATGGTATTGCTGATCTCGCGCTCGCCCGTGTCCTTGGTCAGCGCCTCGAACTCCTCCATGCCTGGCGCGGTCATCGAGACCGTGGTCTTTTCGCGACGCTGCGGCAGGAAGCCGCCCAGCTCGCGGCGACGCTCCAGCATGTACTTGACCTCCGGCGAGTCCATGCCCGGGTGGTAATAGGGCACCGCATCCGGCCCGTCGCCTTCCAACTGCTTGTCGTCGACCGGAATCTGGAAGCGGTCCCGGAACAGCAGGATCGCATCGTGATCCATCTTCTTGGCCTGGTGGGCGATGTTCATCGACTCGCCGGCCGTGCCCATGCCGTAACCCTTCACGGTCTTGGCGAGGATCACCGTGGGCATGCCTTCGGTATGCACCGCCGCGTGGTAGGCCGCGTAGACCTTGTGCGGATCGTGGCCACCGCGATTCAGGCGCCAGACGTCATCGTCGGACAGATTGGCCACCATCTCGCGCGTCTCCGGATACTTGCCGAAGAAGTTCTCGCGCGTATAGGCGCCGCCCAGCGCCTTGCAGGCCTGGTACTCGCCATCGACGGTTTCCATCATCAGCTTGCGCAGCACGCCCTTGGTGTCGCGCGCCAGGAGCGGATCCCAGTAGGAACCCCAGATCAGCTTGATCGCGTTCCAGCCCGCGCCGCGGAACCCGCCTTCGAGTTCCTGGATGATCTTGCCGTTGCCACGCACGGGCCCGTCGAGGCGTTGCAGGTTGCAGTTGATCACGAAGATCAGGTTGTCGAGCTTCTCGCGCCCGGCAACCGAAATCGCACCCAGCGTCTCCGGTTCATCCACCTCACCATCGCCGATGAAGCACCACACCTTGCGATCCGACTTCGGTACCAACCCGCGTGCTTCCAGATACTTCAGGAACTGCGCCTGGTAGATCGCCTGGATCGGCCCCAGGCCCATCGACACGGTCGGTACCTGCCAGTAGTCGGGCATCAGCCAGGCATGCGGATAGGACGGCAGGCTGGGCGCCTTCAGCGTTTCCAGGCGGTAGTTGTCGAGCCGCGCTTCGTTGATGCGGCCTTCCAGGTACGAACGGGCATACAAGCCCGGGCTGGAATGACCCTGGTAGCAGATCAGGTCGCCCGGGTGATTCTCCGAAGGCGCGCGCCAGAAATGGTTGAAGCCGACGTCGTACAGGGTGGCCGACGAGGCGAAACTCGCGATGTGGCCACCCAGCGACCCCGGCTTGCGATTGCAGCGCACCACCATCGCCATCGCGTTCCAGCGAATGATCGAGCGGATGCGCCACTCCAGCGCGGCGTCGCCCGGGCTCTTCGCCTCATGCCCGGCCGGAATCGTGTTGACGTACTCGGTGGTGGGATTGAACGGCAGGTAGCCACCGGAACGGCGGGTGGTGTCGACCATTTTTTCCAGCAGGAAATGCGCGCGTTCGGTGCCGTCGTGGTTGATCACCGCATCGAGCGATTCGATCCACTCACGCGTTTCGGTGGGGTCGAGGTCCTGGTCGAGGACGTCGTCGAGCTGATCCATGAAATTCTCCGCGGCACCGTTGCGTGCCTGACATTGATTCGCGCCGCCGGGGTCGCTGCACGACAGCCCTTGAGTTTAGCGCTTGCCTGTGTGCCCGCCAATTGCGAGTCCATGCGCCGACGCATGGCCGGGCTTTCCCGGCGCGGCGCTCGCCCGAATACTCAAGCCGGGGGCTGGTTTCCGGCCACGGCGGGTTTGCGCATCACGACGATATCCTGGTGCCCGTTCAAGCCACCTTCCAGGTGCGCCACGACGGGAAGATGGCGGCCCCAGTGCCGGCGCACGTAGTCCACCGTGTGAAACGTGGTCTGGTAGAAATCAGGCAGGCCGTCCACCTTGAAGCGGCCCTTGTGATCCGTCCGGTACACGATGCCGTCGCGCTGCAGAGCAGCGCGCTCGGCCGGGGTGCAGCTGTCCAGGGTGAAACGGCCATGGGTGGTCGCCAGCAGCACGCCGCCCGGCTTGAGCAGTCGCTGCATCTCGGTCAGCCACTCGTCCTGGGCCGGGGCATCCAGGTGGGTAAACAGCGAGACGCTGTAGATCACGTCGAACATGGCGCTGGCGTAAGCGGTGGGCGCCGAGGTCGTGTTGACCGAGAACCGTGCCAGGGAGGAGAGATGCTCCGACGCCCAGCCGATTGCCTGCGCATCGATGTCCGATCCATAAAACGTGCAGGACTCGGCGGCGCTGGCAAGCTCGCCAATGACCCGGCCTGGCCCGCAGGCAAAGTCCAGCACGACCAGATCCTTCAGCACGACACCCCGTGCACTCAAGGCGCCCACCAGGCAGCGCGCGATGGCGCGCCCGTTGTGCAGATAGCTCGCCGAATCGAACGCGCGATGGACCCGATAACGAAGGATGGGTGGTGGCAACCGCGAGGGACCGTCGCCCGGGGTCCATCCGGTTGGCACGCGCCAACCGGATGCGAAAACCCGCGTAATTGAGCAGACCGGCCAGCCAGTAGATCGGCGCAATGCGCTTTGCCGCTTGCCGCAACCGTCGACTTCCGCTCATGTTGCGGGCCCCTGCCGCAGGCCGGCGGCGCGCGCAGGGATCACAACGACGCGCCGGTCATCCGCGTCGGCTGCCTTGCGCGGCGCGGATCTGCGCATCGACGGCGGCTACCGCGGTCATGTTGACGATGCGACGCACGGTCGACGCCGGTGTCAGGATGTGCGCGGCCTTGTCCACGCCCATCAGGATCGGACCGATCGCCACGCCATCGGTCATCACCCGCACGATGTTGTAGGCGATGTTGGCCGCGTCCATGTTCGGCATCACGAACAAATTGGCCCGCCCGCTCAGCGTGGTGCGCGGGAACATGCGCTTGCGCAGCGCCTCGTCCCAGGCGGTATCGGCCTGCATCTCGCCGTCCATCTCGAGTTTCGGCGCGCGTGCTCTCAGCAACTGGCACACCTTGCGCATTTTCGCGGCACTGGGATTGTCATGACTGCCGTAATTGGAATGCGACAGCAGTGCAACCTTTGGCTCGATGCCGAAACTCTTGAGCCGGAAACTCGCCTGCACCGTGGCCTCGGCGATCTGCTCGGCGGTGGGATCGATCTGGACGTGGGTATCGAGGAAGAACCACGCGCCCTTGTCGTTGATCACGCCGCTCATTGCCGAGGTGCACGACACGCCGGGGTCCAGCCCGAACACGCTGCGCAGGTAGCCGAGCTTCTTGTGGTAGCGCCCGACCAGACCGCACAGCAAGGCGTCCGCTTCGCCACGCTCGACCATCATCGCGGCGATCAGGGTGGGCCGCGAGCGCAACAGGTTCTTCGCCGCCGACGGGGTCACGCCGCGTCGCTCGGTCATGCGCGTGGTACTGCTGCCAATATTCGTTGAAACGCGGATCGTCGTGGATATTGGTCAGATCGAAGTCCACGCCCGCGCGTATGCGCAGGCCCAGCCGCTCGATGCGCGCCTGGATCACATCCGGACGACCGATCAGGATGGGGCGCGCGATCGCCCCATCGACGACCGTCTGCACGGCGCGCAACACGATCTCTTCCTCGCCTTCGGCATAGGCCACACGCTTGCAGTCGGCGCGCGCGCGCTCGATACACCGGTTTCATCAGCAGGCCGGTGCGATAGATGAACTGGCCGAGCTTTTCCTTGTACGCGTCCATGTCGGCGATCGGCCGGGTAGCCACTCCCGAGTCCATCGCCGCCTGCGCCACCGCCGGCGCCAGCATCACCAGCAGGCGCCGGTCGAACGGGCGCGGGATCAGGTAGTTCGGGCCGAAACTCGGTATCTCGTCGCCGTAGGCGCTGCCCAGGTCGGACGCTTCCATGCGCGCCAGCTCGGCGATCGCGCGCACACAGGCGGTCTTCATCGCCTCGTTGATGCCGGTCGCACCGACATCCAGCGCACCGCGGAAAATGTACGGAAAACACAGGGCGTTGTTGACCTGGTTGGGGTAGTCCGAACGACCCGTGGCGATGATGCAGTCCGGACGCACCGCCTTGGCGTCCTCCGGGGTGATTTCCGGGTTCGGATTGGCCAGCGCCAGGATCACCGGCCGCGCGGCCATCGTGGCCACCATCTCCGGCTTGAGGATGCCGCCGGCGGACAGACCGAGGAACACGTCCGCGCCTTGCACGACCTCGGCCAGCGTGCGCTTGGGCGTATCGCGGGCGTAGCGCGCCTTGTCCGGGTCGAGATTCGCCCGCCCGGTATGGATCACGCCCTCGCGGTCGAAGGCCAGGATGTTCTCCGGCTTCACGCCGAGCGCGACCAGCATGTCGAGGCAGGCAATGCCGGCCGCCCCGGCGCCGGTGGTGGCGACCTTGACCTCGCTCGAACTTCTTGCCGACCACTTCCAGCGCGTTGAGCACCGCCGCGCCGACAATGATGGCGGTGCCGTGCTGGTCGTCGTGAAACACCGGAATCTTCATCCGCTCGCGCAGCTTGCGCTCGACGATGAAGCACTCCGGCGCCTTGATGTCCTCCAGGTTGATGCCGCCGAAGGTCGGCTCCAGGCTGGCGATGATGTCGACCAGCTTGTCCGGATCGTGCTCGTCGATCTCGATGTCGAACACGTCGATGCCGGCGAACTTCTGAAACAGGATGGCCTTGCCTTCCATCACCGGCTTCGCCGCCAGCGGCCCGATGTTGCCCAGACCCAGCACCGCCGTGCCATTGGTGATCACCCCCACCAGGTTGGAGCGAACCGTGTAGTCGGCGGCCGCGCCGGGGTCCTCGACGATCGCATCGCAAGCGGCGGCCACGCCCGGCGAATACGCCAGTGACAGGTCGCGCTGGGTCAGCAGCGCGGTCGTCGGGGTGATCTTGATCTTGCCCGGCCGCGGATGACGGTGATACTCCAGCGCGGCGAGACGCAGTTCTTCAGAGAGGGCCATGGAAAGCGCTTGATCGAGTGAGGGAAGGCCATCTGCCAAGGCTGATGGCTTGCGTCGATGTTAACACCAGGCCCAGCCTGGCTGGCCGGCCGAAAGCGTTGCCTAGCCCGTCGGCAACAAGTCGTCTTCGTGTATCCGGTTCATGCGGATGCCGTTGACGAAGACCGAAAACGCCAGCGTGCCAGCCAGCCCGTGCACCCGCTGCATCCAGGGCGGCAACCACTGCGGCGGCAGGATCGCGCCGGAGGCGAAATGGGGTTGCAGGCTGATCACGTCGTGCAGCGCCAACTTGCCCGCGAACAGGTGGCGCAGCAGGTCCAGGCGCCGCTCCTTCAGTGCCCAGCGAAAAAAGGTATGCACGCTGAGCAGGCCCGACAGGTAGACGTTGTCCTTGGCGAACGCCGCGCCGCCGGTCAGCGGCACGCCGCGAAACACGCGCTGCGCCGAATGGAAGCTGTCCGCCACGCTCTGCCCGCAGTCGCTGAAATAGCGATACACCTCGACGAAATCCGCGCCCCTGAGCGCCATGTCGATTGCCACGATGCGCAAGCTGATGCGCTTGAGCCGGGTGATGTCGATGGCGCCGGACATCAGCTCCGCGAATACTGCCAGCCCTTCCTGGGTCGCGGTGACACGCGGCGAGGTGCGTCCCAGCGAAGCCAGCAACGGCTGGCGCCGACCGTTCAACGCGGTCAACGTATGCACGAAAGCCTCGTGCGCCAGCAACTGGTGATAATCGTATTCGTCGAAGCTGGCGCCGCCGCGCAGGCGGATGCGGGTGGCGCCGGCGGCGGCCTTGGCGGTCAGCTCGGGATCGACGTCCACGCGCACGGTGCCGGCGCCGAAGAAGGCATCCAGTGCGTCCGCCAAAGCGGCGCGCAGCGCCTCGGCCGTGATGCTCGCGCTGGTGTCGAGCAGGTCCGCGCCCAGTTCGTCGGCGAGGGCGATGAAATAACGCGCCGCGTCCAGGTTGCTCTCGCTGCTGCCGGGGATCAGGTCATCCGGACGTCCATACAACACCACCGACGGAAGCGTGACGCCGACCGTGCCAACCGCCTGCAGCATTTCGGCGGCCACCAGCCAGGAGTCGGCGGTACGCTGCAGGTAATCGCCCAACGGGTCGGCTTGTGCATCGGCGCCGGCGGCGTGTTCGATGGCTGCCAGCTCGGCCCGCGCGGCGGTCAGATCCGGCCGCACGTAACTGACCTGCGGCAGCGTGAACCGTCCGCGGCTGTACACCTCGATCATGCGGCTTTCCAGCGAGGCGGGCCACGCCACGGTGGGCAGGATGTGGATGCCGCGCACCGCCGCGAGCAGCCGCTGGTCCAGTTCGGCGTAACGCTGCAGCGCCGGATCGACAGGCAGGCCCGTCACGTCGCGCTGCGCTGCGCGGGGCGTGCCAGTCGCATGACGAGGGCCGACGGCGGCAGCAGGCCAGGCAGCAACACCGCCGGAACACGCCGCCGACCGGTTTGCCGCTTGCGGGCCAACCCGCTGTGGTCGCTTCGCTCATGCATCCCCGGCTTCTCCCTACTCTCGGTCACGGTCGCTGCGATGCCCGCGCGGCGGTTCCATCGGACGTCCGCCGCGCTGGCGGCGCAAACGGGCTTCCAGCATGGCTGCCTGCTCCTCGCGCTCGTCGTGCAGCTTGAGATAACTGCGCCAGCGCTGCGCGCTCAATTCACCCGTGTCCAGCGCCACCTGCACCGCGCAACCGGGCTCGCTGCCGTGGCCGCAATCGGCGAAGCGGCATTCTCCGGCGAGCCGCTCGATGTCGGCGAACAGGTCGAGGTTCTCCTCGCCGGTGAGCTTCAGCTCGCGCATGCCGGGGGTGTCGATCAGGCAACCACCGCTGGGCAGCTCAGCAACGCGCGATGGGTGGTGGTGTGGCGACCGCGGCTGTCGTGGTCGCGCACCGCGGCCGTGGCCATGGTGGCGGAGCCCAGCAGCGTATTGGTCAGCGTCGATTTGCCCGCGCCGGACGAACCCACCAGCACCGCGCTGTCACCGGGCTCAAGATACGCGACCAGCATCGCCACGCTGGATGCATCCTTGCAGTTGAGCGCATGGATCGGCGGCATCCGGCAGGCGCTCCCGCAACGCGGCGATTCTCGCTGCGGCGTCCTCGCACTTGTCCAGCTTGCCCAGCAACACCACCGACTGCGCGCCGGAATCCTCGGACAGCGACAGGTAACGCTCGATGCGGGCCGGATTGAAATCGCCATCCAGCCCGGTCAGCACCAGCACGTAGTCGATATTGGTGGCGATCAGCTGACGCTCGTAACGCTCACCGGCCGCCGCACGCGACAGCACGCTGCGGCGCGGCGCCACGCTTGGATGTGCGGCGGCTTGCCGGCGGCCACGTCGACAAAATCGCCCACCACCGGTCGCTCGGCCGGGTCGATGCCACGTTTGAGAAAAGCGCCGGCCGGTTGCGCGTCAAACAGCACGGACCGTCGTGCAATTCGTAGCCGGCACGATGCTGCGCGACCACCCGCGCCAGACGCAGGCCGTCGGCCGGCAACACCTCGCCACGCCAGCCGATATGCCGCAGTCGTTCGATCGTTTCGGCGTTGCTCATGACGAAGCTTGCGTGGCATGGTGCAGCGATTATGCCCCGCGCGGGCATGGCCCGGCCATGAACCGGATTTTGGCTGACAACCGCCTCGCGCTGCGTGCGACACGCTGTTAGCATCGGGACCGACGCCGGGAAGGGCCCCGCGTGCACGGAAGTCCCGACGTGTCCTCGATCAAGCCCAGTGCGCACCTGGCGGAAGTGCGCTACGAAATCCGCGGCGCCCTGACCCGGCGCGCGCGCGACCTGGAGGCCGCCGGCCGGCCGAATCATCAAGCTGAATATCGGCAATCCCGGCCGCTACGGCTTCACCACGCCGCCGCACCTGCGCGAAGCCATCGGCGCGCATCTGGTCGACAGCGAGGCCTACGGCCATGAGCAGGGCCTGGAAGAAGCCCGCGAGGCGATCGTCGACCCAGCAGCGGGCGCGCGGCGCCGGCGGCGTGGACGTGGAGCGCGTGTTCATCGGCAACGGCGTCAGCGAGCTGATCGACATCTCGCTGCGCGCGCTGCTCCAGCCCGGCGACGAGGTACTGCTGCCGAGCCCCGACTACCCGCTGTGGAGCGCCGCCACCATCCTCAACGGCGGCAGCCCGCGCTATTACCGCTGCCTGGCCGAGAACGGCCACCTGCCCGACCCCGACGAAATCGAGGCGCTGATCGGCCCGCGCACCCGCGCGCTGGTGCTGATCAATCCGAACAACCCCACCGGCGCGGTGTATCCGCGGGCGTTGCTCGAACGATCGTCGACGTCGCCGGGCGGCATCGGCTGCTGCTGCTCTGCGACGAGATCTACGACGAGATCCTGTACGACGGCGCGGCTTCCAGCCGCTGGCCGAATGGCCGGCGACTACCCTGCCTGAGCTTCGGCGGGCTGTCGAAGGTGCATCGCGCCTGCGGCTACCGCGTCGGCTGGATGAGCCTGTCCGGCGATCGCGGCGCGCGGCCGACTATCGCGATGCCTTGCAATCTACTGGCCGCGCTGCGCCTGTGCGCCAACGTCACCGCGCAGTGGGCGGTGCGGCCCGCCCTGCACGACGCCGACCATCGGCGCGCTGACCGCACCGGGCGGCCGCCTGCACGAGGCGCGGCGCCGTCCTGGAAAGCGTCGCGGCCAGCCGCTATCCTGGATCGTGGTGGTGCCCGGCGGCGCCATGTACGCGTTCCCGCAGATCCGCGCCGAACCATCGCCGAATTTCGACGACGAGGCCTTCGCGCTGCGCCTGCTCGAGGAAGAGAGCGTGCTCGTCGTGCCCGGCACCAGCTTCAACGTCCCGCCAGCCGCCATTTGCGCCTCACCCTGTTGCCACCGCCGTCCCAACTGCGCGAAGTGTTCGTGCGCATCGAGCACGTGCTCGCGCGCATGGCGCGGAGCAGCCGGATACCGCGCTGCCGCGCGCCTGCGTGGCGCCGCATGGCCTGATGAGCCGAGCCCCGACCATTGCATTTCCTCGCCCTGGGCGATTCCTACACCATCGGCGAAGCGGTGCCCGCCGATGCGCGCTGGCCGGTCGTGCTGGTCCAGCGCCTGCGCCAGACCGGCGTGGCGATCGACGACCACACATCGTGGCCATCACCGGCTGGACCACCGACGAGCTCGCCGCGGCATGGATGAGGCCACGCTGCGCTCCGGCTATGGTCTGGTCACCCTGCAAATCGGCGTCAACAACCAATATCGCGGGCGCGACCGCCGACGAGTATCGCGAGCAGTTCCACGGGTTGCTGGGGCGCGCCATCGCGCTGGCCGGCGGCCGCCCGCACGGGTCGTGGTGGTGTCGATCCCCGACTGGGGCGTGACCCGCTTCGCACGCGAACAGGATCGCGATCCGGGCGTCATCGCCGCCGCACTGGACGCCTTCAATGCCATCGCGCGCGAGCAGGCCGAGCGGGCGGGCGCGCAGTTCGTGGACATCACACCGATCTCGCGCCGCCATCCTGACCTGCTGGCCGAGGACGGCCTGCATCCTTCAGCCGCGCAATACGCGCGCTGGCTGACAGCCATTTTCCCGGTCGTGCACGCGGCGCTGTACTGATTGCCAGCTGGCGGATGCATCGGATCGCCCGTCCACGGAACGGTTCCGTTGGCGTGAAAAAATCAGGCCGCGCTTGCATCAGCGTGTTCGATCATTCACGACAGACTGCACGCCGCCGGCAGCGCTGGCTGGCGATGCGCGCCAACGGCTCAGAATTCTGCGTCGTGTTCTTCGGCGGCCAGGCCAAGGGTCACTGCACCTTCGCCCACGTTGACCATGCCGGTAATGCTCATCTGCGCCTCCATCAACTCGACGGCGCACTCCGCGCAGGCCGCGCGCAATGCGGGGTAACCCGGTAGATGGCGCAGCACCTCCAGGTCGCCGCCGTAGCTCACGCAAACCACCGGCACCAGCAAGCCGTCCCGCACCCGCCTGGCCGCGTAATTGAAGAGAGCCTCGGCGCCTTGCTCGAATCCGCGCACCTTGCCCACCGGACCGGTTTCACCCCGGAAGCAGCGCAGGATCGGCTTGATGTCCAGGGCCGAACCGAGCATGGCGGTGAACAGGCTGACGCTGCGATCATTCTTCTTCTTGGCGCGAGCGCGAAGGTAATGGAGGTCACGCGGCAGCATGTAGCCATAACTGTGGTTGGCGATGTGCAGCAACCGTTCGCGTATGGCGGCCGGGGTATCGCCCGCGGCGATCATCCGGCTCGCTTCATGAATCGCCGGTGCGGCGCCGGCAAAGATGTTGCGGGTATCCACCACGCGCATCATGAACGGGCCCGGGACGGCGGCTTGTTCGCGAACCTGGCGGTAGTTCTTCAGAATCGCGAAGCTGGCCTTGTTGACGTGCTCGTTGATCGGACTGCGGGTCGCGGTGATGGTCAGGCAAACACGCAATCCTGCTCCAGCACCAGCTTCTGCAGGAACAGCTTCTGCACATCTTCCACCGGGCTGGGTTCGGTCTCCGCCGAGTGGCTGCGGCTGCCGAGCCGGCGCTCGATGAACCGCTGCAGTTCGCCCGGCTCGCGGTCGTCCATGAAGGTTTCGCCGTCGACCTTCACCGTAATCGGCATCACCGCAACGTGGTTCTGCTGCAGGAACGCATCAGAGACATCGCAGGCGGCGTCGATTGCCAGGCCCATCCGCATGGCGTTGCTCCCGTGCTCATGAATGGCAACAGCAACATAACACGCACGGACGCCGCTGCAAGGCAGCGGAAGAACAAGCTTGTGGTCATTCGCGCAAGCCAGAGTAAGTCGCATGCGTGAAGGTATTTCGCCTGCATGCAAGTGCGCCCTGCCGGGCGCACCACAAAAAAAGCCGGGGCCCCTTGCGGGGCCCCGGCCCTTGTCAACCATAAGCTCAGGTGTGGCTTAGAACTTCTGGTTGTAACGCACGTAGAAGTAACGGTCGATATTCAGCGCCGGGTCGTAAGCGGACGCGTTGCTGATGTCCAGCGCCGAATAGGTGACCGGACGCTCCTTGCCGAACAGGTTGTTCACGCCGACCTGGATGCTGCCGTTCCACGGTGTGCTGTAGCGGAACTGCGCGTCGTGATAGACGCTGGCGCCCTGGCGGTTCGCACCGGTGCCCCAGTGCCTTGCCTTCGTAGTTCATCTGGTTGCAGGTGGCCGGGTCACGTGTGTCCCAGCACTCGTCACGGAACGCGCCGTAGTAACGCAGGCTCCAGGTGGCACCGAAGTTGCCCAGCGACCAGTCGATGCCCGCGTTGGCGCGCCAGCGCGGCATGCCCCAGGTGCCGGCATAGCCGTCGATGTCGGCGTCCAGCGGTGCTCTGGCTGTTCCAGGCGGCGAGGTAGTTCGCGTCGATGTTGACCGAGAACTTGCCGTAGCCGAAGTCGGGCAGGCGGTAGTCCACGCGGAAATCCCAGCCTTCCGTCTGCCAGCATACCCATGTTGGTATTGCCGCGATTCAGGCCGACCACTTGGCCGGTGGTCGGGTCACGACCGAACTGGCCGCAGTACGTGGCGGTGTTCGACAGGTAGCACTGGTTCAGCACGTAGTTGGCGCTGACCCGGTGATGCGGTTGCTGATCTTGATGTTGTACCAGTCGGCGGCCAGGTCCAGACCCGCTACCCACTGCGGGCTGTACACGATGCCGGCGGTGCGGCTGATCGCGGTTTCCGGGCGCAGGTTGGCGTTGCCCACGCCAGCGTTGAACGCGGTCGTGCTCTGCGTATTCGGTGCGGAGATCGGGAGGCCGGTGGTGGCGAGCTGACGGAAGTTCGAGGCCAGGCCTTCGGCGGCGCACTTGGCCGCTACGCCAGCGTTCGACGCGGCGGCACCGAAGCTGCGTATCGCACGGGTCGGTGTATTAGTCGAACGACTGCGAACCGCCGCCGGCGGTGTCGTCCAGCGTCGGTGCGCGGAAACCTTCCGCATAGGTGCCGCGGACCAGCAAGTCGTCGATCGGCTTCCACTGGAAGCTGTACTTGTTGTTGGTGGTGCTGCCGAAGTTGCTGTAGTTCGCGTAGCGGCTGGCGATGTCCACCGAGAGCATCTTCGCGCCGGCATGTCCTTCAGCAGCGGGCACGTTGACCTCCACATAGGCTTCGTTGGTGTTGAACTTGCCGTACGTGTGCGCCCGCGGCCAGGTCGGTGGTCTTGCCGGAGGAGGCCAGCTGGTCGGGCATGTCGTGGCCGTGACATCTTGCGGTGCTCGACGCCGGCTGCGAAACCGACTTCGCCCGCGGGCAGGTCGAACAGGCCACCGGTGACGTTGGCGAAGTATTCCTTGCTGACGTTCTGCAGCGAGGACTGGCTCAGGCTGTTGATATAGGCCAGCGCTTCGGGCGTGGAGGCGGAAGGGCCGCCCAGGAGTCGAACGGCACGCACTGGGTGAAGGCGATCGGGTCGGTAGCCGAACCGCACTGCACCTGACCGTCGTCGTTCAGGAACGACGGGCCGACGCGCCTGCTTCAGGTTGAGCAGGTTGAGGTTGCCCGAGCCGTGCTGCACGGCGTCGTAGCGGTTGTAGTTGGTGCCGACGTCCCAGTTCCAGCGGCGCTCACCCACGTTGAAGCCACCTTCGAGAGCGGCGTCGAAGTGGTACGTCTTGACGTTGTTTGTCGGTCACGCGTGGCAGCTCCACGCCACGGCGGTAGAAGGTCAGGTCGTTACCCGGCATCGGGTTGTAGTAGCTGTCGCTGCTCATGTACACCGGGTTGGTGGCCTGGGTCAGGCTGTTCAACGGGTAGCCCGCGACCTGGCGATTGTTCTGGCGCTCGGAGTACATGCCGGTGGCCTTGAACGCCAGGGAGTCGGTGAAGTCATAGCGACCGGAGGTGAAGAGCGACTTCAGTTCGTTGCTACCGCCCAGCTGCATCTGGCGCGAGGCGGATTGTAGTAGTCGTTGCCATCGTTCGTGCCGACGTGGTAGTTGGCCGGGTCGCGCGAATTCGCGCCCACGCCGATGCCGTCGTAGGTGCCGGTGTGGTTGATGCACCATGGTTGGCGTCCGGCCGTGCCGCCGTGTCGGCATTGACCGTAGCGGGATAACGACCCCACGGACCGGTGCCGCTCAGGCCATCTTCGGTATGGTTCGGGCCGTAGTTGTAGCGCGTGGCATTGCGCTTGTCGGCCCAGATCGCGCCTTCCTTGCTGACGTTGGCGCCAAAGATCAGCGAGCTCTTTTCGTCGCTGGTGCCCATGGTGAACGAGTAGGCCTCCTGGTACGCCGTCGCCCGCCTGGTTCTGGCCGTAATAGCCCGAGGCCTCCGCGCCGCTGAAGCTTTCCTGCAGGATGATGTTGACCACGCCGGCGATCGCGTCGGAGCCGTAGATGGCGGACGCGCCGTCCTTCAGGACGTCGATGCGCTCGATCAGCGACGACGGGATGGTCGACAGGTCGGTGAAGCCGGCCAGGCTGGTGGCCCAGCGCTTGCCGTTGACCAGCACCAGGGTGCGCTGCTCGCCCAGGTTGCGGATGTTGACGTACTGGCCACCCTGCTCCGGGTTGGAGGTGAGCACGCTGGCCTTGCTGAAGGTCTGGGTGCCGGCAACCGTCATGTTGGCCAGGATGTCGCCGACGTTGACCAGGCCGGTCTTCTGGATGTCGGCCTGGGTGATCGGTGAGGATCGGCTGGGCGGTTTCGGCGTCCACGCTGTGGATGCGCGAGCCGGTGACCACGACGGTCTGCAGCGTCTTGGTATTGGCGGGCTGGGCCTGGTCGGCCGGGGCAGCGTCCTGTGCGAACACGGCACCGGTCGCCACGAAGGCGCCGACTGTCAGTGCGTAACGCACCGCGGTCGCAAGTTTTTTATTGGTGAGCAATTTCATGCAAGTCTCCTGAGAACTGCGGTTGGCAACACACTTTCCGGCGCCACTCTTTGGTGGTGGGCGCGGATATGGGATTAGGTCGGCCCCCTGACGTACAAAAATACGGCCGCTTCCAGTGACGGACCGTAAGGCAAAAACTAACACGTTGTCAACATATTGTTATCAATTGGCGCAAGAAGTAAACGCCTGCCTGGAGCTTGACTGTCGCACCGCGCGCGAGACTTCGCAGCGTTACAACACCACTGTTGGGGCGCTTCTGGCCCGCTGGATGGGCTGGGAATGCTCCGCGGCGGGCGGCGCGGGACGGGCCCGGTGCCGGTGCCGCTGGCCGTAGGGAAGGCGCGCGGCAAGACCGCAGACCGAAAGGCCCGCAGTCTTGCATGATGCGGAGGAACTTGCGTCGTTCGCCGACTTCCGGCGTGCGGGCGGCGGCCGGGCCCGGTCAGTGCAGGCGCGGGTCGTTCGACCCGCCGGGTCGAGTGCCGCAGTGACTTGCTTTTGCTTACGCGCCCGGGAAGGTCAGGCTCAGCCCTTCACCCTGCACGGTGGACACCCAGTCGATCACGATGCCTTTGGCGCGCTGAGCGCTGGCCGGGTCGAAGTGGACGTCCAAGCCGTTCGCATGCGCCACGATGTCGTGCGCTCCCGCGGCGGCCAGTTGGAAGCCGGCGCTGTGGTCAGGTCCGATTTCCAGGTGCAGGGCCACGCCTTGTGCGCTGGCGGTGCCCTGGCGGATCGCCTCGGCGGCAGCGTCGGTGATGGTGATTTGCGGCGGCGTGCGGTCCGGCGCGGCCACGCCGAACAGCGTGTGCAATTCGCCACTGCCGTACATCTGGCTGATGATGTCGGCGCCGCCGACCAAGTCGCCATCCACGTACAACTGCGGAATCGTCGGCCAGTCACCGTAAAGCTTGATACCTTCGCGGATTTCCGGGTCGTCCAGCACGTTGACCGTGTGGTAGTCGGGCAGCATCTCGTTCAGCGTATTGGTGGCGGCAGCGGAAAAGCCGCACATGGGTTGCTGTCGATTGCCCTTCATGAACAGCACGACGCGGTGCTCCTTGAGCAGGGTATCGATGCGATCACGGGTGGCGGTGTCAAGTGACATGGAGCGACTCCAGCAGAGAAGTAGGCAATATTACGCCGACCGAGATGACGGCGCGGCGAACGGGTTCAAGGCGGGCGCGCGGCCGGCGCCGGCACGTGGACATCGCCACACGGATCACCGCAGCGCGCGCCAACGGTTCAGAAGCCGTCGTTGAGAAAGCCACCATCCACCGCCAGCACCTGGCCGGTGATGTAGGCGGCCGCCGGCAGGCACAGGAAGGCGATCGCCGCCGCCACATCCTCGGGCTCGCCGATCCGCCTCAGCGGAGTGTGGTCGAGCACCTCGTCCAGATAGTCGGGGTCGGCCAGCGCCAGCTCCGAGCGCTGGGTGCGGATGTACCAGGGCGCCACGGTGTTGACGCGGATGCCATCGACCGCCCATTCGGCCGCCAGGTTGCGGGTCAGCTGGTGCAGTGCGGCCTTGCTCATGCCGTAGGGCGAGCCGGTGCGCACGTGGGTCATCGCCGATACCGAGCCCACGTTGACGATGGCTGCGTTGGCATGCTGCGCCAGGTGCGGGTGCGCCAGGCGGCACATCTCGAAGGCGGAAAACAGGTTCTGTTCGAAGATCGCCCGATAGTCGTCCTCGGCATAGTCCAGCGTGGCGCCGGGCTGGTTGCCGCCGGCGTTGTTGACCAGCAGCGACGGCGACGCGCCGAGGTCGGCGATCCAATCGAATATCGCCAGGCGTTCCTCCGCCTCGGTCAGGTCGGCGCCAAAGGCGAGCATTCGCACGTCGGGAAAGTCTTCGCCCAGCTCCACCCGCACCTGTTCCAGGTAATCCTCGTCGCGCGCCACCAGCAGCAGGTCGGCGCCGAGGCCGGCCAGTTCACGCGCCGTGGCGTACCCGATGCCCTTGCTCGCGCCCGTCACCAGCGCGGTGTGGCCGCGCAATTGCCAGGCTTCCGCACGACTGTTCGGGAGGTTGCTCATGGGACCAGCTTAGCAACGTCTTTCCGGGCGCGCTCGTGATTGCGCCCGGCTTGCCTGCCAAGCCGCGGGGCGGGACACTCGACCCACTGCCATGCAGGAGAACGCCCATGAAATCGCTGCCGATCCTGCTATGCCTGCTGACACTGGCAGCCTGCTCCGGCAAGCCGCCGGAGCCGAAGGCCAAGGCTGCCGACGTCGCCACCCCGTTCGATGCGCTGAAGGCGGACGAACAGCGGGCGAAAGATGTGCAGAAAGTCGTGAACAAGCACGCCGAGGAACAACGCAAGCAGATCGAGTGCGCAGTAGGAGCGCACCCTGTGCGCGATGCTTTTCGGTGACATCCCGGAGAGCCATCGCGCACAGGGTGCGCTCCTACGCAGTTCGCTGGTGGTCGTCTAGCGGGGGACGCACAAACAGTCGGCATAGATGTTGGGCGTGCCGGCCTTCGCGTTGCGCAACAGCTCAAGTTCCGGGGACAACGCGGGCAACTGGGCGAACCAGCGCGGCAGGCGTACACCCCACGATTGCAGCAGGTGCATGCTCGCACTGTGGTTGAGGCCGACCAGGAAACGCTCGAAGCCGCCCAGCGGCGCCTCCTCGTAGCGCACCGGGTAGTCCTTGCCCAGCTTGGCCAAGGTGGCGGCCTCGGCCACGGCATCGCGCAGACCGCCGAGCTGGTCGACCAGGCCACGTGCCAGCGCCTGCCGGCCCGTCCACACGCGTCCCTGGGCGATCGCATCGATGGCCTGGTAACTCTGGCCGCGCGCCTTGGCCACGTTGCCGACAAAATCGCGATAACCCTTGTCGATCGTCGCCTGGATCACCGCGCCGACGTTGGGATCGAGCGGACGGGTGATGTCGAACGCGCCCGCCATCGGTCCGGTGGCGACGCCGTCGCTGCGGATGCCGAGCTTGGCCAGGGTATCCGGCACCGTGTAAAACAGGCCGAAGATGCCGATCGAGCCGGTGATCGTGTTCGGCTCGGCGAAAATGCGATTCGCGTTCATCGAGATCCAGTAGCCACCGCTGGCCGCCACGTCGCCCATCGACACCACCACGGGAATGCCGGCGGCCCGGGTCAGCGCGACCTCGCGACGAATCTCTTCGGCGGCGAAAACCTCGCCACCGGGCGAATTGACCCTGAGCACCAGCGCCTTGCTGCGCTTGTCCTCGCGTACGGCGCGGATCAGCGCCGCGGTGGATTCGCCACCGATCGATCCGGGCGGACGCTTGCCGCCGGCGATCTCGCCCTCGGCCACGACGATCGCCACGCCAGGCGCCGACAGCCTGCCTTCGCGCGGCAGGTTCGCGGCATAGCGCGCCAGGTCGACCTGGCGGAAGCCCTGATCCTTTTGCCCCGCCGGCACGCCCTGCTTACGCAGCATCGCGACCAGTTCGGCGCGGGTTGCCGTGCCGTCGATGAGGTGTTCGTTCACCGCCAACTGGGCCAGGTCGCCCTGGGTGCTGGCGATGTGTTGCGGCAGGTTGTCGATGTCGTCGCGCAGGGTGGCCGGGTCGATCTTGCGCAGCGCCGCCACCTGGTCCAGATAGCCGTCCCACAACCCGCTCATCCAGTAGCTGTCGGCCTGTTTCGCCGCCGTCGAGGCATGATCGAGAATGTATGGCTCGGCGGCACTCTTGAACTCGCCGACGCGGAACAGATGCACGTCGACACCCAGCTTGTCGAGCAGATCCTTGTAATAGAGGCGATAGTTGGCGAGGCCGGTGAGCATCACGCCGCCCTGCGGATCGACCAGCACGCGATCGGCGTGCGCCGCGAGGTAGTACTGACCCTGATCCAGGTTGACCCCCCAGGCGATCACCGGCTTGCCGGTCGCGCGAAAGCGATCAAGCGCCGCGCCGACCTCGCGCAACGCCGCAAACCCGCTGGCCTGCAGGTCGCCCGGCAGCAACAGGATGCGGCTGATCCGCTTGTCCCGGGCGGCCCCGTCGATCGCGCCGATCAGGTCGCGCAGTTGTACCTGTTTGGCGTCGTCACCGGACAAGCCGGACAGCGCACGCTGCAACGGCGCGATGCTGTATTGCTCGACCAGCTGGCCCTGCGGCTTGAGCACCAGCACGCTGTCTTGCTGTACGGCTTTGTCTTCGGCGACGCTGGCCGCCACGACCAGCAGCAGCACAATGAACAGGAACCCGAAGAAAACCAGGTTGATGATGACCAGTCGGGTGATGTTGATACCGTGCCCCAGGCTGCGCAGGAAGTTCCGGCGGCGTGGCGGCGGCAAGGGTGGTGGCATGGACAAGTTCCCGAAGTCAGGCGTCCAGCGTAGCCGGTCGCGCGGGCGCGGTCATGCCGACCAGGCGCCAGCGCTGTTTCCAGGCACTGCGCCAGAAGCGGGTGAACAGCATCACGGCGGCCACCGACAGTCCGGCAATCAGGCCGATCCACATCCCGCGCGCGCCCATGCCATGGTGGAAGGCCAGCCACCAACCCACCGGCATGCCCACCACCCAATAGGAAAACAGCGTGATCGCCATCGGCACGCGCGTGTCCTTGAGCCCGCGCAAGGCGCCGTTGGCGGCGACCTGGATGCCGTCGGAAAACTGGAACAGCCCGGCCAGCACGATCAGTTGCGCGGCCAGCGCGATCACCTTGGGATCGTGCGTGTACAGCGCCGCGATGACGTGCGGCAGGCTCAGCATCACGGCCGCCGAGAACAACTGCGTCGCGAGGGTCAGCCCAATTCCGCAGAAGCCGGCGTAACGCACGCCGCGCTCGTCGCCACGCCCCACCGCGTTTCCCACGCGCACGGTAATCGCCATCGCCAGGCCGAGCGGGATCATGAAGAACAGCGAGGCGATATTGATCGCGACCTGGTGGCTGGCGATCACGTCCTCGCCCAGCGTGGCGATGATCAGCGCCGTGGCCACGAACAACCCGGCCTCGGCCAGCAAGGTGACCGCCATCGGCGCCCCGATGTGCATCAATGCACCGATCCGGCGCAGGTTCGGTCCCTCGACCCGCTCGAACAGGCCCAGGCCCTGGTAGTTGCGCCGCAAGATCACATAGATGCCGAACGCCAGCATTTCCAGCCACAGCACGATCGCCGTGGCCACGCCACAGCCGTGCGCACCCTGCGGCGGAATGCCCAGCTTGCCGAACATCAACACGTAACCCAGCGGCACCAGCAGCACCAGTCCGCCGAGGCTGAAATACATCGAGGGGCGGGTCAGCGACAATCCTTCGGACAGGCCGCGCAAGGCGAAATAGCAAGTCAATGCCGGCGCGCCCCAGCTGATCGCCAGCAGGAAGCGCTGCACGTCGTGGCGCAGGCTTGGGGTGACCCCGATCAGGTCGATCAGCGGCGCCGCGTGGCGCACCGCAAACCACAGCAGGGCGCCCATCCCCAGCGCCAGCCACACCGCCTGATGGAACACCGCGCCGACTTCGTCGCGCCGGCCCGCGCCGTCCAGCTGCGCGACCGAAGGCGGTACCGCCATCATCATGCCGATCCCGCTGACGATCGCCAGCGACCAGATGCTGGCGCCCACGGCCACCGCGCCCAGCACGTGCGCGCTGACGTGGCCGGCCAGCACCGCGTCGATCACGTTGCTGCCGATCGCCGCCAATTGGGCGCAGATGAGCGGCAGCGCGAGGCGCACGGTGGCGCGCGTCTCGTGCAGCAGGCGCGCACGCTCGGGTCGATACAGATTCAGGGACACAAGCAACTCTCGGGACGCTGTGGTCCGTATCGGCGCAAGGCCAGCCTTGCCTGGAGGCCCGGACGGCAGAAACCAGGCCAACCCCGCAAAGGAATGGCGCTGGCGCAGGTTTTTGATCGTTCGGAGCGAATAGCCATCGCTATCCAGCGAAAGGAAGCAGGAGGACCGCTCAAAGCACCACGCTGCAGCCACAGTGCTTCAGCCGCCCCGGTCCCCGGCCGCACATTTTACCCTGCCCCTGATCCATTCGACACGACCGGCACGAGTCGTGACGACGTCCGGCCGAGAGCAGCCTCACGAGTGCGCGAAGCGGATCGAAGCGCCTGCACTCAAGCCCTTCGTCGCGGGTTTTGCACAGCACCACCGGGCTTGCGACTGCCCCGAAGGTTGCTTGCCCCGTACCGCCACACAGACGAATATTGAATTCCAAGTTTTTGATTCATATGTATTTTTTTAGTTGATGAAAATATCGTCAAGACGTTGCGAAGGGCGCTGCGACGCCCTCCGCGGGGCACCCTCCCCCCGGCATCCACAGACTTATCCACAGCAATTGTGGATAAGCATGAAAAGCCCGGAGCGATAGCCACTTACCCGAACTTTCTCGACCTGTGAGCAACAAGTGTGCGCAACTGCACAAGCGACGATGGCCGACACGCTGCAGCGAGGCTGCAACTCTCCGCGGTTACACTGAAAGCCCCGGCAGAGGGTTTCCCTGCCTCCATTGACGCGCTGAGAGGTTGTGACTATTCAACCTCGAAGCCCGGCCAGGGATGGCCGGACGCGGACCGGTCACGCAAGTGACTGATTCGCGTGAGCACGTCCGGGCATGTACCGGACGTGCGATAGAAGAAAACCACAGGAAGTGGTTTTCTTCACAGACGCTGAGTCCGGCACACGTCCGTGCCAACCGCGGAAAACGAGGCGGTGCGATGCCTGAACGCGGCGGGTCATCCCGGGGCCCGCACTTGGCAGGTCGCTTTGTCAACCATCCGCCACCGCCAACGAGGTGACCATGCCGGCTGTTCTTCGCGTCGCCCTGCCGTTGCCACTGGCTACTCTGTTCGACTACCTGCCTCCCGCCGCGGGTGAGTCGCGCGTGGGCAGCCGGGTGGTGGTGCCATTCGGCCGCCGCCATCTGGTGGGCGTGGTGGTGGCGATCGATGCCGAGGCCAGCGTCGACAGCAAGCGGCTCAAGCAGGCCACGCGGCTGCTCGATGAAGAAGCCTTGCTCGATGCCGAACTGATGCAGACGCTGGCCTGGGCCGCCGACTACTGGCTGGGCGCGCCGGGCGAGGCGTATGCGAACGCACTGCCGCTGACCCTGCGCGAGGCCAGGCCGCTGCCACCGATCGGCGACGAATACTGGTCGCTCACCAGCGCCGGACAAGACGCGCACGGCGCCGGCAGCCGGCGCGGCGGCAGCAAGGCCCTGCTGGCCACGCTCGCCGCGGGCGCGCTCAGCGCACAGGAACTCAACGAGCAACAGCCCGGCTGGCGCGAGGCGGCGCGCCGCCTCGCGGGTGCCGGCCTGCTGGAACGCAGTGAGCGCCCACCGGCCGGACGCCGCCTGCCGCCAACCATGGCGCCGACGCTCAGCGACGAACAACGCCAGGCCGTCACCATAGTCAGCGCCAGTCTCGATCACTACCAGCCGTTCCTGCTCGACGGCGTCACCGGCAGCGGCAAGACCGAGGTGTACCTGGCGTTGATCGAGCAGGTGCTGGCCCGGGGCAGGCAGGCCTTGCTGCTGGTGCCGGAAATCGGACTGGCGCCGCAGACCGTGCGCCGCTTGCGCGAGCGCCTCGGGCTGCTGGTGGAGGTGCTGCACTCCGGTTTGTCCGAGGGCGACCGGGCGCGTGCCTGGCTGCGCGCCCGCGCCGGTACCGCCCGGGTGATCCTGGGCACCCGCTCGGCGATCTTCACGCCGCTGCCGCAAGGTGGCCTGATCATCGTCGACGAGGAACACGACGGGTCCTACAAGCAGCAGGATGGTTTTCGCTACCACGCCCGCGACTTGGCGCTGGTGCGCGCCCGCGCCTTGGGCGTGCCGGTGCTGCTGGGTTCGGGCACACCGTCGCTGGAGTCATTGGCCAACGCCGCGGCGGGCCGCTATCGCGGCCTGCATCTGCGCGCGCGGCCCGGCGCGGTACGCGCGCCGCAGGTGCAGATCATCGACATGCGCGGGCAGCGCCTGGATCACGGCCTGTCGCCGGCGCTGCTGGCCGCCGTGACCGAGACGGTGGCCCGCGGCGAGCAGGCGCTGGTATTCCGCAACCGTCGCGGTTATGCGCCGGTGCTGCTGTGTCACAGCTGCGGCTGGCACGCGGAGTGTTCGCGCTGCGAGCGGCCATTGACCTTGCACGCCGGCATCCACCAGCTGATCTGTCACCACTGCGACCAACACCAGCGCTTGCCGGCGACGTGTCCGAATTGCGGTGCCAGCGAGCTGACCGCGCAGGGACACGGGACCGAGCGGCTCGAGGAAGCCCTGGTGGCGCGCTTCCCGCAAGTTCCGGTGCTGCGCGTGGACCGCGAAACCACCCGCCGCAAGGATGCGTTCGAGGAGATGCTGGCGACCCTGGGCAACGACCGGCCGGCGATTCTGGTCGGCACCCAGATGCTGGCCAAGGGGCACGACCTGCCCAACCTCACCCTGGTCGCGATCGTGGGCGTGGACGAAGGCCTGCACAGCGTGGATTTCCGCGCCGAGGAACGACTGGCGCAACTGGTGGTACAGGTGGCCGGACGCGCCGGCCGTGCGCGCAAACCCGGCCGCGTGCTGCTGCAGACGCACCAACCCGATCACCCGTTGCTGCGCAACCTGCTGGCCAATGGCTACGCCGCCGTCGCGCGCGACCTCCTGGCCGAACGCCAACTGGTGCAGTTGCCGCCGTACAGCCACCAGGTGTTGTTGCGGGCCGAGGCACCCCGGCGTGAGGCGGTCGAGTTGTTCCTGGCCGCTGCCCGCGCCGCCTTGCCTCCCGACGCGCCGCTGCAGGTCGCCGGCCCGATGCCTGCACCGATGGCCTTGCGCGCGGGCCGTCATCGCGGCCAGTTGCTGATCGAGGCTGGCCATCGCCGCGTGTTGCGCGGCCTGTTGCGCCCGTGGCAGCAGGCGCTGGCCGCGCTGCCTGCGGCGCGCCAGGTGCGCTGGTCGCTGGATGTCGATCCGATCGATCTGTATTGATACCGCGCCGCTGCGCTGCGTCAGCCCGCGTCCGTTTTCAGCGAACCCGGCTTGATCAGCCAGCGCACCGCCTGTATGCCCACCTCGTACAGCAGGCACATCGGAATCCCCAGCATCAGCATCGAGGTGATGTCCGGCGGCGTGATCACCGCCGCGACGCCGAACGCGCCCACGATGGCATAGCGTCGTCCGCTGCGCAGCTTTTCCAGGTCCACCACGCCGACCGCGGCCAGGATCACCACCGCCACCGGCACCTCGAAGCAGAAGCCGAACGCGAAGAACATCAGCATCACGAAGTCGAGGTACTGGCTGATGTCGGTCATCATCTCCACGCCATTCGGCGTCACCGCGATGAGGAAACGAAACGCCGCCGGCAGCACCAGGAAATACGCGAACGCGCAGCCCAGGTAGAACAGCGCCATCGCGGCCACCAGCAGCGGCCGCGCCAGCCGCTTCTCGTTCTTGTACAGGCCCGGGCTGACGAACGCCCACAGCTGGTACAGGATCACCGGCATGCTGATGAACAGCGCGGCATAGAACGCCAGCTTCAACGGCGTGATGAACGGGCTGGTGACGCCGATGGCGATCAGGTGCGCGCCTTCGGGCAGGCGCGCCACCAGCGGGGCGGCCAGCTGGGTGTAGAGCCGGTTCGCAAACGGCACCAGCGCGACCAGCACCAGCACCAGCACGGCTACCGACTTGAGCAAGCGTGTGCGCAGTTCCAGCAGATGCGAGAACAGGCCTTGCTGCAGGTCATCGCCTTCCGGCGCCGATTCCGGCGTATCGGACTCAGGCGCCGTCATGAGCGGCGTTCCGTTGCGCCGAAACCCGTTTGTCAGCGGCTGATTCGGTTGATGGCGGGTCAGCCAGTGCCGGCTGCTCCAGGGGCAATTCCGCCTGCGGGTTCGTCTCGGGCGATTCGGGCAGGTTCGGGGCGACGGCTACGGGCTCGGCCGGCGACTGCTCCGTTGCGCCGACCTGTCCGACGACTTCTGCCAGCGGCTCGTGCAGTTGATGCAGCCCATCCTTGATTTCCTGTTGCGCGGCTTCCGCCTGCGCCGCCGCCTCGCGCGCGGCGCGCCGGATCTCTTCCACCTCGAGTTCACGCTCGACCTCGGAGCGCACATCGTCCCAGCCATTGCGCACGCGTCGCAGCAGGGCCCCGGCAGTGCGTGCCGCGCCGGGCAACTTCTCCGGGCCGAGCACGATCAACGCGATCAGGGCGAGCAATACCAGTTTGCCGAGGCTGAACTCGATCATCGCCGCACGCCGCCCGCCGGGTGCTACCGGGTTTCGCTGGAGTCGTGCTGACTCTGCGTGCTGGCCTGATCGGCGGGCTTGGGCTCCGCGCGCAGTTGTTCGGCTTCCTTGCGGCGGGCTTCTTCCTCTTCCTTCTTTTTCGTCTCGTCGTCGCCGCCGAGCCCTTTCTTGAACCCGCGAATGGCCTCACCGAGATCCGGCCCGAGGTTGCGGATTTTCTTGGTGCCGAAGAGCAGCAACACGATCACCAGGAAAATGAGCCAATGCCAGACGCTGTCCAAACCCATGATCAACCTTCCAGACCGAATGCGGCCAAGTGCAGCGGGCGCTTGCGCCCCGACAGTTATTGCGAAGTGTACTCTTCAAGCCGATCGCGAAAGTCGACCACCGGCGCAGGAACCTTGGTGACGCCGCCCTCGAAAATGCGCCGCGGCGTGATGCCGGCGCCATACACCTGGGCGTTCGCATCGTAATCGATGCGCAGCACCGAACCATCCAGCGCCACGCCCGCGAACAGCCCGCGGCTGCGCGAAT
The DNA here is from genome assembly GCA_963771235.1 of uncultured Gammaproteobacteria bacterium. GTDB lineage: Bacteria > Pseudomonadota > Gammaproteobacteria > Xanthomonadales > Rhodanobacteraceae > Rhodanobacter. The sequence goes on from CAVYSP010000012.1 coordinate 317,621, forward strand.
ACGAGTAGATCTCCGCTTTCAGCTGTTCATCCGTCGACGCATTGGCCGAGCGCCCCACCGGCCCGGCCGCCGCCGACGCGTCCGCCCCCAGGGTGAACTTGCCGCGCACGATCGAATCCACCCCGTGCTGGGTGCGAAACACCAGCACCACGTCGGTGGAGGAGACGCCGGCCTGGAAGCCGACACTGCCGCCGGTCATGGTGATGAAGCTGGGATTGGACCAGGTGCCGTCCGGGCTCTTCACCGAAATCAGGCCCTCGCCGCGACGGCCGCCGAAGATGAAGCCGACCTTGAGCATGTCGGGAATCACCGCGATCGCCTTCGCATCGCGCAGCAGATCGCGCGGAATCGCCTTGTCCGGCGCCTGCATGATCTCATTGAGCACGCTCACCGCGTTCTTCGCCCGCACCAGCGGCGGATCCTCGGCATGCGCAGCCATCGAGGGCAACAACACGACCATGCCAATCAGCAACAGACGACGCAGCGGGTACTTGAACATGGACTACTCCACATGGGCCAGGGGATGACGCAACGTCACGGTGCCGCGCTTGTGGCAGACTGCGGGGCTGACCTGCCATGACCGTCACGATGCCACGCAACAAGCACTATACCGGCGATGCCGGGCAATCCGGCACGCCGACCGTTCCGTCCGTTCAGGCAGGTGTGCTGCTGGTCAACCTGGGTACGCCGACCGCGCCCACCGCCAAGGCGCTGCGACCTTATCTGGCAGAATTTCTTGGCGATCCGCGCGTGATCGATATTCCGCGCTGGCGCTGGTGGCTGATTCTGCACGGGATCGTCTTGCGCATACGGCCAAAGCGCTCGGCGCACGCCTATGCGCAGATCTGGGACCAACGCGGCTCACCGCTGCGCTATGGCAGCGAGGCGCTGGCGGACGCCTTGCGGCGCGAGCTTGACCAGCAGCTGCCCGGCAAGTTGCGAGTGGGACTGGCCATGCGCTACGGCCAACCCTCGGTGGCGCAGACGATCGGCCAATGGCAGCGCGAAGGCGTGCGCCGGTTGCTGGTGCTGCCGCTGTATCCGCAGTATTCCGCCACCTCCACCGGCTCGGTCATCGATGCCGTCGCCGACGCTTTCAAGACATTGCGCTGGCCGCCGGAGCTGCGCCTGGTCAATGGCTATCACGATGAACCCGGGCACATCGCGGCCCTGGCGACCAGCATCGAACGCTGGTGGAGCAGCCACGGGCGCGGCGAGAAACTGCTGCTGTCGTTTCACGGCATTCCCGAACGCTACGCGCGCCTGGGCGACCCTTATCCCGAGCAGTGCCGGCGCACCGCACAGCTGCTGCGCGAACGATTGCGCCTCGGCGAAGACGAGTTGCTGCTCAGTTTCCAGTCGCGGGTGGGGCGCGAGCGCTGGCTGCATCCGTACACCGACGTCACGGTGCGTCAGCTTGCCGCCGATGGCGTGCGCCGGCTCGACGTGGCCTGTCCCGGCTTTGCGGTGGATTGCCTGGAGACGCTGGAAGAAATCGCTCTGCGCAACCGCGATTTTTTCACGGCCGCCGGGGGCGACACGCTGCGCTACATTCCCGCGCTGAACGACAGCGCCGAGCAGGTCGACAGCCTGGCCGCGCTGGTGCGCCGGCACCTGCAGGGCTGGCCGGAAGCCGCCGCGTGACGATCCCCGTCGAGCGCCGCATCGCACTGCCACAACTGAACCTGGCTGCCCAGGTCTGGGGCGACGACGAGCAACCGCCGCTGCTGGCCCTGCACGGGTGGCTCGATAACGCCGCCAGTTTTGCCCGGCTCGGGCCGTTGCTGGCCAGCCGCTATCGGGTGATCGCGCTGGATCTGCCCGGCCACGGTCACTCCGATCACCTGGCGCCCAGCGCCAGTTATCACCATATGGATTACGTGCGGGCCATCCTCGGCGTGGCCGACGCCTTGCAGCTCTCACGCTACAGCTTGCTGGGTCATTCGCTGGGTGCCGGCGTCGCCTCGCTGGTGGCGGCCGCCATGCCTGAGCGGATCGAGCGGCTGCTGCTGATCGAGGGCCTCGGTCCGCTTGGCGACGATGGCTCGCACACCCTGCAGCGCTTCCGCGACGCGCTGACTTCCCGCGCCGCGCCACGCAAGCCGCTGCGGGAATTTCGCGACATCGACCAGGCGGTCAATGCGCGTTGCCTGGCCAGCGGCATGCAGGCCGAACTGGCGCTGCCGATCGTCGAACGCGGGCTGATCGAAACCGAAGGCGGCTGGCGCTGGCGCAGCGACCCGCGGCTGACTCGACCCAGCGCGGTGCGCCTGGCCGAATCGCAGGTTCATGCCCTGCTGCATGGCATCCGCGCACCCACCCGCCTGCTGCTGGCACAGCCGACCACGCCCTATCTGCCGACCTTGCCAATGCAGGTGCGCGCCGATTGCGTCACCACCATCACCGTCAGCCACCTGGCCGGCGGCCACCACCTGCACCTCGAACATCCCCAAGCCGTGGCCGACTGGATCAACGCCGCGCCCCAATCCGGTAGCGGCCTGTTTCCGCATCACGACTGACTGCATCTGCTGTATCCGCCCACATCGCAGGTGTAGCCTTTGCGCTTTGTGGCAGGCGAATGCCGGTCGGTCGGGTGATCGCGGCAACGGTTAACCGAAAGCCCGATCACCGGCCCGATGAGCCGGGATCGACGCCCTTTGCACTTGCATCCCAACCGCTTCACGAAACCAAGGAAATATCATGTCGCTATCCATGTACCAGGCCTCCGTACCTTTCTTCATCCGCTCACTCGGCAATCTGGAACACGTGCTGCAAATGGGCGCGGCGCACGCCAAGGCAAAAAACGTCAGCGACGAAGTGCTGCTGCAGACCCGGCTGACTTTCGACATGTTTCCGCTGATCAAGCAGATCCAGATCGCCACCGACACCGCCAAGAACTCCGCGGCCCGGCTGGCCGGGGTGGAAGCGCCCAAGTTCGACGACGACGAGACCACGCTCGAGCAGGTGCATGCGCGTCTTGCCCGCGCCATCGACTATCTCAAGACGCTCAAACCCGAGCAGATCGACGGAAGCGAGGCGCGTGCGGTCGAACTGAAGATGCGCAGCGGTTCGCAGCACTTCACCGGCCAGGACTACCTGTTCGAGTTCGCCATCCCGAACCTGATGTTCCACTGCGTGACGGCGTACGACATCCTGCGTACCGCCGGGGCCGATATCGGCAAGAAGGATTTCCTGCGCGGCGGCTGAGCCCCACTCGTGCCGACCCGCTCGCGAACGACGATGTCGAGCGGGTCCACGTTGCGCACTTGAGCATGAGCAGCCTTCCCTGGCGGATTCCTGCGCACGTTTTCTGCAAAAATCCCGCACGCCCCCGTCCCGCGCTCCCTGACCCATGCTGCGACTGACCGACCTCAAGCTGCCGCTGGATCACACCACGGCAGCACTCACGCTCGCGATCCTCGCGCGACTGCACATCGACGCCACCGCGCTGACCGGTTACACCATCGCGCGGCGCAGTTACGACGCGCGCAGGCACGGCGCGATCATGCTGATCTATGCGCTCGACATCGATACCCCGCGCGAAACGGAACTGCTGCGGCAATTCGCGGACGACGTGCACGTCCGGCCCACGCCGGACACGGACTACCATTTCGTGGTCAAGCGGCCGGCGCGAAGCCGAACTCGTCCGCTGGTGATCGGCTTCGGCCCATGCGGCTTGTTCGCGGGACTGCTGCTGGCGCAGATGGGGTTTCGACCGATCATCCTCGATCGCGGCAAGCAGGTACGCGAGCGCACCAGGGACACCTGGGACCTGTGGCGCCAGCGCCAGCTGCACCCGGAATCGAACGTGCAATTCGGCGAGGGCGGGGCCGGCACGTTTTCCGACGGCAAGCTGCACAGCCAGATCCGCGACCCGCACCACCACGGCCGCAAGGTGCTCAGCGAGTTCGTCACCGCCGGCGCGCCGGAGGAGATCCTCTACGTCAGCAAGCCGCACATCGGCACGTTCCGGCTGGTGTCGATGGTCGAGCGCATGCGCGCCACGATCGAATCACTGGGCGGCGAAATCCGCTTCAGCCAGCGTGTCGATGACCTGCTGATCGACACCGACGCCGCCGGCGAGCGCCATGTGCGCGGTGTCATCCTGGCCGGCGGAGAGCAGATCCACGCCGACCATGTGGTGCTGGCGCCCGGTCACAGCGCGCGCGACACCTTCGCCATGCTGCATGCGCGCGGCGTGTACCTGGAGCCCAAGCCCTTTTCGATCGGCTTCCGCATCGAGCACCCGCAGTCCGTGATTGACCACGCGCTGTTCGGCGCGCAGGCCGGCCACCCGCTGCTCGGCGCCGCCGACTACAAGCTGGTACACCACTGCAAGGGCGATCACGCCGGCCGCGGCCGCTCGGTCTACAGCTTCTGCATGTGTCCGGGCGGCACGGTGGTCGCCGCCACCAGCGAACCCGGCCGCGTGGTCACCAACGGCATGAGCCAGTATTCGCGCAACGAACGCAATGCGAATGCGGCGGTCGTGGTCGGTATCGATCCGTCCGACTTCGGCGCGTTCGATGCCAGCGGCAGCCCGCTGGCCGGGATTGCCTTGCAACGTGCGCTGGAAAGCCGCGCCTACGCGTTGGGCGGCGAAAACTACAACGCCCCCGCACAACTGGTCGGCGATTTCCTGGCCGGTCGCGCTTCGCAGGCGCTTGGCGAGGTGCAGCCCTCGTACCAGCCCGGGGTGACCCTGGGCAACCTCGACCGCGCACTGCCCGACTACGCCATCGCCGCGATCCGCGAGGCGTTGCCCGCGTTCGAGCGGCAGCTTCGCGGCTACGCCATGCGCGACGCCATCCTCACCGGCGTCGAAACGCGCACGTCTTCACCCGTACGCGTCACGCGCGACGACAGCCTGCAAAGCCTGAATACCCGCGGCCTCTACCCCGCCGGCGAGGGCGCCGGCTATGCCGGCGGCATCCTTTCCGCCGGTGTCGACGGCATCAAGGTGGCCGAAGTGGTGGCTCGAAACATCATCAAAAACTGAAACCTGCCGGGTATTGTCAACGAGCGGCGACATGGCTATATTGTCTCCGATCGCTGACATTTCATGATGTCGTCGTACGGCGACTCCGAGGCCATCATGTTCATCCGAACACCGCAGGACATAGGCGCCCTGCTGCGTGAAAGCCGCAAGCAGGCCGGCTTGGGCCAATCCGAGCTGGCCCGCCGCATCGGCGTCAGCCGGCAATGGGTAGTCGAGGTCGAGCGCGGCAAGCCGCGCGCGGAAATGGGCTTGGTGCTGCGCGCCCTCAACACGCTCGACAACCCGCTGCAAACCGGCGTGGCGACACCTACCTATGGTCGCGTCGCCGACACGCCGGATATCGACATCGACGCCATCATCGACGCCGCACGGAAGCCGCCGCAGTGACTGTCGATGCATTGGCCGCCGTAATGGACGGCGCGGCCATCGGTACCGTCGCCCGCGAACGCAGCGGCCGGTTGCGTTTCGAGTACGCGGACGCGTGGCGCCGGCATCCGGATGCCCTGCCGTTGTCGCTGTCCATGCCGCTGGTGCGCGCGACGCATCCGCATGCCGTGGTCGACGCCTTCCTGTGGGGCCTGTTGCCCGACAACGAGCAGACCCTGGCGCGCTGGGCCAGCCACTTCCACGTTTCCGCCCGCAACGCCTTCGGGCTGCTGGCGCACATTGGGGAGGATTGCGCCGGCGCGGTGCAGTTCGTGCCGGCCGAACGCCTGCCCGCGTTGCAGGATCAGGTCACCGATGACATCGAGTGGCTGGACGAGGCCGAGATCGGCGAGCGCCTGCGTGCGCTGCGGCAAGACCCTTCCGCCACCCGCCGCGCCACCGACCACGGCCAGTTCAGCCTTGCCGGCGCACAACCGAAGACGGCACTGTTGCGGCGCGATGGCCGCTGGGGCGTGCCCGCCGGGCGCACGCCCACCACGCACATCCTGAAGCCGCCGACCGCCGCGTTCGATGGTCACGCCGAGAACGAACATTTCTGCCTCACCCTGGCCCGCCGGCTCGGCCTGCCGGTGGCACAGTCCGAGTTGCACTGGTTCGAAGGAGAACCGGCCATCGTCGTGACCCGTTTCGACCGCATCGAGCATCAGGGTCGATTGCTTCGCGTACATCAGGAGGACCTGTGCCAGGTGCTCGCCGTTCCCCCAACACGCAAATACCAGAGCGATGGCGGCCCCGGCCCGCTGGCCATCATCGACGTGTTGCGCACGCATTCCAGCGCCGCGACCCGCGACGTGGATACCTTCATCGACGCACTCGCCTTCAACTGGCTGATCGCCGGCACCGATGCGCACGCGAAGAACTACGCGCTGTTGTCTGGTCGCGGCGGTCGCGTTCGCCTGGCGCCGCTGTACGACCTCGGCAGCGCACTACCCTATCCCGCGCTGCGCCAGGACAAACTGGCGATGGCCATGAAAATCGGCAACACCTACCGCCTGCGCGACATCCGCCGCCACCACTGGGAGTCACTGTTGCGCGACGCACGAGTGGACATCGAACCGGCGCTGGCACGCCTCGCGGGCATGGCCGAAGCCCTGCCCGATCAAGCCAGCGATCTGGCTCGAAGCATGCGCGAGAACGGCCTCGATCATCCGATCCTGCAATCGCTGCCAGCCTTGCTGGCCGACAGCGCTCGCGAGAAAGGGCGTCGGCTTGCGCAAGCTCCCAGTGACGATGACTGACATGAAATCACGCTATATGAGCACGATGCTGGGCGACAGCTTTTTATCCGGGATCCGGGATCCGGGATTCGGGATTCGGGATGACCAGACATTCTCTGTTGAAAGCCGGGAAATGCTCGTGCACGTCGCAACTCCTCCAGCTCGCGCGCCAGCCGCTCGTGCAGCTGCGAGACCGGCAACTGACGTCGGCATCAAGCAGCAGGGCCTGCAACAGCGCGGCGATCAGCGGCGCGTTGTCCGCCGCCAGCAATTTCCAGGTTGGCTGCTGGCGCAGGCGCTGCCAGGCAGCGATGCGCGAGCGGGTCTTCATCGCGGTGCAGCGGGCGGGCAAAGCCAGACCACGGCGGACATCGGCTGGCTGGGATGCAACCGTTGGCCTTTCGTCTCACGCATCACGTATATCCATCTTTCCGCGCCGATTTCAATGACCGCTCATTGCAGTCAGCACGATCTCAGTGCGTGCGACGCCCGCTTGACGCGACCATTCTTCGGCAATGGCACCTTGAAGCGACCATCAGGAGATCCAATTTCATGTCGGATCTCATCGTCCAGGACTCTGCCATGAATGCATCCATCCCCCTCCGCATCGACTTCGTCTCCGACGTTTCCTGCCCGTGGTGCGCGGTGGGGCTGGCGTCGCTGCAGCAGGCGCTGGCGACGCTCGATGGCGAAGTCAGCGCCGAGATCCACTTCCAGCCGTTCGAGCTGAATCCGCAGATGGCGCCGGAGGGCGAGGATTCCACCGAGCACCTGGTGCGCAAGTACGGCAGTTCAGCCGAGCAGATCGATGCCAACCGCGAGGTGATCCGCGCGCGCGGCGCGGCGCTGGGCTTCACCTTCAACATGGATCGGCGCAGCCGCGTCTACAACACCTTCGACGCGCACCGGCTGCTGCATTGGGCCGCGCTGGAGGGGAAGGAGCTGGCGCTCAAACAAGCCCTGCTGCGCGCGTATTTCACCGACGGGGAAAACGTGAGTGCGCATGACACGCTGGTGCGCCTTGCCACGAGCGTCGGTCTGGACAGCGCGATGGCCGGCGAAATTCTTGCCGCCGGAACTTACGCCGACGAAGTTCGCCGACAGGAGCAGTACTACGTGTCACGCGGCATCCAATCGGTGCCCGCGGCCATCATCAATGGCCGGCACCTGATTTCCGGCGGGCAGCCACCAGAGGCCTTCGAGCAGGGCTTGCGACAGATCGCTGCCACCGAAAAGGCAGCCGCGGCGACAACGCCACGTCACTGACCTCGCAGGGCTCGGGTCACGTGCGGATGGCTGCGCGCGGTCGCTTCAACGCGTGATCGGCGCTGGCCGCCCGATCCAGTAGCCCTGCCCCATGTCGCAACCCATGGCTTGCAACGCGTCGTACTGGATTTTCGTCTCGATGCCTTCGGCGACCACCTCGATGTCCAGCGCGCGTGCCAGCGCGAGTACGGCCGCCACCACCGTGGTACTGCTGGTGTTCGTGCCCTTGTCGAGTTCCTGCACGAACGCGCGGTCGATCTTCAGGATGCGCAGCGGCAGCGAGTGCAGGTAGCTGAGCGAGGAATAGCCCGTGCCGAAATCGTCCAGCGCCGCACCGATACCCACCTCGCGCAGCCGCTCCAGCATGGCTCGCACGCTCTCGGGGTTGTCGAGCAGGGCGCCTTCGGTGACCTCCACCACCAGTCGCGACGGTGGCAAGCCGGTGCGCTCCAGGACCTCGAGCAGGCGCGCGTCGAAATCGTCATGGCGCAGATGCAGCGCCGATACGTTGATGGTCATGAACGTGTCGGCGCTGCCGCGTTGTTGCAGTCGCTCGCAGCTGAGTTCGAACATGCGCCAGTCGATCGACTCGATCAGGCCGCTGTCTTCGGCGATCTTGAGGAAGTCGTCGGGGCGCAGCACGCCGCGTTGCGGGTGGTTCCAGCGGATCAGCGCCTCGTAACCCACTTCCTGGCCGTCACTCAAGCGGCAGATGGACTGGAAATACGGTTCGAACTGATCGTGTTTCAGTGCCGCGCGCAGCTCGCCCTCCAGCGTCAACACGTCCACCACGTTCCGGGCCAGGGTCTCGTCGAACAACTGGTAGCGCTTGCGACCGAGCTCCTTGGCGCGATACAGCGCGATGTCCGCGTCACGCAACACCTCGTCCGCATTGCGGTAATGACCGTCGCCGATCGCGATGCCGACGCTGGCGGTGACCTGCAATTCCTTGCCGCTCAGCGGCATCGGCGCAGCCAGCGCATCCATCACGCGCTGCGCCACCGCATTCGCATCGACGGGTTGCTCCACCATTTCGAGCAGGATCGCGAACTCGTCGCCGGACAGCCGCGCCACCAGATCGGGATGCCGCACACAGTCGGCAAGGCGCGCGGCCACCTCCTTGAGCACTTCGTCGCCGGCCAGATGGCCCAGGCTGTCGTTGATGATCTTGAAACGATCCACGTCGAGATAAAGCAAGGCGCAGAAGTGTTGCGGCTCGGTCCGCGACTTCTTCAGCACCCGGTCGATGCGGTCGCGCAGATAGCTTCGATTCGGCAGGCCGGTCAATGGATCGTGCATCACCTGATGCTTGAGCTGGTCCTGCACGCGCTCGCGCTCGGTGATTTCCTTGCGCAAGGCCAGCGTGCGCTCCTCCACCCGATGCTCCAGTTGCTCATAGGCTCGCTGCAGGGTCTCGGCCGCCTGACGCCGGGTGAGGCTGCTGGCAATCTGCGTCGCCACGAAACTCAGCAGTTCCAGATCGGAGGCACCATACACGACTGTCTCGCTGTAGCTCTGCACGGTGACCAGCCCGATCACCTCGTCGCCCACGATCAGCGGCACACCGAGCCAGCACACGGCCGGCGATCCCACCCGCCCCAGCGCAAGCTCGCCGGCGCGCTCCAGTTCCTCGATCGCTGCATTGTCGACGCGCAGCGCGGCGCCCCGGCGCAACACGTATTCGCTCAGGCCGCGCCCCAGCGGCCGGCTGGTCGGCGGCCGTTCGACCGCGTCCACCGCGTAGGGAAACAGCAGCTGCTGGCGGTCGTCCGAGAGCAACGCGATGTAGAAGTTCTCCGCGTTCAACAACTCCGCAACCACCGTGTGCACACGCCGATAGAACTCGCCGCGAGTGATGCGCGCGGTGGCCAGCTCGGCTATCCGGAACAGCGCTGTCTGCAAATGCTCGGCGCGCTGCCGCTCGGTGACTTCCATCTGCAGACCACGATTGGCCTGCGCCAGCTCGGCGGTACGCACGCGTACCCGTTGCTCGAGATCGTCCTTGCCCTGCTTGCGCTCCAGTGCGATCAGGACGTGGCTGGCCACGAATTCGAGCAAGGCCAGGTCGCTGTCGGTATAGCCGATCTCCGGTTTGTAGCTCTGCACCACCAGCACGCCGCCGGGTCGTCCATCGCGCAACATCGGTACACCGAGCCAGTCGTGGCTGTCCGGGCCGATTATCGTCACGGGGCCCTGGGCCTGCCTGCGCAACTCGTCGGCATCGCCCATGCGCGCCTTGCCGTCGCTCAAGACGTACCAGGTCAGCGTGTGCTGGATCGCACGGAGCGGAATTTCGTGGCCTTCCCCCGGTGCCACCGGATCCTCGACATCGACGAAGTACAGGAAGCGGATCGTGTCGCGCTCGACATCATGCAGAACGATGAAGAAGTTTTCCGCGTACATCAGCGAGCTGATGATCGCGTGGATGCCGCGCAGCACCGTGGGCATGTCATGGTCGGAACCGGCCAGCTCGGAGATCGCGAACAGCGCCCGCTGCAGGTTCTCCGAGCGTTCCAGCTGCCGGTGCGAATGCTGCAGTTCGACCCACTCCAGCGCCTGTTGCAGTTGTTGGGCCGCCAGGCGCAACGGCGCGGCCAGGCTTTCGAGGAAGCGGGAGTTTGCCTGCGCGGGAAGCAATTGCAGGACCAGCAATGCCGGCTCGGGCAGGGCGCACAGGCGCATCGCGACGCGAACCTTGTCGGGGTGCCACTGCGCCGCATCCGACGTGGCCGCGCGCTCGAGCCAGGGCCAATCCGCCGGGTCGATTCGTGTGGAAGGCACGCTTTGGCAGGCAGGTCGATCGCCCAGTCGCCACACCACGCAGGCGGAACCGCCGCCAGCGCACTCTCGCACCAGTTCTGCGATGGCCGCGGCGACATCGCCTGGCGCATGAGCGGCAACCAGTCGCGTCAGCCACGTCAATTGCAATGACTCGTCGAGCGGCGTCGACTCCATCCCGCCCCCTTCTTCGTTACCGGCAAAGCGCCGGACCAGGCCGCATCGCAGCCCCCATTCCAGCATACACGGATGTTACCGCCCGTCATGCACACGGCAATGACACGGTGGGCAGCAGCCGCGCGAATGCGAACTGGTTCTCACCTTTGATACACGGATACACGGATACACCGATACACTGGGCGACCAGCCGCCGGCATGCCGTGCGTCCAACTGTTCCGCCAGTGCAGGACGCACTGCCTCGCCCCGCACCGCGCCACAGGTTTGCCACGCCGCATGCTCGCCGATTCCACCAAGGACGCCATCCGCGCTGCCTACGCTCGCCTGAAGGAAGGGTTGCCCGGCTTTCGCGTGCGCGCTTCGCAAGGGCGCATGATTGCCGAGGTGGCCAAGGCATTCGGCCAGACTGGCGGGGTGGCGGTGATCGAGGCGCCCACCGGCACCGGCAAGTCGATGGCCTACCTGATCGCCGGCGTGGCCGTGGCGCGCTTCCAGAAGAAACGCCTGCTGATCGCCACCGCCACGATCGCCCTGCAGGAGCAGCTGGTACGCAGCGATATCCCGCTGTACCTGAAGCTCAACGGGGTCGAGGCGAAGGTGGCGCTGGCCAAGGGCCGCGGCCGCTACATGTGTCCGCGCAACCTGCTGATGGCCGCCAACAGCATCCACGATGCGCAGCTTGGCCTGGCTGGCTTCGAAGCGGACCTGCTGCTATGGAACAAGCCGCCGCAACCGCGCGACAAGCAGGCTCTGGCGAAACTGCGCGAGGCATTCGAGCGCCACGAGTGGGATGGCGACATGGACAGCGCGCCGGAGCCGGTCAGCGACCTGCTGCGCCCGATGATCACGACCAGCGCCGGCGGCTGCACCAACCGCAAGTGCAGCCAGTTCATGATCTGCCCGTTCTTTGCGGCACGCCGCGCGGTCGACGACGCCGAAATCATCGTGGCCAACCAGGATCTGGTACTGGCCGACCTCACCATGCCCGGCGAGGACGAGGGCAGCGGCGTGCAGGCATGGGGCGGCGTCATCCTGCCGCGACCGGACGAGACCTTGTACATCTTCGACGAAGGCCATCACGTTCCCGGCAAGGCGATCGACCGTGGCGCGGCGGAGGTCTACATGGGCGCCAGCGTGCGTCAGCTGGGGCGGCTCGGGCGGCAGGTACACGCGGCGTATTCGCTTACCGACAAGGAACGCCTGGGCAAACTCGGCCTCGACCAGGGCGACCAGAAACTGCAGGAGCTGGGCAACACGCTGGAGGAACTGGAGAAGGAAATCCGCCTCGGCTGGCTGCCTGATCCGGGCGAAACCGAACCCATGTATCGCGGTTCGCTGGGTCAGCTGCCGGCATCATGGGTGGAACACGCGCACATGCTGGACGTGCTCACCGTGGAAGTGCAGCGCTGGCTCACCGCCGTGCGGCGCGCCGTGGTCGAGATGACCGATGGCGGCCCGACCCAGGAGGCGTTGTCACGCGAGCTGGGCATGGCGCTCGAGCGCATCGGCCGACAGGCGGCGTGCTGGCGCGCCTGGTCCAGCGACGATCCGGACGACGCCCCGCCGCTGGCACGCTGGGTGACGCTGGGCGCCGACCAGCAACTCGTCTGTCACGCTTCGGCGGTGTCCGCCGCCGGCCTGTTGCGCGACGTGCTGTGGGGCAACGCCAGCGGTGTGGTGATGACCTCGGCCACGCTCAGCGCGGGCGGCAATTTCCGCGGCTTCGCCGACGCCGTCGGGCTGCCCGACGACGCGGTGACCGTGAGCCTGCCCTCGCCCTTCGACCTGGCCGTACAGGCCCGCCTGGAAGTGCCGGCGATGCGCGCCCTGCCCGATGCGCGCGAAGCCCATGCCGAGGAAATCAGCGAGTGGCTGGCCGCGAATCTCGATTGGGATGCCGGCAACCTGGTGCTGTTCACCTCGCGCGCAAAACTCGATCGCGTGTTGCAGATGCTGCCGATCGCCCAGGTGCGCAAGGTGCGCGCCCAGGGCTCGCTCGGCAAGTCGCAGCTGGTGGCCGAGCATTGCGCCGACATCGAGGCCGGCAAGGGCAGCACGCTGTTCGGGCTGGCCTCGTTTGGCGAAGGCCTCGACCTGCCCGGCAAGCTGTGCGAGACCGTGGTGATCACCCAGCTGCCGTTTGCGGTGCCTACCGACCCGGTGGGCGCCACCTACGCCGAATGGCTGGAATCGCGCGGGCGCAATCCGTTCGTCGAAGTCAGCATCCCCGAAGCCACGCGCCTGCTCACCCAGTATTGCGGACGCCTGATCCGCAACGAAACCGACCAGGGGCGCATCGTGCTGCTGGATCGCCGGGTGGTGACCAGGCGCTATGGCAGCGGCATGCTGAAGGCGTTGCCGCCGTTTCGCCGCGTGATCGAGCGAAGCGCGTGATCATCCGCCTCGCCGATTGCCCGTCGCGGCCCTGGAAGAACGGCCTGGGACGCACCCGCGAATTGGCCGTCCAGCCGTCCGGCGCGAACAGCGACGATTTCCTGTGGCGCGTCAGCATCGCCGAGGTCGACCGTGCCGCGCCATTCTCGTGTTTTCCCGGCGTCGACCGGCACATCGTGCTGCTCGAAGGCGGCGGCTTCACGATGACGCTCGACGACAGCCGTACGCATGTACTGACCGCGCCGTTCGCGCCGTTCGCATTTCCGGGCGAGGCGAAGGTGGATGTGGAGCTGGCTGGCGGCGCGACCCGCGATTTCAACTTGATGGTTCGACGCACGCGTGGGCATGGCGAGGTGCAGGTCTGGCGCGGCCCGGCAACCTGCATGACCGGCCCGGCGACGATGCTGTTGTTTTGTGCCCGGGGCGAAGTCGATACGGTCGAGGGTCGCCTGGGCACCGGCGCCGCATGGCGTCCGTCGGTACCCGCCAGCAGTCGGGTGACGCTGCATGAGGGCGCCATCGCCCTTGCCGTCCACGTCGAACCGCGCGCGGCCTGATCAGGCACGCGCGCGTGCAATCGCGAAGCCGTCATCGGTGGCGCAAATGCGCGCCATGGCCGTCGGCGCTCGGGGTGCCGAGAGTCATCTGGGGGCGGTCACGTCAGCGCGCTAGACTTGGCTCACCCGCTCATCGACGAGGATCACCGCATGGCTGCTTTCCTGCTCTGGCTGTTGCTGCTGGTGGTGTGCTGGCCGCTGGCGCTGCTCGCCCTGGTGCTGTATCCGATCGTGTGGCTGGTGTTGCTGCCATTGCGGCTGGTGGGCATTACGGTGGGCGCCGTGTTCGCGCTCCTCGGCGCGATGCTGATGTTGCCGGCACGCGTCCTGCGCGGCCATCCGGTCTGAATCGGACGGGGCGTGGACAAGCCGTTTTCTCCCGCCTGCGAACGCAACCGCGAACCGATACTCGAGGTGCTGCGCGAGTACTTCGCCGATCGCCGGCATGTGCTGGAGGTCGGCAGCGGGAATGGCCAGCATGCCGTGCATTTCGCCGCAGCCCTGCCCCGGCTGACCTGGCAAAGCTCGGATCGGGCGGAAAACCTGCCCGGGATCCGCGCATGGCTGGACGAGGCGGCCCTTCCGAACACGCCTGAGCCGCTGGAGCTCGATGTCGGTGGCCGCTGGCCCAGCGGGCCGTTCGACGCGATCTTCAGCGCCAACACGTTGCACATCATGGCGTGGCCCGAAGTCCGCTATTTCTTCGCGCAGCTGCCGGCCGTCGCCGGTGACGACGCCATCCTGGTCATCTACGGTCCGTTCAACTACCACGGCCGCTACAGCAGCGACAGCAATGCCGCGTTCGACCAGTGGCTGCAGGATCGCGGCGCGCACATGGCGATCCGCGACGCCGGGGATGTCGACGCGCTGGCCATGACGGCGGGATTCAGCCTGATCGACGATCGCGCGATGCCGGCCAACAATCGGTGCCGCGTGTGGCGACGCACGACGTAGCGACGCCCGACCTGCATTGTCCGGTCGAACCGGGTACAAAGGCGGCATGAAGTCGATCGATACCCTGACCCCGTGCCCGTGCGGCAATCCTGCCGGTTACTCCGCCTGCTGCGGTCCCCTGCACGAGGGCACAGCCGCCACCACTGCCGAACAACTGATGCGCTCGCGCTACAGCGCCTACGTGCTCAAGCGCGAGGATTACCTGTTGGCGAGCTGGCATCCCGATACCCGCCCAGCGACGTTGCGACTGGCCGCGCAACGGCCGCCACCGACCTGGCTCGGGCTGGACGTGCGAAGCCAGCAGCACGTTGGCGACGACCATGCGACGGTGGAGTTTGTCGCCCGCTATCGCCTTGGCGGTGGCCGCGCGCAACGCCAGCATGAAACCAGCCGTTTCGTGCAAGTCGACGGACGCTGGTTTTACCTCGACGGCGAGCTCAAGAGCTGAAGCGCAAGCACCTCGCGTGTAGGAGCGCACCCTGTGCGCGATGCTTTCGCGACGTGACGAAGAGCTTCGCGCACAGGGTGCGCTCCTACTGCGACGCTCAGAAACCCTGCACTCCAGCCACATGCAGTCGGGCTGCCTGGGCGCGCAATCCGCTACAGCCGAACAGTTCCACCAGTTGCCGGGCGCGCTCTTCGCCGATGCCGCCCGGCGCCTGCCAATCATGCGCAACACGGTTGCTCGCGACAGCCCAATCCGGCAGATTCCGGGTCACACCCGGCGGCACGCCCAGCGCCTGCAGCCAACGAGCAAAGGGCTGCTCCCGCGCCAGCGCAAACGTGTGCGCAAGCGCCGCCGCGCGGCGCGCACCAAACCCGGGCAAGGCCGCCAGTTGTTCCGGGGTCAGCTCCATCCAGTCCAGCAAGCCATGGACCAATCCGGCATCGACCAGGGCTTGCCAGGTGTCGGCGCCGATACCCTTGAGGCGCAGACCCTGTTTGCCGCCGAGCCACACCAGCCGCGCCAGGAACTGCTGTTCGCAGCCGGGGCTCGGCTCCCAGCAGGTCAGTGGTGTATAGGCTTTCGCGTCCGGCACGCTCACCGCGACTCGCTGCTGCGCGCGCCAGATCACCGACGTCAGCCGCGGAATGGTGAGCCCGGCGAGTGCCACCTCGACCTGGTCGCCGGGGCGTATGTCCAGCTCTTGCCAGCGCCGCAGCGAACCCACGCTGACCCGTTGCACCCGGTGATCGTCCAGTTGCACCGGCTCGAGCTGCAACACAGGCGTGACTCGGCCGCTGCGACCGATCGTGAATTCCACCGCGCGTACCTCGGCCAGCGCGGAAGCTGCCGGATACTTCCAGGCCACCGCCCAGTCCGGCGGAACCGCCCGCCAGTTGGCGGCCGCGGGGCGATGCCCTGCGCGCACGACGGTGCCATCGGCTGCAAACGGCATCGGGTGGCGATACCAGTGCTCACGCCAGCGCCTGACTTCGGCCAGCGTGCTGGCAGGTTTCGTATAGCTCGCGCTCTCGCCCAGACCCATCCGTTGCAGTCCAGCCAGCCGTGCCGGCATGTCGGCCGGCCCGTCGGGCCAGTCCCACACGAACAGCCCGATGCGCGCCGCCGTGGCGTCATCGAGTCGACCACGCGCCAGCGCACCGGCCACGGCCGAGCGCGCGTTGACGCCACCGGCGTTGGCCTGCACGTGGCCGGACAAGCGCCAGTACAACTCGCCCTGCAACACCACGCGCGCTGGCGCGTGCGACAGCTGCTGCGGAATCGCGCCGATACGCTGCGCCAACGCCGTCCAGTCCGAACCATGCAGGCCGTCGCCGCGACTGCTGGCCTGGCGCAACCGGCCGTCCACATACAGCAGGGTGACAGCCACGCCGTCCGCCTTGGGTTGCACCCACAGATCGTGACCGCCGCGCACGTCCATCCACTGCGCCAGCGCCGCGGCGTCGGGGAGCTTGGCCAGCCCGGTTTGCACCACCGGCGCAGTGATCTGGCCACCGGCATCGGCAAGCGGTTTCAGGGCGCCGCTCGCCGGCGCGGGAAAGCAATGCTGCCATTGCTCCAACCGCTGCTGCGCCTGGTCGTACACCGCGTCATCGACCGGCGAATGGCCCTCGACCCGATACGCGTGGTTCCAGGCATCAAGCCGATCGTGCAGTTGCGCCAACTCGCGGCTGGCCTGCGCCGGCGACCACGCGGGACAAGCTGCCGCGCAAGTATCGTTGGCGATCACGGCGATCACGCCGAACAGCAGCCACCACGCTTCCTTGCGCATGCTGAGTGTTCCTTGAGGGCCGAAAACCCAGCCTAGCCGCTGCTCCACGGCCACCGCATCCGACAACATCGCGCGCTGGCGTAGGCGGCGGACTCCGACGGACGTGCCAAGGCGGCGCGCGGGCGCCGGCGAACGGGGAATGGGGAACGTCAGGCGGTGGAAATGCAGGGTGTAAAGCCCACGACAATTCGACGGGAGCCAGGGCGACTGGTCAACGCTCGCGGATCAGGAGATGTTCCCCGTTCCCTGTTCCCAACCGCCTCTTAGCCGCTGCCGCTTTCCCCAACATGCAGCGTGGTCTCGCCGAGGAAGCTCCCGTTTGGGCCGAAGCGCCGCTCCATGATGAGGCCGGCACCGGCCTGGTCGATCGCCACGACGGTGCTGGCGCGGGTCCCATAGTCCGCGCCGCGGATGAACGCGCTGGACAGCCTGCGCTCGAGCTCCAGGCCCACTCCGGTGTCCGGCAGCTGGTCATCCGGCGCCTCCTGCTCATCGGCCAACGCGGCGAACAAGGCGGTGAAGTCGGCCTCGCCACCCGCATCGATCCAGTCCTGCAGGCGTTGCATCAGGATCCGCGTCTTCGGCCAGGGCGCATCGAAATCGGCGTTGGAAAGGCCATGGATGCCCGCCGTCACTGCCTGTGCGTGCGGCCGCGGACGATTGCCCAGATAGAACGCCGCCCGCGCATCGAAGGTGAGCAAGTTGAACGGCCGGTAGTCGGCGGCGCCACGCCGCAACTCGTTCGCGTGCCCGGCGGCGTCTGCACGTGCCCACCAGGTAGTCGCGTATCAGCAAGCCGCGCGAGACGGCCCGTTTGCGCGTCACGAGGATCGCGCACGTTCGTGACCACGGCGCAGCGTGCCGCGTCGGTAACGCCGAGCCAGGTGCCGCCCGCCTCCAGATCGCGGCCGCCGATGATCGGCAGGTCGTCCCAGCGCGCCAGCGCCGCAGTCGCTCGCGCGTGCGCCTCATCACGATTGCCGGCCAGCAGCAAACGCCAACGCGGATGGGCCTGCCAGGCAAACGCGATCAGACACATGGGATGAGCCCGCCCTTGCGAACGTGGATGAGCGTCAAACGAGGGCAAGGGCTCGACACCATGCGCCCATGTCGACACGGCAAGCCGGCCCGAACCTTCTGGATCGGTCGTTCACTCAATGTACTGCTCCAACTTGTTCCACTCGCCAATCTGATCCGACATCCCGCACGCGCGCGACCGAATGAAGACCGCCGAGCGCCCGGTAGACACGGGACTTTACCTTGCCGGTGAGCTTACCCAAGCCAGCCACGGATCGCCCGACAGCGGGTGCAGCGGCAGAAAATCCAGCACCGCGCGGCTGCGCTCGCTCCGGGCGCCCGGCTCGGCGATAATCGGCCGATGCCCAATCGCCCTCGTTGCTCCCGCCATCTTGCCAGTACATTGCTCGTCATCTTCTGGCTGGGCGCACTGGTTGCCGCGCCGGTTCATGCCCAGCAGGAAGGGAAAAGCCGGACCGAACAGAGTGAGGCAAAACAGAAGCTGGCGGATTTGCGCCACAAGATGGAGGCACTGGCCAGCGAGCAGGCCGATACCGCGGCCAAACGCGACAGCGTCAATGCCGAGCTGGCGAAGCAGGCCAATGCGCTGGCCGCAGCGGCGAAAGCGGTACGCCAGACCGACGCCGAGCTGGCCGCCAAGCAGCAGCAACTCGACCAGTTGCAGCAACAACGCAGCACGCTGCAGCAGACGCTGCACAGCCAGCGCGCCGCGATTGCCGATCTGCTGCGCGCCACCTATGCCCTGGGCCATGGTTCGGACCTGCGCATGCTGCTGGGCGATCAGGACGTGGCGCGCATCGCCCGCGCCCTGGTGTATTCGCAGTATTTCCAGCGCGATCGGCTGCAGCGGGTGCAGCAGCTGATGGGCGAGCTGGCCCGGCTGCAGGAGCTGGAAGCATCGATCACGGCCGAACAACAGGCGTTGCAGGCGACCCGCGTGCAACGCGAGGAACAGGCGAAAAAGCTGGCGCAGCAACGTGCCACGCAGCAAAAGCTGGCCGCTGCCACGGATGCCCGCTACAAGGATCAGGCGCAGCGACTCGCGGCGATGAAACAAAACGCCCAATCGCTCAACCACCTGCTCGCGCAGTTGCAGAAGGTCATCGACGAGGCCGCCGCGCAGCGCGCGGCCGCGGCGAAGGCACGCCCCGGCCACCGACCCCCGCCAGGGGATCGTCGGCGGCGCCGGCGCCGACATCCGAGGCAACCTGCCGTGGCCGGCCAGCGGCGTGGTCAACAGCTTCGGCAACGGCGTGCTGATCAAGGCCGCCGGCGGCAGCGAGGTACACGCGGTGGCGCGCGGCCGGGTGATCTACGCCGGCTTCCTGCGCGGTTACGGCATGCTGCTCATCGTCAACCACGGCAACGGCTGGATGAGCATGTACGGCAACAACGAAAGCCTGCTGCACGGCGTCGGCGACGAAGTCGAGGCGGGCGAGGCAATTGGCACCGCCAGTGCGGTCACCGGCATCAACACCGGCGTGTATTTCGAGCTGCGCCAGGGTGGCAAGCCGGTGGATCCGCGCACTTGGCTGAGCAAGCATCGTTGAGGTGCATCCCGGCGTTGCCGCAGTGAATTACTGCGGCATCCGGCGGTCTCACGCCCTGCCATACTTGCGCAACCTGTCGTGCGTCGGCGGTCGCGTCAAACACCCGGCCGGACGAGGACGGATTCCCGTGTCGCGCCGCGGCGCGACGTTTTCCTGTTGAGCGGAGTGACCTGCATGCCTTTTTCCCACCGTCAAGCGAGTCTCGGCCTGGCTGTCCTGCTGGCGCTGGCGACCTCGGCCGCGCAGGCGCAGAGCGTTCCGGCGACCGGCGCCAGCGTGCCTGCTCCGCCGGTGGAGTTGCCGGCCGCCCGCAGCCATGCGCCGGCCAGTGCCAGCTCCAGCGCCAAGGCCAACACCGACCCGGTGGATCTCAAGGACATCCGCAACTTCAGCCGGCGTCTACGAGCTGGTGCGCCAGGCCTATGTGGAAAAGGTCGACAACAAGACCCTGATGAAGGCCGCCATCACCGGCATGCTCAGCCGGGCTCGACCCGCACAGCGAATATCTGGACAAGGAAGGCCTGCAGCAGCTCAGCGAGGACACCTCCGGCCAGTACAGCGGTCTGGGCATCGAGGTGCTGCAGGTGGACGGCGGCCTCAAGATCATCTCGCCGATCGACGACACCCCGGCAGCGCGCGCCGGCATCAAGCCGGGCGACAGCATCATCAAGATCAACGGCACGGTGGTCGACCCGCAGAACGTCAACGAGATGTTCAAGCAACTGCGCGGCAAGCCCGGCAGCAAGATCAGCGCTGACCATCGCGCACGAAGGCAGCGACAAGTTGATCGACCTGCACCTGGTGCGCGAAAACATCTCGGTCAGCAGCGTCAAGGTGCGCGAACTGGAGCCGGGCTACGCCTATATCCGGATCAGCCAGTTCCAGGACGACACGGCCGCGGACCTGGAGAAGAAACTGGGCGAGCTGGTGACGAAGGACGGTCCGCAGAAGGGCGCCGTGCTGGATCTGCGCAACAATCCCGGCGGTCTGCTCACGGCGGCGGTCGGTGTCAGCGACGATTTCCTCGACTCCGGCGTGATCGTCACCACGCGCGGTCGGCTGGCCGATGCGAACATGAGTTTCAGCGCGCATCCGGGCGACCAGCTCGACGGCGCGCCGATGATCGTGTTGACCAACAACGGCACCGCTTCGGCCGCCGAGATCGTCTCCGGCGCGCTGAAGGACAACCACCGCGCGCTGACCATGGGCCAGCGCACCTTCGGCAAGGGCGTGGTGCAGACCGTGCTCCCGCTGGACGCCGATCATGCGGTGAAGATCACCACCGCGCGCTACTACACGCCGAACGGCACCTCGATCCAGGCCGAGGGCATCCAGCCGGACATCGCCGTGGCCGATCTCGCCGTGAACCAAGGCCGACAGCCCGCCCGTACTGATCAGCTCGGAAGCCGACTTGCCGCAACCACCTCGCCAATGAAAACGCCAAGGCGACCGGCGCCATCGCCAACGACGGCAGCGCCGCCGACGCCAAGCTGGCCACCAGCGATTACATGCTGGCCCAGGCACTGAACGTGCTGAAGGGCATGGCGCTGCGCCAGCCCGCCGCGTGACGCGTCACTGACATCTGGAACGCGCCCGGCGCAGCCTGATCCACGGCGCATCGCACATCACGGCGGAGCAGACTGGGCCGATGAATCCCGTCTCCACCGATCATTCCACTCCGCCGCACGTGCTGATCCTCGGCGGCGGGTTTGGTGGTCTGACCGCGGCGCGACGCCTGGCCGGCAGCAAGGCCCGGATCACCCTGGTCGACCGGCGCAACCACCATCTGTTCCAGCCGCTGCTGTACCAGGTCGCCACCGCCAGCCTGGCCGCGCCGTCGATCGCCGCACCGTTGCGCCACATTCTGCGCGGACAGCGCAACCTCACCGTGCTGCTGGAAGAGGTGAGCGGCGTGGACCTGGCCGCACGGCAGGTGCGTTGCGGCTCGATCACGCTGGATTACGATCATCTGGTCGTCGCCACCGGCGCCACCCACGCCTACTTTGGTCATGACGAATGGGCGCCTTTCGCGCCCGGCGCTGAAGAAGCTGGACGACGCCCTTCTGATCCGCCGGCGCGTCCTGCTCGCTTTCGAGCAGGCCGAAGCGCGAGAACGATCCCACCCGCCGCCAGGCATGGCTCAATTTCATCGTGGTCGGCGGCGGCTCCACCGGGGTCGAACTGGCCGGCACCCTGATCGAACTGGCGCGCCACACCCTGCCGGCGAATTCCGCCGCTGTGATCCACGCTGCGCCAGCGTGCGCCTGATCGAGGCTGGCCCGCGGCTGCTGGCCGGCTTCGATCCGTCGCTGTCGGACAAGGCGCGCCGGCAACTGGAGCAGTCTGGGGGCGGAGGTCTTCACCGGGCTCGCGGTCAGTGCCATCGACGCTGACGGCGTGAAACTGGGCGAGCGGCGCTTGTCCGCCCGCACGGTGCTGTGGGCGGCAGGAGTGGCGGCCTCGCCGGTGGGACGCATGCTCGGCCGTGGCGCTGGACCGCGCCGGTCGTGTACTGGTGTCGCGACGACCTGAGCGTGCCGGGCCACGCCGGAGGTCTTCGTCGATCGGCGACCTGGCCCATCTTGTACAGGCCGATGGCAAGCCGGTACCCGGCGTGGCACCCGCCGCAAAGCAGATGGGCGAACATGTGGGAGACACGTTGCGCGAACGACTTGCGCGGCAGTGACGCGCCAACATCGCCGTTTCGCTACCGCGACGACGGCTCGCTGGCCACGATCGGTCGCATGGCCGCGGTGGCGCAGTTCGGCAAGCTGAAACTCTCCGGCCTGCCGGCCTGGATCGTCTGGTTGCTGGCGCACATCTACTTCCTGATCGGCTTCCGCAACCGCCTGGCGGTGATGCTGGACTGGGCCTGGGCCTACTGCACACACCAACGCCAGGCGCGCATCGTCAGCGGTACGAACAAGCGTGCCGACAGCTCCGATTGACCCGCAGACAGTCGCAAGCGCCAACGCAAACGGCCCGGTTTCCCGGGCCGTCGATGCATTTTGCAATTACCGCGAAGGCGCGCGAGGCGCTTCGCTCTTTCCAAAAGTCCGCACAGGGATGTGCGGGCTCTTGTGAGGGACTCACATCTGACCGCACACGGATGTGCGGGCTCTTGTGAGGAACTCACATCCGAGTCACGCTGCGGCGAACAAGCCGCGCATCTTCTTCATTGCATTCGCTTCGACCTGGCGGATGCGTTCGGCGGAAACACCGTACTCGTCGGCCAGATCCTGCAGCGTGGCCTTGTGCTCGTCGTCCAGCCAGCGGCGCTGGATGATGTCGCGCGAGCGGGCGTCCAGATGCTCCAGCGCATCGGTCAGGTTCTGCAGCTGATTGTCCGCGTAGTCCTCGTCGGCCGCGTTCTCGTACGGGTCAGCGTCGTGGTCGACCAGGAACGCGGCCGGCGCGGGCTTGGCATCGTCATCGGCATCGACGGGTGCCTCGAAGCCGACGTCACGCCCGGACAGGCGCGATTCCATCTCGCGCACGGTCGCCTCCGGCACGCCAAGATCCTTGGCCACCGTGCTGACTTCGGCCGCATTCATCCAGCCCAGGCGTTTCTTGTTCTTGCGCAGATTGAAGAACAGCTTGCGCTGCGCCTTGGTCGTGGCGACCTTCACGATGCGCCAGTTCTTCAGGATGAACTCGTGCATCTCGGCGCGGATCCAGTGCACCGCAAAGCTGACCAGGCGCACGCCCACATCCGGATCGAACCGCTTGACCGCCTTCATCAGGCCAATATTGCCTTCCTGGATCAGGTCGGACAGTTGCAGGCCATAACCGGAATACCCGCGCGCCACATGCACGACGAAGCGCAGATGCGCCATCACCAGCTTCTTCGCCGCCTCGAGGTTGTCCGCCTCGAGATAGTCGCGCGACAATGCCTGCTCCTCTTCCACAGTCAGCACCGGGATGCGGTGCACCGCGGAAATGTAGGCGTCGAGACTGCCCACCACGCTCGGTAGTGGGAAATTGGCAGTCACCAAGGCTTGAGACATGGATGAAACCTCCTGCAAGACATCAAAGTTTAGCACTCGGGTAGTTGGAGTGCTAAGCCCGGCATTTGGTTCCGGGCTTTTAATGAACTGAATGGTACATATATTCGCGGGCGCTGTCCAGCTGCCTTTTCTTCGCCCCACCTTGCCTGCGGTTACGTTCAGACCACGTCACGGATGGGTATGGGATCGACCTGACGTCGTCGCAACCGTGCCGGAACCGCTGAGGCGCCGACGGCCACGGTTCGTGGCCGGTCTCCCCGGCGATGCTCGCACTTGCAGCGCGCCGGCTTCCCGGCAGTCGGGTGCCCGGAACCACGAGTCCCCGCATCGGCCTCGCCGCTCTTTTCCAGCTGATTCGTCGGCCGATACAATGATTTTCCGCGCGCCAGCCCTCTTTACCGGCCGCATCGCCAGGTGGAATCCCCGTGATCATTTGCGTTCCCCATGTGTTGACGGTCGAAGAGCTCGGCGCGATTCGCAGCGAACTGCGCGATGCGCCCTTCGTCGATGGCGCCGATACGGCCGGCTGGTCGGCGCGCGAGGTGAAGAAGAATCTCCAGGTCAATGCCGACACCGATAGCCAGGCGCGGCTGCGGGATATCGTGCGCAGCGCCTTCATGCGCAACCCCACGCTGCAGACGGCACTGCTGCCGGTGGCACTGACCCGGCCGCTGTTCAATCGCTATGACGTCGGCATGCAGTATGGACGGCATGTCGATGCGCCGGTGATGGGTGGCGTCGGCAATGCCGTGCGTACCGATGTGGCGATCACGCTGTTCCTGTCCGACCCGAAAAGCTACGACGGTGGCGATCTGGTGGTGGACGCCAGCGGCATGGAATGCGGCTACAAGCTGGACGCCGGTGCCGCGATTGCGTATCCGGCCAATTCGCTGCATCACGTGGTGCCGGTGACGCGGGGCACCCGGCATGCGGCAATCATCTGGGTGCAGAGCCAGGTGCGCGAGCCGGCCAGGCGCGAATTGCTGTGGGATCTGGACAACGCCAAGCGACAGATCTTCAGCCGCGAGGGCAAGAGCGCCACGTTCGACACCATCAGCAAGTCGCACGCGAACCTGCTGCGCATGTGGGCGAACATTTAGGAGTTCAGCCGACGCTCTTCGCCGTTTCCTGCAACGCGGCGCGCGGCGGTAGCGACCAGTCGATTGGCGCCTGCCCATGCGCCTCGAGGTAGCGGTTGGCGGCGGAGAAATGCCCGCAACCGAGGAAGCCGCGGTGGGCCGACAGCGGCGAGGGGTGCACCGAACGCAGCACGCAGTGGCGACGCTCGTCGATCAGCTGACCCTTGCGTTGCGCGTACGCGCCCCACAGGAGGAACACCAGCCCTTCGCGCTCGCGGTTGAGCGCGTCGATCACCGCGTCGGTGAAGCCTTCCCAACCCCGGTTGGCATGCGCGCCGGCATGTCCTTCCTCCACCGTCAGCACGCTGTTGAGCAGCAGCACGCCGCGGTCGGCCCACGCGGTGAGGCAGCCATGGGCAGGGCGGGCGATGCCGAGATCGCGCGCGATCTCCTTGAAGATGTTGTCCAGCGAGGGCGGCACCCGCACGCCGGGACGCACGGAGAAGCACAGGCCGTGCGCCTGGCCGGCGCCGTGATAGGGGTCCTGGCCCAGGATCACCACCCGCACCGCATCGAACGGCGTGTGCTCGAACGCGGCGAAGATCTCCGGCCCTGGTGGGTAGATATGCCTGCCGGCGTGCTTCTGTGCGCGCAGGAAACTCGCCAGCGCCAGCATCTCGGGCCGCCGCAGATAATCGCCCACGCGCGCTTTCCATGACGGCTCCAGCTTGACCACGGCCTCGCTCATGCGTGCCCGCCGATCGGCTCGCGGTCGTCGGGATCGCGTCCGCGCAGGTGCGCCGCCACCCGCAACTGGAACAGCAGCTTCGTCACCAGCAGTCTTTCCTCGACCGGCTTCTCGACCAGGTCGTTCGCGCCGGCGCGAATCAGCGCGGCCTGATTGGCCGGGTTCTCGTCACCGGTCATCACCAATACCGGCAGGCGACCCTTGCCGTAGCCAAATTCGTTGCGGATGTGCTTGAGCAGGTCGCCGCCGGTCAATTCACCCTTCAGGCTGACGTCGGTCAATACCACGTCGGCGCCGATCAAGCCGCGCGCCCGATCGGTCTCGAGCAGGGCGATCGCGTCCTCCACGCTGACCACGTGGCGCACCGTCAGCCCGATCTTCTCCAGCATGCGCCGTGTAGCCAGCGCCACCACGCGGCTGTCCTCGACGTACAGCACGGTGCCATCGGCCCGGGCCTGCGGGCTGACGTAGCCACGGATGAACTCGGCCAGGGCCTGGAAACCCAGCGACTTGTCGAAATAATCGGTGACGTCTTCGCCCAACGATCGCCGGTGCAGCCGGTCCTCGACATCACCGGACACCGCCACGATCGGCACGTAGGCCTGCGTCCCGGATTCGCGCACGAATCTTGCCAGTTGCAACCCGTCCATGTCGGGCAGACGCAACGCGATGGTGATGAAGTCGAACGCGCCCTCGCCCAGCACCTGTTGCGCTTCCTCACCACTGCCGCAACCGACGACTTCGACGCCGGGCAGTTCGTTGTTCAGCACCCGGCTGATCAATTTGCGCACCACGCGCGAACCGTCAACTACCAGCACCCGCGGCGCGTCGGTCAGCAAACGACTGCTGATGTTTGTAGTCATGCCTCACTCACCCGCGCCGACCCACGCCGACTCGCGTCGATGCCAGCCCAACCAACTTGCACATGCATGGCGCGCTTGCACGCTCACCCACGAGGATGCCTGAAGCAGGTTTTCCGGGCTGCGCTTCACGTCACCAGGCCAGCAGGCCATCACGCGGCCTTGCGCAGTTGCCATGCGCTGACCAGGCGCGCGCCGATCCAGCCCAGCAGCGCCGCCGCCAACGGTACCGCCAGCAACAGCCACGTCGGCAGACCGCCGACCTGCAGCCGGCCCGCATAGGCCTGGCTCAATTGCGCGACTGGCTGCGCCAGCGCCAGTTCGATCGCCACCGCCAGTGCGGCGGCGAGGATGCCGCTGAACAGGCCGTACCAGATCCCCGCATACAGATAGGGCCGGCGCACGAACGCCGGACTGGCACCGACCAGCAACAGCACGCCGATCTCCTCGCTGCGGCTGGCGATGTCCACCCGCACCGTATTGCCCACCACCAGCAACGCCGCCAGCGCCAGCAACGAGGCCACGATCAACACGATGCGGTTGCCCACCCCAAGCAAGGCGTCCAGGCGCTGGCGCCAGTGGCCGCTGTCCTGTACCAGGTCGACGCCGCGCATGGCGCGCACATCGGTCACCAGTTGCTCGAGCGCGCCGGCGCTCGCCGCGGGCCGCGGCTGCAGTTGCAGCACATACGGCAGCGGGTTGTCGTCCAGCGTCTGCACGGCGCCGGAGAAACCCTGCATCTTGGCCAGTTCGTCCATGCCCTGCTGCGGCGTCTTCACCACCACGCCCGCCACTTCCGGACGCTCGCCGAGCTGGGTCGCCAGCAGCTTCGCTTGCTGGGCCCCCTGGTCGGACTTCAGAAACACGCTGATCGCCTGAGTCTGGCCCAATGCATCACCCAGTTTTTGCACATTGCCCAGCAGCAGGTAGAACGTCAGCGGCAAGGCCAGCGCCAACCCCATCACGGCGATCGTCAGCAGGCTGCCGAGCGGGCGCGCGGCCAAGCGGCGCAGGCTTGTCGCCGCGCTCCAGCCATGGTGTTCCTGCCAGCTGGCCAGGCGGCGGCTGCGGCTGTGCTTGTTGCGCTCCGGCGCCCCGGCAGGCGCGGCAGCGGTTTCCGGCGTCGTGTTCACAGGACCTCCTGCGCGGCGAGGTCGGCCACCAGGCGGCCGTGATCGAGCACGATCACGCGTTTCTTCATGCGCTTGATCAGCGGCAGGTCGTGGCTGGCGACCAGCACGGTGGTACCGACCTGCTGGAATTCGTCGAACAGCCCCATGATCTCCAGCGCCAGTTGGGGATCGAGATTGCCGGTGGGTTCATCCGCGATCAGCAGGGTCGGCCGCGCCACGATCGCGCGGGCGATGCCCACGCGTTGCTGCTCGCCGGCGGACAAGGTGGCCGGCAACTGGCGCTCGTAGGCCAGCAGGCCGACTTTCTCCAGCGCCGCGCGCACCCGCCGTTCACGTTCGGGGCGCGCGATGCTGCCGATCACCAGCGGCAACTCGACATTGGCGAACACGGTGCGATCCATCAGCAGGCGGTGATCCTGGAACACCATGCCAAGCTGCCGGCGCCATTTCGGCACGCCGCTGGCGCGGATCTTCGACAGCTTCCTGCCATCCATGCTGATGACGCCATGCGATGGCCGCTCGATCAGGCCGAGCAGCTTGAGCAGGGTGCTCTTGCCGGCCCCGGAATGGCCGGTAACGAAGGCCATCTCGCCGCTGGGCACTTCGAACGAGAGCTGCGACAGCGCCTCGTGCCCGCCGTCGTAGCGTTTGCTGACTTGATCGAACTGGATCACCGCGTATCCCCATGCTTGGGAGCCCGTCGGGCTCCCGGATGCCGTCATGCCCAGCGCAGAGGATAAGGTAAGCCGGCAGCGAGATGCGGGCAACCGGTCGCCGCGGTTCAGCCGCGGTGATCGGGGAGGCTCAGAGCTTGGGGAAAAAAACCACTTCCTGTGGTTTTCTTCTATCGTGAGTCCGGGACAAGCCCGGACTCACGTGGCCGGGCTGAGAGGCTGAATAGTCACAGCCTCTCAGCGCCCGGTGAACAGTCGCGTCAGCCGGCGGAACAGACCCGCCTTGTTCGGGTGCGCGTGCTCGGTCGTCTTTCCCGTGGTCACCGCGACCTGGCGTGACGGGCGGGCATGGCTGTTGCCCGGGGACTCGCCCGCGCCGCGCTCGCGCGGCGGACGACGCTCGCCCCGCGTGGCGTGATGACCCTTGGGCGTCGCCTGTGCCGGCGCGTTCGTCTCCACACTCGTGGTCGGCGCCGCGTCGTTCCGTCGATTGCGGCCACCGCGACGGCGGCGCGGCTTGCGCGTGCCGGTAGCGGCCGCGCCGTCGCTGGGCGTTGCCGTCGCGGCAACGGGCGTGGCTTCAGCCGCGGGCACCACCGGGATCTCGGTCGCCGCCGGTTTGTGCTCGCGCACCGGCTTCGAGGCGCGATGAGCACCGTTGTCACGGCTGCTGCCGTGATGAGCGGAGGCGCCCGTGCGACGAGGCTTTTCGCCCGGTCGCGGCGGCACCACGTCGCCAAACGCGGCGCTGTCGGCCGCGGCATTCGCCGCGAATTCCGGGTCGATCGCGTGTGGTTTGGGCATGATCAGCAAGGCGGGATCCATCGGCGCCACCGGGATGCTCTGGCCGATGTAAGCCTCGATGTCCGGCAGCGACATCGCATACAGATCGCAGGCAAAGCTGATCGCATCGCCCTCGGCGCCCAGCCGCGCGGTACGGCCGATGCGATGCACGTAATCCTCGGCCTCGTGCGGCAGGTCATAGTTGAAGACGTGGCTGACATGCGGGATATGCAGGCCGCGCGCGGCCACATCAGTGGCCACCAGGATGTCCAGCTGGCCATCCTTGAAGCGCTGCATCAACTTCTGCCGCTTCAGCTGCGGCACGTCGCCGGAAATCGCACCGACCCGGCAGCCGTGCCGCCTGACCCGCTCGGTGACGCGCTCGGCGGCGGCCTTGGTGTTGACGAAAATGATGCTGCGCGTGGGCTTGTGCTGGTCGATCAGGTTCAGCAGCAGCGGCATCTTCTCTTCCTTGGCCGGGAAGTAGACCAGCTGGCGCACCTTGTCGGCGGTGACATTGTCGCTTTCCACCACCAGCTTCTCGGCCTCGTGCATGTGCTCGTAGGCCAGCTCCAGCACGCGATGGCTCAGCGTGGCGGAGAACAGCAGCACCTGGCGCTGTTCGCGCGGCGGCAGCTTGCGAAAGATGAAGCGCACGTCCTTGATGAAGCCGAGGTCGAACATGCGGTCGGCCTCGTCGATCACCATCACCTCGACGCTGTTGAGGTTGAACACGCCCTGCTTGTGGTAGTCGAGCAGGCGGCCCGGGGTGGCAATGATGATGTCGCAACCATCTTTCAGCTGCTGGCGCTGCTTGTCGTAATCGACGCCGCCGTAGATCAGCGCGGTCTTCAGGCCGGTGTGCTGACCGATGCTGCGCGCATCCTTGTCGATCTGGATCGCCAGTTCGCGCGTTGGCGCGATGATCAATGCGCGCGGATCGCTGTCCTTGCGCTCGGCGACGGCCGGCGTGGTCAGCAGGCGATTCATCAGCGCGACCAGGAAGGCACAGGTCTTGCCGGTGCCGGTCTGCGCCTGGCCAGCGACGTCGCGGCCAGCCAGCGCCAGCGGCAAGGTCATTTCCTGGATCGGCGTGCAGCGGGTGAAGCCGCTGTCGTCCAAGCCCTGTTGCAGCAGCGGTTGCAAATTGAAATTGGCGAAAAAGGTGTCGGTGAGTACAGTTTGTGACATATGCGGATGGGTAACCTTGCCTGACGGCGGCGTGAAGCGCTGCACCCGTCCCGGCGACATGGAGTCGGCGCGAAACGGTGCAGAACGGATGCGCGATGCGCGGTGGAGCGGTTCGATGTCGGCATCAACCCGGTCGCATCGCAACCGGGGAGTCCGACCGGCGACAAGCCAAGCCGCCCTTGAATCGTGCCCGGAGTTGCGCTGGAATGAGCGCCTGCCGGTTCGGCACGCCTCGTTCCTGCCCAACCCACCTTTGTGGACGCCTGAGTGTAGCTGATGACGCCAATCCTTGTATTGCGGCGTCGCTCACCCCATTGTGTCTTACCCGCAAGTTTCACGCCCCCAGTCACGGAGATCCCCGGTGAGCGACCTGATTACCCATGTGAACGACGACGCCTTCGAACAACAGGTGCTGAAATCCGAAACCCCGGTGCTGCTCGATTTCTGGGCGGAATGGTGCGGTCCGTGCAAGGCGATCGCTCCGATGCTGGACGAGCTGGCCCAGCAGTACGAAGGCAAGCTGCGGGTGGTCAAGGTGAACATCGACCAGAACCAGCAGACGCCGCGGACCTATGGCGTGCGCGGCATCCCGACCCTGATGGTGTTCAAGAACGGCAAGGTCGAAGCCACCCAGATCGGCGCCGTGAGCAAGGGTCAACTGACCCAGATGATCGACAAGGCAATCTGAACTGCCTGAGTCCCACCCGCGTGCCCGGCAACCCGACCCGCGCCACGCGGCCGGTTGCGAGGGCTTTACGCCAACCCGCGGCGGGTGCTAAATTGACGCTCGTCCGTCGGGACAGTCCTGTCCCCTGCGCCCTCCGCGCGACGCACACCCTCCCTCCTGCAACTCAACGGCGCCCCGCGAGGATTGCCCGTGTCCGATACCGATAACCAGACCCCGCCCGCGACCAAGGGCGCCGACGCCTCCCCTGTGACTGAAGCCAAGCGCGAGCCGCGCCCCCGCGCACCGCGTCGCACGGCTGCGGCAAAAACCGCCGCGAGCGCCGACAAGGCAACGGTGGGCGACAAGGTGGCTGCCGCCGAGAAGCCGCCGGTGCCGGCGCCTGCACCCGCCGCACCGACGCCTGCCCGGGTCGAGGCACCGGCGCCTGCCAGAACTGAAGCGGCACCGCCTCCGGCCAGCCAGCCGGCGAACGAATCCAGCGCGTCCGTCCCGCAAGGCGAGTCAACGTCCGGGTCGAACGGCAACCCGAACCCAAACGCAAGACAGGGGCCGGGCCCGAACCAGGGCCAGAACGGCCCCCGCGAAGGGCGTGGCCGACGCCGGCGCAACGAACGTGGCGAGCGCGGCAACCAGCCCCGTCCGCAGGGCGAGCGCCACCCGCGCCCCAACCCGAACGGCCTGCCAGTCGATGACGACAACGCCGATCCGGGCAGCAACGACCGGGTGATCAACCTCACCGAGCTCAAGCGCATGAAGGCGCCGCAGCTGCTGGAATTCGCCGAGTCGCTGGGCGTCCACGAAGGCATTGCCCGCGCCCGCAAGCAGGATGTGGTCTTCAACGTGCTGAAAGCCCATGCCCGCTCCGGTGGCGGCATCTGGGCCGAGGGCGTGCTGGAAATCCTGCAGGACGGTTTCGGCTTCATGCGTTCGGCCGACGAGTCCTACCTGGCCGGTCCCGACGATATCTACGTCAGCCCCAGCCAGATCCGTCGCTTCAACCTGCGCACCGGCGACTACATCACCGGCCGCGTGCGCCATCCGAAGGAAGGCGAGCGTTACTTCGCCATGCTGCGGGTGGAGACGATCAACGGTGATCCGCCGGAAGCATCGAAAAACAAGATGCTGTTCGAGAATCTCACCCCGCTGTTCCCGCGCAAGGCGTTCAAGCTGGAGCGCGGCAATGGTTCCAGCGAGGACATCACCGGTCGCATCCTCGATCTGATCGCACCGATCGGCAAGGGTCAGCGCGGCCTGATCGTATCCCAGCCGAAATCCGGCAAGACGATGATGTTGCAGAACGTCGCCCAGGCGATCACCTACAACCATCCCGAAGCGCACGTGATGATCCTGCTGGTCGACGAGCGACCGGAAGAGGTGACCGAGATCGCCCGCACCGTGCGCGCCGAAGTCATCTCCTCGACCTTCGACGAGCCCGCCGTGCGCCACGTGCAGGTCGCCGAAATGGTGATCGAGCGGGCCAAGCGCCTGGTCGAGCACAAGAAGGACGTGGTGATCCTGCTCGATTCGATCACTCGTCTGGCCCGCGCCTACAACACCGTGGTACCCAGCTCCGGCAAGGTGCTCACCGGCGGTGTGGATGCGAACGCCCTGCAGCGCCCGAAGCGTTTCTTCGGCGCCGCCCGCAACGTCGAGGAAGGCGGCAGCCTGACCATCATCGCCACCGCGCTGACCGACACTGGCAGCAAGATGGACGAGGTGATCTACGAGGAGTTCAAGGGCACCGGCAACATGGAAGTGCACCTGTCCCGCCGCATCTCCGAGAAGCGCGTGTTCCCGGCCATCGACATCAACCGCTCCGGCACCCGCCGCGAGGATCTGCTGATCGACCCGGACATGCTGGCCAAGATCTGGATCCTGCGCAAACTGCTGCACCCGATGGACGAACTGACCGCGATGGAATTCATGCTCGACAAGATGAAGAACACCAAGTCGAATGACGAGTTCTTCAATTCGATGAAGCGGTGAAGAGCGGGGAATAGGGAATAAGGAACAGGAACAGGGAACAGGAAGAGCGTCGCGGCAGGGCCGGCTTCATGCCGGCCCTGCTGCTTTCCGGCCCCAACCAAGGCTCAGAAAACTTCCCATCGTCATTCCTGCGAAGGCAGGAATCCCTCCTCAAGGAGCCGGGAACAGAAAAGCATCGCGACAGGGCCGGCTTCATGCCGGCCCTGCTGCTTTCCGGCCCCAACCAAGGCTCAGAAAACTTCCCATCGTCATTCCTGCGAAGGCAGGAATCCCTCCTCAAGGAGCCGGGAACAGAAAAGCATCGCGGCAGGGCCGGCTTCATGCCGGCCCTGCTGCTTTCCGGCTCCGACCAAGGCCCCGAAAACTTCCCCATCGTCATTCCTGCGAAGGCAGGAATCGCACCTCAAGGAGCCCCGGAAGAGAAGAGCATCGCCGCAAAGCCGGCTCCACGCCGGCCCTGCTCCTTCCTTGCTCCGAGCTGGTTCCGGACAGCCATCCGCCGTCTCGGGCCATGCGCGGAGAATCCACCTGTACCGTCGCGTACAATTATTTTCCGTCAACCCCTTTTGCGCCCGTGCCGCAGCCCCAACATGGTTCGCACTCCCAGCGAGGCTTCCTCCGTGTCCATACCCAGCGCCGTCAAGAGCACCCCGATTGCGGGGCGCCAGCAACTGGCCGATTACCTGGCCGCCGGCGAGAAGCCGCGTGCGGCATGGCGGATCGGCACCGAGCACGAGAAGTTCGGCTTCCGCACCGACGACCTGCGTCCGCCGACGTTCGAAGGCGACCGCGGCATCAAGCGGCTGCTCGAAACGCTGGCCACGCGCTACGACTGGGCAGTCGCGCGCGAAGGCGAGAATCCGGTGGCGCTGTCGCGCAACGGCGCCTCGATCACGCTGGAGCCGGCTGGCCAACTGGAGTTGTCCGGCGCCACGCTGGAGACGATCCACGAGACCTGCGCCGAGGTGAACTCGCATCTGAAGGATGTGCGCTCGGTCGCCGACGAACTCGGACTCGGCTTCCTCGGCATGGGCTTCCAGCCGAAGTGGCGCCGCGACGAGATGCCGTGGATGCCCAAGGGCCGCTACAAGATCATGCGCGAATACATGCCCAAGGTCGGCTCGCTCGGCCTCGACATGATGACGCGCACCTGCACGGTGCAGGTGAATCTGGATTTTTCCTCCGAAGCCGACATGGTGAAGAAATTCCGCACCAGCCTGGCGCTGCAACCGATCGCCACCGCGCTGTTCGCCGATTCGCCATTCACCGAAGGCAAGCCCAACGGCTATCTCTCCTATCGCTCGCACATCTGGACCGACACCGATCCGGATCGCACCGGCATGCTCGATTTTGTCTTTGCCGACGGCTTCGGTTACGAGCGCTACATCGACTACATCCTCGACGTGCCGATGTATTTCAGCCTGCAGAACGGCGAATACCTCGACCTGGCCGGCCAGGACTTCAAGCGCTTCCTGGCCGGTGAGCTGCCCGCCCTGCCCGGCGTCCACGCCACCATGAAGGATTTCGCCGACCATCTCACCACGACGTTCCCCGAGGTGCGGTTGAAGCAGTACCTGGAAATGCGCGGGGCGGACGGTGGCCCGTGGAACCGGCTGTGC
Source organism: uncultured Gammaproteobacteria bacterium (assembly GCA_963771235.1). Lineage (GTDB taxonomy): Bacteria > Pseudomonadota > Gammaproteobacteria > Xanthomonadales > Rhodanobacteraceae > Rhodanobacter. The sequence goes on from CAVYSP010000012.1 coordinate 352,003, forward strand.
GCGCTGCCCGCGTTCTGGGTCGGCCTGCTCTACGACCAGGAATCGCTGGACGCCGCCTGGGACCTGGTCAAGGATTTCAGCAGCGCCGAGCGCCACGCCTTGCGCGATGGCGTGCCGAAGCAGGCACTGAAGTTGCCGTTCCGTGGCGGCACCGTGCGCGACCTCGCCGAGCAGGCGTTGAAGATCGCCGCCCACGGCCTGAAGCGCCGCGCCCGCCTCAACGGCAACGGCGCCGACGAGAGCATCTTCCTGGACCCCATGCTGGAAATCGTCGAGGCCAACCAGACCCCCGCCGAGCGGAAGCTGGAACTGTTCCATGGGCCGTGGGGTGGCAGTGTGGATCCGGTGTTTCGGGAGTTTGCGTATTGAGGGTGGGCCGTCTTGCTCGCCTCCCTGCAGCGCGTCGCTAGCGCGTCCAGTTGACCGAAGGGACTATCTTGTCCGGTGACATGCGCTCCGGGCACTCGTGCCATCCAGGCGCCAGATGCGTCAGGGAGCGACCTCCCGCGCAATCTCTTCAACCAATTCGAAATGCAATGTCACGAATTTGAAGTGGTCGTGCAGATTCAAATGCGGCAGGCAACGGATGTGGCACTCACGGAACTCATCCGCGCTGGCAAACGTTTCACCACGCCAGACTTCCTCCGGGATGTTGCCGAACTCAATCGTATAGACCTTGGTTGCCTTGATGATGCAGCGCAGCCTCTGCTTCAAGTCATAGACTTCAATGATGTCCCCTGACTCGTAGCTGCCGTCGCCGTATTCGCCGTACGGTTTGTAGTAGTCCGCAACCGTGTCGGCTGTGACGGTTTTGCGACCGTCCATGACGCTGCGAGGCAAGCTGTCATCGTTCTCATCAGCACCCCAGAAGGTCAGCCTCTTTCTCCTGCTCATTTCTCCTCCGAAGGGATGCTGTTCTGCCCACTGACGCTGGAATTCAACGGCGAGCGCAGCACTGAATCAAGTTGTCAGACCGCTATGTGATCCGCTGGATGGTTCACACCGTCATTGGTACGGACGTCCCCCAAGTCGAAAGGATTGACGCCCTCCAGGCAGCCGACGTTGTATCCATACTGTTCGGGGTTGGAGCGCCGCTGATGATGGGTATGAATGCCGCAGATGGAGCAGAAATAGTGCCTCGCCGTGTGCGTGTTGAACTCGTACACGCTGAGATGCTCGGCGCCCTTGGCGACGTGCAGTCCACTCAGTGGCACAGACGCCACGATCGTGCCTCGACGCCGACAATAAGAGCAGTCGCACCGTCTCGGGCTGACAACCCCATCGGGCAGATCCAGCAACAACTCCACCGCACCACAGTGGCACGTGGCGCGATGCTTGGCTTGGATCACAGTGTTACCGACTTTTTTGAAGTCCATGGTTGGGATCCTGAGGTCCAGAGCTGGAGCTGAGCGGTGCCCCTCCAACGCAGAAGTCAAGTGGCGCGCGGAACGGGTCTCCACTTGAACGATTTGCTCCACAAAACTTGCGTGTTGCTTGATCGCAAGATCACGGCGACCCTAGTAATCGCCCATTGGCGATTGAAGGGATTTACCATCAGGTTTCAGCTCAGAAGGAAGCGGCCATAGCAAGTGATCGTTTGTGACGGCAAGCGTGGTAGACATCGAGTCATCCACCTTTTGCTTGTCCACGACGAACTTTACATTCCTGACACGTGCTGACGGGTGACTTTTATCGAGCGTCACATTCAGCGGAGCCCACGTTTCAGATGTGCGGGTGCGGCCATCGGATGTCAGCAAACCGAGCTCTGGACTTCCGATCGAGCTGATCCGGTTAACGTTGGTGTTCGGCCGAAACGTAAGCGTCAGGTCTTGCACCACATATACATACTTGCCGCTTTCTCTATCGCGAAGGATCGTGCCTTCGTACGCAATGCTTCCGTAGTGACCGGATATGGTCAATTCATGCTGACTGGTTCGCGCGCAACCGGCAAGCAAACCGCAGATCACGAGTCCAAAGATTAATCTCGCTGCACTCATAGCTACGTTCCTTGTTGTCTCTAGCAAGAAGGTCGACGAGTTTTTGAGGTAGATGTTGTACCACCGTGAACTCTCTTGTGGCGTCAGAAGCTCCAGATATGGGCGAAACACATGCAGCGAAGAACCGCCACGAGCTACCGACTAACGCTTGAGTCAAAAGCGGCGGCAAAGCCGTCCGCCTTGAACGAAATGTTAGAGGGCTAGCCGAGCTGGCCACGCTCATATGCTTCATGTGCACGAGTGATCTGGCTACGAAGCTCCGCGACACACTTCAGCGCTGACTGATGCGCAACCCTATCATTCTCTTAAGAGTGCCCGATACCCTCGGAGTATGGTGGGCAAACGCGCTACGACCGGTTTTGTCTTGCCACTCGTAGATCTCGTTCCAGAGCGAAGTGAGTTGGCCCGTTCCGCTCCAACAAGCCTCGGCAAAAATTCAGTGAACAAATTGTCGTATGAACCAAGCGCTTTCTGGACTTGCGGTGGCTCGTAAGCAAGGACAAACTTTACGTTCTCAATCTCTCGCTGAGCCGACGAGAACAAATTGCGACTCTGCTCTACGTGCATAAGCAGCTCCGACTTGTCCCTCTCAAACGCCAACGTAGTTTCTAGCTCATGGACGTTTACAGAATGCGTGAACGCCGTAGCTGACGAGGGCAGAGCCCACGCTCACTAAGAGAGCCAATGTCGCAATGATGTCAGAACCGTCCATAGCCCTCTAACGCCTGAATTAAGCCGACTGGCGAAGCCAGTTAGGCTTGAATGAATTGTTAGCCTCCGCCACCGAGGGCTCTGAGCAACGGCTCACGATACTCCGAGTCCTTCTCATGAAACTCTAGCCATTTTGCCGGTAGGTCAAGGTTCAAAAAAACCTCGGCGTAGTCAGATTCTGAGTCTGAAGCAAAGAACAGCTTCATCTTGGTGGGCTGTTGAGGGGCAAGCCTAGGATCGTTGGCAAGGCCAACCGCGAGCACGTCAATTCGCTCTGGCATTTTTCCGGGAAGTGGCCGTGACCCAAGAGCTTCGCAAGAAGCTTGGTGAATGAGTCACTATCTTGACCATTACTTCTGATGCGAGCGTTGCCCCAGTAAAAGACCACATTAGGATCATCTTCAAGCGGCTTTTCGTCCCAATTAGCCCCAAGATCAATGGCAAATCCAACGATCTCGCCATTGATTTTACCGCGGGCAATGATGGACTGACCAGTTTGGTCAGAGTATTCAAATTGCACGATCGGCAGATCAATATCAACGAAATCGTCATCTAGGCGAAGCCTGCCATTTTGGGGAGATCCAAATGCGGCCATCATGCGCGAAGAGATGTCTAAGAAAAATTCCAAATCCCACGTATCTTTCCATCGGGGGCTAACGCCGGAGTTAAGCGGCGCCGGAGGCGTCCGCCTTGAACGAATGGTTAGGCGGCACCGAGCGACAAGTCCACTGGCTCAAACTCAGCAAACATTTGCTGCACCTCCGCCAGATTGGCGAGCGGTACGTAGTCACAAGCCGCACCAAACTCGCCCCAGAGAACTTGGACGGCAGCATTAGTGTGCGCCTGATGGATTGCGTCAGCCGATCGCCATTCAAATACCTCGACGATGGTCCCGTGGGCTGCACGCATGGCATAGGGTACGCCACAATGACTGCTCAGACCTGAGCGTCGCCGAAAGCTTTTGGACGGCGGTAGCAATGCCTCATCCATGCCGGGTTTGGGTTTGTACGCGACGATTACAAAACGGCCCATGTGCGATCTCCTGTCTTGTGCCGGCTAACGCTGGAGTTAAGCGGCGGCGTAGCCGTCCGCCTTGAACGATTTGTTAGGCCGGAAAGAGATATAGCCTAAGCCCAATAGAGTCGGTATATGAATGCGACACCGAAAACCCATCGCAACACTCTCGCTGACAAGGCCGTACCTATGCCGCGAAGAAAACCCCCAGTAAGCAGTTGAGATAGCTACGGGTAACTCAAGTGGAAATGGGGCTAAGCAACAAGACCAGCAATGCAAACGGACCGACAAGAAAAAACGAATGGCATGAAGAAGCGACTAAAGATAGCAAAGCAAAAACAAGCGACCTGCAGGAGAAGCTACTCTCAGATTTGCTTGAGTGAGATCGCCTTCATTGAGGCCTAACGCTGGAGTTAAGCGGCGGCGAAGCCGTCCGCCTTGAACGAAATGTTAGGCCATCTTGCCGGATCTGACCATGCCGACCTTAAAATTGCCACAGCCTAAGTATGCCGCCGAGCGGCCCAAATGTGATGCCCGCGAGCGGCAATAGCCATAGCTGAAATAAACACCAATACCGAGTGGATCTTCGGAGCGTTTGAAGGTTGGACCAGTTAGACCGGTAACTCCGCTTTTGATATCAGAGATGGCGAAGAGTGCTGAGCGCTACGCCCATCGTGAAATACATCAGTCGGAGCCCGACTTACTCGATGTGCGGATGACGACTTACAGAACCACAACGCTAAAACCGCGATGACACCGACTGTGAAACCCGCCACTTTTAGACCAAGCTGGTGACGGCCGTCGCGTTGAGGGTTGACGATCATGCCATGTTCGAGAACTTTGTTTTGATGCCTAACGCTTGAGTTAAGCGGCGGCGAAGCCGTCCGCCTTGAACGAGATGTTAGCGCTCACCACCGGCAAGCCCCGTACAACACAATGCCAAGCCCAAATAAGAGCTGGGTCGCGGAGCACACGGATCGCAAACGTATAGCGAACATATTTTCCTTGCGAGACCGCGTCAATTGCGAAGAGCCGGTGCGTCTCGGGAAACGACGCCTCAATTTCCTTGAGCGCAGGAATGGTGAGGTTGAGCAGTTGGCGGCTGCGCGTATCTACGAGCCAGAAGACGACGGCGAGTACGACGATGAACAGGCCGAGAAGCAGCAGCAACTTGGGATTGAAACCTTTTTCCAAGGCAGTGAACACGCCGCCGTCTGCAAAAATTGAGAGAGGGACAAAGAAGTTGAACCCGCGCAAGCGCTGCTCGGCGTTGAACTTGAAGTGGTCCCAGACAAGATCGCGACCGTCCACCGAACTCTCCGTGTGAGTGCTAAGGAAACTCTGAATAAGTCTTGCCGAATCCGCTACAATTAGCCGTCCAAATGAGTAGGTCGCTCCGATGACGCAGATGAGCTTCTCCGATGCCGAGTATGCCGGCAAACGCAAGCAGACGCGACGAGAGATGTTGCTGGAAGAGATGGAACGCGTGGTGCCGTGGGAGGCACTGCTGGCGCTGATTGAACCGGTGTATCCCAAGGCCGGCAAGGGTCGGCGTCCGTACCCGATCAAGACGATGCTGCGCATCCATCTACTGCAAAACTGGTTTGGCTACAGTGATCCGGCGATGGAGGAAGCGCTGTACGAAGTGGCGCCACTGCGCCGCTTTGCCGGTTTGTCGCTGACGCGCGGCAGCGTACCGGACGAAACCACGATCCTGAACTTCCGCCACTTGCTCGAGATCGCACGATCTGGCGCCGAAGGTGCTGGCGGCGATCAACACGCTACTTGACGGACAAGGGCCTGTTGCTGCGCCAAGGCACGATCGTGGACGCGACCATCATCCATGCACCGTCTTCGACCAAGAATGCGGCCAAGGCGCGCGATCCGGAGATGCACCAGACCCGCAAGGGTCAGCAGTGGTACTTCGGCATGAAAGCGCATATCGGCGTGGACGTGGAATCGGGCCTGGTGCATACCGTCACGACCACCGCAGCGAACGTGGCCGACGTCGCGGAAGTGGCCGAGTTGCTGCACGGCAAGGAGAAGGCGGTGTACGCCGACGCCGGTTACATCGGCGCCGAGAAGCGCGCGCCGAAACGTGGCCGGAAATGGCACATCGCGGCCAAGCGCGGCAGGATCAAGGCGATGCCCGAAAGCGAACTCAAGGAAGCGACCAAGCACCTCGAATACCTCAAGGCCGCCGTGCGTTCGAAGGTGGAACATCCGTTCCGCGTCGTCAAACGGCAGTTCGGCTACCAGAAGGTACGCTTCAAAGGCCTGGCCAAGAACACCACCCAGATACTGACCCTGTTCGCGCTCAGCAACCTGTGGATGGTGCGACGAACGTTGTTGACTCCCGTGGGCGAGGTGCGCCCGTGATCGGGGAGGACACCCCCGCAAGGTGCGAAAAGGCGCCTGTGGACAGCCAGAAACGCACCATTGACCCGATTTCAGAATGAGCTTGCCGAATTTACCCGCGAACGTTCAGGCGTCCATCCGGTGACGGCTTGTTCAGACCATTCCTAACGCTGGAATTAAGCGGCGGCGGAGCCGTCCGCTTGGATGACGGGTTAGGTGCCACAGCGCATTACGCTACGCCGTTGAACCCAAGGTCGTAAAACGTCTTAGTTTTTGGATTGTATTTGAGTTCGAAGTAACAGGTGCCACCGTCCAGCACTTGCAAGAACCTCTTGGCCGCATACGCGTCAGGAGCGCTGCAGAAGGCGTTGATAAAGATGAATTTGCTGCCCGCATTGCCACGACCTTGAAACTGAAACGAGTAGCTAGACCATGCTCGAAGGTGGCGGCGCTGTTCCGTGGCTTGGGCAAGACGTAAGGTTGCAGCGCTGCTTGCAACTGAGCCACCGCAACTTGATCGGAGTCGATGTGCCGCCCGCTATCGGGAACCATGACCCGACAAGGAATGTTGCAAATGCGAGCGAACTTCCCATGGCACCTAACGCTGGAGTTAAGCGGCGCGCGGTACGCGCGTCCGCTTGGACGAGTGGTTAGGTTGCACTGGCCGCAAGAATCGAACCGAGTGCAGCCGATGATGCATAAACCGACCCTGTTTCTACGGCTATGAAAGCCGCGGCATCTTGAGTGTACTTTGGTGCAAGGCTCCAGTCAGCGCCAGAGAGCACAAGCCGGCGCTCCACCTGAAAACGAAACTGACAGATCACCGGAGGACTCGATGCGTGCATCTTCTATTGGATATGCGACGCAGTTGAATAGAAGTAGAGCAGCTGGCCCATCTTGATGGTCCGGCTTTGCGTAACGTCCACCGGCGTTGCGGCCAAACAGGAAGCCCAGGCATCTGCGGACGCCAGGTCAATTTGGCAGGCGGACAGAGTCAGTTCGAAAGGATGGGCCAGAAGACCAACATGCACAGCAGGATGATCTGCTTCGACGGCGAGGCGATGGCCGACCAGTGCGCCAATACTCGATGCCCACGATCCACGCGCTGCGAAGAAGGCCGCGAGCAAGGAGAGAGGCCTGAAGCTCTTTACGTCTGCGAAAGACTCATTTGCAACCTAACGCTTGAGGTAGAGCGGCCGGCGGAACGCCGTCCGCTTGACCGAAATGTTATACCGCACCCACCCTCTTACCGAGCTTTGTTGCACTGAAAGGTAGTGGCGATGACGGCGCCCACAAGCTTGAAGCAGGCATCTCTTTGTTCCCGGGGTTGACCATTAGGTCTGCGCCCAGCTTTGCTTTTACGAGTGTTTCAAGCTTTGAATCTTGCAGGTCGTCGGGAATGCATGGCCTACCGAGCGCAACCTTGCCGTCGGCCATGCCCAGTCCGATGGTGATGCCCTGAACAATGCCCATGACGTAGAACCTACATGATGCATCGACGTCTCGGTTTTGGCTGCTACATATCTGTTGCAGGTCGCCCGCAGTCATCTCTTTGGCGCTAGCCGGACTGCTCTGCACGGCGGCAAAAGCCCCAAGCGCGAATAGCAACGAAAATGCCGGCTTTCGCATATGCTTCCCCTGTGCCTGTGCGGTATAGCGCCTATTAGACCCCGGATCGGGCCATATGCAGCGATGGTCTACCTCCACGCCTGACAGCGTCAAGGCCGACAATCCCCAAGGCTGAAAAGGGTTGACCAATCTCGAAGCCGCGCGCGCCGAGGATTTCACTTGGTGCATATCGCGCGAATCGCGGCGCTAACTTTTATCCCTCGAAAGCATTCGCGCTAAATGTTTGTTCTACTACAACTGTTACTATGCCTGGAGTCAACTAACATTCCAGATAGACAGTAATGCACCAAATGTACTCGGCACTTGTGGTGGTTGGCAAACAAATCTGCCGTGGACCTATGCGAGTTTTGCCGTCGGTTCTGGAACACACACCTTTAAATGGGCATATCCAGGTCCAAACTATACTGGTGGCACAACGTATGGTATAGATGAAGTTACTATTACGAATGTCGGCACTGGTACCGCAGCTACATTTAATGGCGGTGGCGTAGGTATTGGTCTTGGTGCTGGCATACAGCCTACGGCTACTCTCGATGTGAATGGTGCAATGCAAGGCTCATCTAGCTTAACTTAGGCACAAGCAGTGCTACCAATGGTACGATTGTACTCAAAAACAGCACCAATGCAAATGCAGTGACGATACAATCGGGTGCGCAAACGGGCAATTACACAGTCACTATCCCGGTAGTAGGGGCAAATGACACATTCTGTATGGCAACACTCGCCAACTGTGCTGCAGGAGGCGGAAGCTTCATCCAAAACCAAAACGCCAGCCAGCAGGCTTCTAGAACTTCTGGCTCAGTGGTACCGGCCGTGCTGATACTAGCATCACGACACCGATCGTAGATACCGCAACAGCTGTTGCCCTCAACATAGGTACTACCAACGCTACCAGTATTAACCTCAATCAGAATACTGTCTTAGCCGCAGGCAAGAGCATTCGTATCACTGGTGGTAACACCGCTAGTCGTCCTGGTTCACCAATGAAGGTATGGTCTACTTCGACACAACCACCAAGCAACTTCTTACCTACGCCAATGGCAAGTGGCAAGCAGATCGCTCAGACGCAGTCCTAGTTGCTGCTAGCAATAGTTCACAGGCAGACAAAGATGCAGCAGACTATGTTGCAGATGGCAACACCGGGACCGCTGCGGACGGCGACCAAGTACAAATTAATGCCGCGCTGACAGCTGGATCAGGCAAAAGTTGTTTTGCTCGCGGGTACTTACACCGTAGATGCAGGCATTTCTGTACCAAACAACACCTTGCTTACTGGTGTGGGCGATGGTACGGTTATAACTGTTTGAACAGCCTGAATGCGTCCATTCCTGTTATTAACAACACTGACCATTCAACAGGTACTGGCGTGAAGATCCGTGACCTTAAACTCGATGGCAACAAAACTAACCAATCATCTGGTTTTACCGTCGGAATTCAATTCGATGGCATGGGTGCTGGAAGTGGTAGCAGTGCGAGGAAAGGTGGCGAAATTACTAGTGTTACGGTGAACAACTTCACCTCTGAAGGCATATATCTTATCACTTCAAACAATAACACCCTGACAGATAATACATCTCAAGGGAATTATTCTGCCATTAGTATTGATAGCAGCTCTAACAACACTGTTAGTGGTAACATATTGCAGGGAATTACTTACGGTATATCTCTCGCTGGTGGCTCTGATAACAACATCCTATCAGGCAACACTATCCAGGAAAATAGTATCGTCGGTATTAGCATAAACTCTAGCAATAGCAATACCGTTATTGGTAACAATATCTCTAACAGCGGTGGTTCTACTAACAACGATGGCATATGGCTCAACTTTGCTGACGCTACTACCATCTCAAACAATACTATTACCGACACCTCAGCCACTACGACAAATTACGCGATCAATGTTAATAACTCAGGCTCTGACAACACCTACCTATCCAACAACCGCTTTAGCAGCACCCCAGGCACAGCAACTATCCGCGATCTTGGTACGGGCACTCGTTATGCCGGCCAGTCTACGAAAGAGAACGGTCTCGACCTCCTCTTCAAACAAGCTGCCTCAACCTCAGCACTTGCAATCCAGAACGCTAACGGTGTCAACGTTGTAAACGTTGACACTACCAACGGTGAATTAGAACTTGGTAGCTACAACGGTGGCGTAAACGCTGTAGGCGGCAAGATAGTATTCGGTACAACAACTAATGCTAATACTGTAACGCTCGCTAGTGCAGCTCAGACTACTGGTAGCTTCACCCTTAGCATTCCTAAACTGATCTGCTAATGCAACCATCATGACCGACCTTACGGGCATCCAAAACCAGAACGCTAGCCAACAAGCCTCTAGCAATAACTTCTGGATTAGCGGTACTGCTCGCGCTGACACTAGTGTCTTTTCCCGCACCACTGATAGACACCGCTACCGGTGTAGCACTTAACATCGGTACTACCAACGCTACTCAGATTAACCTCAACAAAGATACGGTCATTGCTGCAGGGAAGAATATCCGTATTACTGGTGGTAACCGCCAGCTGTCCTGGTTCACCTACTGAAGGCATGATCTACTACGATACTGATACTAAGCAACTACTTGTCTATGCTAATGGTAAGTGGCAGGCTGATCGCTCAGACGCAGTCCTAGTAGCTGCTAGCAACAGTTCTGCCGCAGATAAAGCTGCTGCAGACTACATTGCAGACGGTAACACTGGTGTTGCCAACGATGGCGACCAGGTACAGATAAAACAGCGCCAACAACGGCAGCTGCAGGTAAGAAAGTATTGCTACTAGCTGGTACCTATGTTGCTGATGCCACTATCTTAGTACCAAACAATACTACTCTGGCTGGTATCGGGAATGGCACTGTCGTAGAATTTGCTCTTATGGGAGCAGGTGATGATCTAATAGAGAACAGTGATACCAGTACGGGTTCAGGAGTCATCATCCGTGATATGAAGCTTGATGGCCGAAGTGATATAAATGGATCAACCTCACTTGCTGGCATTGCGATAAATCATATGGGTGAAAAGAGTCCATACCGTGTTGGAGGTTTAGTTACTAATGTCCAAATTACACGATTCCACCTCGACGGACTCTACATACAAGATACTGACAACACAACTATATCCAATGTTTCTGTTTACGATAACGGCAACGGTATTTCAATATATTCAGGTTCTGAAACAACATAATATCGAGCTCTGAAAGTAACAAATAGCGTAGGTGACGCGTTCGCTTTATATGGCTCAAACAATACCGTGACTGGAAGTGAACGAGTTGACAACATCTATGCACCTGGTTTCTATATTGGTGGTGATAGTTACGCGGTTACGGGAAATGTATCTACAGGGTCATACAGCGGATTCAGTCTCCAGACCGATAACAGTACTATTACAGGTAACACGGCATCCGGAAACTCAGATAACGGTATTTCACTCTCATTTAGTACTAATTCGCTTATCACCAATAACATAGTAGATAGCAATGCCGGGGAAGGTATTACCCTTTCAGATAGATACCTTAGTAAGTGTTATAGATAATACAGTAACGAATAATACCTCGCATGGAATATCAGAGTCAACGCTCGGTAATGAATCAACTAAACTCATAATCTCTGGAAATAATCTATACAACAATGGCAACACGGGCTTAAACCATTCAATCTATGTGATTCAATACACTACCGACTCCAGCATAACCAATAACAGAATTACTGACTCAGCGGGTATAGGTAACGCCATACGAATCGGCGCAACTGGTACATCTGGTATCTATCTATCTGGTAATACTTTCTCCGGCACTGGCGCAACCACTATCTCTGACGCTGGCACTGGCACTATATTCGCTGGTCAAGCCATGACTGCCGGTGGTCTAGACATCCGTTTCAAACAACCTGCATCAACTGCAGCCGTAAACATCCAGAACGCTAATGGTGTCAACGTTGTAAACGTTGACACTACAAACGGTGAACTAGAACTCGGTAGCTACAACGGTGGCGTAAACGCTGTAGGCGGCAAGATAGTATTGGTACAACAACTAATGCTAATACTGTAACGCTCGCTAGCGCAGCTCAGACTGGAGCTTCACATTAAGTATCCCTAACCTTACCGGTAACTCCACCATCATGACCGACCTAACTGGTATCCAGAACCAGACGGAGTACAGCAAACAGCAAGCAACTTCTGGCTCAGTGGTACCGGTCGTGCTGACACCAGCTTCCTGACTCCAACCTTAGACACCGCTACCGGCGTAGCCCTTAACATTGGTACTACCAACGCCACAGCTATTAACCTCAACCAGAACACGGTCATAGCCGCAGGGAAGAACGTAACCTTCACTGCAGGCGCTGGCAACTTCGACCAATCTGCTAGTACTGGTACCTTCAAGACTGGTAGTGGTGCTGTGACTCTCAACGGAGATACCGCCTTAGCTGCCGACAAGAGCCTAACCATTAACTACTCTGCCGGCAACGCAAATGCACTTCGTGTCAACGACTGATCAGGCACCTTCTTTAACGTTGACACCTCTGGCAGTCGCGTAACCATCGGTAACACTGGTACCGGTAGTGTTCAGCAGGGTAGGTTCTGCGTCGCCTACGCCGCAGGTGCAGCAACAAGTGGTACAATCATTAACCAGAACAACACCATGGTTAACAATTCAACAGTCGGCAACACCAGCATCGCCAGCGTTATCTACAGCACGGACGCCGGTACTGCCGCCAACACTAACATCGCTCTTAAGATAGATGGCCTCAACGGCACCACCAACAACAGTGCTACTGTGACTGGTATCCAAGTTAACAACCGCCGCCAAAACACAGGTAACCTCATAGACCTACAAACCAACAGTGCCTCAGTCTTCAAAGTTACGACGAAGGTGCAGTAACTGCAAAGAACGACACCAACTCAACCACTGCATTCCAGATCCAGAACACCAACGGTGTCAATGTCGCCAACATCGACACTACCAACGGTGAGCTAGAACTCGGTAACTACAATGGTGGTACTAACGCTGTTGCCGGCAGCATGGTTCTGGCCACCACGACCAACGCCAACACAGTCACCATAAAAGCAGCTGCCCAGACGACGGGGAGCTTCACTCTAACCGTTCCGAACCTTATAGGTAATGACACTATCTGTACCGTTACCACAGGATGTGGTGGTATAGGAGCAACGTTAACCTTAGCAACATCACCAGCACCAACCTCAGTGCCGCGCTTAATGTTACCGCTGGAAACCTCACCTTACAGACCACTACAAGCGGTAACGTAAACATTGCACCAGTTGGCACCATTATATTCCTCCAGAGTGACACTGTCCTCTCATCAGGCAAAACCATCCGCATCACTGGTGACACTCGCACCAACATTACTGCCATTGGTTCACCAACAGAAGGTATGGTTGCCTACGATACTACCAACAAGCAACTCCTTGTCTACGCCAATGGCAAGTGGCAAGCAGACCGCACAGGCGGCGTTACTAAGACCGTTGCTCAAAAGCAACGCCAGCCAAGCTGTGAAGGACACGGCAGACTACGTGGCTACTGGTACAGCCGACCAAACCATCATTAACACAGCGCTTACTGCTGCAGCTGGTGGTAAGGTACTCCTGCTCGAAGGTACTTTCATAACTACTGATGCCATCTCTATACCAAACAACACTACCTTGGCTGGTAACGGCCGTGGCACGGTAGTCCAGTTTGGTAGCATTGTCGGTCAGACCAAAAACATGATTACTAACACTGACACAAGTACTGGTGAAGGTGTTGTCGTACGAGACCTCCGCCTAGAGGGTAACAAGACTGTTAACACTAGCGGTACCCAGCGCGGTATCTACCTGAACGGTGTTGGTTTTGGCGCAAGCGGCGCCGGTATTCTCCAAGGTCCAGTCATCATAAACAACTGGGTCAACAACTTCCGTGAATCGGGTATCTACCTAGATGGCAGTCCTAACGGTACGGTTGCCAACAACAATGTCCTCTACAACGTCGGTGATGGTATTAACATTAAGTCTTCTAACCGTGTCACGGTTAGTAACAACATCGTGATGGACAACTCCGCCTGGGTGTGTCCATGTGAGTGGTGCCCTCGCAGTAGCCGTCACCGGTAACACCATTGCTGTAAACGGTCTGCTCGCTGGCAGCAACACTGGTGGTGGTGTCTTGTTCGATGGCAGCAGTGCCAACAACGCCATTACCAACAACACCTTCCGCGACAACGCCTTCGGTACTGGTGCTGCCAACAGCAGCATCTACATTAGCACTGCAAGCAACAACAGCATAACTGGCAACTCTATCTATGACGCAGCTGGTACTGGCTACGGCTTGACATCTTTGACTCTGCGTCTACTTCAAACTACTTCGCTGACAACAGCTTGATCGGTACAGGTGCTACCGGCATTAACGATGCAGGTACCACTACTATCTTCGCAGGACAGGTCAACGCCAGCGGCAACTACCTTATCCAGCCGGCTGGTACGGTGGAACTGATGAAGAATACTAATGTAACGGGTAACTTAGGAGTAAGCGGTACACTAAATCTTACAGGTGCTACACCAACAATTGCTGTAACGACCGCTGCCACCAACCTACTAATGAATGCCGGTACAACAGGTCAGATACAAATCGGTGGCGGTAGCACGGGTGATATCCTACTTGTGGTGGCAGCGGTAGTACCGGTTGTACACTTACGAACAGTACAGGAGCGTTTGCGTGTACTGCAAGTCTTGCTGCACCATCTATTCGACCACTTGCAGATGGCATTGCGGCGCTTAAAATCCAGAATGCTGCTGGTCTAGTGACTTTATTACAGTTGACACGACAAACGGTAAAACAATATTCAATACGACAAACGCAACTGCAGGTGCGGTAGTAGTCGAATTTGCGCAAAGCGGTACAGTTCAAGGCAGTATATCAATTAACGGTGCAACAACGAGCTACAACGCGTTCACGGGTTCTCACTATACAAAGGTAGATTCAGGTAGCGTAGAGATGTATCAACTCGCATCGCTAACAGGAAACAACAACTCATATAAACCAGGTAGTGCAGAACCAATATATGGCATCAAAAAATCGGCAATCGCAAACGATCCTAACATCCGGGAGCTAACTGCAGGGGCCTTGGATGGCTCAAAGCCGTATTCACTAACTAATCCATATCTAGTGATGGCCGCAGGTAACGGAGATGTTCTTATAGTAGATAATGGCAGTGGAAATGTTAAAATTGGCGATCAGCTCCTGTCGAGCGGCGATGTACCGGGCTACGCGATGCGTGATAATGGCAATGGTTTCGCTGTAAGCCATGTGTTTGCCAAAGCAGCAGCACCAATAGACTGGAGTAGAGTGAGTACAACGGTAAACGGCGTTAAAGTTGAAAGTATCGGTTCTCTTCAGCTATTACAATCAGACGAATGACATCAATGCCCTGCAAGCTCAAAGTCTTGATGTTGCCGGTGAAATTATGGGTGCTGATCTTACAATCAATGGTACGGTCACAATTGCAAACCTTAATGTTACTGCAAATGCATCATTTACTAACATTACGGTAGGCGGCAATCTTAGTGTTGCAGGCAATGTGACGATAGCAGGTACGCTTGAGACGGGTGATATATATGATGGCACAACCAAGGGTGCTGCTCCGGTCGCAACTGCAGGAACAGCCCTCGGTGTCCTAGGGGCAACCTCACAAACACCTACAGTATTGAATGACGGCACCGACAGTGCCGGAACAGTAACCGTTACTGCAGGCGGTGAGCAGACTACTGCTGGAGTTTTGGCACACATTACCTTTGCAAAAAACTTCACCCAGGCATATAAGATTGTCCTATCAGCCTCAAATGATAATGCAGCCGACCTACGAACGTATGTAGTCAAGACGCCTACTGGCTTTGACATAGTTTCTAAAGATACCGTTACTGCAGGCGCTCAATATAGCTTTGACTATATAGCAATCGGCGCCCAAGCAGTTCCATAATCAGAGAACCGAAGAGTATACTTTTTTTGTAGTTACTTGGTATATCTTACGAGTCGATACGTACTTATTTATAACAACAAAGGCTTTCTTAATGTAAACTTAACAGGGGTGTGTGTGGATAACTGAGGTAGAATTGTACACATGAGTAAAAAATGTGCACAAAAAGTATTGCATTAATTATCACGGTAATGCATACTAATGAATAGATTTTGCCACCTACAAAAATAAAAAATGTAATCGGCAAAATCGAAAAGGTTAAAACCAAACAAAAACAAAAACGTTATTACCAAAAAGCAGGCAACCTCGCAAGGCCTGCTTTTTTTAATGGCTTGAATACGGTATATTCCAATGCATTTTCACATTTTTCATATAAGTAATACATTAAGCAGAACTCCGTTGCCCAACAACAGGAATATCTGAATATTTAATGTCGTAAAATACATTTTACTTAAAATTTACATGTAGCTTGTCATACTACTACTAAAATATATTTATCATCGTATTGTTCTCCTTCACTCATCTCGGAAATAGTGCTTAACAGACACTAAGGATAACTTACAGTTGCTGTATCAATCTCTCTTTCACCCCAATGTAAAAAAGAAGAGCAGGCAACCAAAAATTCCGTTTAAACCATAGAAATATAGCTAATCATTAATAGCTAGTAATTTATGGCTAATAGTGTTCTTGCCTTTACCGTAAGCATCATTTTTGGTACCCTATGTGTAGATAGGAAAATAGAATTACGGGGTAATGGCATATATTCTTGCAGTAGCGAATCAAAAAGGGCGGCGTAGGCAAAACGACTACAGCCGTGAATTTGTCTGCCCAACTTTCTTCAAAGGGGATGAAGGTATTACTTGTAGACCTAGATCCGCAGGGAAATGCGACCAGCAGTTTAGGCGTAAATAAACAAACGTTAGCAAACCACATTGTACGACGTTATAGTTTCGGTGGTCTCACCTGGCAAGCATAGTGCTTGAAACCAATTACTAAAATCTGTATTTATTACCATCAGACGGAAAACTAGCTCAAGCAGAGATAGACTTAGTGCCTATGGCAGATAGAGAACAAAAATTAAAAAATGCTCTTAAGGCCGCGGATGTCGATGTTGTTTTAATAGATTGCCCACCTACATTAGGGCTTTTGACAGTAAATGCCTTTACGGCGAGCAATGGCGTGCTTATACCCGTGCAAGCAGAATATTTTGCACTGGAAGGACTGGGTCAGTTATTACAAACAATCCAGTCTGTACGCAAAGGACTTAATACGCATCTAGAAATATTCGGTGTTGTACTAACAATGTATACAAAACGAACAGTGCTGAGTGAACAAG
>CAVYSP010000013.1:0-257469 GCA_963771235.1 uncultured Gammaproteobacteria bacterium
CATCCTCTAATCGTCCCTGCCGCCGCAGAATGGCTGCAGAAGCACGGCAGGGAGCGCCATAACCCGCTTGCTCTAGCTCATGTCGCAATGCTGGCACGGACGCCAGAAAGCCGCGTCATCTTGTTAGAGGATTTAATGTCCGCGGATCCTTTCCGCAAGCCGATTGACGCCTTGCTCGATATCAGCGGCCCCCAAGATGCGGAAGTGCGTGAAGCCGCCTTCGCCCTCTTCAACGATCCGAACCGCGCAGCGTCGGTCGCCAACTATTTGCCTCGTTTCATATCCGACCGGATCGAATGCCGGCAGCGGCTGCTAGAGCTACTCACCACGACCAAGCCGTTTGAAGCAGGCCACGTTCTCGACGGGGTCTCAGGAGCTTGGTGATTTGTGCGACCCTGCAACAGTTTCCATTCTGGGAGAAGCGCTTAGCCAACGATACGGACGGTAGTTTCTGGAGCAATACGAGTTACCGCTTGCTGGAAGCCCTGCCTCAACAATCGCTCGTCCGAGCCGCGGCCAGCGCAGAATTTTCCGGGAGCGATCTGACCCTGTCGACCTTGGCAAAAGCATATGCTGACGACACTGAGTTGCGTTCACACCTTGAGGCGATGTTGGAGCCATTGCACGAAGATCTTCGGCTCGTTGCAGTGCGCGAGCTACGCGGGTTCGCGCTTCGTGGGGACTCGTTTGCGCGCGATCTGCTCACCAATTACACACGCGAATGGGACGCTGAATCTCGAACGGCGGCGGCGGATGCTTATTACAGTGCCCTCTTTAAGCTAGGGTTACAAACCGAGGATCATGTCGCACAACTTCGGCGTGAACTCATGGAACCGCGGGACATTTCCTCGACGGGACGGCAGGCGGCGGCTGCAGGACTCCTCGCGTTGAATCGACCTGAAGAGATATTAAAAGCAGCCCGCCAGCGCGATCCTTCGCTAAGGGCATTGGCGCTCCATGCAAACGTCGGAAAGAATTGGGAGCTTATCCGCGTGCTAGTGGAGAGGTGGGAAAGCATGGCGGAGGCATGTGGAGACGAGGTCTGGAAGTTATTCGGCGAATGGGACGTGTTGGTTTCGGAGTTAGCCAAAGGTGGGAAGCGTTCTTCCTCGCTTACGATTCCAGTCGAGATAGCCGATGGCGCACGGCGGCACATAGAGCAAGACGAAGACGGCTTCCGAGCGATGGCGGTGTTGGAAGAAGCAGGCCTGCCCTCGATGCGGGAGCTATGCATTCGCCTCCTGAGCAAATTCCGAAAAACAATGTCACATTCTGTCAGTTGGGGACACAGCGAATCAGCGGTGTTGTTTGAGGTTGCCCATTACCTGGCTGAGCATCACGCCGGAGATGGAGACTTGGGTCGCCAATTGGAAGAGCTTGCCAAGGACTCTTTCGAGCCGACTTGGGCGCTGGTTGCCCTCTGCCGGGGGTGGCCACACTCACCGGTGCTCGATCCTATATGGGCGCGCTGCTCCGACTCGTCCTCGCCAGACACCGTTACGGCGTGGTTAATGACGATGAAGGCGGATCCTGCGGCGTTCGCGAAATACATGCTTGCTCTTCCGAAAGCCTTGCAATCGGAGCGGTGGTGGCGATTTCCGCGTGAAACATTGCGGCCGTTGAGGGAGCGGTTAGGGGTCGACATCTCTTGTCAGCGGTTAGTGGCCCAAGGCCTGGAGCTCACATCAGAAAAGGATGTGGTCGCTTCCGTCGTCCGGCTTCTCGGGATGGCGATCCAGGACCGGGAGCAGTTGCGCGACTGGGCGCGCCGAATTCTTTCTCTCGGCGACAACTCCCCACTTCTAAATTACGGTTATGATGTGCTCACCGGCGAAGTGCGCCCTGTTCCACATTGCATCATGGACGGGCTGCTAACTCGCTAGACGTGGTCTTGTGTCGCCGCGCATTTCGTTAACCGAACGGCTTACCTTGCAGGGACGGTTGTCCGCGAGGGAGTTAGATAACCTTTGACGAGTTCGAGTCCTCAACTCGGTTAAAGCGACCACCACTCCAATTCTATGCGCGGTCGTTTTTTCAACCTTCCACCTTTTTCACGGCCATCATCCCCTTCCGCAGCGCCCTTCGCGGACTCCAAAGGCTGATAAACGCTTACTTCGCGGGCTTTTCGAGACACTTCATCGCGGTGCATGTGAGGTGTAGGTTGCCCGCTTTTCGTCGTGTGCTTTACACCTCGGGCGCGGCGTTGTCGGATGCGGTTTCCGTCGTCCATCGCTGGAAACGCCGTGTGCGAAAAGATGGAGCAAAGCGTGCGTCGAATCGTCGCTCGAAACATCGTGTCGGGCGTTTGTTCCATCCTGTTGCATGAATACCGATGCACGGCGGTGTAAATGGGACGGTTGGGACATCGTTTTAAACCCTACGCGTAACGCTTGGGCGGGCGCATACGCGCACGCACACACGCACATGAACGACAAGCACACCCGAGTGGCCTCGCCGTCGCCATGCGCTACTTGGTGCCCGCCGCCGAATACGACGAGGCCGGTGCCGTCACCGATCCCGAGACTGGCCTGACGTTCGGCTACCTGCGCTACACCGAGACGCAGAGCAATCGCGTCTTCGTCACCGTCGAGTGTTTGTATGGCTTCAAGGTCGCTCTTGTCCGACGGCATCAAGCGGATCGTGAAGCCGTAGCCTACTCCTGACACGAGCCTCGCCACGAGCGTGTTAGCGTGAGTGGCCGCTCTCCTGAAAGATTGCGCGCATGAAGACACGACAGCCAACATGGCCCACGACAAGTGCAGACGATTGCCGATTTCCCCCCTCTCAGAGTCTGTGAACAAAACCACTTCCTGTGGCTTTCTTCTATCGCAAGTCCGGCACTTGTCCGGACTTGCTTACGCGAATCAGTCACTTGCGTGACTGATTCGCGACCGGCCTTCCATGGCCGGCCTGAGAGGTTGAATAATTCACAACCTCCCCGGGCTGGATGAAAATGCGCCGCGCGCTCGTCATCGGCCTGCCGCTGCTGGCTCTCGCAGCATGTTCGTCGCAACCGCCGCAAGTCAATTCGGCCGGGACAAGTTCAGCCACGACAAGTTCGGCCGGGACTCAGCCACGCATCTGCCCGGCATCCCAACTGGACTTCAGCCTCGACAACGGTAACGGCCGATTCAACGGCATGTCCCACTCCGGCACAACGCTGGTATCGCTCAATACCGGAACGTCCACGTGCACGATAGCCGCGCAGCCACTGCCGGCTTTCAGGATGCAAACAGGCAGCGGCTGAATATTGCCGCGCAGGATGTACCCGACTCCCGTCGCGCGTCGACACCCTCACGCTTGCGCCCGGCGCCACCGTCAGCAGTGACATGCGCTGGGTCTCCGGCGACGTCTACGAGCATGGCCATTGCGAGTCGCCCGCCATCGTCACGCTCGCGATCGGCAAACAGACCGTTGCCGCCGCCTTCACTGGCCATCTCTCGGTCCCGGCGGTCAGCCAGTCATCTTACACGCTGACGCCGTTCAAACCCGGCACGGCGACCGCCACCGCTGCAGCCCGACGCGAAAACACTGACTTACACCTGTGATGACGGCCGCACTGTGCAGGCCGTCTATCCCGATACAGAAACGGCCGTGTTGATGTTTGATGGCCAAACCCACCGACTGCACACCGCCATCTCGGCCGATGGTGCGCGCTACGTGAGCAAGCATTGGCAGTGGTGGACGAAGGGAATGCACGAAGGCCGGCTTGCGCCACTCAAACCGGGCGAAACGATTGCGTCGGCCAGCGGCGTCTCCTGCACCGCACCCTGAGGCTCCGCAGAATTGTTTCTGGCACGAATGGCACTTCCTTCGCGACAATTCCCTCAAGAGTCATCATTCCCGCGAATGCGGGGATGACGGCGTCGGGGATTCCCGCAACAGCGGATCGCGGCACGTTCTACTGCGGCGTTGACACAACGCCCGCGACGATGTCGGTGTTTTGCGAGTCGATGATTCGCCAGGTGTCACCAACCCGCTGCAATGTATTTACCAGGATGCCGTTTCGCGCCGGCAACGCCGCGCCATCACGCGAGAGATGGCCTTCGAGTGTCCAGCAGCATCGCGCGATTGCCAAACCCGGCATGGGAGAACGAATCGAGACTTCCTGGATGCTCAACCGACTGTCCTTGAACATCGTTCGATGGGTGAATTCAATGCGCGCCCTTGATCTCGGCGCGGCCCTTCCACCAGAGGCCGACGACATTCACGAACTCGGCACCTCGGCGGCAACTCCGCAAATGCATCCATGTCGTGGCGGTTCCAGGTCGCGGCAAAGGCGGCCACGACGCGAGCGACTTCGGCAACTTCCGTCGACATGATTCACTCCAGGTTTGTGGAACCGAAATGCAGTCTGACCTTCGTTGTCCACGCGCAGCACTGGCACGCCGCACGCAAGATCAGCACAACGCCATGACCAGCAGCAGCGGCCCGAAAGCTCAGGACAGAAGCGTCATGCAGCCGGAAGCGACGAAAAGTCTCCCGGGAAAGGGGGCAAGGCCGTTCTTGCCGCTACGCACGGTTGACTCGACACGAAAAGCACCCTCGTTTCGCATTGTGAAGGTGAATGTACGCGACGAGCACGTCGCTGAACAGCCGTTCGATCTCGGCACGCACGGCGAGTCCTTCGCACACGGATGCATCGATGATCATGTGCGCGGCATCGTATGCGCGTACCGACATGAGACGGCTCGTGACGTAACCCGTCAGTTCGCCGACGCCCAGCACGCGCCGCTTGACTCCCCGCCGCACGAAGATCGGACCGGACGCGTGATATGGCGACGCGGCGGGTTGATGGACAAACGGCAGCAACAGCAATTCTTCGCCTTCCCTGGCGTTGTCGAGGCTGACGCGGCAAGGGAAGCCCGGGTTCCCGGTGGCGACGTGGCGCTCCGCGCCCATGTGAGAAAGCTGTTCGTCAGATAAGTCGAAGAGCGGCTCGAACTGAGTGTGGTCGATGCCGATGAGTTGGAAGGAATGCACGATGGGCCCCGCAGTGGTTCAGGTGGACCCATGGTCCCTCGGCCCAGCGCGGAGTGCTCGCCGTTTTCGGACATGCCATTCGACGGGTTTCGAAGCACGGAAACAAGTCGAGTAATGCCGCGGGCCATGGCACCCGACCGCTATCTTGAGCGGACATCCCAATTCCCGCCGTGGTTCCGCCCGGTTGGTGCCGCGGGCACCCAAGACTCCAGAACAACCAGAGCCTCTTGTTCGCTCATCGCCGCGGCTTGTTCCATGACCTCAGGCGGGACCCACTGCGGGAACGCGACATCTCGAGTGAGGTGGCGGCCCGATGGCGGTGCTCTTCGCGAACCTGGGCAAGGCGTTCGGACCCCAAGCGGGGGGCGAGTCGAACCAGCGCGGGCCAAAGCCTGCGATGAACGAGTGTGAGCTTCCCCTTGACGAGCCGGCAGACGAGAACTTCCTCCGATTCAGTGACGGCCCTGAGGATCGTGAAGATGTACGGCCTTGCGGGTGCGCCCACCAACTGCCCTGGATGGGTCCGCCAATGATCGCCTCGGTGAGCTTTGGCGCAGGGCCGGTCGCTGACACCAGGACAATGCCCCGTTCGCGAACAAAAGCCAACGCCGCTTCGCCCGTGGCCAACCTGCTCATGAGGTCCGACATTCGACATGAGCGGTGACTTCAAGCCGGCGCAGCCAGCTCGACGGCGTCCGCTCGATGGAAAGCTTCGGCGTCGCGTAGCTCATGCCATGTGCTGATCTCCACCAGGCAGGTGAACCCAGCCGTGCATTCGCTCTTCGTATACCGAGACGGTTGGCGCCGGGAACGACGGATCCGCGAACGCGCCCACCGGGATTGCCACTGCGTCCTCCATGCCGGACATCGTGTAGTACACGGTAGCTCCGCAGTTCGGGCAGAACCTGAAGTTGGCCTTCGTTCCCTCGTCACCAACGCGCACGAATTCGGTACTCGTTCCGCTGATGGACATGGCTTCCCTTGCGAACCGGACTTGCGCCCCGAACACGCTGCCGGTTCGACGCTGACAGGCAAGACAATGACACACCGACACTCGCAACGGCTCGGTGGTCACCCGAGCGTGAAGCTGGCCACAACTGCAGGAAGCGATTCGTAGCGACATGGTGAGACTGATGTGGTTGCGATGCCTGACGCTTGAATTCAACAGCGCGCGTAGTGAGCACTATAACCATCAGCGTGTATTTTGGGAGCTCTGAATCACAGGACCCTGGTCGACGCCTTTCCGCCAACACCCCCACCACATCCCCCAGCGACAAGCCCCGCGCCCGCAACACCACGGTGAGATGAAACATCAGATCGGCCGCCTCGCCCAGCAATTCCTCATCGTCCTGCGCCACCGCCGCCAGCGCCGTCTCGACGCCCTCCTCGCCGACCTTCTGCGCGATGCGGCGGATGCCGCCGTCGAACAGCCTGGTCGTGTAGCTGCCCGCGGGCGCTCGCGCATGGCGCTGCGCGACCAGCGCGTCGAGTCGGCGAGGAAGCCGAGCGGCGGGCGCACGTCGGCGCTGTCGCCGAAGCAGCTGGACGTGCCGAGGTGGCAGGTCGGGCCGTGCGGATCGGCCTGGACCAGCAAGCGTGTCGGCGTCGCAGTCGATGCGGATCGACTTCAGTGCGAGCACGTGGCCCGAGCTTTCGCCCTTGGTCCACAGGCGCTGCTTGCTGCGGCTGAAGAAAGTGACCTGGCCGCTGGCGCTGGGTCTGCGCCAGCGCTGCGGCATTCATGTAGCCGAGCATCAGCACTTCGCCGCTGCAGCCAGTGCTGCACGATCGCCGGCAGCAGGCCGTCGCTTTTCTCCCAGTCGAGGCGGCTCGGTATCGGTAGTGTCGCTCATCGCGTGCATTCCTCGAGCTCACTGGCGCACCGCGACGCCCTGCTCGTGCAGGTAGCGCTTGAGTTCGGGAATCGCGATCGCGCCGGAGTGGAACACGCTGGCGGCGAGCGCGCCGTCGACGTCGGCATCGACGAAGGCGTCGCGGAAATGTTCCGGCGTCGCCGGCGCCGCCGGAGGCGACCAGCGGCACGTGGCAATCGCGCGCGCCGCGCGCAGTTGCGCGAGGTCGTAGCCGTGGCGCACGCCGTCGCTGCCCATGCAGTTGAGCACGATCTCGCCGGCGCCGCGTTGCTGCGCTTCGCGCACCCAGTCCAGCGTGCGCCGCGGCAGCGCCTGCGTCTTCGCGGGATCGCCGGTGTACTGGCGCACGCGCCATTCGCCGTCGGCGTCGCGCAGCGTGTCGATGCCGACCACGACGCACTGCACGCCGAACGCGGCGGCCAGTTCGTCGATCAGCGCCGGGCCGTTCCAGCGCCGGCGAGTTGATCGAGATCTTGTCGGCGCCGGCATGCAGCACGGCGCGCGCCTCGTCGACCGAGCGGATGCCGCCGGCGACGCAGAACGGAATGTCGATCACGCGGGCGACGCGTCTCACCCAGCCGCGATCCACGCTGCGGCCTTCGCGGGCTGGCGGTGATGTCGTAGAACACCAGTTCGTCGGCGCCTTCGTCGCGATAGCGCAGGGCCAGCTCGACGATGTCGCCGATCACGACGTGGTCGCGAAACCGCACGCCCTTGACGACCTGGCCGTCGCGCACGTCGAGGCAGGGAATGATGCGGCGGCTCAGCATGCCAGCGCCTCCGCGACGGTGAAGCGGCCTTCCAGCAGCGCGCGCCCGAGGATCACGCGCCTGCGCGCCGGCCTCGCGCGCAGCGCGGATATCGTCCGAGCGAGCGCACGCCGCCGGAGCCTGCACGGCGAGCTGCGGCACAGCTGTCGGCGAGATGCGCGATACAGGTCGAGATTGAGGCCGGCCAGCATGCCGTCGCGGTCGATGTCGGTGCACAGCAGATGGCGCGCACCGCGCGCGGCGTACCACGGCGCCAGTTCGTCCAGCGTGCGCGTCTCGCACTTCGGTCCAGCCGGCGCTGGGCAAGCGCCCAGCGGCCGTCGATGCGGCGCGTGTCGAGCGCGATGGTCAGATGCGTTCGGCGCCGTAATTGTCGCAGCCAGCCGGCGACGCGTTCGGGCTCGCGGATCGCCACGCTGCCGACGACCACGCGCTGCACGCCGGCATCGAACAGGCGCTGCAGATCGTCCTCGCTCGCGCACGCCGCCGCCGGCCTGGACGCGCATGCCGTCGGCGGCGATCGCCGCGATCACCGCGAGGTTGTCGAGGCTGCCGGAGCGCGCGCCGTCGAGGTCGACGACATGCAGCCAGCGCGCGCCGGCCGCGGCATAGCGCTGCGCCAGCTCGAGCGGATCGGCGGCGTAGGTGCGTCTGCTGCGCGTAGTCGCCCTGCTTCAGGCGCACGACCCGGCCGCCGCGCAGGTCGATGGCGGGAATGACGTCGAAGCGTCATAGCGTCGAGGAAATTCTTCAGGAGCGCGCGCCGACCGCGGCGGAGCGCTCGGGATGGAATTGCATGCCGTGGAAATTGCCGCGCGCGATCGACCGCGGAGAACGCGTCGCCGTGATCGCTGCTGGCCAGCGTGCAGTCGCCCACCGGCACGGCGTAGCTGTGCACGAAATAGGCCTGCGTCGTCGTCGCCAAGCCGGCCAGCAAGCGGATGTCGCGCTGCGACGTCAAGCGGTTCCAGCCCATGTGCGGCACGCGCATGCCGGGCGCTTCGGCGAAGCGGCGCACCGGCCGGGAATCAGGCCGAGGCATTCGGTGTCGCCCTCCTCCGAATGCTCGAACAGCAGTTGCATGCCGAGGCAGACGCCGAGCACCGGCTGGCGTCAGCGCGCGCAGCACGTCGACCAGACCCAGCTCGCGCAGCCGCGCCATGCCGGGGCCGGCCGCGCCGACGCCGGGCAGGATCACCTTGTCGGCGCGCGCGGATCGTCGCCGCGTCGCGCGGTCAGCGCGGCGTCCACGCCCAGCCGCTGCAAGCGCATAGCGCACCGAGCCGATATTGGTGCCGCCGGCATCGACGAGACGACCGACGCGTCATTCACAGCACGCCCTTGGTGCTGGGCAGTTCGCTGCCTTCGCGCGCGATCGCCTGGCGCAGCGTGCGCCCGACGACCTTGAAGCAGGCTTCGATCATGTGGTGCGCGTTGTCGCCGCGCACGCGTCAGGTGCAGGTTCGCGCCCAGCGTGTCGCACAGCGAGCGGAAGAAATGCGGCACCAGTTCGGTCGGCACGTCGCCGACGCGCTCGCGCGGGAAGCTGCCTTCGAACACGAAGTACGGGCGGCCGGACAGATCGAGCGCGGCGCTGGCCTGCGACTTCGTCCATCGGCAGCGTGAAGCCGTAGCGGCCGATGCCGCGCTTGTCGCCGAGCGCCTGCTTCAGCGCCTGGCCGAGCGCGAGCGCGCAATCCTCGATGGTGTGGTGCTCGTCGATGTGCGGGTCGCCGTCGCAGCGCAGCTCCAGCGCGAAGCCGCCGTGCTTGCCGATCTGTTCGAGCATGTGGTCGAAGAAGCCGAGGCCGGTGTGCGACTTCGGCTCGGCCACGCGTATCCAGATCCACGCTGACCGTGATGCGGGTTTCCTTCGTGTTGCGCACCACGCTCGCGGTGCGCGGCGCATCCAGCAGTCGTGCGCCAGCGTCTTCCCAGCTCACGCCGTGCGGACCGACGCGGAAGCCGCGCACGCCGAGATTGGCGGCGAACTGCAGATCGGTCTCGCGATCGCCGACCATCGCCGACGCGCGCGCGGCTCCAGCCGTCGTCGGCCAGATAGTGACGCAACAGGCCGATGCCGGGTTTGCGCGTATCCAGGCCTTCGTGCGGGAAACTGCGGTCGATCAGCACTTCGCGAAAGCGCAATGCCTTGCGAGGCGAGGATGCGCAGCAGCAGTTCCTGCGGACCGGTCGAAATCCGCCTCGGGAAAGCTGGCGGTGCCGAGGCCGTCCTGGTTGGTCACCATCACCAGCTCGTAGCCGGCCGCGACGAAGCGCTGCAACGCGGCGATCACGCCCGGCAGCAGGGCCAGCTTCTCGTAGCTGTCGATCTGCTGGTCGGCCGGCTCCTCGATCAGGCAGCCGTCGCGATCGACGAACAGAATTTTCGCGGCTTCATGCCGATCCCCTGGCAAAATCTCCGCGCATCCATGGCACGGACCCTGCAGGACCGCCAGCATCTGATCGTTCTCGGCCGGCGTGCCGATGGTGATGCGCAGTGCGTCACCGAGGTCCGGATAGCGCCGGACGTCGCGCACCACGATGCCGGCGGCGAGCAGGCGCCGATAGATGGCGCCGGCATCGTCGAACCGGACGGCGAGGAAATTCGCCTGCGACGGCAGCACGTCGCGCACGCCGGCAGCGCGGCCAAGCGCGCCGCGCATCCGCTCGCGTTCGTTGCGCAGCGATGGCCAGATGTTCGCGCGCTTGCACCTGCCCCGCTTCCGACAACGCCGCCAGCGCGGCCTCCACGCACGGCAACGGCAACGGATACGGCGGCATGATCCGGCGCAGCAAGCGCGATCACCTCGGCGTTCGCCAGCAAGCTGCCGATGCGCGCGCCGGCCAGCGCCCAGGCCTTGGACAAGGTGCGCAGCACGGCGAGGTTGTCGTAGCGGTCGATCAGGTCAGCCACGCTGCGCTCGTCGGCGAATTCGATGTAGGCCTCGTCCACGACCAGCAACGCCCGGCCAGCCAGCGACTGCAGCAGGCGCTCGATGCTCGCGCGCGGCACGCACTGGCCGGTCGGATTGTTCGGCGTGCAGACGAAGACCAGCTTGACCGCCGGCGTGACAGCCGCAAGCACCGCATCCGACGTCGAGCGCGAAATCGTCCGCGCAGCGGCACCTCGATCACCGCCGGCGTCCTGAATACGCGCGCAGACGCGCATACATGCCGAAGGTCGGCGGCTGGATCAGGATCGCGTCCTGGCCGGCGCGGCAGAACGCGCGCACCAGCAGATCGATCGCCTC
This sequence comes from uncultured Gammaproteobacteria bacterium, assembly GCA_963771235.1. Taxonomy (GTDB): domain Bacteria; phylum Pseudomonadota; class Gammaproteobacteria; order Xanthomonadales; family Rhodanobacteraceae; genus Rhodanobacter. Next base: position 10,882 of record CAVYSP010000013.1, read on the forward strand.
GTCGCTGCCGCGGCCGACCAGCAACTGTTCGTGGCGAACGCCGTACAGTCGCGGCCAGGGTTGCGACCAGCGCGGCCGGCTGCGGATCGGGATAGCGGTTGCAGCCCAGCCCGTCGTCGCCCAGCGGGGGCCATGCCGATTCGTTCGCATTGAGGAACACTGCCGCCGCCGCTGGCTTCCATGCGCGCCGAGGAATACGGCTGCAGCGCACGGATTTCCGGGCGCGCCAGATCGAGCACGCTCATGCGACGGCCTCCAGTGCGGCGAGGCGCAACGTCACCGCACGCGCGATGCGCCTCCAGTTGTTCGGCCGCCGCCAGCGTCGCCGTGCACGGGCCGATGTTGCGCAAGCCGTCGGCGGTGACTTCCTGCACGGTGATCTGCTTCTGGAAACTGGCCACCGACACGCCGCTGCAGCTGCGCGCGTAGCCATAGGTCGGCAGTACATGGTTGCTGCCGCTGCAGTAGTCGCCGACCGATTCCGGCGTCCACTGCGCCGAGGAAGATCGAACCGGCGCTGTCGATGCCATCGAGCAGTTCGCGCGGCGCGGCGGTGTGCAGGATCAGGTGTTCGGGCGCATAGCGATTGCTGACTTCGACCGCCTGCGCCAGCGATTCGACCGCGGATCAGGCGGCTGTGCGCCAGCGCCTGCGCTGGCGATCGCGCCGCGCGGCAAACCGCGCGCACTGCCGCTCGACTTCGCGCGGCCACCTGGTCCAGCAGTCGCGCTGACGGACTGAGCAGGATCACCTGCGAATCCGGGCCGTGCTCGGCCTGCGACAGCAGGTCGGCGGCGACGAAGACCGGATTCGCGCCGGCATCGGCGATCACCAGCACTTCGGACGGACCGGCCGGCATGTCGATCGCGGCACCATCGGGGTCGGCCGACACCTGCAGCTTCGCCTCGGTGACCCAGGCATTGCCGGGACCGAACAGCTTGTCGCAGCTCGGCACGCTGTCGGTGCCGTAAGCCATCGCGGCAATCGCCTGCGCGCCGCCGAGCTTGAACACCCGGCGCACGCCGGTCAGCCGCGCCGCATACAGCACCGCCTCGTCGCAGCGGCCATCGGCGCGCGCCGGCGTGCACAAGCACCACGTCGCGGCAACCGGCAATCTGCGCCGGCACGCCCAGCATCAAGCGCGGTCGACGGCAACGGCGCGCTGCCAGCGGGCACATACAGCCCGACGCGGTGGATCGGTCGCAGCATCCGTTCCACCCGCACACCGGGTGCGGTCTCGACCGCGACCGGCTGCAGCGCCGCGGCGCGATGGAACAGCTCGATGCGTCCGGCGGCTTCGCGGATCGCCGCCTTCAACGCCGGGATCGAGTGCGGCTTCCGCCGCGGCGAATTCGGCCTCGTCCACGGCGATAGCCATCCAGCGTGCAACGGTCGTACTCCGCGCTGAGTTCGCGCAGCGCGTGCGTCGCCGCGTTCGCGCACGGCGGCGATGATTCGCCCGACACCATGGCGCAGCTCGGCGCCACGCGACTGCGGCTGGTCGCGCCAGCGCCTCGCGGCGAGCCGGTTCACTCAGTGCATTCCAGTCCAGACGTTTCATGCCAGCCTGCTCATCATGCCAACCTGTTTCATGCCAACCTGCTTCATGCGAGCATCTTCTCCACCGGCAACACGAACATCTCGCGTGCGCCGGCCTTCTTGATTTCTTCCAGTTGCCGCCAGCTCACCGCGCCGGCGCACAACGCCTGCAGCATCAGTTGATCCGGCTGGCCGGCCAGCGGCAGCAGCGTGGGCTGCGGGCCGCCCGGCAGCAGGCGCGTTACCGCCTCCAATGTGTGCCGCGAGGTCTGCAACATGAGCAGGCGGGATTCACGCACCTGGATCACGCCGTCCAGACGCTTCAGCAGCAACTCCAGCATGTCGCCGCGCTCGTCCACCGGCAGGGTCGCCGGGCCGGCAAGCACCGCCTCGCTCTCCAGCAGCACATCGGCTTCGCGCAACTGATTGGCCACCAGCGTGCCGCCGCTGTGCACCAGGTCGCAGATCGCATCGGCCGTGCCCAGTTTCGGCGCGATCTCGACCGAACCGGCCAGGGTCACCACGCCGGCATCGATGTGCCGGTCGCGCAGCCAGTCGCCAGCAGGCCGGGATACGAGGTGGCGATACGCCGGCCGGCCAGATCGTCCGGCCCGCGGTAATCAAGCTCCTGCGGTACCGCGATCGACAGTCGGCAGCGGCCGAAGCCGAGCGCCCGCAATTCCGCCAGCGGCTCGCCTTCGCGCCCCAGGGTGAGCTGAAACTCGCCGAGCACATTGCGTCCGACGATGCCCAGGTCGCACACGCCCTGCGCAATCAGCCCAGGGATGTCGTCATCACGCACCAGCAGCAGATCGACCGGCTCGCCTTCGCCGAAACAGAACAGCTTGTCGCGGCTTTGCCGGAAAGTGCAGGCCACAGCGGCGAGCAGTTCCAGCGCGGGCTCGGTCAGGCGGCCGGATTTCTGCATCGCGATGCGCAGACGATCGCGTGGTTTCATGCTTTCTTCCTGGCTGTTTGCGCCTGTCGACGCGTCGCCCGCGCGGCCGCTGCCAGGTAGCCGCCGCTGCCCTGGTTGAGATAACGCGCGACCCGCCCGATCGTGGTGATGCTGACGGCGGTGCGCTCGTGGATCTCCCGATAAGGCATGCCTTCGAGCAGATAAGGCACCACCCGCCAGCGGTCGACCAGCACCTCCAGCTCCGCTGGCGTGCACAGGTCGCGCAGGAAGGCAGCCATCTCGTCGGCGCTGCGCAACGACAGCAATGCCTGGTACAGGCTCAGCTCGGCGGATTCGGCAGGTGTCTCGGGATCGAGCGATCGACGCTTCATAACGTACTAATGCGTTAATACAAGGATGCGCAGCTTACATGGCTTGCCGCGTGGCGGCAACCGGTCTCCCGCCTGCGCGTCGATCCCCGCTATCAACTCAGGATGCGAGCGGCCACTTGTCGCCGCCCGCGGCTCCGCGATCGTTTGTCGAGGTCGTACGGCATGCCGTACGGCAAGCTCGCTGAACCGCGGACCTGTGCTCAACAAAAACCCCCGCCGAAGCAGGGGTCTGATCACTTGTACCTAAAGCCGAAGCCGGATCGGCGCCTAGGCTGACTTCTTCCGTGGAGCTGCCTTTTTTGTCGCCGCCGGTTTGGTTACCGTCGGCTTGCTGCCGGCCACGACGGGCGCCACGGTGTGCGCTCGCGTGTTGCCATAGCTGCTGCGGTTGATCTTGCCGCGACGGGTCTTGCGATCGCCCTTGCCCATGGGAATTCCTTGAATCGTGAGATGGTTGGCCGAGGATGATAGCAGTGCCGCAACAAACACCATAGCCAGTCGGGAGGTCGACGCCGCGCTTGATCAGAGACCATCCCGCGCCGGTCGAAGCGGACGCAAGCGGCGATCGCGGTCAATGCGCGTGCTGCGCCCCGTGCACACGGACGGGCGCGCCCTGGCGGCTGCGCCGCAGGTTGACGAAGTGCGCGCTGGCCAGCAGCAGCCCGCCTGAGGTCACCATCGCGCTGTGCATGATCGGCGAAATAGCTCTCGGCCCAGGTGACGCCGAGCAACAGCAGGGCCAGTCCCGGGATTGCCAGCAACAGGGGCAGTGGCTGCTGATGGCGTCGAAAACCACGGATCAGGGCAATCGACGCCAGCGCGCAGGCAAACATCACGAACCCGCGTTCGAAGCGATGGTCGGCCAGAAACTCCAGCCCCAGCAGCGGCAATGCGGCCAGCACGAACGGCAGCAAGGCGCAGTGAATCGCGCACAGGAAAGACGCGGTCGCACCGACGCGATCGGCCATTTGCCACCCGTGTGATTTGCCTGGCTGCCGGGATTTCATCTGTCTGCCTGGGGCCGCTGCACGGAACGCCCGTGATGCCTGGGCACACATGTTACTTTATAACAACGAGCGACGCCATAGACCCGCGCGGCGGCTTTCAGGCCTTCCGGCAGTTCTTGCAGGTGCCGTGAACTTCCAGGGTTTGCGCCTGCGGGCGAAAACCCAGCGCATGGGCCTGGGCCTCGATCAGCTCAGCCACCCGCTCATCGCAGATTTCCTGCGCGCTGTCGCAGGTGTCGCAGATCAGGAACGGCACCTGATGCGCCTCGGCCGGGTGATGACAGGAGACAAATGCGTTGATCGACTCCAGCTTGTGGATGAAGCCGTTTTCCAGCAGGAAATCGAGTGCCCGGTACACGGTAGGCGGCGCCGCGTTGCCGTGCTGCTCGCGCAGGCGGTCGAGCAGATCGTAGGCCTTGACCGGCTTGCCGGCCGCGGCGACGAGTTGCAGCACCTCCTTGCGCAGCGGCGTCAGGCGCAGGCCGCGTTCCTCGCTGGCATGCTCCACCGCACGCACAAAACCCTTCGCATCATCGTGATGGTGCGAATGGCGGGCATGCAGGTTGCGGGCAGCTTCGTGGTTCAATGCGTTCACCTCGTACTCGATCATACATCTGCCACGCCGAGTCTCAGCGAGGCAGCGACGGGGGCTTCGCGGTTGGCTTGCGGCGCGGTTTGCGGAGGATCACGATCCATCCGATCGGTCCCAGCACCCACGCCCACAACACGCCCTCGACTGCCCGGCCACGCCACCAGCCGAGCAGCAAGCCCACGGCAACAAACAGCAGGCTCCACCAGAACATGGCTGCCCACGGCAGCATATTCAACAGATTGGAAAAAACCTGCCAGAACGCGCCGGGAGCGTCGAGATCGACGCCCCGGGTCGCCCTGGCCAGCAGCTCATCCATCGCACGATCGGCGGACCAGGGTCATGGCGCCCCGTTCAAGCCCGCGCCAGCACGATCGCGGCGTCGATGCGCCGAAGCGCTTCGCCGCGGCCAGCGAGGTAGATCGTGTCCTCGATCGAAGGCGAGACCTGGGTGCCGGTCATCGCCACGCGCAGCGGCTGGGCAACCTTGCCCATGCCCAGCTGCGCCTGTGTCGCGACCGTTTCGATGACGTCATGGATGGGCGCAGGCTTCCACTCGCACTCCGCCAGCAGCGATTTTGACGCCTCCAGCACGGCTTGTGCGCTCGCGTTCTTCAGGTGCTTGGCCACGGCCTTGTCGTCCCACTCGAGGATCGGTCCGTACCAGATCCTGGCGCGCTCGGCCATTTCCTTCAGCGTGTGCACCCGCTCGCGCAGGGCCATGATCACGTCGACCGGCGCCGGCCCCCGCGCGACATCGACGCCGGCCCGCTGCAGATGCCATTCGAACTCGGTCGCCAGCGAGCGCGGATCGTCGCTCTTCAAGTAGTGCTGGTTGAGCCACGCCAGCTTCTCGACATCGAAGCGCGAAGGGGCCTTGTTGACGTCAACGATGTCGAACAGCGAAATCATCTCCGCGCGGGAGAAGATTTCCTGGTCGCCATGCGACCAGCCCAGGCGCACCAGGTAGTTCAGGATCGCATGTGGAAGGAAGCCGTCGGCGCGGTAATCCATCACGCTGACGGCACTGGTGCGCTTGGAAAGCTTCTTGCCTTCCTTGTCCAGGATCATCGGCAGATGCGCGAACTCCGGCACCTTCGCGCCCAGCGCGCGGTAGATATTGATCTGTCGGGGCGTGTTGTTGACGTGGTCATCGCCGCGGATCACCTCGGTGATGCCCATGTCGATGTCGTCGACCACCACCGCGAAGTTGTAGGTCGGCCAGCCGTCGGAGCGGAAGATCACCAGGTCGTCCAGCTCGCTGTTGGCAATCTCGATGCGCCCCTTGACCTTGTCCTCGAATACCACCGAGCCTTCGCTCGGGTTGCGGAAGCGGGTCACCCGATCAGGGTCATCGCGGCAGGGTTCGTTGCGGTCGCGGTAGTAGCCGTTGTAGCGCGGCTTCTCGCCAGCGGCCATGGCGGCCCCGCGCATCGCCTCGATCTCCTGCCTGCTTTCGTAGGCGTAGTAGGCCTTGCCCGCAGCGACCAGTTCCTCGGCGACCTGCTTGTAGCGATCGAGCCGCTGCGTCTGGTAGAACGGGCCTTCATCGGCGTCGAGATCGAGCCAGTGCATCGCGTCCAGGATCGCCTGCACAGCGGCATCGGTGGAACGTTCGCGATCGGTGTCCTCGATGCGCAGGATGAATTCGCCGCCGCGGCGGCGTGATTCCAGCCAGCAATACAAGGCGGTGCGCGCGCCGCCGATGTGCAGGAACCCGGTGGGGCTGGGGGCGAAGCGAGTGCGTACGGTCATCGTGAATTCGGCAGCGAGCAGGCGAAGCTGCCGATTTTAACCGATCTGCCGCATGCCACCTTGATCGCCCCGGCGGCCACGCTCACTTCACCGCTCCAGCGGCCATGCTCACTTCACGTGGATGGTGATCTTGCGGGACACCAGCGGCGGATCGAACGGCACGTGGTTGCGATCGCCCAGTTCCAGTTGCAAGGTGTGCGTTCCCGGCGTGAGCTTCAACGTGGTCTGCGTCTGTCCGCCACCGAAGTGAATGTGCTGGGCATCGGCCGGAATCGGCTGCCCGGCAGGGGGCAGCGTGTCCACGTCCAGCAGCAGGTGGTGATGGCCGGTTTTGTCCTTGTCGACGCCAGCCGGCGCCACGCCCATGCCCTTGAGGCCGAAGCGCACGGTGACTTCCTGGCCGACCGTGGCGCCGTCGCTGGGCGAAATGATGTAGACCTCGGCACCAGCGGGCGCGTGGGTGATCGGCAAGGCAGGCGCGTCGGCGGCCATGGCCACTCCCGTCAGGCCAGCCAGGGTGAGGGCAAGCAGAATGTGTTTCATGGTGCTCTCCATCAGAACGGTGGGAAGCCCCAGTGTAAGTGCTGCATCGCGTCGCGCGAATGATCGGCCGGCGTGCTCGCTGCGCAGACTCTGGGCATGTCGTCAGCAGTCCCTTTGCACTCAAGCAGATAGCCTACTTGTCCACAGGTTTGTACAGAAGGCGCACACAGCAGCTGTGGAAAACTCTGACGCGGATGCAAGGATGCCGCCCGCAGGCGGCATCGCTTTCATACTCGCGTACGTACGCCGGGGTCAGGCGGCGCGGTCGGCCTTGGTCAGGATGCCGAACAGATCGGCCAGCTTGTCGCGCAGCTGGCGACGATCCACGATCATGTCGATCGCACCGTGATCGAGCAGGAATTCCGAGCGCTGGAAGCCTTCCGGCAGCGTCTCGCGCACGGTTTGCTCGATCACGCGCGGACCGGCGAATCCGATCAGCGCTTTCGGCTCGCCGATGTTGATGTCGCCCAGCATCGCCAGGCTGGCCGAAACACCGCCCGTGGTCGGATTGGTCAGCACGCTGATATACGGCACGCCGGCAGCACGCATGCGCGCCAGCGCGGCCGAGGTCTTGGCCATTTGCATCAGCGAGAACAACGCCTCCTGCATGCGTGCGCCGCCGGTGGCCGAGAAACACACCAGGGCGCTCCTGTCCGCCAAGGCACGCTCGGCGGCGCGGGTGAACTTCTCCCCCACCACCGAACCCATCGAGCCGCCCATGTACGCAAACTCGAACGCCACCGCCATCAACGGGCGCCCCTTCAATTTGCCGCTCATCGCCACCATGGCGTCTTTCTCGCCGAGCTTTTTCTGCGTGGCAATGATGCGGTCGCGATATTTTTTCGTGTCGCGGAATTTCAGTGGATCCGCCGGCTCCATGCTGGCCCACAGCTCCTGTCCCGAACCCTCGTCCAGCAACGCGTTCAACCGCACCCGCGCGCTGATGTAATGGTGGTGGTCGCATTTGGGGCACACCATCAGGTTGCGCTCCAGCTCCGGGCGATACAGCACCGTGCCGCAGCCGCCGCACTTTTCCCACACGCCCTCGGGCACCGAACCCTTGCCGCTGCCTGCAGGCAACGTGCGGGTGCTCGGGTTCATGATTTTCTGCAACCAGTTCATGTCAATCAAACTCCATCCGGGTTCAGGAAGCTGTGCATTCGACAGTCCCTGACAGTGATAGCGCGAGTGCGCGCGGCACCAACCGTTTCCCTCTCCGGAAGAGGGCAAGGGACGAGGGCTCACTTCGCCTCAGGTTTCCAACCAACCAACCGTACGTCGTCCAAGTCATGCTGCATCCAGCGCGCTACGAATCGGCTGCAGGAAGTCCCGCGCACGCCCCGCCATGTCCGCCGCATCCGTTGCGTTCGCCAACTTCTCGACCAGTGCACTGCCGATCACCACCGCATCGGCAAACGCGCCGATCGCCACGGCGCTCGCCGCATCGCGGATACCGAAACCGACCGCCACCGGTGCGCTGGCCCGGGCCCGAACCTGCGCGACCTGTGCCGCAATGCCGCCAGTACTCAGCTGTGCCGCCCCGGTGATGCCGGCGAACGACACATAATACAGGAAGCCCCGGGCCGCACTGCACAGCTGCGCCATACGTGCGGGTGCGGTAGTCGGTGCGACAAGCAGGATCTGCTGCAGGCCGGCGTTGCGCAACGGCTGCAACACCGCCGATTCCTCCAGCGGGCAATCGACAAGCAACACGCCATCCACGCCCGCTGCCACGGCCTCCTGCGCAAACCTCGCATAGCCGTGGATTTCCATCGGATTCAGATAGCCCATCAGCACGATCGGGGTTTCTGCATCGCGCCGACGGAACTCGCCAACCCAGCCCAGCACTTGCGCGAGGCCGACGCCCTTGGCGATGGCGCGCTCGCTGGCGTGCTGGATGACCGGACCATCCGCCATCGGGTCGGAGAACGGCACGCCGAGCTCGATCAGGTCGGCACCGGCATCGACCAGCGCATGCATCAGCGCCACCATGTGTTCGGGGAAAGGATCGCCCGCGGTGACGAACGGGATCAGGCCGGTGCGGCCAGCGGCTTTGAGCGCGGCGAAGCGGCAATCGATGCGGCTCATACCTCGACTCCCTCGCGCGCGGCGATCGTATGCACGTCCTTGTCGCCGCGACCGGAGAGATTGCACAGCACGATGCCATCCTGCGGCAGCTCGCGTGCCAGCTTCATCGCCTGCGCCACCGCATGGCTGGATTCCAGCGCCGCCAGGATGCCTTCGGTGCGCGCCAGCAGATGAAACGCCTCCAGCGCCTCGTCATCGGTGATACCGACGTACTCGGCGCGACCGGCATCTTTCAGGAACGCGTGCTCCGGGCCCACTCCCGGATAATCCAGCCCGGCCGAGACCGAATGGGTCTCGGTGATCTGGCCATTGTCGTCGCACAGCACGTAGGTGCGGTTGCCGTGCAGCACGCCGGGCCGACCGGCGGACAGCGAGGCCGCGTGATGCCCGGTGGCAATACCCTCGCCCGCCGCCTCCGCGCCGACCATGCGCACCTTCGGGTCGTTGAGAAAGGCGTGGAACAGGCCGATCGCGTTCGAGCCGCCACCCACGCAGGCGGTCAGCACGTCAGGCAGGCGACCGTACTGTTCCAGCACCTGCGCGCGCGCCTCACGCCCCACGATCGCGTTGAAGTCGCGCACCATCTTCGGATACGGATGCGGGCCGGCCACGGTGCCGATGATGTAGAACGTGTCGGCAACGTTCGTGACCCAGTCGCGCATCGCTTCGTTCAGCGCATCCTTCAGCGTCTTCGAACCGGACGTGACGGGGATGACCTCCGCGCCCAGCAGCTTCATCCGGTAGACGTTGATCTTCTGCCGCTCAATATCCACCGCGCCCATGTAAACCACGCAGCGCATGCCGAAACGTGCCGCCACGGTGGCAGTGGCGACGCCATGCTGGCCGGCGCCGGTTTCAGCGATGACGCGCTGCTTGCCCATGTTCCGGGCCACCAGCGCCTGGCCGACGGTGTTGTTGATCTTGTGCGCACCGGTGTGATTCAGGTCCTCGCGCTTGAGCAGGATGCGCGCACCGCCCACGTGCCGCGACAACCGTGCGGCGTGATAGATCGGACTGGGCCGGCCCACGTAGTGCTGCAAGTCGCGATCCAGTTCGGCGATGAAATCCGGATCGACGCTCAGCCGCTCATACGCGTCGCGCAGTTCGGCCAGGGGCGCCATCAGGGTCTCGGCGACATAACTGCCACCGTAGTCGCCGAAGCGTCCCTGGGCGTCGGGCCAGGCGTCGAAATTCATGGTCTGTAGCGGGGATGCAGGCATGTCGGATCATCCAGATACGGTGCGGGGATGTCACAGGTTAACGCGAGCTGATGGCATGCAAAAGCGACATGTTTACCACCATAGTTGAGTTAAACTCACAATATGTCCGGTCGCGAACTGCCCTCCATGAATGCCCTGCGCGCCTTCGAGGCCGTCGCGCGCCTGGGCAGCATGAGCCTTGCCGCTGAGGAACTGCACGTGACCCACGGCGCCGTCAGCCGCCAGGTGCGCGCGCTGGAGGAAGCGCTGGGCCAACCGCTGTTCGTGCGCCAGGGACGCGGCGTCGCCCTTAGCGCCAGCGGGCAAATTTTGCGTGAACGCTGCACCAGCGCCTTCGCACAGTTGCGGGATGCCTGGAGTGGACTGCAGCAGGCGCATGCGAGTTCGGCCTTCGTGCTTGGCTGTTCCGGCAGCGTGCTGGCGCGCTGGGTGATCCCACGGCTGGAGCGGCTGCGCCGCGACCTGCCGACGCTGACCCTGCACCTGTCCGTACTGGAGGAACCCGCCACCGAAAGCATGCATGGGGTGGACGCCGTGCTGCTGCTGGCCGCACCACCTTGGCCGGGCGGCTGGCAAGCACATGCACTGGCGCCGGAAAGCATCGGCCCGGTGCTGAGCCCGCGTTATCCCGGCGCCGAGCGCCTGCGCGAACTGCCCGCCGACGCGCTGTGCGACGAGCCCCTGCTGCATACGGCCTCACGGCCGCAGGCATGGCCGGACTGGGCTCGCGCAATGGGCCTGCCGCCGGAATCCCTGCAGCAGACGCAAGCGCTGCCGCATCTGTATTTCCTGCTGGAGGCGGCCGCCGCCGGGTTGGGCGTGGCGATCGCGCCGCAACCGCTGGTGGCCGATGATCTCGCCGCCGGTCGGCTGATCGCACCCTGGGGTTTTCGGCCAACACCGGCGAGTTGGGCGCTGTGCGCGCCGAAACAGGCCAGCGATCCGCGTCTGGCGGCGCTGGCAAACTGGCTGCGGCGGGAACTGGCGGAAGAGTAGCCGGCGGCTCAGAGGTGCTGGCGCGCGCCCTGCTTCAACTGCTCCGCCGTCTCGGCCGTCAGTGGACCGAGCACGCCGCGGCGCTCCGCGGGGATGTGCGCGAGGGCGTCTTCGTCGCCGAACACGTAGTAGTCCAGCAGACGCCGCCAGTGGTCGCGCTCGGCGGGCGGCAGCACGCGAAAGGCGAGCAGACAATGGTATAGCGCGGCCCGCGCATGACCGGTGGTGTAACCCTCGATGTCGACCGGACTCCACCAATAGTTGACCAGCGCATTGAGCACGTCGAGCGACTCGACGTGGTGCCACCACAACGGCGGCATGTAGATCGCATCGCCCGGATGCAGTTCGGCCACCTGCGCGGCAGCCAGCGCAAGTTTCAGACGCGGGTAGCGCGGATCGTCCGGCCGGTCCAGTCGCGCCATGCTGATCGCCGCGCCAGTAGGCGCGTAATCCAGCGGACCGACGTAGAGGTTGGGCAACTGCTCCGGCGGAAACAGCGTGAAACGACGCGTGCCGCATACCACGCAGGCGATGTTGTGCTGCGAATCGAAATGCGTGGGCGTGGTGACCTTGTTGCCCATCCACAGGCGCGGCTCCACGCGCGGATCGAGGAACGGCAGGGCATGCTCGGCGAGGAATCCAGGCATGCAATCGCGGATCGGCACGCTCTGGATCACCAGCCCCGGCGCCTTGCCACGCCGGCTGTAGCTCGCCAGGCGCTGCAGCCCGAGGGTCAGCGATACCTTGAAGTGCTGGTAGTTGAACCCGCTCATGTCGGGTGTATAGCCGATGATGCCGTCGCCTTCCGGCGCGATCAGCAAGGTAGTCACGTCGGTGCCGTTGTCGAGCGCCGCCAGGCGCTGCGCGAACGCCGTATCCGACTGCAGCGCCAGCTTCACCACCGGCCACTCGCGCACCAGGCCCCGAATCACCAGCGGGCGCCCGCGCGCCACCACCGCGTCGAGATCGAAGGGATGCTCGTCGTCGACGCGATATTCCTCGATCGCGGCGGGTGCGGGGATCACGACGGAAAGTTCACTCATCCTGTCCGTTCCTCTCGTCTGCGGCACGCACTGCCGCCACGAAGTCGGCCAGCCTGACCGCATCCTTGATACCGGGCGCCGATTCCACGCCACTGGCCACATCCACGGCCCACGGCCGCGCCAGGCGAATCGCCACGGCCACGTTCTCGGCGCACAGGCCGCCGGCCACGATCAGGGGCTGGCCGAGGTCGCGCGGCGTGCGCGTCCAGTCGAAGCTCTTGCCGCTGCCCCCTGCCTCGCCAGATCCATGCCCATCCAGCAACAGCGCCGACGCACCAGGATAGTCGTGCACTCGCGACAACGCCGAGTCGCCTTCGCCCATCGCGATGGCCTTGAGATAGGGACGTCCGAAGCGGGCGCATTCGGCGTCGCTTTCGGATCCATGGAACTGCAGCAGGTCCGGATTCACCGTTTCGATGACTTCCTCGACCACCTCCGGCGCGTCGTCCATGAACAAGGCCACGGTGGTGATGAACGGTGGCAGCGCGCGACGAATCGCTCGCGCCTGGGCCACGCTCACCTGCCGCGGGCTGCGCGTGGTGAACACCATGCCGATCGCATCTGCACCCAGCCGCGCCGCCAGCAGCGCGTCCTCGACGCGCGTCATGCCGCAGCACTTGATGCGGGTCATGCGGAAATCCCGGGCTGGCTGACTTCTTCCGGCAGGCCCCAGTGCCGTTCATAGCGCGGTCCGATGAAGGTCAGCCCGGACGCCGGCGCAGTGGGGCCGGCCACCTGACGATCGCGACCGGCCAGCAACTGTGCCATCCACTCGACCGGCCGCTCGCCGCGACCGACCAGCAACAACGAACCGACGATGTTGCGCACCATGTGATGCAGGAAGGCGTTGGCCTCGATCTCCACCAGCACATGCTCACCCTCGCGCCGCACGCTCGCCGCGAGCATGCTGCGGCGCGGGTGCGCGGCCTGGCAGGACAAGGCGCGGAACGCGCTGAAATCATGCAGCCCCAGCAAACTCTGCAGCGCGGCATGCATGCGCTCGGCATCGAGCGGCAGGCGCTCCCACGTCACGTAACGGGCGTCCAGCGCGGCGCGCACCGGTCGATTGAGGATGTGGTAGCGGTAGCGCCGGCTGCGCGCACCGAAACGGGCATGAAAGTCCTCCGCCACCGGCTGCGCCCACAACACCGCCACGCTGGCCGGCAGGTTGGAGCAGCCGCCAAGTACCCACGAACGCATCTCGCGTCGCGCCGCGCTGTCGAAATGCACCACCTGACAGCGCCCGTGAACACCCGTATCGGTACGTCCGGCGCAAGTGATCTGCACCGGGTGCGCCGCGACCTGCGACAACGCGCGCTCGACCGCTGCCTGCACGCTCGCTCCTTCGGTCAGGCGTTGCCACCCGAGAAAGTCGGTGCCGTCATATTCGATGCCGAGGGCGATACGCATCAGTCGTGCAAATCGGTTGAAGCAAGGCGAGCAGATTAGCAGGGGCGCAACGAGGTCGGGCCGGCAAGGCCGGCCCGACGGGTCAGACAAGTCGTGGGTTGGAGATCAGCTCAGTCCGTCGAGGAGTTCGCGCGCCGTATCGCGTTGCATCTGGCTGCCTTCCTTGAGCACTTCGCCCAGCATGGCGCGGGCGCCGTCGGCATCCCCCATATCCAGATAAGCGCGCGCCAGGTCGAGCTTGGTGTCGACCGGATCGTCGCTGAAATCGACCGGCTCCCCGGAGAAGTCCGATGTCGGTGGCGCCTCCGCTTCCGGTGCCATCCAGGCATCCGTTTCGTCATGCAGCCCCAACGCCGTGACGTCATTCGCCGTCGCCGGCAACGGTGAGCCCGTATCGGTGGCTGCAGGGTGCGTCAGGTCGAAGTCGAAGTTGTATTCGCTGACCTTTTTCGGATCCGCCGGCAGCGCGGGCGGCAGCGACGCGACCACGTCCGACGCCTCGTCCTCGTCCCCGTAGTCGTCGATGTTGAAAGCCTGACGCGCTTCGAATTCGGTCGGCGGCGCTTCCTCGTGATGATCGAACAGCGGGTGCTCCGGCGCCAAGTCCTCGCCCATGTGCACCACGTCCTGCCACTCATCCTGCTCGGGATCCGCGATGTGAGCGTACATCGCCTCGGCGGCGGCCTCGAAACGCTCGACGTCACGCCGCGAGTAATACAGGGTGACCAGTTCCAGATGCAGGTAGATGTCGTCTGGATGCTCGGCCAACTGGTCAAGCAATTGCGCCTGATCGCCGTCGTCAGCGTCGATCAAACCGTCATCGGTCGGCGGCACCGTACTGAAATGGTCGGCCAGCGAAGAACCGGCCTTCGCCGCGGGCTTGCGTCGACGACCCAGCGCGGCCAGCACGATCAGCAAGACCACGATGGCCGCCCCCGCGATCCACGCCCAGGTCTGCATATACCAGGGTTGTCCGATCACCGGCAGCGGCGCCGGCACGGGCTTGCCTGCTGGTGCGACCGCGGCCGGCTTCGCGGCCGTGGTGGATGCCACCGCCGCGGCCGGCGTAACAGCTGTCGTCGCGCTGCTGGCCGCGCCCGCAGCCGAGCTGCTTGAGGCCATGGCACCGCTCGACGCGACGGCCGGTGTCGACGCGGACCTGGTTGCGCCGACGGGAGCCTCGCTCGTGCCGGCGTTGGATCCGGCCCCGGCGACAGCTGGCGCCGCGGCCGGGGCTGTCGAAGCCGGTGCCGACGCCGCCGCCACGCTGGCGGCCGCTGCCGCGCTTCAGGCGCGGGCGCCCCCGTGGCCTTGCGTGCGGCGGCAAGCTTGGCCTGCAGCTCGGCGATCTGGCTGTCCTTCAACGACAGCAGATGTTCGTTCTTGCTGTTGATGTCCGACAGATCCTTCAGTCGCGTTTTCAGGTCGCTGCCCTGCTGCTGCAGGCTGGCCAGGCTTTCCTTCGTGCGCAGCAACTCGTCGCGCAGCTTGGCCGAAGACTCGGCACCCTGCCCCGCATTGCCGCCCGTGTCGCCGCCTGCCTTTGCGGGAACCAGCGCGAGCCGGTCCCCATGGCTGGACGGCGTGGTACCGGGAGAACTGGAAGCCGACGCCCGCGTGGCGGCATCCGCCACCACGGCCGGCTTGCCTGGCGTGCCCGCGCGCCAGTCGCTGTTCTGCCGGCGCACTTCGGCCATGGCCGCCGCGAGCGTCATCGTCTGCGCTTCGGACGGGGTCGGCACACGCAACACCGCACCACTCTTCAGTGCGTTGATGTTGTCGCGATAAAACGCGTCCGGATTGGCCTGCTTCAACGCCAGCAGCATTTGCTGCACATCCACCCCGGCCGGCGCCAGGTTGCGGGCGATCCCGGTCAGGGTCTGACCGCTTTGAACCGGGCCATAACGTCCATCGTTGACGCCGGACGGAGCAGGCGCCGGCGCGGGAGCGGGCGCGGCGACCGCGGGCTGAGGTGTCGGCGCCGCGGCCATGGCGGGTCTGGACTGACTCGGCGCGACTGGCGCGGGCGCCGGCGTGGCGGCCGCCATCGCCGCAGCATGCATGCCGGGCGGATCGAGCAGGATCGCGTATTCACGCACGCTCGGACCGGCCTTGCCGTTCACTTCAATAAGCAGGTCGAGATACGGGTCGTCCACCGGCACGCTGCTGGTAATGCGGATCACCGGATGGTTGCCGGCGGTGTTTGCGACACTGAAGTGCAGCGGAATGCTGGTACGTCCGCCCACAATGCCGGCGCGGGCAAACTGCTCGCTGGACGCCAGTTTCACCGTGAGGCTTTTCAACTCGGCCGGACTGGTTGGGTGCAGTGGAATCTCCGCCAGCAAGGGCTGCCCCAGCGCCGACTTGACCTGGACCTGGCCGAAGTCCACCGCCAGTAGCTGACTGCTGCCCAGCGCCAACGCCACCAGCATCGATAGTTTCAACGAACGATTCATGCGTGTTCCCCCCGGACGGACCTGGCGCAATTTCTTATTGAAAGATACCGCCACCATGGCGGCGGCTGCGTCACCCTGCGCCACTTTAGTTACATGCAGGCCAATCAACAATAGCTGCGGCCAATACTTGCGACACATCGCTGCAGTATGTTCTAGCCTGAGGCCTGCGTCTCAAGGTTGTCCTGCTGCCGGGCTGTTTCGAAGTTTTGCCAGTTCTCGATGCAGCGCGGCTATCTGCTGATCCTGTTGTTGCAGGCGCTGGCTGGCGCGCAGGCTGTCGGACTCCTGCCGCGCGACTTCACGCTGCAGGCGCGAGACTTCGGCCTGATCGTGCTTCATTCGCTGCCGCGCCGCCGGCAACGTCTGCGCCACCGCAGCTGGGCCGCGCGCCGGCGCAGCTGCCGCCGGCTCCCCTGCCCAGGCGGGTGCAGTCAGGATAAATCCAGCGACAGCAATACGTTGCAATCGGCGCATGGTTAGAGATAGTCCTCGATCAGCAATTCGGCAATCTGCACTGCATTCAGGGCCGCGCCCTTGCGGATATTGTCTGAAACGATCCACAGGTCGAGTCCGCGATCATGCGAGATATCCTCGCGGATGCGCCCGACGAACACGCCGTCCGTGCCAGCCGCCTCGGTCACCGGCGTGGGATAACCGCCCGGCCGGCGCTCATCCACCAATACCACCCCCGGCGCCTGGCGGAGCAGCTCGCGAGCCTCGTCGACGGTGATTTTCTCGCTGGTTTCGATGTGCACTGCCTCGGAATGGCCATAGAACACCGGCACGCGAACCGCGGTCGGATTGACCTGGATCGACGCGTCTTCCAGGATCTTGCGGGTCTCCCACACCAGCTTCATCTCTTCCCTGGTGTAGCCATTGGGCTGGAAATCGTCGATCTGCGGAATCACATTGAACGCGATCTGGGCCGGGAATTTCTTGCCCGGTTCCACGCTTTGGAAGTTCAGCAGCGCCGCGGTCTGCCGCCCGAGTTCTTCCATTCCGCGGCGGCCAGCGCCGGACACGGATTGGTAGGTGGCCACGTTGATCCGCTCGATCTGCACCGCGCGATGGATCGGCGCCAGCGCGACCAGCATCTGCATGGTCGAGCAGTTCGGGTTGGCGATGATGCCGTGGTTGGTGTAATGGGCGATCGCATGCGGGTTGACCTCGCTGACCACCAGCGGGATATCGTCCTGGTAGCGGAACTCCGAAGTGTTGTCGATCACCACCGCGCCGGCAGCCGCTGCCCGTGGCGCATGCTCGCGGCTGACCGCGGCGCCCGCCGAGAAGAACGCGATATCGACGCCGGCGAAATCATGGGTATCCAGCAACTGCACAACGATGTCCTTGCCCGCAAACTTCACCTCTCCACCAGCGGAGCGCTCGCTGGCCAGCGGCACCAGCTCGCTGACCGGGAAATTGCGCTCGGCGAGGATGGACAACAGCGCTTCGCCAACCGCTCCGGTAGCGCCGACCAGGGCGACCTTGTAACTGCTCTTCTGACTCATGGGATTTGCTCTGAAGAAAGACGGGACGTACCGCTCACGGCACGTTCGGGTTGAGAAGATTCGGCGGACGCCCGGCATGCGGACCGTGACCGAACCGTGCCAGCACATTGTCGACCGCCACCGCGGTCATCGCACGGCGCGTTTCGGTCGTGGCGCTGGCGATATGCGGGCTCAGCACGACATTATCGAGCGCGAGCAGCTCGGGGCGGACGTTCGGCTCGCCCTCGAATACATCCAGGGCCGCGCCCGCCAGGCGTCGCTCGCGCAGCGCGGTAGCCAGCGCGATCTCGTCGACGATGCCGCCACGCGCGATATTGACCAGCATGGCGTTGGGTTTCATCAAGGCCAGCTCGGGCGCGCCAATGGCATGACGCGTCTGAGGCATCAGGGGCAAGGCGAGCACCAGAAAATCGGACTCGCTCAACAACTGCGGCTTGTCGACATGACGGGCGTGACAGGCACGCTCAACCGCCGCGGGCAGCGGCGAACGATTGTGGTAGATCACCGGCATGCCGAAACCGACCGCGCGGCGCGCGATGGCCTGGCCAATACGCCCCATGCCGAGGATGCCCAGCGTGCGGCCGCGCACGTCGGTGCCCAGCCAGCCCTTGAACTCGGTGGCATGCCACTGCCCGGCGCGCAACCACCGTTCGGCCGCGTTCATTCGCCGCGCCACGCCCAGCAGCATCGCCCAGGTGAAGTCGGCCACGCTCTCGTTGAGCACGTCGGCGGTGTTCGACGCCGCGATACCTGCCGCGCTCAGCGCGAGGAGGTCGAGGTTGTCATAGCCCACGGCGAGATTGGCCACGATGCGCAGCCGTTTTACACCGGCGATTTCGGCGGCGCCGATGTGCTCCTTGAGGCCGACGATCACCGCGTCCTGCCCGGCCAGCTTCGCGGCCAGTTCGGACGAACTGAACTTGCGCTCCTCCGCTTCGGCGCTCACCGTGAAATACGGTTCCAGCCGGGCAACGATGTCGGGAAATGTGGGACGCGATACCCACACGCGCGGCTGCTCAGCCATCGCTGCCATTCCTGCAACTGCAACCGCCATTCATGGAATTCGCGGCGCCACGGCGCCCACGTCGCCACACTGGGCGCGATGGCGCAACGCGTGATCCATCAGCACCAGCGCCACCATGGCTTCGGCAATCGGGGTGGCCCGGATGCCGACGCACGGGTCATGCCGTCCCTTGGTCACCACCTGCTGCGGCTCGCCGGCCAGGTTCACGCTGTGACCGGGAATAAGAATGCTGGATGTGGGTTTGAACGCGATCGAAGCCGTCACCGGCTGACCGCTGCTGATGCCGCCCAGGATGCCGCCGGCATGGTTGGACGCAAAGCCAACCACATGCATTTCATCGCGATGCTCGCTGCCGCGTTGCGACACGGCGGCGAAGCCGTCGCCGATCTCCACCCCTTTCACCGCATTGATCGACATCAGCGCGCTGGCAAGATCGCCATCGAGCTTGCCGTAGATCGGCTCGCCCCAGCCCGGCGGCACGCCGTCCGCCACCACGTTGATGCGTGCACCGACCGAGTCGCCCGCCTTGCGCAGTGCCTTGATGTAATCCTCCAAGACAGTGACCTGCGCCGCGTGCGGCCAGAAGAATGGATTCTGCTCCACCGCGTCCCAGTCGAATGCGTCCGGCGTGACCTCGCCCATCTGCGCCAGATAACCCCGGACACGCACGCCGTGATGCTCGGCCAGCCACTTCTTGGCGATCACACCCGCCGCCACGCGCATGGTGGTTTCGCGTGCGGACGCACGCCCTCCGCCACGCGGATCACGGATGCCATATTTCTGCCAGTAGGTGTAATCGGCATGGCCGGGCCGGAACGTCTGCCCGATGTCGTCGTAATCCTTGCTGCGTTGATCGGTGTTGCGGATCAGCAGCGCGATCGGCGTTCCGGTGGTCTTGCCTTCATACATGCCGGACAGGATCTCGACCGCGTCTGCCTCATGCCGTTGCGAGGTATGGCGGCTGCGCCCGGTAGCGCGGCGTTCCAGGTCGTGACGGAATTCCTCCGCGGCGAGCGCCAATCCCGGTGGGCAGCCATCGATCACGCAGCCGATCGCCGGCCCGTGGCTTTCGCCGAACGTGGTGACGCTGAGAAGCTTGCCGAAGGTATTGCTGGACACGATGCGCGAAATCCGACCGAAGAATCCGCTACAGCTTAACTGCATTGACCGGGCAATCCCGGCGACCCGGATGCGCCATCTGGCACCGCACACCATTGCCGGCCTGGCTGGTCACAGTCGATTCAAGTGCGTAGCGCGCCGACGGACTTCCCCTACGTTGCATGGCTGCAAGCAACCCCCGGAAAGTGCGGCAGCCGCATTGACCGCGCGCAATGAGTCCCACCACCATTTTGTTTCCCGCGCATGGAGAGCTACGGAATGGCCAAGCTGGGTTGGGGATTGGCGTCGCTGGTGGCAGCCATCATCGGTGGCTGGTTTCTCGCCAACTATCTGGTGCGGCTCTTGCTGGGCGTGCACGACATGCCGCCGTCATGGGACACCTGGTGGCAGTATGTCCAGGCGATGGACACGCCCCGCATCGCGCCGTTCGCCGCCAGGATCAAGCTCGGCGGCATCGCCGGCTTTGGCTTGCCGCTGCTGGCTTGGGGGGGCCTGATGATTCCCTTGTTCAAGGCCAGGGCGCAGTCCCTGCATGGCGACGCCCGCTTTGCCACGCTGTCCGACCTGAGAAAGGCCGGCCTGCTCAGGCAAACCCCGCAAAGCATTCTCATCGGCAGCTGCAAGGGGCGCTACCTGTGGCTGGGCGGCGCGCAACACGTCATCGCGATCAGCCCGACCCGCTCGGGCAAGACCACCAGCATCGCCATCCCGGTGCTGCTGTCCTATCAGGATTCGATGATCGTGCTCGACCTCAAGGGCGAGCTGTTCAAGGCCACCAGTGGCTGGCGTCAAGCGCAAGGCCATGCCATCCGTATCTGGGCGCCGTATGACGAGGCGGGCCACACTCATCGCTTCAACCCGTTGACTCCGCTGGCAGGGATGGACCCGGGCCGGCGCATCGGCGAGATCCAGACCATCGCCGCCATCCTGTATCCGGACGAGGTGGCCAAGGACCCGTTCTGGACCTCGCAGAGTCGCGCCGCGTTCACGGCGTTCGCCTCCTTCCTGTTCGAAGCATGGGACCACGGCTGTCGATCCGGCTTCCCCGGCACGCACCCCAACACCGACGAGCGCTTCCCCAGCCTCGAACGCATCCTGCGTTTCTCCAGCGGCACGGACGGCCGCGGCACCCGGGACACGCTGCAAACCCTCCTCACGGACCCCGGTTGCGCCTTCATCAGCCCGCAGACCCGCACCGTCTTCGGCAACCTCATCGGACTGGCCGAGCAGACCTTCTCCTCCGTCATCGCCACCATGCAGGCGCCGCTGCAGCAGTTCCTGAGCCCGCTGCTGGCGGCGGCCACCAACGCCACCGACTTCGACGTCGCCAGCCTGCGCAAGCGGCCCACCACGCTCTACGTCATCATTCCCGCCAACAAGCTGGACGAGAGCAGCAAGCTCCTGAACATCTTCTTCAGCACCGTGATCGGCAGCAACCTCACCAGGCAGCTCGGGGAGGAGCCGGAACTGAAATACCAGATGCTGATGCTGATGGACGAATTCACGGCGATGGGGCGGATGGACGTATGGGCCAAACGCATCTCGATCGCGGCCAGCTACGGCGTGCGCGATCTGTGCATCGTGCAGAGCCGCGCCCAGCTGCGCTCCGCCTACGGCGACGACGACGCCCAGAACTTCATCACCAACCACGGCGCGCAGATCGTGTTCGCCCCGCGCGAACAGGGCGACGCCAACGAGTACAGCGAAATGCTCGGCTACAAGACCCTGCGCAAGCAGCACCGCAGCATCAGCCGCGGCCACGGTACGCACCAGGTGTCGATCAACCATACCGAAGAAAAGCGCGCCCTGTTCCTGCCGCAGGAGATCAAGGAACTGCCGGCCGACGACGAGCTGATCTTCTACGAGGGCTGCAAGCCGATCCGGGCAAAAAAGAACTGGTACTTCAAGGACCGCCAACTGAAACAGCGGGCGAGTTTGCCCCCGGCCGTGATCAAGCTGGCGGCGACCGACCTGCGACCATCGGCGGCGGAAACTTAGCGTCGTCCAGTCGCACAGTGGAAAAATCGGGCCGGCGTTACACCAATGAACGCAAGACGACTCCGCTGTCGGAAGCCCCCACAACCAGGACGACACCGGGACAGGATCAGCGAGCTGGCATCACCCCCGCCACTCGTGATCCAGCAGCGCGAAGATCACGTCGTCAACCCACTCGCCCTTGAACCACAAGCTTTCGCGGTGATGGGCTTCCTGGCGCATGCCGAGCGCGCGCAGCATGGCCATGCTGGCGAGATTGCGCGGATCCACCGAGGCGTGGACGCGATGACGACCGAGTTCACCGAACACGAAGACGAACAGCGCCCGCAGCGCCTCGCTGGCATAGCCGTTACCTTGATATGGCGGCGCGATGCTGACGCCAAACTCGACCGAGCCATGCGGGTCAGAAGGCAGGCACACGCCAAGATCACCGATCAACACGCCGTTCTCGTGCAAGCGGATGGCGCGCTGGAACCAGCCGTGTGACGGCTGTCGTGGCTGCGCCTCGATGAACTCGCGCGCGGCGGCAAGATCGACCGGGCACCAACCCTGGTAGCACGCCACCGCAGGGTCGCCACGGCAGGCAAACAAGGCCTCCGCGTCCGCCGCTCGGAGCGCGTCGACCCGCAGGCGCGCCGTGATCAGCTCCACAGCTCAGTCCGGTCGGCGCGCGACAACCGCGGCATGGATCGCGGCGGCGTGTTCGACCAGGTCGCGCCGCTCCAGCGCGAACACGCCCATCTGGCCGACCTTGAATTCGATCCACACAAAGGGAACTTCCGGCAGCAGCGCGGCCAGCGCATGCTCGCTCTCGCCGACCTCGACAATCAACAGGCCATCCTCGGCGAGATGGTCAACCGCCTCGTCGAGCATGCGCAGGCACAAGTCCAGGCCATCCGCGCCGGAAGTCAGGCCAAGCTTGGGTTCGTAAGCGTATTCGCCGGGCAATGCCGCGTATTCGTCCTCGGTCACGTAGGGCGGATTGGACACGATCAGGTCATAGCGCCGCCCTTCCACGCCCGCAAACAGATCGGACTGGATCGCCTCGACGCGGCCCTCCACATGCTGGAATGCGATGTTCTCGCGGGCCAGCGACAATGCCTCCGCGCTGACGTCGACGATATCGACCTGCCAGTCGGGGTTGTACTCGGCCATGGCGATGCCGATGCAGCCCGAACCCGTGCACAGATCCAGCACGCGCGAAACCTGCCGTTCGTCCAGCCACGGCGCAAAGCCCGATTCGATCAGCTCGGCAATCGGCGAACGCGGTACCAGCGCACGCCGGTCGCTCTTGAACTTCAGCCCGGCGAACCAGGTTTCGCCCACCAGATAAGCCACCGGCACGCGCTCGCTCACACGGCGCTCGATCAAGGCAAGCACGTTCCCGCGCTCGGTCGCGGTGAGCCGGCCGGCGCCATAGGCCGGCGGGAGGTCTGGCGGCAGGTGCAGGCTGGCCAGCACCAGGTGCGTGGCCTCGTCGATCGGATTGTCGTGGCTGTGACCAAAGGTCAAGCCGGCGGCCGAGAAGCGGCTGGCGCCATAACGGATGAAGTCGATGATGGTGGCAAGCTCGGCGGTCACGGCAATCCAGCGGCACTCGGGATGGCCGCACATTATAGGGCCCGTCGGCACGCCCCTATACTGCGCGGATGACGTTCAAGGTAATCCTGCAATACATCCTGCCGCACCGCGCCTTGTCGCGGGTGGTCTACTGGGCCACGCGCTGGACCTTCGTGCCATGGAAAAATTGGCTGATCGGCACGATCGTGCGCAACTACCAGGTGGACATGGCCGAGGCGGCGCAGCCCGACGCCACGGCCTACCAGCACTTCAATGCGTTCTTCACGCGCAAACTGCGTGCCGATGCCCGCTGTGCCGCCCCCGATCCGGCAGCCGTGTTGTGTCCAGCCGACGGGCGCATCAGCCAGGCCGGCGCCATCGTCGACGGCCGCATCTTCCAGGCCAAGGGGCAGCAATACACCGTCACCGAGCTGCTCGGGGGCGACGCATCAGCCGCGATGCCCTATCGCAACGGCTGTTTCGCGACCGTCTATCTGTCGCCACGTGATTACCACCGCGTGCACATGCCGCTGCAAGGGACGCTCAAGGAAACCGTGCACGTGCCCGGCCGCATCTTCAGCGTGGCGCCGTTTGCCGTGGATGCGATCCCCCGACTGTTTGCCCGCAACGAGCGGCTGGTCTGCCATTTCGAGGGCGAACATGGCCCCTTCGTGGTGGTGATGGTCGGCGCCATCCTGGTCTCGTCGGTGGCCACGGTGTGGGACGGTCTGGTGATCCCGCCCTACGCGTCCTCGATCCGGCGCAAGTCGTTCGCCGGCCAGGACATCACGCTGGAGCGCTTCGCGGAAATGGCACGCTTCAACATGGGCTCCACGGTGATCGTGCTGTTGCCCGCCGGCGGCGCGACCCTGGACAAGCTGCAACCGCAAGAGGCGGTTCGCATAGGCCAGCGAATCGGCTTGACGCGCAGCTTCAGCCCCGAAAACTGACGCCACGCGTCATTTTGTGACGTTCTGCGCGTAAATTCCCGGGCGCTTTGCTACCATCGGCCCGCGGCGCCGTCACCAGTGCCGCCCCATTCAGCGTCGAGGGGACTCATGCAGATACTCACTCCATTGTTCGTGGCGGTGCGTGCGCGCCAGCTGGGGCGCCAGTTCGGCGACATCGAACGCAGTATCCGGGCGCTGCCCAAACGCAGCCGTGACCGGCTGGGCATGCTCACGCTGCGCGAGATCGCACAGGCTGCGCGCTGCGACTTCCCGCATCTGTATGGCACCGCCCCTGAATCGCGCTACCGGCCGTGGGGCCAGGGCACCGATATCGGCTACGAGCGTGCCCGTTCGAGCACCACCGAGGTCGCGTTGCGCGGAATGGCACTGTGGTTGGCCGTCGTCTATCACGAAACCAGGGATGCCACCCACGCCGGCTTGCAACTGCAGCACCGCCATCTGCTGCATCTGTTGCGCAAGCTGAAGGAAACCGACGACAGCAAAGGCAGCGTCGACGACTGGACCCGGAAAAGCGCGGTCGCCTGACCGCCTCGGCAAGCGAACGGCGCCACACTCAGAGCCTGTGAAGAAGACCACTTCCTGTGGTTTCCTTCCATCGCTGAGAGGTTGAGCAGGCACAACTCTCAGCGACAGACCGGCACTTTCAGCTGCTGGCCCACGCGGATGCGGTGGTGGCTGAGCCCGTTCATCTCGGTGATTTCCTGCACGCTCGAGCAATGCAGCTGGCGCACGATGCTTATCAGCGTGTCGCCGTGCCGCACCCGATAGCTCTTCGTCGTGCGCACCGCCGGCGCGGCCGGCTTCGGGTCCGGGACCACCGGCACCGTCGCGTTGTGCAGATCGGCGGCCAGGATTGGCCACGGACCATCGACGCAGCGGGAGGCATAGGCCCGCTCCAGCGGCTTGGGCACCTGCAATCGGGTTCCCACCGGCTGGCTCACGTCGGGATCGAGCCGGGGATTGAGATTGCGCAGCGTACGAAACCAGCCGTCGCTCATCCCGTCGGCCGAACCCAGGCATACGGTGAGCTCGTCCAGCGACGCGGCCCGCTTCAGGTTGATCGTGCCAGGAACCCCATCGACCTTCGGAAAGCGCAGGTTGTAGCTGTCCGGATGCAGGAACAACCACGCCGCGGCCAGTACGGCCGGTACATAGCCGCGTGTCTCGGGCGACATCTGGTCGTAGATGCGCGGATCGTAGAAGCTGACCGAGGTGTCGTCTCCCACCGCGCGCCGCATCCGACCCTCGCCGCCGTTGTAGGCGCCAATGACCAGTTCCAGGTTGTTGTTGAAGATGCGCAGTTGTTCGTTGAGATATTCCGCATTCGCCCGTGCCGAGGCGGCCGGATCGAAGCGGGTGTCGAAACCGTCGTCCACGCCAAGGCCAAAGCGGATGCCGGTGGAATACATGAATTGCAGCGGACCGGCGGCGCCGGAGCGCGACACCGCGTGCACCTTGCCGCCCGATTCCTGCGCCATGATGCCGAACAGCAAGGCCTCGGGAAGATCGGCCTTCTCGTAGGCCGGCCACATCTCGTGGCGCAGGTACTGGTAGTTGACCCAGGCGTCCATCAACTGCGGGCGGTGCTGGGTCAGCCACATCTCCAGCGCGGCCTTGACCGGACCATTCATCGCGATCAGCTGCGACAGCTTCTGCCCATGCAACAAGGTCACGCTGCGCTGCGCCTGCGGCAGGCTGGCGGCGCCCGTATGGCCGCTGGCAAGCGCGGCCTGCGTCGAATCAACATCGCCGGCCAGATCCTGCTCGTCGCTGAAATCGCCATCCTTCAAGCGCAACAGCCGGTCGAAGACGGAAAAGAAGCGCTGCGGATCACAGCCCGGCGTACCACCGCACTGCGCCGAGGCCTGCTTGAGCTGGTCGAGCGACCGGCGCAAGGTGAGTTCCGACGCCTCCAGCTGGCCTGCGCGCGACTGCTGCAGGGCCGTCTCGTAAGCCTTGCTGGCCTGGTCCAGCTGGCTGTACAGCGTATTGACCGCGGCCGAGGGCTTGCCGCCGCCGCTGCTGGCGCACGCGCCGAGCAGGCCGCACGCCAGCACGAAAGACCCCAGGCGAAGCGGGGTGAGCCTGAAACACGATGACATGCAGAATCTCACGGGGCAAAGAGGTCCACGATAGCGAGCGAACCGTGTCGACTCAATGCGGCGCGTCACAACCATGACAAGCCAGGCCGGTTGGCTACAATCAGGCGACCCGCAACGGAAGGAACGCCATGACCGATATCCTGATCGGCCGCAACGACAGCGCCAGCGTCAGCCTGGACCCGCATTACGGCAACCGCCACGGCATGATTGCGGGGGCCACCGGCACCGGCAAATCCGTGTCGCTGATGGTGCTGGCCGAAGGGTTTTCACGATTGGGCGTACCGTGCTTCCTGGCCGATGCCAAGGGCGACCTGGCCGGCCTGGCGATGGCCGCCGGCGAACCGGGCGACAAGCTCAAGGCCCGCCTGGCGAAGCTCCAGCTCACCGACTGGAAGGCGCAGGCCAACCCGGTGGTGTTCTGGGACATCTACGGCAAGCTCGGCCATCCGGTGCGCGCCACCATCAGCGAGATGGGCCCCACCCTGCTCGGCCGCGTACTGGAGTTGAACGACACCCAGGAAGGCGTGCTGGAGGTGATCTTCAAGGTCGCCGACGACCAGGGCTGGCTGCTGCTCGACCTGGCCGACCTGCGCGCGCTGCTCACGCTACGCCGCCGAAAACGCCAAGGCCATCTCGACCCAGCTACGGCCTGATCAGCACCACCAGCATCGCGGCGATCCAGCGCGCGCTGCTGAAACTCGAAAGCGACGGCGCCGACCAGTTCTTCGGCGAGCCGGCGCTGGAGCTGGCCGACCTGATGCGCCAGGACATGAGCGGGCGCGGCATCATCAACGTGCTGGCCGCCGACCAACTGATCCTGAAGCCGCGGCTGTACTCCACCTTCCTGCTGTGGCTGCTGTCCGAACTGTTCGAGCAACTGCCCGAGGTGGGCGATCTCGAGCAGCCGAAGATGGTGTTCTTCTTCGACGAGGCGCACCTGCTGTTCGACGATGCCTCGCCGGCGCTGCAGCAGCGGGTCGAACAGGTGGTGCGGCTGATCCGTTCCAAGGGCGTGGGCGTGTATTTCTGCTCGCAGAACCCGGACGACGTGCCCGGCGTGATCCTCGGCCAGCTGGGCAACCGCATCCAGCACGCGCTGCGCGCGTTCACGCCGCGCGACCAGAAGGCGGTCAAGGCCGCGGCCGAAACCTTCGTCGCCAACCCGAAGCTCGACGTCACCGAGGCGATCACCAAGCTCGCCGTGGGCGAGGCACTGGCCTCCACCCTGGCCAACGGCGGCGTGCCCACGCCGGTGGAGCAGGTGCTGGTGACCACGCCGTGCTGCCGCATCGGAGCGATCACCGACGCCGAGCGCGCCACCATCCGCCAGCGCTCACCGGTGGGGGCGAAATACGATACGGCGGTCAATCGCGAATCCGCCGCCGAGATGCTGGCCAAACGGGCGGATGACAAGGCCGCCGACGCCACCACGGTGCCTGCCGATGCGCCCAAAGATGCGGCCGGGCAAGCAGGATCGGGCTGGGGCGGCGCGGTGCATGACGCCATCTTCGGCACCAAGCGTCGCCAGGGCATGATCGAGACGATGGGCAAGCAGATGGTGCGCACGGCCGGAAGCCAGCTTGGCCGGCAGATCCTGCGCGGCGTGCTCGGCGGCATCTTCGGCGGGAAGCGCTGAGCGGCTGTGAAAGCGTCGTCCGCCTGCCGGGGAGACCGCGATGCCGCGCATTGAAATCGTCACGGCCGACGCGCCGCTTGGCGAACGCCTGGTCCGCGGCTTTGGCTATCCGCTGCGCGGTGCCGGCCTGGCGACCTGCACCGTGCTTGCGCTGATCCATTATGTCGGACTGTTGCCGTCGTACATCGGCGCGCTCGGCAGCGTGCTGGTGTGGGCAGCCACCTGGCGCTACGCCGCCGACTGCCTGTTGCACACGGCCAATGGCTACGCCAATCCACCTGAAGTCGGACTCGACAGCAACCGCACGGCCGGCTGGGGGCTGACGGCCGTCCACTTGTTGCTGGTGGCGCTGTGCGTGCTCGCCGTCGTGTTCTGGCCACGCCTGTTCTGGCCGGTCCTGATCCTGGCTGTGCTGGTGCTGCCGGCCATCGACATGTCGCTGGCGTTCGATGCCAACATGGCGCTGGCGCTCAATCCGCTGAACTGGGCCGCGCATCGCGCACGGCTTTGGCCTCGCCTACCTGGTGCCGGTAGCCATCAATCTGCTGCTCGGCATCTACCATCGTGCTGGCGTCGCTAAGCAGCGCGTTGCTGCCTCGCGTACTCGCTCTGCCGCTGTTCGGCTTCGCCTACAGCTAGGTTGATCGTGTTGGGCGTTTCACTGGATGGGCATACTGATCCACCAGCGCCACGAGCAGTTTGGACTGGAGCCCGAAGCCCCGCGGCTGGCCCAGGCCGACCGGGCAGGACGCCGACACCACGCTTGCTGGCAGGACGTCGCCGCACTGGCACCTCGACGATCGTGCATGCCGCCACCAGCCTGCTGGCCGAGCGCCTGCGCGCGCGCAGCCGCACCGCCATCGATACACGTGGCCTACCGGCAGTTGCTGCAGCGCCAACAACTGCGCGACGCCTTGCTGGTGCACGGACAGATCTGGATCGCGGCGCTGATCGCCCAGGGCGAATCGCGCCGGGCCCTGGGCGTCCTGCAGGAGTGCGTCGGACTGGATGCAAACTTCATTCCCGACGACACGCGCACCTGTGGTGAATTGGCCGACCTGGCCGCGCGCCTCGGCATCAGCCGGATCGCCGTGATGCTCTGTCATGGCTACCTGCAAACCTGGCCGAGGGATCCGCAAGCACCCCGTTACGGACTGCTTGCCTCGCGCCTGCTTGCCGAGCATCCCGATCAACACGGCGAGGCCGTGAAGCTGCTCGATCAACTCGCCGCCAGCTGGCCTGAACATCCGTTGCGCGCCGAGATCGAACAGCAGCGACAGCGTCTGGCGAGCCTGGCATGAGTCGCTGGCGTCCGGCCTCGCCCGGCTCTACCGCGATCATCAGCCGCGAAGGATTCGAACGCCTCAAGTCCGAACTGGATCATCTGTGGCACACGGTTCGGCCAGACGTGGTCAAGGCGATCACGGCGGCGGCGGCCGAGGGCGACCGTTCGGAAAACGCGGAATACATCTACCGCAAGAAGCAGCTCGCCGAGATCGATCGACGCGTGCGCTACCTGAGCAAGCGGATTCCCGCGCTGAAAGTCGTCGAAGGCGCGCCAGGCAACCGTGAACAGGTGTTTTTCGGCGCGACCGTCGAACTGGAGAACGTCGACAGCGGCGAAACGCTGCGCTACCGCATCGTCGGTCCCGACGAGACCAATGCGAAACTGGGCTGGATCAGCATCGACTCGCCGATCGCCCGCGCCGTGCTGAAGAAGCGCGTCGACGACGAATTCGTGGCTGAACTGCCCTCGGGCGCGGCAACATTTGCCGTGGTCGCCGTGGACTACGGCTGAGTCAACATGCGCGTATCGCGCTGATAGTCGCGCTCGATCTGGTCCAGGCGCATTTGCCGCGCCTGCGGGCTGACCCACTGGCTGTGCAGGGCCCGCGCGCGCCGCAAGGCATGTTGCATGTCGACGAACGGTTGCAATACCCGATTCGTCTCCGGGGCGAAGCCGCCGAGATCGGGAATGCGGGCCAGCCTGGTGCGCTGGCGCTCGCCAGCGGCGCCGGGGGCGCTGGCCATATGCCAGCAGGAACGCCGTCAGGCGATCGCGCAACGGACCGGGCACACCCTCGCGCAAGACCAGCACACCCGACGGGATCAGGCGCGAGCGCCAGATGACCTTGAGCTGGGCGGCCTCGCGCGGGAAGTTGTGCCGGAAGAGGTCCATGTCGGGATTGTTGCTGCTGGCCACATCCACTTCGTGGTTCACCACGCGGAGCAGATTATCCTGATGACCACCGACTTCCACGCGGCCAAAAAAGTATCGGAATTGAGGCCGCGCGGTGCAAAGACAAAGGCTTCCGGCGCGGTGTAACCGGTGACCGACAAATGCTCGCTGCGCGCGTAGCTCCAGCGACCGGGTGCCTCCAGCAACTCATCCAGCGAACCGATCGGACCGTCTCCGCGCACCACCAGCATCGCAACGTTGCCGCGGGCACCGTCGCTGCGCACGAACTGCGCAAACACCCGCATGTGCTGGCGCGTCACCGCCTCGACGGCCAGCTTGCCGGACAGGAAGGCAATGTCCACGCGTTGCGCGCCGATCGCATCGGACAGACTGGCGTAGCTGCCCACCGAGACCGTCGTCACCGGATGTCCCAGCTGCGCGCGCAAGTCATCCAGCAGCGGTCGCCATTGTTCCAGCGACTCGGCCGCGCTGCCGATCGGCAGGATACCGAAGCGGATGGGTGTCGCCCGGTCGACCTGTTCGTCCGCCCCGCGCACCGAACGCGCGGCAAGAACGGCCACGCCCAGCAGCAGGCATTTCAGCACGACGCGCGTGGAAACGCGCCTGCCAGATCGCGACCAGCGCCTTGCAATACTCAAGCGCGTTCCCCTGCTCCGTTGCCGGTTGCGCCCTGTATAACTGCGATTTCCGGCCAAGGCAAGGCACGCGACCGACGTGCCGGACGCGCGATTCGACGCCATGTCCCGAAAACCGGACACCGAAAACCGGACACCTGAAGGCGCTCATATCACGGTGGGTGCAGGATATTTTCGGCCTGCTCGCTTCGACTGATAGCACGCCGCGTTGCGATGAAATCCCTCCTCTTCGTTGTCGTCGTGCCATCCGGGCAGCCCGGAGAGCGGCAAGGGACGCAGTTCGAGCGGATCGTTGAGCAGCCTGCCGCTGGCGATCGCTTCGGCACACCGAGCGCCGACGTCGGAGACGTCGGCAGCGCACGCCTGGAACACGAGCGCCTTGCCGACCAGCAATTTGGCCGGGTTCAGCGCGAGCTCAAGCAAGGCGTGGCCGAACAGTTCCAGCTGGATCGTCCCATCCAGCCACGCGTGACGCTGCTTCCAGAACAGGCCATGCCAGTCGTGCGCGTCCCACAACGCGAGCAGCGCGGGATCGCGCAAGCGCACGATGACGCCGCCTTCGTCGAAGTGGGTCAAGGCGTATTGCGCACGAGACCGACTCTTGGGCCCCATGCGCGCGATCTCGGCGACCTGGCGCCGGTTCAGCGCCTGCTTGAGCGCCGGCTGGCGCAGCCAGATCAAGGCGTTCAGCAGGTCGTGCCAGTTGCGCTCGCGCGTGGCGATGGCTCCGCGCTCGGCGATGCGCTGTTCGTAATGCAGGCCGTCAGCCAGCAGCCTCGGCGTCTGCGCCACGAAGCGATACGTCGCGTCCGCGGGCAGGCCGGCGTTGAGCTGCGTCCAGCGACGGCCAGGCATCGCCTTCGAGCGCCGCCGCGTAGTCGCGCCACGCCAGCAGCGGCATGCGCTCGAAAACACCTGGATCAACGCTGCCGCGGGCCGGAGCAACGTAGCGCACGACCGGCTCAGATGACCGCAAGCGCCGGATGGACCAGCCGCGCGCGCAAGTCATGTTCGCCTGCGCTTTCGACCAGCACCTCGACGAATTGGCCCGGCTTCAGCTTCTGCCCGTCGGCGATCAGCACGGTGCCGTCAATTTCCGGCGCGTCCGCGGCGGAGCGGGCGACCGCCCCGTCAGCACCGGCCTTGTCCACCAGCACCTTGATGGTGCGGCCGATCTTGCGCTGCAGCTTGGCGGCGGAGATCTGCGCCTGCACGGCCATGAACCGTTCCAGGCGGTCTTCTTTCAGTTCCTCGGGAACCGGATCGGGCAGCTCGTTGGCCTTCGCGCCATCGACGGGCGAGTAGGCGAATGCCCCGACGCGATCGAGTTTCGCCTCGCGCAGGAAGTCGAGCAGTTCCTCGAATTCGGCATCGGTCTCGCCGGGAAAACCGACGATGAAAGTGCTGCGGATCGTCAGGTCCGGCACCACCTTGCGCCAGGCGTGGATGCGCTCGAGCGTCTTGTCGACATTGCCGGGGCGCTTCATCAATTTCAGCATGCGCGGGCTGGCGTGCTGGAACGGGATGTCGAGATACGGCAGCAACCGGGGCATGCCGTGATGAGCCTGCATCATCAGCGGCATCAGCTCGTCCACATGCGGATAGGGGTAGACGTAGTGCAGTCGCGTCCACACGCCCAGCTCGGAAAGTCCCTCGCACAATTCAGTCATGCGCGTGCGATACGTCCTGCCGCGCCAGCTGCGCTCGGCGTATTTCAGGTCGACACCATAGGCGCTGGTGTCCTGCGAGATCACCAGCAGCTCCTTCACGCCGCCCTTGACCAGCCTCTCGGCTTCCATGCAGCACCTCGTCGACCGGGCGCGAGACCAGGTTGCCGCGCATCGAGGGAATGATGCAGAAGCTGCAGCGGTGATTGCAGCCCTCGGAGATCTTCAGGTAGGCATAGTGCTTCGGGGTCAGCTTCACCCCGACCGAATCATCGCCTTGGGCATCAGGATGCCCAAGCGGCCCGATGTCGGTGAACCGGTTGCGCGTCGGCGGCAGGGCGGTGTGCACCGCTTCCATCACGCTGGCGTAGTCCTGCGGCCCGCTGATCGAGAGCACGTCCGGATAGGCCTCGCGTATCAAGCCCGCGCGCTTGCCCAGGCAACCCGTGACGATCACCTTGCCGTTCTCGTTGAGCGCCGTCCCGATCGCATCCAGCGACTCCTGCACGGCCGCGTCGATGAAGCCACAGGTGTTCACCACGATCGCGTCGGCCGCGCCATAGCTGGGCACGATCTCGTAACCCTCGACCTTGAGCTGGGTCAGGATGCGCTCGGAGTCGACCAGTGCCTTCGGGCAACCGAGGCTGACGAAGCCGATTTTGGGGGCGGGGGTGGGCACGAGGCGAGGACCGGTGGAGGGGTAAACGGCTGATTATAGGGGAACGGGGAACGGGGAACGGGGAACAACGGCCAAGGGAGCGCCGGTTTTCCGTTTTCGGTTTTCCGTTCCCTGTTCCCGCAATCCTTTGACCCTCCGCCCCTCGCCCCTCGTCCCCCCCAGTACCTAGAATGTCCCCTTCCCCGCAGCCGGAGCAGCGCCATGGGCCAGGACATCAATATTCCCACCAGCGGCACGCAATGCATCGGTGCCTACATGGCGCAACCGGCGGGCACGTCCAGGGGCGGCGTGGTGGTGATCCAGGAGATCTATGGCCTCACCCCACACATGCGCAGCATGGTCGACCGCTTTGCCGCGCTGGGCTATACCGCGATCGCCCCGGCGTTCTTCGATCATCTGGAGACGGGGGTGGAGCTGCATTACGACCGGGCTGGCACCAACAAGGGCAAGCGACTGGTCACCGAACTGGGACTGGAGCGTGCGGTGGAGGACGTGGCCAGCGCGGCCGAGGCGATCGCGTCGGCGGGCCACATCGGCACCGTCGGCTATTGCTGGGGTGGCACGGTGGCCCTGCTTGCCGCGTTGCGGCTGGGGCTGCCCTCGGTCAGTTACTACGGCGCGCGCAACCTGGCCTTCCTGCACGAAGTACCGAAGGCGCCGGTGATGTTCCACTTCGGCGAGAAGGATGCCCACATCACCCCGGAGATGGTTCAGAAGCACCGTGAGGCGCTGCCACAGATGGACGTCCATACCTATCCGGCCGACCACGCCTTCAACCGCGACGGCAGCGCGCCGTACGACGAAGCCAGCGCAAAGCTGGCGCTGCAACGGACGCTGGCGTTTTTCGAAAAGCACCTGGATAACGCATGAGTTGCGACGCGTTCGCACTCGATCCCCGGCTTGGCGCGGACACGCGCCTGGTCGCCTCGCTGCCGTTGTGCGACGTGCGACTGATGAACGACGCACGCTACGCCTGGCTGGTGCTGGTCCCGCGCCGCGCCGGCGCGGTCGAGATCGCCGATCTGGGTGACGACGACCAGGCGACACTGTGGAGTGAAGTGGATCGCGCCGGGCGCGCGCTGCGCGCGGTCGCGCCCTGCGACAAGCTGAACCTGGGCGCGCTTGGAAATGTCGTGCGCCAGTTGCACGTGCATGTGGTCGCACGCCGCACCGGCGATGCGGCGTGGCCCGGCCCGGTGTGGGGCCATGGCCGGGCGCAGCCCTATGCCGAGGCCGCACTGCACGAACGGCTGGCCGCGCTGCGTGATGCGCTCGACGCACCGCCATAGCATGCCGACCGACACGATCCAGTTCGAGCCGCTGGCCGAAGATGCGCTGCTGCTGCGCTTCGGTGAACGCATCGATGTGGCAATCAATGCGCGCGTACACACCGCAGTCGACGCCCTGCAGCGCCAATTGCCACGACTGGAATGCGTACCGGCCTATGCCAGCGTGCTGCTGCGCTTCGACCCGCGGGCGTGGACGGACACGAACTCCACCCCGCATCAGGCACTGGAGCTCGCGGTGCGCACGGCACTTGGTACGGGCGAAACTTCACGCCGGGCCTCTCGCGAACAGGAGATTCCGGTGTGCTATGGCGGTGCTTGCGGGCCGGACCTGGCCACGGTGGCGCAACATCTCGACCTGCCGATCGACGCGGTGATCGCCCGTCACGTGGGCGCGGATTACCGCGTGGCGATGATCGGCTTCGCGCCCGGCTTTCCGTATCTGCTGGGCCTCGATCCCGCGCTGGCGATGCCGCGCCGCCGCGATCCGCGCCAGCGCGTGCCCGCCGGCAGCGTGGCGATCGGCGGCGCACAGACCGGCATCTATCCGGAAGCCGTTGCCCGGTGGCTGGCAACTGATCGGGCGCACGCCGCTGCGCCTGTTCGATGTCAGCGCGACGCCGCCATCACTGCTGGCAGCCGGCGACCGTGTGCGCCTGCGCGCGATCGACGAGGACGAGTTCCACCGCCTCGCGGCGGGATCGCAGCAATGAGCGTCAGCGTGCTCAAGCCGGGCCTGCTGAGCACGCTGCAGGACGCCGGCCGGCCTGGTCATGCCGCGATCGGCGTCGGGCGCGCCGGCGCGATGGACCTCCCGGCCTGGCGGCTGGCCAACGCCCTGGTGGGCAATCGCGACGGTGAGGCCGCGCTCGAATGCACCCTGCTCGGCCCGACCCTGTGCTTCGCACGCGCCGCATGGGTTGCCTTGACCGGCGCACCCATCCAGGCACGCGTCGGCGCGTTCGAACTGCCGCCATGGACCGCCTGCCACCTGCCCGCCGGCAGCGTATTGCAGCTGGGCGGCATGGCCAGCGGGTGTCGCAGTTACCTGGCCGTGCGCGGCGGCTTCGACGTGGCGCCGGTGCTGGGCAGTCGCAGCAGCGACCTGCACGCGCGGCTCGGCCACGACGGCGGTCGCGCCCTGCAAGCCGGCGACGTGCTGCCCATCGGTGACACCGGTGCATTACTCGAGTCAGTTGCCGCTGATGCAGTCCAGGTCTTGCCCTGGCGACTGGATCCGCAGCCGTGGTTCGATTTCGCCTCGGCGCCGATCACGCTGTTGCGCGGCAGTCACTGGCCACAACTGGACAGCGACTCGCAACAACGCCTGTACGACGCCAGCTTCCGCGTCGACAAGGACAGCAACCGTACCGCCAGTCGTCTGGACGGCCAGACGCTGCGGCTGCGGACGCCACTGGAACTGATCTCCGAGGCCGCCCTGCCCGGCACCGTGCAACTGCCGCCCTCCGGCCAGCCGATCGTGCTGATGGCCGAGGCGCCGGTCACCGGTGGCTATCCGCGCATCGGCCAGGTCGCCGCCGTCGACCTGCCGCGCCTGGCGCAACGCCGACCCGGCGATACCGTATGCTTTCGGCACGACACGCTGGAACACGCGATCGGCCGCCTGGCCGAACGCGAGCAGGCACTCGCCGCACTGGTGCAACGTATCGCGCAACGACTGCAACACTGACGGGCCTGGCCGCGCATGACACGCATCGACCTCAATTGCGATCTTGGCGAATCGTTCGGCGCGTGGCGCATGGGTGACGATGCGGCACTGCTGGACCTGGTCAGCTCGGCGAACATCGCCTGCGGCTTCCATGCCGGCGATCCCATCATCATGCAGCAGACAGTTGGACTGGCCGCGGCGCGCGCCGTGGCGATCGGCGCGCATGTCTCGCTACCCGACCTGCAAGGCTTCGGTCGGCGCGAAATGCGCGTCAGCGCGGACGAGGTCCACGCCATGACGCTGTACCAGCTCGGCGCGCTGTCCGCGTTTTGCCAAGCCGCAGGAACGCGGCTGGCCCACGTCAAGCCCCATGGCGCGCTGTACAACATGGCCGCCCGCGAGCGCAGCCTGGCCGATGCGATCGCCCGTGCGGTGCAGGCATTCGACCCACAACTGATCCTGTTCGGCCTTGCCGGCTCGGCGCTGATCGATGCCGGGGCGGCGCTGGGCCTGGCGGTGGCGGCGGAAGCCTTCGCGGATCGCCGCTATCGCGCCGATGGCTCGCTGCAACCGCGTGGCGAAGCGGGCGCCGTGATCGACGACGACGCGACGGCCACGGCGCAGGCGCTCGGTATCGTGCGCGAAGGCACGGTCATCGCGGCGCACGGTGAGTCGGTGACCGTGCAGGCCGACACGCTGTGCCTGCATGGCGACGGCGTGCATGCGGTGCAGCTGGCACGCCGGCTGCGCGCTGCTCTGGAACAGGCTGGCGTGCGCATCGCGGCGCCCGGCGCGGCATGATTTTTCCGCCACCGGTCCGCGCGAGGCGCGCATGAACTACTGGCCGCTGCTCGGCGTCGCGGTGATCGTGATCGGCTTCGCGCTGCGCTTCAACGCGGTGCCGGTGGTGGTCACCGCCGCCCTGGTCAGCGGCTTGCTGGCGGGCCTGTCGGTCGCCCAGTTGCTGGCCCTGCTCGGCAAGAGTTTCGTGTCGGAGCGCATGCTGCTGCTGTTCGTGTTGACCCTGCCCGCGATCGGGCTGCTCGAACGCGCCGGCCTGCGCGAACACGCCCAGCGCTGGATGGCGCGATTGCAAAGCCTGACCCTGGCGCGATTGCTGGTCGGCTATCTGCTGGCTGCGCCAGCTGCTGGCCACGGTGGGCCTGACCGGCGTGGCCGGGGCGGCGCAGACGGTGCGCCCGTTGCTGGCGCCGATGGGCGAAGCGGCGGCGGAGAAGATCCTGCCCGAGCTCGACCAGGACGATCGCGAGGAGCTGCGCGCGGTGGCCGCCGCCACCGACAACATCGGTCGCTTCTTCGGCGAGGACGTGTTCATCGCGCTGGGTGCGGTGCTGCTGATCCAGGGCTTCTATACCCAGCACGGGATCGAGCTGAGCCCGCTGGCGATTGCGCTGTGGGCGCTGCCCACCGCGGTGGCGGCCTTCATCATCCAGTCGGTGCGCATCTGGCTGTACCAGCGCCGCCTGCAACGCCGCGCCGCCGCGCACCATGCCGGGAAGGTCTGAGCATGCTGCGGATCGAACACGCCTACTGGTTGATCGCCGCATTTTTGCTCTACAGCGGCTGGCGCAACCTGCGCGACGGTCACCGCTGGCACGCCGCCTTCTGGATCGTGTTGGGACTGCTGTTCGGCGCGGGCGATTTCATCCTGGCGCAGTCGGCGGCCGGCCACCCGCTCCCCGCACAGATCGCCGGGGTCGGTGTCATCGCACTGGCCGTGCTGGCGCCCCGGCTGACGCGCAAGACCCATCCGGAAAACAGCAGCGCCGAGGAACGCCTGCAGTCGGCGATCCGGCTCGGCCACCGGCTGCTGGTGCCAGCCCTGCTGATTCCGCTGGTGACCTTGCTGGTGGCGCTGTTTGGCGCGTACCTGGCGATCCACGGCCATGCGCTGTTTGCCAAGCCGCAGATGACCCTGACCGGGCTGGCGCTGGCGTGCGTGGTGGCGCTTGTTGCCGCCTCGCGCGTGGCGCGAGAGCCGATGCACGAAGGCCTGGCCGAGGGTCGGCGCCTGCTCGATGCGATTGGCTGGGCCGCCTTGCTGCCGTTGTTGCTGGCGGCACTGGGCCAGGTGTTCACCGAAAGCGGCGTCGGCGCGGCGATCGCCACGATCGCCACCGATACCCTGCCTACCGGCAACGCCACCGCGGCGCTGCTCGCGTTCGCGCTGGGCATGGTGCTGTTCACCGTGATCATGGGCAATGCGTTCGCCGCGTTCCCGGTGATGATGGCCGGCATCGGCCTGCCGCTGCTGATCCAGCAGCACGGCGCGCATCCGGCCATCCTCGGTTCGATGGGCATGCTGTGCGGCTACTGCGGTACCCTGCTGACGCCGATGGCTGCCGATTTCAACCTGGTGCCCGCGGCGCTGCTGGAACTGCGCAACCCCTACGGGGTGATCAAGGCACAGGCGTGGAGCGCCGTGTGGATCTTCGTCAGCACCATCGTGCTGATGTGGCTGCTGGTGTTCCGGTGAACGTCCGCGAGGCAACCATGCGCAAGACCCTGCCGCGTATCCTGCTGACCGGTTTCGACCCGTTCGGCGGCGAAACCATCAACCCCTCGTGGGAAGCCGTGCACGCCCTGCACGGTCGGCGCGTGGGTGGCCATCTGGTGGTGGCGCGACAACTGCCCACCGAGTTTGCCGCCTCGCTGCGCCAGCTCAAGGCGGCCATGCGCGAGCTGAAACCAGCGATCGTGCTCGGGGTGGGCCAGGCCGGCGGTCGCGCCCAGCTGTCGCTGGAGCGGGTCGCGATCAACCTGCAGGATGCACGCCTGCCGGACAATGCCGGCGCGCAACCGATCGACGAGCCGGTGATCGCGGGCGCTCCCGCCGCCTATTTCAGCACGCTGCCGCTGAAGGCCATGCTGGCGGCGCTGCACGCTGCCGGCATCCCCGCCGGGATTTCACACAGTGCCGGCACCTATGTCTGCAACCACATCGCCTACGCCATGTTGCACCTGGCGGGAACGCGGCGGGGTACACGCGCCGGTTTCATTCACATTCCGTACCTGCCGGCGCAGGCCGCCCGCAGACATGGCACTGCCAGCATGGCGCTGGAAGACATGGTGCGCGGACTGGCGATCGCCCTGCGCGTGGCGGCCACGGTGCACGCCGACATCCGGACCGGCGCCGGGACGCTTTGCTGAGGTCACCCGCGCAGAAGGGCCGTGGCGACCGCCACAGGGTTTGTTACCGAAGCCTCTTTTGCCGATCAGTGCTGCGACGCATCGTAAGGCCTGCCGCTGGCGTCCTGGCTGTTGTTGCTGTCCGGCATGGGCGCACGCGGTTTGTGGTCTTCGAGCTGACGCGCCTTGATGTCAACCGGGTTGATCTCGGTGAGTTGGCCTTTCTTGTTGAAGAAATAGGCTTGAAAACCATAATCGATTGACATGCGCGCCATATATTGAAGTTGCGTCTTCTTGACCTTGGCGTCGTCACTGTCAATCAGCAGCACTTTCTTGGGCAGGTGACCCTGGTCGCGCAGATAGGCGAAATGGCTGCCTGCGTCGACCGCCGACAGTACCGCGCCATCAATCAGGAACTGTCCATCCTTGTAGGCCTGAACGGTCAGGCCGAACTGGTTGTTCATCGACGCCGCAAGATGTTGCTCCTGCTTGACCTCGCCGCGATGGCAACCGGCCAGCACAAGGACGCTGCCCAGCATGATCGCGGCCGTCGTGCGGACCAGCAGGGTGGAAATTCGACTCATGCGGTTCTCCTGGAAGGCATTCACTCAGCGCTGAAGTCTAGCAGCCTGCCGGGCCGCGGGCGGCCGGTCCGCGACGCCGTTCAGGCAAGCGCGCTCATGCGCGCGGCAGGGTCACGCCCTGCTGGCCCTGGTACTTGCCGCCGCGATCCTTGTAGCTGGTCTCGCACTCCTCGTCGGATTCGAGGAACAGCATCTGCGCCACGCCCTCATTGGCATAGATCTTCGCCGGCAGCGGCGTGGTGTTGGAGAACTCCAGCGTCACGTGCCCTTCCCATTCCGGCTCCAGCGGCGTCACGTTGACGATGATGCCGCAGCGCGCATAGGTGCTCTTGCCCAGGCAGATGGTCAGCACCTTGCGCGGGATGCGAAAGAACTCGACTGTGCGCGCCAGCGCGAACGAGTTCGGCGGAATGATGCATACGTCCGCCTCGACGTCGACGAAACTGGACGGATCAAACGCCTTCGGGTCGACAATCGTGGAGTTGATATTGGTGAAGATCTTGAACTCGCGCGCGCAGCGCACGTCGTAGCCGTAACTCGAGGTGCCGTAAGACACCAGTTTCTCTTCACCGCGCAGCTTGACCTGCCCAGCCTCGAACGGCTCGATCATGCCGTGTTCCTGCGCCATGCGGCGAATCCATCTGTCGGACTTGATGCTCACGCTGACTCCAGTGCGGTGACGGGACGGCTCAGGCCGGCGACCGGTCTGGCGCAAAGCGACAAAAATACATGGTCGGGACGCCAACGCGCCAGCCGACCGTCTCAGGCGACCGACAGGCCCTGCTCGAGAACAACCAGCGCGGCGCGCAATTCCGCGCAACGCTCGGCGCTGGCCAGCACCTGCTCCACCCGGCAGCCTGCGCCTGGTAGCGCCACGGGAATCGGCTGTGCCGCCAGCAGTCGGGCCGACATGGTGCGGAGGATCTCGGACAGTGCCTCCTGGGCATGATGCGAACCGCGCGCTGCCGCATTGAGCAGCAACACCGGCTTGCCCGGAAACTCCAGGCTGCCGACCAGCCAGTCCAGCAGGTTCTTGAACGCCCCGGGCACGCCGTGGGCATATTCGGGACAGGCGATCAGCAAGGCATCGGAACGCCCGACCGCCTGGCGCAAGGCCAGCACGGACGGCGGTAGCAGGTCCACTTCGTCATCGGGGTTGAACAAAGGCAGTGCGTTCAGACCCTCGTAAAGATCGAGTGCAAGGGTGGGGGGCGCCAGTCGCTTCGCTGCCTCGAGTGCAGCGCGGTTTGCCGACATCCAGCGCAGGCTGCCGCACAGGCACAGCACGCGCCGTGCCGTCACCGTCATGCGGCAGGCACGCCCTGTACCACGATCTTGCCCAGCCCCAGCGACTTGTTGCGCGGCAGGCGCGACAACCGACCGGCAGTATTGCGCGCGATCTCGCGGTAACGGGCCGCGAGCTCGGAATCCGGCATCGCCGCGACGGTGGGATTGCCGCCGTCCGTCTGTTCGCGGATGCGGATGTCGAGCGGCAACGAACCCAGGTAGGGCACGTCGTATTGCTCGGCCATGCGCGCACCGCCACCCTGGCCAAAGATGTGTTCTTCGTGACCGCAGTTCGAGCACACGTGGGTCGCCATGTTCTCCACCACGCCCAGCACCGACACTTCGACCTTCTCGAACATCTTCAGGGCCTTGCGCGCATCCAGCAAGGCAATGTCCTGCGGCGTGGTGACGATCACCGCACCGGCCACCGGTACTTTCTGCGCCAGCGTGAGCTGGATGTCGCCGGTGCCCGGCGGCAAATCCACGATCAGATAATCGAGTTGCTCCCAGCGGGTATCGGTGAGCAATTGCATCATCGCCTGGGTGACCATCGGGCCGCGCCAGATCATCGGCGTGTCGGCCTCGACCAGGAATCCGATCGACATCACCGGCATGCCATGCGCCTGCATCGGGATGATGCTCTTGCCGTCCGGCGAGGACGGCTTGCCGCTGACGCCCAACATGGTCGGCTGGCTGGGCCCATAGATATCGGCGTCGAGTACGCCCACCTTCGCGCCCTCGGCCTGCAGGGCCAGCGCCAGGTTTGCGGACACCGTCGACTTGCCCACGCCGCCCTTGCCGGAGGCCACCACGATGATGTTTTTCACGCTGGGCAGCGGCCCCAGGGTGCCCTGGACCTTGTGCACGTGGATACGGCTGGTGATCGAGACCGCGGCGGACTCGATCGCCGCATCCGCCTGCAGCGCGTCGCGCACGCGCTCGCTGATCGCCTCGATCGCGCCGGCGGCGGGATAACCCAACTGCAGGTCGACCGACACCCTGGCGCCGTCGACGCCAATCGCGCGGATGGCCTGATCCAGCGTGGCGCCTGAATGAGGATCGGTCAGCCCGCCAAGGATCTGGCGCACCAGCGCTTCATTCGCCTGTGTCATGTCGGCTCGGTCGTGATGAATGGAAGTGACCATTATGCCAGCGACCCCGGTTTGGCTGACTGACGCAGATCAGTGCTCGATCCGCCGCCGATCAGTTCCCGCCGCTTTCCGCAATGCAGCTTGACGCCTCCGCCAAAGCTCGCCAGTCTCGATTCCATACGCTTTCGTACGGGAGGAACACCATGAAACTTGCGTTTGGTCTTGCCATCGCCACCAGTCTTCTGTTCGCCGCCGGCAGCGTGTTCGCCGCCAGCGACACTCCTGCCGGCGACACACCGGTCGGCACCTGGAAAACCATTGACGACGCCACCCACCAGGCCAAGTCGATCGTCGAGATCACCGACAACAACGGCGAGTTGCAGGCCCACATCGTCAAGTTGCTCAATCGCAGCCCGGAAGATATCGCCCGCGACGGTGAGGTGCCGAAATGCCAGCAATGCGAGGGGGAACGCAAGGACAAACCGATCGAAGGCATGAACATCATGTGGGGCGTGCACAGGGATGGCGACA
The DNA here is from genome assembly GCA_963771235.1 of uncultured Gammaproteobacteria bacterium. GTDB lineage: Bacteria > Pseudomonadota > Gammaproteobacteria > Xanthomonadales > Rhodanobacteraceae > Rhodanobacter. The sequence continues at coordinate 53,512 of CAVYSP010000013.1, forward strand.
CTTGGGGCGGCGGCCACATCCTCGACCCCAAGAACGGCAAGGTCTACAAGGTCAAGCTCTCGATGCTCGACGGCGGGCAAAAACTCAATGTTCGCGGCTTCATCGGCTTCTCCCTGCTGGGCCGCTCGCAACAGTGGGAACGCCAGCCCTGACCGGCGCCGGACAGACGAATGAAAAGCGCGCTCCGGCGCGCTTTTTCGTCTGGGCAGCGGTGCGACGAGCGCGGCAACCGGTTTGGACGGCCATGCCATAATGCGCGGTCATTCCGGAATCGTGCCTTCATGTCCCGTCGCCTGCTCGTCACCCATGCCCTGCCCTATGCCAACGGCCCGCTGCACCTGGGCCACATGCTGGGCTACATCCAGACCGATATCTGGGTGCGTGCGCAGCGGATGATGGGCAACGAGGTGCATTTCGTGGCGGCGGACGACGCCCACGGCACGCCGATCATGCTGGCGGCCGAAAAGGCCGGCATGACGCCGGAGGCCTTCATTGCGCAGATTCGCGCCGGGCACGAGGCGGATTTCGCCGAATTCAATTTCAGCTTCGACCACTATCACACGACCCATTCGCAGGAGAACCGCGAGCTGGCCTCGCTGATCTACACCCGCCTGCGCGAGGGCGGATACATTGCCAAACGCACGATCAAGCAGCTGTTCGATCCGGAAAAGGAAATGTTCCTGCCGGATCGCTACATCAAGGGCGTGTGCCCGAATTGCGGCACGCCGGACCAGTACGGCGACAACTGCGAGCACTGCGGTGCGACTTATGCGCCCACCGACCTGATCAATCCGTACTCGGTGATGTCCGGCGCCAAACCCGTGCTGCGCGATTCGGAGCATTACTTTTTCGAACTGTCGAAGTTTGAACCCCTGTTGCGCGACTGGTTCGCGGGCAAGTTCACCGCGGGCAGGCCGGTGGCCAACGCTGGCGTGGCGGCCAAGCTGCGCGAGTGGCTGGATAGTGGATTGAAGGATTGGGACATCTCGCGCGACGCGCCTTACTTCGGCTTTCCAATCCCGGACGCGCCGGGCAAGTTCTTCTACGTGTGGCTGGATGCGCCGGTGGGTTACCTGGCGAGCTTCAAGGCGCTGTGCGACAACACCGGCCTGAAATTCGACGACTTCCTGGCCGCCGACAGCACCGCCGAGATGCACCACTTCATCGGCAAGGACATCATCAACTTCCACGGCCTGTTCTGGCCGGCGATGCTGCACGGCGCCGGCATGCGCACGCCCACCGCGCTGCACGTCAACGGCTATCTCACCGTCAACGGCGCGAAGATGTCCAAGTCGCGCGGCACCTTCATCCAGGCGCGCACCTATCTTGACGCGGGTATCCACCCGGAGTTCCTGCGCTATTACTTCGCCACCATGCTCAGCGATGCGCCGGTGGACGTGGACCTCGACCTCAAGGCATTCGAGGAGCGCATCAACTCGCACCTGATCGGCAAGTGGGTGAACATCGCCAGCCGCACCGCCGGCTTCATGCAAAAGTTTTTCGACGGCAAGTTGGCGGACCGTTTCGAGGCCGAGGAAGCCGCGCTGTGGCAGACCCTGCTGTCGCATTACGACGGCGTCGATCAGCTCTATGAAGCCGGCGAATTCGCCGAGGTTACCCGTCGCTTCGTCGCCATCGCCGACCTGGTCAACGGTTACATCGCGGCCAAGGCGCCATGGGTGATCGCCAAGGATGAGAACCGTCGCGACGAACTGCAACAGGTCTGCACGCTGGCCCTGCACGGATTCCGCCTGCTGTCGGGCCTGCTCAAGCCCGTGCTGCCGGCCACCGTCGCCGCCGCCGAAGAGTTCCTCGCCGCGCCGATCGCCAGTTTCGACGACGCCCGCCGCGAACTGCACGGCCACACCGTCAACGCCTTCGAGCCCCTGCTGGCCCGCATCGATCCCAAGCGCATCGAGGCGATGGTCGAGGCGTCGAAGGAATCGCTCGGCGCCCCCGCCGAAGCTCGCCGCTCCACCCAAGAAGAAAGCCATGAACGACAGCGCCAAGCCAGCCGCAACGAATCCCGACACCACCGAGCCTGCAACGTCCCGGCCACCATCTGCCATCGACGACTTCGCCAGGCTCGACCTGCGCGTCGGCAAGGTCACCACCTGCGAATTCGTGGAAGGCTCGGACAAGCTGCTGCGCTTCGAACTGGACGCCGGCGCGCTGGGCACGCGGCAGATCTTCTCCGGCATCCGCGCCGCGTATGGCGAACCGGAGAAACTGGTCGGCCGCAACGTGGTGTTCATCGCCAACCTGGCGCCGCGCAAGATGCGCTTCGGCCTGTCCGAAGGCATGATCCTGTCAGCCGGCGATGGCGGCAGCGATCTGTTTCTGCTCGATGCCGACCAGGGCGCGAAACCGGGCGCGACGGTCAGGTAGTCGCCGCATACGCAAGCCCCCGCACGCGGCGGGGGTCTTGTTCATCGCAGCGCGGCCATCAACCCATTTCGCTGGTGTTCTGGATGATCCTGCCCACGAGGCCGTAGGCCTTGGCGTCCTCGGCCGACATCCAGTAATCGCGCTCGGTGTCCTTGGCGATGCGCTCGTAGGTCTGCCCGGTTTCCCGCGCGAAGATCTCGTTGAGGCGCTTGCGCATGCGGATGATCTCCCGCGCGTGGATCTCGATCTCGCTGGCCGAGCCGCCGGCGCCACCGGAGGGCTGGTGCAGCAGGAAACGCGTGTTGGGCAGGCTGAAACGGTTCTCATGCTTGACCGCGGCGTAGATCAGGGCGCCGGCGCTGGCGACCCAGCCGGTACCGACGATCTTCACTTCCGGTTTCACGAACTTGATCATGTCGTAGATGGTGTCGCCGGACTCGACGTGGCCACCCTGGCTGTTGATGAAGATGGTGATCGGGTCGTCGCTTTCGTACTGCAGCGCCAGCATGCGCGCGGTGATGCGCTCGGCCAGCTTCTGGTCGATGCCGCCGTAGATGAGGATGGTGCGCGCCTTGAACAGACGGTCCTCGATCTGCGGCGGACGTTTGTCCGGCGACACCGGTTTGGCGTCCTCGGCGGATGTGGCGATGGTGCAGTCGTTGATGGCCATGCAGGATTCCTTGGTGGTCGTGCCGGATCGCCGATATCGGCCGTGTCATCCAGCCCCGTGCAGCAAGAGGTAATGGCGAACCACGCCACTTCAAGTCAACGATGCCAGATCGGATCGCGCCACAATTTGGCACATGAGGGCACCCAGGTCTTCCACAGTGACGGCGCAGATCGCTGCTGAATCCCGACGTCGTGTCGAGCGGCCATCCGCCCGGCCACCTGGGTCCCCGAGGTCACCTTGTCGAAACGGGTTACCGGACACGACGGAGAATCCTGCTTCGCACCAGCCGACGGTGAAGCCGACGCCACCGTCCATGCCAGCCATAACCCGATGGTCATGGCCCGGCACACCGCACTTTCCGAGAAAAGGTCCGACATCGGTGCTCGCCTCCATCGGCCGCGCCCGCGCGCAGCGACACCCGACATGGCAAACAAGTTATTCCTTCACGCCGCGGCCATCCAGCAATTTGCGCGACAATCAGCATCCATGACTCAACCGCCCGCCCCGAATCATTCCGTCGACACACTTGCCGAACGCATCGACGCCTTGCTGCCGCAGACGCAGTGCGAGCAGTGTGGCTATCACGGCTGCCGCCCGTATGCCGAGGCGATCGTCCGCGGCGAGGCGGAAATCAACCAGTGCCCGCCCGGTGGTGCGGTGGGCATCGAGAAGCTGGCCACGCTGCTGCAACGCCCGGTACTTGCGCTGAATCCCGAACACGGCGTCGAGAAGCCGCGCCTGCTGGCGCGCATCGTCGAAGCAGACTGCATCGGTTGCACCAAATGCATCCAGGCCTGCCCGGTCGACGCAATCGTCGGCGCATCCAAGCTCATGCACACGGTGATGGCGGACGACTGCACCGGGTGCGAACTATGCGTGGCCGCCTGTCCGGTCGACTGCATCGAACTGGTGCCGATGCCGCTCGAGCAGATCGACGATGTTCATGCCGACGCCGCCCGCGCCCATTTCCAGCGCCGGGAGACGCGCCTCGCGCTCGAGCGCGCCGAGCGCGACGCCGAGCTGGCCGCACGCAAGGCCGCGGTCGACGGTCGCACGCGGCGCAACCCGGTGCTGGAGGCGCTGGCCCGCGCCAGAGCGAAAAAGCAGGACCCGGCATCATGAAGCGCGCCGACGTCATCGAGATGTTCACGCGGTTGCGCGAACTCGACCCGCACCCCACCACCGAACTTCTGTACAGCACGCCCTTCGAGTTGCTGGTGGCAGTCGTACTGTCGGCGCAGGCGACCGACGCAGGCGTTAACAAGGCCACCCGCAAGCTCTATCCCGTGGCCAATACACCGCAGGCGATCTTCGACTTGGGCGAAGACGGACTGAAGCGTTACATCAGCAGCATCGGGTTGTTCAACACGAAGGCCAAGAACGTGATCGCGCTGTGCCGGCAACTGCTCGACCAGCACGGCGGCGAGGTGCCGCACAGCCGCGAAGCGCTGGAGGCGCTGCCGGGGGTCGGTCGCAAGACCGCCAACGTGGTGCTCAACACCGCTTTCGGCGAGCCGACGATGGCCGTCGACACGCATATCTTCCGCGTTGCCAATCGCACGGGACTGGCACCGGGCAGGAACGTGCGCGTGGTCGAGGACAAGCTGCTCAAGGTCATCCCGCCGGAGTTCCGACAGGACGCCCATCACTGGCTGATCCTGCACGGCCGCTATGTGTGCAAGGCGCGCAAGCCGGATTGCCCGCATTGCGTGATCCGCGATCTGTGCGGTTACAAGCACAAGACGCCGGCCGACTGATCAGATACGTCGATCAGCCACGTCGATCAGGCTCGTTGCTCACGTCGCAATCGCCCAACGTCAGTCGGCTTCGAAAGCTTCGCAGTTCACCCGACAACGGGTCGACGAAGGCCAGGGTTTGTGCCAGCAGTTTCAGCGGGCGTCGATGATCGTCGGCCGCCGGTTCCACCAGGTCGGGGTAGAACCGGTCGTGCAGGATCGGCGCACCCAGCGCAGTCATGTGGACGCGTAACTGGTGTTTGCGTCCGGTCACCGGATGCAGTGCGTAGCGCCAGCAGGACTCACCGCGCTCGGTCACCTCGATGCGGGTTTCGCTGTTGGGCTCGCCATCGGCCTCCCGCATGCGGAAGAACGGCTCGCCGCGGACGAGGCGCGAGCGCCGACACAACGGGAATGTCAGTGCCGGCAAGGGCGGCGCCAGCGCCTCGTAAACCTTGTCGATCCGGCGCTCGCGGAACAAGGCCTGATACGCGGAACGACTGGCCGGGTTAGCCGAAAACAGCACCAGCCCCGCGGTTGCCCGATCAATGCGGTGCAGCGGCACCAGTTGCGGATTGCCCAGGCGCCGAATCAGTCGCCGCAGCAAAGTCTGCTCGACGAACCTGCCAACCGGTGTTACCGGCAGGAAATGCGGTTTGTCCACGACCACCAAATGCGCATCCGCGTGCAACACGGTCTCGGCGAACGGAATTGGCAGCTCGTCCACGACCTCGCGGTAGTAATGAATGCGCAACCCCGCCCGATACGGCGAGTCCGCGGTGATCGGTACGCCCGACCCGTCCAGCACCCGTCCGCGTGCGATCCGGTCCAGCCATTGCTCACGGCTGATCGCAGGGAAACAGGCGCACAGCGCATCCAGCGCACTCGCCCAGTTCCCTACCGGCAGATGCACGGTGCTGGCCTGGCTGTCGCGATGGAAGGGCGGACTCGGCATCACGATGCCAGTCTAGCGGCGCGTGAACGCGTACAATGCGCGACTCGTTTCCCCGGCACCCCGCATGGCACTGAACGCCACCATCCACAAGGTCGAACTGCAGGTCAGTGACATGGACCGGCATTACTACGCCACCCACGCCCTGACCCTGGCGCGACATCCTTCGGAGACCGAGGAGCGCCTGATGGTGCGCCTGCTGGCCTTCGCCCTGTACGCGGACGAGCGGCTGGAGTTCGGCAAGGGTCTCAGCGACGAGGACCAGCCGGCGCTGTGGCGCAAGGCGTATACCGACGAGATCGAGTTGTGGATCGACGTCGGCCAGCCCGACGAGACGCGTCTGCGCAAGGCCTGCGGTCGCGCGCGCCAGGTGGTGGTGATCAATTACGGCGGCCATGTTGCGGAGCTCTGGTGGAACAAGGTCGGCGCGTCGCTGGCTCGCCACCAGAACCTCACCGTGCTGGACATTCCCGTCGCCACGGTCGCCGAATTGGTCGCCCTGCTGCAGCGTGGCATGCGCCTGCAATGTCTGATCCAGGACGGTCAACTGCAGCTGATGAACGAGGCGGATGTGGTTGTGGTCGATCCGGTCGTGCGCATGGCGCCGCCTGAAACTGTGAACTGAGCATCCCTCCCCACCTGCCACCTGTCGCCCCCACCTGTTGGAGTTCTCCCATGCGCTGGACGCTGCCCCTGCTCGCCCTGTTCTCGCTCGCCGCTTGCACGGCGGCGCTACCGTCCCGCACCAGTGGCGAGGTCGACAAACTCACGACGATCGACACCAGGGTCGGCACCGGCGCGGAAGCCACGCCCGGCATGAAGGTGACCGTGCACTACACCGGTTGGTTGTACGACGACGGCGCCAGGAACAAGCACGGCAGCAAGTTCGACAGTTCGCGTGACCACGGCGAGCCTTTCACCTTCGTGCTCGGCGCCGGCGACGTGATCAAGGGCTGGGACCAGGGCGTGGCCGGCATGCGCGTAGGCGGCAAGCGCACTCTGCTGATTCCCTCCTCGCTCGGCTACGGCGCGCGCGGCGCTGGCAGCGACATCCCACCCAACGCCTCGCTGGTGTTCGACGTGGAACTGCTGGGCGTCGGCGCGAACTGACATCCTGATTTCAACCGGCAGCATCGCGCTGGTCGAAATTCGTGATACGGGATTCGGTTGCAGCCAACGCTTCTCCCACCGGCGACCTCGGGAGTCCACTTGCGGGTGAGAAGGTGGCGCGCAGCGCCGGATGAGGGTACGGACGAAGCGCGGGTTGCAGCGAACGCTGCCAAAATTCGCTTCGCCCGAACCCTCTCCCCAACCCCTCTCCCGAGGGGAGAGGGGCTTTCGTCAGGGCGCGGGCCAGGCTCAGCGCAACCCCGTCTCCGCCCGCGCAATCACCAGGCGCTGAATTTCGCTGGTGCCTTCGTAGATCTCGGTGATCTTGGCGTCGCGGTTGAGCGTTCCAGCGAAAGCTGCCGAACGGCAGCTTGCTGGAGCGCGGCGAGGCTTCAGCGCAGGCCGGTTTCTGCCCGCGCAATCACCAGGCGCTGAATTTCGCTGGTGCCTTCGTAGATTTCGGTGATCTTGGCGTCGCGGTTGAGCGTTCCAGCGAAAGCTGCCGAACGGCAGCTTGCTGGAGCGCGGCGAGGCTTCAGCGCAGGCCGGTTTCTGCCCGCGCAATCACCAGGCGCTGAATTTCGCTGGTGCCTTCGTAGATTTCGGTGATCTTGGCGTCGCGGAAGTAGCGCTCCAGCGGCATTTCCTTGGAGTAGCCCATGCCGCCGTGGATTTGCACGGCCTGATGGCTGATCCACATCGCCGCCTCCGACGCGACCAGCTTGGCCACCGCCGCTTCGGTACCAAAGCGACCACCGTGCTGTTCCGCCTTGCTCTTGGCCCAGGCCGCGCGCAGCGTCAGCAGGGTCGCCGCATCCAGCTTGCACTTCATGTCGGCGATCTTGGACTGGGTCATCTGGAACGTGCCGATCGGACGGCCGAACGCCTTGCGGTCGCGCGACCATTCCAGCGTGGCCTCGTAGGCGGCGCGGGCAATGCCCACCGCCTGCGAGGCAATGCCGATGCGACCGGCGTCGAGCACGCCCATCGCGATCGAGAAGCCCTTGCCCTCTACACCCAGCAGGCCGGCCTTCGGCAGCACGTAATCGCTGAACTCGATTTCGCAGGTGGCCGAGGCGCGGATGCCGAGCTTGGGCTCGGTCTTGCCCGCGTGAAAGCCCGGCAATTGCGTGTCGATGATGAAGGCCGACACTCCCTTCGCACCGATGCCCGGCGTGGTGATCGCAAACAGCACGATGTAGCGTGCCACCGGGCCGGAGGTGATCCAGCTCTTCTTGCCGTTGATCACCCAGTCGCCATCGGCGTTTTTGGTGGCGCGGGTATGCATCGCCGAAGCATCGGAACCGGACTGCGGTTCGGTCAGCGCATACGCGCCAATAGCCTCGCCGGTGGCGATCGCACGCACGCAGGTCTGCTTCTGCTCTTCGGTGCCGTGCTTGAGGATGCCGTTGCAGAACAGCGAGTTGTTCACTGACATGATGGTCGAGGTCGCCGCATCGGCGGCGGCAATCTCGATCAGGGCCAGCGAATAGGCGATCGAATCCATGCCGGCGCCGCCGTATTGCTCGGGCACCTCGATGCCCATCAAGCCGAGCTGGCCCATCTCGCGCACGTTGTCGAGCGGAAACTCACCCCTGGCATCGAATTCGGCCGCCACCGGCGCGATGCGTTTTTGCGCAAAGTCGCGGGCAATCGACTGGATCGACAACTGGTCTTCGGTAAAGCTGAAATCCATGGGGAGGCTGCCTGCAGGGTGAAAGCCCATCATTTTAACCGGGAAACCCCGGCCACCGCCGCCGCGCAGCGCTTGACGCATCGGCGGACCGGGCCTAGCCTATACATCTTTGTATCGCGATACAGGGATGCCGATGGATCTCGCGACTGCCTCCAGCGTGCTGCGATTGCTGGCCGACCCCACCCGGGTCCGCCTGCTGGCGCTGCTCGAGCGCGAGGAGCTGACCGTGGCCGAGCTCGCGGCGGTACTGCACCTGGCGCAGCCGCGCGTGTCGACCCATCTGGCCAAGTTGAAGGAGGCCGGCCTGGTCCGCGACCGTCGGGCCGGCGTGTCCGCCTATTACCGCGCCAACAACGAGGGCGACCAGGCACAACACGACCTGCTCACCTCGCTGCGCGCCAGCATTGACGACGCATTGCTGCGCGAGGATGCCGCACGACTGCCCGGCGTCCTTGCCAACCGTGCTCGCGAAGAAGGCTGGGCCGACACCGTGGCCGGCGACATGGAACGCCATTATTCGCCGGGTCGCACCTGGGAAACCCTGGCCCGTTCGCTGCTGCAACTGCTGGAAACCGGCGACGTGCTCGACATCGCCTCGGGCGACGGCATCACCGCCGAGTTGCTGGCGCCACACGCGCACTCCATCGTCTGCGTGGATTCCAGCGAGCGCGTGGTCGACGCCGCCACCATGCGCTTGAAGGCCTTCGCCAACGTGCGGGTGGTCCAGGGCGACATGCATGCGCTGGAATTGGGCGAGCAACGTTTCGACCTGGTCCTGATGCTGCATGCGTTGACCTACGCCGAGCGCCCCGCCCAGGCCGTGGCGGAGGCCGCGCGCTTGTTGCGCCCTGGCGGTCGCCTGCTGGCGGTCACCCTGGGTCAACATGACCACCGCACGGTGGTCGAGCCGTTCGACCACCGCAATCTCGGCTTCAGCAACGGACAACTGGATGCCTACGCGCGCCATGCGGGCCTGACGGTATTGAGCTGCAATCGGCTCAGCCGCGAACGCAAGGCACCGCATTTCGAAGTCATCAGCCTGCTGGCGCGCAAACCCGCGTGAGCCTGAATTTTTGAGAGGTTGTGGCTTTTTCAACCTCGAAGCCCGGCCAAGGATGGCCGGGCGCGAATCGGTCACGTAAGTGACTGATTCGCGTGAGCACGTCCGGGCATGTACCGGACGTGTGATAGAGGAAAACCACAGGACGTGGTTTTCTTCACAAACTTTGAGAGGAGGTTGCAATGAGTACTTTGCCCTGGCTTCATCCCGATCGTGTCGCTGCGCTTGAACAGGCGTTGTGCAAGCGCATCCTGATCCTCGATGGCGCCATGGGCACCATGCTGCAGTCCCATCAACTGGATGAGCAGGGCTTTCGTGGCGAACGTTTCGAGCACGGTCATGACGGCCACGCCCACGAGCACGCCGGCACGTGTGACTTGAAGGGCAACAACGACCTGCTCTCGCTAACCCAGCCGGCGATCATCCGCGCCGTGCACGATGCCTACCTGGAAGCGGGCGCCGACCTGGTCGAGACGAACACCTTCAACTCGACCCGGATCAGCCAGGCCGATTACAAATTGCAACACCTGGCCGGCGAATTGAACCGCGAAGGCGCCCGGATCGCACGCGCCGCCTGCGACGCGATGACCGCGAAAACGCCGGAGCAGCCACGTTTCGTCATCGGCGTGCTCGGGCCGACCAGCCGCACCGCTTCGTTGTCGCCGGACGTCAACGACCCTGGCTTCCGCAACGTCACGTTCGAGGAACTGGTGGAGAACTACACCGAAGCGGCCAACGGCCTGATCGAGGGCGGCGCCGACGTGCTCATGGTCGAGACGATCTTCGACACGCTCAACGCCAAGGCCGCGCTGTTTGCGCTGAGCGAGTTGTTCCACCAGCGCGGCGCGCGCGTGCCGGTGATGATCTCCGGCACGATCACCGATCGCTCCGGTCGCACGCTGTCCGGACAGACGCCCGAGGCCTTTTATTATTCGGTGAAGCACGCGCGACCGTTGTCGGTGGGCTTCAACTGCGCCCTCGGCGCCGAGGACCTGCGCCCGCACATCCAGGTGCTGGCGGATCTCGCCGACTGCCTGGTCAGCACGCATCCCAATGCCGGGCTGCCCAATGCGTTTGCCGAATACGACGAGACGCCCGAGCACATGGCTGGCGTGATCGCCGACTTTGCGCGCGACGGCCTGCTCAACCTGGTCGGCGGCTGCTGCGGCACCACGCCGGCGCATATCAAGGCGATTGCCGAGGCGGTGCGCGAATGTGCGCCGCGGGCGCTGCCGGTACGTGATGCGGAAGCGGCATGAGCATGCATTGTCCAACCCTGCGCAGACGTCATTCCCGCGAAGGCGGGAGGCGCTTTACAACAGCGCAAGCTGGTAATCCATCTTGATCTTTATTGCCAAAGCGAAAATGGATTCCCGCCTTCGCGGGAATGACGAACAAAAGACAAGCAAGGCAACAGCAAACCCATGAATATCCCTCGTAATACCCGCCTGTCCGGTCTCGAACCGTTGGTCATCACCCCCGACCTGCTGTTCATCAACATCGGCGAGCGCACCAACGTCACCGGCTCGGCCAAGTTCAAGAAGCTGATCAAGGAAGACCGCTACGACGAGGCGGTGGAAGTGGCCCGCCAGCAGGTCGAGAACGGCGCGCAGATCCTCGACGTGAACATGGACGAGGGCCTGCTCGACTCCGAAGCGGCGATGGTGAAGTTCCTCAACCTGATCGCCGCTGAACCGGACATCGCGAAAATCCCGGTGATGGTGGACTCCTCCAAGTGGAGCGTGATCGAGGCAGGCCTCAAGTGCCTGCAGGGCAAGGGCGTGGTCAACTCCATCTCGCTGAAGGAAGGCGAAGGCCCGTTTCTGGACCAGGCCAGAAAAATCCTGCGCTACGGCGCCGCCACCGTGGTGATGGCCTTCGACGAGAACGGCCAGGCCGACACCGTGGCGCGCCGCCTGGAAATCTGCGAGCGCTCGTACAAGCTGCTCACCGAGGAAGTGGGTTTCCCGCCCGAAGACATCATCTTCGACTCCAACATCTTTCCCGTCGCCACCGGCATCGAGGAGCACGCCGACAACGCGGTGAACTTCATCGAGGCGGCGAAGGAGCTGAAGAAGCGCTTCCCGCTGTCGCACCTCTCCGGTGGCGTCTCCAACGTGTCGTTCTCCTTCCGCGGCAACGACAGCGTGCGCGAGGCGATCCACAGCGTGTTCCTCTACCACGCCATCCAGGCCGGCATGGACATGGGCATCGTCAACGCCGGCCAGCTCGCCATCTACGACGAACTCGAACCCGAACTGCGCGAGCGCGTGGAGGACGTGGTACTCAACCGCCGCGCCGACTCCACCGAACGGCTGATGGAAATTGCCGAGCGGCACAAGAAGGGCGCACGCGAACAGGACAACGGCAACGCGCTCGCCTGGCGCGAACTGCCGGTGGCCAAGCGGCTGGAACACGCCTTGGTGCACGGCATCGATCAGTTCGTGGTGGAGGACACCGAGGAAGTGCGCCAGACCGTCACGCGCACGCTGGACGTGATCGAAGGCCCGCTGATGGACGGCATGAACGTGGTCGGCGACCTGTTCGGCGCCGGCAAGATGTTCCTGCCGCAGGTGGTGAAATCCGCCCGCGTGATGAAGAAGGCGGTGGCCTGGCTGCTGCCTTTCATGGATGAGGAGAAAAAGCTGAGCGGCAACACCAGCAAGAGCAACGGCAAGATCGTGATGGCCACGGTCAAGGGCGACGTGCACGACATCGGCAAGAACATCGTGGGCGTGGTGCTCGCCTGCAACAACTTCGAGGTGATCGACCTCGGCGTGATGGTGCCGGCGCAGAAGATCCTCGACACCGCCATCGAGGAAAACGCCGACATGATCGGCGTCTCCGGCCTGATCACGCCCTCGCTGGAGGAAATGGCCAACGTCGCCAAGGAGATGCAGCGCCGGGACTTCCACATCCCGTTGCTGATCGGCGGCGCCACCACCTCACGCGCGCACACCGCGTTGAAGATCGAGCCGCATTACAAGTCCGGAACGGTGTGGGTAAAGGATGCCTCGCGCGCGGTCGGCGTGGCGCAGTCCCTGGTCAGCAAGGACCTGGTCAATGCCTTCCTCGACAAGATTCGCAACGATTATGCCGACGTGCGCGAGCGCCATCGCAACCGCGGGCCGGGCAAGAAGCTGGTGTCATTGGAAAAGGCGCGCGCGCAACGCTTCCGCTGCGACTGGGCGAACTACGAACCACCGCAGCCAGCCAAGCCCGGCATCACCGTGTTCGACGATTACGACTTGAACGTGATCCGTCAGTATGTCGACTGGACCCCGTTCTTCCAGGCTTGGGAATTGTCCGGCCACTATCCGGCCATCCTCACCGACGAGGTGGTCGGCACCCAGGCGAGTGAACTGTTCGCCGACGCGCAGGCCATGCTGGACAAGATCATTGCCGAGAAGTGGCTGACCGCCCGCGCGGTGATCGGCCTGTGGCCCGCCGCCAACGTCGGCGACGACGTGGAGGTCTATGAACATCCCTCCCTTCTCCCCCGGGAGAAGGTGCCCCGACAGGGGCGGATGAGGGTTCGGCCGAAGCGCGACATTCCGCTTCGCCCGTACCCTCATCCGCCCTGCGGGCACCTTCTCCCGCGGGGAGAAGGGAAAAACTCGCCACCCTGTGCAGCCTGCGCCAGCAAGCCGACAAGCCGCCCGAGCGTCCCAATCTCTGCCTGGCCGACTTCATCGTGCCGAAGGAATTCAACAAGCCGGACTGGATCGGCGGCTTCGCGGTCACCGCCGGACTTGGCATCGAGGAACATCTCGAGCGCTTCCTGGCCGACTACGACGACTATTCCTCGATCATCCTCAAGGCGCTGGCCGATCGTCTCGCCGAGGCCTTTGCCGAGCACATGCACGAGCGTGTACGCAAGGAGTTCTGGGGGTTCGCCGCGGACGAGGCACTCGACAACAACGCGCTGATCGCCGAGAAGTACCGCGGCATCCGTCCGGCCCCCGGCTACCCGGCGTGCCCGGAGCACACCGAGAAGGCCACGTTGTTCAAGTTGCTCGACGTCACCGCCAACACCGGCATCGAGTTGACCGAAGGCTTTTCGATGTATCCCGCCGCCGCCGTTTCCGGCTGGTACTACTCGCATCCGGACAGCCAGTATTTCGTGGTCGGTCGGCTGGGCAAGGACCAGGTGCAGAGCTACGCCAGGCGCAAGGGCTGGTCGCTTGCCGAAGCCGAGCGCTGGCTCTCCTCCAATCTCGATTACGAACCGGAATGATTGTCCGCCACCTGTAGGAGCGCACCCTGTGCGCGAATGCTCTTGCTCTGTTGCCGCGGAAAAAGCATCGCGCACAGGGTGCGCTCCTGCAATTCAGGGCGGCGTCACGCCGTGGCGTCGCCAGTCATGCTGTTCTTCTGGTGGCGCAGATGCACGAACAGGTTGTAGACCGACACGAAGACCGGAAAGAAATTGGACAGGATGCCGACCGAGTCGTTCTTGCCGAACACGAAGTAGGCCAGCAACAGGATGCTGCCGCAGACCGAGAGCCACCAGAACGCCAGCGGCATCACCACCCGCTTGTACTTGCGCGTGTAATACAACTGCACGAACCAGCGGCTGGTGAACATCAAGGTGCCGGCAAACCCGACCGCCTTCCACGGCGTGAGTTCGAACTGCTGCAACGCGTGAAGGATGTGGAGGAGATGACCACTGAGGAATTCCATGATCTTGCACTTCGACGCGGGGAAAGCGCGAGTTTAGCAAGGCCGCCCGTCGCGCCAGTCCTTTTGTCGCCGTCGTCCGCGACGGTCGAGGATATTGACCCGTATCGCCGCAGCCCCTAAAATCACGCGCTCACAGCGGGCGGTTAGCTCAGCGGTAGAGCACTGCCTTCACACGGCAGTGGTCAGTGGTTCGATCCCACTACCGCCCACCAATAAAAGCGCAGCGTGCGTGTAGCAACGGGCACTTCACACGGCAGTGGTCAGTGGTTCGATCCCACTACCGCCCACCAATAAAAGCGCAGCGTGCGTGTAGCAACGGGCACTTCACACGGCAGTGGTCAGTGGTTCGATCCCACTACCGCCCACCATATTCAATCCAGGAACCGGTCTTCGCGACCGGTTTCGTCGTTTCGGCACCATGAAAAGCGCAGCATGCGTGTAGCAACGGGCACTTCACACGGCCCGTGGTCAGTGGTTCGATCCCACTACCGCCCACCATATTCGATCCAGGAACCGGTCTTCGCGACCGGTTTCGTCGTTTCGGCACCATGAAAAGCGCAGCGTGCGTGTAGCAACGGGCACTTCACACGGCCCGTGGTCAGCGGTTCGATCCCACTACCGCCCACCAATAAAAGCGCAGCTGCGTGTACGCCGTGGGCAGTGTTCGATCCCGCTACCACCCGTCAATTAAATTCAAGGAATCAGGCCACCTTGCCAGGTGGCCTTTTTCGTCTACGGCGGCGTAGCCATGATTTCGGCACCAGCGGGCGCGCGCAGCGCTCGCCGACCAGTCAACCGGGAAAACGCCCATGGGGTGGTTTTGATCTGGCCAACTTGAATCGCAATGGCACCGGCCGCAAGCGGCCCCCTATCCAACCTCTTCGTCGAGGACGCGCTTGACGAGGAGCGCGAGGAAAGCCTCGCGGTGGCGGCGGAAGGCGGGGGCGGATGGGCCAGCGAGTGCGGCCGCATGCATGGACTTGTGCGCAGCGCTCAAGGCGGCATCGCGTTCCGTGTCATGCAGGTAGGCGCCGGGCGCGCAGCTCTCCCGTGCATGCCGCTCCCAGTACTCCGCCCCGGCGGGCAGCGCGGTGAACTGTTCTTCCCAGCGCAGTTCGCCGGCGAGGGCGCCCAGGGCGGCCCGCGGCGCCGCGCGATCACCGGTGTACTGATGCTGCGCCAGCCAGGCATGAACCGCGTCGCCGGGCATGGGTCGCGCCAGTGCGTAGCCTTGACCGAAGTCCGCCCCCAGGATCATGGCCGCCTCGATCAGGCCCGGCGATTCCAGTCCTTCGACCACCACTTCGAGCCGCAACTCGTGTCCGATCCGGACCAACTGGCGTATGAAGCGCAGGGTGCCCAACGGATCCTTGCGTACCTCGAGAACGATCGCCTGGTCGATCTTGATGCGATCGAATGGCCACTGTCGCAAGCGCACCAGGGAGCTGTAGCCGGCACCCAGGTCATCCTCGACCAGGCGCACGCCGAGCGCCTTGAGCGAGCGCATGCCCGGGTCTTCAAGGAAGATCGCGTGCTCGGTGCCGATCGGCGATTCCAGGATCTCCAGCAGCAAGGCTTGCGCCGGGCAGCCGCTGGTGGCAATGACCGCAGCGGCCTCCTCCGCGTAACGCGCGTCTTCCAACGCGGCGGCCGGCGCGTTGATCGACATGTCCAGCGTGTAGCCCAGCCGGCGCAGCGATTCGCGGCGGGCAGCGGCTTGGGCCAGGCCGTGGCGAAACAGCACGACCAGGTCATCGGCGCTCAGGGCCGGGAGGAACCGGGATGGCGCCAGCAGCTCTCCGTCTTCATCGCGCAGGCGCGCCAGCGCCTCGAACTCGGTGACCTGGCCGTCCGCCAGCCGCATCAGCGGCTGGTAGTGCATCTGCAATGCCTCGGTCGCGACCATCGCGCGCCAACGTTCGCGCACGAAGAACGGCAGCAGCTCCGCGCCTTGTCGTGGCGGCGCCAGGCGCGCCAGCGCCAGATCGAGTACCGACTTGATCTGTTCCACGAAAGCCCGTTGATCTTCGCTCTGGAAGCCGCCCGGATACGCGCTGTACAGCGACAGCACGACCGCCGGCTTGGCGGGCGAGGGACACAGCGGAATGGCAACGCCGGAGACCACGCCCAGGCCCAGCGCGATATCGCGCGCGGTGGCCATCACCGGATCGCTGCCAAAATGCGCGCTGCGCTGGATCGTCGCCGTGCGCCAGGCGCGCCCGCTGGGACCATCGCCTCCCGGGTAACCGGCATCGACCCGGACCGGCAATGCCGTGCCTGCAGCCAGCGCGCGCAGATACCCGGTGAAGGAATCCCCCGCCACTGCCTCATAGGTCAGCTGTCCCGATGCATCGGGGCGTCCCACGGCACAGGCGTGAATCTCCTGGTGCGACACCAGGATATCCACCGCGCCTTGAATGAGCTCCAGGTAACCCTCGGCCGACCACGCCAGCGCGTTGAGTCGGGCCAGCAACGCCACCCGCAGGCGCTGCAGCTCACGCATGCTTTCCAGTTGCCATTGTCGCTCGGCCGCGAGTCGCTGCAGCACCAGCTCCAGCGCGTGGCGATCCGCGTGGCCCAGGGCGGCGGCGAGCAGGTCGCGCAACATTTCGATGGCCTCCAGCAGCCACACCTCCTCCAGGCCGCAGGAGGCGTGGAACATGCCGGACTTGGCCGCCCGTGCACGATGACTGGCCTGATCCAGGTCCGGCTGGATCAAGACCTGCAGGTGTTGCAGGACGTGTCCCTTGAGCAACCGGAATTCCG
The DNA here is from genome assembly GCA_963771235.1 of uncultured Gammaproteobacteria bacterium. Classification (GTDB taxonomy): domain Bacteria; phylum Pseudomonadota; class Gammaproteobacteria; order Xanthomonadales; family Rhodanobacteraceae; genus Rhodanobacter. The sequence goes on from CAVYSP010000013.1 coordinate 70,573, forward strand.
CCTGCGGCAACACACCCAGCAACCCGCCGACACCCTCGTGTTCGAGCAGGGAAGCGTAGAAGCTTTCCACGATTGTCGGCAGCCGCGGCAGCCATGCCTCGCGGCAGGCACCCAATACGGCGGCCGCCTGCTCGCCGTACGGAGCGAGGCTGGCCTGGAGCTCGGCCGACGCCTCCAGGGTACCGTCAGACAATGCCACGGACCACCAGCGTGAGCGATGCTGCTTGCGCGCCTTCACCTGGTACATCGCCTGGTCGGCGCGACGCAGCATTTGTTCGCCGCTGACGTGGGCCTCGCTGGAGTACATCGCGATACCCAGGCTGGCGCTCACCGAAAGCACCTCGTGGTCTATCGTCATCGGCTGCTGCAGCGAGGCGCCGATCCGCTCCAGCAGGCCGTCCAGATCCGCGGCGTACTCGGAATTTTCCAGCACCAGCACGAACTCGTCGCCACCCAGTCGCGCCACGTAGTCGCTGTCGCGCAGCACCTGCCGCAACCGATTCGCCACTTCGACCAGAATGCGATCGCCCGCGGCATGGCCGAGGCTGTCGTTGATCGGTTTCAGGTCGTCCAGGTCGAGCAGGCCCACGGCGAGTCGGCGGTTCCCGCGCTGCGCGCGAACCAGCACCGTATCGAGATAGCGTTCCAGCGCGCGACGATTGGGAAGGCCGGTGAGATCGTCGTGCGAGGCCAGGTAGGTCTGGCGTTCCTGTTCCTGCAGCAAGGCGTGGCGTTGCGCGTGCTGTCCCAGCGCCAGGCCGGCAGCATCGGCGACCTCGTCCAGCAAGCGGCACATCTCCTCGTCAAAGGCATCCTCCTCGGCGGTGACCACGGCAAACACCCCGGCCGGCACCGGTGGCAGTTCGGGCGCGCCGGCGGGCAATGCAAACAGCGGCCAGCAACCGATGGCAGCGGCGTGCCCCTTCAACTCGCTGCGCCAGGGGCTGTCGGCCTGCGCTGCACCGTGCGGATCGCGCCGAACCACCGGCCGGCCCTGCATGAACGCCAGCGTCGGCGCGAAAATCACCGGGCCGTCCTGGTGCCGGGGCGGCAACGGCAATCCCAGAATGACATCGGCGATGGGACCGATCAGGGCGACCCGGCGCAGCATGGCGTCGTCCTCATCCGCGGCGAACACATCGACCGCGGCGGCCCCGGCGATCTCCGCCAATGCGCGGGCCAGGGTCCGGTAGACCGCCTCGGGGTCGGGCTGTTCGAGCAGGGCCCGCTGGATCGAGCGTTGCGCATCGCGATAGCGGCTCATGCGATTGCTGCGCTCCAGCAGCACCTGGTGATCCCAGAACCGGCTCAACTCGTCGACGAGGCGTTGCGCCCAATCCAGCAGCTCGTGTCCCAGCCTCGGCCCGCCGTCGCGGGAATAGCTGGCCAGCACCAGCTGACCCTGGTCGTGCGTCCGCGACGCCGCCACGATGCAGGCGCCAAACTCGTACTGACGGGCTATTTCCTGCCACGGCGCGAACTCCGCGGCCGCCACCGGCATCACCCGTGCGGATTCCTCGCGCAGCACGATCCCGACGGGCCCTCTTCCCTCCGGCTCGCGCTCGTCGCTGCTCAAGCGTAGCGACGAGGCGTAGTCTTTCGCCGGTCCGGCTGCCGCCAGTACCGTGACCTCGACCTGATCCGGCTCGCGCCGCCCGATCCACACCAGCGGCAGATCCATGGTGACGGCAAGGATTTCACTCACATTGAGCAGGGTCAGCTGGCGATCGGAGCCCGGCGCCGTGCGCAACATGCTCAAGGTCTCCGCCACGCTTTGATAAAAGCGTTCGCGCAGCTCGCCAGAGACTTGTCGACGACTCACCATGGATCCTGCCTTGAGCCAATCCCCGCCAACGATCAAACCTTCCGACCATCCTGCCGTCGCATGCCAGATCATCCAGGTCACGCTGGGGGTCGGCGAACCGCCGCAAACACATGGAATCGGCCTGGTCCGCATCCCCAGGTCATGGTCACGCAGCCTACCGGAATTCAGGTCGGTGCACTGCTGTCGACAGGCACGAATTGAGTGGAGATTCGACGCCCCCTCAAATGGCAGCCGTCTCACGGCGATCGTGGCGCTGCTCCTCGAGCAGCACCTGCTCGACCAGCAGGGAGAAAAACAGGTCGCGCTGCAGGCCATACGCCGACGCGAACGGTCCCTGCGAGGCCGCCTCAAGCATGGCGTCGTGGCTGCTGCGCAACGCCGCCGAGAGGCCGCCCGCGCTGTGCAGGTACTCGGCGGCACCGCTTGCGGCCCGCACGTGCCGTTCGCGCGACCACATCTCGTCGAACAGATCGACGAAGCGCTCGTCCCAGCGCAATGCGGCAGCCAGGGCGCCAAGCGCACAGCGCGGAAACGCACCCCGGGCGACCGCGCTGAAGCCATCCAGCCAATCCGGCAACTGCTCCGCGGGCATGGGCCGCGCGAGCGCATAACCCTGGCCGAAATCCGCACCGAGGATGGATGCGGCCTCGATCATGCCGGGCGACTCCAGCCCCTCGACCACGACTTCCATCGACATGTCGTGGCCCACCCGGATCAGCTGGCGCAGCAGGCGCAATGTGGCCAGCGGGTCCTTGCGCACATGGGCGACGATGGCCTGGTCGACCTTGATGCGATCGAACGGCGACTGGCTCAGGCGCGCCACCAGGCTGCGGCTGACCGCCATGTCGTCTTCAAGCACATGTCGGTCCAGCCATCTGAGCGATTGCACGCCAGTCTCGGCCATGCGCGCCCAGCAGCTGGTTCCGCTGACCGGTTCCAGCGCCTCGAAACGCAATGATCCGACCGGGCAACCACTCGCCTGCAGCACGGTGTCCACCGTCCGCGCGTAACGCGCATCGCGCAACCCCGCCAGCGGCACGTTGACCGACATGCCCAACACCAGGCCCGTGCGCGCCAGTGATTGTCGGCACGCCACGGCCTGGATCATCCCGTTCCGGAACAACTGCATCATCCCTGACGCCCCCAGCGCAGGCAGGAAAGTCGCCGGCATCTGCAGCATCCCCAGGTCATCGCGCAAGCGCGCCAGCGCTTCGAACCCGGCGATCTGGCCGTCCGCCAACCGCATCAGCGGCTGGTAATGCATGCGCAGGGCACCGCTGGCGAGCATGCCGCGCCAGCGCTTGCGCACGAAGGCCGGCAGCAACGCGGCAAGCTGGCGTCGGGGCAGCAGGCGCAGCAGGGCCAGTTCCAGCACCGCCCTGAGCTGCACCACAAATGATCGTTGGCTTTCGCTGCGGAATCCTCCCGCAAACGGGCTGTACAGGGCGAGTATCGCCACGGGTTTGCACGGCGGCAGGCACAGCGGGATGGCGACATGCGAAACGATCCCATGGCGCATCGCCGTGTCGCGCCACGGGGCCATGGCCGGGTCGCTGCCGTAATGCGCGCAGCGCTCGATCTCCCCCGTGATCCAGGCACGCCTGATCGGCTCGTCGTCCTGCGTGTTCGTCCGATCGATCCGCACCGACGGCGCCACGCCGCGGTTGGTGATGCGCAGGTACTCGGCAGGAATCGCGCCCACCACCAGTTCGAATACCATTTCGCCCGATGCATCAGGCCGCCCCGCGGCGCAAACGATGATCTCTTCGTGCGCCGCCAGCAGTGTCACCACCTCTTCCAGCAGTTCCAGATAATCGTGGGCTGCCCAGGCGGCGACATTCACCCGTGCCAGGACCGCCTCACGGCGACGTTGCAGGTCACGCATGCTCTCCAGCTGCCATTGCTGCTCCATGCCCAGACGTTGCAGCACGATGGCCAACGCGTTCTGCTGCGCGCGCGAGGCATGTCCCAGGCTGCTGGAGAGAATCCCGCGCAGCTGTTCGATCGCCTCGGGCAACCACGCCTCCTCCAGACCGCAAGCAGCCTGGCCCATGCCCGCCTTGATCGCCCCGACACGCTGCTGCTCCAGTTCGAGATCCGGATAGCACAAGGTGTGCAACTGGCGTGACACCCCTGCCTTGAAGGACTCCAGCGCATACGCCGGGAGACTGTCGAGCAGGCCGGCGACGCCCGCGTGCGCCCGTATCGCGCTGCAAAAGCGTTCGACCATCGCCGGCAGACTCCGCTGCCAGGCGTCGACGCATGGACGCAATGCGACGGCCGCCTGTTCGCCGTGCGGCGCGGCCGCGATGACCTCGGCGGGTAACACCGGCTCGGCATCGCTCTTCGTCTGCGCCAGCATCCACCAGTTCGATCGTTCCCGTTTGTGCGACTTGACGTGATACATCGCCTGGTCGGCGAGCCGCAGCAAATGCTCGCCGTTGGCTTGGGCATGCGTCGGGTACAACGCGAGGCCGAGGCTGACGGTGACATTGATGCTCGCCTCGCCGACCACGATCGGCCGCTGCAACGACTGCCACAACCGCTCCAGCAAGCCGACCAGGTCATCCGCGCTGGCCAGGTCCTCGAACACCAGCACGAACTCGTCGCCGCCGACGCGTGCCACCGAATCCTCCGAGCGCAAGGCATCGTGCAAGCGGTGCGCGACTTCGATCAGCACCTGATCTCCCGCCGCATGGCCAAGGCGGTCATTGATCGGCTTGAGATCGTCCAGATCGAGCATGCCGACCGCGACCAGATGCTGGTGCCGCGCCGCCCGGGCGAGTGCGCGCTCGAGGTGATAATCCAGCGCGCGGCGATTGGGAAGATCGGTCAAGGCATCGTGCAGCGCCAGATAAGTCTGGCGTTCCTGTTCCTGCAGCAGGGCCTGGCGATGCTCGTGCTGGCGCAGGGCCAGGCTCACGGTGTCGGAGATTTCGTCCAGCAGCCGACGCATGTCGGTATCGAACGCATCCACCTCGCCGGCCGCCAGCAACAGCACGGCCGCAGGATGGCGCTCGCTCCCCGATTCCGTCGGCAAGCCCGAGAAGATCGGCCAGCAGCCGACCGCGGCCAGCTCTGCCAGCGATTCGCCGTGCCCGCCAGTCGACAGGTCCGGGTAGGGCGACGGGCGCAACCGTACCACCGGCTCGGCGTCCACGAAGGCTTGCGTGGGTGCGGGCGCCGGCGAGTCCGGAATCCGCGATGGCGGCGCGGGCAGGTGTGCGAGGGCGTCGGCAAGGTGACCGACCTCCACCACCCGCCGCAGGATCTCGCCCTGGGGCACGTAGACGATGACCGCGCTGGCGGCGGCGTCATTGACCAGGGTATTGGCCAGGGTCAGGTAGATCGCGGCCGGCTCGGGATGATCGAGCAGCTCGCGCTGGATCGTGCGATGCGCATCGCGATATCGACTCAGGCGCAGATTGCGTTCGAGCTGGGCCTGATCGTCCCAGAAGCGGGCCAGTTCGTCGGCAAGCCGTTGCGCCCAGTCAAGCAGTTCGTCGGTGAGCGCGGCGCCACCCACACGCGAATACGCGGCCAGCGCAATCTGGCCGCCGTCGGCCGTCCCGGATGCCGCCACGATGAGCGAATCCAGGCCGTAGCGCCTGGCCAGTTCGCGCCAACCCGAATGTTCGACGTCATCGACCGAGGCAAGCCGCGGGCGGCCTTCACGCAAGGCCATGCCGGTCGGGCCGCGCCCGTCCGGGTTGCGCGGGTCGTCGCTGATCTGCAACGCGGTGACGCACGCTGCCGCGGTTCCGGCTGCCTGGAGATCGAGCGAGGATTGTCCCAGTTCGCGGCGGCCGATCCACACCAGCGGCAGGTCCATGGTGCTGGCCAGCGTCGAGGCAACTTCGGACATGGCCTGCCGGCGGTCGTAATCCGCCGCAGGATGCAACAGAGTCAGCGTCTCCGCCACGCTCTGGTAGAAGCGTTCGCGAAGTTCGCCGTGTTGCTTTCCAGGTCCCTCCGTCCCCATTGCCAAATCCTTTCCGGAACACCTATTCAGACAACCCGAAAGCCCATCCGCTTACTGGTGAATGCATCACGCCCCAGGCTTGCGGACGTCGGCCCAAGCTACGGCGCCGCCCAGGGCGGCGCTTGCGCGGCACCACCAGGCATGGTTCACAAGCAAGTTTCACGCCATTGCGCCCATATGCCCACAAACCCAGTCATTGCGGGCTCCAGGCGTGCCCTGATCCAGTCCGGCAGGCGACATACCGCCGAAATGCAGGCCTTTTGAGTCACAGTCTCGCCGTCGATTGCCGTCACCTACTGTCGCAGACGCCCGCTCCCTCATCAACGACTGAGAGGTTGTGACTATTCAACCTCTCAGTCCGGCCATGGCGAGGGCATGGCGAGGGCATGCGATGCCCGAGTTGAGGCAACGCAGGAGCAGTTGCCCGATGGCCGGTCGCGGACCGGTCACGTAAGTGACTGATTCGTGTGAGCGCGTCCGGGCATGTACCGGACGCGCGATAGAAGAAAACCACAGGAAGTGGTTTTCTTCACAGGCTCTGAGCCCGGCGGTGGCGGACAAGGCTGGCGCCGCCCGGATTCCCGGTGTGCTTCAGCTCAGCGGCAACCCGGTGGGCCAGCAGATAGCCCCGACGACGACAACCTTCAGGCCGCGGGCGCGAGGGCGCGAGGGCGCACCACGCCCGGTCTTCGCCGCTCTTGACAAGGTCGATGGCAAGAGAAGGGCCACGCGAGCTCACCAACGAAGACCAGCGAATCGACACGCCCGCCGCCGCAATAAATCTCGGAAGATGCGACGCCGGCTCGTTAAGCTGTGTCTTCTGATTCCTGCGGATTGAGCCGTGCCGTCACCGACCCCCGACCATCCGGGCCATCTGATCGTCCATCGCGGCAGCCGCACCGAGCGGCTGGCCGATGAATTGGCCCGGCAACTGGAAGTGCAGCGTCCGGCCAATCCCCTCACCGCGCAGACCGTGGTGGTGGCGCACCCGGGCCTGCAGCGCTGGCTGCTGGGCCGGTTTGCGCGGCGCCATGGCTCCCACGCCGAGCATGGCATCGCCGCCAATTTCGACATGATCCTGCCGTGGCAATGGTTCGAGCGCAGCGCCCGTCGCGTGCTCGGTGACGAGGCACTGGTGGACGGAGCGTATCGGCACGAGTTGCTGCGCTGGCGCCTGCTGATGGCCTTGCCCACGCTGAAATCGGCAGAAATCAGCGCCTACCTTGCTGGCGACGACGCCGCCCGCCGACGATTCCAGTTGGCCGAACACCTGGCTGGCGTCTATACGCAGTATCTGCTCTACCGACCGGACTGGATTCTTGCCTGGGAACAGCCGGGCGCACACGATCGCAGCTCGTCGCACCACGACTGGCAGGCCGTGCTGTGGCGGCAAGTGCAGGCTGCCATCCAGCGACCGCACCGGGCCCGGCGCAGCGTGGCCCTGCTCGACGCGCTGGCGACCGAGGCCGTTCCGCCAGCCATGCCACTGCACGTGTTCGGCATCAGCCACCTGCCGCCGGACGTGCTGCAGGCCCTGCAAGTCACCGCCCGGCGCACGCCGGTGCACCTGTATTTCCCCGACCCCTGCCGCGAATACTGGTCGGATTTGCGCAGCCGCCGCTTCCAGTTGAAGCAGGCCGGTGATCCGGAGGCGCTGTACTACGAGATCGGCCATCCGCTTGCTCGTTGCGCTGGGTCGCATTGCGCAGGACTTCTGCATCACCCTGGATGCCTGCGACGCCATCGAGTTGCGCGATCCGCTGGACGAGGCCGAGCCCCTGCCCGACGCGCACACTTTGCTGGCCCGGCTGCAGTCGAGCATTCGCTGCCTGCAACCAGACCTGGTCGGCGCGCCGGTCCGCGAACGCTCGACTGACGCCACCGGGTTGCAAGCGCTGCTGCCCACGTTGCGTCACGACGCCAGCCTGCGCGTGCACGCCTGCCACACGCGTCTGCGCGAACTGGAAGTATTGAAGAACGCCCTGCTGCGTTGCCTCGCCGACGACCCCGGACCTGCAGCATCACGACATCGTGGTGATGGCGCCGGACATCAGCGCCTACGCGCCGTATCTGGCGGCGGTCTTCGGCGAGCCGGCGCAATATCGCGAGCGAGCGCGCCGCACATCCCCTGGCACCTGGCCGATGTCGGCCTGGCGCGCGCGCATCCGCTGATGGGCGCGTTCGCGCAGCTGCTGGATCTGGCCGAAAGCCGCTTCACCGTCAGCGACGTGCTGGACTTGCTCGACGTGCCCGCAGTGGCGCGACGCTTCGCGATCGACGCCGCCGGCCGCGATGCGCTGGAACGCTGGCTGCGTCGCGCCCGCGTGGCCTGGGGGCTGGACGCGGCGATGAAGGCCGAGGCCGGTGCCGCAGCGATCGATGCGAACACGCTGGCAGTTCGGCTTCGATCGCCTGTATGCCGGCCTGATCGTGGGCAGACGATGGCGAGCGATCGGCTGCTCGACGACATCCTGCCGCTCGAGGGTGTCTCCGGCAGCGCGGTCGAGGCGCTGGGCCAGCTCGATCGCCTGCTCGGCGAACTGCGCCGCGCGCGCGCCGCGTTCGCCACTCGAGCGTCCGCTGGCGGCATGGAGCGAGTGGCTGCTGCAGTTGATCGACGCGCTGTTCCTCGCCGACCCGCGCGACGAGCGGAGAGCCACGCGCTCGACAGCTTGCGCCGGCTCGCCGCCGAGTCTCGGCAGCCAGGCCGCGAGGTCGGCCTGGCTGCAAACCGCTGCCATGGAGCGTGGTGCGCGAAGCCGTGCGCGGTGCGCTCGACGCCGTGCCGGAACGGCAACCCTTCCTGCTCGGCGGGGTGACCTTCTGCGGACTGGTGCCGCAGCGCTCGATTCCGTTTCGCGTGGTCTGCCTGCTCGGCATGAACGAGGGCGAGTTTCCCGCGTCCCGGCAGCGATGCCGGCCTCAACAGATTCTCGGCCAGCCGCGCCACGGCGACCGCGACACGCGCAGCGAGGATCGCTACCTGTTCCTCGAAGCGCTGATGTCGGCGCGCGACGTGCTGCACATCAGCTACATCGGCGAAGGCGTGCGCGACGGCAAGCCGCGCAATCCGGCCGCGCCGCTGGCCGAACTGCTGCAATTCCTCGACGAGCAACACGGCATCGCCGACGACGAAACAGCCGATCGGCCCTGGCGCGTCCGCCATCCACTGCAACCGTTCGATGCGCGCTACTACGAACGCGATGCCCACGGCCAGCCGCGCCACGATCCGCGATTGTTCTCCTACGACCCGGCGTTTCTCGCTGCGCCGTCCAGCGCCGGCCCAGCCCCGCTTCTCTGGACACCCGGCCGCTGCGCCGACCACCGCAGCCAGCGGCGAAGATCACGCTCGGCGCGCTGCAAGCGTTACTGGCGCGACCCGGCCAAGGACGCGCTGCTGCGCGGCCACGGCATCAGCCTGCAGGCGCTCGACAGCACCGGCTGGCCCGATCGCGAACCGCTGGAAACCGGCCTCGACCGACTCGAACGCGTCGACCGCCAGCTGCTGTTCGAAGCACTCGCCGCCGGCACGCACCGGCTTGCCCGACGAACCGCCGGCCTGGCTGGCACGCTCGGGCATGCTCGCCGGCGGCGCCATCGGCGAGCGCGACCTACGCGCGATCTGCGCGACGCCACTGCAACGCCTGCTCGACAGGCGCGCACCCGCTGTTCGCCGACGGGCGCGCGCGCAACCGCAGGCCCAGGCGATCGACCTGGATCTCGGCGACGGCCTGCGCCTGACCGGCATGGTCGACCGGGTCTTTCACGGCGCCGACGGCGCGCCTGCTGCTGTTCGACGTGCAAGCCGACACGCGCCGCCGGGCTGAAGGAGATGCTGGCGTTCTACATCGACTGGGCCGCGCTGCGACTGAGCCAGGCCGGCGTCGTGCAGGGCGAGTATCTGGAACCGACCACCAAGACGCAGCACGCGCGCCGCGCCGGGCTGCTGCGACACCATCCGCGCGCAGGACGCCGACCAGCTGCGCCACGGCCTGCGCCGCCTGATCGAGGCATACCAGCCGTGCCGAACAGCAACCGCTGCTGTTCTTTCCGCGCACCGCGCTGGCCTGGGCGCACAGCGCAAGCCGGAAGAGCGTCTCGCCAAAGCCGCGGCGGCCTGGGAAGGCGACGACTTCAACGGTCGGCGAGCGCGACTACGCGCCCGGCTACGCCGCCTTGCTCACGCCGCGGACTGGATCTGTTCGATCCCGCCAGTCCCGACACATCACGCCTTCGTCGCCGCCACCGAACTGGTCTGCGGCGTGCTCGATCCGGACACGCGTGTCGCTGCTGAAGGAACCCCAGCCGTGACCACCCTTTTTGTAGGAGCGCACCCTGTGCGCGAAAGGTCGCCGCGCGCCTGACAGCCAAGACAGCCCTTGTAGGCGCACCGAAGAGCGCGCACTGCTCCGACTAGAGCATCGCGCACAGGGTGCGCTCCTACGCGAGCAGGGCATGGCGGCGTGAGCGCCGCCACTGCCCGCTGCTCGACTGGCGCGCGATGCCGCTGCACGGCCGCATGCTGATCGAAGCCAGCGCCGGTACCGGCAAGACCTGGAACATCGGCGTGATCTACCTGCGCCTGCTGCTGGAGCGCGGCTTGCGGGTGGAACAGATCCTGGTGACCACGTTCACCGATGCCGCCGCGCAGGAATTGCGCGAGCGCCTGCGCCGGCGCCTGGTCGAAGCCGAGACGCCTGCTTGAATCCGGCGCGCATCGATCGCGGCCAGCAACGAATCCGCTGGAGAGCCTGGCTGGCCGACGTTGTGCCCCGACGCGGACAGCTGCGCCACGCCCTGCGCCGGATCCAGCTGGCGCGCAGCCGACCTCGACCGCGCCCCGGTCTCGACCATCCACGCGCTGTGCCAGCGCATCCAGCGCGACTACCCGCTGGAAAGCGGCGCCGCCTTCGCCAGCGACAAGCTGTTCGACGAATCAGCAACTGCAGCGCGAATGCGTGGAGGATTTCTGGCGACGCCGCTACCTGGTCGGCGCGGTCGATCCGCGCGAAGCCGAGCTGCTGTTGAAGGACGGCCCGGAAGGCCTGCTGCGCGACCTGGGCGGCTTGGGCAACAACGCCGATGCGCAGCATCGAGGCCGGCGGCCTGGCCGAACTCGAGCGACAGCTCGCCGCGTTGCGCGTCGACGGAAAACATCGCCGAACTGCAGCGACTGGCCGACGACGCCGCGCTGTACAAGCGCAGCAAGGCCGCATTTCGCAGCCGACTCAGGGAAATCGCCACTGCGCTGCGTGACGACGACGAGGCACAACTGGCCAAGTCGCTGTCCGAAGCGTTCGAACCGGACAATGTCCGCCCAGGAAGCGCCCGCCCGCGCCGGCGACACTGAACGCCCATCCGTTGATCGTCCCTGCAGGCGTTGCGTCCCCTGCTCGCCTGCGCGCCATCTTCACCCGCGGCGCCGTGCTCGCCGACGCCGCGCGCATCTGTCGCGAGGAGATGCCGCGGCGCGCGCGCCAACGCCACGTGTTCACCTACTGCATGCTGATCGACGCGGTCTACCAGCGCCTGTGCGGCGATGCAGGCCGACGACCTGCTGGCCGACCGTTTGTTCGACGCCTTTCCGGTCGCGCTGATCGACGAATTCCAGGACACCGACCAGCGCCAGTTCGCGATCTTCGACCGGATCTATCGCGGCCGCGGCACGCTGGTGATGATCGGCGACCCCAAGCAGGCCATCTACAGTTTCCGCGGCGGCGACATCGCCGCCTACCTGCGCGCCAGCCGAACAAGCCGACCAGCGCTACTCGCTGGGCATCAACCACCGTTCCAGCCGTGCCCTGGTCGAGGCGTTGAACGCGTGGTACGGCCACATCGATGGCGGCTTCGACCACCCGCAGATCCGCTACCAGCAGGTCGTTGCCGGCGGGCAAGGCGGACGAGACGCCGTATACCGTCGACAACCGGACCGTGGCGCAGCCGCTGGTGATCCACCCGTTCCGCGGCGATGCCGCCGACAGCGAGGCAATCCGCTGAACGCACTGGGCGAACTGGAATCGCTGGCGCTGGACGATTGCGCCAACCGCATCGCCGAACTGCTCAACGATCCGCACCAGCAGATCGGCGGCACAGCGCGTGACGCCGGGCGACATCGCCGTACTGCTGTCGACCAACAACCAGATCGTGGCGCTTGCGCGCGCGGCTGGTCGCGCGCGGCGTGCCCTGCGTCGGCAGCGGCCGCGGCAACATCTTCGCCGGCGAACTGTCGCGCGCGAACTGGAGCTGATCCTGTTCGCCGTGCTGCATCCCGGACGACGACCAGGCCGTGCGCGGCGCGCTGGCCACCCGCCTGCTCGGCGCCACGCTGGATGCAGTTCAACGCCTGGCAGACCCATCCCGCCGCGTTCGAGCGCGAACTGGAACGCTTCGAGACCTGGCGCGCGCTGGTGCGCAGCCGCGGCGTGCTGGCACTGATCGAGGCGCTGCTGGCCGCGCGCGCCACCGCCTTGCTGGCGCTGCCCGAAGGCGAGCGCGTGCTCACCGACCTGCGTCATCTGGGCGAGCTGCTGGCCGCCGAGGAAAGCGCGCGACAAGGCCTGGATGGCCTGTACGCGTGGCTGCGCGAGATGCGCCAGGAAGGCAGCGACGGCGATGCCGAAGCCGCCGACGAGCGCCAGTTGCGCATCGAAAGCGATGCGCGCCGCGTGCAACTGCTGACCATCCACGCCAGCAAGGGCCTGGAGTTTCCGATCGTGTTCCTGCCGCTGGTCTGGCGCATCGGCGACCGCGAGCGGCGTGCGCGCGCCGAAACTGCTGCGCTACCACGACGACGGCGGCCAGCGCTGCGTCGATCTCGGCTCGGTCGATTTCATCGAACATCGCGGCCGGCATTTCCGCGAGGAACTGCGAGGAACGCCTGCGCCTGCTCTACGTCGCACTGACCCGCGCCGTGCACGCGCGTGCACGTGTACTGGGTCGATCGCGGCCCGCTGCCGGCAACGATGACCAGGCATGGGAACTGCGCCGCCATCGACCTGCTGATCGCGCAGGCGCAGCAGCAACTGGAACTGACCGAGGGCGAAGCGTCGCTCGATGCGACTGGCCGCGACACTCGGCGGCATGCAGCTGTCCGCGCCGTTCGCCGACGCGCTTCATCCGCTATCGGCCGCCGACCGAGACCGCCATCGCCACGCGCCACGCAGACACCGCTGCCGCAACTGCGCGCGTTCCAGTGGCTGCACAGCTTCAGCGGCCTGACCCGCTACGCCGCCGCCGCCGTGGTCGATCGACGACAGCGAGCCACCGATGAAACCGTCCCGGAAGAGCCAGCAGCCGACGCCGATCGAAGCCGCCGAGGACAGCCGCCTGCTCGAGCCTGTATCCGCTGCGCGGCCCGCGCTTCGGCGACGCCGTGCATCAAGTGTTCGAACTGGCCGCAGCCCGGCCCGGTCTGGCCCGGACAGCGCCAGCTGCTGCAACGCGCAGCTCGCCGCGCAGGCGGTCAAGCCCAGCGACGTGATGCCGTCGGACGAAGCGCTGGAACGGGTCGGCCGGATGATCGACCGCGCGCGCCAGGCCGATCTCGGCGACGGCCTGCGCCTGGCCGACATCGCGCACCGAGCAGCGCATCGTCGAATTCGAATTCCAGTTTCCGGTGCAGCAGGTGTCGCTGGCGCGGCTGCGCCAGCTGTGCGCCGCGCATGGCGAGCGCCGACGTGGTCCCGGCCAGCCTGGATGCCACCACGCTCAACGGCATGCTCACCGGCTTCGCCGACCTGATCATCGAATGGGACGGCCGCTTCCACGTGCTCGACTACAAGACCAACTGGCTCGGCGCACGGCTGCACGACTACCGGGGCAACGTCGCTCGACGCCGCGATGGCCGAGCATCATTACCCGCTGCAGGCGCTGCTCTACACCGTCGCGCTGCATCGCTATCTGCGCCAGCGACATGGACGGCTATACGGCCGAACGCCATCTGGGCGACAGCTGGTATCTGTTCGTCCGCGCGCTCGGCCTGGCACCGGGTCTCGGCGTCTGGCGCCATCGCTGGCCGGCCGCCTTGATCGAGGCGCTCGACGACGCCTTCGCCGGCGTACAGGAGGCTGCCGCATGAATCGCTCCACTGCCACGCCATGCGACACCGACGAGCGCGCGATCGACCAGACGCCTGGCGCAATGGGTGCATGCAGCGCACCGGCTCGGCCCTGCTCGCCGCGGCCGTACGCGCGGCCAGCAGCGCGGAGGGCCATGGCCATTCCTGCGCACAACTGGACGACCCGCAGGCCGACGCCGGCTTCGACGCCGAAGCGCTGGACGCACTGCGCCAGCACGCCTGGGTCGGCGACGGCTCGCACGTTCACGCCCGTTCGTGCTCGATGCGCAGACAGCGCTTCTACCTGTGGCGCAACTGGCAGCATGAGGCAAAGCTCGCCGCCGCGATCCTGCAACGCTGCGCGCAATCGCACGCCTGCCGATTTCCGCCGACGTACTGGCCGATGACCTCGACGCGCTGTTCGCCGGCATGCCGGCCGGCGCCACCGACTGGCAACGCGCCGCGGTGGCCGCCGTGCCCGGCGCGCGCTTCTTCGTGCTCACCGGCGGCCCCGGCACCGGCAAGACCACCACCGTCGTGCGCATGCTGCTGATGCTGCTGCGCCATGCCGCAAGCCTGCGGGCTGCCCGCGCAGCCATCGATCGCGCTCGCCGCACCCACCGGCAAGGCCGCGCAGCGACTGGTGCAGGCCATCGCCAAGGGCAAGGCGGAGCTGCAGGGTCGCTTCAACGATGCAGGAACGCCCGCCCGGATCAAGCGCAGGCTCTGTGCGCGATCCTGTAGGAGCGCACCCTGTGCGCGATGCTCTTGCTCACCCCGACGAAGAGCATCGCGCACAGGGTGCGCTCCTACAACGGATTCCGCATGCCGACGCGCGCACCCTGCATCGCCTGCTCGGCTACCAGCCGCGGGACAACAGCTTCAGTCACGGCACAGCGCACCCGCTGGCCGAGGACATCGTGGTGGTCGACGAAGCCTCGATGGTGGATCTGGCGATGATGCGCCAGCTGCTCGACGCCTTGCGTCCCGACGCGGTGCTGATCCTGCTCGGCGACCCGGGCCAGCTGGCCTCGGTCGATGCCGGCTCGGTGCTCGCCGACATCGTCGCCAGCGCACCGGCGCAACCGCATGCCGCCAGCGCTGGCCAGCATGCTCGCGCCGTTGCTGCGCACGCCCCCGGGACCACGCACCGACGCGGCGCCGCTGGCCGGCCACGTGATCACCCTCACCCACAGCTGGCGTGCCGGCAGCGGACTGCAACGCGGCATCGAGGCGCTGCGCGACGCGCCCGATCCGGCGTGGCTGGACCAGTTGCTGGCCGAGCGCGCCGATGGCGACCTGCACCTGCGCCATTGTGCCGACACCCGGCACACTGCGCGCCTGCGTCGATCGCTGGATCGACGAGCATGCCGAAGTGCTGCAGCCCTTGCTGATGCCCGGCCATCGACGCCGCCGATGCCCTGCGCGCGCCTGCGCCAGCTGCAGATCCTGTGCGCATTGCGCGACGGCCCGTTCGGCGCGCAAGGCATCAACGACCTGCTCGCCCGCCGACTCGCCGCCCGCTTCGATATCGACTGCAGCCAGCTTGGTATCACGGCCGCCCGGTGATCATCACCCGCAACGACTACGCCCGCGGCCTGTTCAACGGCGACGTCGGCATCGCGCTGAGGGTGCGCGAAGGCCTGCGCGTGTGGTTTGAAGTCAGCGACCGCGACGGCAACAGCCGGCCTGCGCAGCTACTCGCCACGCGCCCTGCCCGCCCATGAAAGCGCCTGGGCCATCACCATCCATCGCAGCCAGGGATCGGAATACCGCGACGTCGCCGTGGTGCTGCCACCGGATGCCGACAACCGCCTGCTCTGCCCGCGAGCTGGTCTACACCGCGATTTCGCGCGCGCGCCACCGGGCTGAAATGTGGTGCACCGATGCATCACTGCGCGACGGCGCTGGCTCGCCCGATCCAGCGCCAGGGTGGCTTGCGCGAACGGTTGCAATCTACCGTTGTTTGAACAATTTGTATTGAAAGGTGCGATGCAAACCTTCAAAACGATGCTTCGCCCGTACCCTCTCCCCAACCCCTCTCCCGGTGGGAGAGGGCCTTCTTTCCCTTCTTCCTCGGCGACTGTCTCACACGGCAAAGCGGACACCGCATGGCGACTTCAGCTGCAGGCGTCGCCAGGAGCGATCGAGGTCGATGCAATGCGTCCGGAGTTCGCAACGACAAGCAGGATCCCGGGGACCTTCGACGTGCTCACGCCGACGCTGTCACCGTCACTGGACTTGGCACAGGTCATGAAAGCCCCGGTCGGATTTGCCGTACCACTGACCAGAAATTCACCGCGGGCGTTGTAGGTGAGCACGCCACCATAGGAACTGCGAATCGATATGCCCACCGCGGCCGGTGCCATGTGTTCCAGGCTATCGGTCCTGCTGTCATAGGCCGTGAACGGCGTCGTCGACGTGTAAACCAGCCAGCCAAAGTCATAGCTGCCCGATGACATCTCGCAGGACGTCGTGCCGGCGCTGGACAAGGGACAGATCGACACGTATTTGCGCGTGGCCGCAGCCTCGCCTCGCGCCAACTGAAGGTCGGCCTGGATGCCGTTGGACACGCTGATCACCCGATTGCGCTTCATGAAATCCTGCATGCTCGGATAGGCCATCGCCGTAAGGATGGCAAGCACTGACAGCGTGATCATCAGTTCAAGCAGGGTAAAGCCCGATTGGCGGTTCTCTGACATGGATCTCATCCGCGACTGCAATAGGATTCAACGTTCTTTTGTGCGGTGACCTTCGCGGCATCACGCTGCTCACTGGACAGTTTCGTGGCCGCCTCGACACCGGATGGATTGCTTGCCGTGCCGCTGGCCAGCACCATGCCGCTGCCGGCGAGCAGCCTGAGGTTTTCCTTCGCCGTGAGACAGGCCTGTTTCCTGAATTCGACGGCGGCAACATCCAGCGCCGTGACGGCACTCGACGCATCACGCACGGTTGCAGCCCGGGCCGGCTCGACGTGCACACCCGGATGCAAGGTGACCGCTTCGACCTTGCCTGCAGAACGTTGCGCGCTGTAATGGGTGACTCCCTGCGCATCCGTCCATTTGTAATAGGTTTGCCCGCACACCGTGGCGCTGGCCCACATGCCCAACAGGACCGAAACCACCTGCAAGCCACGATGGGCCATGCTCAATTTCCTCCCCAGCAGGTAGCCACGGGAGCAGACCCGGTTGACTCCCGCTGTCCCGAGCGATGCAGATCGAAGGTCAGGCAACCCGCATCCTGTGCCTGGCTCCCCACGGCTGTCGCCTGAACCACGTAGTCGGTGGTGCTGGCCGAGGCAATGCCGACCGTGAAGTATGGGCCGGCGATACTGCTGGTTGCTCCAAGGTCAGCCAGCGTCGTCGTGTACCTGTTGTTGGAGAAATAGTAGTTCTCCTGCCTGGAAGACAGGTCCTGCAACGTGCGCGTCGCGTCCGTGCGGTGCCCGCGCAGAACATACTGCCGGTAGGTTGGCACCGCGATCGCCACGAGAATCGCAATGATGACAACGACGATCATCAATTCAAGCAGCGTGAATCCTGCGGAAAATCGACTGGATGTCTTCATTGGTTGTCCTCCGGCTCGCGCCACGAAATTTCGCCATTTTGCGCGCCACTCAACGTTCCAATGTTCTGCAGCCGGGTACCGCCGCTGATGCCGAATGCGGCGCTTACCTTGCCACCGCCGGTATGGAGTACCGGTGAGGACGCCTTGCCGCCGCCCAGCGACACATGGCGATTGATTGTCCCCGACGAAGTCTGGAATGAACCGGCCAGGCGCGTATCCGCCGTACCGGTCTGGTAATTGAGGCCGTACAAGTTGCTGGAACCGGGAACCGCCAGCGGATTGCAGTCGCTGGTGCCCGATGCCGCAATGGCAGCTCCGCTCGGCGGGACATAGGTCGGGGTAAGCAGGATTCCGCTCAACAGCGTCTGGCTGCTTACCACCCGCTCGGACGGAGTCTGGGCTCCGGCCCCGCCCGAACCACCGGCAATGCTGCCGGCCGTCAGCGCCAGCTTCCAGCCCGAGTAGGCATAGCATCCGGTGCCCGGATCGATGGCCGTCAACGCCCCCCCGAGGCCGGCCAGGGTCGAGACTCCCGTGAAGCCCGTCGAGGGCACGCCAGTCAGCGAACCATCAGCCTTGACGTTGACGTTCGAGGCATCAAACACCGTCGACGTCGTTGGCATGGTTTGGCAGGTTGTTCCCAGACCAAGCAACAGGCTGTTGTCCGACACCCCGTAGATGTACTGCTGCTGCACGCCCTGCAAGGTGGTGCCGCTGTCGTCGTCCATGGTGAATGACCGCCCCGTGCCGAAATACACCATCGGGCGCCCGGTCAGATCCACCCCGACCGTGGGCCGGATGGTTACCGGTTGGCCGCCGTTGATTACCTGGAC
The DNA here is from genome assembly GCA_963771235.1 of uncultured Gammaproteobacteria bacterium. GTDB lineage: Bacteria > Pseudomonadota > Gammaproteobacteria > Xanthomonadales > Rhodanobacteraceae > Rhodanobacter. The sequence goes on from CAVYSP010000013.1 coordinate 88,836, forward strand.
GAGCTTCCACGATCCGGGGTCACTGGTGTCCGGAAGATTCGCCGTCCCATCGCTGTTGGTCGCGGGCCCGGTATTCATGTCCAGCTTCCAGAGCCCCCCCGCATAGGCCGGCGTCGGCGTGGTGGCTGCCGGATTGGTGACCACGCCGAAGTACACCCCCTCGGCGCTGTTGTTGAGGTTGAAGTCGGAGGCGATCATGTCACCGGCAAAACTGTTCGCCGGCCCGTTGTCGAGCGTCACCTCCGGCGCGACGGTCGCCGGAGTGGCGGCCACCGCATTTGCGGCAAGCTTCGCCAGGTCATATACCGATACCGTCAGATTGCTGCCGGATGGCGCGGAAACCGGTTTTGGCCCGTTGTTGGGACCACCGTTGTCGGCCGGTCCCGAACCGATCGTGAGCAGGAAGTGCAGCTTGCCATCGGCCTGCTCGCGATGCACCGAGAACGCCGGCGCGCTGGTGGTGAAGGTTCCCATGGTGATCTCGCCCAGCACCACCGGCGGTTGCTCGGGATTGGTGATGTCCAGCAGCACATAGGCCGAATTGGACGTCTGGATGTCCGCCGCCTGCGCAGCGCCATACGTATCTTCCGCCAGATTCACGCTGATCGGACCACCGCCAAGCCGGAACGGAACCACCATCACGGTGCCCCAGCCACAGACGTGCCCCCTGGCATCGATATCCGAGGCCACGGGTTTGCCCGACTGACAGCTACTGCTCGTTCCGGTAATGGTCGAGGAGGTGAATATCTGCGCATCGGTAACTACAGGCGACCCGTCCACATAGAACACATGGGAATAGTCTTTCTGTGCCAGCCAGCGCAGATGCGGCAGCAGATTTTCGGGGACAAAGGCCCAGGCCTCCTGCCCCAGTGCCCAGTCGTTGCCTTGCGGCACGCTCGCATCACCGCTGGTCAGGCCGCTGGGCAACTGACGGTAATCGGTGGGATTGACTGCAGGATTGCTGCCATTGGCCGCCTGCCCGGTCACGTAAAACCCGCCATTGAATGCGTGCAGCATGCCGTCGTTGGCACCCACGTAGACCATCTGGCGCCGGTTGCGATAATTGGCACGGAATGCCGAATAGCTGAAGTCGCTGTACAACAGGTCATACGATTCCGCGGGCGTTCCCACGATGGTCGGCGACGAGTCGACGATGTCGCCCAGTCGATAGGTTTTCTTGCCGGCAGCCACGGTCGGCTGGTTGTTGGTTCGGCTTCGGTAGTCGACCGGATCCTCGATCCCGCGTACCCAATTGACCAGTTTTTGCGCCAGGGCGGGGTCCTTCTCGTTGAGTCGACCGTAATTGCCGCGGCGGGCCGTCATCGCCGTGTTGTAGCAGCCCCAGAAGCCGGAAGTGGCATTCAAGGTGACCGAGCCCGACGGGCAATTCGCGGGATCCTTCCAGGCCGCATTCCACACGAAATCGGTCTGTGTCCCGCGGGTGTCCGTGCCGCTGGCCCCGGCGCCGTTCGCACCATCGGTGAGATAAGTGAAGATATAGCGCTGGCCGATATTCGCCGCGGCACTTGCGTCGGCACTGTAGGCCCGCTGCACACCGAGATTGGCAATCGCCTTGGCGTCAGCGGTGCCCGCGGCAGCCGCCGGGTCGTAGTAGACGTTCAGCAAGGTGCCGGCATCCCACACCGGCAGCACCGGATTCGTCGCCGACACCACGCTGCAACTGCCATTGGTGGACGGATCGAACGGTGTGCCATCCGCAGCCGGCAGCGGCGCCACCGAACACCGATATCTGGCCTGGGCGTTGGCCAGCGCTCCCGCTGACGTGTCGGGGCCCGTGGTCACATAACCTGCCCCGGGGTCCAGAACCTGGTTGCCTGCGGAAGAGACACCTTCGCGCTGAAAGCCATCGCTATCCGACCACAGCGCCTGCAGGCTGCCCACCCAATTGACGCCGAGTATCTGCTGGAAGTACTGCACCTGATAGGCGAGTCCATTGCCCTGCACGTCATTGCTGGACGACGGCGTGGTGGCGTTGCCGAAGTTGTTGGCATTCGAAGCAGTGATCTGCTGGAACACGGCGTCCAGCTGATTCTTCAATGCACCGGCATTGCGAGCGAAAAAGTAATTGGGCGGATCCTGTCCGGGCAGCAGCGAGGGTGATGCACCCGTGTAACCGCTGTATTTGGCCGCGTACCACAACGGTGTCTGCAGCGTGCTTACCGCGCTGCCGCTACCCAGCGTGAAGACGTTCACCTGCGGTTTCGAATTGCACAGGATATCGGCGAGCATGTTGCAGCCGAAATCCACGCCCGAATTGTTCACCTCGGTCACTGCATCGGCCGTGGTGCCGCTGAGCTGATAGCCGAGATACATCGCGCCCGAGCTGAAACCGATCCACTGATTGCGCACGATCACTTGTGTAGGCCCGACCGGCCCGTTCAACTTTCCATTGGCCTGGCAAGCGTTACCCTGCGTGCTCGACGATGTCACCCCACCCTTGACCAGGGGGTCGCAAATGGCGTTGCCCCCGGAGACGACAGTCGAGGGCATGTCGCAGCTTGCACCCACGCACCAGGTAATCACATTGGTTGCGTCTTGATCGTGATCGGAACCGAACTGCGAATCCTCCCAAACCAGGTAATAGCTCCCCACGTCTGGATAGGCCGCAGTCGGCGTCAACCCGTAGCGCGTGTTCGCATTCTGATTCTCGCGTGCACCAAGGGCTACCGAACCGATGTAGCAACTTGCGAACGTACCGACACCCTGGGGATCCGCCCGGCAAGTGGGTGACAACGAAATGCTGGCCGAACCTACCGGTATGGAAAACGACGGGAGGTTGTCCGAAAGCGAGATGCCATAGGTCTTGACCCGGAAATTGCTTTCGACACCTGAGGTGCGAATGGGCGTGCTCCAGGCACCGTAACTGAGTCCGGCAATCAGGTACGAGCCTTCCTGACCAGGCGTGCCCAGGCAAATGCCCGTCGTGCTCGAAAGGCTGCCTATACTTGCAGGCGTGCACAGCGCCATGTCACTGAATCGGGTGCCCGCCGCGGTCAACGTGCCGTTTGCGGGCGCCCCGGTGAGCGCGGTGTTGTTGTAGTAAGTGGAGAGCAGATATTGCCCGGAGATGCCCTCCTTGGTCTGCAACGCGTCGGTCAACGCGACAGGATCCAGGCCGGAGACGCTCGGCACGTTCGCATCGTCGAAACTGTTCAGTCCGCTGCTGATCACCACGATGGAACAGGTGGCACAGGGTTCGTTGCGCGGCTTGCCGCCGACGCTGCCATAGGGGTCGACCCAGCCGGGGTTGGGCAACGCCCCATTGTCCGAATACGTCGGACCCGATTGTCCCTGGATATAGCGCAGCGCCTCCGCATACATGCCGGCCAGGGGATTGCCGAAATCAGGACATTTCGCGGGATTGGCCTGGATATCGTAGCCCCGGGCGCCCCACGGATTCGTATTGTTGGGAGCGTCGCAATCGATGCCTCCGCTGTGCCCATAGTCGCTGCCGTTCCAGCCGACAATCTGCAGACGGTCCAGCGTCATCACGACGCCTTCGCTCGAGGTCAGGGCCGCCCCCTTGTAACAGAACGTACCGTCGGCGCTGCTGAATTCGTCGCCAGTGGCACACGCCGTACCGGGACTGTTGAAATTCAACTGGCCGATATTCCTGCGCAGTTCGCCGCCCATGCGCGGTTTGGTCCAGGAACCCGTGATCAGGCCAAAACGCTTCTGGCTGGCCTTGTCCCTGGTGCTGTATTTTTGCAAAAGACCCTCGGGCTTGAGCGATGACCCGGTGGCAACACAGAACGACTCATTGGGTTTGCCGGCAGCATTCTGGCAAACCTGCACACGCGCCGTATAAGTGTCGTTGCTCGTCTGCGATGGGCGATTGCTGTCACCTTCATTGCGGCCGCCGGCGCTCCACTGACACTGCAACTTTGCAGTGGTCGCCCAGTCCGACCAATCTCCACTGGCGGCGCGAATTTGCGGCGTGCTCCGGATACCCGAGGCCGTCGTCGTTGCACCGCTCCAACCACCGGTCGCCCCGTTGGAAACGTTGCAAAAGGTCTCGGTGCCGGAATACGGGGTGTACTTGTTGATATCCGCACCCGAGTAGACCTTTGCCCAGGCATGCAGGTCGTCGGGAATTTCCGCACGCTCCAGGACCGTCTGGGTCGAGGTGTCCACGCTTCGGGTGCCGCCATAGAGAACCCAGCGAATGATGTCGAGGCGGCTCATCGACACCCAGTTCAGGAAGTTTCCACTCCACTGACTGTTGGTGCATTGATGATTGGTGGCCGTTGCGCTTGCCGCAAACACGCCGCCGCTGTAGGCGTAGCAAAGCGTGGGGTCAAAATAGCCGTTGTAGTCGAAGGCGTTCTGATACGTCGTATCAATCACGCCATCGCCGTTGAGGTCGGTGTAATCCGGATAGGCCTTGTTGAACAGCTGTTCGTCGCGAGACATCACCAGCATGATGAGCGGAGGCACGGGCGGCCCACCCAAGGCGTTCACCCCGGACGGGTACGACTCGAAATCGGCCATCGTCGCCGTCGAAATCTGTCCGCTGGGAGTCGCCGGCGGCGATGTTTGCGCATGCAAGCCGATCAACGCAACGCCGCTGATCAGGATGAAGGGCACGCTCAGAGCGAGGCCACGCGTCGTGTTCCTGAACCTTGACATGGTCACGCCCCCTAGTTGGCGATATTCAGCTTGTATTGCGCGATGGTGGAAGCCTGGCCGTTGCCGGGCACGGTCGCCTCACTGCGTATCTGCAACAACAATGCGCTTCCCGCCTTGGCGGTACCCACCCCGATGCTGGCGTAGCCCTGCGACATCGCCGCACCGGAGCCCGCGTTCACGACGACGCCGTCACGCACCACCGAAATGGTCGCGTCGACTTGTTGATTGGTGGCACAACCGGTCGGCGCCCCGGTCTCGCAGACCGTGAACTTGACCGACGGCGCCCACGCGGTGGGCGTGTAGTTGTAGGAGTCGGTTTGCCCGGAGCACGCACTCACGGGAAGGTAAAAACTGACCAGCGTCGAACCACCACAGGCACCTTGCAGCCCCTGCCCCGACGTGGTGTTCGGATTCATCAAGTCGATCCATGCCAGGCGATTGGCAAAGGTCTTGTTCAGATCGAACATCGCATTGGGGACATCCCCACCCCAGCTCACCGGCCAGCCGCGATTGAACACGTGATCGGCCAGCACCGCTTCGGGAATCGGGCGCAAAGCCTCCGAAGCCTCGAACGCCGCCTCGTGGCGCGCCGTGGCCGTCGTCATGCGCAATTCCAGAAGTGTGCCTTTCATGACCATCAGCGCGATCAGGCTGAGCATGACCAGAAACACCAGCCCCACGAACAGCGCGACACCACGCTGCGCGGAAGATCTGGCTGGACAGCTTGCCGGGCACGTGTGACGCCCGCCACGTTGGTCGATTGCTCTGGCCATGACGGTCACCCCCTCACGAGATTGCGCAACTGCACCACCAGTTGCTGCTGCGTCCGCACGAATTGCCAGGGCTTGGCGCCGTATGGCGTGAAATTGGCGCAACCGGTGACCGTGGCCGCACTGCCGTTGTTGATGGTGTAGGTGCAATCGTTCAACGTACCCATCGTGACGGTTTGTGCATGCGGTACGGCGACATCACGCACGGGACTGACCGCAACCAGCGAAACCCGGACCGAAACCACATTGGCCCACTGGTTCCCGGCAGTCACATCGCTCGCTGACGCATAAACAGGAACGGGGCTGCTCATATCAGCGGCCACGCCGTACTCGAACTTGATCTGCTCGACCCCGTCCACCACCGGTTCCGAGTTGAACGTTCCGTCACTCTGCAGATGCATGCGCATCAAGGTCGGCAACGGTTCGCCGCCATCCGCGCTGGCTGTGCACTTGCCACTGGCCGGCAATACGCTGCAGGGGCGCAGGTAATAGACCTCGATCTCATAAGGGTGGACATAGCGATGCGTCTTGACCGTGGTGGTCGTGGGCACCGCGCCGGCAAACAACTGTGCGGAGGCTGCCGGCGTACTGAGCAGAAATACCTGTTTGGGATGGCTGCCGATGGTGGCTGCTTGCGCCGGCGCAAAGCCGGCTTCCGCCGGCCCGGGAGAAAGCATTTGTGTATCGGCATAGCGAACAACCAGCACGTCCGATCCCTTGACGTAGTTCGCCGCATCACCAATGCAGGCGACATCGATCGGGAACGCGGCGGCGCCATCGTAGCCATGCACGGCACCACCTCCCGCCATTGCCGGGTTGACCGCGGTTGCCCAGGCTCCGTTGCAATTGCCCTTGGCGGTAATGACGGAGGTGGCGGAAGCATTCACCACCACGCTGCCAACGCTGTTGCCACCCAGGAAACCTGACATGCGCAAGGACCAGCTGATGCGATCGGCGGCTATGCGCAGGTTTTCCTGCAGGAAGTTGTTGCCGGATTGAACCCGATATGCCCGTCGGTTGGCACTGAACAGGCTGATCAGGCCGGCCACCAAAAAAAGGCCAACCAACACGGCAACCATCAGCTCGACCAGCGAAAAGCCACTCGAGGTACGGCGACGGAAGGATGGAAGTCGAAGCCGCCCATGGGCCAGTGGAACAGCTGATGGCGAACCGACTGGCATCACTGACTGCTCCACTGCGGCAGAAAGTCGAACCTGTAGATGTCGCTGGCGCCGGTGGCTGTTCCACCCGCAGTCATGTCCAGCCACCCCGAGCGAATGCTCAGGGCCCCGGTATCCGTATTGGCCGTGATGGTCACGGTCGGCTTGGCCGTACCCGACTTGAGTTGACCGAGCCAGTCGAGTAGATCCTGCTTCGCCTGTTTGCAGGAAAGACTGCTGCAGCTGCCTGGATCTGGAGTGCTGGTTCCGTTGTACAGGTAGTAGCTGCCCGAAAGATCGCCATCCTTGCTCCCGATGTCGCCATCGGTAGCCACGCCATACACACCAGCCAGATTGGCGCGCATCGCGTCTGCGAGAGAACGCGCCTGCAACACTGCAATCGTGCGCCCGCCAGCTTGCTTGCTGAATTGCGCGCCCTTGATTTGCATCAAGGCAATGCCCAGCACGCCGATACTGAAGATCAGCATCGCAACCAGCACCTCGATCAATGAGACGCCTCGTTGACGCGACAGCACTTGCATCGAATTCTCCCTGTTACCCCGCACGCATTCCCGATCGTGCCAACCAGGGCCAGTCCCCGACAAACGGTAGTGATTGGCCGACACACGGCGCCGAGCGCGTCGAGAAAGCGATCGCACGCCTTGACGGCGCGCAACTACGCTCAGGCGATGATACGCAGCCCTCGCATGCGGCAATGAGATCGGGTCGACACATCGAGCCATGACTTCAATGCAAACCGCCTTGCGTCATTTGGCTCTCGGCGTCTTGCACGCCGGTTGGCCAACCCGCTGCGCTGGCTGTCGTCTGGTCCTTCGTTTTCGCCGTTTCCTTGCCTGGGCAGCTCCGATGATCGCCGCGCGCGGAAATCTCCACTGAAGGCAGGACAACGATGAGCTCCTGTATCCACTCGCATATCACTGGCACGGCGGAGGGCGTCGGCATCGCCCTGCTGAGGGACACCCTGATCCGCGCAGTGAAGCTTGTCGAGAATGCCGGTACCCGCGCCATGGTCATCAACGCGCTCGATGAGGACGCCGGACGAGCTCTGGACCAGGGTGGGCTTTTTGGCCACCCCCACGACCCTCAAACCTTCTTCAAAGACATGGCCGATGTACGCGCCACACTCACCGTATCGCCGACCGAGTCATCTGGCCATCCGGAGTAGCGAACCCATGATTTTGCTCATCACCCTGGAATCGCGTAGCGATATCCGGACTGCGCAGGCAGGAAACCGTAGCGAACATCGGCGCAGCCGATGGCCCGCAGGGCGAGCCGCTGGATGCGGCGAGTCATCCAGCGCCTTTGCATTCCACTTGCTTGCGACCGAGGCACTGGATTTTCGTTTGACCAGCCCTTCGGCTATTGAAAGGCGCCTCGCGCGAATGGCTTTCTGGCGAGTTGATCAGACCTTCCATTGGCGTCAATACATCCTGCCAAACCCGGCGTGCAGCGCGTCTGGCAAGATCATGGAAATCGCGAGCAGGCCGCCGCGATCAACTGCCGCAGCTGGCACCCGCAGCCAGCGCCTCGGTCTGCACCGAACCGGAGCCGTTCACGTCCAGCTGCACGCCCGGCACGCTCGCGGTGCTTTCGCCGATGCCGCTGCTGGCCGGTACGCGAACAGGTCAGGAAGGTCAGCGCGCCGTGGCCGGACGCAACTGCCCTTGCAGGCCGAAGGTGATGACTCCTGTCTGCTGCGCGTTGATGGACACGCCGGCGCGGGCACCGGTGGCGCGCAGCAAGGTCGCGGAGGCGGCGACATACGCCTTGTTGGCCGATGCCGCGCCAGCCGGATAGGTGTACACGATCCAGCCCGGCTCGAATGCCTGGCCCGCGCTGGTGCAACTGCTGCCGTCGGCGCTGGGGCACATCGACACCAACTGGCCGCGCGTGATCGCCGTGTTGCGCGCGTAGGACAGACTGGCCAGCAGGTCGTTGCTCGCGGCGGCGACGCGGTTGCGCTGGATGACATTGCGGAAGCTCGGCAGCGCGATCGCGGCCAGCACCGCCACGATCAGGATCGTGACCATCAGTTCCACCAAGGTGAAACCGCCAGAGCGTCGCGGCAGCCCGTGCATGCGCATCACCAGCAACTGCCGTTGATGGCGGACGAGGCGGACGTGGCCAGCGGCGTCTTGACCCCCGCATCGTTGATCGTCAGCGGCCCGCACACGTCCTTGAGTTGCGCGCCCTGCGGCGTGACCTTGGCGGTGTATGTCTGTGCCGAGGTGCTGCCGTCGGCGATGTCCGGATCGAACGCGGCCAGGTAGTAGCCCTTTTCGGAATTGGCGTCGGCGAAGCCAATATCAGTCAGCGAGCCATAGTGGTTGTTGGTCGCGTAGAACCGCTCTTGCGCATTGGCGATGCGCAACAGCAGTTCCTGGCCGTCCGGCGCGGCGGGCGCGGAACGCGTAGCGCCCGTAGGACGGTATCGCGATCGCCGCCAGGATCGCGATGATGGCGAGCACCACCATCAACTCGATCAGGCTGAAACCGCGCTGCCGGCGCATGGGCTTGTTCATCGGGCGGGCCTCATAGATCATTCAACAGCATGCGCCAGGAACGGCGGCGCCAGATGGGGCGTCGAGCGATATCGGGCTGCTGCCGGACGGCGCCAGCGAACCGCCACCGGCAGATACGCCTTGCCCCCGCCCACCGCCGACACCACCGGCAGGCTGCCGCTGGTGCGCGCGTTGGTGATGCGCCCACCCGCGATCGGGCCGGTCCGCCCAGCGAGGACACGCCCGCCGATCCGCCGCGTGATGGCATTCAAGGCCAGGATCGCGCCTTGCGTGGACGGATTGCACGCGTCACTGTTCTGCGCACCCGTGATCAACGACTGGAAAATCACCGTGTTGCTGGCGAAGATCGCCGCCGGATTCACCACCACCCGCTCGCCGGCGTTGTTGCGCGTGCCGTCGCTGGTCGTCGTGGTCAGATTGACGTACCACCCGCCCGCACTGGCCGGCACGGTGTTGATGGCCGTCGTCGTCCGTGCAGTCATTGCTCGCGCTGCCGGTCATGCAACGCAGGCTCGCGCCCGCGATCGGATTGGCCGACCCGTCGGCCAGGTCGCCGGCACCACGGTCTCATGCAGGTATTGCTGCGTCATGTCGGCCTTGGCTGTACGTCGTGCCCGCCACGTCGCGCACGGCGATGATGGCTTGCACTGTGCTGTCTGCTGTTGTCGCCCACGCCGAGGTACTTGCCGGTGCCGAACACCACCATGAAGCGGTTGGTGGCCGGATCGGGAAACAGGCGCGGCATCGTGGTGATCGGCTGCACGCCCTGGTTGCCGCTCGCATCAACAGGCCCTTGTACACCAGCGTCACCGCCCACTTGGCCGGGTTGGTATCGGACATGTCGAAGCGCCACAGGTTGCCCTGCACGTCGCCCGCGAACGCCACGTCGTCCACCTGGTCGCTGTTGTAATCGCCCATGCACCGGCTTGGACAGGCCGAAACTGGTGACGCCATCAGTGTCGGTCGGCGTTTTCAACTCGGCGATCATCTTGCCGGTCTGCGCGTCGAGCACGAACAGCGCGCTGTACGGATTGCCTGAAGCATCCTTGGGCGCCTGCGCGGCAATCGCGTCGCAGCTTGGCCTTGTCGGCGGTCGGCAAATCGGGCGTGCCGCAGTCCGGGAAATAGCCATTGGGCACCAACACGACCCACTTGCCGTTCGACAGGCGCCCGATATTGGGTTGCGCCACGGTGTAGCCCAGATCGGTACCCGCGCAGCGATGCCGTAATTGGACTACGCAGTGCCGTGGCGACCGTCATGTCGGCATCGAATTCCCACAACACGTTGCTTGCCGAGAAACGTGGTCCCGGATCTGGTGATATCCAGCCCATACACGCCGCGCCCGCCCAGGCCCACGCCGCCGGCGAGGAGGGTGTGCCACTTCTTGTCGCTGCTGAAGAACACATCGCGCGACACCGGCGTCGCGTCCACGGTCGGCAGGAACTGGAAATCGCTGCTGTTGGTGAGATTGCCCAGGTTGGCATACACGGCGCGTGGCACGAACGCCCATGCTTCCTGACCTTCGTTGGCCCCGGTCGGGAAGCGTGTACGCGGTGCAATTGCCGCTGCGTGTCGATCGTGCCGGTGCACTGCGGCACCGGCGCGTTGAAGGCATGCAACATGCCGTCATTGGCGCCCACGTACACCATGCCCGCGCGCGTGGCCTGCGCTGCTCACGAAAGTGCCGCAAAGGTCTGCGCGCCGGTGACGGCCTCGGGCGGCGTGTATCGTGCCGAAGGTGGGCCAGCTGTCGCGATAATTGCCGGTGGCGCCGGCCACATACACCGGGTCCGCATGCAGGATCGCGCCCAGGATGTTGGTCCGCGCGCGATAGTCGTGCCGGTGGTGCCCTCGTTGCTGTTGTCGCCCAACAGATAGTTGATGCGGTTGTCCAGCGTATCGCTGCCGCCGCCCAGTGCGGGCGTCTGCAGCCCGGCAAGTCTCGGTCGTGTCCAGGTTGGCGACTTGTTCGCGGCAGTGAACTGCGTACCCGCTGAACGTGCCGGTCTTGGTACGAGCCGGTATAAACCTTGCGGGTGGTGTAGGTGGTCGGCGAGTGGTAGGCCGCGTTCAACTTGCCGTCCGCCCCTCCAGCCCCCACAACTGCTGGTCGACGGTGCTGTCGGTCTTCAGAGTCACCTGCGTCGAACGTACCGCTCCAGTCGCCGGTGGTGTAACCGGTACGGAACGAGGCCGCGCCCACCGAGAGCACGCTGGCGTTGACGGCAGTCGGCGTCGGCCCGTGGTGCGCGCCGCGACGTCGGCGCTGATCTTCGCGAAAGCGTCGGCGAGATCGGCCGGATTGTTGACGTTGAAGAAATCGCCGTGGCCGTTCACGGCGGCATGGGCGAGGTCGGCAATGTTGTTGATGCTGTCGGACGACGGCATCGGCCAGGCGAAACCGGTGATCGCCGCGCCGCCGCTCGCCCATCCGAAGATCTGCGAAATCGTGGTGCCGGCAGGCGTGATCCCGACGGGATTGAAGCCCAGTCCGATGGTGTAGGTCGTCATGTGTTGCCACGATGCCGGATCGGCCGTGGTGACCGAGACTTCGTTGGCGAGGCTCGTGTCAGATCGGTTTCCCAGTAATACGTGGCCACGTCGGCCAGGGAAGGCTCCGCGCCACCCGCGACGGCGCCACCCTGGTACGGATCGACCGCCGTGTATTGCGTGACCGTCCTGCCGGCCGGCACCGTATTCGCCGGGCCATCAACGTTGGCGGCATTGGCCATGCCGGCGTGCTGGGTGGCATCGCCGTTCCAGAAGCCGTCCGTGGTCAGGATGGTGAACGCCGCGCGGCAGGTGAATGGCGTCGTGCTGCCGGTGGTGTAGCCGGGGTCGCTCGTCATCGTCTGCCAGGGCTGGGCCGTCTTGTAGTACTCGCCCGCCGCTGCAGCGCCTTGCGCAACGGCGTGCTCCTTGGCGGGGCCTGCGTTCGCAAGCCACGTCCAGAAGTTCGTCTTCTGGCTGTTCGCGTCCGTACCCACGCCGAACGGCTGGACGATGGCCAGCCGGTTGTTGGCGTCGCCGCCGCTACCGTCGCCGTTGCTGTAGGAATCATCGAAGCGACGTACGGCATCGACGCCGGATCGTCAGGGCTGCTGCCGGTAGCGGGACCGGTGATCTTGGTCTTGCCGTTGCCGTTGATCGAGGCAAAGCCGAAGCGGTACTTCGCATCCACGTTGAGGAAGGCAGTCATCAGGCCAGTCTTGGCCATCAGCATGCGCGTGCGGTAATACGAGAACCAGTTGGCGACGTTCTGGTCCGCCGTCACGACCGGCGCGGCGAAGGCCGGTTGCCGTGCGACGTGTTGGCGCGGGTACCGGTGTCCCAGTTAGGTTTTTCTGCCAAGCTCGTTGAGCACGGTGCACCAGCCACCAGCGGGCGGACCTGGCCATTGAACGTCACATTGGGGATCACGTAGTGCGAATTCGTTTGCACTGGGATTGCCCACTACGTAGGTGAATGCCCAGACGTAGATCGCGGTGTTGTCGTGGTGTCCGTGGGTCCGCTGGTCCAGCACTCGGGGGCTGGGCTCGGGGGGGCGGGAGCTGCCGGTGAACGTGCTGCCACTCGGGCAGATCCACATGTAGTTGGGGGTCGGGGAATCGGATCTGTCGGCGGCGTTGCCGGCTGTCGCTGGCGTCGGCGCCATCGCCGGATAGTGGCAAAGACTGTCCGATGCGGACTGGTCGCGCCGCCGGGACACTTCGGTCCCCCATCGGTCGCGTCGTACGGCTGTATCGACATTACCGGACTCCGTCCTGCCACACGTAGTGGTGGCACTTATTGACTTGCCACCGCTGTTGACGAGTGCCATCTCCCGAATTGCACGTCCAGTCTGCCGGTGGCTGCAACGGGATCGCGAATGCATTGGGCTGGATTGGCCGGATCGAATCGATAATAGCCGGGCAGATGCACGCCGCCGGGCTCGGGACTGCCGGGCTCCCGGGACTACCCGGGGTGCCGCCTCCCCAGACGGCCGGGCCCTTGTCGACGGATGGCGGGGGTTGGGGTGAATGGTCGTGGTTGACCAGGTTGTCACCAGGAGTCGGTAGTTGAGTGACCGACGTCCGCGGCTCCGGTAGCCGCATACCTCCACATGTTCGTTCGCGGCAGGATTGGTAAAGCCATCGTAGTACGCTCCGTCATGCCCGGCGAATTCGGGTACCAGCGTGCCATCCGACTGCCAGACCGTGCCAGTGGCCGTGGCCTTCGGCGGCGGGGTGTAAGTGGTTGCCGGGTTGTAATACACGCCATTGATGCCCGAGTTTCTTGTTCCGTAGGGCTGGTATTCGCGAGATACGCCCCAGTCCGGCATGAAGTCCCAGCCCATCGACCCCGAGTCATCCAGCATCAACACGATATTGGGCGGCACCGGCTGCAGGTCTTCCGGCGGCGTCGCGCTGAGTTCGGTACAACCGTTGTTGTTGCCTTCGCGTGCACGGCAGCGGCGGCGGCGCGGCGAACGCATGCATGCTCTGCAGCATCACGAATGGTGCCGTGAGCGCGGCAAACAGGACCGCCGCCAGCATCGATGACAGCGAGGCGCGAAGCCAGAAGGCTCTGAGAGTTTGTTGAACATGACGGATTCCCCGCTTTCCCTTGCCGTTGTGTGGTCCGCTCCGTCGATGACTCAGGGCAGACGGGCTGTGTTCTGCATTCGCCATCCGTCGTTCAAGTGCGAACGGATGGATCTGGATCTGCTGCTGCATTCGTCGGGCGGCTGCCTGGACAAGGAATGGTCTACTGTGTCTGCGCGTCGAAAGTGCTCTGCAGCACGCCACGGTGTTCTTGTCGCCGCCGGTGCCCGCGCGGTAATGCGATACATTTCCATGTTCACCTGCCCCGGCGCCGGCATTGTTGGGACCCGGTCTGCCCGGACTCGTGCTGCGGGCCGGAACCGGGCGGCCGACACGCGTCCCATGTCTTCGACGATATATCGCGGGTTGTTCGGCCAGCTTGCCGTGGGTGGTCGCGGTGAAAGTCGACATGCCGCCGTCGCGGCCGAGGTATTCCTCGACTGCCGGCGGTCAACCCAGCCGGCTTGGTGCGGAAATTCACCACATCGGTATTCGGGCTGAGCGGGTCGAAGATGTAGCAGGCCGGAAACAGGCTGGTGCCGCAGCCCAGACGTGGTGCCGATTGGCGGCGCTGCTCCACAGCCTCCATTCGGCACCGCGCAGCGCCGTCTGCGCGCTCATCTCGGCGCGCTGCGCATTGAGCAGGCCGCCGGCCATGCGCTCCTGCAGCAGGGAACGGCTGGATGCGCGACCGCGAGTGATCGTCAGCAGCAACAGGAAGATCAGCGCGACCACCAGCACGACGCCGCGCTGTGCGCGCGGCACCGCCGAGGCATCGAATCGAGTCTGTGGGTACTCGACATCAAGACTGCTCCCTCGACGCTGACCGCCCGCGATACCGCGAGCGCGGCCATTCACGGGTTGAAGTTGCGCACGGCCACCAGCGCGTTGAACTCGCGCCGCAGCAACTGGTCAGGAAAACCCTGGTCGCTCGGCTTGATGGCATGCGCGCTGGGCGCCAGCAGACCGGTGTGTGGTATCGGCGCTGTAGGCGTATTGCAGATCGTTGCCGGACAGGGTGTAGAGCGGCACCTGGCCATCCATCAGGATGCTCACCTCGATGCTCTTGATGCCGCGCCACAGGCAGCCGACCGTCGTCAATGCGCTCGGTCTCCTGCGGCGGGCAATTGGTGGCGCTGTCCACCTCGGCGGCGGTGAGGAAACGAGGTATTGCCATTGGCGTCCTCGACGCCGTAGCGGAAATCCAGGCGTTCGACGCCGCGCACCAGTTCGTCTTCGCTGCCGCCACCGGCACTGGCCACGCCACCGTTGACCCGCCGCATCAGCGCACCGGTGAAGGGCGCCTTGCCGTCATTGTTGACGCTGACGACTCGCAGGTAATAGGTGACGGTGCGGAAATCCCGATTGACATCGAACAGCTTGGGCGCCGATTGCGGTTCCGGCACCGGCGGGCGGCTCGCTGGTCAGGTTGTCGCCGCCGGTCAACCGTGAGGACACCGCCGGCCACCGAGCTCAGCGCAAAAATCTGCGCGCCGAGCAATCGGCCAGCATGGCCAGGTCGCCGTGCCGAAATCCGACTGCGGGCGGCTCGCCTGGCAAGCGGAATCGATGGTGACGCTGGTGAGCGTGTCGACACCGCCGCTGCTGCTTCGTGAAGGTGCTGCCGGCTGCCGCCGGCCTGGACGATGGCCCAGCCCGCGTCCGAATTGACATAGCGCACGGTGATCACATCGGCGCCCTTCACCCGATCGCCGACGGCCGTGCCCATCGCTGGCATGCCGGCGAACGGCGTGTGCGGGTCAACCGGGGTGCATGCCGTCAGCGTGCAGTCGTAGCCCCGCATGAACAGGAACGCCGGCATGGCTGTACGACGTCGGTTGGCGCGGCCGGATAGGGGGCCGTGCCGAACGCGGTGGTCATGTCCGCCAGTGCGCCACTGATCGCACCCACGGCGCCGATCAGGCTTTTCGCGTACACGCGCGGCGCGCGCAATTGATCAAGCAAGGTGCCATTGCGCGCCGGCTGCGGCCGCACCGCCGGAGTTGTTGCAATACTGGCCGTTGGCCATGCGCAAATCGCCGCCGAGCCGGCTGATGGCAAAGCGACCTTCTTCCTGCAAGCGCGCCAGCTGGGTCTGTGCCTTGCTGCTGCTGGACGTGGAGGAAAACACGGTGATGATGCCGCCGGCCACCAGCAGGCCGAGCACCATCGCCACCATCAATTCAATGAGCGTGACGCCATGCTGGCGACGACGGCGTCGACAAATCGTCCGCGCGTGGGAATCGCAAGCATCATGGCTGGAAGTTCCAGGCAAAGGTCTGGGTGGTGCCGGAACGGTGTGCCTGATCGCCCGCACCGCGCTCGGTCCAGCTGATGGTCATCACGCAGTTGCCGCCGTAAGGCGGCCGCTGCGCCAGATTGCCACTCGGGTTGTAGGTGACATTCGCGGCGTCGCACGTGATGCTGGCGCTGGGGTTTGGCAGGAAGGCCTTGAGTTGCGCGCTCCAGATCTGCTGGTCATGGACGGCCGATTCGCTGCATCGCATGCCGACGCGCCGAGTCGCAACCGGCGGTCGCCGCAGCTACCGGGTAGGCGGCGTTATCGTATTGCTTGGTCCAGAGCGCGGCGGGATTCGCGCTCATGCGCTCGGCCATGCTGTTGGCCAGGAACGTCGCCTGGGTACGCAGGTATCCCACATGGGTGGAGCGCGTGGACATCACGATCAGGCCAGCCAGGCCGATCAGCCCGACGCTGAAAACCAGCACCGCGACCAGCACTTCGATCAGCGACACGCCGCTTTGGCGAAACCGGACTTGCATGGACTTCCCCCTGATACTCCCGCGTGTACTGTACCGATCGCACCGGTCAAGGCCAGCCCCAACCGACCAGCGGTAGCGATTGCCCGACAAGCGGCGCCCTGTTGCTGAAAACGTGGTCGATATCACATCATCGCCGGCCCATGGCCGAGGCAAGAGAACCGTGCGGCACCGCCTTGTTCGCGGTTATCCCGCCATGTTGCGTCGGTGTAGCGTGCCGCGACACGCTACATTTCATCCACGATCGTCGGCTTCCGCCACAAGGACTTGGGATCCTCTACCACACAGGTTCCGCTCGTGGAATGCAAGCCGCCCACGCACCAAGCCTGGCCGCATCCTGGCAGCGCTCGATGCAGCGACTTCAGCGACAGAACTGAATCAGCCGGTCTTCAAGCTCCGCCCCTGAAAGCCCACCGGGGAATGGCACTTACTGAAGCCCGTCATCCCCGCGAGGCGCTCTTCAACAGCCGAAGGGCTGGTCAAGCGGGGATCCAGTGCCTTTCACTCCACCGAACACCCTTGAAGTCACTGGATTCCCGCCTTCGCGGGAATGACGAGAAGTGGAATTTTCGCTTACAGTAAGTACATGCCATCCGCTACTGGGGGTAAATGCCAACTGGCGCGTCACGTTCCGCTTTGTCGGCACCGATGTGGAGTTGATCGACTATCAGGATTACCACTGAGCGAGGTCGCCATCATGATGAAGAACCATCCGCACCCGGGCGAGCTTTTGCGCGAAGACGTCCTGCTGCCGCTCGGCATCGAAGTCACCGACGCCGCCCAGCGGCTCGGCATGTCGCGGACCACGTTGTCGCGCATCATCAACGGTCACGCCGGCATCAGCCCCGACCTGGCGATTCGGCTGGAGCGGGCCGGGATCAGTACCGCCAGGTTCTGGATGAACCTGCAGAGCAACTACGAACTGGCCCAGGCCCAACAACGAAAACAGCCTGCGGTGCAGCGTTTGCTGCCCGCCGCCTGAAGGCTGCAGCAAAGAGGATGGTCCATCGCCAAGAAGTTGCTCGGATCGCGGCGAACGCGCTGCCGATGGATAATGGACGGAGCACGCATGGAGCGGTGTGACCTGATAGCAACGCCGGACCAGCACCTCACCGCCAGCGGTTTTCACTTGACCTTGCACCCGGATTCCGCATGGAAGATCGTCGACACGCCATCTCACCGCTTGCCGCGCACCGCGCCGGTGCCTGCGCCAGCCTGGACTTCCATCCGTGACGCCCACCCGCCTCGACATCTGCCGCCCCGACGACTGGCACGTGCATCTGCGCGACGGCGCCGCGCTGGCTGCGGTGATGCCCGACACCGCGCGCCGGTTCGCCCGCGCGATCGTGATGCCGAACCTGAAGCCGCCGGTCACGACCGTGGCGCAGGCCGAAGATTATCGCCGGCGCATCCTCGCCAGCTTGCCGTCGGATACGCACTTCCAGCCGCTGATGACGCTCTACCTCACCGAGGCCACGGCCGCGCAGGAAATCGAGCGGGCCAGCGCCAGCGGCACCGTGTTTGCGGTGAAGTATTACCCCGCCGGCGCCACCACCAATTCGCAGGACGGCGTGCGTGACCTCGCCCGCGTCTACCCCGTGCTCGAGGCGATGCAGCACCACGACCTGCCACTGCTGCTGCATGGCGAAGTGACCGATCCGGCGATCGACATCTTCGATCGCGAGCGCGTGTTCATCGAGCGCCATCTGATTCCATTGCAGGAACGGTTCCCTGGGTTGCGCATGGTGCTCGAACACATCACCACGCGCGACGCGGTGGACTTCGTGACTGCCGCACCAGCGAACCTCGCGGCCACGATCACCGCGCACCACCTGCTGATGAACCGCAACGCGCTGTTCGCCGGCGGCATCAACCCGCATCACTACTGCCTGCCGATCCTGAAGCGCGAAACCCATCGCGCGGCCCTGCTGCAGGCCGCCACCAGCGGCAATCCGCGCTTCTTCCTGGGCACCGACAGCGCCCCACATCCGCGTCATGCGAAAGAAACCGCCTGCGGCTGCGCCGGCATCTACACCGCGCACGCGGCGATCGAACTCTATGCCGAAGCCTTCGAGCAAGCCGGCAAGCTCGATCGGCTGGAAGCCTTCGCCAGCTTCCACGGCCCGGATTTCTATCGCCTGCCGCGCAACCGCGAGCGCGTCGTGCTCGAGAAAAAATCATGGGCCGTGCCTGCAGACTTCGCGTTGGGCGACGCGACCTGCGTACCGATGCGCGCGGGCGAGAACGTGGGGTGGTCGCTGGTGCACGACGCGAAGGCCGAGACAGACTGAAAAACAGCCGCCAACACTGACCGCCTGGCAGCCGGGGAAAACTCTGTCGACCATGCAGGGTTGAAACCGTACCGATTTTGGTACATCCTGTCGTCATGGCCTCGCCGCTGACCGTGATCCTGGACGTTCGTTTCTACGCGACCAAGGCCGGTGCGGAACCGGTACGTGACTGGCTGCGCTCCTTGCCTCAATCCATGCGCAAGGTCATCGGCGACGACATCAAGACCGTTCAGCTGGGCTGGCCCCTGGGCATGCCGCTGGTGCGCAACCTGGAGCCGGGATTGTGGGAAGTCCGCATCAGCCTTCCGGACGGGATCGCCCGCGTGCTGTTCACGACGAATGGTCCGGTCATGGTGTTGGTACATGGTTTCATCAAGAAAACGCAGCAGATCCCAAAGCAAGACCTTGAGCTTGCCCGCAAACGTATGAAAGAGGTGCGTCATGGCTAAGAAGAACGTTCACGTTGGCAGCAGTTTCGACGATTTACTGGCCTATGACGGTCAGCTCGAAGACGCGACCGCCGTTGCCATCAAGCGCGTGATCACCTGGCAGTTCGAACAGGCCATGAAGTTGTCCGGCATCAACAAGACGACGATGGCCGAGCGCATGCATACCAGCCGCGCCGCACTCGGT
This sequence comes from uncultured Gammaproteobacteria bacterium, assembly GCA_963771235.1. Taxonomy (GTDB): domain Bacteria; phylum Pseudomonadota; class Gammaproteobacteria; order Xanthomonadales; family Rhodanobacteraceae; genus Rhodanobacter. The sequence continues at coordinate 108,245 of CAVYSP010000013.1, forward strand.
CGTTTGCTGGACGAAAACGATACTGGTCTCACGCTGGACACGCTCAGCCGCGGCGCGCAAGCACTTGGCTACCGCGTCAAAGTGGAGCTCGTAGCAGACTGAGTTAATCAACGTCGACCCGTTCAGCGGTCAACCGTGCTGCAAGCCGCCACCAGCGGCAATCCGCTTCCTGCGCCGACATCGCCCCGCACCCGCGCCACGCCAAAGAATCCGTCAGCCCAGACGGAGCACCGAACTGTAGGAGCGCACCTTGTGCGCGATGCTTTCCGTCACGTGGCGAAGAGCATCGCGCACAGGGTGCGCTCCTACAAAACGCTGGGCTTCGCCTTGACCCGGATCTGCTGAGCATACTGCGCGCTACCCGGCCGGGCTCGCAGACCATCTTGCCCAACGGCCAGAAATGACAAAGGGCTGCGAACTTGAAAGTTTGCAGCCCCTTGCTTTTTCTGGTGCCGGAAATAGGAATCGAACCTACGACCTACGCATTACGAATGCGCCGCTCTACCAACTGAGCTATTCCGGCAAAGAGCCGAGGATTTTACGGTGCCCGCCGTTCCCGCGCAACCGCGTGGGAGCAGGCACGGCCCGCCGCTTTGCCGCCGCGACGAGAGTGCTGACGGGCGGTGCCTCCTACGGCCCGTTTCGCCGCTGTAGGAGCGCACCCTGTGCGCGATGCTCTTCGTGATGGAAGGCATCGCGCACAGGGTGCGCTCCTACACGCATTGGGATCACCGGCACTCACGTGACAACGGGACGTGCCCTGCGGTGGCGTCGTCAAAAGCTGGCCGAACCGCGGCTGCCCAACACGCGCAACTCCCTGGGCAGCGCAAACGCCATGTTTTCCGGCTCGCCATCCAGCTCGCGCACTTCGCCCGCGCCCCATGCCTGCAGGCGCGCGATCACGTCGCGCACCAGCTTGTCCGGCGCGGAGGCGCCGGCGGTCAGGCCGATCCGGTTGACGCCATCGAGCCAGCTGCGTTCGATGTGTTCGGCGCCGTCGATCAGGAACGAGCGCACGCCCTGCTTCTCGGCCAACTCGCGCAGCCGGTTGGAATTGGAACTGTTGACCGAGCCGACCACCAGCATCAGGTCGACCGCGTCGGCGAGGCGGCGCACGGCGTCCTGGCGGTTCTGGGTGGCGTAGCAGATGTCGTCCTTGCGCGGCCCTTCGATGCCGGGAAATTTGGCGCGCAATGCCTCGATGATCGCCTTGGTGTCGTCCACCGACAGCGTGGTCTGGGTGACATACGCCAACTGGTCGGGACACCTCGGGGCGAGCCGCGCGACGGATTCCAGCGACTCGACCAGGAGGATCTCGCCCGGATTGGCCGGGTTCCATTGTCCCATCGTGCCTTCGACTTCGGGGTGGCCGGCGTGGCCGATCAGCACCACGCTGCGACCGATCCGCCCCAGCCGCGCCACTTCCATGTGCACCTTGGTCACCAGCGGACAAGTCGCGTCGAACACCTTGAGGTCCCGCTTCCCGGCTTCCTCGCGCACCGACTGCGCCACGCCGTGTGCGCTGAAGATGACGGTCGCGCCGTCCGGCACTTCGTGCAGTTCTTCCACGAACACCGCGCCGTCGGCGCGCAGTTTTTCCACCACGTAGCGGTTGTGCACCACCTCATGCCGTACATAGATCGGCGCGCCATACGATTCCAGCGCACGCTCGACAATGGCGATGGCGCGATCGACACCGGCACAGAAGCCGCGGGGATTGGCGAGCAGGATGTCCATGGACCTACCGGCAGATGAGCGACCCGTAGGAGCGCACCCTGTGCGCGATGTCTTTCGTCACGTCCCGAAAAGCATCGCGAAAAGCATCGCGCACAGGGTGCGCTCCTACATGCAGGTGCAGATTATCGCACGCGGTCCGCGGGATTGCCGGCGAACAGTCCGAACACGATGAGCATCACGGCACCGACCGTGATGCCGCAATCGGCCAGGTTGAAGACCGGGTAGCTCCACTGGCGGAAGTACACCTGGATGAAATCGGTGACCTGGGCTGCATGCAGGCGATCGACCAGGTTGCCGATGGCGCCGCCGATGATGAGCGCGAGCGGCAACGCCGTGCGCCAGTCACGGCGCGACGTGCGTGCCAGCCACACCACCAGCACGGCGCTGATCACCACGGCAAGCACCACGAAAAACCAGCGCTGCCAGCCGCCGCCACCGGCCAGGAAACTGAACGCGGCGCCGACGTTGAACGTCAGCGTCCAGTTCAGGAACCCTGGGATGACTTCATGCGGCACGCCGCCCGGTTGCAGCGCATGCACCGCCCACCATTTGCTGAGCTGGTCGAGCGCGATGACAGCGAGGGATAGCCATAGCCAGAGAAGTGCGTTGGGTTTGGTGGTCATGCGAGACGGCTCAGAAGTGGGATTCCCTTCTCCCCTCGGGAGAAGGTGCCCGGAGGGCGGATGAGGGCCCGGGCGGAGCGAAGTGCTGCGCTTCGCCCGAACCCTCACCCCCACCCCTCTCCCGACGGCGACCTTGGGAGTCCCCTTGCGGGTGAGAGGGGCTATGTTGTCAGAACCAGCGCCGATCCTCGCCCGGCCCTTCGACATTGCCGACGCAGCGACCGCACAGCTCGGGATGCTCGGCGTGGCTGCCCACGTCGTCGCGGCGGTGCCAGCAGCGGACGCATTTGGCGGCGGCGCTGACACTGGCGGAAATCCAGGCCTCGCCATCCTCCAGCTCGACCCGCGCCGCATCGTCGGGACGCGGCGTCAGCGGTGCCAGGGTCAGCTCGGAAGTGATGAAGAAGAAGCGCAGTTCGTCGGCGCTTTCCGCGTAACGCGCCTGCAATGCCGGATCGGCGTGGATGACCAGCTTCGCCTCCAGCGCCGCGCCGATCTGCCCGGACTTGCGCATGCCTTCGAGCACGCGCGAGGCGGTGTCGCGGATGGCCAGCAGGTCGGCCCAGTAGCGGCGTTGCTCCGGCGACCCCTGGCACGCGACCAACCCTTCATACCAGGTTTCGAACAGCACGCTGTCGCCGCGCTCACCCGGCATCGCCTGCCAGATTTCCTCCGCGGTGAAGCTCAATACCGGCGCCAGCCAGCGCACCAGCGCCTCGGCAATGCGGTACATCGCACTCTGCGCGCTGCGCCGGCCGTGGCTGTCGGCAGGCATCGTGTAGAGCCGATCCTTGGTGATGTCCAGGTACAAGGCGCCCAGTTCGTTGGTGCAGAAGTTCTGGATGCGCGCCACCACTTCCGGGAAGTCGTAGCGGTCATACGCGGCGAGGACCGCCTGCTGCACGTCGTATGCCTGTTGCACCGCCCATTGATCGAGCAGCAGGCTCTCCGGCACCGGCACCAGATGCCGGGCCGGATCGAAACCATCCAGGTTGCCGAGCAGGAACTTGGCGGTGTTGCGGATGCGCCGGTAGGTGTCGGAAACGCGCTTGAGGATCTCCTCGGAAACGGACATCTCGTTGCGGTAATCGGCCGAGGCGACCCACAGCCGCAGCACATCGGCGCCGAGCGTGTCCATCACCTTCTGCGGCGCCACCACGTTGCCCAGCGACTTGGACATCTTGCGGCCGTTCGCATCCACCGCGAAGCCGTGCGTCAGCACGTCGTCGTACGGCGCGTGGCCGTAGATCGCCGCAGCGGTCAACAAGGAAGACTGGAACCAGCCGCGATGCTGGTCGGAGCCTTCCAGGTACATCACCTTGTACGCCGACGCATCGCCCTGCTGCAGTTCCGGGCGCTGACGGATCACGGCGTAGTGCGTCACGCCTGAATCGAACCACACGTCCAGCACGTCGGTGACTTTTTCGTAGTCGTTCGCCTGGTCGCCCAGCAATTCGGCCGGGTCCAGCTTGAACCAGGCGTCGACACCGCCCTGCTCCACTTTCCTGGCCACCTGTTCGAGCAACGCCACGGAATCTGGATGCGGTTCCTGCGTGACCTTGTGCACGAACAGCGCGATCGGCACGCCCCAGGTGCGCTGGCGCGAGATGCACCAGTCGGGACGCCCGGCGACCATGCCGGCGATGCGTTCCTCGCCCCAGCCCGGCACCCAGTGGACGTCCTTGATGGCGGCCAGCGCGGTCTTGCGCAGGTCGGCCTGCTCCATCGAAATGAACCACTGCGGCGTGGTGCGATAGATCACCGGCGTCTTGTGCCGCCAGCAATGGGGATAGCTGTGTTCGATCTTCGCAAATGCCAGCAGCACGCCGCGCTGGCGCAGCACGTCGACCAGGGCCTCGTTGGCCTTCCAGATATGCATGTTGCCCAGCTCGACGCCAGCGGCCGCCGGGGTGTCGGCGCGATAGGCACCACGCGGACCGACATAGTTGAGCAGGCCGATGTCGTATTGCTTGCCCACCACGAAATCCTCGACGCCGTGGTCGGGGGATGTGTGCACCGCGCCCGTGCCTTCTTCGGCGCTGACATGGGCGCCCAGGATCACCGGGATTTCGCGTTCGTAGAAGGGATGGTGCAAGCGCGCGTGCTCCAGCGCCTGGCCAAGCACGTGGCCGAACACGCCGTTACTCCCCTCTCCCCTCGGGAGAGGGGCTGGGGGAGAGGGTTCGGCCGAGCGGGATATTTCGCGCTGGCCGTACCCTCATCCGCCCTGCGGGCACCTTCTCCCGGGGAGAAGGGAATAGCGCGCACGCACCGACTCCACCAGGGCGCTGGCGACCACCAGCAGCACGCGGCGACCGTTGCGCGGGGGGCCTTCGATCAGGGCGTATTCGAGGTCGGGTCCGAGCGACACCGCCTGGCTTTCCGGCAAGGTCCACGGCGTGGTGGTCCAGATCGGGATTGCCACGATGGCATCGCCGGCATCGACGCCGAACTTCGCGGCCAGTGCCTTGGCATCCACCGCGTCATAGGCCACGTCGACGGCCGGGCGAGATCTTGTTGGCGTACTCGATTTCCGCCTCGGCCAGGGCGGAGGCGCAATCGAAGCACCAATACACCGGCTTGGCACCACGCATCACGTGGCCGTTGGCGACGATCTGCGCCAGCGCGCGCAACATGCTCGCCTCGTAGCTGAAATCCATGGTGCGATACGGCTTCTGCCACTCACCGAGCACGCCCAGGCGCTTGAAGTCGTTGCGTTGCGCGTCAACCTGTTCGGCGGCGTATTCGCGACACTTCTGCCGGAACTGGGCGGCATCGAGCTTGTCGCCCGCCTTGCCGAATTTCTTCTCGACCGCGATCTCGATCGGCAGGCCATGGCAATCCCAGCCCGGCACGTAGGGCGCGCGATGGCCCGACAGCAGCTTCGACTTGACCGTGATGTCCTTGAGGATCTTGTTGACCGCATGCCCGATGTGGATCGCGCCGTTGGCGTACGGCGGGCCGTCGTGCAGCACGAACACCTTGTCGCGGCCGGCGGCTTTCTGCTGGATCTGCGCATAACGATCCACCCGCTCCCATTCGGCCAGCCACAGCGGTTCGCGTTTGGGCAAATCGCCGCGCATCGGGAATGCCGTTTGCGGCAGGTTGATCGTGCTCTTGTAATCGTGGGTCATCAGCGTCGGAGGTCTTCAGGCAATACGTGGGCGGGCCCGTCGGCCGATCAGGTCGTACGGCCATCGTGGCGGGAAAGCTTCACAAAATAGCCGATCAGGACGGCGCAATGAATGGGTTGCACACACGCAGTTGCTGCTCAAGCAGCAAACCGTGCTGCATATCCTCGGAAAAAAGCGTGTCGCAGCCAGCCAGCAGAGCGGCCGACACGATCATTGCGTCCCGGGTCGACAGCCCATAACGCTCGGCCAGGCGCCGGCCGGTGTCATGCGTCCGCAGCGTCAACGGTTCGACCGAACAGGCCGAACGCAGCCCGGCCAGCAACTCGTCTGTTTCGGCCCAGGCCATGCCGAGCTTGCGCCGTGCCACGTTGGTCACCTCGTTCAACACCTGCACGCTGACGACGCCACCGGCCGTCATCACCGCCTCGGCACGATCGGCTTTGGCCACGTCGGCGGAAAGCAGGTACAGCACGATATTGCTGTCGATAAACGCCTTAGCGCTCATGCGCCGCGTCGCGCTCGAACACGAAGTCGGCAGGCAGGCGGCCACGGAACTTGCGCAGCCTTTGCAACAATTCCCGCGTGCCGGCGTTCTTTTTCACTGCAAACTCGCGAGCCCCGGCCACGTGCACCACGATGTCGTCGCCATCGCGCAACTCCAGCGCCTCGACCACCGCGACAGGCAGGCGGATGGCCAGACTGTTGCCCCATTTGGAAACCTGCATGGCACACTCCACGTAGATATACGTTCTCTCGTGTATATCTTAGCGGGCTGCCATTCACGAATCAACGCGCTACGCATCGACCAGGCGCCGGTTCATGCCCAGCACCTCGCGCGCCATGATCGAGTCCAGCGCCATCTGGGCCTTGAGCGGCTCCAGCCCGTCGAATTTCTGTTCATCGCGCAGCTTGGCCACGAATTCCACCGCCATGCGCCGGCCGTACAGATCGCCCTCGAAATCGAACAGATGGACTTCCAGCAGCGGCTGGCTCACCTGGTTCACGGTCGGGCGTACGCCCAGGCTGGCGACACCGGGCCAGCTGCATTCGCTCTCGCCCAGGCCCACGCGCACCGCGAAAATTCCCTGCACCGGACTGACTCGCCGGTGCAGGTGGATATTGGCCGTGGGATAACCCAGGGTGCGGCCGAGCTGGTTGCCGCGTTGCACCTTGCCGTCGATGACGAAAGGGCGACCCAGCAAGGGCTCGGCGCCGCGCGAACTCGCCGGCCGTCAGCAGCGCGCGCACGCGGCTGGCCGAGACGCGTGCACCGTGCAACTGGATTTCCGGAATCGTGCAGGCGGCAAAACCCAGCTCCGCGCCCATCCGCTCCAGCAGCGCCACATCGCCGGTGCGCTTGTGGCCGAAGCGGAAATCGGCACCGACCCAGACCTCCCGCGCCGCCAGCCGCTCGACCAGTACGCGGCGCACGAAATCCTCGGCCGACATCAGCGTCAACGCCCGATTGAAGCGCAGCAGCAAGGCGTGCTGCATGCCGACCGCGGCAAAGCCGCGCAGCTTGTCGCGCACGCTGGAAAGGCGCGGCACCGGCGCGGGCGAAAAGAACGCTCGCGGCAACGGCTCGAAACTCACCACCACCGGATCGCACTCCAGCTCTTGCGCGCGCTCGACGACCTGGGTCAGCAAGCCCTGGTGGCCACGGTGCAGGCCATCGAAGGCGCCGACCGCGATCACGCTGCTGCCCGGCGTGAGGCAGGGGCCGGCGACATCCCTGGAGAGTCTCATCATCGCGTGAGTATAGCGGGCGCCGCGACGTGCCCAAGCCAGCCCGTACGACCCTCAACCACCGCGCAGGTCACGCAGTCGCAGGCCGCTGGCGAACAGCGTGGCGACGTAGCTCAGGCCCCCGGCCGACACCAGCACGGCCAGATGCCAGACCCGGGTGAAGATGGGCACGCCCGACCAGTGCGGCCACCACCAACGCCCCAGCGCCAGCACCAGCACCATCACGGCGCAGGCCAGCGCCAGCCGCGCCCAGTGCCGCCCCCAACCCGGTTCGCGGCGGTACACGCCGGCGCGTTTCAGCCAGCGCCACAACAGCAGGAAGTTGATGTAGCTGGACAGGCTGCTGGCGAGGGCAAGGCCCACGTGCAGACCCGGCACCTTGGCAATGCCATCCAGCCAGCTGCCGTGCAGCAGCGTCGGCGGCGCCAGCAGCAGGAACAACAGGACGATGAACACGGCGTTGAAGAGCATGTTGACGATCAGCGCGACCACGCCCGCCCGTACCGGTGTACGCGTGTCCTGGCGCGAATAAAACGCGGGCAGCAGCACCTTGACCAGGGCGTAGGCGGGCAAGCCGATACTCAGCGCGATCGTCGAGAGCGTGGTCATGTACGCGTCGAAGGCGGTGTAATGACCGTTCTCGAACAGGGTGATCACCAGCGGGCCGGCCAGCAGCAGCAGCGCCAGCATGGCCGGCAGCGAGATCAGCCAGGTCAGGCGCAGGCCCCAGTCCAGCGACTTTGAAAAGCCGGCGTGATCGGTGCCCACGTGATGGCGCGACAGCGCCGGCAGGATCACCGTGCCCAGCGCCACCCCGAACACGCCCAGCGGCAGTTCGAGAAAGCGCGTCGACTGCCACATCCAGGTCTGCGAGCCGGTGACCAGCAGGGAGATCACCGCCGTATCCAGCAACAGGTTCAACTGCGCCACCGAGGAGCCGAACAAGGTCGGCACCATCAGATGCAGGATGCGGCGCACGGTCGGATGCCGCCAGCCCCAGCGCGGCAAGGCCAGCAGATCCAGGTTGCGCAATGCCGGCAGCAGGAACAGCAATTGCAGCACCCCGGCCAGCAACACCGCCCAGCCCATCGCCATGATCGGCGTGTGCAACAGCGGGGCGACCCACAGCGCACCGATGATCATGCAGATGTTGAGGATCACCGGCGCCAGCGCCGGCAGCGCGAAGCGCTGGAAGCTGTTCAGCGCGCCGCCGGCCAGCGCGGTCAGCGACACGAACAGGATGAACGGAAAGGTCAGTCGCACCAGGTTGGCGGTGAGGTCGTACTTGTGCGGCTGGTCGATCGCGCCCGGTGCGAACGTCCCCGCCACCTGCGGCGCAAAGATCAGGCCCAGCGCCACCACCACCAGCAACACGCCGCCCAGCGTGCCCGACACCCGGGCCATCAACTGCTTCAGTTCCTGGTGCGTGCCGGTTTCCTTGACCTCGGTGAACACCGGCACGAAGGCGGTGGAGAACGAGCCCTCGGCAAACAGCCGGCGCATGAAGTTGGGGATGCGGAATGCGATCACGAATGCGTCGGTGGCGACGCTGGCGCCGAACACGTGGCTCATCGAGATGTCACGCAGCAGTCCCAGCACCCGCGAGACCATCGTCATGCTGCTGAACGAGAGCAGCCCGCGAAACATGCTGTGAGACTTCATCTGGGTCTTGGCTACCTTGCTTTCCGCGATCGGATACCGGTCATAGTTTGACAGTCGCCATGGACAGGGGGACAGCCCGCGATGTGGCAGAATGCCGGCTTCGTGGCCGCGGGAAGGTCACGCGGGTGCCACGAGCGCCGCCGACGACCGCCTGCATGTTTGACGCCGTGGCGAATCGCCCGCATAATTGGCGTCTTTTTCCACCCACAACACTGCATTCCGGAGTTCTACCTTGGCCAACATCAAGTCCGCGAAGAAGCGCGCGCGCCAGTCCGAACAGCGCCGCCTGCGCAACATCAGCGCACGTTCCATGGTCCGCACCGCCCTGAAGAAGGTCGTCAAGGCCATCGAGGCCAAGGACAAGGCGGCCGCCGTCGCCGCCTTCACCGCCGCGCAGCCGGTGATGGATCGCTACGCCGCGCGCGGCCTGATCCACAAGAACAAGGCCGCCCGCCACAAGAGCCGCCTCAACGCGAAGATTCACGAACTGGCGTAAGCCGTTCGCGTGAGTCGGGTTGCAGCACTGGGATTGAAGGAAAAGGCCGGCGCAAGCCGGCCTTTTTCGTGGGCGGCGAATGCCCAGGTATCGGAATCCACCCTTACTCGCATTCTCGGGGAGGGGTATTCGCGCTGTAGGAGCGCACCCTGTGCGCGATGCTCTTCGTCACGTCACGAAAGCATCGCGCACAAGGTGCGCTCCTACAAAACCAGGTAATGCGGGTTCCCTTGGCCCGCCAAATCAGGCGGTCGCGTCGAGTTCGATCGGGGACGCCGCCTTGGGGGCCTTGCGGGCCGAAGCGCGCCGCGTTGCGCGCCCCATCAGTTGCATGCCGAGCACCAGCGCGATCACGACCAGCGCGTAAAACACCAGCTGGATACCGGACGGTCGCGCGTCGTAGCCGATCAGGATGTGCAGCATCTTGCCCAGCACGGAGCCATCGGAAAGCAGCCACGAGCTGTTCCATATCTGGCCCCCCAGCTGGGGCAGAAGGTTGGCCTGGACCAGGTAACGCGCCGCACTGGAAGCCAGGCCCGCGGCCAGCAACACCAGCATCCAGTTGGTGGCGGTGAAGAAGTAGCGCAGCGGAATGCGCAGCAAGCCGAAATACAGCAGGAAGCCCACGGTGGTGCCACCGGCAATGCCAATGGCAAGCCCGGGAACCAGCCCGCCGGCGCCCCCGGCAACCATGCCATACAGGAACAGCACGATTTCCGAGCCTTCGCGCAGCACCGCCAGCGCCACCACCGCCAGCAGCAGGGACAGCGAGCTGGCACCGGTCTGCACCGCGCCGCCGACGGCCTTCATGTGTTGCGCCAGTTCGCGGCCGTGGCTGGACATCCAGATCACATGCCAGCCGATCATCAACACCGCCGCGAACAACACGCAGGCGTTGAACAATTCCTGGCCGACGCCACTGGCCGCATTGGCGATGGCGCCGGCAAAGGTCGCCACCAGCACCGCGCCAAGCACGCCCAGGCCAATGCCGCCGCCGATGAACCAGCTGCGCCGAACCACGCCGCGCGTGGCCGCGGCAACCACGGTGACGATCAGGGCGGCTTCGAGAACCTCACGAAAGACCAGTAGCGCGATACCCCACATGGACCTACTCCGCGATCAGGACGCCTTGGGCGGTGTCCTGGTGGAAATCGCCGAAAAACTTGTATTCGCCGGCTTTCAGTGGCCCCACGAACACCGTGATGCTGCCGTTGGGCATGACGATCTTCTCGCGGTTGAAGTCCGTGCTCTCGAACTCCTCCGGCGTCGGGTCGTTGTTGATGACCTTGATCTGGATCTTGGTGTCAGCCGGTACCTTCAGCGTGGTCGGCTCGTAACGATGGTTCTTGATGGTCAACGTGAACATCGGTACATCGGTGGCGAGCGCGCCGAACGGCAGCACGAAAAGCGCCGCGATGAAGAAACGTCTCATGGTGAACTCCAGGCCATGTTTGTGAATGGTAATGGTTCGCATTTATACCCGCAAGCGAACCTTGGTCGGTCGTTCATGCCTCGTAACGCTCACGGACCTGCCGGCGCGTAACGCAAGTTGTCCAGCAACGGCGTGGTCGGGCGCTGCATGATCAGGAATGTGTTGCCTGCCACCTGGTGGCAGGCCGTGCACGCCGCCGACAATTTGTCGTACGCCTGGGCAAAGGCCGCCTGATCCTGTTTGGCCAAGGCGTCCTGCACGTCCTTGATGGCCGGATTCATGATCGAGGGCATCACCTCGGACAATTTTTCCGGCTGCAATTCCGCCGCGTCACCGTTGGTTCGCTCGATGCCGCGCAAAGCCTCGCCCAGTTCGCTGACCATGAAATAGGCCAGCGTCCAGTTGCCCGACTGCCCCGCCCACCACAAACGGTCATGGCGGATCTGCAACTCCAGCATCTGTTGCCCCAGTTCCGGCGTTGCCTGTTGCTGCTGCAAGCGGGCAATCTGGGCCTTCAGCGCAGCCACCTCGCTGGCCAGCGTGGCCGGCTGGGTGGTTGCCGACGGCGCCGGTTGCGCGGCAAGGACGACGGTCGTCACGGCAACGGCTGCAGCGGCAACGCCGACGATGGCGAGCAACTCGGTCAAACGGCGTGGCATGGCCTGCTCCAATTGAGAACGATTCCCATCCTTGCATGATCGCCGTTTTCAGCGACGCGGCGCAAGCGCCGTGTTGTCGCGCTTGTCACCCGCCGACACCCTTGTTCCCGGACGTCACCATTATGATGTTGTGTTGATCGCAACATCGAGCAGACCCCATGCACGAATCCGTCCTCACCGCGCGCCGCGGCGCCGCTGCCGAAATCACGCTGAACCGGCCGCAGGTCCACAACGCGTTCGATGACAACCTGATCGCCGCACTCACCGAGGCGCTGGTGCAGGCCGATGCCGACCCGCAAGTGCGCTTCGTGGTGCTCAGCGGCAACGGCAGTTGCTTCTCCGCCGGCGCCGACCTCAACTGGATGCGCGGCATGGCCGCCGCCAGCGAGCAGGAAAACCGGGACGACTCGCTGCGCCTGGCGCGGCTGCTGCGCACCCTGCAGTTTCTCTCCAAACCCACCATTGCCCGGGTCAATGGCGCAGCCTACGGCGGTGGGGTGGGCCTGGTTGCCTGCTGCGATATCGCGTTCGGCGTGGACACCGCCAAGTTCGCGCTGTCCGAGGTGAAGCTGGGCCTGGTGCCGGCGACGATCTCGCCCTACGTGGTCGCGGCGATCGGCCTGCGCCAGGCACGCCGGCTGTTCGTCAGCGGCGAGGTGTTCGATGCCGCGACGGCTGCACGCATCGGCCTGCTGCACGCGGCACTGCCGGCTGCGGAGCTGGACGAAGCCGTCGAGCGCCAACTGCACCTGCTGGCCAAGGCAGGCCCGCTGGCCCAGCGCGAAGCGAAGCAACTGGCGCTGCGCAGCGCCGGCATCGACATCGAGCAGGCCGAACGCATCGACGCCGTCAACGCCGAGCTGATCGCCCGCCTGCGCGTGTCGGCGGAAGGCCAGCACGGGCTCGCCGCCTTCCTCGACAAGCGCGCACCGTCATGGGTCGGGCACCTGTAGGAGCGCACCCTGTGCGCGATGCTCTCCGTCACGTCGACCGAAAAGCTCGCGCACAGGGTGCGCTCCTACAAAAGCCGCACCGCATTGGTACACGCAAGGCCGGCGGGCATTGCCCGCCCTACAGAACGGCGCGATCGGAGATGCAGCATGAGCGAACACATTCTCAACCTCGCCGATGTCGAGCTGCAGTCGGTCGATCCGGCCATGCAGCCCACCGGCAAAAATGCCGCGGATTACGACATCCGCTGGGGCGAGATTGCCAGCCGCATCGGCGCGCGCAAGCTTGGCTACAACCTCACCGTGGTGGCGCCGGGCAAACGCAACTGCCCTTTCCACAACCATCGCGTGGAAGAGGAAATGTTCTTCATCCTCGAAGGCAGTGGCGAGCTGCGCTACGGTGACGAGCGCCATCCGCTGCGTGCCGGCGACATCATCGCCTGCCCGCCCGGCGGCCCGGAAAGCGCGCACCAGATCATCAATACCGGGACCGTCGAGCTGCGCTACCTGGCCGTCAGTACCAACGAGGCCCCTGACATCTGCGAATACCCGGACTCCGGCAAGTACCTGGTGTTCGACGACAACCTGCGCGATGCCGACGGCCAGCCACGCAAATTCCGGGTGCTCGGGCGGCAGGCGCAGTCGCTCGACTACTGGGACGGCGAGTAGCGCCGCGGCTGCGTGCTGCACTGCCCATCGGCCGCCGTGCGGCAATCTGTTAATTTGAGCTGATTTGCATCGACACGAACGGCTTCAAGGATCCTGCATGTTCGAACGCGTACTGATAGCCAACCGCGGCGAGATCGCCTGTCGCGTGATCCGCACCTGCCGCCGCCTCGGCATCCACACCATCGCGGTGTATTCGGAGGCGGACAAGGACGCGCAACACGTGCGCCTGGCCGACGAGGCGTGGCCGATCGGCGGCCCGCTGCCGGCCGATTCCTACCTGCGCATCGACGCCATCCTCGACGCAGCGAAAAAGAGCGGCGCGCAGGCGATCCATCCCGGCTACGGCTTCCTGTCCGAGAACACCGCCTTCTCGCGCGCCTGCAAGGACGCCGGCATCGTGTTCATCGGCCCCGATCCCGAAAGCATCGAGGCGATGGGCTCGAAAGCCGCCGCCAAGCAGCTGATGGCCAGACACGACGTGCCGCTGGTGCCCGGCTACAGCGGCGACAAGCAGGACAACGCCTTCCTCGCCGAGCAGGCGCATGACGTCGGTTATCCGCTGATCATCAAGCCCTCCGCCGGCGGCGGCGGCAAGGGCATGCAGATCGTGCGCTCGGACGCCGAATTCCCCGAGGCACTGGCCACCGCGCAGCGCGTGGCGCAGGCCGCCTTCGGCGACGCCTCGATGCTGCTGGAACGCTACGTGGAGCACCCGCGCCACATCGAGTTCCAGATCTTCGGCGACCGCCACGGCAACCTCATCCATCTGGGCGAACGCGAATGCTCCGCGCAGCGCCGCTACCAGAAGGTGCTGGAGGAAACCCCCTCGCCGTTCCTGACCCCGGAAAAACGCGCCGACATGGGCGCCGCCGCCGTGGCCGCCGCGCGCGCGGTGAACTACGTGGGCGCCGGCACGGTGGAATTCATCGTCGGCCCCGCCGGTGATTTCCACTTCATGGAAATGAACACCCGCCTGCAGGTCGAGCACCCGGTCACCGAACTGACCCACGGCGTGGACCTGGTGGAATGGCAGTTGCGCATCGCCGATGGCGAACCACTGCCGCTGGCCCAGGACGACGTGGTCTCGCACGGCCACGCGATCGAAGTACGCCTGTATGCCGAAGACCCCGACCAGAACTTCCTGCCCGGCTCCGGCAAGCTGCAGACCCTGCGCCTGCCCGCGCCCGCCGCCAACGTGCGCCTCGACGGCGGCGTGATCGAAGGCGACACCGTGACGATCTTCTACGACCCGATGATCGCCAAGCTGATCGTGTGGGACGAGGACCGCCCGAAAGCCCTGCAGCGGATGCGCGAGGCGCTGGCAGCGTGCGAGATCATCGGCCCGAAATCGAACATCGGTTTTCTCGAACGGCTGGTGCGGCATCCGGCGGTGGTCGAAGGGCGCATCGACACCGGTTACCTCGATCGCCACCTCGAGGAATTCCTGGTCGGGGACGCGCCGCCGGGCGACCCGTGGTGTTTGCGGCCGCCACCGCCGTGTTGCTGTACGACGAGTCGCACAAGGCAGTTGCTTCCACCGATCCGCATTCACCGTGGGCTCTTGCCGACGCCTGGCGTATCGGCCACGCCGGCAAGCGCATCGTGGCGCTGACCTGGCGCGAACAGCGCTTCGAGATCGAGGCACATGGCCACGGCGGTGATTATCGACTGCGCCATGGCGATGTCGAATGCGACGTCGCTGGCGCGTGCCTGCACGATGATTACCTGGGCGCGCGCTTCGATGGCGAAGCGCGTCGCGTGCCGCTGCGCACCGATGCCGCACACGTACTGCTGCACGACAGCGACGGCCAGCGCTACAGCTTCGCCCGCGCCGCAGCGTTCGCGTGGGAGTCCAGCGACGTCGCCGGCGGCAACCAGCTGATCGCGCCGATGCCCGGCCGCATCGTGCTGGTCAAGGCCGCTGCCGGCGACGTCGTCGAGCAGGGCCAGGAGCTGCTGGTGATGGAAGCGATGAAGATGGAGCTGGCGTTGAAGGCGCCGCGTGCCGGCACCATCGAAAGCATCAGCGCCACGCAAGGCGAATTCGTGGAAGCGGATGCCGTGCTGGTGCGTTTCGCCGACGAGTGAGGCACTGAAGTCCCTCTCCCCTCGGCGGCCGCAGGGAGTCCCCTTGTGCGTGAGAGGCGTTGGGCGAGGGTACGGCCGGAGCGAGAGGCTGCTTCGACCGTACCTCATCCGCCCTGCGGGCACCGCTCCTGCAGGGAGGAAATCTTCCGGAGACATTCGCATGAACCGTTTCCAACCACGTCCGCATCGTCGAAGTCGGCGCCCGCGACGGTTTGCAAAACGAGAAAACGCTGCTGCCGGCCGAGGTGAAGATCGCGCTGATCGATCGCCTGTCCGCCACTGGCCTGAAGACGATCGAGGCGACCAGCTTCGTCAGCCCGAAGTGGGTGCCGCAGCTGGCCGATGCAGCCCAGGTGTTCCGTGGCATCCGCAAGCTGCCGGGCGTGAGCTATCCGGTGCTGGTGCCGAACCTGGAGGGCTACGCGCGCGCGCGCGAAGTCGGCGTTACCGACATCGCCGTGTTCAGCGCGGCCTCCGAAGCGTTCAACCGCAAGAACATCAATGCCTCGATCGACGAGTCGATCGAGCGTTTCATCCCGGTGATGGAACAGGCCCGCATCGATGGCGTGCGCGTGCGCGGCTACGTCTCCACCGTGCTGGGCTGCCCATACCAGGGCGAGGTGCCGTTGCGCGACGTGGTCCACGTCGCGCGGCGGCTGCACGAACTTGGCTGTTACGAGGTGTCGCTGGGCGACACCATCGGTGTCGGCACCCCCGCCAAGGCGCGCGCCATGCTGCGCGCGGTAGCCCGGGAAGTACCGATGGACGCGCTGGCCGTGCATTTTCACGACACCTACGGCCAGGCGCTGGCGAACATCCTGGCCTGCCTGGAAGAAGGCGTGCGGGTGGTCGACAGCTCCGTCTCCGGCACCGGCGGCTGCCCCTATGCCAAGGGCGCCACCGGCAATGTGGCGAGCGAGGACGTGGCGTACATGCTGCAGGGCATGGGCATGGAGACCGGAGTGGACCTGGACCTGCTGGTCGCCACCGGCGCCTGGTTGGCCGCGCAGTTGCACAAGGAAACCTCGAGCCGGGTGACGCGCGCGCGCACCGCGCCGGCCTGAGCGGCTGCGAAAATCGCCCGCCTGATGCGACCTGGGTTCGGGAAAGTGGCGGCGATCCCGGTCCAGTGCCGAGCAAACGTCCGCTGGAATGCTTCCTGCCGTTCCCTGTCGACTGCAGGGCAAGACCAGCGACGTCTTCCCGCGCTCCTTCTTCAGCCAGCCCGACACGGGCATCTGATCGGGTTGAGCCATCCGCGACGGATCATCGACACCCGGTCCGGACTGGCTAGAATCGGGTTTTCCCGAGACGGAACTGGCCATGCGCCAAGCGCCAAAAGGCTACGCTTTGCTGCTCCCGCTGCTGTGCCTGCTGCTGTCGCTGGCGGCGCATGCCACCGGCACCACACCGAAAGGCGACTGGCTGCTGCTGCCCGATCGCGTGTGGACCGGCGATGGCGATGCCGCGCACGCCGGCTGGGCGGTACTGGTGCACGACGATGCGATCGCCGCGGTCGGCCCGGTGGCGTCGATCCACGCGCCGGCCAACGCGCAGCGCGTGGAGCTGCCCGGCGCCACGCTCACGCCAGGCCTGATCGACCTGCACTCGCACCTGTTCCTGCATCCCTACAACGAGACGCTGTGGAACGACCAGGTGCTGACCGAGGCGCAGGACTACCGCACGCTGGAAGCAGCCGCGCATGCGAAGGCCACCCTGCTCGCCGGCTTCACCACGCTGCGCGACCTCGGCACCGAGGGCGCCGGTTTCGCCGACGTGTCGGTCAAGCGCGCGATCGAGGAAGGGCTGATCCCCGGCCCGCGGATGTTCGTGGCCACCCGCGCGATCGTCGCCACCGCCAGCTACGGCCCGGGTCCTCGCGGCTTCCGTCCCGACCTGGACCTGCCGCAGGGCGCGCAGCCGGTGACCGGCGTGGACGCCGCCGTGGCAGCGGTGCGCGAGCAGGCCGCACGCGGCGCCGACTGGATCAAGCTCTATGCGGACTACCGCGTCGGCGACCATGGCCAGACCATGCCGACGCTGTCGCCGGCCGAGATCAAGGCGATTGTCGAGGCGGCGCACCAGATCGGTCGCCCGGTTGCCGCGCATGCCGCCAGCGACGCCGGCGTGCGCAACGCGGTCGAGGCAGGCGTGGACAGCATCGAGCACGGCTACGGCGCCAGCGAAGCCACCTTCCGCCTGCTCAAGCAGCACGGCACCGCGTACGAACCCACGCTCACCGCAGTCGAGGCGACCTCGGAATATTTCCAGCACTACCAGCCGGGCGTGAGCCCGCCGACGCCGGCGATGCGCGAAGCCGAACGGGCGTTCCGCACCGCGATGAAAGTCGGCGTGACGATCGGCAACGGCAGCGACGTGGGCGTGTTCGCGCACGGCGAGAACTGGCGCGAGCCGGCGGCGATGGTCGCCGATGGCATGACACCGGCCCAAGCGCTGCACGCCGCCACCGATGTGGCCGCGAAGATCCTGCGCCAGTCCGACCAGCTCGGCCGCATCGCACCCGGCCTGCATGCGGACCTGGCCGCCTTCACCGGCGACCCGAGCACACACATCGACGACCTTGCGCACCCGCTGTTCGTGATGAAGAACGGCGTGATCTATCGCCAGCCCGGCAAGCCATGACAAAATTTTTCAAAACCCTCAACCGCCAGGAAAAGAACGATCCCCATGCATGAAGTTTCCATCCGCCCGATCGAGCCACGCGACGACCCGGCCATGGCCGCGATCATCCGCGCCGTGATGCCCGAATTCGGCGCCGACGGCCCCGGCTTCGCCATCCACGATGCCGAGGTGGACTCGATGCACGAGTCGTACGCGCAGCCGCGCAGCAGCTACTTCGTGGTCGAGCGCGACGGCGTGGTGATCGGCGGAGGCGGCGTCGCTCCGCTGCAGAACGCCGAGCC
The DNA here is from genome assembly GCA_963771235.1 of uncultured Gammaproteobacteria bacterium. Taxonomy (GTDB): domain Bacteria; phylum Pseudomonadota; class Gammaproteobacteria; order Xanthomonadales; family Rhodanobacteraceae; genus Rhodanobacter. Next base: position 126,365 of record CAVYSP010000013.1, read on the forward strand.
GGATGTCTGCGAATTGCGCAAGATGTACTTCCTGCCCGTCGCGCGCGGCATCGGCGCGGGCAGCGCGATGATGCAGCGCTGTCTGGATGCCGCACGCGCGCACGGCTTCAAACGCTGTTACCTGGAAACCCTGACCGGCATGGATGCGGCGCAGGCGCTGTACAAGCGCAGCGGCTTCACCGCGTTGTGCGCGCCGATGGGCGGCACCGGGCACTACAGCTGCGACCGTTTCTTCATCCGCGAATTGTGAGCAAAGCCATGGCGAACCACGATCCCCGCATCGATGCCTATATCGCGAAGTCCGCCGACTTCGCCCGGCCGATCCTCGAACACCTGCGCGCCGCCGTGCACGCCGCCTGCCCCGAGGTGGAGGAAACCATCAAGTGGGGCATGCCGTTCTTCAGCTACAAGGCCGCGCCGATGTGCATGATGGCGGCGTTCAAGCAGCACTGCGCGTTCGGTTTCTGGTTGTCGAAGGAAGTCACCGGCGGCAGCGACGAGGACGGCATGGGCCAGTTCGGCAAGCTCGCTTCGCTGCAGGATCTGCCGCCAGCGAAGCAGCTCGCCGCGTACCTGAAAAAGGCGATGGCGCTGAACGAGGCTGGCGTGAAGAAAGGCCGCCCGAAGGCCGCCGCAAAACCTGCGCCGATCCTGCCGGACGATCTGGCCGCGCTGCTCGCGCAGAAGAAACACGCGGCGGCACGCAAGACCTACGAGGGCTTCAGCCCCGGCGCGCAGCGCGAATACATCGACTGGGTCGTCGAGGCGAAGACCGATGCCACCCGCCAGAAGCGCATCGCCACCACGCTGGAATGGCTGGCCGAGGGGAAAAAGCGCAACTGGAAGTACGAGAACTGCTGAAGGCCCACCGATGATCCGCACCGCACGCGATGAGGATGCCGGCGCCATCCACGCGATCTACGCGCCATCGGTCAGCGCCGGCACCGCGACGTTCGAGACAGTGCTACCCGGGGTCGACGCGATGCGCGAGCGCATCCATACTCGTCTGCAACGTTATCCGTGGCTGGTCTGGGAAGAATCCGGTGAGGTGCTGGCCTATGCGTATGCCGGCCGCTTCCGCGAACGCGCTGCCTACGACTGGATCGCCGAAACATCGATCTACGTGCGCGCCGACGCGCACCGACGCGGCATCGCGCGCCAGCTGTACGGGGTGCTGCTCGCGGTGATGCAGCTGCAGGGCATCCACCAGGCCGTCGGCGTGATCACCTTGCCCGGCACGACCAGTGTGTCACTGCACGAGTCGATGGGCTTTCGCGCCGCCGGCATCTGGCGCCAGTGCGGCTACAAACTGGAGCAATGGTGGGATGTGGGCGTGTGGCAGAAAGCGCTGCTGCCGACAGCAGCGCCGCCGCGCCCACTCACGCCCTACCCGGCGCTGGTCGACACATCCGCGTTGCAGCAGCTGCTCAGAGATTTTGAAAAAAATTCAGGATAACGATGGAGGCACCATGCTGTTCCTTCCCCCGCTTGCGGGGGAAGGTGCCGACTGCGAAGGCAGGATGCCGAAGCGAACGGCGAAGCCGGCCCGAAGGGCGTGCCGCAGGAGCGGCACGTAAGGCGGAAGGGGGAGCGCGGCAAAGTCGCGCTGCTGCTGGCTTTTCTCGCCGACCGAAGAGCGCCCCCTTCAGCCCTTCGGGCAGTTTCTCCCGCTGCGCAGGGGAAGCGAAAGCGGGTCTTCCGATTTTTTCACAGCCTCTCAGCGGTCCCTCCGGCACGGGGCTGAGCTTCCAGAATGACCGGCCCGCCTTGCGGCGGGCCGGTCATTCATCCGCCGAAGCGGTATCGCCATTTTCTCTTCAATGCTGCGCGAGGATGCTCGCGATGATGCCGGTCGTGATCGCCACCAGAAGGATGTCACCGTTGTCGCTGCGCACGTAATGGTAACCACGCGGTGGCTGATGCAGGTGGCGCGCGCGCCAGTCACTCACCACGTAGGTGTTGCCACGATATTCCGGCGGCATGTGGCCACCTTTCCTATACCAGCCTTCACTGTGGCCACGCTCATACATGCCGCGTTGGTGCTGATGGCTGTCCTTGCGATGGTTATCGTTCCTGTCTTGGTGGTCGTTCTTGTTGTTGTAATGATCCTGATCGTACTGGTTCTGTGGCTGTGGCTGCGGCTGTGCCGCCACCACCGCGCTGAACGACACCAGCAACGCACCGCATAACATCCCCGCAACCCATGACTTTTTCATTTGCCATTACCTCTGGTGGTGGAGGAAAAACTGCCATGAACCATCGAACTGCGCGTACCTGTCACGCCCCGCACTATGGCGACATGTCCCGTGATCCCGTGGTGACGGCTTTGCATGCCGCCACCCAAGTGGCTTCAGTGCGCCAGCAGGATGCTCGCAATCACGCCGCTGGCGATGGCCACCAGCAGGAAGTCGCCGTTGTCGCTGCGCACCCAGTGATAGCCGCGCGGAGGTGGACGCAAGCGGTCGCGGCGCCAGTCGGTCACCACATAGCGGGTGCGGTATTCCACCGGCAGGTAGCCGCCACGGTGGTACCAGCCCTCGTGCCTGCCGCGATCGTGCCAGTTGGCGTAATGGACCGGTCTGCGCCCGCGATTGTCGTGGACGATCATTACCACGCCGATCGTCATGACGACCATGGTCGCGTTGATCATGACTTTGCGCGTAGCGCCCGCGGTCATGACCATGATCGTCGTGGTCCTGGTCCTGGGCCAGCACCGCGCCGCTGGCAAACATCAGCATCACGCCGCATGCAACGGACAATCTCAGCTTCTTCATGGCATGGATTCCTTGCGTTGGAGAGGAAGCAGACCCGTTTGATCCTTCCCGGGGCCACCTGTGGTTCGACCCGAACATGGCAAGCAAAGTCCCAACGGCGCATGAATCCATTGTCGTGACAGGCTTTTGCGTTCAGCCTGCAGTGGCCGGCACGGGTCAGCTACCATGTCGCCTTTCGGGCACGGCCCCAGGGACTTTCCATGCAACTCGCTCAGGTCAAGGCGATCATCACCGGCGGCGCCTCCGGTCTCGGCCACGCGGTGGCGCGGCACTTCGTCGCCCACGGCGGCCAGGTCGCGCTGTTCGACGTCAACGAGGAGAAAGGCCATGAGAGCGCGCGTGAACTTGGCGAGGCCGCACGCTTCCTGCGTACCGACGTGACCTCCGAGGCGGGCGTGGCCACCAACGTGGCCGCCGCGCACCACGCCATGGGCGGCCTCAACGTCGTGATCAACTGCGCCGGCATCCTCGGCGCCGGTCGCGTGCTGGGCAAGCAGGGCCCAATGCCGCTGGCCAACTTTTCCGGCACGGTGATGGTGAACCTGGTCGGCAGCTTCAACGTGGCCAAGGCCGGCGCCGCGCTGATGCAGGACAACGAGCCGGGCGAGGACGGTGAGCGTGGCGTGATCATCAACACCGCCAGCGTCGCCGCCTACGAAGGCCAGATCGGCCAGGCCGCGTACTCGGCGTCCAAGGGCGGCGTGGTCGGCATGACCCTGCCGATGGCGCGCGAACTGGCCCGCTTCGGCATCCGCGTGGCGACCATCGCGCCGGGCATCTTCTGGACCCCGATGGTCGACGGCATGTCCGAAGCCGTGCAGCAATCGCTGTCCGCCTCGATCCCGTTTCCCTCGCGACTGGGCCAGCCCGACGAATACGCCAGCACCGTCGCCTTCATCCTGGGCAACCGCTACATCAACGGCGAGACGATCAGGCTCGATGGCGCGGTGAGGTTGCAGGCGAAGTAAAACAAAAGCGGGAACGGGGAACAGGGACGGGAACAAGAGCCGGAGCGAAGCTCGTTGCCCCTGTCGTTCCCCGTTCCCCGTTCCCCGTTCCCATTTCCATCACTCAATCACCCTTCCCGGCCCCGACACCCATGAAAGCTTCCGACGTCAAGAAAGGCAACGTGGTCGAACACGACGGCACGGTCTACCAGGTGCGCGACATCGAGCGCAGCTCGCCGAGCGCGCGCGGCGGCAATGTCACGTTTCGCTTCACCCTGTATTCGATCCCCGGCGGCCGCAAATTCGATCTCAGCCTGCGCGCCGAGGATGACTTGCGCGAGATGGACCTGGTGCGGCGTGCCGCGAATTTCTCCTACATGGACGACAACATGTTCGTGTTCATGGATGCCGAGGATTACACCCAATATCCACTGTCACCCGAGCTGGTCGGCGACAACGCCGGCTACATCGTGGAGGAAGTCGAGGGTTACTACGTGCAGCTGATCGACGATGCGCCCGTCGGCCTGCTGGTGCCCTCCAGCGTGGTACTGACCGTGATCGACACGGCACCGGAAATGAAGGGCTCCAGCGCCACCAAGCGCAACAAGCCGGCCAAGCTGAACACCGGCATCGAAGTACAGGTGCCCGAGTACATCAGCAACGACGAAAAGGTATGGGTGAACACCCTCACCGGCGAATTCTCGGGTCGAGCCTGATGCGTTTGCGACAGTCCAGTGGACTGTCGCGCATCAGGCGAGGGCGAGGCAGGAGCCGAGCGGGCAGCGCTCCATGGACGGCTGCTTGCCTCAGCTTCACGATGCGTTTGCGACAGTCCAGTGGACTGTCGTGCATCAGGCGAGGGCGAGGCAGGAGCCGAGCGGGCAGCGATCCATGGACGGCTGCTTGCCTCAGCTCCACGATGCGTTGCGACAGTCCAGTGGACTGTCGTGCATCAGGCGAGGGCGAGGCAGGAGCCGAGCGGGCAGCGCTCCATGGACGGCTGCTTGCCCCAGCTCCACGACGCGCTCGTGGGGTACCGACCTGGCGCTCCGCACCGCTCGCGGCCGCGAAACAGGCGTCTTGCGACAGCGCTGCGCAAGCAGTGACTGACCATATCCGGATGACGTCACCGCGATCAGGCAGAATCGTCGCATCCACTTGCCGTGACCCGCCATGCCTGCCGACGTCTACTCGCTGCGCGCCCATGCGTTTGAAAGCCTGACCCAGGTCAAGCGGCCCAACGTGCCGGGGCGGGTGGTCGTGCGCAACGCGGCGGCGGTCATCCTGCCGCTGGCCGTCGGCCTGGCGACGGGCCACTCGACCATCGGGCTGGCGGTGGCCAGCGGCGCGCTCAATGGCATGTTCTCCGACCAGCCCGGGCCGTATCGCCAGCGCCTGCGTCAGTTGCTGCTGAACGCGCTGGCCGCGGGACTGGCGTCGCTGGCGGGTTTCCTGCTCGGCGACCATTTGCTGCCCCTGCTGGCGATCACGGCGGCGCTGGGTTTCTGCGGCGGCCTGCTGGTGGTGTTCGGGCCGGATACGGCACGCGCCGGCATGACCAGCATGATCCTGCTGGTGATCACCGCCGCCACGCCCCAGCCGCTGGCGGGCGCGCTGGGCGGCGCGGCCCTGATCTTCTCGGGCGGCCTGTTGCTGGCCGCGTTTTCACTGGCGGCGTGGCCGTTGCAGCGCTACTGGCCCGAGCGGCATGCCCTGGTCGAGGTGTACCGGGGCCTGGCCACGCTGGCGCGCCAATCCCGCCACGAGGAAACCGACGTGCCTGCATTGAGCGAGGCGATGACCACGCTGCAACAGACCTTGCTGGGGCGCCATCGGGCACACGGCCGCGCCATGGAGGCGTTCGGCGTGCTGCTGGAGCTGGCCGAGCGGATCCGGCTGGAACTCACCGCCATCGCCGAGCTGCATGCGGGGCCGGCTTTGCAGACGGGTTTTCGGGATACCGCAGCCGGAGTGCTCGCGGCGATCGCCGACGCGCTCGAGCACGGCGACTCGCCCACGCGCGCCGACGCGTTGCTGCAGGCACTGCGCGCGCGGCACGACGATGCCGACGAGCTGGCTCCCCATCGGGACGCGCTGACCGGACAGCTCGCCGCGGCGGTACGCAACGCGGACTGGGCCGGCGCTCGCGGCGAGCTGCGCGCCAACGCGGCGGAAACCCGCCTGCCGCCGAAACTGCGCAGCGCGGCGATCCGGGCTACCTTGCGCGCCAGCCTCACGCCACGCTCGGTGGCCTTCCGTCATGCCGTGCGGATGGCCGTCTGTCTCAGCGCCACCCTGGCGCTGTCGCGCTGGCTGCATCTCCCGCACGGCTACTGGCTGCCGATGACCGCGGCGATCGTGCTGCGCGCGGATTTCGCCGCCACCTTCAACTTCGGCCTGCTGCGCGTGCTCGGCACCGTGCTCGGCCTGGTGCTCACCACGGTGCTGTTGTCGATCACGCCCGACCAGCCCTGGGCGCACCTCGCGCTGATGGCGGTGCTGTGCATGGCCTTTCGCTACCTGGCCGGTGCGCACTACGGCGTGGCCGTGGCCGCGTTGACCGGCACCGTGGTGATCCTGCTCTCGTTCGAGGGGGTCGCGCCCGATGCCGCGGTGCTCGATCGGGTGATCAACACCGCGCTGGGCTGCGGCATTGCGCTGCTCGCCTATGTGGCTTGGCCGACCTGGGAACGCAGCCGTGCGCGCGACGCGCTGGCCAGCATGATCGACGCCTATGCCGACTATCTGAACCACCTGGCCGGATGTGGCGGCGTGGTGCGTGGCGAGATCCGTTCGGCGGCGCGCACGGCCCGCATCAATGCGCAGGCGTCGATCGAGCGCATGCGCAGCGAACCGGCGACGCCGCCCGCGCTGCTCGCGCTGGCGCGCCAGCTGCTCGCCAACGGCAACCGGCTGGCGCGCACCGCGATGACGCTGGAAGCGATGCTCGGGGACCTTGCCAGGCTGCCGCCGCAAACCGGGCTGGGTGCATTCATCGAGGAAAGCACCCGCGCGCTGCACGGCATTTCCGGCGCGCTGCGCCAGCAGGCATCGCTGGCCGACGTGCCTGCCCTGCCCGCGCTGCCCGACCTGCGTGCCACGCAGCGCGCACTGGTTCGCCGTGCCAAAAGCGCCGCGGGCGCGGACCCCGCCAGCGTCGACCTGCTGGGCCGCATCAGCGACCGCCTGGTGGACAACATCGACACGCTCGCCCACGTGGTGACGCGCAGCCAGCGGAAGGATGGCCGCGGCGTCGGCCCGCTGCCGTCACCAGCGTGATGCCGTAGCCGCCCGCGCAGGCGACGCGGTGGCGGGAAGGTTTTATAGTGCGTGGATGCTCAAGATCGATACCCACGCGCACATCCTGCCCCGCGACTGGCCGAACCTGGCAGCCAAATACGGCGACGACCGCTTTCCGGTAATGACCCATACCGATGGCCGCCACCGCATCTACAAGGACAGCCGCTTCTTCCGCGAAGTCTGGGATTCGGCGTTCGACCCGCAGACGCGGATCGACGACTACGCCCGCTTCGGTGTCGACGTGCAGGTGATTTCCACCGTGCCGGTGCTGTTTTCCTACTGGGCGCCGGGCCACCAGGCGCTGGAGCTGCACCGCCACTTGAACGACCACATGGCCGGCATGTGCCGCGACTACCCGCGCCATTACGCCGGCATCGGCACCGTGCCGCTGCAGGCCCCCGAACTGGCGGTCCGCGAACTGGAACGCTGCATCGACGAGCTGGGCCTGCAGGGCGTGCAGATCGGCTCGCATTGCGGCGACTGGAACCTGGACGCGCCCGAACTGTTCCCGTTCTTCGAAGCCGCCGCCGATCTCGGCGCCGCGATCCTGGTACACCCGTGGGACATGATGGGCATGGCCAGCATGCCGAAGTACTGGATGCCATGGCTGGTCGGCATGCCGGCCGAACAATCGCGCGCAGCCTGTTGCCTCGCCTTTGGCGGAGTCATGGAACGGCTGCCGAAACTGCGCGTGATGCTGGCCCACGGCGGCGGCAGCTTTCCGTTCACCATCGGCCGCATCGAACATGGCTTCAAGATGCGTCCTGATCTCGTCGCCACCGACAACCCGCGCAACCCGCGCGAATATCTCAAACGCTTCTACTTCGACTCCTGTGTGCACGACGACGCCGCGTTGCGCTATCTGCTGGATGTGACGGGCGTCGAACAGGTCATGCTTGGCACCGACTATCCTTTCCCGCTGGGGGAGCAGGAACCGGGCAGCGGCATCGAGGCATTGGGCCTGGATGAGGCTGGACGTGCCCGCCTGTTCCACGGCACGGCGCTGGAATGGCTGGGCCTGCCCAGGCATCGCTTCGCCCCCGACAGGTCTTCACCGGAGCCCGCATGAAACTTCTACGCAACGTCACCCTGGCAATCGCCTTCGCCGCCATCGCGTTGACCGGGGGCGTCCATGCCGCCGAGGTCAGCATGGGCAACGGCAACATCACCTTCAACACCCCGGACAGCTGGCTGGCGATCATGCAGACCCAGGGCGACACGGAGGCCCAGGTGTTCCAGGTGCCCGATCCTTCGCCCACCGGCAAGAGCAGCCTGGCGCGGGTCACGGTGACGGTGACGCAGGTGCCCGATATCAGCAGCTTCCATCAGTTCATGGCCGAGGCCACCGCCAAGGCGCTGGCGCTGCCCGGCTACAAGGCCGTCGTCGCGCCACCCGAGCCGAACAGCAATCTGTACACGGCGCAGGAAAACGGGGTCCAGTTCAGCTACACCGAGCACTACTGGTTCAAGCGCGGCTATGCGATCCAGCTGCGCTGCGTGCGCCCGAGCCAGAGCCAGGCCGGCACGCCGTGGCAGGCGGCGTTCGACAAGGGTTGCAATGCCCTGGCCGCCCAACTGAAATAACCCCCTGTAGGAGCGCACCCTGTGCGCGATAGCTCTTCCGCACGTGGCGAGAAAGCTCGCGCACAGGGTGCGCTCCTGCAGTCAGACGCCAAGCAGGACAACGTCATGCCCGATTACCAGGCCACCACGGAATGGGCACAAGCCCGGGATGCCGCCGATCCGCTGCGCGCGTTTCGCGACGAGTTCCTGATCCCGCCGCACGAAGGCCACGACGGCGCCCCGTCCGACAGCGTGTATTTCTGCGGCAATTCGCTGGGCCTGCAGCCGCGCGCGGTACGCGACGCGGTCAACGCGGAACTGGATTACTGGGGCGAACTCGGCGTCGAAGGTCACTTCAAGGGCCGTCTGCCGTGGATGGATTACCACGAGTTCGTGCGTGACGATCTGGCCAGCGTGGTCGGTGCTTTGCCCGGCGAAGTGGTGGCGATGAACACGTTGGGCGTGAATCTGCACCTGATGATGGTGAGCTTCTATCGCCCCACGGCCGAGCGCCCGGCGATCCTGATTGAAGCAGGCGCCTTTCCCACCGATCGGTATGCGGTGGAATCGCAAGTGCGCTTCCACGGTTTCGACCCGGCCACTGCATTGATCGAGCTGGAGGCGGACGAGCCGAATGGTGTCGTCTCGATGGCGGCGATCGAGCGCGCGCTGGCCGAACACGGTTCGCGCATCGCACTGGTGATGCTGCCCGGCGTGCAATACCGCACCGGCCAGGCGTTCGACCTCAAGGCAATCACCGCGCTCGGCCACCGGCACGGCTGCGTGGTCGGCTTCGACCTCGCCCACGCCGTGGGCAACCTGCCGCTGCAACTGCACGACAGCCAGGCCGACTTCGCGATCTGGTGCAGCTACAAGTACTTGAACAGCGGCCCCGGCGCGGTCGGCGGCGCCTTCGTGCACGAGCGCCATGCCACCGCCGTGCTGCCGCGTTTCGCCGGCTGGTGGGGCCACGACAAGCGCACCCGCTTCCAGATGGGCCCGGAATTCCAGCCCACGCCCGGCGCCGATGGCTGGCAGTTGTCCAACCCGCCGATCCTGGCGCTGGCACCGCTGCGCGTTTCGCTGGAACTGTTTCGCCGCGCGGGCATGAGCGCCTTGCGCGAGAAGTCGCTCGCGCTCACCGGTTATCTGGAATACCTGGTGCAAACGCAATTGTCCGGCGTGCTGCAGGTCGTCACCCCGGCCGAGCCCGCGCGCCGAGGCGCGCAATTGTCGATCCGCGTGATCGACGGTCGCGAACGCGGCCGCAGCCTGTTCGACTACCTGATGGCCCACGGCATCATCGGCGACTGGCGCGAACCCGACGTGATCCGCATCTCGCCCGCACCGCTGTACAACCGGTTTGCGGACTGCCTGGCATTTGCGAAAGCAGCGCGCGAGTGGGCCCGCGGCGGCTGAGCCAAGGTCGCATCGCGCGAGCACGGACTGCTCCGGGCGAGATGCCGCGACTCCAGATGCACTCTGCCCGCGACGCATCAGTCGGCCGTCTAGCTCGACTGCGCGTGGGAGATCCTTGCCATGCACACCATGATCCGACAATGCGGCGCTCTTACCGCCGTTACACCCGCACTTCCGCGTGCGTAACTCATACACCCGCAAAAGTGTCGGATAACACCGGCAGCATGCACCGTCACCCACGTCGACACTGCGGCGCAAGCGGATGATCTGTCGCAGAAATTCTCTCGCTTGTACAGTCGGAGTGGAGCCGCATACTCGTCGCAACACCCCATTTTTGGGGTCTACTTAGCGTTAGGCGTTCAGCAGCAAATCATCTGGCTTGGGGAAAGCGTTCGTAATATTACTTGGTGGCGTCATTGCTAGCGGCCGGGCGCGTTGTGTGGCTTGTCGCAAGCAATGACTACTGGTTCATCTGCCGTGGAACTCAGCGTTCTGGGCTTGCGTTGGCCAACCATTGTTCCCTTAGGCAAGCCTCACGCTGCTCTCGAGCGCGTCTTAAACTGGTCCGGTCTTCCTCGTCGTACTTCGCAAGCATGGCTATTTGGTCTTCGCACTAATGGGCTCGCGGTAAGCCTAACCACTCATTCAAGCGGACGGCTACGCCGCCGCTTAATTTCAGCGTTAAGCATCACCAATCACAATTTGGCGAGAGGCCGTTATGAGCAGATCTAAGCTTGGTTTATCCAACCGCGTATCTAAACTCGGCGGCGCGTTTCTACTGGCTCGGGCATGGCCACAATACGCACGGGTCATTCGTTGCTAGACCCACTGAAACGTTCGTGGTGTGCATTACGCAGGCTGGTCTGGTGCTTCGTCGGTACGGGACTTCGTGCTCTACGTAATAGGCCGTATTGCCAAAGCAGTTCGTCCGTCTACGAGTGATGCCTAACAATTCCGTAAGAGACTTCCCGTCAAACCCGGCTGCATGATGCTTTTGCCGAGCTTTCGGGCCACTGCTGGTGCCGGTGTTTTCCTGCTGTTGCGTACCACGTGTCAGTGCTGCGCGGATCCAACGAGTGCCAGACTGCATTTCCGTAACCGGTCTTGTTGAGTCGATGGCGCTGACGCGGACCTCTGTATAAACCACACCCAAAGACCTCATTCGTTCATCGGACTGTCCGGTGTCCGGGGATCAGCCGGACACCGTTTGGACGTCCATCTGGTTAGTCAGGTTCTCTCTGGGTCGGCCTGAACCGTTGTCTACCACTTCGCGCTGACGAGGGAACGAAAGCTTTCTTCCACGGAACCGGCAGTCGGAATTGGCAGAGTGAACATGTCCTGAAGTCCACTGCGTGAACAGTGCACACCGAGCAGATTGGCGCTTGCCGAGACCGACATGGATAGCACGTTCGGGAGTCGAGTCTTCAAGAAGGCCATCTGGCAAGTCATCAAGGCGCCGACTTCGCCGCCGCTTAACCCCAGCGTCAACACACCATGGCGTCATAACAATGGCAGCATCATGCGCACGAGATCACCCGCATCGTTCCTGCCTCCTGAGCACCCCCTCGCCTTGGGTGAGCAGCGCACTGGCCGAGACGGCCTGCAGTGAATCGGCTGGATCACGGTGCTATTGTGCACTTTCTCGAGCATGGATCGGGCAGTCTAGCCGTACTCATCCTGGTATCTCGTTCATCGGAGACGCCACCGCCTGACTCCGGCGCCGGGATACTTCGACCCCCGGAGAGTGTGACGTAGCCGCATCCGCCGTCTTCATCCGCTCTTGAAGGACCCGGCGCGATGCTGAGGACTTTCCAGCTGCGGAGCCTCCCATGAAGAACGACGCGCCACACGATACCGACCTGCACAAGCTGGGTGAGCTGATCAAGGACATCGAGGTGGCGATGCTGACCACCCGCACCAGCGACGGTTCACTGGTCAGTCGCCCGATCCAGACGCTGAAACTGGATGCCAACGGCGAGCTGATCTTTTTCACCGCCGCCAAGAGCCACAAGGTCGACGATCTCACCGACGACTCCACTTCCAATCTCGCCTATGCCGATCCCGGCGAGCATCGCTACGTCTCGGTGCGCGGCCGCGCCCGCATGGATCGCGACGAAGACACCATCCATGAGCTGTGGACGCCGACACAGAAGATCTTTTTCCCGGAAGGCCGTGAGGATCCCAACCTGATGGTGCTGCGCATCGACGTGCGCGACGCCGCGTACTGGGAAGCCGCCGACAACTTTGTTGCGCGCGCCTTTGACTTTGCCCGCGGCATGCTGAACAAGTCGCCCGGTGACCTCGGCGAGCACGGGCATCTGCAAGGCTGACCCGCGCTGCTTGCTCCTCTTTTCCGCAAGTACCTGCGCTCACTGGATGTGAACGCCGCGGCGACCATACTTTTCCGCGGGCTGTATTGCGCATGCGTGTCACGCCGCGCCGCGCGACCGCGCGTGTGCGTGCGTCGCTCCGCATGTCATCCATGGCAGCGATCGCTCTCCCGTCAGTGCAACAGGACTCCGTCACCATGGCAGCAAGCTTCAGCGGCGATCTCGCCGGTCAGGTCACCGACCTACCCCACTTCTGGGAACACACCGTGGGCAGCGGTCACGCCACCCTCGCCCTGCGCGCCGATTGGCAGGCGCAACTCAAGCGTGCACACGATGAACTGGGCATGCGCCACGTACGCTTCCACGGCATCCTGTGCGACGACATGGGCACGCTGATCGACCAGAGCGATCAGTTCATCTATTCGTTCTTCAACACCGACCAGATCTTCGATTTCCTGCTTTCGATCGGCATGAAGCCGTTCGTGGAACTGAGCTTCATGCCCTCGTGTCTGTCGTCCTCGGGGCAGCTCCAGTTTCACTACCGCGCCAACGTGAGTCCGCCGCGGGATCTGTCCCAGTGGTCGACCCTGATCGAGAAGATCGTCACGCACTGGGTCGAACGCTACGGTCTGGACGAGGTGCGCCAGTGGTTCTTCGAGGTCTGGAACGAACCCAATCTCACCGCCTTCGGCAGCGGCAAGCAGGAAGACTACTTTCCGCTCTATCGCTACACCGTCGAGGCGATCAAGAACATCGACGACCAGCTCAAGGTGGGCGGACCGGCCACCGCCGACAATGCCTGGGTGGACGATTTCCTGGCGTTCTGCCGGAAGAACTCGCTGCCGGTGGATTTCATCAGCACCCACCACTATCCCACCGATTCCTTCGGCAAGCCCGGCGATGACACCGTCACCGAGCTGGCCGACAGCACGCGCAGCGTGCTGCGCGATGAAGCGCGCGAAGTGCGCAGGCAGGCCGGCGACCTGCCGCTCTACTACACCGAGTGGTGCACCTCGTCGAACCCGCGCGACGCCATGCACGACGACCCCTATGCCGCCGCCTTCATCATGAAGACCGTGCTGGAGCAGAACGGCCTGGTGCAGGGTTACAGCTACTGGACGTTCTCCGACATCTTCGAGGAGAACTATTTCCCCTCGATTCCGTTCCAGGGCGGTTTCGGACTGCTGAACATCCACGGCATCGCCAAGCCCGCCTATCGCACCTACGAAATGCTCCACGCACTGGGCACCGAGCTGATGCCGGTGGAGGGCCAGCACGAAACGGTGGACGCCTGGCTGGTGCGCGATGGCAACAGCGCCACCATCGTGCTGAACAATTTCGCCCTGCCGCGCCACCCGATCGCCACCGAGACGGTGACGTTCACGCTCAAGGGTGCCAATGCGGTGAAATCGGCCACGATCCAGCGCATCGACCTGGAGCACGCCAACGCCAAGCGCCGCTGGGAACAGATGGGCGAACCGGAATACCTCAACGCGGCGAAGGTGGCCGAGTTGAATGAAGTATCGAAATTGCAGACGGAGACGATCGAGGTCAGCCAAAAGAACGGCCAGACCATCATCGAGGTCGACATGCCACCGCAAGCGGTGGCGGCCATCCGGTTCGACTGGCGCACCTGACGATCGTCGACAAGGCGATACGCGGCTCGCACTTCACGCGTTCCTGTCACAAAGACGAATGAATCGGGGAAGGCGGCTGTTTCTTGCGTTCGTCCCGTGCAAATCGCCGACCGTCACATGCGCTTCGCCGTGGTTGCGATCTCATCCCCGATACCACCCACGCCAGGGAACTCGCCATGAGTACAGCCACGAACGGCCGCTGCGCCCACCCCGCCTGCCGCTGCGAAGTGCCCGAGGGTGAAGCGTATTGCAGCGAGCATTGCCGCGAGCGGGTGGAATCGCCGCTGGCGGACCAGGACGACCGGTGCCAGTGCGGGCACCCCGCTTGCACTGACGACAAGCACGACGGAAACACCGATTGAAGCTACGCCCGGAGCTCCAAGAGTGTTGCCGTGCGCGCACTGCACGGTAATCGCCGCCCGAGCCCGAGCACGCGCTTCCTTCGCCGTGACGCCGAAACATTGACGCGCGATGCACGCGCCGCGCGCTAGGTTGCGACGGCGCGGCACTGGACGAGGGGCGGTGAGTCAGCTTTTTCATTCCCGTTTCGGTTTCTACCTCCAGCTCGCGTTGCTGGCAGCGATTGGTTTTGCCGTCGTCGGGGTGGTGACCTGGCGCGCGGTGGTTGCAGCGCCAACCACCGGGCATGTGCTGGAGCAGCCGGTGCCGTTCAGTCACAAGCACCACGTCGGCGACGATGGCATCAATTGCGTGTACTGCCATACCAGCGTGGAAACCTCTTCCTTCGCCGGCATTCCACCGCTGTCCACCTGCATGACCTGCCACTCGCAGCTGTATACCGACCAGCCCGCGCTGCAGCCGCTGGTCACCGCGTTCCGCAGCGGCATACCGCTGCATTGGCAGCGCATCAACAAGCTGCCTGATTTCGTGTACTTCAATCACGGCATCCACATCGCCAAGGGCGTGGGTTGCGCCAGTTGCCACGGCCAGATCGACACGATGCCACTGACCCGGCAGGCGGCACCGCTGACGATGCAGTGGTGCCTGGCTTGCCATCGCGACCCGGCGCGGCATTTGCGCCCGCGCAACGAGGTGTTCAACCTGCATTGGCATGCCCGCGACCAACTGGCGCTGGGCCAGCGGCTGGTCAAGCAGTACCACATCGACACGCGACGCATGACGGATTGCTCGCTATGTCACCGCTAGAACAACTCACCGCGCAGATCGCGAAGGCCGGGCGGCTGGCCCCGCCGCAGCCGGCATTTGATCCCGAGGCCGCGCGACGGCGCCTCGCCGAGGCGCGCGGCCCGGTGTTCTGGCGTTCGCTGGAGGAACTGTCCGACAGCGAAGGTTTCCAGCACTGGCTGCGCAACCAGCATCCGCAACTGGCGCAAACACTCGAGATGGATCGCCGCGGCTTTCTCAAACTGCTGGGCGCATCGCTGGCGCTTGCCGGCCTGGCCGCATGCAGCAGTCCGCCACAGACCCAGATCGTGCCGTTCGTGCACGGCCAGCCCGGCCAGGTCGGCGGCTTGCCCCGCTTCTTCGCCACCACCCTGACCCGGCACGGCTACGGCCAGGGCATGCTGGTGGAGAATCACTCCGGGCGCCCGACCAAGATCGAGGGCAATCCGGGGCACCCGGCCAGCCTGGGTGCCACCGACATCTACGCCCAGGCCGCCGTGCTGCAGCTGTGGGATCCGGATCGCTCGCAGTCGGTGATGCATGGCAAGGTCACCGCCACGTGGGATGACTTCGCCGCGGCATGGCAGGCGCAGGCCAACCGGCTAGGCGGCGACGGCGGCAAGGGACTGCGCCTGCTGACCGGCGCCGTCACCTCGCCCACTCTCTCGGCGCAACTCGACGCGTTGCTGCAAAAATTTCCCGGCGCGCACTGGCACGTGCACGAACCCTCCGGCGCGAGACAAGCTGGGAGGCGTCGGCACTCGCCTGCACCTGGAGAAGGCCCGCGTGGTGCTGGCGCTGGACGCGGATTTCCTCACCGATCCGGCCGCCGGCGTGCGCCATGCGCGCGATTTCGCAGCTACCCGCTCGCCGGAAGCCAACCGGGAAAAAATGGCCAGGCTCTACGCGATCGAGCCGACGCCGTCCGTAACCGGCAGCATGGCCGACCATCGCCTGGCGCTGGAATCCGGTCGCCTGCAAGCCTTCGCCCAGGCGCTGGCGAGTCGTCTTGGCGCCGGCGAAGCAGCGACCACGGGAATGCCCGATACGACGCCGGACCAGCGCGAAGCGCGCTGGCTGGATGCCTTGGTTGGCGACCTCCAGGCACAACGCGGCGCCTCGCTGATCGTCGTCGGACACACCCAACCGACGTGGATGCACGCGCTCGGCCACGCCATGAACACGGCTCTGGGCAACATCGGGCAAACCGTCGACTACATCGATGCGGTGGAGAAATCGCCGGGAGCGGACGGCACGCTTGGCGACCTGGTGGCGGCCATGCGCGCGGGAACCGTGGACACCCTGCTGGTGCTGGACGGCAACCCGGTGTACGACGCTCCCGCCGACCTGGCGTTCGAGCAGGCGCTGGCCAAGGTTCGGCATCTGCTGCACCTGGGTCTTTATCGCGACGAGACCGGCCAACGCGCCGAATGGCATGTGCCGCAGGCTCATGCACTGGAATCCTGGGGCGATGCGCGCGCTTTCGACGGCAGCGCCAGCCTGGCCCAGCCACTGATCTCTCCCTTGTACAGCGGGCGCAGCGCGCATGAAGTCCTCGCGCTGCTGGTGGGCGACGATGTGCGTGAGGGTCGCGCCCTGGTACGCCGGCAATGGCAGCAGGAACTCGCGGACGACAAGGCCTGGAACGCGGCGCTGCAGGCGGGGGTGATAGCGGGCACCGCGGCGACCGCCGGCGCCACGCCAACGTTCGGCCCGGCAACCAGCCCGGTGACAAAGGTCGCCGACGATCTCCGGGCGCTGGAGCTGCTGTTTCGTCCCGACCCCACCATCGACGACGGTCGCTGGGCCAACAACGGCTGGCTGCAGGAACTGCCCAAGCCGATGAGCCACCTCACCTGGGACAATGCCGCGCTGGTCAGCCCGGCGCTGGCCGAGCAGGAGTCGCTGGCCAACGGCGACATGGTCGAGCTGCAACTGGACGGCCGCGCGCTGCGCGTGCCGGTATGGATCATGCCGGGCCAAGCCGCGCACAGCGTGACCCTGCACCTGGGTTATGGCCGCCGTGCCGCCGGTCACGTCGGCGACGGCCAGGGATTCAACGCCTACCTGTTGCGCACATCGGCCGCGCCGTGGAGTGCCGGCGGCCTGCGCCTGCGCAAGACTGGCGAACGCTACGCGCTGGCGGGCACCCAGCAGCACTTCAACATGGAGGGTCGCGACCTGTTGCGCGTGGGCGTGCTGGCCGACTACCTGCGCGATCCGGCCTTCGCCACCGCGGGCGATCGTTACCCCGAACCACCGCCAAGCCTGTACAAGGACTACCCGCCCGGCGAATACGCCTGGGGCATGAGCATCGATCTCAATACCTGCATCGGATGCAACGCCTGCACCGTGGCGTGCCAGGCCGAGAACAACATCCCGGTGGTCGGCAAGGAGCAGGTGCAGCGCGGCCGCGAGATGCACTGGATCCGGGTGGACCGCTACTTCGAAGGTGGCGTGGACGACCCGCGCAGTTACGCCCAGCCGGTGCCGTGCATGATGTGCGAGCACGCGCCGTGCGAGGTCGTGTGCCCGGTGGGCGCCACCGTGCACGACGCCGAGGGACTGAACGTGCAGGTCTACAACCGCTGCGTGGGCACCCGCTTCTGTTCCAACAACTGCCCGTACAAGGTGCGCCGCTTCAACTTCCTGCAGTACGCGGACAAGACCACCGAAACGCTGAAGGCGCAGCGCAATCCGGAGGTGAGCGTGCGCCGGCGCGGCGTGATGGAAAAGTGCACCTACTGCATCCAGCGCATCGAGAACGCCCATATCCAGGCCGACAAGGCACGGCCGGCATATCCGCGACGGCGAGGTGGTCACCGCCTGCCAGGCGGTCTGCCCCACCCAGGCGATCCATTTCGGCGACATCAGCGACAAGCACTCGCAGGTGGCACAGGCAAAGGCATCCCCGCGCAACTACGCCATGCTCAATGAGCTGGGCACGCGTCCGCGCACCACCTACCTGGCCCGCGTGCGCAATCCGAACCCGGCGCTGAAGGACGATCCGGCATGAACGCGAGCGCCGGCCCCGACAAGCTGCCAGCGGTGATTGCGCCGGGCGAAACGCCGGCGTCGGTGACCCGCCGGATCAGCGCGGTGGTGCTGGACCTGCCGCCGGGTTGGCGCTGGATGATGAGCCTCGCCGTGGCCCTGTTGTTTTCCGCCGTGTTGCTGGTCGGTATTTGCTGGCTGCTGTACAAGGGCGTGGGCATCTGGGGCCTGAACATCCCGGTGGCGTGGGCGTTCGCGATCACCGACTACGTGTGGTGGATCGCCATCGGCATGGGCGGCACCTTCGTCTCTGCCGCGATGTACGTGACGCGGCAACCGTGGCGCGGTGCGATCAACCGGCTGGCCGAGTCGATGACGGTGTTCGCCGTCGCGGTGTCGGGCATCTTCCCGATCCTGCACCTGGGGCGGCCGTGGTTCTTCTACTGGCTGTTTCCCTATCCCGACAAGATGAATGTGTGGCCGCAATGGCGCAGCTCGCTGGAGTGGGATTTCTACGCGATCATCGCCTACCTGGTGGTGTCGGTCCTGTTCCTCTACGTGGGCATGATTCCCGACCTGGCCACCTTGCGCGACCGCGCCACGACGCGGGCACGCGCGATGTTCTATGGCCTGTTCGCGCTGGGCTGGCGCGGCGAAGCGCAGCACTGGCAGCGCATGGAAAGCGTCACCCTGATGCTCGCCGGGCTGTCCGTGCCGCTGGTGTTTTCGGTGCACTCGATGGTGGCGCTGGATTTCTCCGAGGCGCTGCTGCCGGGCTGGCATTCGACGATCTTCCCGCCGTTCTTCATCGCCGGGGCGCTGTTCTCGGGCTTCGCGATGGTGCTGGTGCTGGCGCTCCCGGTCCGCCGGCTGTTCGGCCTGCAGGCGTATCTCAATGACCGTCACATCGTCAACGTCGCCAAGCTGATGCTGGCCGCCGGGCTGTGGGTCGACTACAGCTACGCAGCGGAGATCTTCACCGCGTTCTACAGCATGGACAAGTACGAGGTGGCGATGGAGCTCAACCGCTTCTTCGGCCCGTATGCCTGGGTGTTCTGGAGCACCATGGTGTTCAACGTGCTGCAGATCCAGTTGCTGTGGTTCGAGCGCGTGCGGCGAAACCACGTGGCGGTGTTCGTGATCGCGCTGGGCGTGCTCTACGGCATGTGGCTGGAGCGCTTCATGCTGATCGTCAGCAGCCTGTACGAGGACTTCATGCCCTCGATCGTGGGGCATGTTCTATCCCACGTTCTGGGACATCGCCTTCCTGGCCGGTTCGGTGGGACTGTTCCTGTCGCTGTACCTGGTGTTCTCGCGGCTGATGCCGATGCTCTCGATGCATGAGCTGCGCAAGCTCGCGCACCAGTACGACGAGGCGGCGCCATGAACGACGGACAGCTGTACGGCCTGCTGGCGGAATTCGCCGACGCCGAACAACTGCGTGGCGCGGCGCTGCGTGCACGGCAGGAAGGCGAGTACACCCGACTCGACGCCTATTCGCCGTTTCGGATCGACGGGCTGGCCGCAGCGCTGGACAAGCCACCGGTGCATGTCCCGTTCTGGACCTTGCTCGGCGGCATCCTCGGCGGCGGCAGCACCTATCTGCTGGAGTGGTATTCGGCGGTGATCGACTATCCGATCAACGTCGGCGGGCGCCCCACCTTCAGCTGGCCGGCCTTCATCCCCGAGGCGCTGGAGATGACGATACTGTGGGCGGCGATCTTCGGCGTGGGGGCGATGCTGCTCGGCAATGGCCTGCCGCGCCTGCACCATCCGCTGTTCGCCATGCCGGCCTTCGACCGCGCCAGCAACGACCGCTTCTTCCTGCTCGTGCATGCCGACGATCCGCGCTTCCATCTGCTGGGCTGCCGTGCCTTCCTGGAATCACTGGGGCCGCTGTCCATCAGCGAGGTGCCGCAATGAGCGCGCGCATCGGTACCTTGTTCACCCTGATGCTGGCGTTGCTGCTGGGCGGTTGCGAGAGCGGCATGCACGAGATGTACGACCAGCCCAAGAACAAGCCGCACACCCCCAGCCCGCTGTTTGCCGACGGAAGCGCCTCCCGGCCGCAGGTGCCCGGTACCGTGCCGTATTCCGCCGGTGCCTGGGCGGGCGCCAGCAGCGGACGCCATGGCGTTGTCACGCTGGTGCCGCCAGCGGCCCCGGTCACCGGCGTCGATGCACAAGGCAAACCGCTGGCGCAAGGCGGCGCGGCGGCCGCGCCGGGTTTCGCCAATCCGCTGCCGATCACGCCTGCATTGCTCGCGCGCGGGCAGAACCGCTTCAACATCTTTTGCGCGCCGTGCCACAGCCGCGCCGGCGATGGCGACGGGATGATCGCGCGGCGCGGCTTCCCGGCGCCGCCCAGCTACCACACCGCACGCCTGCGCAATGCGCCGGACAGCCACTTCTACGACGTCATCAGCCACGGCTATGGCGTGATGTACCCGTATGCCGACCGCGTCGCGCCGCATGATCGCTGGGCGATCGTGGCCTACATCCGCGCGCTGCAGTTGAGCCAGCACGCGCCCGCCTCGGCGCTGACGCCGCAAGACCTGCACATGCTCGACGGAGCCGCGCGATGAAGCCGTGGCTGCCGCGTGGCCCCGAATGGTTTGCGCCGATCGTCGGCGTGCTGGCCTTGCTGGCGTGTCTCTGGCTGGGTCAGCCCGCGCCGCAGCAGGCGTTGCTGTCCTATCTCTTTGCGTTCGTGTTCTTCACCGGTCTTGCGGTCGGCAGTCTGGCGCTCGCGATGGTGCATCCGCTGAGCGGCGGCGCCTGGGGCTTCTTCGTTCGCCCGCAGGTGCTGGCGGCAGCGCGCACGCTGCCGTTGATGGCGGTGCTGGTGCTGCCCATCCTGCTCGGCCTGCATGTGCTGTACGTGTGGAGCCACGCGGACGTGCTGGCGCACGACGCCCTGCTGCGCAAACAGAGCTGGTACCTCAACCCGATCTTCTTCGTGATACGCAGCGTGGTCTATTTCGCGCTGTGGTTGCTCTTCGCCTGGTTGTTCACGCGCGGCGTGCGCAACAACCTGCGCCTGGCCCGCATCGCCGCGCCCGGCTTGATCGTGTTTGCGCTGACCACGTTGATGGCCACGACCGATTGGCTCTCGTCGCTCCTGCCGCACTGGCACTCGACCACCTTCGGCATGCTGGTCGCCACCGGCTGGATGCTGGCGGCGATGGCCCTGGCAACCTTGAGTACGCTGCTGGCGACAGGCGACGACAGCGACCGCAGTTCGCCCTTGCTGCAGGACCTGGGCAACCTGCTGCTGATGTTCGTGCTCGGCTGGGCGTACCTGGCGTTCATGCAATACCTCACGATCTGGATGGCCGACCTGCCGGCGGAAAACGTGTGGTACATCCCGCGTACGCTGACGAGCTGGCGCGTGCTGGCCTGGTTCCTGATCGCCTTCCATTTCCTGGTGCCGTTCCTGGTGCTGTTGTCCCGGCGTGCCAAACGCAACCGCAACTGGCTGATCGGGATGGCCGTGATGCTGCTGGTGGCGAACCTGGCGGACGCGCTGTGGCTGGTGGTGCCGAGCTTCCGGACCGCCGGGTTCGCGCTGCGCTGGACCGACCTGCTGGCGCCGGTGGGTATCGGCGGAATCTGGCTGGGGGTATACCTCGGCCAATTGCGCGTGCAACGGCTGGCGCCGGCGACTGCCGCCAACGGGAGCGCGCGTGATGGCTGAGCGCCCGTTTGGTCACGAATCGTCCGCCATCAATACCCGTCGCGTGCTGGCGATGATGGGCACGCTTGCGCTCTTCGTGGTGATCGCGGTCGGCGTGCTGCATCTGGTGTTGCACCATGTCGTGATGCCCGAGCATGCCGAGGTCGTCACCGCTCCCGGCGTGATTCCGCCCAACCCCCGGCTGCAACCGCATCCGCAACAGGACATCGCGCTTGAACGCGCACAGAAGCAACAGATGCTGTCGGGCTATCGCTGGCTGGACGGCTCGCACGACTTCGCCCGCATTCCCATCGAACGGGCCATGCAGCTGTACGTGCAGCAACACGGCGGGCAGGCAGGTCCGGCGGCGCCATCAACGAAGGGTTCGCCGGGGGTGCAGCCATGAAGCCGTGCCGGTTCATCCGTGGTGTGGTGGTCATTCTGGCCTTTGGCGTGTGGCCGCTCGTCCACGCCGGTCAACCGACCACGTTGCGCGCACCTGCGCACCTGCTCGAAAAAGTGGGTTTTACCCAGCAGCTCGGCGCACAGGTACCGCTGGATGCCGAATTTCACGATGCCGACGGGCGCATGCTGCGGCTGCGCGATCTGTTGAACGACAAGCCCACCCTGCTGGTGCCGGGCTATTTCAGTTGCACCAACCTGTGCAGCGTGGTGCGCGCCGGGGTGGCGAACGCGGTGGCCAGGAGCGGCCTGCAACCGGGCAAGCAATTCAATGTGGTGCTGGTCAGCATCGACCCTGCCGACACCCCGAAAACGGCCGCAATGGCGCAGCAGCAGGATGCCGCTGCCCAGGCGACCGCGTTCGTGCCGCGCTGGCACTACCTCACGGGCAGCCAGGCCGCCAGCGAGGCCTTGATGCGCAGCATCGGCTTTCGCTATTTCCACGACACGCGCAATGGCCAGTTCGATCACGACGCCGGCATCGTGCTGCTGTCGCCGCAGGGAAAGGTCACCCAGTATCTGTTCGGCGTGAAGTTCGTTCCCGAGACATTGCGGCTGGCGCTGGTGAACGCTTCGCAGGGAAAGATCGGCAGCATCGTCGATCATTTCCTGCTGCTGTGCTGCAACTACGATGCGTCCACCGGGCGCTACAGCCTGGTGATCCATCACGTCATGCAGGCGCTCGGCATTGCCACCGTCGTCACCCTGTTGCTGCTGATCGTGCTGCTGCGGCGCAGTGAGCAGCAACGCCGCCGGGCGGAGGAGAACTGATGCGCGGCCACTCGCCCTTTTTCCTGCTGCCCGATGCCTCGACCATCGCCCCGGGTATCGACCGGCTGTTCTGGCTGATGATCGCTCTGTGCCTGGCGGTGGCCATCGGCGTGTTCGCCACCATGGTCGTGTTTGCCGTGCGCTATCGGCACGGCAGCAACGCCGATCGCAGCAATCGGCACGTGAAGAGCCTGGGCGTGGAGCTGACCTGGACGCTGGTGCCGTTCGCCATGTTCCTGGGCATGTTCGTGTGGAGCCTGGTCTTGTTCGCGCAACTGCACACGCCGCCGGCAAATGCCGAGACGGTATACGTGGTGGCCAAGCAGTGGATGTGGAAGATCCAGCATCCGGGTGGGCAGCGCGAGATCAACACGCTGCATGTCCCGTTGGGCCAGCCCATCCGCCTGACCATGACCTCGCAGGATGTCATCCACAGCTTTTACGTGCCGGCTTTCCGGGTCAAGCAGGATGTCCTGCCCGATCGTTATACCCAACTGTGGTTCACCGCGACCAAGCTGGGTCACTTCAACCTGTTCTGCTCCGAATATTGCGGACTGGACCATTCAAAGATGGGCGGCTCCATCATCGTCATGCGCCCGGCCGACTACGCGCGCTGGCTGGACCGCCACGCCGGTCCGGACAGCCTGGCCGCCCACGGCGCGGCGGTGTTCCGGCAACGGGGCTGCAGCGGCTGCCACGGTGCCAATGCCTCGGTGCATGCGCCGGATCTCGACGACATCTACGGGCGCCAGGTGCATCTGTCCGATGGCAGCACGGTGACCGCCGACGACCGCTACATCCACGATTCGATCATGCTGCCGGACACGCAGATCGTGGCCGGTTACGCACCGATCATGCCTTCGTTCAAGGGACAGATCGACGAGAGCGACATGCTGGCGCTCATCGCCTACCTGAAATCGACATCGGCCAGCGCAAGCCAGCCCCCGGCCACCGGCTCGGAGAGTACCCATGAGCAGCATTGACGCAACGGCGCGCCTGCCCTCGTCCACGCGCAGCTTCCTGAATCGGGATTACGGCCTGCTGGCGTGGCTGACCACGCGCGATCACAAGCGCATCGGCATCCTCTACGCGCTGACGATCACCGCCTTCTTCTTCATGGGTGGTGTGGCCGCCGCCATGGTTCGCTTCGATCTGCTCGAACCGAGCGGCCTGTTGAATGCGGAAACCTACAACAAGGCCTTCACCTTCCACGGCGTGATCATGGTCTGGTTCTTCCTGATTCCGTCGATCCCGGCGACGCTGGGCAATTTCCTGCTGCCCTTGATGATCGGCGCGCGCGACGTGGCCTTTCCGAAATTGAACCTCGCCAGCTGGTACCTGTTCGTGCTGGGCGGGCTGTTCACCATCGCCGCGCTGCTGCTTGGCGGCGTCGACACGGGCTGGACGTTCTACACGCCGTTCTCCACGATGTTCTCCAATACCCACGTGATCCTGGTGGTGATCGGCGTCTTCATCACCGGCTTCGCCACCATCTTCACCGGCATCAATTTCATCGTGACCACGCACAGCCTGCGCATGCCCGGCATGACCTGGTTCCGCTTGCCGCTGTTCGTCTGGGCCATGTACGCCGTCAGCCTGGTGATGGTGCTGGCCACCCCGGTGCTGGCGATGACCTTGGCGCTGATTGGCCTGGAGCGAATTTTCGGCGTGGGCGTGTTCGATCCGGCGCTGGGCGGAGATCCGCTGCTGTTCCAGCATCTCTTCTGGTTCTACTCACATCCGGCGGTGTACATCATGATCCTGCCGGCCATGGGCCTGGTCAGCGAGGTGATCTCCTGCTTCGTACGCAGGCGGATTTTCGGCTACAAGTTCATGACGTATTCGATGCTGGCCATCGCGGTGATCGGGTTCATGGTCTGGGGCCACCACATGTTCGTGGCCGGCCAATCGGTGTATGCCAGCATGGTTTTTTCATTGCTCAGCTTCGTGGTCGCTGTGCCCTCGGCAATCAAGGTGTTCAACTGGACGGCCACCTTGCACAAGGGCGACATCACGTTCGAGGCGCCCATGCTGTATGCGCTGGGTTTCGTCGGACTGTTCATGATGGGCGGGCTCACCGGACTGATCCTGGCGGCGCCCGCGCTCGACGTGCCATTGACCGACACCTATTTCGTGATCGCCCATTTCCACTACGTGATGGTGGGCGGATCGGTGATGGCCTACCTCGCCGGCATCCACTACTGGTGGCCCAAGATCACCGGCAAACTGTATTCGGAACCCCTGGCGAAGTTCTCGGCCATCCTGATGTTCTTCGGTTTCAACCTGACCTTCTTCCCGCAGTACATCCTGGGCTACGAGGGCATGCCGCGGCGCTACCATTCGTATCTGCCCCAGTTCCAGGACCTCAACGTGCTGTCTTCGGCCGGGGCCTCCATTCTGGCTGTTTCCTACCTGCTGCCGGTGGCCTACCTGCTCTGGTCGCTGCGTCACGGTGCTCCGGCGGGCAACAACCCGTGGAACGCCCGCGGGCTGGAATGGCAGACCACCTCGCCGCCGCCGAAGGAGAATTTCCTGCATCCACCGGTGGTGCGTGAAGCCTACGCCTACGACGAGCCCGCGCCATGAACGCCACCGTCGCGGAATTGCCAGCGCACGATCCCGGGCCCCTGGTCGACGAGCAGTACAACGATGGCGACCAGCAACGCGAGGCGGCCACCCTGGGCATGTGGATGTTCCTGTCCACCGAGATCATGTTCTTCGGCGTGCTGTTTGCCAGTTACACCATCTGCCGCGTCCTGCATCCCGAGGGCTTCGCCATCGCCAGCCGGCATACCGACATGCTGCTTGGCAGTATCGAGACGGCAGTCTTGCTGATCAGCAGCTCGCTGATCGCGCTGGCGCTGCGCGCGCTGAAGCTCGACCAGCGACGCGCGGCCACCTGGCTGATGCTCGGCACGTCCGCGCTGGGCGTGACCTTCCTGGTCATGCATGGATTCGAGTATTACAAGGAATACACCGAGCACTTGATACCGGGCATCAATTTCGACCAGCCCGGGCCGCACGCGCAGGCCGTCGAGCTGTTCTTCTGCCTGTATTACTTCATCACCGGCTTCCATTCGCTGCACGTGATCATCGGCGTGTTGCTGATCTTTACCCTGGCCATGCGCGTGGCGCGTGGCGCGTTCGGGCCGCTCCAGCACAACACCATCGAGCTGGCGGCGCTGTACTGGCATCTGGTCGACATCGTCTGGATCTTCGTCTTCCCGGTGATTTATCTGGTGGGCCGTTCGGGATGAGCGAATCCTCGACCCCGCGCGAAAAAGATGCACCGCCAGCGGTGACACCGGTGCGCCGCTATCTCTGGGTCCTGGCCGCCCTGCTCGCGCTGCTGACGCTGAGCGCCTGCAGTGCGCTGATCAAGCTGGGCGTGTTCAACACCCTCATCAACATGGGCGTGTCGGTGGCCAAGACCTTGCTGGTGATGGCCATCTTCATGCACGAAACCAAGGCGCGGCGACTGACGCGAATGGCCTCGGCGCTGGGCTTCCTGTGGCTGGCCATCCTGATCGGCCTTGCGCTCACCGATTTCCTCGGGCGGGTTCCGGTGCCGCCACCCTGGTGATCACGGCCGCTTCACCGCAACTTGATGCGCTGAGAGTTTTGATGCATGCGCTTCTGCCCGCAAGAGCTCCAGCCACCCACAACCCTTTCACGAGGACCGCGGTCATGCCCAAAGGCGACAAATCGTCGTACACCGACAAGCAGAAACGGCAAGCAAAGCATATAGAAAAAAGCGAGGAAGACGAGGGCAAGTCAAAAAAGACGGCCGAAAGAATCGCCTACGCGACGGTCAACAAACAGGATGGCGGCGGCAAGAAAAAATAGCCGCGCGTAACCTTGCGCGGACACCGGGCACCAACCGCCGGTACAGGAGCGACACGAGAGCACGGCCACTCAACGCGAGCAGCGCCGCTTTCCGTCTTGAACGTCCGAGGACCCCGATCCTCGCCACGCTTCACCGCCAGCGTGCGCATCAGGCCGCGACCAAGTCTTGCGCGCACGGAAAAGCGGCAGCCACCGGCTTGCCGCTTTTCTTGTGCACTCCCCGTCTTACCTATGCATCAGGCTCAAACGCGTCGTCCACGTCCAAAGATCAGCGACAGGATGAACAGGATGATGAACACGATGAACAGGATCTTCGCGATGGTCGCCGCGAGGCCCGCGACACCAAAGAATCCGAAGAAGCCCGCGATCAGGGCGATGATCAGGAAGACGATTGCGTAGTACAGCATGGAGATACTCCTTGTGCGACGTGGGCGTCCGTCTGGCGGACAATGAACCTGCGGGCGAACATCTTGGCTGCAGCTATCGACAACATCACGGCCGAGTGAACCGGGGTCCCTCCATCGATCCCCGGTCCTCCTGTGCGGGATGCGGTTTGCGGCGTGCCACCGACTACATCAGGGGATCGCGATCTAGTCCTGCACAGTCTGCCCGACGGTTTCTCCCGATCACGTGAATGTTACGTTCAGAGCCAAATCACAAGGCGACTCCGCCCGCCAGGGTGTCACCCGCTGGCACCCGGGCCGGAATCGCGATACCACGCCAGCACACGCGGGGAAACCAGCCGCCGCAGGTCCATGTCCAGCGCTTCATGCACGTCGAGCAGATGACGCAGCGCGGCGGCCGTGCGCCCGTCTTGCGCATCCGCGGGGACATTGAACTGCTCGTACTCGATCGAATCGAGCAGACGCATCGAGCACTCGTAGAGCGTGTCGCAGTGCTCCTCGAAACGCTGGCGCAACCACGCGCGCAGCGGCGCATGAAGTGTCAGGCCTTCGTCCACAGCGATCTTGCGCGCCAGCTCGTCGACCGGTCCCGCGACGCCACGAAACCATTCGGTCTCCCCGGCGGCAGCCTGACGCACGACCAGGGGCGGCGGCGCGCGGTATTCGGCAAATCGGGTGATGAACATCCGCTCGACTCGCCGTGCGTCGCGCAACCGCTCCGCGTCCAGCAGCAAGGCGCGGTCGAGATCGAAGAATTGGAAATAACGCCGGTGCAATGCGTGCATGCGTTGGAGCGGATCGCGCGAATACCCGACTTTCAGAATGTCTTCGTCGCGACACGGCAGCACGTAGACGAAGGTGCGTCCCGCGGCGGGCGAACGCGGAAACGCGGCCTCTTCGTCATCGATCATGGTTCACCCCTTCATGCGCTCGTGACAGGCAAAAAGGGAGCATGACGCACCGCTTTGACGGACCACCCAGCATGAGCAAGCCTCCAGCATCGGCCATCGGGAAGTTGAGCGCACTCGGCGTGAATTGCACGCTCAAGCATGGGCCCGAGCCATCCTCCACCCAGAAGCTGCTCGACCAGTTGTTGCGCGCGCTGCACAAGCTGGATGTCGACACATCGAGCGCGCGAGCGGTCGATCTCCACATCAAGCCCGGCGTGAAGGCCGATGAAGGCGAAGGCGACGACTGGCCACGGCTGCGTGAAAAGGTCCTGGCTTCCGACATCCTGATACTCGCCACACCGATCTGGATGGGGCAACCATCAAGCGTGGTGAAGCGGGTGTTGGAACGCATGGATGCGTTCCTCGGAGAAATCGACAAGCAGGGACGCTATCCCACGTTCGGACGCGTCGCGCTGGTGGCCGTGGTGGGCAACGAGGACGGCGCGCATCATGTGACGGCCGAGCTCTACCAGGCACTCGCCGACGTGGGATTCACCATTCCCGCGGGCAGTTCCAGCTACTGGGTTGGCGAGGCGATGGGCAGCGTCAACTACGTCGACCTGGAGCGCACGCCGAAGCCGCTTGCCGACACCATCAAGACCCAGGCGAGCTGCGCGGCGCATCTGGCCAGGCTGCTGAAGCAGCACCCCTATCCCGGCGCGCTGTAGCCTCGGGCCCAGTCGACGCGGTGCGCGGTCGCGGCGAATCGCCGCCGCCGCAACGAAGATCGCCTTGCCGGGGGAGACATCGTGGACCGTCCACGCATCTGTCGCGCGTCGACCCGGTCCGCCAGAAGTGTTCATCGAATCTGCACGGAACCACGCGTACGTTTTCGGAGACATCGCTGGACGTGTGGAGCAAATCCGATGACCAACCCGATTTCGCGTCGACGTTTCCTGCAGGCCGCGGCGCTGGCTGTGCCCGCAGTCAGCCTGGCCGGCTGCCACAACGACGAATCCCGCAAGGCGCTCGCGGCGGCCAACGCCACGGGCCCGCTCTATCTGGATGAGGCGGAAAAGCGTTTTCTCGACGCCGCAGTGGAACGACTCATACCGGGCGACGCCAAGCACCCGGGGGCTCGCGAAGCGGGAGTCACGACCTTCATCGACCGCCAGTTGAGCGGCCCGTACGGGATGGCGGAGACGTGGTACATGCAAGGCCCATGGCCGACTGGCTTCGAAGGCCAGGGCTGGCAATCCAAGCTGACGCCAGCTCAGATGTACCGCGCCGCGATACGCAACATCCTGGACCACTGCCAGCAGAAATACGGCAAGCACTACGAGGCGCTGTCGTCCGACCAGCAGGACGAAGTGCTGCATGGCCTGGAAAAGGGGCATATCGATCTGCCGGACACCTCGGCCAAGCAATTCTTCCAGATGTTGTTGCACAACACCCAGGAAGGCTTCCTCGCCGACCCGATGTACGGCGGCAACCGTGACTTCGCCGGCTGGAAGCAGATCGGCTTTCCGGGACCCCGCTACAACTACGTTGCCGAGATCGAACAATACGGCAAACCCTATGCGATGCCGACCGTGGGTCTCAACGGTCGCGCGGGCAACTAGCGCAATTCAGCGAAGAGAGGGCTGACGATGGCAACCAGGCTCAAGGAAGTGGATGTGGTGCTGGTCGGGTTCGGGCTCACGGCCTCCATCCTGGCGCAGGAGCTGACCGATGCCGGGCTGCAGGTGCTGGCGCTGGAACGCGGTGGTTTCCGCGATACCGTGCCGGATTTCTCCACCACCACGATCCAGGACGAATTGAAATATGCCGTGCGCCACGGACTGTTCGAAGAGCCGCAGCGCGAGACCCTGACCTTCCGCAACTCGATGGACCAGCGGGCGCTGCCGATGCGGCATCTGGGTTCGTTCCTGCCCGCCTCCGGCGCAGGCGGCGCGGCGGTGCACTGGAATGGCCAGCACTGGCGTTTCCTGCCCGATGATTTCGTCATCCGCTCGCATACCGAGCAGCGCTACGGCAAGGGCTTCATTCCGGAAGACATGACCATCCAGGACTGGGGCGTCACCTACGACGACCTCGAGCCTTATTACGACAAGTTCGATTACCTCAACGGCGTATCCGGCCAGGCCGGCAACATCCAGGGGGTGATCCAGGAAGGTGGCAATCCGTTCGAGGGCGCCCGCCAACGTGGCTACCCGAACCCGCCGCTCAAGCGCAGCTACGCGACCGTGCTGTTCGAGAAAGCTGCCAGGGATGCGGGTTTCAAACCCTTCCCCTGCCCCGCTTCCAATACCTCCCGACCCTACAAGAACATCTACGGCGTGCAGATGGGCGCGTGCACCTATTGCGGATACTGCGAATGGTTCGGCTGCGGCAACTATTCCAAATCCAGCCCGCAGACCACCATCTTCCCGGTACTGCTCAAGAAGGACAACTTCTCCTATCGCACCCAATGCGACGTGACCCGCATCAATCTCGACTCGACCGGCAAGCGCGCCACTGGCGTCAACTACGTCGATGCCCAGGGTCGGGAGTTCGAGCAGCCCGCGAAGATCGTGATCACCTGCGCCTTTGCCCAGCACAACGTCCATCTGTTGCTGCTTTCGAAAATCGGCAAGCCCTACGATCCGGTCGCCAACACCGGAGTCGTCGGGCGCAATTACGCGTACCAGATCACCTCGGCAGTCGATGTGTTCCTCGACGAGATCCTGAACCCGTTCATGGGCGCCGGCGCGCTCGGCCAGGCCATCGACGAATTCAACGGCGACAATTTCGACCACGCCCCGCACGGATTCATCGGTGGCGGGTATATCGCGTTGTGGACCACGGGCGGTCGCCCGATCCTGCAGCACCAGTTGCCCGAGGGCACGCCCAAGTGGGGCGCCGGCTGGAAGAAGGCGTTGCAGGAGAATTACCTGAAGTCGTGCAGCATCGCCACGCACGGCAGCGTCATGAGCTATCGCGATTCCTACCTGGATCTCGATCCCACCTGGAAGGACGAATACGGCAATCCGCTGTTGCGCATGACGTTCGACTTCCACAAGAACGAACACGACATGTCGGACTTCCTCACCGACAAGGCGGCACTGATCGCCAAGGCGATGAAGCCACGCTCCTTCCACGCCAAGCCGCGCAAGGGACACTATTCCATCGTGCCGTACCAGACCACGCACAACACCGGCGGCGCGGCGATGGGCGATGACCCCAGGACCAGCGTTGTCAACCGCTACCTGCAGTGCTGGGACGTGCCGAACGTGTTCGTGATGGGCTCCAGCGTGTTCCCGCAGAACGCCGGTTACAACCCGACCGGCACGGTGGGCGCCCTCACCTATTGGGCCGCCGACGCCATCAAGAACCAGTATCTGAAGAACCCGGGCCCGCTGGTGCAGGTCTGACAGGCTGTAAATCAGGCGCCCTCCCGGCGCGGCCATGACGAACGCATGACGAGCGTCGGGATGGCCAGGTCGAGGCAACCAGGAAGCGGTTGTCCGATGGCTGGTCGCGAATCCGCCAGGCGATTGACGGGTTCGCATGAGCAAGCCCGACACGTGCCGGACCTGCGATGGAAGAAAACGCGCAGCGGATTTCTTCACGGACTCTGAGACGGAGGTCGAGGCGATGTACCGAACCATTTTCATCGGCATGACCGGACTTCTCGGCCTCGCCGCGCTGGCAGCCGCGACGACGCCGCTGCCCACCCAATCCCAGCCGGGCCATGCGTCGATCCAGCGCGGTCGGTACCTGGTCAAGGCCGGCGACTGCGCCGCGTGTCATACCGCCGATGGCGGCAAGCCCTTTGCCGGGGGGCGCGCGGTGCCCACACCGTTCGGTGTGATCTATTCCACCAATATCACGCCGGACAAGGACACCGGCATCGGCCAATGGAGCGAGGCAGACATCTATCGCGCCATGCACACCGGCATCGATCGCCAGGGGAACCATCTTTATCCGGCGTTTCCGTATCCCTGGTACACCAAGGCGACGCCTGGCGACGTGCGCGACATCGCCGCGTACCTGTCCACGCTCACTCCCGTGCGGCAGGTGAATCGCCAGAACAAGCTGCCGTGGCCGTTGACGATGCGCAGCGGGCTGGCCGTGTGGAACAAGATGTACTTCGACGAAGGCATGTTCGTCGGCGACTCGAAAAAATCCCCGCAATGGAACCGGGGCGCCTATCTCGTGAGGGGCTTGGGTCACTGCGGCGCCTGCCACACAAAGAAGAATTTCGCCGGCGCGGTCAAGACCGACCAGGCGCTGCACGGCGGCATGGGCGAGAACGCCTTCGCCCCGAGCCTGGCCGGCGACGTGCGCGATGGGCTTGGCGCCTGGACCGTCGCCGACATCGCCGAGTATCTGAAAACCGGATCCAACGAGAAATCCTCTGCCGCCGGTCCGATGTCCGAAGTCGTCCACGATTCCACCCAGTACCTCAACGATGCGGATCTGACTGCCATCGCCACCTACCTGAAAGACGTACCGCGCAGTGGATCGAAGAGCGACAACGACAGCGACCACGACAACGCCGACAAGAACCAGATGTCGCAAGGTGCGGCCGTCTACGCGGACGACTGCACCGGTTGCCACCTGGACGGCGGCCAGGGCATGGCGCACGTGTTTCCGCCGCTGAAAGGCAGCGCGGCGATCCAGGCCAGCAAACCTGACACCGTTCTGCGCGTGATCCTTGGCGGCGCGGCAATCCCGGCAACCGAGGCCAAACCCACCGCCTTCAAGATGCCGAACTTCCACGACAAGCTCGACAACGCACAAGTCGCCGCCGTGGCGACCTACATCCGCAATGCCTGGGGCAATCGCGCCAGCAGCGTTTCCGCCGGCGACGTGGCGGACATGCGCAAGCAGATGAGACAGAAAAGCGACTGACAAAGGCCAGCGCGGCCGGAGGGAGACGGCACGAGAACGCGATCCATGATCCGTCGCCCCGGTGGACCCGCGGGTATGCGAGCTGCGGGTCCAGGTTTACTTCTGAGTGCTGGCCGTTGGTCGACTTCCGGGGTCCGGCAAGTCGAACCCTCACTTTGCGGTAGCCGTTCACAGCTCGAGCGACGTGGGCGACCAGAACCAGTCCAGCATCCGCGTCGTCCGCGAACGCGCCCGCCATTGCGCCAACGTTACCCGCCCGGAGCGTGCCAGGTCGGCATCGAACACCGTGGTCACGTGCGCGGCGAAGGTCCGGTCGAATAGGTTGATGTCCGCCTCGTCATTGAAATAGAAGGAGCGGCTGTCGAAGTTGCTGGAGCCACCCATGGTCAGGAAACTGTCGATGATGAGCAGCTTGCTGTGCAGCGTGGCGCCCTGGAAACGCGCGATGGTGGCACCTGCCGCGAGCAAGACGCCCCAGTTTTCCCGGGACGCGTGGCCGATGAAAGGGGCGACCTGCGCGCCAGCCAGCATGATCCGCACCCGAACCCCCCGCGCCAGTGCGGCGTTCAGCGCCTTGCGCGTGCGGGCGTCGGGAAGAAAGTAGGATGCCTCGATGTCGATCGTCGAGCGCACCGCGCGGATGGCAAGCAGGTACATCAGGCCGATGGTCTGGCTGCCACCTTCCGGCGCGCTGGCGAACGATTGAATCGGGATGCCGCCCTGAGCCTGCAGCGGTGGAAAATAGGCGTCGCCCAGCAGCACCTGGCCGCTCTCGATGGTCCAGTTGTATTCGAAGGTTCCCTGCATCTGGCTGACGGACGTCCGCGCACCTGATCGGGACCAAGTTCGCCGGGAAGGATATTGAGCAACGCCAGGAAAGCCACGACGGTGACAAGTACCACCAGTCCGGTGCGCAGGAACGATCGCCAGAAACCTTTGCCCATCCTCGTGCCATGCAGCGGGGAATAGGGAATAGGGAAAAGCAACGAGTTCTGGCTCCTGCCATTCCCTATTCCCTATTCCCTATTCCCTATTCCCTATTCCCTATTCCCTAATCCCTATTCCCTATTCCGAGAACCGCTCACTTCGCCGCCTTTATCGTGAAGCCCGAGAAGCCGACGCCGATATCCCAGCCATTGCCGGTACCGCTGAGCGCAAGCGAAACGCTGCCCTTGGTCAGGGCCGCGACGTGCGAACTGTTCACGGCTCCCGCATGCGCCTGCGCCATGGCGTAGCCGCCGAGCACGTTGCGAATGTTGTTGACGCCGGTAAAGTCACCGTGCCCGTTGTCGATCTTGTATTTCCCTACGGTCAGGCCGCCACCCTTGGCGTCCAGCGTGACCGGCAGCGATTTTCCGTTGCTGCAGGTCACGGTGCCAGTGCCACTTGCCGTTGCGTAAGCTGCCGACCAGCCGCTGAGCGTAAACGTCATCTGGCAGGCCAGCGCCCCAGGTGAACGGTCGTGATTTCAGCGCGCGGTCGATGCCGCCGGTGCGGGTGCAGTCGCAGGGCTGACCACACGCGACCGGTTGTTCATGCCAAAGAACGCCCAGATGATCAACAGCAGGATGATGATTGCGACGATCCACGCCCAGGGATAGTTGCGCCGGTTCCTGATGACCGGATCCCGGTTCGGATCATTGGGATTCCTGCCCGCCACGTAGTTGGGGTCTGTTTTGCCAGGCACTTTTGTCGGGTCAGCCATGATGCGAACTCCTGACGTTTGTCGGAGCATGAAGATAGAGCGGTGGGCGTTCCGCCAACATGAAGATGAATGCATGAACTGGTGAACGCTCGGCACGCGTCACGAACGCTCAATGCTGATGCATGACGGGGACCGCCGCGCGCACCGTGCTCCCGCCGGCCACGGCCTTCTTCCGGTCGCCATAAAGTATGGGCAGATCGGGCGCCATGGCGCCCTCGGTGACCGGTCCGTGGCGGAAACGCGCAAACGCCTTCAGCGGGTGCGCAAACGTGTCGCTGACGGCAGTGCCTTCGTAACCGCAGTGCGCCATGCAGTTGTCGCACTTGGGGTTGTGGCCGAAGCCGTAATGCTCCCAGTCCGTGTCATTCAGCAGCTGGTCGAAAGTACGGACGTGCCCTTCGTCGACCAGCAGATAACACGGCTTCTGCCAACCGAACATGTTGTAGCAAGGCATCGACCACGGCGTGCACTGGTAGGTCTGGTTGCCGGCAAGAAAATCCAGGAACAGGCTGGACTGGTTGAACTTCCACTTGCGCCGGCGTTGTTTGCCGAGACGGAAGATGTCGCGGAACAACTCCTTGCTCCTGACCCGTGGCAGGAAGGCATCCTGCCTGGGCGCGTGCTGGTAGCTGTACCCCGGCGACAGCGTGATGCCCTCGACCCCCAGCTCGGTCGCGTAGTCGAAGAATTCCGCGACCCGCTCCGGCACCTCGCCGGCGAAAAGCGTGCAGTTGATGGTGACGCGGAATCCGCGCTTCAGCGCCAGGGAAATGGCCTCGACGGCGGTATCGAACACCCCCTTGCGGTCGACGGACTGGTCATGGCGTTCGCGGTCGCCGTCCAGATGCACCGAAAAGGTCAGGTACGGCGAGGGCGTGAACAAATCCAGCTTCTGCTTCGAAGCCGGCCAGTTGCCGGGTAATGTGCGCGCGAAAGGCGTGTTCGATCCGCCGCAATGCCGCCAGCCGCAGGCGGCGCAGTCCCCAGATCGATGCGCGCAAGCGACCAAGCTGCGGCAGATCGATCGCCGCCAGCGTGGCTGGCAACGGCCCCAGCTGCGCAGTGAGTTCGCGCTGGCCACGGGCATTGAACAGGTCAACCGGACGCATGGCCCCGACTCCCGCCTTCACAAGTTCGGTGACGGTATCGCCCAACGTGAATTCGCGCAGTCGGCGCATGGGCCTGACGCGAAGGCTGCGAAAAAGCCAGCCCACCGGAATCAGCCCCAGCAGCCGGCTCCGTGGTGATGGCCAGGCGAGGCTGGCCAGCGCATCGCGTCGAAACAGGTCCTCGCGCGCCGCAAAATATGGCAGTGGCTCGTGGAAGCGCCATCCCTGGCGACGACATAACACCCTCATGAGTATCGGTATATCCGAATCACGCACATGATTGGAGACCACCAGCGTTCCGGGTCGCAGGCGATGACCACGCGGGATCACGCGTTCGATGCGATAAATATGCCCGACCAAAAAATCAAGACAGAAGGCGACAAACCATGAAAACAGCGGATGCGAGTAGTGCTCGGCATCTGGCATCAAATTCAACGTCATGTGACGCATGCAAGACCTGAGGCAAACATCGGCTAACCCACGCGCCGGATTCCGGTCAGCGCAACTCCTGACGGACATTTGACGGAGCCCGACTTCCTGCAATCCGCCAGATACGTGCGGGTCCGGGCCCACACCTTTGCTGCCTGATGGAAAATACGCCAAGCCTGTCGACTCTGTGTTGCGGCAGCGTCGATGACCTGTGACCTCCAGATTGACGTGCGAGGCGTTGGGTCGTGAAAAACTGCTCGCTCCGCAGCATCGCTTATCGCGCGGAAACCAAGATCATTCATGCTGGCACGTCGGCGTAAAACTCCCGACCGTTGGCGAAATTCACCTCGCTGCCACGCAGCGTGTGACATCGCTGGTCGACGTTCACTGGCACCGTGCACGCTTCCAGGATGCAAGTCCCATCATGAAAACAAAGTGGGCGAGCCGAACCTTGCTGGTGGGCGCCGGTGCGCTGGCCATGCTGGTGGCGTGCCTGGCGTATCTCAACGTCGCACCGGCCCAAAGAGGACTCGCGGAACACTTGCGCCCGGTCAGCCCGGTGCAAAGCGAGCAGTTTCGACGAGAGACGAACGCGCTGCTCGGCTTTCCCCAGACCCAAGGCAACAGCGTGGCGGACTATCAGGATGGCGATGGATACTTCCCGCCGATTCTGGCTGACATCCGCGCGGCAAAATCAAGCATCGACCTGGAAACCTACATCTTCCGCGACGGGGCCATCGCCCAGCGTTTCGTGGCCGCGCTCAGCGAGCGCGCTCGCGCTGGCGTCTCGGTCCACGTGCTCGCAGACCGCCTCGGTTCGCGCGGCAGCGACCGTCTTTCCGCCGCGTTGCGTACCGCGGGTGTGCACTTCCAGTATTTCCGTCCGGTCACCTGGCCCAACTTCGACCGCATCAACAACCGCACCCATCGAAAGTTGCTGATCGTGGATGGACGCATCGGCTGGACCGGCGGCTTTGGCATCGACGACGCGTGGCTGGGTGATGCGCGCGGGCCGCATCAGAAGCGCGACATGATGTTCCGCGTGGACGGGCCGGTGGTCGCCCAGATGCAGTCGATCTTCCAGGAAAACTGGAAGCACACCACCGGACGCGTGCTGCTGGGACCGTCCTACTTCCCGCAGCTGTCGGCCAGCGGCCACACCGTCGCGCAGATGCAGGGGAGTGCACCCAAGGGTGGACGCCAGGATGGGGAGCTGATGTTCCTGCTCGCGATCGAGGGCGCGCGGACCAGCATCGACATGGAAGCGTCGTACTTCATCCCCGACAAGTTGATGCATGACGCCCTGCTGGCGGCGCGCAAGCGTGGCGTGCGGATCCGGGTCATCATGCCCGGACCCTATGTCGACGGCCCGGTCACGGGCGACGCCTCGGAGGCGGGCTGGCGCGATTACCTCGAGGCTGGCGTGCAGATGTACACGTTCCAGGCATCCCTGTTCCACGCCAAGCTGCTGGTGGTCGACGATTACCTGACTGTCGCCGGTTCGTCCAACTTCGACTACCGCTCGTTCAACCTCAACGACGAAGCCGACCTCATCGTCTACGATTCCCCGTTCGCCAGCCGCATGACCGGTGTCTTCGAGGACGACTTGACGAAGTGCGATCCGGTGACCCTGGCGCAATGGCAGCATCGCCCGTGGAAGCAGAAGATGGCGGACGGGTTCTGGGGTCTCATGGCGACGCAACTGTAGGCTGCGCAGACGAATCCGGCGGGGCTCCGCCCTTTCACGCGACGTCGAGATGGACGATGGCACGCTGAAACAGGCTGACGCGCCCGTCCAACACGCAGGAGTGAGTCCATGACCACGACCCCCGAGCAACCATGCGCCCATCCGGCCTGCGGCTGCAAAGTCGAGCAACCCGGAGACTACTGCAGCGATGCCTGCCGCCAGCAGGGCGGCACGCGCAGCGGCAACAAATGCGAATGCGGGCATTCCGACTGCATCGTGGAGGAAGCCCTCAAGCGCGACGATCCCGTGTGATGCGCCGGGCGTGACGCCCGGGTGTGCAGCCCTCTTGATCGCGGCGGTGCGCGGACTCACGCGGTCTTGCGCGCCGCTCCCTTCTTCGCGGCTTTCGCGGACTTCTTCTTTGCCGGCCCGGCTGACTTCGCCGTGGACTTCTTCTTCGGCGCACGCTTCGCGGTCTTCCTGGCCGCGGCCTTCTTCGCCGGGGTTCGCTTGTTGCTGGCGAGGCTTTTCTGCAACAAGGACATGAAATCCACCACGTTGGTACTGTCGTTCTCGGGCGCCTCCCGCTCATCGTCTTCCGGTGGAGTGACCACGCCTTTGGACTTCAGCCGTTTTTCGATGACCTTGCGCAGGCGGTCGCGATAGTCATCGCGGTAATCGCCCGGCTTCCATTCATCGCTCATCGACTCGATGAGCTCCTGGGCCATCTGGATTTCCTTGTCCGTGATCCGGTACGCCGAAGGAGCATCTTGCGGGATCTTGTATTCACCGGCATCCACCATTTCCTGGGGGTAGCGCAGCAACAGCAGCATCAGGGCGTCGCCGCGGGGCATCACCGCCGACAGGTATTCGCGGGTGCGAATGACCACGCGCGCAATGCCGATCTTGCCGGTGCGCTTGAGCGTCTCTCGCAACAGCACGTAGCCTTTCTCGGCTTTTTTTCCCGGAACGAGCAGGTAGGGCTTTTCGAAATACTCCGGGCCGATCGAATCGGCATCAACGAACGTATTCACGTCCACCGTTTCGTGACTCTCCGATGCCGCCGACTTGATGTCTTCGGGCTCCAGCACGACATAACTGCCCTTTTCGTACTCGAAAGCCTTGACGATTTCCTTCCACGGCACCTCCTCGCCGGTTTCCGCATTCACGCGCTCGTAGCGCACGGGCGTGTTGCTGCGGCTGTCGAGCATGCGGAAATGCAGGTCGACGCTGCGCTCGGCCGACATCAGCGAAACCGGCACGTTGAGCAGGCCGAAGGAAAGGGTGCCAGTCCAGATGGGACGTGCCATGACAGTGATCTCCGTGAGTCGACGCCGGTTTGGAACTCGTGATCAGGATTCGCCGCGGGCGCGGGTCCTGGCGGCCTTTTTCGCCGCCGCCGACCGTCCAGCCGCGCCCTTGGTCCGGGCCGCCTTTTTGGCGGCAGCGGAACGGGAACTGGCCGTTCGCCCGGAAGCGCTCTTGCTGGCGTGCCGGGACAACGCCGTCTTCGACGCCGCCTGATGGCCTTCCTTCTTCAAGGCCTTCTTCGTCGCCGCGGCTCGTTTCGGCGCCGGTTTGGCGTGCTCACGTGAAGCCGCCTCATCCTGTCTTGCCTTCTTGCGGGTGGCCTTGCTGGCGCTCTTGCTGACCGGCACCTTCACGCCGTCACGGCGCGCCTTGGAGAGCCCGATCGCGATGGCCTGTTTGGCCGAGCGCGCACCGTGCTTGCCCTCGCGCACATGCTCGATTTCCTCGCGCACGTATTCCCCGGCCTGGGTGCTGGGGGACTTCCCTTCCCGCTTGTCCTTCGCGGCGGCGGCTCGGGTTTTCTTCTCAGGCATGACGGCTCTCCGGTGGCAGTGGCATGCGCACTATTCCCCGAGCGGCGTGGACATGCCGTCAAGTTCAGGATGTGGCACCGAGCGCCTGCATCAACGCCTCGGTAAAGGCCGGGATGTCGCCTGGCTTGCGGCTGGTGATCAGTTGTCCATCGCGCACGACTTCGCTGTCCTCCCATTGCGCACCGGCGTTTTCCAGGTCCTTGCGCAGGGATGGCCACGACGTGAGCCGGCGATGCTCGACCAGGTCCGCGTTGATCAGGGTCCATGGCCCGTGGCATATCGCGGCCACCGGCTTGCCGGCCTCGTCGAACGCTTTGACCAGCGCGATCGCGTCCAGCTCCAGGCGCAGCTTGTCCGGATTCATCACCCCACCAGGCAGCACCAGCGCATCGTAATCGTCGGCATTCGCGTCCTTGAGTGCCTGATCGACGTCGACGGACTCACCCCAGTCCTTGCCGCTCCAGCCCTTGATGCTGCTGGAGTTGCCGGGGGAAATGACCGCGGTTTTGGCGCCCGCTTCCTCCAGCAGACGCTTGGGCTCGGTGAGTTCGGATTGTTCAAAGCCATCGGTGGCGAGGATGGCAACACGTCGCCCCTCGAGTTGGTATGCGGCCATGGGATGCTCCAGTGACAGGAACGCACAGCCTCGCCCACGGCGCATGCAATGGATGTCTTTTCATCGTGACCACGACGTGACTGGTGCAACGACCAGCCAAAGCGCGGCGGAGCCAAGGGCAGACGCTGTCACGACGAGATCGAACGAGCTGCTTGCGGCTACGCCAGCCTGCGGACAGCCACACCTGCGCACGCGCCATCAAGGATGCGGTCCGCCCATGACGGGCAGCACCGCGCCGGTGATGTAACTGGAACACGCTGGCGCCGCCAGGAACACGTACGCCGGTGAAAGCTCCTCCGGTTGCGCCGGCCGGCCCATGCCGCTGCTCTTGCCGAATTTCCGGATCTGTTCTGCCGACTGGTCGGCCGGATTCAGCGGCGTCCATACCGGACCGGGGGCGACCGCGTTGACGCGGATGCCGCGCCTGGCCAGGTTGGAGGCAAGCGCCTTGGTGAAGGCGTGGATGCCGCCCTTGGTCATCGAATAGTCAAGCAGCATGTCGTTGCCGAACAAGCCGGTTTCCGAGCCGGTGTTGATGATGCAATCACCGCTCGCCAGATGGGGCAGCGCCGCGCGTGCCATCTGGAAATAGCCGTAGAGGTTGGTGCGCAAGGTCTCGTCGAAATGTGCGTCGGTGATGTCTTCGATCGATTCGGCGTGCTCCTGGAAACGCGGCGTTGTTGACCAGGATGGAAAGCTTGTCGAAGGCCTTGACGGTCTTGGCAACGGCGCTCTGGCAGAACTTCGGCTTGCGGACGTCACCGCGGATCAGCAGGCAGCGCGTGCCCTCGGCTTCGACGCAGCGCCGGGTTTCCTCGGCATCTTCGTCCTCGCTCAGATAGACGATGGCCACGTCAGCTCCTTCGCGCGCGAACAACACGGCCACGGCGCGACCGATACCGGAATCGCCCCCGGTGACAAGGGCCACTTTTTTGGCCAGCTTGCCGCTGCCGCGATAATCGGGCGCCATGAATTGCGGAGCGGGCCGCAGTTCACTCTCGATCCCGGGTTTTCGCTGGTGCTGTTTCGGCAGGGGATTTTCCGGCTTCTTGCGTGGCGCGGCCTGCGCGGCGCTCTTTTTGCCGGAGCTCTTGCTGGCTGGCGCGGCCCGACTTTCCGTGTCGACCTGGATTCGCCGCTGGCGCCGTTTGGTCGCGGCGCTGCCGGGATCTTGCTTGGTCGATCGCCTGGCCATGATGTGCGCTCGAATGGATGGACTGTCCATCCTGAGCATCACGGCGTGCGAAAACAGTGAATTTCCCGGAGTCGCCGGGGCGACGCAGCGCGGAGACAAGCAGGAGTCCAGGACATTCGCAGGTGCGGTGTCTGCTCGCTGCAGACCGGCGGGCTTGCCTAATAAGCCACGTTGGACTTCATCGCGCGACCCTCGGACCGTCGCGGAAACTCGAATCCGGGCATGAGCAAGCCGAGCGCGCGTTGCAGTTCGCGAACGTCGTACGGTTTCGACAGGCGCGCCGCGCCGAGATACCGCGGCGGAATATCTTCGGCAAATGCTCCGGTCGCCATCAGGCAGGGAATGCCGCGGTCATGAAGCCGATCGAGTACCGGAAACGCCATTTCCCCCTTCAGATTCAGATCGACGATGGCGAAATCGCACTGGCTTTCGCCGGCAAGTCGCACCCCGTCATCGACATTCGCGGCGCTTCCCAGCACCTCGCAGCCGAGCGTGACCAGAGCATCCGCAAGGATCTCGGCCAGCATGAACTCGTCCTCGACCACGATGGCGCGCAATGGACTCTTCATGGCAACTCCGCTCATTCCTCGGTCTCTGCGTCCGGTCCCCGAATGAGCAGATTACGTGAATGCCGTCGTCAAGGCCAGCGCCGACCGCGGGATTCGGGGGTGGATCCCGTGGTGCCGCTACCGTCGGGTCGCGCCCCTTCACCCCCTCGCCACGTTCGGCTTGGCAAAACAGCCATCCCATCAGGAGAATCCCATGCTCCAGCTCAATCCCCCGATCCCCCTCAACACACCCAAGGGCGAGGGATATGCCCACCTCGTGATCGACTACGGGCCGGAATCCGATCTGTACTGGACTGTGCTGATCACCGAGACCGGTGAAATATGGACCTACGCGAACAAGTACGTACGCGGCTCCAAGAACATCACCCTGGGACGCACCCAGCCCGCTTCACCGCCGCCTGACAGGCCAGACGCCCACTCAGACGCCGCTGCCTCAGCGGTCGACCGGGTGCTGGCGCGAGGCAGCACCGCGGCAATCTGACGGCCCGGCTCGCGCGCAGGCGCTCTGATTTTCTGCCGCGGGTGCGCCGTGTCGGGCGAGTCCGCGGAGCAGCAGTCGCCTGCAGACCTGCCGCCATCATGCCGGCGCGAAGCTGCATCAGGACAGGCTGCGGCCTTTTCCGAGCAGGTCCATGCCGGTGATCGTGTCCAGCAGCTCGCGGATGTAAAACGGCTTTTTCACCAGATGGCAGTCGGCGTAGGCTTCGGGCAACTGCTCCCGGCCGTAGCCGGACAAAACGCATACGGCTATGCCGCGCTGGTGCAGCTCCGGCAGCAAGGGCTCAGTGGTGGAATTGGCCAGGCGGTAATCAAGCAGGACCAGATCCGGCTCCTCTGTCTCCAGGATACGTCGCGCCGCGTCGACGGTGGAGACCGGTCCCAACACACAGTGGCCGTAGCCTTGCAGGCCCATTTCCAGCGACGCCGCTATCAGCAATTCGTCCTCGACCACCAGGATCCTGAGGTTGCCGCCGGGTGCGTCGCTCATGGTTCGGTCTCTCCGGTTTTCCCGGTTTCCGGTCTCGGAATGTGTGACTTGTGGCCACTCGCTCCCGGCGCGGGGTCCGTGCCGTGGGCGCCATGGCTGGACCGGTTCCGGGACGGGAAAATCGCGGGTGGAGTCCCGGTGGCTGGCCGAACCTGCGCCTGACGAGGAGCCCTGCGCCGCCAGCGGCGCAGACGCCTCGGTGGGACGGGGCAAACGAGTTGCAGCTTCACAGCTGGATTTTCCGGACATTGCATACCTTGAATGGGTGGTTGGGGGCGGTGCAGCGATCCGACGAGCCAAGGCCAAAACCAGCCAACAGCTATACGCCGCCGGTTGCGAAATTCGCGAGAAGGTTTGCCGGCTTCCGCCTGGTGAGCAGCCGACGCTCAGGCAGCCTTCATGCATGCAGGCGCGGACCGCACGGACGGTCCTGGAGCTCTCCGCGCGCTGCGAGCGCGCCGATGCGGTCCGCCATCAATCCCTCCCTTCCCGGCGACGGCCCGGAAGGCTGGGTCGCCCCAGCGTGTTTCGGGAT
The DNA here is from genome assembly GCA_963771235.1 of uncultured Gammaproteobacteria bacterium. Classification (GTDB taxonomy): domain Bacteria; phylum Pseudomonadota; class Gammaproteobacteria; order Xanthomonadales; family Rhodanobacteraceae; genus Rhodanobacter. The sequence goes on from CAVYSP010000013.1 coordinate 170,097, forward strand.
CGACCAGGGTCTGGTCGTGATGATGCTCGAGAACGCGCGTACTGGCCTGGTATGGGAGCTGACCCGCAACTCCACGGTCATCCGCCGAGGCCTGAAGAAGCTTGGATTTTGCGGTGGCTGGCTGGAGTGAAGCCGGAGGCGGTTGTCCGTCCCTCTCGCAACGCCGTCGCCTGCAGGGCCACCAGGTTCAATGCTGAAGCACACGCCCGCGCCGCTCGGCACGGCGGCGGCGACTGAAATGGAAATAGATGAGCACGCTGACGACTGCGGCGTAGGCGCACCAGACCGAGGTGAATGCATATTGCTTCAGCCAGATCGTCAACAGGACCCCGACCAGGTTCACTGCCCCCAGCACCATGATGTAACGGTAGCCGGAAAAGAACAGCGCTCCGCAGGTGGCCAGCACGTACAGCACCGCTATCCACAAGTGGCTGCTGGCCGGGTTGCGGTAGACCACGCTGTGGCCTTCCACGTAGATGGCGGTGGGAAACGTCAGCAGCGCCCACAGCATGTACAGCGTCAACGCGGCGCCCAGCGCCAGGAATGGCAGCACCAGGCGCCGACGTCGGTGATCCGGCTCGATCAACCACACGCTCAGTGGAATCAGCAAGGTCAGCAGGCCTTGCGCATACAGCATGTAGGCGAACCCCCAGGGCTTGACCGCTCCGGGCAAACCATCCCCGGTCAAACCCAACCAGACCATGCCCTCGGCAAACTGGTGCAGCGCGAACAGCAACGGGATCGACGCGAACAACCATTCCCGGCAGTGCGTGCTGCGCGCCAGGGTCGCCACGCCGATGACGCCAATGACAGCACTGCTGGTAAAGCTTGCGGTGGCGGAGAAGCACATCAGGACGGGCCCCGGGTTGGTTGGTGCAGTTATGTCGGATTCCCCCAGTCCGCAAGGCAAACAGTCACGCCTGTTCCTGGCGGTCGGGACGTCGCGTTCCCCATGGTGGTCATCCGTCCCCCCACGTCGCAGCGCAGCGTGTGGCGTGAGTATCAGCGCATCAGCGCCGGGCCCACACGATGGCCAGATGATGTCCATCCGGATCGACCAGGTCATGCACCGATTCGTCCGATGCCCCGGGGCGCAACGCATGCTTGTCGGCCTCGAACACCAGACAGGTCGCCGCCACGTCATTGACACGCAGGTCAAGCGGCCCAGCCTTGTGCGTCCGGTGATAGCACAGCAACTCCACGTGCGGCGTTGCGTGCGCGGGCTCCATCGCGGTCACCTCCGCGACCGGATGCTCAAGGCCATCAAGCGCGGCCTGGACCGCGTCGTCGTTCATGGACTGCCCGGACCGCTTGAGCCCGAGTGACTCGTAGAAGGCCACACTGCGTGCGCTGTCTGCCACGCTGATCGCCGAGTGATCGATGCCCAGGAACAGGCCGCGACTTTGCTGATGCCGCCAATGGGTTGGCATGTTGTCCCGCGGGAACGCGAGCAGCTCCAGCGGATGACCATCGGGATCGCGAAACTTGAACGCGGTGACGCCGCCGTCTGCGGCGGGCAGCTGCTGCGGGCCACCGCGAGTGATCGGCGTCCATCCGGACGTGCGCGAAAGCTGTTCCATGGCAGCGCACATGTCGGCGACGACCACCGCGAAGTGCTGGAAAACGAGATCCGACGCATCGCTGCCGGCGGGGTAGTCGCGCCCGGGCTGGTCGACGAACTGCAGCAGCTTGATTTTCTGCGCGCCGAGTTCAAGCGTGATGCGCAATGTGCGGCCGGTCACCCCCAGACGCTCCTGCGTCCGCGCGCCAGAGAGATGTTCCACGGCAACCTGGCGAAAGCCCAGTGCCGATTCGTAGAACGCAGCCAGCGGTTTGGCTTGCACGCTGCACAAACGCAGGTGGCGCAAGCCCGCGACGCGCACGCCCGCGATGGTCGAGGCTACGGCCACCCCGCACCTCGCCGATTGAGGAAGATCGCGTACAGCGTGTGCGACCCGCCAATGAACAACCGGTTTTTCCAGTAGCCACCGAAGGTGAGGTTGGACACCAGGTACGGCACCAGGACCTTGCCCAGCAGGCGTCCGGCCGGATCGATGCAGTGCACGCCGTCGGCCGCGCTGGACCAGATGTTGCCTTCCTCGTCCATCGCGATCCCGTCGGCGAACCCCGGCTCGACCTTGTGGAAGATCTCGCCGCCATGCAGCTTGCCTTTCGCATCCACGTCGAAGGCGCGGATGTACTGCCTGGGATTTTCGGTGGTCATGTCTCCGGTTTCGCAAACGTACAGGCGCTTTTCGTCCGGTGAAAACACCAGCCCGTTGGGCCCGTCGAAATCGCCAGCGGCAATCGTGATCTTGCCGCTCTCCGGGTCGAAACGGTAAAGCGCCGGCGATTGTTCGGACTCCTGGATGCCGCCCTCGTAATCGCGCTGAATGCCGTACAGCGGATCGGAAAACCAGATCGTGCCGTCGGATTTCACGGTGACGTCGTTGGGCGCGTTGAGCCGCTTGCCGGCGTGCTGGTCCACCAGCCGCGTTACCTTGCCATCGAGTTCGGTGCGATACAGGCAGCGATCGCGGTGCGAGCACGAAATCAGCCGGCCCTGGCGATCGCGGCACTGGCCGTTGGCGTAATGCGAGGGTTCCCGATACACCGAGACGCCCGCATCTTCGATATAGCGCATGGTGCGATTGCGCGGCAGATCCTCGAACAGCAGGCAGTTCGCATCGCCCATCCACACCAGCCCCTCCAGCCAGCGAAAGCCGCCGGCCAATTCCTCCAGCGGTGCGTTGGGCAGCACGTACTGGTCGAAGACCGGATCGAAGGTGACAAAGCCATCGGTGTCGCTCATGACGGTCGCCTCACGCGAACACGCAGGGGGATTTCGGCGCGGGAATGCTCTCGAACTGCACCACCATCAGCACCGCCGGCGCGTCGCCCACCGTGGTGGAGCGATGGCCCGTGCGGCCGTCTTTCTCCCTGCAGTGCTGATCGCCGCCGAAGGACAGCTCGCCCGGCCCCAGCTCGACCCGGGTGCCGTCCATCGATTCGACCGACCAGCGCCCGGAGAGCGGAATGATCCATTGCGGCTTCGGATTCTCGTGCCACTCGCCGACCCAGCCCACCGGCTGCACGGTGACCATCGTGGTCATCTTCCCGCGTGGTCTTGTTGCCCTTCCACTGCGGATCGGCGCCGCCGCCCATGGAACCCAACTCGAACTCCGTCAGTTCGCACTGCTGCTGATGGCTGACACCGTCCTTGTCGGTCCAGATGTGCCAGTACGGCACCGTCGGTTTCGTTTGATTCGGTCATCGTGACACTCCTTCAGGCGGATTGGTGGCGTATGCATTCGGCGCGTGCAGATCCAGCGGCACCGAGCTGTAGGGATGCGTTGACGAGAACGGATGCAGGATCAGGTGCGTGACGCCGTACGCGGTCCCGCCCGTGGCCAGCACGAGAAAGCCCCCAGCCAGGGCGAAGTTCTTCAGGAAATCCCAGAACACGTCGCGGCCCTTGCTCGGTCCCTTGAGGCGGAAATCAGCGGTCTTCCAGAATCGCTTCCACAGCAAGGCGGTGACCATGCAGTAGCCCGCGAGAATCACGGCAGCGAGCCGGTCAAGGAACCCCGTGATCACGGCAAGCGACATGATCAGCTCCACGAACAGGCCGACGCCCAGCAGCAGCAACGACAAGCCACGCGAGTGCACCGTGCCTTCCGCCTGCTTCACCGCGGCCTTGGGGTTGAGCAGCTTGTCCATGGCGCTGAACGGCAGGAACAACGCCACCAGCGTGATGCGGATCAGGAAACTGACGATGAGGCTGAACATTGAGGGGCCCGGCGATGTCACGGAAGCCCAGCATGCGGGCGCGCGGGTGAATGGGCCGTCGCCGTCCGCTCAACAGCATTCGCGCGCCTGGCGCCAGACGGGCGGCGAAACACGTCCGCGAGATGGCGCGCACCAACCTGGATCGCGAGAACTTTCGCCTGATTCCCGCGCTGTTGTCACATGCACGTGACGACGCCGCGCGCACGCTGGCGGTTCCGCCAGAACCACAAAGGACCCGTCGTGTCTCAATCCGATCCGAATTCCACCGCGCCGAAACTCGCCATCCCCGGACTGCTCAAAGGCCAGAAGGCCCTCGTCACTGGCGCCAACTCCGGCATCGGGCGCGGCGTGGCACTGGCACTCGGCCAAGCCGGCGCCGATGTGGTGGTGAACTACATCGTCGACGACGATGCGGCGCAGGCGGTAGTCGAGCAACTGCAAGGCTTCGGCGGTCAAGGCGCTCAAGCGTCAAGGCCGACGTTTCCGACGAAGGCCAGGTCGCGGCGATGTTCGAGCAGACTATCGCGGCCTTCGGCACGGTGGACATCCTGGTCGCCAACGCCGGACTGCAGCGCGATTCCGCTTTCAAGGAAATGACCCTGGCCGAGTGGAACAAGGTCATCGGCGTCAATCTGACCGGGCAGTTCCTGTGCGCGCGCGAAGCGGTGCGTGAATTCGTGCGCCGCGGCGTGGTGCCGGCGGTGTCGTGCGCGGCGGGAAAGATCATCTGCATGAGTTCGGTGCATCAGGAGATCCCGTGGGGCGGACACGCCAATTACGCTTCGTCCAAGGGCGGCATCAAGCTACTGATGGAAAGCCTGGCGCAGGAAGTGGCGCCGCTGAAAATCCGCGTCAATGCGATCGCCCCGGGTGCCATCCGCACGCCGATCAACACCAGCGCCTGGAACACGCCCGAAGCGCTACAAGTCGCTGATGACCCTGGTGCCGTATGGCCGCATCGGCGAGCCGGAGGACATTGCCCGCGCCGCGGTCTGGCTGGCGTCGGACCAGTCCGACTACGTTGTCGGCACCACGCTCTTCGTCGATGGCGGCATGACCTTGTACCCGGGCTTCGCCACCGGCGGCTGAGCCTTTCCAACGCAACGGAGCGCACGGTGTCCGATATCCATTACGACGTGATCGTCATCGGCAGCGGCCCGGGCGGCGCATCGCTGGCGCAGCAGCTGGCGCCGACCGGCAAGCGCATCCTGCTGCTCGAGCGCGGCGATTACCTGCCGCGCTCGCGGGACAACTGGGATTCGCAGAAGGTCTTCGTCGACGGCGATCTATCAGGCGAAAGAGACCTGGTACGGCGCGGACGGCGAGACATTCCATCCCGGCCTGCATTACTACGTCGGCGGCAATTCGAAGGTCTATGGCGCCGCGCTGTTTCGCCTGCGCGAGCGCGATTTCGGCGAGGTCCGGCACAAGGACGGCGTTTCGCCCGCATGGCCGCTGAAGTACGACGTGTTCGAGCCCTATTACGCCGAGGCCGAGCGGCTGTTCCACGTGCACGGCCAGCGCGGCGAGGATCCGAACGAACCGCCCTCGGAGCGGTCCCTATCCCTATCCGCCCGTGGCGCACGAGCCGCGCATCCAGGACTTGAACGACAGCCTGCAGCGCGACGGCCTGCATCCGTTCCATCTGCCGCTGGGCATCCTGCTCGATGAGAAGGACGGCAAGCCCACGCCCACCAGCATCTGCATCCGCTGCGACGCTACTTCGACGGCTTTCCCTGCCCGATCAACGGCAAGGCCGACGCCCAGGTGATCTGCGTCGACCCGGCGCTGCAGGCCTATCCCAACTTCACCTTGCTGACCGGCGCCTACGTTTCCACGCTGGAAACCGACGCGTCCGGCACGACCGTTACCGCCGTCAACGTGACCCGCGACGGCGAGCAGGAGCGCTATACCGCCGACATCGTGGTCGTCGCCTGCGGCGCGCTTGTCGTCGGCGCTGCTGCTGCTGCGCTCGGCCAACGACAAACATCCGAACGGGCTCGCCAACGGTTCGGATCAGGTCGGGCGCAACTACATGCGCCACAACCAGTCGGTCCTGATGGCGCTGTTGCGCGAACCGAACGACACGGTGTTCCAGAAGACGCTGGCGGTCAGCGACTTCTATTTCGGCAGCGGACGACTGGGAGTATCCGCTGGGCCTGATCCAGATGTGCGCGGTCTCGCACGGCGCGCAGATTCGCGGCGAAGCGCTGCCCGTCCTGGCTGGAGTGGGTGCCGAAGATGCCGTTCGAGCAGATGGCGCGGCACTCGATGGATTTCTGGCTGTCCAGCGAGGATCTGCCGCGGCCGGAAAACCGCATCCGCTACGACGGCGAGCGCGTGGTGCTGGACGTCACCGAAAACAACATGGAAGCGCATCACCGGCTGCAAGAAAAAGCTGGAACAAATGCTGAGCAGGGTCGGCGCGCATCCGGTCCTGCTGGAGCGGCAGCCTGTATCTGGGCAAGGACATCCCGATCGGCGGCACGGCGCACCAGGCCGGCACCGCCCGCTTCGGCACGGATCCCGGCGACCTCGGTGCTCGACCTCGACTGCAAGGCGCACGAACTCGACAACCTCTATATCGCCGACGCCAGCTTCTTTCCCTCGATCGGCGCGGTGAACCCCACGCTGACCATCATCGCCAACGCCCTGCGCGTCGCCGACCGGATCAAGGCGCGACTGTAGGAACTTGCGTGCGGGCGCACGTGGCGAATCTATCCACGACGTGACTTCCGGCACTCCCGCGTGCGGGCACGGCGGGGTCAGTGTCCGGGGAGTCGACTCGCGCCGCGATCCCCGGTTCATCCGCCCGCCTGCGCTGGCCATGTCTTCCTCTTCACCCCAGCCGCCTTTCCGAAGAAACGCCTTGTCCCTGGCCTCCGCGGGCGCCGTCGCATGATGCGCCCCGCGTGAATGCGTTGTATTTCTTGAATCCACCCTTGCGTTCGCAAACTTTCGCTGCCCCTGGCAGCAACTCACCTGGAGTCCACATGAAGACCACGGTCCTTGCATCCGCCTTGCTGGTTGCCATCTTCGGCCTTGCGCCATGGGTCGCGAATGCTTCCCCATCCGACACCACGACGGTCCCGCAAAACGAGTCGCGCAACGACAACGTACCGCTGCCACAGAACATCCCCTACCCGGGCAGCATGAAGATCGAGGTCAATGCCACCGACCTCGACCACCGTGTCTTCAGCGTGCACGAGACCATCCCGGTCAAGCCGGGCCCGATGTACCTGCTGTACCCGCAATGGATCCCCGGTGACCACGAACCCAGTGGCCCGATCGACAAGGTCGCGGGGCTGATGATCCACGCCAATGGCAAGCTCATCCCCTGGAAGCGCGACAAATACAACGTCTACGCGTTCCATATCGACGTGCCGGCCGGGGCCAGCAGCATCGACGTCGACTTCCAGTTCCTGTCCTCGCAGAACCGCCGCGAAGGGCCGATCCGGATGACGCCGGAAATGCTTGATCTGGCGTGGAGCAAGCTGACCATGTATCCGGCCGGTTACTACGCCCGGCAGATCATGACCGAGCCCAGCGTCACCCTGCCGGTGGGCTGGAAGCTTGGCTCCGCGCTGCGGGTACAAAGCCAGCAAGGCGACACGTACACGTTCAAGCCGATCGATTACGTCGACCTGGTCGACTCCCCGGTGATCGCCGGCAAGTACTTCAAGCGCCTCGACCTGGATCCGGACAGCAAGCTTGCACCGATCCACATGGACATCATCGCCGATGCCGCCAAGGATCTCGTGGTCTCGCCAGAGGCGCTCAAGGCCCTGCGCAACATTCCTGCCCAGTACCACAAGCTATACGGCACCTTCCACTTCGACCACTACGATTTCCTGTTCTGGTTGTCCGACAAGATGAGTGGCAAGGGCCTGGAACACCATCGCTCAAGCGAGGATGGCACCGGCGCGGACTTCTTCACCAAGTGGAGCCTGGACAAGCCGCACGACTTGCTCACCCACGAATTCAACCATTCGTGGGATGGCAAGTATCGTCGCCCGGCCGACTTGTGGACGCCCAATTTCAACGTACCGATGGGCGGCAGCCTGCTGTGGGTGTACGAGGGCCAGACCCAGTTCTGGGGCAACGTGATGGCCGTACGTACCGGGCTGGAGAACACGAAAACCGGTTTGGCCAAACTCGCCTACGTGGCAGCCAGCTATGACATGGGTCGGCCCGGGCTGCTGAGCTGGCGCACCATCCAGGACACCACCAACGACCCGGTGATCGCGCAGCGCGCACCGTTGCCCTACCGCAACTACCAGGGCAGCGAGGACTACTACTCCGCCGGCCAGATGATCTGGCTGGCCGTGGATGCGAAGCTGCGCACTCTCAGCCACGACAAGCGTTCGCTGGACAACTTCGCGCAATCTTTCTTTGGCGTCGATCCCGGGGCCTGGAACATCAATACCTACAACTTCGATGACGTCGTCAGCGGACTCAACCAGATCGAGCCGTACGACTGGGCAAGCTTCCTGCGCTCACGTCTGGACGGCCATCAGAAGGTCACCGACGGCATCGCGGCCGAGGGCTGGAAGCTCGTCTACACCGACAAGCAGTCCGGCATCATCAAGGCGCTGATGGCCGAGCGCCACATGCATGGAACCGACCTCACCTACTCGGTGGGCTTCAGTACTTCCGGCAAGGGCGATTTGCGCGACGTGCGCTGGGATGGCCCCGCGTACAAGGCAGGCCTGTCACCGGGCATGACCATCGTGGCCGTCAATGGCAAGGACTTCAGCGCCGACGCCATGGAGCAGGCGGTGAAAGACGCCAAGGACAACACCACGCCCATCACCTTGCTGGTGAAGAACTTCAACGAGTACAAGACCCTGCAGGTCGACTACCACGGCGGGCTGAAATATCCGCATCTGGAGCGGGTAAAGGGCGCGCCCGACTACCTGTCGCAGTTGTACGCGCCGATGAAGTGACTGCAGGGGCCGGGTGTGCCATGCGCGCCCGGCTTTCCCTTTCCGCCGGGTGTGGCACCAGCGCGTTCCCTGCCTCCGGTATGTGATCCAGCGCAAGCCGAACCCGCACGATGCAGACACGGCGAGGCGAGGACCTGCGTCCTCGCCTCGCCGTGTCGTTAACGCACTACAGGTCAGTGCAAGGAAGCGAGCTTCACGCCCTTCACCTTCAAGGCCTGCGCGACGTCATACATCGCCTGGTTGAGGAGCTTGTGGGTGTTTTCGTCGGCGCCATGGCCGTACTTGGCGTCGATGTCCTGCATCACCCCGACGTGGATGTCATGCGACAGTGCCTTGTCGAACAGGAAGCCGGACCACCAGGTGCCATCGGATGTCGTGCCGGCGTTGACCAGGGTTTCGGCCAGCTTGGCGCCCTTGAGGTCGGCCGGCGCGGCAGGCAGCTTGACGCCCGCCTCGGTGGCTCGCTTGAGCCCGTCCTTGACGGCGAAAGTCATGCCGTTGATGAAGTCATCGACATCCTTCTTGCCATACTGCTTGGTGAGCTTGGCCACTTCGGCGTTGACTGTCTTCTCGCCCAGCATCGATACCAGCGCCTTGGAGAAACTGAAGTCGCTGGCGCCGCCACCGGCCTTGACCAGGGCTGCCGTGACGTTCAGCGCAGGCGCACCGTTATAGGTCTCGCCGCCAAACCAGTTCATGGCCGACGCATTCATCTGTGTCTGTGCCGCGGGCGCGGGAGCTGGCGCCTGGGCCGCCGCCATGGAAGTTCCGGCAAACGCGATACCACCCAGGGCCAGCGCGGCCACCAAGACGTTTTTACGCATGTTCATCATCGATACTCCTTTATGTATGTGGAAGCGCGTCACGCCATTTCAGGACGTGGCTTCACTCAGTTCACGCATGTACGCGAGAAAATCCCCTGCCGGATACAGGCCATCCAGTACCCGCCGGGTTTCAGCCGACAACAACCCTTCAAAGCGTCCGGCCAGTTCACTGCCCAGAATGGCGAGCGTGGTGCTCTGCTGGATATAAGCGGCGGTCAACTCCACCACCAGCAATTGCCGGGTAAACACAGCCGTGACACCACGGTCAGCGAAGTAGCCGAGCAGGGCTGCATGGCCGTCACTCACGATCAGCAACCAACGCGTGCCATGTGAAGGGGCGAGACCGCAGCGGTGGATGTTGCCGACACAGCCGCCACACTCGACCTCGCACCGTTCCAGGCACAAAGTGGTGATGTCGACGCCACGCTCGCGCGCCTCGCGCAGCGGGATAGCCAGGTGTGCGGCCTCCGACGGTTGCAGTGCGATGCGCAGGTTTGTCGTGCTGGCATCGATGAGCTGCGCCGCGCGCTCCAGGACCTCACCATCGCGCAGATTGAGTGCCACCGGTGGATGGTGCTCGCGCGACAGGCGCGACAGCGCACGCCGCGCCTCGCCCATGGTCTTGCGCCGCTCGACCTCCATGTCACGCAGCAACGCGTTCGGTTCGATCGCGACATAGGCCGTGCCCGCGGCGCGCTCGACGCGTTGCGCCGCGCCACGCTGCACCAGCTTGTCGACCACCGCGTAAATATTGGCGCGCGGGATCCCGCTCGCCTTGGCCAGGGCATAGCCGTTGCACTCGCCCCCCGAGGCCAGGGCCACGTAGGCGCGCGCCTCGTATGCGGTGAAGCCAAGTTGCTGCAGCGCGTCTGCAATCCCGGCGTCATGTTCGTTAGTAGTCATATAAGCAGCTACTATACGCCGCGACAGTACGCGGTCAAGCAGATCCTGTGGGCAATCAGCACCGTTGAAACCGTGCGAGGCATGACTGGGACGGCGCGCGCAAGCGCGCGGGATCAGGGTCTGGCGCGGACCATGGCGAGCACCAGCCCGACCACGGCGCTGCCGCCGAGGAGTACGAGCAACGTGCGGTACCCGATGATTGGCCAGCCGCCCCGCACGCCGCGCGTCGCCCACAGGAAGAGGGCGAGCGATGCCGCGAACAACAGCGTCCCCAGCCACAACACCGGCCGGGACGCGCACAAGGTGCCACCGATGACGCCCGCGCTGCCGAGATTGAACAGCGCCCATTCGGCGACCCGCGCCGGCGCGGTCGCAGCGCGCGTGGTCAGCAGCGCCTGGCCCGCGCCCAGCGCAGTCTGGGTCGCCCCCACCACCAGCACCAGGTAGGCCACCGTCCACAACAGTTTCCGGCTCGGTGCGTGCGCCATCGCGGCAGCGAGCACCCCACCGCCCACGATCGCCAGCGCGGACATCAGCAGGAACGGCAGCGCCGGCTTGATGCGCTCACTCCATACCAGGTCGGTCGGCGTGCTCATGCCGCCGCGCTTCCGCCACCATGGCGCCGCTGGACCATGGTGCGCAGACTGTCGTGCCAACGCCGCAGCGCGTCCTTGTCCTCGTCATCCATCTCGACCAGCTCGAACAAGGTTCGTGCTCCGCTCGCCTGCAGCCACCGGTGCAGTTGTCGTCCGAAACCGCAGAACTCATCGTAGTAACTGTCGCCCAGCGCCAACATGCCATAGCGCAGCTGCGACAACCGCGTGGGCGCACTCATGTGCTCGCGACAGAACTCCTCGGCCATGTCTGGTGGGTCGCCGTCATAACAGGTGCTGGCCAGGAACAACGCCTGGCCGATCGCCTGCAACTTGCCCAGGTCAAGCTCGTCGAACGGCAGCAACCTGGACGCGACGCCCGCATCCTGCAAGGCCCGGCAAGTCGCGCGGGCAAGCTGCTCGGCGACGCCGGTTTCGCTGGCGTAGATGACCCAGACCGGATCGCTTGCCGTCGCCGGCAGGGGCGCCGTGAAATCTCGTTTGACCGCGGCCGCGAGCAGCGTACCCATGTCGCCGGCGCTGGGCGGCGTCGCATCGTCTCGGCGTCGAAACCAATTTGCATCGAACATGCTCATGATGTGTTGCATGCCTCCTCGATCAGTCGCGCTGCAAGCTCGGATACGGCTTGCTCGCACGATCATCGGCATGCTACGGCGACTCGCCCGGTAACAGGAATGACCTGAATCAGGAAAGCTTCGCGCACCTCTGCGTCCTGCCAATCAAGCAGCGATTGCGGCGCTGATCTGATGACAGCAGCCGTGGAGCGCGCCAGGCGGGGGTTCACCTGGCGCTGACGAACCTCGCGTTGATCAGGCACCCCTTTCGGTTTTCAGGCCTGCGCATACCAGCACGATGCGATAGCGCGCCTTGCCCGCCTCCAGATGCGCCAGCGCCTCGTTGGCCTGAGTCATCGGGAAATGCTCGACTTGCGGGCGAATGTCGTGACGGGCGGCAAACGCCAGCATGCGGGCGAGATCCACCGGCGCGCCGGTCGGCGAACCCGATACCTCGCGCTGGCCGGAAATCAGGGTGAACGCCGGCACCGGTATCGGCTCGGGCCTCGCCGACGACGTGCATGCGCCCGCGCTTGGCCCCGGTCCAATTGCGCCCCGTCCATCGAACGTTGACCGTGACCAGCAGCAGGTCGAGAGTGCCGGCAATCGCCTTCAGCGCCGCCGGATCGCGACTGGCCACCACGTGGTGCGCACCGAAATCACGCGCCTCCTGGGCCTTGGCGGCAGTGGAGGTAAAGGCGGTGACCTCGCAGCCCCAGGCCGCGGCAAACTTCACCGCCATATGGCCAAGTCCGCCAATGCCGACGACACCCACCCGCGCCGTCGGCAGGATGTTGTACGCGAGGAAGGGCTTGAACACGGTCATGCCGCCGCACAGCAGCGGCCCGGCACTGGCCAGGTCAATGCTGTCCGGCAACGGAATCGTCCACGCCCAGTGGGCCCGCAGCTTGTCCGCAAAGCCGCCGTTGTGGCCCACGATGGTCGCCACCGATTCCGCGCACAGATGCTGGTCGCCGGACAGGCACGCCTGGCAATGCATGCAACTGCCGTTGGTCCAGCCGACCCCGACGCGCTGGCCGACCTGCAGCCCCTTGGCCTGAGCGCCAAGCGCGCTGACCGTGCCGATCACCTCATGGCCGGGAATGAAAGTGGGCGTTGTTCTTCGGGGCGCTGTCCTGGCGCGCCCTTGATTTCCGCGTGGTGCCTCAGCCGTGGCTGACCCGCAAGCCGTCCGCTGCCACGGACGCTGGCGGCGGCGCGACCCCGGGAATGCGCACGCTCGCCCACGCCGAAGTGCCTCGGGTGGAACTCGATGTGCGAACCGATCGCCCGTTGGCCCACCCGCCGCATCCTGGAGTCCACCGTGTCGCACTATGCCGGTCCCTTGCTTACGCGTCCCGAGTGCGGAAGCCCTGCTCGCCGCCCGCGAAGCGGAGCGAGGGCGTGGACCGGCTCGCTGGATCTGGGCCGCTCGAGCGGCGAGGTCACGCTCGCGGCGGAAACGTGGGCATGGCGCGGCGGGCAGCCATCCCTATCCGGGCAAACTGAAAGACCGCACGATCTACTATTCGCGAGGGCGACGGATTCGCGCCAGCGGCGCGGTTTTCCGGCTCGCTGATCAAGCTGGTGCCCACCGAATGGGGCGCGCCCACCTTCGAGATCGACGGCATCAAGATGCTGCCGACGTCGAAAGAATCCCCGTTCGTGGATGCGCAACGCAAGGTGGCGTTGATCGAGCCACGCGGCAAGATCGTGCTCGACACCTGCGGCGGTCTCGGTTACTTCCGCGCGTGCTGCCTGGAAGCCGGTGCGGCGCATATCCATTCATTCGAGAAAAACGCTGACGTGTTGTGGTTGCGCACGCTCAACCCATGGTCGCCCGATCCCGCGGCCGACACCAGCGGCGGCCGCCTGCAGCTGAACCATGCCGACGTGGCACAGGCGATCAGCCGAATTCCTGATGCATCGATCGACGCGTTGTTGCACGATCCGCCGCGCTTCGGCATCGCCGGCGAGCTGTATTCGCAGGCGTTCCACGACCAGCTCGCACGCGTGCTGCGCCGTGGCGGACGGCTGTTCCACTACACCGGCAGCCCGAACAAGCTCACCAGCGGCCGCGATGTGCCGCGCGAAGTGGCAAAGCGGCTGGAGAAGGCCGGGTTCAAGGTGCAACTGGCGCTGGACGGCGTGCTGGGCATCCGCCGCTGAACCGCCCAGCCGGGAACAGACCCTCAGGGCGCAGCGTCTGCACCGCGCTTGACGGCCGCCACGAATGCGCGCCGCGATGCCACCAGCTGCTTGGAAGTCGCCTGTGGCCACGCACCGACCTGCACGATGACCAGCTTGCGTGCCGGGTCGATGTAGACCATCTGGCCGTAGATGCCAATCGCGGCATAGCTGCCGTCCGCGTCGGTCCACCACAGATAACCATAGCCACGGTCGGGACTGTCCACGTCCTCCTGGCGACGCAGGGCACCCTTCATCCAGGCCTCTGCGATCACCGGCTTGCCATCGATGCGACCGCCGTCGAGCATGAACTGGCCGATCCGCGCGTAGTCGGCGAGCGTGGCGGACAGCCCGCTGCCGCCGGTATCGCTGCCGTCACACTCGTCTTTCAGCCACCAGGCGTCCGCGGCCATGCCGTAGGGCTTCCAGATCGCCTCCGACAGGAAGCTCGCCAGTGATTTTCCGGTGGCGCGCTGGACCAGCACTCCGAGCAGATCGGTTTCGGCCGTGTTGTAGTTCCAATGCGACCCCGCGGGCCACTCGCGCGGCAACTTCGCCAGATAGGAAACCACGTGCGGCTGCCCGTTCTCGCAGGCACGGCGGTACATCTGCGCCACATCGGAGTGCGGGTCGGCATAGTCCTCGTTCCAGCGCACTCCCGACGACATGGTCAGCAACTGCCGCACCGTCACCTTGGCGTAGGCGCTGTCGCGCAACTGCGGGATATAGGTCTCGAGCGTGTCGTCGAGGCTGTGGATGTCGCCCCGGCGTAGCGCAATGCCAAGCAACGTGGACGTAACCGATTTGGCGACCGAGAACGAAGTCCAGCGTTGCTCCGGGCCAAATCCCGGTGCATACCGTTGCATGCGAATGCGCCCATCCTGCAGCACCATCACGCCGGCGAGGTGATGCTGCTTCATGTAGCTCGCCAGCGTGGTCGCCTCATCGTTCCAACGCGGCACGAGCGCCGTCCCCTGCGGCAACGCATGCACGTGGCTGCCATGCGTCACGCGATCGGCGGGAAAGATTTCGTTCATTCGCGAGAAACGCGCCGTGTGCTGTGCCTGCGTCCAGAACAGCACGTCCTCGCGCTGCTGGCCGACACTTTGCTTGCCATGCTCCTGCAGCGGCGAGGCAGCCGCAAATCCGGGAAATAACACCAACAACAGACAAAAACAGACAATGGAACGCATGGGCGATTTCCTGAAAGCGGGAGCTGGCGGTGGCGGGTTTTGCGGATGACCGCGAAGATCGCCGTGAAGGTTCAAAACGCGCACCGCCGGTTGCACATTCTATTCTTTCGACCACGCCACCTTTCAATCGCCGCAGCCGCATCGACGCCAACCTCTCGCATGACACCCGTCACTGGCGTGCTGAACATGACAATTCCAGAATGCCCAATCGTGAACCAGGACGAGCGGAGAAAACCCATGAACACGCCACCTCGAAACGGTCGCTACGGGATCGACGCCCCCTACGTTCCCGCGCTGATGGCGGCCGGCCTGCTTGCCTGCCTCGGCGTAATCGCGTTCACGCCGCTGAAGGGTTGGTGGCTGTCGGCGATCATCCTGGCGATCCTGCTCGCGCTCTACCTGCACACCACGCTGCGCGGCAAATTCGTGGTGTGGCGGGAACTGCTGGATGCGCAGACCTGGCGCGGCAGCGAGCAGGTACTCGATCTGGGCTGCGGCCGGGGCGCGGTCCTGCTGATGGCCGCCGCGCACGTCCCGCACGGCAACGCCATCGGGGTCGATATCTGGAGCAGCAAGGACCAGTCGGGAAACGCGATGGAGGTGGCGACGCGCAATGCCGAAACCGAAGGCGTTGCCGATCGCGTCACGCTGAAAACCGCCGACATGCGCGAACTGCCGTTTTCTGATGGGAGCTTCGACCTGGTCGTGTCCAACATGGCGATCCACAACATCAGCGACCGCGCCGGTCGCGAGCGCGCCATCGAGGAGGCGTGGCGGGTGTTGCGGCCGGGTGGCCGACTGCTGGTCGCGGACATTTCGAACAGCCGCCAGTACCAGCAGCAACTGGGTGCGCTAGGCGCTGACGCCAGGCGGCGCGCGCTGGGCTGGCGCATGTGGTGGGGTGGTCCGTGGATGCCGACGATGCTGGTCACCGCACAAAAGCCCGCTGAGGCACGCGCTCCGGCCTGAGCGAGCAAGCCACCGCTGATCGGTTGCCCGCACCAGCAAGTGTACGATGACGGAGTTTTGCCTCTTCCCTGGGAGTTGCCGTGGATCGCCGTGATTTCTGAAAACCGCGGGCCTGTCGGCGCTGGCGGTCAGCGTCGCGCAGGGCGCGAATGCCTTGCCCGGCATGCCGGCGCCCCCGTCCACCGCCCCGGCCGGCATCAATACCCTGGCGAAGGCCGACTACAGCTTGCACATCGCCACCGGTGTCCTCGAACTCGGCCCCAAACGTTTCGTCTCGACCACGCTCTACAACGGCAGTTTCCCGGCCCGCTGATTCGCCTCAAGGAGGGCCGACCGGTCACGATCGATCTCTACAACGACACCGACACGCCCGAGCAACTGCACTGGCATGGGCAGACCGTGCCGGTCGACGTCGATGGCGCAGCCGAGGAGGGCACGCCGTCGATTCCGGCGCGCGGCCATCGCCGGATATCGTTCACGCCGGGTCCCTCGGGCCTGCGCTTCTACCACACGCACCTCGTTGCCGGCGCGGACTGCGCGCCGGCCAGTACGGCGGGCAGGTCGGGCCCGTGTACATCGAGCCGCACACGAACCGGGCGCGTACGATCGTGAAGTGTTTCTGACGCTCAAGGAGTTCGAGCCGGCATTCAGCCGCGGCGGCGACATGCCGATGGATTTCCTCGCGCCACCTGACCGGCATCCGGATGCTCCGCGGTCGGCGAGGCTGCAATGCAGGCATCACTCGCCAGGGGAGCGCCCCACGGCTACGAGGTGGGATACGGGGCGTTCTCAATCAACGGCCGGATGCTCGGCCACGGCGAGCCGATTCGCGTGAAGGCCGGAGAGCGCGTGCTGTTGCACATCGTCAACGGCAGCGCCACCGAGATTCGCAGCCTGGCGCTTCCCGGGCACACGTTCAAGGTCGTCGCGCTCGACGGCAATCCGCTCGCCGCTCCGGTCGACGTGCCGGTCCTGTGGCTCGGCACCGCCGAGCGTATTTCCGCCATCGTCGAGATGCAACCGCCCGGGCGTGTGGATTCTCGGCGACGTCGGTGAGCGATCGCGACAACGGCATGGGCATCGTCGTCGAGTACGCCGGCGCGACCGGCAAGCCGAAGTGGGCGGCGCCGCCGCCCTTCAAGTGGGACTATGCGCGGTTTGGGCGATCCGAGCGCGGCGCCGCCAGCGTCGACGAGACGATCGAGATGACTTCACGAAGGACAACGCCGCGCTCGACGGGTTCAATCAGTGGCGCATCAACGGTACGGCGTTCTCGATGGACAAGAAGCGAGCCGATGTTCACACTACGCCAGCGGTGCGCGCTACCGGCTGCGCATGCGCAACGGCACGGACGACATTCATCCCATTCACTTGCACCGGCAGAGCTTCGAAATCTCCCGGTCGCCGGCCGGCCGACTGGCGGCGTCGTCAAGGACGTCGTGATGCTCAGCGGCTACCAGATCATGGAAGTCGATTTCACGGCGAACGCACCGGCCTGTCGCTTTTTCACTGCCATGCACAGTTCCACATGGACTTCGGCTTCATGGCGCTGTTCGAGACCGCCTGATCGGGCCGCGGCGCTCCGCAGGACGGTTCCCGACTGTGGCGCCTTTATCGCACTCGCGTCGGACCCGCCGGCTTTGGCCACTGTTTCATCACACTCCCTGGCTTGATATAGGCACTGTGGCGCCGAGTCGCTGGTGGCCGACCCGTGGAAGGCAGACCATGCAAGCAGCTCAATTCCCTGATCGTCTGCAGCGCTCGATGATGGACGCAGGTCACGCGCCCGCCGGCAGGCGAGATTCATGGATCCGCAAGCTTTCCCGCATGCGGCGAATGGCCAGTCACCAGCGGGTATGGTTGCTCGCGCTGGTGGCGTTCCTGAGCGTGGGCGCGATCGGTATCTTTGTCGATCTCGCCGAGGATGTCGAGACAGCCGACCACATCACGGTGGTGGATTTGCAGTGGGCCAACTGGCTGCACGCGCACGCGACGCCGGCAATGACGCGCGTGATGCTGGCCGTATCGACGCTGCACGACATGTTGTCGATGAGCATATTGACCATCCTGCTGGGCATTTTCCTGGCATGGCGACGCGAGCGTGACTGGCTGCTCGGCCTGGTGCTGGTGGTACCGGGAGGGATGGCGATCAATACACTCTTCAAAGCCGTGTTCGCACGGGCGCGACCGCATTTCATCGATCCGATCGTCACCCTGACGAGCTACAGTTTTCCCAGCGGGCACGTGGCGGGCAGCACGCTCTTCTACGGTTTCGTCGTTGCGTTGCTGATCAGCCACACGACTTCGCGTGTCCTGCATGTCGCTGCCGTCGTCGTCGCGTTCCTGCTGGTCGTCCTGGTCGCCGCCAGCCGCATGTATCTGGGTGCCCATTTTTTCAGCGATGTGCTTGCCGCGTTCTTCGAGAGCGTTGCATCGGCTGGGAATATGCCTGGTCGGTTTCCACCTGGTCCGGTGGCGGACAGCGACGCCGCCAGGCGGCATGCGATGACCTCGCCAACGGAAATCGTCGTCATCGTCAACAGCGCTTCCGGCTGCGGGCATGGCAGCGCGACGGTGGCAGCGATCGAAGCGGAATTGCGCGCGGTCGGCCAGACACCGCGCGTGATTTGCGTGAATTTCGATGGCATGACGAAAGCGATCGAAAGTGCCATCGACCGCGGTGCCCGCCTGATCGCCATGGGCGGCGGTGACGGCACGTTGAGCACGACGGCATCGGCGCTGGTAGATACCGGGGTCACACTCGGCGTGCTGCCCCTGGGTACGCTCAACCACTTTGCCAAGGCTCAACAGATTCCCCTCGACCTTGCCGGAGCGGTGCGTACTCTTGTCGCGGGACGGGTGAAACGCGTCGACGTGGGTGAGGTCAATGGCCACGTCTTCATCAACAATTCGAGCCTTGGCATCTATCCGGACATCGTCGGTTTGCGCCGGCGACTCGGATTCGGCAAATGGTTCGGCCTGGCCGCGGCCAGCTGGATGGTATTGCGCCGCGGATCGACGCTCGACATCAAGATGACGTCGGACAGCGGCGATCGCCAGTACCGGACGCCATTCGCCTTCATCGGCAACAACGAATACGTGGTGGAAGGTTTTGACCTGGGCGAGCGCAAGACCATGCAGGCCGGGCAGCTGAGTGTTTACACCTCGCGTCTCACCGGCCGCGTTGGCATGTTGCGGCTCGCCTTCAGGTCGCTGTTCAAATATTTGCGGGTCGACCATGACTTCGACACCGTGATTGCCCGGGACTTTGTGCTCGATACCCGACAACGCCAGCTGCGCGTGGCCACCGATGGCGAGGTCAGCATGCAGGACATGCCGCTGCACTATCGCAGCCGCGCAGGCGCGCTGCGTGTCATGGTGCCGCTGGCCACGACCGTGGAGGAGCGCTGATGCGTACGCTGCTGCATCTCTCCGACCTGCATTTCGACCGCATCGATGCCAGCCTGCTCGATCCCCTGTGTGCGTTCGCTGGAAAACTGGCGCCCGATCTCGTGGTGGTTTCCGGTGATCTCACCCAGCGCGCACGCACCGCGCAGTTCGAGCACGCACGACACTTTCTCGACACGCTGCCACAGCCGCAAATCGTGGTGCCCGGCAACCATGATGTCCCGCTGCACGATGTCGTCAGCCGCTTTGTGCGCCCACTGGAGAAGTTCCGGCGCATCGTCACGAACGACGTCCTGCCGACTTATGTCGACGAGGAAATCGGCGTCATCGGCATCGACACGTCGCGTTCGCTGACCTTCAAGGGCGGGCGTATCAATCGCCGCCAGATCGACGGCCTCGTCGCGGCCTTTGGCGCGATGCCCGCAGGACTCATCAGGATCGTGGTCAGTCATCATCCGTTCGACCTGCCCGATACTCCGCATACGCGCGACCTCGTCGGCCGCGCGCCCCTGGCGATGGCAGCCTTCGCCCGCAGCGGCATTGACCTCCTGCTTGCCGGGCACCTGCACACGAGCCAGGTTGGCAACACCGCAGCGCGCTATCCGGCCGGGGATTATGCGGCCCTCGTGGTGCAGGCGGGGACGGCCACCTCGACCCGTGCTCGTGGCGAGTCGAACTCGTTCAATGTGATCCGCATCGCTTCGCCGTGCATCGACATCGAGCGCTTCCAGTGGCGACCCCAGACGAGATCCTTCGCCGCCGTCGTGCTGACCCGCTACGAGCGCCTTGGGCGAATATGGCAACGGGCGGGGATGACAGCTGGTTGAGCGCCGTATGTCCGTGCGAGGCGCATTTCGACAACTGAAGTTCTGGTGTGCCTGCAGAGATGCTCCGCCGATCCTCACCAAACTACCCGGACGCGCCGCGGACGCGTCGGCGCCTACGCCACGATGATGCCGCCTTCACTCCAATCGCCGCACCCTGAAGCTCACCCATCCGAGGCGAGATCCTCATGAAAACCAGAGACCAGGACATGGCCAGGCGCGGCGCCAACAACACCAGGGAAGAACAGGAAGACGTGGCTTCAGGCGACCATGCGAAACAACGCAAGGTCGGTGCCAGGGAATTCCAGGAGAAGGCAAGGAAGGACAAGCAAAAGTCGGAGCAGAAGAAGTCCGACAAATAGGCGGCCGCTCAGGCTGCCCTTGATGTGACATCGCCGGGCAATTCGACCGCGCATCTCATACGCCGACGCAGCGAATCGCACTCCCGCGTTATCCACGCGGAGTGCGAAACGCATATCGCAAGCGGAGGCACACCCCCGGGCGCGACGTTTCCTCTCACTTGCCTGCCGGAACGAGTACGGCCAGCACCGGAAAGTGGTCGGACGGATAGCGCGCACCCACGTGGGTGGTGATGGTCTGCGGCGCTGCGCCGTTGAAACCGCGCGACAGGATCCAGTCGATGCGCTGATCGGGAATGCCGGTGAAGTTGTGGAAGGTCTTCGCCGGGCCCGACTGCGCGAGGCCGCCTGCCGTCCAGGCGTCATGCAGGTCTTCGGTGAGCTTCGCGTGGACCGGCGTATCGGGTGCGCAATTGAAATCTCCGGCCAGGATCACGCGCGCTCCGCGGCGGCAGCTTGCCGATCCGCTGCAGGATCTCGTTCGCGCTCAGCATGCGCGGGCGCACATCCTGCGGCAGGTACGGAAAATGCGTATTGAAGTAATCGAACGTGCCACCCCCGTCGCGCCGACGAAAACGCGCCCAGGTCACCATGCGCGGATACGGCTGGCCCCAGGTCCTGCTGCCGGGCACCGTCCGGCGTATCGGACAGCCAGAAATCGCCGGAACGCAGGACCTTCAGGCGGTCCGTGCGATAGAACACGCCCATGTGCTCGCCCTTCGTGCCGCCTTCCCGTCCCTGTCCGAACCACGCGTAGCCCGGCAGATGCGCGGCGAGGTACTCGCCCTGCTCCTGGGTCAGTTCCTGCGTGCCGAGCACGTCCGGATGCGCGGCCCTGATCACCTGCACCATCAAGTCGCGGCGGTTCGACCACGCATTCATGCCGGTATCCACCGGCACGCGGACGTTGAATGTCATCACCCGAAGCGGCGCGTCAGCCGCAACGGCCGCGCCGGTCATTCCCAGCGCCAGCGCGCAGGCAAGCATCGAGATCCAGTGGCGCAGGGTCATGGCACATCTCCGGTCAGCAGATGAAGTCGAGCGCGCAAGCCCGGTACCGGCCGCGCCGACACACCTTTCATGGCTTTCACGGCTTTCATCCTACTTCCGCGCCGCGATGATCTGGCTCAGGTAATCCGGCGTGCCCTCGATGCGCACCAGATGCGGGTACTGCAGGCCATCGTGGTAATCCACCGGCACGGTCCTGAACCCGCCCTGGTACTTCAGCAGCAGCTCGATCGGCGCCTTGCCGCCCTTCGCCGCCGTGATCGCATCCTTCAGCACATCCTGCGTATAGGCCTGGCCATTGACCGCGACCAGGGTGGCGCCGGTGCTGACGCCGGCCTTGAACGCCGGGCCGTCCCAGCGCACGTCGTTGATCTCGCCTTTGTCGTTCACGGTCAGGCCGATCGACCAGGCGAAGTTGTACAGATGGCGCGGCGGTTCGCGGCCGGCTGTTGTACTGCTTCTCGTACGGCGCTTTCCTTGTCGGTGTAGACCAGCTTCCAGCCGGTCGCGGCGAGGCCATCTCAGCAGCGGCGGATCGAGCGTATCGACGCGTGCGCGCAGGAAGCTCGCCCAGTCGTACTTCGCCACGCCGTTCAGTGCGGCCACCACGTCGTCGAACGTGTAGGTTTTGGTCACGTAGCTGCCGTTGTCGACGCCGAAGAACGCGCGCGCGAAATCGTCGAGCGATTTGCGGTCGTGCGTCAGCGCGCGCAACTTGGCGTCCACCGCCAGCCACATCATCTGGCCGCCGCTGTAGTAGTCCTCGCTCATCTGCCAGCTGCGGTACGGCAGGCCCGCGCGCAGTGCGCGGCGGTCGGGTCGTTGGTGGTGTCCTCCAGCGTGCGCCAGCTGGAAACCGGGGCGGTTGCGATCGTAGTTGGCCGCGACCATGGCCAGCGCATCGCGGAACTGCTGCGGCGTCCACATGCCGGAGCGCGCGGTCAGCACGAAGCCCCAGTACTGGGTCTGGCCTTCGTACACCCACAACAGCGAATCGCCCATCGGCACGTTGAAGTTGGGCGTCCACAGGTCGGCCGGGCGGCGGAACTTGCCGTTCCACGAATGCGTGTACTCGTGCGCCAGCAGGTCGCGGTCCGGTGCGTTGTCGGCCCATGCGGTGAAGTAGTCGGCATCCATGCCGTCCTCGCTGGACTGGTGATGCTCGGTGCCGTTGCCGGCCAGCACATCCGACAGCGAGAACAGGAAGTCGTAGTGGTCGTAGTGGTGCGAGCCGAACAGCTTCACCGCCTGGGTGACCAGCGCGCGATGCACCTTCAACTGCTCGGGCGTCATCTCCAGGTACTTCGGCGCGTCGGCGACGATGTCCAGATGCACCGGCGCCTTGCCGCCCGGATTGAGATCGACGCGCTTGAAATAGCGGCCCGCATAGATCGGCGAATCGACCAGCGTTGTTGAAGCGTCACCGGCTTGAAGGTCGACGGTGTCGCCCGACTGCGACGCCGTCTCCAGCGCGGTGCCGAACTGCCAGCCATGCGCCAGCGTCACGCTGGGCGCGAAGGTGATGCCGCGCGAGTAATGGCCGGCCGGATACAGCGCCACCTTGCTCCATTCCATGTCCATCATGCGGTCGGTGATCTCGAACCCGCCTGTCGCGCGGCGACAGGTACTGGAAGTCCACATCGATCGATGGCGACGCCCGCCGGCACGTCGAGATGGAACGCGTACACGTTGTACTTGTCGCGCTTCCACGCGAGCGGCTTGCCGTTGGCGCTGAGCTTGAGGCCGGCGAGCATGGCGATCGGGCCGGTCGGCGAGTGGTCGCCGGGAATCCACTGCGGATACAGCAGGGTCAACGGGCCGGCCGCGACCGGAATCGTCTCGTGCACGCGGAAAATGCCCTGCACCGTGTCGCTGGCATCGACATGAAGCGCGATCGTGCCCGGATACGGCGTGTCCTGCGGCGGCGGCACTTGTGTGCTGCGTTGCTGCTGCGCGCATGCGGCACTCGCCACGAAGGCAGCGACAATGCCAGGACCAGGCGGGCAGCGTTGCGGCCCGAGACCGGGCACCAGCAACGGGGCGAGGAAACTGGCATGACGGACTCCTGTGGGCGGATGCGATCTGCGCACGTTAACACCAGCGTGCAAATCGCAGGCGACGGCGATGCGCGAGGCACGGCCCGGCGTTGAAGGGTGCGCGCGAACAGTGCCTGCGCTTGGACGGGCCGGCCCGCCGCGGCGTATCCTGCGCAGCTTGGCCGCTCGACACTCGACAGCCCCGCACCGATTCCCCTGCATGAACGAAACAGCTTCCAGCGCGCCCAACCTCGTCGTCGATGTCGAAGCCGGCGCCATGCCACCGGTGATCTCGACGACACCGGTCGCGGCGGCTTCAGGCACCCGCTACGGCGTGCTTGGTGCAGTCAGTTTCGTGCACGTCCTCAACGACATGATGCAGTCGGTGATTGTCGGCGATCTATCCGCTGCTCAAGGGCGAGTTCGACCTCAGCTTTTTCCAGATCGGCGCGATCACGTTGACCTTCCAGCTGACTGCTTCGCTGCTGCAGCCGGTAGTTGGCATGGTCACCGACAAACGTCCGCTGCCCTACTCGCTGCCGATCGGCATGTGCTTCACGCTGGCTGGCTTGTTGTTGCTGTCGGTCGCACCGACCTATCCGGTCCTGTTGCTGTCGGTCGGCGCTGATCGGCTGCGGCTCGTCGGCGTTCCATCCGGAGTCGTCACGCGTCGCGCGCATGGCGTCGGGCGGGCGATACGGCCTGGCCCAGTCGGTATTCCAGATCGGCGGCAACCTGGGCCAGGCGCTGGGGCCGCTGCTGGCCGCCGGGCGTGGTGCTGCCGCTGGGGCGCATCGCACGTCGGCTGGTTTGGCTGGCGGCGCTGCTCGGCATCGTGGTGCTGCTGCAGGTCAGCCGCTGGTACAGCCACCACATCAACGAGCGCGTGAGCAAGCGCCTGCCGTCGGATCAACCGATGTTCCCGCGCTCCGGTCGTGCGCCGCACGATCAGCGTGCTGATGGTGCTGATGTTCTCGAAATTCTTCTATCTGGCGAGCATCAGCAGCTATTACGAGTTTTACCTGATCCACCACTTCGGCTTGTCGATGACCACCGCGACCCAATTGCTGGCCGTGTTCCTGATGGCAGTCGCCGCCGGGACGCTTGATCGGCGGGCCGATCGGCGACCGCATCGGCCGCAAGCAGGTGATCTGGTTTTCCATCCTCGGCATTGCACCGTTCACCTTGCTGCTGCCCCACGTGGGGCTGGCCTGGACGGTGGGCTTGAGCGTGGTGATCGGCGTGGTGCTGGCCTCGGCATTCCCGGCCATCATCGTCTACGCGCAGGACATGATGCCCGCATCGCGTCGGCATGATATCGGGCATGTTCTACGGGCTGTCGTTCGGCCTCGGTGGCATCGGCGCAGCGGTATTGGGACTGGTGGCAGATCGTTTCGGCATCGTGTTCGTCTACCAGGTGTGCGCCTTCCTGCCGCTGCTGGGCCTGCTCGCGGTGTTCCTGCCCGATGTGCGCCCGCCGGGCTATGAGCAGGCACCGGCCGTGCAGGGCGCCTGAGCCGCGACGGCCATGAGGCGGAACGAGTCAATCGCGTTCCCCCTCACCCATCCGGGCCAACAATCCTTCGGTGAGGGACCGACGCGTGCATCAATGCAAGAATGCATCGAATCTCATCCGGGGACCCGCCCATGACCATCGACGAAACCAGGCGTGCGGATCGACGCCGTTTCCTCAAGACCTCCGCCCTGGGTGCGGCGGCGTTGCCGCTGCTGGGTAGCGGCGCTGCAAGGGCGACCGAGCGCACGGTCACGCTACCGCCCTCGATCATGGCCTTGCAACCGGTCGCGCCGCGCGCGGTCCCGATCAGCGATGCCGAGCGCGAGGCGCGCCTGCGCAAGGCGCAACGGCTGATGGCCGAACACAAGATGGATGCCATCTTCATGGGCGGTGGCACCTCGCTGGACTATTTCACCGGCATCCGCTGGTGGGTCAGCGAGCGCACCACCGGCATGCTGCTGCCGAAATCCGGCGATCCGGTTTTCATCACGCCGGCGTTCGAGCGCGAGCGCACGCTCGAGCAGATCGCCTTCGGCCGGAAGGACGTGCGCACCTGGCAGGAAAACGAAAGTCCTTATCGCCTGATCGCCAGCGTGCTCGCCGAGTGGCGCATGTCCACCGGCACCCTGGGCATCGAGGAGCAACTGCGTTCGGCCAAGCAGTTCGGCATCGCCGAGGCGGCGCCCCACGTCGCCCTGGTCAGCGCCACGCCGGTCACCGCCGGCTGCCGCTCGATCAAGAGCCCGGCCGAACTGGCGCTGATGCAACTGGCCAACGACGCCACCCTGGCGGTGTATCACGCGGTGTGGAAAGCGCTGCAACCGGGCATGACCCAGCAGCAAATCTCCGACCTGGTCGACGCTGCCTACGCTCGCCAGGGCCTGCACGGCGAGGTCAGCATCAACGTCGGCGCGTTCACCGCCTCGCCGCACGGCTCACCGGTGCCGCAACACATCAGCGAAGGCACCGTGATCATGCTCGATGACGGCTGCAAGGTCGGTGGTTACCAGAGCGACCTCACCCGCACCTTCGTGCTGGGCAAGGCCAGCGACAAGATGAAGCGCGTGTTCGACATCGTGCGCAAGGCGCAGCAGGCCGCGCTGCACGCCGCGCATCCGGGCGCCAGCATGGAGTCGGTCGACGCGGCGGCACGCAAGGTGATTGTCGATGCAGGCTATGGCCCCGGCTACAAGTACTTCAGCCACCGCCTCGGCCACGGCATCGGCATGGACATGCACGAGTGGTACTACCTGGTGCAGGGCAACCCGCGGCGCATCGCAGCGGGCATGACCTTCAGCGACGAGCCGGGCATCTACATCCCCGGTGAGTTCGGCGTTCGCCTGGAAGACGACATGTACATCACCGACGATGGCGCGCGCTGGTTTACCGCGCAGAGCCCGTCGATCGAACAACCATTCGGCTAGGGGATGCATGGTTCCCGACATGGACTGGATCCGCACCCGGATCGCAACGACGACACCGGCGGTGACGGCTGACGCCGCGCCCGGCAGAAACCAACGGCTGCGCTAGAATCGCGCATCGGCCTGCCGCCGCCTCCGGGGATCCATCGCGCCATGGCACCCACGCCACCCGCCCTACCGCCGACGCCGCTTTCTGCCTGCGCCAACTGCGGCGCGCCCCTGTATGGAAAATACTGCTACGCGTGCGGCCAGCCGGTCGAAGGACTGGTGCGCCACTTCGGCAGCGTGCTTGGCGACGTCGCGGACAGCCTGCTCAACATCGACGCGCGCATCGCACACACGCTGCTGCCGCTGTACTTCCGGCCGGGGCGACTCACGCTGGACTATTTCGAGGGCAAGCGTGCCCGTTACGTCACGCCGTTCCGGCTGGTGTTCTTTCTGGCGATCATGGCCTTCTTCGCGATCCAGCTTTCGGTGCGCACGGAGTCGGCCCGCTTCGTGCAATTCGACCCGTCGCCGACCGGCAGTTCAGTCAGCGCGACGGGCCAGGCGGACAGCCAGGATACGCACTTCGCCGGCGGCGACATCAAGGTCAACGGCAAGGTCATGTGGAACCGGGAGACCAAACCGCTGCGCGCGCGCTGGTTGCCCGGCTTCGCCAATGACTGGTTGAACGACTCGATCGAGAACGCCCGCGGCAACCTGCATCACATGAATTCCGGCAACAGTGCGGAAGCAAAAAGCGCGGCACTGCGTCTCATGGGGGGCACGTTCGCGGTCGCCCCGCAGGTGCTGTTCGTGTTGTTGCCGGTGTTTGCGCTGCTATTGAAGATCTTCTACATCTTCAAGCGGCGGCTGTACATGGAACACCTGATCGTTTCCATGCACAGTCATGCCTTCATCATGCTTTCGCTGCTGGTGATGGTCGCATTGGACCTGTTGCGCAGTTCAGTCGTGCCCCACGCCGGCTGGCTCGGCATCCCGCTGGGCGCCATGCACGCCGCCGCCTGGATCTGGCTGCTTGCCTACCTGCTCATCATGCAGAAGCGGGTTTACCGGCAAGGCTGGCCGATGACCGTATTGAAGTACGGCTGCATCGGGTTCTGCTACAGCATCCTGCTCGTCTTCGGCCTGGTGTTCGCGCTGTTGATCAGCCTCGGCAGTTCGTGATCGCGACTATTTCAGCCGTAACGCGTTCCAACCGCCTTGCGTTCCGCGCGGACCGTGGGTGGCCTGGGCGGCACTACTGAGGTCAGCGGCGACTCGGCCTGGTCTCCGCAGCTTTGCTTTCAGCTGCCCGGTACGCGGGCTATGCTTCCCGATCGACAGCCCGATGGGAGATCACCATGCAACTGGACAAACTACGCGTCGCCATCACCGGCGGCTTCGGCACCCTGGGCATGGCGACGGTCCATGCCGCCCTCGACGCGGGCGCCCGGGTCGCAGCGGTGGATCGTGCCGATGCGCCAGCCGCAGGCGTGCCGGGTGCAACCTGCATCGGCGGAGTCGATCTGGCCGACCCCCAAGCGGCGCAGCAGGCACTGGCGGCGGCGGCCGAAGCGCTTGGTGGACTCGACGCGCTGGTCAACATCGCCGGCACGTTCCGCTACGAGACCGTGGCCGAGGGCAGCGTGGACACGTGGGACCTGCTGTACCGAATCAACCTGCGCACCGCCGTGGCCGCCAGCCAGGCCGCGCTGGAGTACCTGCATGCCGGCGGACGCATCATCAACATCGGCGCGGCCTCCGCGCTGAAGGCCGGCGCCGGCGTCGGCGCCTACACCGCGTCGAAGTCCGGCGTGATGCGCTTCACCGAAGCCCTGGCCGAGGAACTCAAGGATCGCGACATCACCGTCAATGCGTTGCTGCCCAGCATCCTCGATACCCCGCCCAATCGCGCCGACATGCCCAAGGCCGACTTCGCCCGCTGGGTCAAGCCGCAGCAGCTCGCCGACGTGATCGTGTTCCTGCTGTCGAAGCAATCCTGCGCCATCACCGGCGCGCTGATCCCGGTGACCGGGCGGGTCTAAGGGAACCCCCGCGCGGCCACGAAAAACGTGCATGTCGGCGTCCTCCCGCATGACAGGAACCGACGCCACATTTGCTCACAACGCCGCTGTTGTGGCTTGGCGTAGCCCGACCTCAAATCGGTACCCGGGCGATCTAATCATCTTGGTTTTACAGGCGCTGACGAAAAGCCGGCACCAGCTTGCGCTCCCGCGGAGCGACGTCCACACTGCCCCGAGCGGGAGGCTGGCTGGTTGCCGGCGGGAGCTGAGAGGTGCGAGATGGCGCATGCGCGCGGACTCTTCGCCGAACTGAGGCGCCGCCACATCTGGCGCGTCACGGTGGCATACCTCGTCGCCGGGTGGCTGCTGATCCAGATCGCGACCCAGGTCTTTCCGTTTTTCAAGATTCCTGACTGGTCGGTGCGACTGGTGGTGCTGTTGATCGCGCTGGGCTTCCCCGTCGCGGTGGTACTGGCGTGGATATTCGAGATGACGCCCGAAGGCGTCCGCCGCACCGAGCCGGCCGATTCGCCGGACGCGCGTTCAGAGCACCAGACCCGACGAGTTGCCCGCCAGCTCAACGCCGTCATTCTCACGGTGCTGATCCTTGCCGTCGCCCTGCTGGGGTGGCGTGTACTGGTGCTCAGCCATGCACCGGCTCCGGTCGCCGCGTCGATTCTGACCAGCAATCCCGACGTCGCGCCGCGCAATTCCGCAACGGCGACCCCGGAATCCACCGCCGGCGCAGCCGCATCCGGCTTGCGCGTTTCCGCGGTGCCCGCTGCCGCAACAAGCATCCCCGAAAAATCGGTCGCGGTGCTGCCGTTCTCCGACGAGAGCGAGGTCAGGAACGACCAGTTCTTTTCCGACGGACTTTCGGAAGACCTGATCACGGCGCTGTCGCAGTTCGCCGGCCTCAAGGTCATCAGTCGCAATTCCTCGTTTCAGTTCCGTCACAGCAAAGACAATGCGCAAACCATCGGCCTCAAACTCGGCGTGGCGCATCTGCTGGAGGGAAGCGTGCGCCGCCAGCGCGACACGGTGCGTATCAGCGCGGCACTGGTCAACGCCGCCGACAGCAGCGTCATGTGGTCGCAGCAATACGACAAGTCGTACAAGGACCTGTTCGCGCTGCAGGACGACATCACCCACGCCGTCGCCAGCGCGTTGCAAGCCAGGCTGCTGCAAACCAGCGGCGCAGTCACGCAAAGCGACCGCCCGGCCAGCGGCAGTCTCGCCGCCTACAGCGCGTATCTGCAAGGCAAGTTCTATTTCGCCCACGGCACCGAGGTCGACGATCGCAAGGCGATCGCGCAATACACCGCGGCGCTCAAGTACGATCCACGCTATGCACTGGCCTATGCCGAACTGTCGCAAGCGTGGACAGGTCTTGCCAACCAGTACCTCAACGGCGATTCCGCACGGCATGCCTATGCCCAGGCGCGCACGGCGGCCCATGCGGCACTGAAACTCGATGCCAACCTGGCGGCCGCCCATGGCGCGTTGGGTTATCTGCTGCTCAATGCCGACTTCGACTGGACGGGCGCACAGACGGAATACCGCCAGGCGGCGCATCTGGCACAGAACGATGGGCGCAGCCTGTTCCACATCGGCAATCTTTCGGCGACGCTGGGACGTCCCGAGGAAGCGGTGGTACTGACCCGGCAAG
Organism: uncultured Gammaproteobacteria bacterium; assembly: GCA_963771235.1. Lineage (GTDB taxonomy): Bacteria > Pseudomonadota > Gammaproteobacteria > Xanthomonadales > Rhodanobacteraceae > Rhodanobacter. Next base: position 200,326 of record CAVYSP010000013.1, read on the forward strand.
CCTTGACCACGGATCCGCTGAATGCAGGCTGGTACAACTGGCTGGCCAGTTACCTGTCCGGCCTCGGGCGCCTTGACGAAGCGACAGCGGCGATTCGCGCGGCGATCGAGCTGCAGCCCTCGGCGGTAGGTGTCTACGAGCAACTGGTGATCATCGAGATCCAGCGCGGCAATCCTCACGCCGCGCTGGCCGCGGCCGAGGCAGAACCCGCTGGCGGCGGCTGGCGCGAAATTGCGCTGGCGCTGGCACGGCAGATCGGCCCCGATCGCGCCGCCGCCGATGCGACACTGAAGTCCCTGATCGGGAAATCGGCAGACCTGCAGCCGTACCAGATCGCCGAGGTCTACGCGCTACGCCGCGATCCGGACCGGATGTTCGCGTGGCTCGACCACGCCTGGGCCAGCCGCGATCCGGGCATCAGCTACCTGCTCACTGACCCTTTCATCCTGCGCTACCAGCACGACCCCCGCTTCGCCGTGTTTTGCCGGAAGGTCGGCCTGCCGACCACCACCACCGCCAAGGCCATGTTGTAAGCCGCCCGAAACCGGGCCCAAAGACCGCCACCCATGCGCGAGAACCGCCTGCAACTTGCCGGCGGTTCCTGCCTCGGCCACAAAGCAGCGGCCTACTTGGCCTTCTGCAACGTGTTCAGTACCTTTTGCGCATCCGCGTGGGCACCGTCAAGCGTCGTGGCCTGGACACCCGCCTTGGCTTCGCGCAAGGCCGTGTGCAACCTGCTTTCGTTGTCCGACTTGCCCTTGGCGTCCGCTATGGCCCCGTGCCCCATGTCCTTGCAAGGGTTTCCGGCGCTGCCATCGAAACCCTCGCCGGAGGGGCCGACCAGACAGTTGATGACGTGGTGCAAATGGGTGTGCGCCATCTTCAGATCACTCGCGCCCAGCGCCATGCCGGCGTGCGCGGACGCGGTCGCCACTTCCTTGGACGCAGCCCCATGACCTTCAGCAGCCTGCACCGCCATGGGCATCGCGCAGACGAGCAACAACGCGGGCAGGAAACGAACGAGATTCTTTCGCATGACGCTACTCCCGAATGACGCGGTACCAGCCGCAGTCCGCCGAAGGTAACCGCAGATGGGTCGTGAAAGCGTGATTTCACGGACCCGACCAGGGCGACGGATAATGGAGTCGTGTTCGAATGGCGGCGGTTCAAGCCCGTCCTCTTCGCGCCAGCGCGGCGCAATACCCGTGAGGGCCGCGAAAACCCCGAATGACGGGATCTCTGTCGGAAGCACGGTGGCTTCCCGTATCGCAGCTGCCGTTACAGGGGCGGACGACCGGGGTAACGACGCAGGTGATAGACACGATGGACGTGGCCGGCACCCAGCCAACCACCCAGCACGGCGGCCAGCATGGCGAGAAACGCACTGATGAAGGCGATCCATAGCGTCATGGCCGCGTAGTGCGCCGCTGCATCGGCGGCGGTTTTCGCCTCACGCCTTGCCGCCTGAATCTCGGGGGCTAGCCGCGCCAGCGATGCCGCCATGTCTGCCTGAGAAGCTCCGTTCTCTGCAGCCAGGAGCGCGCTTGCAGTGTCCTGATGGCCAGCGACCAGTGCGGCGGTGATCGGCGCAGACCGCGCGTGATCCCGCCTGCCGTCCGGGGTGACAAGTCGAGCGATATTGGCATCCAGTATTCTGACGGCGGCGGGCATGGCAGGTGCCGAGGCACTCGTTCTGGCGCCGGTTTCCGATGCATGCAGGTTTGCGATGGCGCCGCGGGCCGTGACCGCCTGGGACAAGCCGAAGGCCACCCATATCGCGGTGGCCACCATGGACACGCCCCACACGGTCAAACCGTGGACCGCGCCGATGGTGTCGTCGTTCCGGCCGTCGAACCAGCTGGCGAACATCCCGCCCAGGAACAATGCCGCCACCCAGGTCAGGACCATCCATATGGCCGTGCCGATCCCGATGCCCTTGGCACTGTCGGCGGCGTCCCACGCATTGAAGCTGGAGAAACCCAGCGCCAGGCCCGCGATATAGAGAAGAGCGGCGATGCCGGTGGCAATGAACCAGCCGGCAAAAACTGCCTTGAAACTCAATGGAGGCGTGTCGAAGACTTCGCCTGGAGTCACCACAGCATCGACAACGGGCATGATCGTATCCTCAGGTGGTACTTGCGGTGTGCAGGGAAGCCAGACGTCATGCGCAGCCGCGAAGCAGCGCGATGATGATCAGGACCGGTATGGGCACCCCCAGGAACCACAGCAGCACGTAGCCGATGCCACCCTTCTGGTTGCCAGCGTCGCTGCCGGACTCGCGATCTTTGATGCCCATGATCTTGGCTCCGCTTGTGGTTGATATACGAGAACCGCTGACGACGAGCAGCATGCGGGCGCGATCGTGCAAGCGGCGTGACCGGGCAATGCCAGTGGCACGACCCCTTGCACGCCGGCAGCTCGGAAAATAGTCGGAAAGTACAGCAGGGACATCGAGGAAGTGCCGCGACGGTGCGGCAGCGGTGTGATCCAGGAAGCTTCACGACTTCTGCAGTGCCGCTGACATGATGCCAGTGGCAATCGCAGCCGCCCATCCACGACGCCGAGGGATTTCCGAAAGCGGTGGAGGCGTTTCGCCAGGCGATCGCACTGGATCCGGAATATGCCGATGCGTACGCCTACCTGGCGATGGCGGAAAGTTTCGTCGCTGAAAGAAATCCCGGCGCCCCCGACGCCGCCGCAGGCCGGCGGCGCGCGATGGCCGCCGCACGGCGTGCAGTGGCGCTTGATCCGCAGCTCGGCACCGCTTATGCCGCGCGCGGCTATCTTCGCGCCGCCGACGAGTGGGACTGGAACGGCGCGCTGGCCGACCTGCAAACGGCGGTGCAGTTGGACCCCAACAACGCCCGCAATCAACTGCGCTATGCCTACGTCCTTTCCTCGATGGGCAGGCTGCGCGCAGCCGAGCTTGCCTTCGAAAAGGCCATCGAACACGACCCGCTGTTTCCGCCAGGATGGTATTGGCTGGGGCGTACCCAGGCGGCCCAGGGCAACTACGCCGGTGCACGGCGGGCGCTGCAGCGCGCGCTCGCGATCAACCCGGACTTCATGGCCGCAACCGCGTACCTGGGCGTCCTCGCGTTGCTGGAGGGAGACGCCAGCGAGGCGCAAGCCATCTTCGTCACAGTAGGCATGCGGTGGACCCAAGCCATGGCCGAGCATGATCTCGGAAAGCGGGTCGAGGCTCAACGAACGCTGGATGCCTACATCGCAGCCCACGCGAACGACGACCCTTATGCCATTGCGCAGGCGTACGCCTGGTTCGGGGATACGGACAAGGCCTTCGCCTGGCTTGCGCAGGCGATCCGCCAGCACACCTCCGGCATCGGCGGCGTCAACCGCGATCCATTGCTGCTCGATCTGCGCCGAGATCCCCGCTTCGGCGCCATCCTGCGACAAATCGGCCTGCCCGCCGACAGCCTCGATTCCCAGGCCGATTCGGGCCGCGACACCGCAGGGCCACGCACCGGGCAGAAGCCGTGATCGGAAATCCGCCTTTCCCGCCGTGACGGATCGCGCTTCGCGTTACGCTCCGGCCGGCTAGCAACGTGGCCAACCGTTGGAAAAAAAATGCCCCGGACGTGCCGGGGCATTTTCGTCAAACGGGTTTTCGGCGGGACTAGACCTGCCGGCGGCCCTTCATCCGGTAGGCCGATCCGGCCAGCAGCAAGCCCAGCAGGAACACGCCCACCGGCACCCGGCTCCGGCACCTTGAGCGGATTCGCTGCTGAATGCGACGTTGTCGAACTCGAACGCATAGGACGAACTCGTCCGCCACGACACTGGTGAACGAATCGCTCAAATTGATGTTGACGTAGATACGTGCCCTGTTCGCCCTGGTCCCCGTTCGCCAGCGACGTGACATCGGCTCCCTTGAACTGGCCGACCATGGTCCCGCCGTTGCAGAACGTCAGCGTGTTGTAGGAATCCACGGAACCCCACAGCAGACCCATGTACCGCGTGGGTCCTGCAAGCGCCAGCGTCACGCTGCTGCCGGCGCCGCCGGTAGCCAGGTAGGTCGTCGCGTCCGGCCCATCCGGCTGGCTGCCGAAGTTCACGCCATTGCCGCCTGACAGGAAGGGCGCTGCGTACTGGCCGCTCACACTGCCGGTCACCGCTTGTCCGCCGCCGGCGAAGGAGACGACGATTCCGGTGGCAGTGGTGAAAGTTCCGCTACCGAGCGGGACACTGTCGAAATTTTCGTAGATGTCGGCGCCGGCGGGCACGCCGCCTACCGTGCCGTGATGGTGGTCGCGTTTGCGGTCGTGGCCCCCAGGCCCATGCCGACGACGAGCACCGCGCCGGCAAGCAACGCCTGCAGGCGCGAAGGATGCAACGCCCTGTTGATCTTGTTGTTCATTTTGCCGCCCTCTGTAGGTGACGCCGTTTCGACATGCGCTGGTGCGCCGGTTCAGTTGCCGAACCCCCGAGTACAAGCAGTTCCCATGCCAAGCACAAGTCATTGTCCGATATGGACATGTCTCCCGCAGGCGGGCCAAATCGGGTGAAGTTCGTAAAGAATTCCGACGCTTTGAGCGGCGCGCCTGAACTGCGCGAACGGGTGAAACCGGGGCGGGACGGCAGGGCGCAGCCCGACATGGCGGTCGAGGTGTGTTCGGGAGCAACGCCTTCCAATCCATTGCCGCGGCGATCACCGCGAGCATTTCGATCCTCCCAACCCGCCGGAAAGCATGACGGACGTTCCGATCTGGCGACGGTGCGACCGCACTCAGGTCACGCGTTCCCCGGCCGCCACGCGGACGGCCGTCATGTCGGCCGGCGCAGGATGGATGACCAGCCGCAAGCGGCCGGCATCCCGAAACAATCGCAGGTGGCGATATCTGACCAGGTAGGCGATCCCCACGGCAGCCGCCGCAAGGCCCGACAGCGCGCCGATGCCCATCGCCCAGCGTGCGCCGAACCGATCAACCACCCAACCCACCAGCGGCGCGCCGATCGGGGTGCCGCCCATGACCACGGCAATCCGCAGCGCCAGCACCCGACCGCGCATGGCGCGCTCGGTGGTGAGCTGCATCATGGAGTTGCTGGCGGTCATGAAGGTCAGCGCCGCCAGTCCGACGAAGAACAGCATGACAGCGAACAGATAGGGGCTCGGCATCAGCGCGGCGATCGCCAGGGTGATACCGAACGCCGAGGCGGCGACGGCCATCAGCACCATGCCCGGGAACGGACGGCTGGCCGAAAGCAGGGCTCCGCTCATCGTCCCCGCGGCCATCGCCGAGGTCAGCAGGCCATACTGGCTGGCGTCGCCATGGAACACGGTCACCGACATCGTCGAGATGAAGATGGCGAAGTTGAAGCCAAAGGTTCCGAGCAGGGCCAGCATCACCAGCACGGCGACCAGGTCGGGGCGCTGCCACACATAGCGGAATCCGGCCAGCAAGCTGCCGCGCGTGCGTGCCGGCCGCGCCTCCGTCAGCAGTTCGTGCACGCGCAGAAACCCCAGCGATACCAGCACGGCAGCGTACGAACCCGCGTTGATCAGGAACAGCCAGCCCTCACCGACCGCGGCAATCAACACGCCCGCCACCGCCGGGCCGACCATTCGTGCCGCGTTGAAGGAAGCCGAGTTCAGCGCCACGGCGTTGGCCAGGACGTCGTCGCTGACCAGGTCCGATACAAACGCCTGCCGCGCCGGCGCATCGAACGCGGTGACGCAGCCCAGCAGCAGGGCAAAGCCATACACCTGCCAGAGCTGCACCACCCCGGTGAGCGTGACCAGGCCCAGACCCAGCGCCAACAGGCCGGCGGCGCCCTGGGTGAACATCAGCAGCTTGCGGCGATCCAGGTGATCGGCGGCAAAGCCGGACAGCGGCAACAGCAGCAACGGTGGCCCGAACTGCAGCGCCATCACCGTACCCACCGCCGTGGCGCTGTGATCGGTGAGCACGGTAAGCACCAGCCAGTCCTGCCCGATGCGTTGCATCCAGGTGCCTACATTGGACACCAGCGCGCCACCGGCCCACAGCCGGTAGTTGTGGCTCCTGAGTGAGTGGAACATGCCATTCATCGTGCGTGACAACTCCAGAAAAAGCGGACCAAAGGAAGGCGGGCGAGATTGAAAACCCGGCCTGCAGAGTCTCGGAGCGTCGATGGTACGCGCGCAAGCCGGAACACCCGGATACTCGCCTGGGCCATTCGACCGGAGAGACCGACGACCGACTCGCTCATGCAACGCCCGACCCGCCTGGAAACACGCAGGATGTTGCTGCACATTCCGTCGCGCCGGTGCGAACCCTGCCCCACTTTCTCGATATCGACGACCGCCGCACTACTCGGTCATTTATCGTGCGGCAACGCGGGCCAACCGGGTTGCCGATACATCCCTGCGCCCGAGCGGGCGACCCTTGTCATCACTCGCCAGCCCGATGGGCGCGCACCGCCATCGAATACCGACCTCGCCGAGCCTCGACAACCGTTGCTCACGGAACACGATCAGGTTTCACTTGCCCCGCGCGGCACGTGCACCTGATCGCTTCGGTCTCGGTCGACTCATGTCACGTCATCGGCGCCGACCCGCACGACCAGTTTGCCGAAATTGCCACCTTCAAACATGCCGATGAATGCCTTTGGCGCATTTTCCAGGCCGTCCACCATATCCTCGCGGTAATGCAGCTTGTTCGCGGCCAGCCATGGCCGCATGGCTTCGAGAAACTCGCCGTAACGGTCGCCATAATCGTCGAAGATGATGAAGCCCTGCATGCGGATGCGGCGTTTGAGCAAGGTGCCGGCAAGCAGCGGCAGGCGATCCGGGCCGGGCGGCAGCTCCGTATCGTTGTACTGCGCCACCAGGCCACACAATGGAATGCGCGCCCTGGCATTCAGCAAAGGCAGCACCGCATCGAAGACCTTGCCGCCGACGCTTTCGAAATAGACGTCGATGCCATCCGGGCAGGCTCTTCTCAGGTGCTCTTCCAGATCATCCCGGTGATGGTCGATACACGCGTCGAAGCCAAGTTCACCCGTCACGTAGCCGCACTTTTTCTCGCCACCGGCGATACCGACCACGTGGCAGCCCTTGAGCTTGGCGATCTGCCCCACCACGGAGCCGACCGCACCGGAGGCCGCCGCCACCACCACGGTCTCGCCTTGCCGGGGCTGGCCGATGTCCAGCAGCCCCATATATGCGGTGAAACCGGGCATGCCGAGGATGCCCAGCGCCCACGAGGGTTTCATCTGCGCGGCATCCAGCTTGTTCAGGCCCTTGCCGTCGGACAACGCGTAATCCTGCCAGCCCGAGTAGGCCAGCACCCAGTCCCCGACCGCGTAATGCGGATGTTTCGACTGCATGACCCGGCACACGGTGCCGCCAACCATCGGTTCGTCCAGCTTGGCGGGCTCGGCGTAGGACGGCGCATCGCTCATGCGTCCGCGCATGTACGGATCCAGCGACAGATAAACGGTACGCAACATCACCTCACCGTCCTGCGCTCGCGGGACAGCAGCGGTTTCGAGACGAAAATTTTCCGGAGTCGGAGCGCCGTGCGGACGCGAGGCGAGTACGAGGCGGCGGTTTCGATCGGTGCTCTGCGGCATGTGAGGACTCCTCTTGGCGAAATACTGTAGCTGGCGCTGGCCGACAGATTCCCGCATTTCACGTGACGATACCTGCATGGCTGCGATGCTCCTGCGGGCGCGGACCGGCGTCCGCGCGCGGATACGTTCTCTCATCGACAGCAACAGGATTCTCCCCATGCACAACAAGCTGCTCGGCCGCACCGGCCTGTTCGTTTCGGAACTGTGCCTTGGCACCATGACCTTCGGTGGCGACGGGGACATGTGGAACAAGATCGGCAGTCTCACGCAGGCCGACGCTGACCACATCGTCGGTCGTGCACTGGATGCGGGCATCAATTTCATCGACACCGCAGACGTCTATTCCAATGGCCAGGCCGAGGTCATCACCGGCCTGGCCTTGAAGAACCTCAAGGTGCCCCGCGAGGAAGTGGTGGTGGCGACGAAGGTCTTTGGTGAAACCGGCGAGAAAGGCCCCAACGCACGGGGCTTGTCGCGCAGTCACATCATTGACGGCGTGAAAGCCAGCCTGAAGCGGCTGCAGCTCGACTATATCGACCTGTACCAGGTGCATGGTTTCGACCCCGCGACGCCGATCGAGGAAACGGTGCACGCGCTGGACCATCTCGTGCAGCATGGATACGTGCGCTATGTCGGCGTGTCCAACTGGGCCGCGTGGCAGATCGTGAAGGCGCTCGGCATTGCCGATCGCCACGGGTTGGCGCGGTTCCAATCCTTGCAGGCGCATTACACGATCGCGGCGCGTGATCTGGAGCGCGAGATCATTCCGGCACTGCGCAGCGAATCGCTGGGCCTGATGGTGTGGAGCCCGCTGGCCGGGGGCCTGCTCAGCGGAAAGTACCAGCGCGACGGTGAGGCCGAGCAGGGTAGCCGCCGCAGCTCGTTTGATTTTCCGCCGGTGAACAAGGATCGCGCATTCGCCTGCATCGACGTGATGCGCACAATCGCCGACAAGCGCAAGGTGTCCGTGGCGCAGATCGCGCTGGCATGGCTGCTGCACCAGCCCGCGGTCACCAGCGTCATCATCGGCGTGAAGCGCATGGATCAGCTCGATGACGACATCTCCGCCACCGCAGTCCGGCTGGACGATGACGAGCTGGCCGCACTGGACCAGGTCAGCAAGTTGCCGGACGAATATCCCGGCTGGATGTTCGAGCGCCAGGGAGCATTCCGCCGCAAGCAGCTGGAAGAGAGCCGCCAGCTGCGTTGAGCCGGGTTGACAGGCGAAGCCGGGAGGTCACGTGCGTTGCGCGATGCACGTCACGCGCGGCGCCATCGGCACGCGAAGCAGAACCGGGTCTTGGCCAAGTGTCGAAAGTCTTTACAAACCGTCGAGACTTTTTACAGCGTTCCGAAGGGGGTGAATTGACGGCTCGTGCATATATCCCATTGAAACAGCTTGTTATGCACTGGCGCAAAAAATGCAGCGTAAAAGTCGCCGGGGGATTGGACGGCTGACTGCGGAGCGAATTGCCCTGCGTCATGTCGATGGTGGAGACAACGAAGATAATGAACGCAAAAAATGCATGTTTCATCAAAGGTGGAATACTGACTGCCGTGACGCTCGCCATGCTGGCGTTGGCGCCTCACGCCGTGGCCACCACCGTCCACATAGGGTTCAACGGCGCAGGGGGAGGCGGGCACCTTTCACTGACGGTTGGAACCGATACCCTTGCGGGGGTCATTCCTGGCGATCCGGCCAATGCCCAACTGGTCACGAACGCCAGCGGCACGTTTTCGGATACGAACCTGGGCCTGAGCAATGTATCGATCACGGGCGTGATGGCGCCCAATCCCGCCACACCCGACGACGTCGCCAACGGCAACTGGCAACCTGGCGACGTACCTTTCCCGAAGAGCTTCAGCAAGCTTGCCGTCTCGAATCCTCCACCAAAGGACACAGCGATCACGTTTGACGATCTTTTCTACCCAGGTGGCTCGCCGCAGACCTGTTGGGATTATCCCTTCTTTGGCGGTTTTCTGGATGGCTATGGCGTGATGCTCGCGCTCGGCAACGGCGACTACGTGGACTTGTGGAGTGACGGAGTCACCGCAGCAGGGGCTTTTGGACCCTCGTGGCCGGGAGGGCTCACCTATGGCTTTGCCGTGATGACGCCGTCCGACACTCAATTCAAGGTCAGTGACTTCCAATTCGCGGGCATCAACGCGGCAGTGCCTGAGCCCGACCTGGTGTGGCTATTTGGCGCTGGCTTGCTCGGCCTGTTCGCATGGCGGCGCAACGCAGAAAAGCGGGCATAACTGATCGAACCAGTCAGCGGCAAGGTGGACCATCTGCGGGTGGTTCACCGTTGCCCAAGCCAAGTGAAGTTCCCATTTTTTTTCGTCATCCCGGCGCAGCTGGTTCGCACTCCGAGCACAAGCGATGTCTGCTTCGCATGAATGACGTATCCCTCTCTTGTCATCCCAGCGAACGCGAGGTCCCTCTCCCCTTTGTCGTCATCCCGGCGCAGGCCGGGATCGCAGTTCAAGAACACGAGCGATTCTTGCCTTCGCAGGAATGACGGAGTGAGAGCGCGGCGTTGGTTGCCCCGCGAGCGAGCTGCTTGCATCACTGTGGAATTTATTCGACTGTCGAAATTGCTTACGAACCGTCGAAAATCCTTACAGGCATATTCCGCAACGCATTGAAGGCGCCGCGAATATGTCTTGTGGAAACAACTTGTTATGTGCTGGCACGCCATTTGCCTGATACAAGCGCCGGGGGACGGTATCAACGACTGACTGCAGCGGCTCGCCCTGCGACAGGTCGACAGCAGAGGAGATTGAGAGTCCATGAAGACGAAAAAGAAAGGCTTCATCAAGGGTGGAATGCTGGCTGCCGCCATGCTGGCAATGTTCGCATTCGGATCGTCTGCCAGCGCAAGCGTAGTGAGGATCCATTTCAGCGGAACGGTGGGCAGCGGGTACGCGGACCTGACACTTGGGGGTACTGATCCAGCAGATGTGGTCGACGCCAGCAAGCAACCGTTGACGATCACGGGCGCCAGCGGCGTCTTCGGCGGGGTAACCATCACGGGTGTCCGGGATCTCGACCCCACCACGGCGCCGGGCGAAGTGCTCCCGCACAGTTACAGTCTTTTCTCGATCCCGGGACATGGCGATCACGACGGGATCTCCTATGACAACCTCTTTTACCCGAACGGCTCACCGCTGATCTGCCTGGTGGATGGAACTCTCGTGTACCCGTTTTCCGGCGGCTTCCTGGATCTCATGGGCGTGATGTTCACGCTCGACAACGGCAGTTTCGTGGATCTGTGGAGTTTCGGGGACACCGCACCAGGGTTCTTTGGACCGTCATGGCCCGGCGGGCTCACCTACGGAATGTCACTCATACAGCCAAAGGTCGGCGGTGGCTACGAAGTGCTGGACGCGCCGCCGTTCGCTTCCGCATCCGTGCCGGAGCCGAACTTCCTGTGGTTGTTGGGCGCGGCCATGGTCGGCTTGTTCGCCTGGCGTCGGCGAGTGGAAGTGCGTAGAGGCACCTCCCGGATCGCTTGATCCTCACGTTCTTTTCCGTCAGTTCGCGCGCGGCGCAGAGCCTCTGCGCCGCGCAAGGACATCGAAAACCACGCGCTCTTCAAGCCCTGCCCGCGACACGCAGTCGCTCTGCGACCCCACAGATTTCTACCACCCAGACTCCCGGGAAAGCTGCCGCGGCCGCGTTGCTCAAATCAGCGCCTGAGCCACATTCATCATCCGCGCAGCCGTGCCCTCGCCGCGGGCGCTCAAACGTCCACGCTGCGATTCCTCCAGAATGTGGCCATGTTCGACAAAATCAGAAACTGGCGCATACGGCGCGTGGTCGCCCGGCGCCCGATCGCCGAGCAGCTTTGGCAACACGCCCTGCAACGGTGTGCGCCAGCGCGCCGGCTGGGTGCTTCCGATCAGGCCGCGCTGCGCGTGCTGGCCACGTTGTTCCTGGACCGCAAGTCGCTCGAGCCGGTCCAGGGCTTGCACTTTGACGACGCCGACCGCGTCCTGCTGGCGACCCACGCTTGCGTGCCGATACTGAAACTGGGTCTGGACTGGTATGACGGCTGGCACAGCGTCATCGTGTATCCGGCTGCGTTCATTCCACGCCGGGAACACATGGACGCCGCCGGCGTGGTCCACCAGACCAACACGGTGTTGGCGGGCGAGGCCTGGGGACGCGGGCCGGTGATCCTGTCGTGGGCGGATGTGCTGGCTATCGGGCAGCAGCCTGGGCACAACGTGGTCATCCACGAAATGGCACACAAGCTCGACATGCTCAATGGCGACGCCAACGGTTTCCCGCCGCTGCACCGACGCATGGATCGGCACGTGTGGTGGCAAGTCTTCTCGAGCACGTGGGATCGCCTGCAGGAGGAGCACCGCAGCAGCGTCGACTTGCCGATTGATCCGTATGCCCTGGAAAGTCCGGCCGAGTTCTTCGCGGTGGCCAGTGAGCAGTTTTTCGAGACACCGGCCACATTGCGTCAGCATTTGCCCCAGGTATATCGGCAGCTCGAGCTGTTTTACAGGCAGCATCCGCTCTGAGCGTCGCGTGGTCATCGACAGCGTTCCCAGAGGGCCGAACGCCTGCCCGATCAGGTCGGCGAACTCGTGACCTCGTCACGGAAGCGAGCCGCGATTTGCACGATTTCCGCTTCGATCTCCAGAAACGCATCCAGCACGACCGGGTCGAAGGTGGTCTCGCGCAGGCCGCGCATCAGCGCCTTCGCGCGCTCGTGCGGAAAAGGATGCTTGTAACAGCGCCGGCTGATCAGCGCGTCGTAGATGTCGGCGACCGCCATGATGCGGCCGGACAGAGGAATGTCATGTTCACGCAACCCGGCCGGATACCCGCTTCCGTCCCATTTCTCGTGATGGCTGCCGGCGATCTCGGCGCCGATCAGGAGAAAGTTGTCGCCTTCCAGGTGTTTCGCCGCGCTGAGAATGATCTGGCGACCGAACTCCGCGTGTTGCCGCATGATTTTCAGCTCCTCATCGGTCAGCGGCCCGGGCTTGAGCAGGATGTGGTCCGGCACCCCGACCTTGCCGATGTCATGCAGTGGCGCAGAGAGAAACAGCAGGTCGATGTATTCCCTGGTCAGAATCTGCGGATGGTGCCCGCTCCGCTGCAATTGCCTGGCAACCGCGCGCACGTAGTGTTGGGTGCGCTTGATATGCGCGCCGGTGTCGGCGTCGCGGGTCTCGGCGACCGCAGCCATCGACTCGATGGTCACCTCTCGAGCATTCTCCAGTTGCCGGCGCCAGCGCTGGGCACGGCGTTGATTGATGGCAAAGCGGGCCACGAAGGAAAGCACCAGCAGCGTGCCCAGGACCAGCAAGGGCACGCTCATTGGAAGGAACAGGCCGGCGCGCACGAAGGCCACCGCCACCAGTCGCGACCAGGGCGGCCGCGGACAGGCCGCAGAAGGTGGCCAGGATGACCATGCCACGGCCGGTCACGAACAGGGCAGAGCACGCGAGGGCGATCAGCAGGCCGAGCAATAGCGCCAGCTTGCCGCTCCACGTGGGGACGCGCACCGAATGGTCGTCCAGGATGTTCTGCGCCATCACCGACTGGATTTTCAGCCCGGAGAAATCCCGGTCCACCGCCGTCGGATACGCATCGTGGAGTCCGACCGCCGACGAACCGATGAAGACGATCTTGCCGCGCAGATCCGCCGGGCGGACACGACCGCTGAGCACATCCACCGCCGGGAGGCTGGCATAGCGCGGCGACGGACCGTTGAAGCGCAGGAGCGCGTAGCCAGCCTGGTCCACGGGAATGTGGTGCGATCCCACCTGGATCGACAATCCGTCCGCGCCGGATTCAATCCGCCCCAATCCGACGCCGAGCGAGCGCATGGTGGCGGCCAGGGCGAGACTGGCGTGGACAACGCCATCATGTTCAATCAGCAGGGGCAGCCGCCGCAATACGCCGTCGTCATCGAGGCGACTGTTGATGAACCCGCTGACGCGGGTCTGCGCGGCGATGGCATCGACGCTGTTGAGGACACCGGGTGCGCGCTCGAGCGACAGCAGGTCGAGACGACCGTCAAAGCCAACCCCCGGTCTCGCCGGACGGTCCGTACGCGTGACATGGTCGAAATAGAAATATCGCGCGCCGATGACATCGGCACGTGCCATTTCCCGCCCGAGATAGCCGTCGTTGTCGAGCAAGCCCGCGGGCACGCCGTCGAATGCGACATCGATGCCGAAATCGCGCTTGAAGGTCTGCTGGATGTCGGCCAGCGATGTGCGGTCCGGCTCGGGGAACACAATGTCCATCGCAATCGCCGACGGATGCCCGGCGGCGATTCGCTCGATCAGTTGCGCTACGCGATAGCGCGGCCATGGCCACTGGCCGACGGCAGCCAGACTGACGTCATCGATGTCGACCACTACCGTGTCGGCTGCGGGTGCACCCGAGGCGGTCCGCACCAGCAAGGCGTCCAGCATGAACCGGTTCACGCTCGCGACCGGTGGGAACTTGAACAATCCACCGAGCCCGATCGCCACGGCAATCGCCAGCCCAGCCAGCAGGAAGATCACGGCCAGGCGCCGTGGCATGCGGGCGTGCGGGGCGACGGGCATCATGGCAAGCCCGCCTCAGAGGATGACGATTTCGGCGCGCCGGTTTCGCGGTTCGGGAACACCGCGTGGCGAGGGCACCAGCGGAACCTTGTCGCCGAAGTACTGCACGTCCATGGGCATGTTCGGATCGATTTCCTTCAGCATCCTGGCGACCGCCCGGGCACGCTCCGCCGACAGCGCCAGGTTGTAGGCAGCGGTTCCGGATGAGTCCGCGTAACCGAACACGGTGATTTCGGTCGGGCTGCGGTCGCGCACCACCTGCTTGACCTCGGGCAGCAGTTTCTTGGACGCCGGCGTCAATTCCATGCTGTCGAACAGGAAGTTCAGCATGAAACTCCGTGGCGGGGTCGGCTGCGCATCGAGCAGCGCGCGATGGGCCTTCTCGAAGGCCTGGCGATCTCCTGCACGAGGCTTGCCCGGCGCCGAGGATTGCCCGACCTCGACGCTGCTGAAAGCATGGTCGATGCGCTGCTGTCCCTCCGCGTTGGACACGGTGACTGCGCCAACGTGCCCACTATGGTCCGGAAGCAAGGTGACGCGGGTGGTGGCGCAACCGGACAGCAGCGCTCCCGCGACCAACAGGGCAACCGTGATCAGCCAACCATGGTGGGTACAGGCAACCATGGCCGGTCAGTTCGCTTCGATCAGAAACCGGGTACCACGCACGCCCACCGTCGCCTTCGGTGTTTCCACCTTCACCGACTGCGGGGAAAGCTTGCCGATCTTGCCGGACTCGTAGATCGCGGATCCCTTGGCCAGATAGAGCGCGAAGGCAAACTTGCCGACCTTCGGTTCGAACACGTAATCACGCACGAGGATGTCAGCTCCCGAGCCCAGGGTCAGCAAGGTGCCGTCCCGGAACACGATGGCTGCCGAGGCGCCCGGCGCCGTGACCACGCGGTCGGAAACCCGCAGCTCGCTGCCGCTGGTCGCCTTGAACGTATCGTGCTGGCGTGTGACCTGGACGTCGCCGTGCACACTTTTGACCAGGGCGGCATGATCTTCGCCGGCAAGGGCCGGCATCGCCAGACAAGCGAACCCGACCAGGGCCAGCAGGCACAGATATCGATTCATTGGATTCTCCTGTGGGACCCGGCCGGGATGGCCGGGCCTCCGTCACGTCACTGGATCACGCCCAGCTGTTTTCTTCACTTTTGCGCCGCCCAACATGCCTGCCCACCTCATGCCCGAGGTGCTCACGCCGTCCGACCGCGGCCCGCCTGCCCATGTCAGTCGCCTCGCCGCCCCACGTTCACATTCACGAACAAGAGCATCCGATGCCGGGCCGGGAACCCAATTACCGTTAACGGCCGGCGACCGGCTTTCTTGAGCCCGATCGATCGGGTGGTGGCAATTCGCGGACTTTGGCGTCCGGCCAGCGATTTGGCCACGAAAAGGGAGTTGTGCCCACTTTGCTGCGGCGAACTTCGGCCTTGCCTGGCTCACCGCGGGCGTCGACGCGGACCGTCGCCCAAGCTCGAACTTGACGCGCCGCCCGGATTTGCGGTTCCCAAAACCCGAGGGACGGTGCACTTCCCCGCCTGTTTGCGCTGACGAAGCGCCGGGCGCGCGATGCGGGCATGGTCTCCCGCTGTCCCGCCTTTGCTATTCGGCCGCTTCCGGCGCGCTGAACGCCTTGCTGTAGATACCCGAGCGATCGAAACAGCAGGCGCGACGTTTGCCGGCAGCGAGCATGTCGCAGGCTGCCCGGATACGCCGCTCGCGCGTTTCCGCCTTCTTGCCTGAGGTGATCCAGTGGATCCAGTCGCGGCGCGCCGCTGGCGTGATGTCGTGCCCATGTCGCGCTCGCTGCAGAATTCGCGGCTAGCGCCCTGCGCAGATCAGCGGGCACCCTGGGTTCCGGCTCCACGTCGACCGGCGTAATCGCCAACGTGACCGTATCGCCCGCGGCAACGTTGGCCACTTCCCGCAGCGCCTTGTCCACCTTGAGCCAATGGCCGCCCTGGCCATCTGGATCAAGCGTGGCCTGGAACGGATGGCCATCGAGCATGCCATCCACCGTCACTCTGCTGCGCGTGGGCAGCTTCTTGCTCGCCGCCGTTGGCAACAAGAGAAAAGCCCACGTCGCACCTCTCGGCGCCGCGGGTCCGCAACAGTTCTGCCTTGAAACGGATCTGGCCGGTGCGAGCGCTCATGGATGGGATGGTACTCGGAGAAACCAGGCCATGATTCCATGATGCCGAGAGCCCGCAGTGACCTTAAAAACTGCCGCGTATCGGAAGTCCGCAACAAATGGACCTGATCGGCTTTTGACACGCAACTTTTTGCGACGAAACACACTCGATCAACGACTCCGCGACGATCCGCGGGCACGGCGCAAAGCCATCCACAATGATTCCACGGGCCCAGCGTCAGAGACCGGGCAAACTTCCGGTCCGCACAGAAAAATGAAATGACCTCGTATCACTTTATCCGACCAAAAAAACAACCCCCGTCACCGGGGGTTGTGGGAACAGGAGCCAGACTTTTGGGGTACGGGCTTCAGTTGAAGCGGCGGCGCAGCCCCGTGAACAGACCGATCAGCAGTACGCCCAAGCCGAACATGGCAGGAACCGCTGGCTCGGGAACATTTGTCGGGGGAATAACCTGGGAGTAATTGACGGAAAGGTCCTCGATTTCAAAACTTCCAGAGGGAGTCTGCAATGTCAGGTTTTTGATAAAGGCGCCCGTGGTGCCGTCCCATTGGCTCAAACTGCCGCTAAAAATATTGGACGTCCAGAAGTCTGTTCCATCGAAGGCAATCCCGGTCGAAGCCGAAGAGGTCGAGGTAAAGAAATTGGAAGTCACGATATTCCCGGCCGTATCGTAGACATCATACTGGTTGGGTCCGCCATATCCTCCATCAAAACGATTTTCGATCAGTTTGCCATTGAAAAACTCGAAGCCATCGCAAAACCCGGTGCAATTGGCAAGCGATATCGTCTTGATCAGGGTACCGGTAGGTGAGTAAAGATATGCTTTATCGGAACCTGAATAGTCCGCCACCCAGAAATTGGCTCCGTCATAGGCAATGGCGGAAAGCCCGGAAGCCCCGGCAATTGAAAATCCGATACCTTCGCTGGCGCCGGTCGTCGCGTTCATCTTGTAAACGTTGTTGTCACCCGCGTTTGTCAGATACAGAGTGTTTCCGACCTGCACGACTCCACGGCCATTCCACGAGACATTGAAAGTGGTGCCGGGGCTAAAGGACTGCAGCAAATTTCCGGTCGTCAGGTCGTATTGGTACAATCCATCACCGGCGCTGTTCCCCCAGATTGTTGTCACCGGGCTGGCGCTGGCCGTGCCGCAAGCCAGCGCCGCCAAGACCAGCATCGCCGTTATTCCCATCAGTTTTTTCAGCGTGTTCATCGCATGCCTCCGATCGCTAACCCCCGTCAGCTTTATGAAGCAAATTTCCTGCCAAGAAAGTATACGAAACGTATTCATGGGGTTACTATCTTTTTATAGATCAGCACCAGTCAAAAAGTGTAAATTCCATCGACATTCAGGAATTGCAAAAAGTCGATAATTGCCCTGCAAGCCAATACGCACATGGCATCCTTTCCGGTATCGACGAAGCGTAAAGTTTTTCGACGGTCTCGCGCCAAAGTGCCATACCGTCTCCGCGGCGAACGGGCCTGATTGGCTTCCTTGGCTTCCCGAGAAGCGCACGCGTGCGCCACCTACCTTGGTCACACGCACCCAGCTTGCGACATCTTGCGGATGCATTGCTCAAGCCTAATCTGAACAACGGGGCGCTGGCTGCACGGGGAAAGCGCGCACATCGGCCGAGGAGCCTGCTGCATGAAGCCCCTCTGGCGATCAGACGCATTGCGCGATCTGCAACAGCAACGGGCGTCAGGCCGGGATTTCCACGCGACCGTCGAAGCCATGACCCGGCGTTTCGCCGGTGTCCGCCCAGTGCATAAACCGCCGCGCATATAGAGCCCGCGGCAACTGAAACTGGTACCGCCTTGCTGCCAACTTCCAGGCGTACCGCTGTGCTCTGGCTAGAGCTGCGCCCCGGCTAGTTTGGACAGCCAGTCGGACACCCGCTGGCTCCATGGTCGTTCGCGCCATTGCGCCAGGCTGACTTCGCGCGAGCGGCGGATATCGCCGTCGATCACCTGCACCATGTGCGCGGCAAAGGCCGCATCGGGGATGTTGAGATTGGATTCGTCGTTGAGCCGGAACGAGCGGTTGTCGAAGTTGGCCGAGCCGCCGATCGTCAGATAGCTGTCCACGACCATCAACTTGTTGTGGAACAGGGATGGCTGGAACTGAAACAGACGGGCGCCAGAGCGCAACAGCACGCCCCAGCTCTGCTGCGATGCGTTGCGCACCACGCGACTGTCCACGTACGGACCGGGCATCACGATGCGCACCTTCACGCCACGGCGAATGGCGTCGAGCAGCGCGGTCAAGGTCAACTCGCCGGGCACGAAATACGCCGACTCCAGGTCGATGCTGTGTCGCGCCCCGTTGATCGCCATCAGGTACAGCAGCTCCATGTTGATGCTGCCGCCATCGGGCGAGCTGGCAAATGCCTGCACGGCGATGTCGCCGACCGGCGGCGTGGGCGGGTAGTAGTCGTCACCCAGCAAGGTTTCGCCCGTGGTGGTCAGCCAGTTGTCGGCGAAGATCGCCTGCATCTGCGCCGCCGCCGGCCCTTGCACCCGGAACTCCATGTCGCGCCAGTGGTCCGGCCTGGTCGCATTGCCATTCCACTCGTCGGCAATGCCCGCACCCCCGTTGAAACCGATGGTGCCGTCCACGATCAGCAGCTTGCGGTGCGTGCGATTGTTGATGCGATCGAGCGAATACCAATGCAGCGGGTGGAAATACTCGAAGTGCACGCCGCCGGCGCGCAGCCGGTCGACCAAAGCCTGCTTCATCGGCAGCGACCCGACCCAGTCGGCCAGCACATGCACCTTGACCCCTGCCCGCGCACGTTCGATCAAGGCGTTGGCGAACTCCTCCGCAATGTCGCCGGACCAGTAGATGTAGGTCTCCATGTTGATGCTGCGCTGCGCGCTGCGAATCGACGCCAGCATGGCGGGAAAGAACTCCACGCCGTTCTGGTAATCGGTCACCACATTGCCTTCGACCACGCTGGCGCCAAGCAAGGTGCCAATCTCGCGCCGGAACTGCACGCTGTTCACCGCACTGACGTGTTGCAGCCGATGCTGCAGCCGCTTCTCGTGCGGCCACACGTTGAGCAGAATGATGCCGATCACGATCGCGCCCAGCGCGCCCATCGCTATCCAGACAATGCGCCGAGTGGTTCGGGTCATGGTCATCGATCTCTCCTCGCCGAACGGCTGGTCGTGCCCAAGGCATGCTCGCATGGCGCGCACACCCAGGCGCCATGCGCGGTGCGGAATACCACGGCGCAGTTCAGCAGACGGGCCGTCAACCCTTTGTTACCACGGTCGGCATCGGGGCGACCCGTCCGTCGCCTTCATAGCGGGATGCAGCGCCCAAGGCAGCGCGTGGACTATGGCGACAACGCTGGCGTCACCGGGAAATTGCCCTGCAGGCAAGCGGTTGCGGTTCCAGCGTCGGACAAAAGCAACCCCCATGGCTGGGGGTTGCTCGAATCCGTACGACATTGAAGGTCTTGCTCAGTAGATGCGCCGACGCGTCCCTGCAAACAAACCGAGCAGGAGCGCCCCCAAGCCGAACAGGCCCAGGGTGCCGGGTTCGGGCACGGACACGGACACCGGCGTAAGCGAGTATGCGGTCACGCCCGTGCCCGCGCTATTTGCGGGGGTACGGGCAAAAAACGTAAAGGCAGTGGAACTGACGAAAAACGAATCCGAACGGACGACGGTGCACGTGCCTGCGTTGCAATTGGTCCCGAACAGGAAGTCGGTCAGGACACCGCTGGCATCGAATGTCAGAAACCCGGTATTGACCGTGGCGGCATTGTAGGAAATGCCGTTGAACGTGAAGTCAAACCCTGTGAGCAGGCCGGTTGCCGCGTGCTTGCCGCCGACCAGGATGCTGCTGCTGTCGTACGAGAAGCTGCCGTTTGTCGTCGAGCCGTTCAACACGCTGGAATTCGAATTGGTGACGTGCACCGTGAAGTCGTATTGGATTGGAGTCGCGTGCGCAGCTGGCGCGACGGAATACGCAACGGAAGCCGCAGCGAACAGCAAGAAGGTGGACTTCACGCCAAGCATCTTCAACATGATTGGTGATTCTCTTTCAGAGGGTGAAGCGTCGAGGAAGCAACAAGCATGCCGGTGGCTTACAATATTGATTTATTTGAATATTATGTCGCAGCTTGTCGCAAGAATTTACGGTAATCGTAAAATTTTTCGACACTCCAAGGAATTGGCCTCTCAAAGGCCAGGAGGCGAGCGCTTGGGTAATGCGCCGGCACTGCTCACTGCGCAGCCCGCGCGCCGCCACTTTCTGGCCCATGTCCGCCGTCAACACCGCCGCGATCGGCATGGCAATTGACAACGACGCCGATCGCCAGCGTCCGGGGAAACGCCACGACCACCCCGCCCTACCCCGCGACTGGATTCAGGAACCTGTCCCTGTGCCGCGTTTTCCGTGTGCTGGGGTCCAGTCACGCCGCCGTCGCGCGTTACTGTTGATCATGTTCGGCAAGGTCACGGTTGCCAAATGCTGCGGTGACTGCGATGAGGCAATGGCGAGAACAATTCATCACTTGGAGGTCGTGCCATGCGTTACGTCCTGCTTGCAATCCTGGTGCTTCTGTACCCGGCGATGTCGACCCAGGCACAAGCCCAGACCCAGATCGGCGTCAGCATCGGGAACCGCGGCGTCAGCCTCGGATTCTCCATGTCGACGTACCCGACGCTGGTCGCCATTCCGGGCTATCCGGTCTATTACGACCCGCAAGTAGACGAGAACTACTTCTTCTACGACGGCTTGTACTGGGTTTACGGTGATGACAACTGGTATTCGAGCCCCTGGTACAACGGCCCGTGGGACCTGGTCTCACCTGCCTACGTGCCGCTGTTCGTGCTGCGCGTTCCGGTTCGCTACTACCGCCGGCCGCCCTCGTATTTCCGCGGCTGGCGTGCAGACGCCGCCCCGCGCTGGGGCCAGCATTGGGGACCCAGCTGGGAACGGCAGCGCAGCGGATGGGACCGGTGGGATCGCCGTTCCGTGCCCCGCGCGGCGCCCTTGCCGACCTACCAACGCAATTACACCGGCAGCCGCTATCCCCGCCAGATCAGCCAGCAGCGCTCGATCGCCTCGCGCAACTATCGCTACCAGCCACAGGAAGCAGCGAGCCGGCAGATTCATGAGCAGCGAGGCCGGGCCGCGCAACCGCGCAGCCAGCAAGAGCAACAACGCCAGCAACAAGGCAATCGTCAGCAGAACGACCGCCAGCGGCAACAACAGGCGCAAGCCAGGCAGCAGCAGGACGTCCAGAAGCAACAGCAGCAGCAGGCGCAGAGTCAACGCGACGCCCAGCAGCAGCAACGAAACGCGCGGCAGCAGCAGAATGTCCAACAGCAGCAACAGCAAGAGCAAGCGCGGCAGCAACAGCAGAGCCGGCAGCAGCAGGCTGTCCGACAGCAACAGGAAGCTCGCCAGCAGCAGGAAGTGGAACAACAACGTTCGCGCCAGCAGGCAGTGCAGCAGCGCCCTCGGCCGCAGCAGAGCGTCCAGCCGGAACAGAGGGCCAGGCCGCAACCGCAGCCTCCGCAAAACGCCCGAAACGCTGGCAACCAGGGCGCAAATGGCCGGGCCGCCGAACACAAGGATCAGAAAGACAACAAGAAGGACCAGAAAGACAACCACAACGATGGTGGGCACTGACAGTACCGAGCGTGCGCATGGGCGACCCCGTACGACGGAATGGGTACCACACATGCACTGGCAGACACGGCCTCGTCTATCGACGAGGCCGTGTCCGTGTGGGAAAGGCAAAAGCCGGCCGAGCCGGCGGCAGCCAGTGAGCGAAGTGACCGATCAGGCACTGCAATGTGTCCCCGGCACGTGCCTGGTTGAAGCAGCGCGGCGAGATCGTGACGACTCCAGGTCATGCAGACCGGCGACTCGCCGGCAAAAGTGAGCCGGCGCGGCAAAGGTGTAAGGTTACGCACGTTTTTGTCGGTTCGTTATCGGGGAAATCAGGAGATTCGTCATGGCGCCATCGATCCGTCGTCTGTGGGCATTGCTGTTCGTGCTTCTTGCGTTCGCCGCGGCTGCCAGCGCCGCCGACAACCCGCCGCCGAAGTACCCGACGTTACCCAGCGAAACCCCGGCGCACTTCACGCCCGACCATTCCAGCTTCGGCTATACGATCCGCGACGTGATGATCCCGATGCGCGACGGCGTCAAGTTGCATACCGTGATCATGCTTCCAACCGGTGCACACGCTGCGCCGATGCTGCTCACCCGCACGCCGTACGGTGCCACCAGCATGGTCACCGAGACCGAGCACGACCAGCTCAGCGGCAACATGGGCACGGCGCTGCAAAGTCACGACGGCTTCGACAACGCCGTGCCCGTGATCGTCAACGGCGGCTACATCCGGGTGATCCAGGATGTGCGCGGCAAATACGGTTCCGAGGGCGACTTCGTCATGAATCGCCCCCTGCGCGGGCCGCTCAACGGCACACCGGTGGACGAAGCGACCGACACTTGGGACACCATCGACTGGCTGGTCAAGCACGTGCCCGAAAGCAACGGGAAGGTCGGCGATCTGGGTATTTCCTACGATGGCTACGAGGCGTTGATCGCCATGATCCACCCGCACCCCGCGCTCAAGGTGGTGGTGCCGATGAATCCGATGGTCGACGGCTGGATGGGCGACGACTGGTTCCACAACGGCGCGTTCCGCCAGCAGAACCTGCCCTACGTGTACGACCAGGAAGCGGCGCGCGACAACAGCGTGGTGTGGTGGAGCAACTACTACGACGATTACGACCTGTACATGCACTATGTTTCCGCCGGCGCCATGGGCAAGGCCTACGCGATGGGCCAGCTCGGCTTCTGGAACAAGCTGACCGCGCACCCGGCCTACGACAGTTTCTGGAGCGGGCAGGCGATGGACAAGATCCTCGCCAGGCTGCCGCTGAAGGTGCCAGTGATGCTGGTCGACAGTCTGTGGGATCAGGAGGACATCTACGGCGCCATCGCGGTGTACAAGGCGATCAAGCCGAAGGACACCGGCAACGACATGGTCTACCTGGCGCTCGGGCCGTGGCATCACGGCCAGGAGATCGAGCCAGCCAGTCATCTCGGCGCCATTCACTTCGGCAGCGAGACCGGCACATATTTCATGGAACACGTGCTTGCGCCATTCCTCGCCCACTATCTGAAAGACGGCGCGCCGGCAAATCCGGTGGCGCCCGTGACCGCGTTCCGCACCGGTACCAACCAGTGGGAGCGTCTCACGTCCTGGCCACAAGGCTGCGCCAGCGGCTGCGAGATCAAGCCGACGCCGTTGTACCTGCACGCCGACGGCCTGGCTGACTTCGCGGCGCCGACCGCGACCGAGGCCAAGGACACCAGCTACATATCCGATCCCGCCAAACCCGTACCCTATCGCGCCCGTCCGGTCTTGCCAGTCGGCTACAGCGGTGAGCAGACCTGGCCTCGCTGGCTGGTCGACGACCAGCGGTCGTTCTCCGGGCGCACCGATGTCGTCAGCTTTGAATCGGCGGTGTTGACCAATCCCGTCACGATCGCCGGCCAGCCGCAGGTGCATCTGGTCGCTGCCACCAGCGGCACCGATGCGGATTGGGTGGTCAAGTTGATCGACGTCTATCCGGACCAGGTTGCCGCCGAACCGGACTCGGGGTTGCAGCGCCTTGGCGGCTACCAGCTCGGGATCGCGATGGACATCTTCCGCGGCCGCTACCGCACCAGTTTTTCCACACCGCAGGCGCTGACGCCGAACCAGCCGTTGCTGTACCGCTTCGACCTGCCCACGGCCAACCACGTGTTCCGCGCCGGTCACCGCATCATGGTGCAAGTGCAGTCGAGTTGGTTCCCGCTGTACGACCGCAACCCGCAGACCTACGTGAAAAACATCTTCTTCGCGCAGCCGGCCGATTACGTCAAGGCGACACAGAGCATTTACCACGCGCCGGACGAAGCGAGCTACATCGAGCTCCCCGTGGTGCATGGGCAATGATTTCGAAACCCTGAACAGGATTCGCCCCGGCGCCTTCGCCCCATCAGCGAGGATTCACCGGTAAGCGCCGGTGCACGGCGGTCGCCGCCAGCGCCGCGTGCCCCACGGCCACGCTGATCTGGTTGAGCCCGCTGACCACGTCGCCAATGGCATACAGCGCCCCGACGCTGGTCTGCATGTGGGCGTCCACGTGCAATTCGCCGGCGTCGTCGATGCGTGCGCCCAGCGTCTGTGCCAAGTCCGATTGCGCGTCCGCACCCAGTACCGGATACAGGGTGTCATAGCGTTCGCTGGAGCCGTCGGCAAACGTCGTCTGGCAGCCGCCGTCGCGCAGCTCCAATCGCGACGGCGCACCGCGCCACGTGATGCCGGCCGCGCTGGCACGCTTGCGCAAGCCCTCGTCCAGTGATGCCTCCGTATCGCTCCGCAGCACCGTCACCTGTCGCGAGAACGTGCGCAGGAATTCTGCGTGGCCCAGCGCCGTGTCCGCCGTGCCGAGCACGCCGATCGCATCGTCGCGCGCCTCATAGCCATCGCAGACCGCGCACAGCCGCAGCGCGCCGCAGGCGACCGCCTGCTCCACATTGTCGAAGTCCGGCAACCGATCCACCACGCCGGTCGCCAGGATCACCTGCCGCGCCCGCCAGCGTTGTCCGTTACCACTGGCCACAAAGTCCTCGCCCGCGCGCACCAGTACATCGACCTGCGCCGGCACGATCACCGCGCCGAACTGCTGCGCCTGCGTGCGAAAGCGTTGCAGCAACTCGTTGCCGGCCACGCCGAAAGGAAACCCCGGACAGTTGTGACTGGCCGGAATCCAGCGCGCCCGGCTGCGCCCACCGTCGATCACCGTCACCTGGCGCCGGTAGCGCGCCAGATACGTCGCCGCGGTCAACCCCGCCGGACCGGCCCCGATCACCAGACAGTCCAGCAGCGTGTGGGCAGCATCGGTCGTTGGCATGGTGGAAATATCCGGACCGGGGGAGGCGACGAGCTTGCCTCCGCCGTACGTGAAGCGAACGTCGGCAGCGCGGGAATGCGTGCCGGAACGGGCTCCTGGAACGGAGTCACTTTCCAACAAACGGGGCAGCCTGACGCCAACGATATGCGGCGGCCAGTGACGCAGCCTGGAAGACGCACGCAGGCCGATCCTCAGGCAGTGGCCAGACAGCCACGATTCGACCTGCCCGGCTGGCGCAACAGGTTGCCGTTGATCCACATGCTGCGGCACATCGGCAGGATCGGGTCTGGGTCGGCGCGGCATCCGGAGTCTCTCTCCACGCCGCCCCGGCTTGCCAAACTGCTCACGCTCTGCCCAGCGGCCCCGCACCTCACCACGTCAGCCGTCGCGAACCACATCTGTAACGGGCCCTGATCCGCTAGCTCATGTTCTTGCGTCTCACCCACGCAACACGATGAACGGAAGCGCCGCCAGGCCCAGCACCAAGAGCATGCCCAGGATGCTCAGCACGACGCGAGCTGGCTCGGCACGAAGCATCGTCATGAACGTATCCGCCGTGCCTGCTTGCTTGGCAGCGGCGTATTCGGCCCGGGCGCGGGCGCTGCGTTGCTGCTGGTACGTGTCCATCGCGCGCCTGGCGTCCGCGAAGGCTTCATCTTCAGTCACCCAGATTCCGCCCGCCGAGACACCCCAAATGCTGGGTCTGGTTTCGTAGAACGCGATCCGCTGCGCGTCGAGCATCGCACGTACGTCGTCGGCCTCGTCATCGGGCACGTTACGCAGGTTCATGAGCAGCCGGGACATGCCGCCATGGTAACCGTGTTTGATTCCGCCATTCTCGTTGTCTGGACAGAGTCGAATGAAGCTCACGCAGCGTTCCCCTCAGCGTTGTTGTCCAAGCGCACGCATCGCGCCACGCGTGCCTTGCGAAGATCGGGCTTCCCCGCAGCCCCGCGCAAACCGGCCGCGCACCGCCTGAAAAAGTGCACCCGCGCAACCGGATGACCCCGTTAGTTCAGACCCAGTTAGCTCAACCCTGTTGGTTCACTGCGGCCAGCTCACCGCCCACTGCAATCCAAATCAGACGCTTGTCAATGAACCTGACCCGTCCTTTGATGAGACACGCTTCCCCGCAATCGCGCCGCCTGCTCCTCACGATAGGCGCGCAAAGACTCCAGCGGCATCGGCCGCCCGATCAGGTAACCCTGTCCGCAAGTGCAGCCGTGTTGTTGCAGCCAGTCCCACTGCTCTCGACGCTCCACCCCCTCACTGGTCACCGGAATTTCCAAGTCGCTCGCCAGTTTCAGAATCGCACTCGCGATGGCCATGCGACGCTTGTCGTGGGGTATGTCCCGCACGAATAGCCGGTCCAGTTTGAGGTTGTCGATGGGGAGGTCGTGCAGGTAACTGAGCGACGAATAGCCGGTGCCGAAATCGTCCAGTGCCACGCTGACGCCGAGCTCGTGGAGGACCTCGATCGTGCGGATCACGTTCTTGGGATCGCTCATGAGGATGCTTTCCGTCAGTTCAATCTGCAGTACGTCAGGGGCGACGCCAAATTCGTCAAGCGCCGATTCGATCCGTTTGGCCAGGTTGCGTTGGCTGAATTCACTGAGAGAGGCATTCACCGCGATCTTGCAGGGAGGTGCAGGATTCATGGCTGCCACGTCCCGCAAAGTCTGGCGCAGCACCGAGGCACCCAGCGGAACGATAAGGCCGCAGTCCTCGCTGATGGCAATGAATTCATCCGGACGCAGGAGACCGCGCTCAGGATGCCGCCAGCGGACCAGTGCCTCGGCACCAGCGAAGCTCCCGCTGGCCAGGTTCACCTGCGGTTGGTAATAAACAATGAATTCCTCGCGTTCCAGGCCACGCATGATCTCCCAGCGCAGTGAGGAAGCCTGCCGCGCGAAGTCGGCTGAGCCGCGGTCATAGTGCACCGTTTCCGGCGC
Organism: uncultured Gammaproteobacteria bacterium; assembly: GCA_963771235.1. Classification (GTDB taxonomy): domain Bacteria; phylum Pseudomonadota; class Gammaproteobacteria; order Xanthomonadales; family Rhodanobacteraceae; genus Rhodanobacter. The sequence continues at coordinate 227,531 of CAVYSP010000013.1, forward strand.
AGGCCCGCGGCCTTGGGCCTGCCGCATGGCGATCAACGCATTCCCGGCAAGCTGAACCGGATCCGTGGCGTCGCCAGGGAAGCTGGCCACGCCGATGGCCACGGCGATCGGGATGGCGGTACCGCCCCACTGCACGGGTTTCTCCAGCACCGTCCTGAGTTCGCGCGTGCGCTGATTGATACCGTGGTCCGAGGCGGACAGGCGCAGCACGAACTCATCGCCACCGACGCGCGCGACGCACTGCGGCTCGCCGATGAACGCAGTCAGCCGGCGGGCAATCAGCGCCAGCGTGAAATTGCCTGCTTCCCAACCGTAGGCAAGGTTGATGGCGGCGAAACCGACCACGTTGATCGCGATGAGGTGGAAACCCGGGTTGGCGGTTTGCAGGTTTCGCAGCCGGTCGCACAGCGCGGGCAATGTCGACACTCCGGTCAGCCCGTCTTGCCATTCGGCGCTGGCAAGCCGGGTGCGCACGGCTTGCAGCTGCCTCGATTGCGAGGCCAGTTGGATTTCCGCCAGGCGGGCGCGCTCATCCGACAGCGCCGATGCCCTGCTGCGTTTCCGTTGCAGATAGGAGAGGCGGATCGAGAACACAGTGATCCCGCCGATCATCATGGCCACCAGTCCGTTGCGGAAGGTTCCGTCGGACGCCATGAAGCTGGTGACGATGAAGGGACCCACGCAAAACACGGCAGCCAGTGCGTAGGTGCCCGCGACGGGGGCCAGCGCGTAGGCAGGGAACAGGGCGGCCGCGCCAAGGAAGATGCCCAGCGCGGTGGATTGCCATAGTCCCTGCGTCGAGATAATGAAGGGCGCAATGCCCCAGAGCAGTCCCGCCATGACGGCTTGGGCGCAGCAGACATTCAGGCGGCGAATACTCGGCGCCTGGTTCCTTGGGACCTGGCGGATCGTGTATTCCTGGGCCAGCACCAAGACCCATATAGCCAGCAACCATGCAGCGACGAGCGGTACGCTGTTGACCTGGTCACGGAACAGCGCGATCAGAATCAGCGAGCCGCAGGCACCGAGCAGGTTCATCCCGCGCAACGAGACGAACATGTCCCTGAGCAAATGCTGGTCGGGATTCATTGAAAGTGACTGGGCCCCTGTCCTGTGCGATCAATCCTACACTGTGCGGCGGCCAGGGCGGCCAGTCGATCTGTGTCGCAGCGCACGACGCGGCCAGCTGCATGGCGGTGAGACAAGGGGTCTGAAACAAGGCGGTCGGAGACGTTTCCTTGCGCGTTCTCCGACGCAACTTGCCACCGGGAGATGCTGTACTCCGGCGGCACATGCAATCAAAGCGGGCCGGAATCACTTCCGGCGCGGGATCCACCAACAAAGGCTCGCAGCCCTACGCACGATGTTGCCCGCGCCGACAGCTTTCGATCAGGGAACCCTGAATGAAAGCATCTGTCTACCGGCGTCGGCCGCAACACGCACTGACGGTACGCAGGTTTCGTGAGCAATCGGCTTGAATGAGGCACGGTCATCGAACGTTCCAGGCGGACCCGACATCACCAGGAAGTGGATCGTGTGCGCGGTCTGGCGGCACTCGACATCGCAACGCGCGAGATCCTGGGTCGCCGGCGCTGGCGACCGCCGCCGCTGGCGCGCCTGGCGCTTGCGTCGGCTTTGGCATTGGCACTGCACGCGCTGTTCGCGCTGGCGCTTTGGAACGAGATGCAGCCCAAGTCGCCGCGTCTGGTGGCTGTACCTGTGGAGATCGATCAGGCGCTGATCGTGCGTCTGCTGAATCATCCCGGCACGCGGCCGCCTGCGCCACCCACGCCACCCGCGCTTGTGTTGCCGCGGCACGTGACTCCGCGCGTTCGCCCGGTGACGCGCGAGAAGCCACGTCGGGACGCGATGGTCGTGCAGGATCATGACGCGACACCTGCGCCAGCGGCCTCTCTGGCCACGCCGGCTGCCGTCGGTTTATTCGCGAAAGATGGCTCGGTGCGGTTACCGCCCGCGACGGCGGGCGCCTCCGCAACAGCGAGCGCCGAGGCCAAACGGCCCAAGCCCGCAGATGATCGCCAGATCATGCAGCACGACAGCAACCGCATGCACTACAAGGCGACCCGCTTCGAAAAATATTTTCCGCCACCGAACGAGACGGCCGGTGGTGCGTTGGGTCGCCATATCGGCGATGCGATCCAGGAGATCGCCAAGAGCATGTGCGATCCCGCCAAGCGCAGCACGGCTTCCAACCTGCTATGTGGAGTGCCTCCGCTGCCACCTTCGCCCAAGGACGGCGACGAGCGCCTCAACCTGCCGCCGCCGTCGCTGGCTGGCGATCCGCATCCGCCCAGGCCGCCGCCATTGTCGGCCTGCATCGCCGAGTACAACGACACCAGGCCGCTGTCGTATGGCTGCCCGTTGAACACGCCTGATCTGGCATTTCAGGCTGAGATGCGTGAATGCATCGGTCTGTTCCGCGCGGGCAAGCGTCTCAAGACATGGTGTCCGGCAGATACGCCCAAGCGCGCCGCCGCCGAGTCGGTCAGGCCAGCGGCTTCCTCGAACATGGGTTCACATTGAAGCCCTGTGTTCGACTTCCTCCGCGCCGGGCACCGCGCGTGCCCCGGTGACTGCGGGATCATCCCGGATTCCGTACCAGAAAAAAGCGCACAATCCGACCGGTGTTCCTGGGCCCCTGTTTCCAGCAAGCAAGTCTAAGGAGAGTACGGATGAAGAAAGCATTGTTCGGAGCACTTCTCGCCATGACCATGATGGCCACCCAGGCCAGTACTACCCGGGATCTCGAGTCTTCGGCTGTCGTCAACGGGACCATCGTGCTGGCCAAGGACGGCTCGGTACAAGTCGCAGTCATCGACGATGAGGCGAAAGTCGGACGGCCGATTGCGGACATGGTGCGCAAGACTGCGCTGCAGTGGCGCTTCCAGCCTGTACTGCGCAATGGCGAACCCGTGCTTGCAAAGGCCAGCATGCATGCCCGGGTCATACTCAAGAAAACAGCCGACGGCAACTACACCGCGCGCGTCAAAGGCGCCACGTTCGGCGACCAGGACACGACGTCCACCGATGCCCTGCATTTCGTCAAGGGCAACCGGAATCCACCCTACCCGAGGGCAGCGGCCCGTGCAGGCGTACAGGGGACGGTGTATGTGGCGGTGCGGGTGGATCGACGTGGTCATGTGGTCGACGCCGTCGCGGAACAGGTCAACCTGGAGAACACCGGCCCGGATCGTCTGCTCTCGCAAGGCCGCAGTATCCTGGCCCAGGCGACTCTCAAGGCCATCCGCGAGTGGAGCTTCCAGATCCCCACGACCGGCCGGCTGGCCAGTCGTGACAGTTGGAGCGCCCGCATTCCCGTCACCTTTCAGCTAGGTGACGCCAGGGCGGACCGTGTTTGGGAAACCTACGTCCCCGGCCCCTACACCCCGGCACCTTGGGTCGATCGGCCCGATGCAAACGCGGCCGACGCGATCGCCGACGGTGGCATGAGCATCGACGGCGCGGGGCCGATGCTGCTGTCGCAGGTCAACCACGACTGAAGTGACGGCACCCTCTCAAGTGGGCGCACGCACCAACGTGCGCGACGGCAAGTTCCATTGATGAGTGGCGGCCAGCGGTCGGATTGTTCTCTGGAGATGGCCCTTGCGCGGTGGGTTTTGCGCCCATTGCATTCCGAATCCCGATTGAAGCCCTGATCCGGCGTGCCATCGGCGCCAAGCCACGCGGGGCCGCCAACATCGCTTCAAACCCGGATTACAGAACCTTCCCCTTCTTCAGGTCGAGGGCCAGGCGATACGGAACCGGGCCGGCGCAACCTGAACGTTCCCGGTTTGCGCCTGTTCCCATCGCGGTCGTTCGGAGGGTACCCTCACCCTCTTTCTTGCCAAAAGTGGAGTCCCCCATGGCCCTGTGGAAAGAATCCGCCAAGAGCGCGACGACCCCGACTCCCGAAGCTGCGGAGCTGGCGCACTTCGGCACCCCGGAACCCAAGCCCGAGACCAGGCCCGAAGTGGAAAAGCCGGTGCAGCCCGTAGTCCGTCCCACGCCCGCGCCGGGCAAGCCACTGGCCGAATCGCTGATCGCGCCCGATATCACCATCGAGGGCAAGATCGAAGGTGCGGGCCACGTGCGCATCGCCGGCAGCTTCAAGGGCGACGTCAACGTGCGCGGCGACCTTACCATCGAGCCCAACGCCAAAGTGACCGGTAGCGTGCGCGCCGAGAAGGTCACCATCGCGGGCGAATTGATCGGCAATATCGAATCCGCGGCGCGTGTGGAATTGCTGCAGACTGGCGCGCTCACCGGCGACCTGAAGGCTGGATCGCTCAGCGTGGCGGCGGGTTCGCGTATGCGCGGCCAGGTCGAGTTCGGCTGGGACGATGACCGGGGCGGCAGCAACTCGCACAAGGCCAACGCAAACAATGGCACGACTTTGTGACCGTTGCGCCGCCGGGCACGGCTGGAGCGACACGCAGTTGTCCGCACTGCCGGGAAACCATCCTGGAAAGTGCGGAAGTGTGCCCGGCCTGCCGCCACAAGCTGCGCTTCAGCGACACAACCGGCGCGGTCGAAGCATCGGCCTCCATACCACTGCGCGTGGAAGGCAGCTTTCGCAACCCTGTCGACAACGGCGCGTGGGAATACTCGATGGTGCTGACCATCCGCAACGAACGCGGCGAGGAGATCGCGCGCAAGCTGGTGGGCGTCGGTGCGATGAAACCGGACGAACAACGCACCTTCACCCTGTGCGTCGAGATGAAACCCGCTGGCGCGGGCGGCAAGCGCACATGGCATTGATGCCCGCGCAGCATTTCTGAAGCTGCACGGCGATGCTCGTTCGCTGCGATGTCGATCCCGCATGTGCTCGCTCGTCGCATACGGGAAGGGTGGTCATACCGACCACCCTTCCCGCCCAGGAGACAGCCATGTCCTACATCGATGGTTTCGTGATCGCCGTACCTACCGCCAACCGCGACAAGTTCATCGAGCACGCCAATACGTTCGACGGCATGTTTCTGGAATTCGGTGCCACACGCGTGCTGGAATGCTGGGGGGACGATGTGCCCGAGGGCAAGCTCACCGATTTCCGCCGCGCCGTGCAGGCGAAGCCGGACGAGTCCGTGGTGTTTTCCTGGGTGGAATGGCCCGACAAGGCCACCCGCAACGCCGGCATGGAGAAATTCATGAAGGATCCACGCATGGCGGTAGCCAGCGACATGCCCTTCGATGGCAAGCGCATGATCTTCGGCGGCTTCGCGCCGGTGGTAAGCCTCTCGGCGTAACCAAACAAGACGGGACGCCAGAATCGGCTTTTGCGGAATGTGCGCTCTGATCGACTCGGCTCCTGTTTTTTCCGTGTTGCCTGATTTGCTTCGCTCCATTCAGGACGTGATGCACTCGACCTGTTCGACCGCCGTGCCCGATGCGCGACAGCGCTTGTTGCAGATCGTAGTCCACCTGCAAGCCAGGCCGGAAACGTTCGCCGCTACCGAAGGTCACCGCCAGACGCACGGCCGTCTCCACCATGACGCGCGCTTGCCAACACGATCTGCTGATGCGGCGCGGCGGCACGCCGGCGGCACATGCCAGCGCGTCTGGCTGATGCTGTCGGACTCAGGAACTCCTCAAAGCGGCACCTCACCGGGAGGGATATTCGGCAGGAGCGTCATGGCCAACTCGCTCGTCGAGTACCTGCGTCCTGGTGCCGATGAGAACCACCACGCTTCGGGATGGACTGTGCATTGGCGCGATTGCTCGATCAGGTGTCGTCGGCCGGATCGATCACCATCGCGGCCCGCACTGGGTTCAACTCAAATAGACCCGCTGCAACTGTCGGAATAATTTACAAAATGTATTGATCGAACCACTGCGCCACATCATAACTGACTGAATAATAAAGATATTGCATTTGGCACACATCTCGCTTGTGGGTGACTGACCGCGCTGACACGACCAAGTCGTCTGCGGCCGTCGAAATGTACGCCCGGAGCGCCAACGCTCCCCTATTCGAAGAACAATCGCCAGGGGAGCCGCCGCATCGCTTCAGGGAACTGCAGTCCACAGGGGGACATCATGAAAACGAAATTACCGATCTGGATCACGGCGCTCGGCCTGATGGCCGTTTTTTCGAGCGCCTCGGCAAGCGCACTGAGCGATACTTACCAAGGGGGCAACGGGCATGGCTACGGCGATGTGATCACCGCACCCGGGGATACCATGTTCAATATCGATGGCATGGACGCGAGCCTGTCGGGTAGTCGACTCACCGTCACCATCCATACCAACTTCGCCGGCAACGCGGGTGTGGATTCGCAGTGGACGAAAAATGGCAAGGGGATAGGCTACGGCGATCTGTTTCTTTCAGCCGGCTGGACCCCGAACGGCTCAAGCCCCTACGACAATGACAATGCGGCCAACGGCAATCACTGGGCCTATGCGTTTTCGCTGGACGATCCACTCAACAATTTCGGTGGCACCGGTATCGTCTACGCGCTTGGTGCCGGCAATGCTGGCAACCACAATCCCGATGTCCTGCTCTCCAACGACTTCATGAAATGCGCCGGCAGCTGCATATACCGCGATGGTCAGGCCGTAGCGGTGAACAAGTCCCTGGCGACGGCGACGAATAACACCGGATCGTGGACGGTCGGCAACGGTTTTGTGAGCTTCAGCTTCGATACGTCAGGCCTCGATCTGGACCCCAGCATCTTCGGCTTTCACTGGACCATGTATTGCGGCAACGACGTCATTGAAGGGTTGGATCCCGCGACCGTCCCGGAGCCAAAGCCTGCCGGTATCTTTCTGCTGGGCATCGGGCTGATCGGGTTGGGTGTCATGCGGCGGCGCAAAACCGCCCGGGAAATGGAGTCGTAAAAAGGGCGTGGCAAGATGACCCGGATTTGACGGACACCTTTGAACGGAGACGATCCGCTGGAAGGTGTCCGCTTCCATCAAAAGATCGAAGCCCTGACTCGGCAAGTCGTCGATCCCGGGCCGCACGGGCGACCAGGAACGCCAATCCTCCGGGGAAATGAAACCGGGCTTTGTTTGCCTGCCCCTTTTGATGCGCCCATCCGTTCGGCACATGTCGAAGAATCTTACGATTTGGGACGGGCCCACCGGCACCACGATTCGTAATGCGTTGTTCTCGAACAGAATATCAAGTTGGCCTGGGAATTGCTTTAGTGATTCAGAGCCGGGGCGTAGCCCGGACTGGCCGCCAAACCCAAGGAAGTGACGATGAAGACTCTCCAGATCCTGTCAGCTGCCGCCATGTTTGCCGTGGCTGCAACCGCAAATGGGACCGTGGTGCTAGTGCAGACCAGCGACTCCGGCTTCTACAACGACAGCATCGGGATGGTGCTGAACAATACCAACGGGGGAGATACCTCGACCGGATACTTCCCGACGACCAACGACTCGGCGGTCACCTTTCCGACCGCGCCGGATTTGACGGCGGCCAGCAGCGCCCTCGGCAACTGGCTTACGGATCCACTCAATCTGAATGCGAACTGGAGCTTTAAATCGTCCATCCCCAACAGTTGGGATGTAGGCAGCGAAGTCGCCGTGATGTATCAGTTCGACACCTTGGGCGCGACGAATGTGGTCGCGCAGTTTGGCGTGGACAACGGGATCTTCGTGTGGCTCGATGGCGCCTATGTCGGCGGCGCACGCGGTCCCGGCAGCTTCACGCCGGGAGAGTATTCCTACAATCTCGGCGACCTTGCTTCCGGTACGCACTTCCTGCAGATCCTCCTGGAAGATCACGGGGTAACCAACGGCTACGATGTCAGGGTTACCGCCGACAGCTTCATCCCTGCCCCGCCCAATCCGGTGCCGGAACCAGGCGCACTATCGATGCTGGGGCTGGGCCTGGCCATGCTCGCGCTCTTGCGCACGTTTGCGTTGCGCAAACGCGATGGCATGGATGCTTGAAGACGGCCGTAGCACAGCGCAACGCGGGGCCAAAGGGGTCAGAGACAGTCTGGAAAATGTCTCTGGCCCCTTTGCTTTCGCGATACTCATGGGGCGACCCTGGATTCACCGCAGGCGTGACCCGGTGCTCCCGCGGGCCGTTCCGGCAATGCACAACGGTACAAAGCCGCGCGCCCGCAGCTCGACCCGACCTCGCGGCGTCAGCGCCTGCCCTTCTGTTCAGCGCGATGCCAGCGCCGTCATGTCCGGCCACTCGTGGATGCGCACGCCCGTCGCACCGTCGCTCGCGGCCCGCATCATTGCGCGTGCGACATCCGCTCCCGCGATGCCGCGGTACTTGCGCGCACTGCCCACCAGCAGCCAGTCAATCGCCGGCCACACTGCGATGATGAAGCGCTCGCGCGGTCGTTTTTCTTCACGCTGCCCGAGCAGTTGCGAGGGCCGGAAGATGTGCGTACGCGCGATGCACAGCGCGATCACGTCGCGCTCGGTGTCGCCCTTGGCGCGCAGATAGAACACGGACGACTGGGCACTGGCGCCGATCGCCGACACCAGGAATACACCTGTCGCGCCGCGCGCCTGCGCGACTGCGGCGGCGCGCACCGGGTAGTCGTGATCGATGCGGTAGTAGGCGGCCTCGTCGGGCGTCTTGGCCTTGGTCGTGCCAAGCGCAATGAAGACGTCGTCCACCTCGATCCGGTCGGCTACCGCGGACAGCGAATCCAGGTCGCCGACGAGCGTCACCAGCTTCGTGTGCGCCAGACCCGGATCGCGGCGCACGACGATGGTGACGCGGTCGTAGTCGGCGCTCGCGAGCAGCATCGCCAGCAGTTGCGAGCCAATGAACCCGCTGGTTCCGAATACGAGTGCTTTCTTCATGACGGCCACGCGCAGCGCGATGGTGAATGATGAGTCATTGTGCGCTTCGAACCAGGCAAGGCGCGCGAAACATCTATCCTCCAGCTCGCCGGTGGTTCCTATTTCAGCACGCGGTCGAACAGCGCAAACATCTTCGCCCACCCGCGCTCGGCCGCCGCCTCGTCGTAGACCGGGAAGTCCGGCTTCATCCAGCCGTGAGAGGCGCCGCGGTACAACTCGCAGCGATAGCGCACGCCGGCATCGTGCAGCGCCTGCTCGAGGCGCTCCACCATTTCCGGCGGACAACTGCGATCGTTGTCGGCCACCGCGATGTACAACTCCGCGCGGATCTTCGGCGCCAGCCAGTGCGGGCTGCCTGGATCGTCGGTGGCCAGGCGGCCGCCGTGAAAGCTGGCTGCGGCCGCCACGCGATCGGGATACGTGCCCGCCGCGGCGATGGCCATGCCCCCGCCCATGCAGAAGCCGACCGTGCCGACCTTGCTGCCGGCCACGTCATCACGCGTGTCGAGCCAGGCCAGCAACGACCCGGTATCCTGCGCCGCCTTTGCATTGTCCGTGCTCGCCATCAGCGGCCCGACGGTGGTCCGGAAATCGCCGGCAAAGACTTCCTTTGGCTTGAGCGGGCCATAGGCGCCGTAGCGGTAGAAAAGGTCCGGCACCAACACTATGTAGCCGCCGCCGGCGAGCCGTGCACCCAGGTCCATCAGCGCCGGGCGGATACCGAACGCATCCATGTACACGATTACCGCCGGCCAGGGAGCCGTGCCGTTCGGCGTAAAGACATGGGTCGGGCACTCCCCGTCCGCGGTACGGATACTGATTGCTTCGTGCTTCATCATGCATGCTCCTTTGATGGCGGCGCGGTGCCGAGCGTTTCAGTACCCGGGGCCTGCGGCAACTCGGCGACCGGATAGCGCTCGAATTCGGTCAGCATTTCGCGCACTTCGGCATGGACCTCCGGCGATCAGCGTTTCACCGACGCCGCCAGCAGTGCACGAAACCCCTCCCATCCCGCGGGCGGGAATGGCGAGCTCGCGATAACGGACGGCCGTCTATCGCGTAACGTCGAACTCCGCCTGCTCAGTCGCCTGCGAGCTGCCGCCGACCCATACCGTGTAGTGCGTGGGCTCCACCACCTGGCGGCTGTGCACATTGAAGAAGGACAGTTCCGGGAAACCCAGCTCGAAATGCAGCAGGCGTGACTCGCCCGGCTTGAGCGTGACGCGATGGAAACCCTTCAGGCTGCGCACCGGCTGCTCGACGCTGGCGCCGAGGTTGCGCACATAAAGCTGGGCGACCTCGGTGGCTTCGCGCTTGCCGGTGTTGGTCAGCGTGGCGGTCACGGTCAGCAGCGATTTGGCGTCTGGCCGGTTGGCCTCGGCGAGTGGCAACGCGTTGCGCGAGACGCGTACGTCGGCATAGGCGAACGTGGTGTAGCTCAAGCCGTAGCCGAAAGGAAACAGCGCATCGTTCGGCACGTCGATATAGCGCGAGATGAAACGCGTGCCACCTTCGGGCGGTTTGCTCAGGTCGGCATCACCGGCCGGGCGGCCGGTCGGGAACTGGTTGTAATAGAGCGGCTCCTGCCCCACCGCGCGCGGAAAGCTCATCGTCAGCTTGCCGCTGGGCGCCACGTCGCCAAACAACACGTTCGCCAGCGCGTTGCCCGCCTCGGTACCCGGGAACCACACCGCCATGATCGCCGGCACGTGTTTGGCCGCCCAATCCAGCACCAGCGGTCGACCGGAGAAAACCAGCAGCACCACGGGCTTGTTGGTGGCCACGACCTGCTCCAGCAGTTGCTGCTGGTTGCCCGGCAGGTCGAGATAGGCGCGCGAGCCGGCTTCGCCGCTCATCGCCGACGATTCGCCGAGCGCCATCACCACCACATCCGCCTGGCGGGCCGCCTGCAACGCTGCGTCGAAGCCCGCGGTTGAATCGGTGTCGATGTCGGTGCCTTGCGCGAACAACAGCTGGCCGCCACGTTGCTGCATGCGCCGCTGCAGCGCCTGGCGCAAGGTAACCACGTCGGGCGCCCGGGTTCCGCCGCCCCATGCGCCCTGCATCTCGTTGGCCGCATCCGCCAGCGGGCCGATGAGCGCCACCGACTTCACATTTCCCCCCAGCGGCAGCACCGCCTTGCCGTCGGCCGGCGCGTTGCGCAGCAATACGAAGGATTCCTCGGCGGCGCGGCGCACCAGGGGGCGATGGGCCGGCACTGCGTGCGTCACCTCGGTGCCTCGCGCATAAGGATGCTCGAACAACCCCAGCGCGAACTTCACCCGCAGCACTCGGCGCACCGCCTCATCCACGGTGGCCATCGACAGTCTGTGGTCGGCGAGAAGTTTCGGGATCTGCGTGTCGTAGAAGTGGGACATCATGTCCACTTCGACGCCGGCCTTCAGCGCCTTCTCGGTGGCGGTGGCCGCGTCGAGCGCGATGCCGTGGTTGATCAGCTCCATCACTGCGGTGTAGTCGCTCACCACGAAGCCGTCGAAACCCCATTCCTTGCGCAGGATCTCGTCCATCAGGTACGGATCGGCCGTGGCCGGCACGCCATTGAGCGCGTTGAACGAACTCATCAGGGTCGCCGCACCCGCCTCGACCGCGGCCTTGTACGGCGGCAGGTAAACCTGGCGCAGGCGGATGTCGGACATGTCGGTGGTGTTGTACTCGCGCCCGGCCTCGGCCGCGCCGTAGGCAGCGAAGTGCTTCACCGAGGCCGCGACGCTGTCCGGCTTCGACAGATCGCTCCCCTGGTAGCCGCGCACGTACGCGCGCGCCATCGCCGAACCCAGGTACGCATCTTCCCCCGCGCCTTCGGTGGAGCGGCCCCAGCGTGCGTCGCGCGAGATGTCCACCATCGGCGAATAGAACCATTTCACGCCCGCGGTGGTGGCTTCGGTTGCGGACATGTGGGAGAGGTCCTCGACCAGCCTGGTATCCCATGACGCGGCCAAGCCAAGCGGCACCGGATAGATCGTGCGGTAACCGTGGATCACGTCGGCGCCGAACAGAATCGGAATGTGCAGGCGGCTGTGCATCGCCGCCTCCTGGAAGGCGCGCGTCTTTTCGGCGCCGATGACATTCAGCATCGAGCCCAGCCGCCCTTCACGCGCCAGCTGCATGGCGTCCACCCGGGCCTTCGTTTCCGGATTGGCGGCCAGCGCAGTGTTGTCGGCGGCGGTGGGCGCGCTGGAGCCCTGATCGTTGTACTGCACCAGCTGGCCGATCTTCTCCTCCAGGGTCATCTGCTTGAGCAGCGCCTCGACGCGCCGCGCAATTTGCGGCGAAGCCAGCTGCGCGTTGGACGGGACGGTCGCGGCTGGCGATCGCAGCTGCTGGTATGGCGGAACGCCAACTGGCGAGGCCGCGGCAGCGCCGCTCGATGCGACAGCGGCGGAAAGCAACAGCAGTGCGGAATACAACGAGGTGGCGGGTCGTTTCATGGAGGCTTGGGCAGGCAGCGCTGGGTAACGAGCGATGATAGCGTTTAACTCCAGCCACTTGCGGCGACGGCCTTCCCCGCCGTAATCGCTGGGCTGCGCGACCATCAGCTCAGACCCGGTGGCACGTCCTCCCAAACTCCCGACCCGCTGCCGGACTTGTCCCTCGCGTCTTTCCCTGCTCAGGCTGCGATCCGCTCGATTGGTTCGACCGCCTTGCAAAGCGTGCGATGCGCTTCCTCAAGATCAAAATCTGCCTGCAGGCCCAGCCAGAACCGCTGGTTCCCTGCCCGTATTCGCCCTAGAACGCGATGTTCAGACGAGCGAACAGCGCTTGCGCGGTATCGCGCTCTCCTCTCTCGTAGTCGTAGCTGAAGTTCAATGCAGCACGTCGTGACAGCGTCGCGTCCAGTCCTATGCCGAACAGACTGCTGTAACGCGACAGGCCGATACCGAGCAGCGGTTGCCATTGCTCCAGCCCCACGAAGCTTGCTTCGAACGTGTCGCCATGCGAGGCCAAGGTGCGCTGCCACTGTGCACGTGCACTGATGCCCACGGCGCGGCCGTGGCTCAGCTCCCAGTGCTGACGCGCGCGCACGCCGAAGCCCGCCTGCCAGCGGTCAAGAATCTGCGCGTTGCTGCGCAGTCCGAAGCCACCGGCACCCTGCTCGACGAAGCCATTGCGATCGAGACGTGCGTACTGCACATCGATGTAGGGTGTGAAGTAGCTGCCCGCACGACCGAAGTGCATGCCGCTCTCGCCGTAGGCTGTGCTGTAGCGCCCGTCGTACCGGGTCCCCACTCCCTGCGCGGTGTAGCCGAGCAAGACCTGCCGGCTCACGTCCTGCTGGAAATGGCCGAAACCGACGCGGCCCTGTACGTACCCGTCGCCGTCGTGCCGGCCCGCGTACAGCATCGCCTCGGTATTGCGGCCGGTGTTGTGGTCGAAGCCGCCATTCAACCGCTGCTGGCCCCGGCTCTGCCCTAACGCAAACCCTGCCACACCGGTGCTGCCGATCGAGCGGTCGCTGCCGACGAGCCAGCCGTCCAATTGGAAGTCGACGCCCCCGAAACCGGCACGCGCCATGCCGCCGCCGAGATCGAGGTCGTGCGTCCACATACCGACGCTCGTGCCCTCGAGCAGACTGTCGAAATGGTCCGACAACGCGCGGCTGGAAGCATCGATTGCCTGGAAGGTCATCGCTGCGCTGACCGCATGCAGTTCACCGGAGAGGCTCTGCAGCGAGGCCTGCGCCGCCAGCAGGGTGGGTGCCTGCTGGAACTGGCCCGCCGAACGCAGGAAGTCGCCCGGCACGGCGGCCAGATTGCCGGCGGCGATCTTTTGATCCAGCAGCTCGAAAGTACTCTGCACGCGCACGGCACTGCCCATGGAGGCCGGGGTGTAGCCCACCCCCGCGCCGGCCGCCGCCGTCGTCACATTCAGCCCGGTGGTGTCCAGCCATACGCTGTTGGCACCGTAGTTGATGGTGGTGGCGGTGAACACCACGCCGCTACCCTTGACCAATTGGTTGAAGGTGCCGCTGACGCCTCCGGCCGCAGTGAGCACGTCGGTGTGGGTATTGCTCATGTAGCCGCTGTCGGCACCCTTCACTTCCAGGGTGCCGCCGTCGAGCGTGGCCGCTCCGGCGACGTCGAGCTTGCTACCGAGGCTGACCGCCAGTGTGCCCGTCGCCGCGCTGGTGTAACTGCCGCCGACGTGGGCATCGCCACCGCCAACCTCCACGCGACCGCCATTGGAGAGGTCGCCAGCCGTGCCGGACAGCCCAGGGGGCGCCCCGTTGTACGCCGCCCCCTGGAGCACGGCCCCCGGATTCACGATCACGTCGCCGGGAAGAGCCCCCATGGCGCGCAATGTTCCCTCCCCGACCGTGGTGCTGCCGGTGTACGTGTTGGCCCCATCCAGGCTCAACATGCCTGGCCCCTGTTTGATCAGTGAGCCACTGCCGGAAATCGCCGTTTCGAGATAGACCTGGCCATCGTTGTCGAACCTGAGCGTGCCATCGTTGGTCACACTCAGCGGGCGAAGGTATGCGTTCTGGAAGGAGCCATCCCCCAGGGTGACACTGCCCTGCTCGACGACCAGACCGAGACCTTCGATCGCCCTCAGGTCAGGGAACGTGAGACCACCCGTGCCCATCTGGACCACAGATGCGTCATCGCCAGAGTCGAGGGGAGCAAGGTACCCCCCATAAACCACGTCATCACTTCGGTTGAATACCAGCCTGGCGCCTGAAGCAATCTGTATCGTGACCGGGCCGTAATAGCCGCTCGTGGCGGAGCCCACCTGGCCAGTGGCCTCGCCGTCACCGACCTGCAGCGTGCCGCCCCTCACTTCGGCGTGGGTGACGTCGTCCAGGTCGTCGTTATCAATGATCCAGGAGCCGCCACCCTCCTTGACGAGAAGGCCCGCGAAGGTGGTAGTCCCGGTGACGGCGTCGCTGTACCGCTGAACCGTACCCGTGCCGCCATCCAGCGTGAAGAAAGATCCCTTGTCGGTACCCATGGCGAGGTCACCATGGATCGAGCTCCCAGCCCACAACGTGGCGCTGTTGTGGGCGGTCGGCGCCATCCGGACGTTGCCCAGGATGGTTCCCTGGTTGATCAAGTCGAGGCCGCCGATCAGGCCCGATTCGGCGTAGATGCTGCAATGGCTGAAGTCGCCGCAGCCGCCCGGTGTGGTGCCTTGGGTTTCAATGGTGGAGCCGGTGCCATTGGTGACCGAGCCGCCATAGATCAGGCTGATCGCGGTGCCCCCCGACGAGATGGTAGCGCCGCCAGTATTCACGATCTGGCCTTGCCCATGTTCGACGTCAATCGCTGATCCGTTCGGAGAGCGGATGATGCTTCCGGCGCCGTCGTTGGTCACTGATCCGGCAGCCAGCCAGACCGCGGTGTTCCCGCCTTCGATCAGGCTTCCGTTGCTGTTGGTCACGTCGCCCAAGGAATTCATCTGCACGGCGTGATCACTGGCCCGGATGGTTCCACCGTCATGGTTCCGGACATTCGGGCAGGTTCCGAACGTCGGATCACATGCGTCCCCTTCGACCGCCACATCGACCGTACCGCCAAGCATGCCGGCGTTATCCAGGACCCCTTCCATGCCTACGAGAATGTGGTTGGACAACGAGACGCTGCCGTGCACCTTGAGCACGATGCTCGGATAGTAGAGGGCCGTGTATTGTCCGACCCGCGCACTCCCGCTGCCCAAACTCCCGCCCGGCGCCACTTCGAGAGTGCCGCCGGCCACCGTCGTGCCGCCGCTATACGTGTTCGCGCCGCTCAGCACCAGCGTCCCGTTCCCCGATTTCACCAGCTGCCCATCGCCGCTGACGCTTTGCGTCCATGTGCGGGTCTCGGCGTCGAACGTGACCGCGTAGTCGCCGTGAATGCTGGTGGGTGGGCCTGACTGGCCGCCGGGCGGCGGCGGAGCAGGCGGCGTGGGCCGGACGTTCGAGTTGCCGCCGCCCCCGCCCCCGCCACCACATCCGGCCACGATCAAGGTGAAGCCGATGGCCAGCGCGACCGCGCGCGGCCACGATCCTGTCCCTGAGTGCAACATCGCCATTCCCCTGAATCGCGCAACGTCGTGTTGTGTCCGGATAGTAAGCCAAAAGGGATGTCACGCTCTCCCATGATTCGCGCCATCCCGCATTCGAGACGGGCGATCTCCGAATCCTGACCAGCGTGCTTGCAGTCTTGGCCGGGAAACGAGAGATCACCATTGCCAACCCCGACCTGGTGCGCCGCTTGCGCGAGCACGCGCCGCTCAACCAAGCAAACCACGACACACTCTACGGCGGCGGGGCGGAAGGCTACATCGACTACCCTGCGCTGAAGTGAGTCGCTGCGCGGCAGCGTCCTTGCCGATCGTCGATTGCTCCAGCGTCGCGATTGACTGAGTCACCAGCACGGCAAGCACGCCAGGATCACATGGGCGGCTCATATACTCGTTACGGTTCCCTCCGTCGCACGCCTGGCACCCGATGAGTGACCTGTTCAGCACCACCAGGCACACGATCCGTTCGGCAGCTTCCGGTTTCAGCAACGATGAATTGATGACGCGTGCGGCGGCGCTGGCGTTCTATTCCGCGCTTTCGCTCGCGCCGCTGCTGGTCCTGCTGATCTGGATGCCTCACCGCCGTGCTTTTCATCATCGGGAAATTCCTGATCGGCTTGTACATGCAACACGGCAACGTGGGGGGCGCCTACGGACCGGCGGGAGCGATCGTCGTGCTGCTGACCTGGATCTACTATTCAGCGATCATCGTGTTGCTGGGCGCCGAGCTCACCCATGGCCTGGCCGCAGCACGTGGCGCGCCCATGCGGCCCAGCGCGCATGCGGTGGAGATGGAGGCGGCGTTGAAGGAAAAGGAGTTCACGTGACAAGCGGCAAGACGAGGCAGGTGTCGACGATGCAGCGTTGGGATGGCGGTTGTCCGTCCATGGGTTGACTTGGTGGTCCGTCTTGATGAACAACGCTGCACGTGCGGATACCCCAGTGCACAGCGATGCCTCGGTTTCACCAAGCGACGCGCGCCTTACGCACGGTATCGGGTTGAACGCTGGAGCGGTGACCGGCGCTATTCCTCCCGCTGTCGCACCACCCCGCTATTTGGTCGCGGCAGGCGGCGCCAGCGAACTTCCCAATCTCCACTGCGGCGCCTCGTCAGCATCGGCAACCGCCGCTACCAGCGCGTAGAAGAAATGGTTGAACTTGCCGGCGGCCGTCCAGTCCATCGGCTGGCTCGAATCATCCTGTGGACGGTGGTATTGCACCTGGTACCAGTGGCGATAGCGCACCTCGGACTCGGTGCCGGGGCGATAGCCAAACACGAACCCCGTTGCGGGAATGCCCGCCTGGATGAAGGGCCAGTGATCGGAGCGACGCAGCAGGTTGCGCTCCGGTTCGGGGTCGAGCTGTACCTCGATGCCCATGCCTGATGCCACGGTGCGTACCGCGTCGCCGAGCGTGCTGTCGTTCAATGCGTGCACGGTCAGCAGGTCCAGCGGAAAGATCGGACGGATCTGGTCGAGGTTGATGTCAGCCACGATCTCGCTCATCGGAATCGTGGGATGCGCCACGAACCAGCGGCTGCCGAGCAAGCCCTTCTCCTCGCCGGTAAAGGCCGCGAACAGCACCGGCCGACGGAACCCTTTGCCGTGCCGACGCTCGGCCAGGCGCTGCAGCAGTGCCACGTACGCCGCATCATCCAGCGTGCCGTTGTAGATGTCGTCGCCATCCACCGGTGCGCCGTGCCCGTAGCCGTCCAGGTGCGCCGAGATCACCACCGTCTGACGGCGCACGGCCGGGTCCGTTCCCGGCAGCACGCCCAGCACGTTGGCCGAAGTGATGACGCGATGCCGAATCTGGAAATGGGCACGGAAATGTCCCGGAATGTCGAAGTGCGGCAACGGCTTTCCGGCCAGGCCAAGGGCGAGCAACCGGGCCGCGTCCTGCCCGGAACCGGCGATGGCCGGCGCCAGCGCATCCGCGTTCAACAAGGCCGCCAGCACATGATCCGCCGGCGGTGCCGACGCACCGACCGGTGCCACCAGCCGCGCATAAGCCATCGGCCAACGCGTCGGCTCTTTCGTGTACCCCGCGTCCGGGATGTCGAGGATGCCGATCGCACCGGCCTGCTTCACCGCCTTCAGCCGATCCGCACGCGTGGTCAGGCCGCTCCGGTTCCATCCGTAACACAGCACCATCTTGCCCTGCGCCTTCCCCAGGCTGCCCGGTGCGCAGTAGCCGCCAAACATCATCGGCGCATCGATCGAAGTCGGCACGCCCGGCGAGGTGCGCGGGAAGATGTCGTACAGCAACCGCAGCGGGTGCTTGCCCACGGTTATCTGCGTGCCGTCGCTGGTGATCTGCCAGTCGTCGAAGTTGATCGGCTGGAACCAGCTTCCGCCCTCGCCTGCCGGCTTCAATCCGGCCGCGGCGAATCGCCTGGCCACCCGTTGCGCCGCGCGATCATAGCCGGGCGAACCGATGTCACGCCCGGCCATGGCATCGTTGGACAAGGCTTCAGTGGCGCTCCACCAAGCCTGCGTGTCGGGATCGGTGATCTCGGCCGAGCGCGAAGAAACCACCTTGGCCGCCCACGTCGACGTCGACGCCGCCAGCAACAGAAGGCCAAACAGAACGGGCGTCCACTTCATGATTCTTCTCCGGGGCGGGGCAAAGCCATGATCGCTCGGCATGCCATCTTCGAGGGATCGTGCCGTCCATGGAAGCCTTCGGTTCGACGAACCGCAACTGCACGGCGCTGTAACCCCGTTTGCGGTCTCCCGCCTACCACTCGATGCCAATCTTGCCGAAATGCCCGCCGCTCATCTCGAAGCGAAAGGCGTCCGCCAGCTTTTCAAGCGGGAAGCGACGATCGACGACGGGGCGGATGCCGGTGGTTTCGAGCGCGCGGACGAAGTCCTGCTGCTCGCGCCGACTGCCGACGATCAGGCCCTGCAGCCGCGCCTGCCTGGCCATCAGCGCCGC
The DNA here is from genome assembly GCA_963771235.1 of uncultured Gammaproteobacteria bacterium. Classification (GTDB taxonomy): domain Bacteria; phylum Pseudomonadota; class Gammaproteobacteria; order Xanthomonadales; family Rhodanobacteraceae; genus Rhodanobacter. Next base: position 246,290 of record CAVYSP010000013.1, read on the forward strand.
CGTCGGCACCTCGCCAGCCAAGCCGGTCAGTACGCCGATCAGCGCAATGTGCCCGCCAACCCGCACCGCCTCGATCGATTGCGCCAGCGTGCCCGGGCCGCCGACCTCCACCACGTGGTCGACCCCGCGCCCACCGGTCCATTCGCGCACGGCACGGCCCCACTGCGGCTGCTCGCGATAGTTGGCCAGGAACTCGGCGCCGAGCTCGCGCGCGCGCTCCAGCTTCTCGCCCGACGACGAGGTGATCGCGACCCGCGCGCCCATCGCTCGTGCAATCTGCAGCGCCCAGATCGATACCCCGCCGGTACCCAGCAGCAACACGCTGTCGCCGGCCTTGAGCTTGCCGTCCACCACCAGCGCACGCCAGGCGGTAAGGCCGGCGGTGGTGATCGTGGCCGCCTCCACCGCGTCGTAGCCCTTCGGCGCATGCGTGAAGGCGCTGGCCGGCAACACCACGTGCTCCCGCGCAAAGCCGTCAATGCCGTCCCCGGGCGTGCGATTGAAGTCCCCGACCGTGGGGCCGCCATCCTGCCAGTCCGGGAAAAAGCAGGACACCACCGTGTCGCCCGCGGCAAACTCGGTCACCCCCTGGCCGACCTTCTCGACCACGCCCGCGCCATCCGCCAGCGGAATACGTCCGTCCGCCGTCGGCATGACGCCGGTCGCCACACCGAGGTCGTGGAAGTTGAGCGAGCTGCCGTGCAGCGCCACGCGGATCTCGCCGGGGCCAGGATCGCCCGGGTCGTCACGCTGTTGCAGCACCAAGTGGTCGAGGCTGCCGGATGGTTGCAATGCCATTGCCTTCATGAGTTGCTCCTCTTGCTGTGGAGCCATCCCATCGGGACGGCCAGTCGGTCACGTCAGCAAGGTATGCGGCCAATGCCGGAGCAGCGCAATGGGTCCCGCCCCGCTCTTTCGGCTTGAATTGGTGACCGCCTGTCCGGGAGGTGGCGTGGCGCCTGGCTCGCTCGACTACCATTGCGCGATCTGGAAAACGTCCACTCTGATCCCCTTCCCCACTTTCTTCAGAATCGATCACGACCCCATGCGAACCTTTGTACTGCGAGCGCGGGCGGCACCCACGGACAGCCAGAAACTATTGGCTTCCATTGGCGGAGAAGCGCATACGGAAATCCTGGCGCATGTGCTGATGAACGCGATCTTCGTGGCCCAGTCGCATCGTTCGGATGTGACGGTCTACCTCGTGCTGGAAAGCACCCTGGATTTCTCCCGCACGATCCGATTCGACGCCAACGCCATGCAAGACATCGGCGGCTTCGACGAGCACGCGCTGCTAGGCAAGATCGCGAAGGCGCTGGATGCTTCCAGAGGAATGGGCAAGGAAGAAACGCGTCCGGTGGAAGCGGGCGTGAGCGTGCGCACGCTGAGCTTCGAGCGCCTGGTGCAGGAATTGGCCGAAGACCATCAGCTGTTCGTGATGGACAGGAAAGGCACGCCGATTCGCGAGCAAGTGTTTCGAGACAACCCCTGCTTCCTGCTGACCGACCATATCCCGATGCCGAAAAAGACCTTCCACAGCCTCGACCGCATGGGTACCAGCCATGTCTCGCTGGGATCGAAAATGCTGTTTGCTTCGCAATGCGTTGTATTGATCCATCACGAGCTGGATCAGCGATAGCCGCAAGCCGCGGTCACCATTTCGTCGTCCATGTCGTGCCCCAGCATCTGCGCCGTCCTGACGGCTTGCGCTTGGGTACAACCGTCAGGCGTGGGTGGCTCAATCCGAATGCCTTGCCCAGCTCGAGCGATTTCATTCGCCCTGCGGAAGATGGCAAGAGGGGTGCGCGCGCCGTGGGTTCGCGCGTTTCGCTTGCGCCATGACTCAATGTGAACCGAAGTTCCAGGTCCGCTGGACCACATGCTGCGGCACATTGGCAAGATCGTGTCTGGGCTGGCGCGGCATCCGGAGTCTCCTTCCTTCGACACCGCTCCAACCTCCCAAACCGACCTCGCCCTGCCCATCAGCCCTCGCCCCTCACCACCTCAGCCCACCGCGAAGCATGCTTGCAAGAGGCTCTGAAGACTCATGTCGCCGCCTCCCGCGCTTGGCGGTACGTTGGAACTACCGCGGTTTTCGGCTGATCACGCTGACGGTCGCAGGCCGGAAACGGGTTTGGCTTCGAGCCAGTGACTCTGAAAGGTCGCGACCGTCGGCACCCGTGTTGTACGCAAGACCGCACGCGGACCGAGCCACCAAGGGATGGGCCTTGAGCCCGTGATTCTGTGCCACGCACAACGTGCACCTGGACGGGATCCGCGATGACCGATGAGTGTTTGGCAAGCAGCAAGGGCCGCTCACGCGGCCCTGACCAGAACGGTGACTGGCGCGATCTTCGCGCCGCATGAAACACAGCGGCTGGTGGTCACGGGCAAGACGGGTATCTACCCCTCGGCACCGCTCCGGGGAAGAGCAAGTGCGTGCCTGTTGACTCCAGCGGCGAAATGGCGACCTGGTTAGTTCAGCAGGCAGGTGGCGTACCTCGGGCCTTTTGTCGCACCGGGCTCGTTGGGCCGGACCAAGGTGTTTTGGACGTCCAAAACATGCTAAGATACAAACCAGTAAATAACTGTAAATAAAGGACTTTTGGAGGTACAAAATCAAAAACTCAATCATGTCACTGTTCCGTCGCAGCTCCCGCACCAAGCGGCTTGGCAAGACCTCTGATTCACCAATGAATCGTGCATTCCGCACACCCGGGGTCACGTCCATCAACCACTCCCCAAGCCGTCGGCGCAAGCAGAACCTCAGCTACACCACGGCCTCCTATGCCAACCGGTTGGTTCATCGTGACGGCCGTACACCACAACGACTATTTCGCGTGATCTGAACCACGTACAGGCTACAGGTGGGGCACATCAGATTCACGCCTCCACTGAACGGCAGGATGCAAGGCGGTGCACGACCAGTTACTGGCTTGCAGTAGCAAAGGCACTTGCCAAGCATCCTGAGGCAGGCTTACCGCAACGGAAGCCTGCCATGGCACGACAGCAAGCAAAGACGCAAAAGGGTCAAGACGCAAAGGGGTCTGGGTTGGCGCGGCATCCGGAGTCTCCTTCCTTCGACACCGCTCCAGCCTCCCGAACCGACCTCGCCTTGCCCATCAGCTCGCGGCCCTCACCACGTCAGCCGCCGCGAACCATGCTTGCAAGGGGCTCTGACCGGGTTAGCTTTTTTTACCGGGTCAGGCAACCTCGAGCGGAGCAAAGGGGCGTACCCCCGCCACCAAGACTCCCCCACGCCTTCCGGGTGTCACCGTGCCATAACGTTCCGCGAACACGGGAGGCAGGGCGCGTGCGTCGGGCGGAGCGAGCCACAGACGCAGCAGATGCCGCCGACGTTCCGGCTCGGGCCAATCCTCAAAGGCCGTCCGATCGTGCAGCAGTGTGTGGTTGTGCACGAGTTGGATATCGCCGGGTTGGAATGCCATGCGCAGATTGAGCGCAGGGTCGTTCGCCAGCGAGTCGAACAGATCGAGGGCCTGGATCTGGCGCGACGTCAGCGGCGGCACGTCAGCAAAGCGGCGTGCAGACTCGATGTACTGGCGTTGATACATCACCGAGAGCAGCCCGGCATGCCAGTTGAACACGGGGATGCGGAAGCAAGGCAACTGTCCTGCCGGGATCTCGCCGCGACGGTCGGTCTCGATGGGCTCGAACAGCGCCGCTGCGAGATCCGGTCGCTGCGAACGCATCTCGTTGTAGATGGTGATGGCACTCACCAGTGTCGAGAGTCCGCCGCTTTTCGCCGTCCTCAGGCAAAGCAGTGCGACGATGTCGCAGGAGTCCGTATGGTAGGTCTGGCGTTCGTGGGTCTGGTAGATGCGGACGTTTGGATCAGCGCTCGACAACCCGAGATCTTTCACATGGCCCAGGATGTGCCCCTTGGCGTTCTGGGGACGCGCGTTGCCGAGGTGACTGCCCAGGCCGAGGAAGGCGATGGCCGCCGCGCGCCGGTCGTAGCGCCCGATGTCGAGACCCCGGATGAGTGCGAAGCCTCGACCATCGAGCACCTCACCGGCGATACGCTGCAGGCGTGGCGCAAGCGTGGGCAACGGAAAATCCGTTGCGCGCAACGCCGCCAGGTCGAGCTCGCGACCGGCAAGGCTCCGGATTGCGCAATCGACTTCCTCGATCTCCGCCGACGACAAAATTTCGATCCAGTCGCGTCGCTGGTCCAACGCTGGACCGTGCCACGCGGCGGGTCCCACGAGGCGTTCGGGCACCTGTTCGAGGTTGAAGGAAGTCATGGTCCGGAAAGTGTAGGACAACCAACTGAAGCGGGTCGGAGCGCGTCCGCCACCAATCAAAGCGGGCCATCTCACTCTGACCCGAGTTTTGGGAGCCAGGCCATGCTCAGATACCAGCCTTCTCGACTCAGCCCATCTGACTACAGGCTGGAAATTCCTATATACAAAGGCGCGGGCTATGCACCCGCGGCTATTCGAGCAGACCGTCGCCAGTGTGTTTGCTGATCATGGCTATGCACCACAGCTAACCGCGTACTCGAACGACGGCGGCATCGATGTCGTGCTCTGCAGTGCGAATGGCCGGCGGGCAGGTGTCCAAGTAAAAAGACAAGCGTCCGCGGTGGGAGCAGAACAGATCCGCGCGTTCCTGGGCGCTTTAGTGCTGGGTGGATATGAACGAGGAGTCTATGTTTCCACGTCTCGGTTTACGCGAGGAGCGCGCAAAACCGCCGCGGCAGCGGCAAGCAAGGCCGTGCCCATCGAGCTGGTCGATGCCAAAAGCTTCTATAACCTTCTCGGCATAGCCCAACTGAATAACTCCCCAGACAGCACTTACGAACGCATCTACCGAAGCCCCACACCGCTCTTCCACCAGCATACATACTGCCACCTCAACTCCCTCTAGCTCGTCGATCCCACGAGCGTGCACAGCGACTCATGCAGTGGCAAGTGACCCAAAAACAAAAAGTGTCACGGACAATCTCCGGACATCATTTCTATGAGGTTGGCGGCGCGGCGCCCGTGAAGGTCACCGCGTTTGCGCCACTGATTGGCCCCGCGACCTTGGCCTGATCGCTGACGTAGAGTTTGACCGGTCGCTCGAAGGTCAGCGGGCCATTCACGCTCGCGCCCGCGTCGATCACGATTCGCGGCACGTGGTTGCTGCTGCCGAAGTGGATGCCGAAGAAACTGTTGCCCGTGCCGTTGCTGGACTTTTCCACCTTGATGCCACCATCGACTACGGCATTGCCTGTAATGTGAATGTCGCCATTCACCGTGGTGATGCCATTGCCGATGTGGGCGTCATCGATCTCGATACGTCCGTTGACGTTGCTCAACGCACCGTCCACGGCTGATCCTGCCGCAAGGCTGAGTGCGCCGTTGACCGTTGCCGCTTCGCCCGAAACCCTGGCGCCTTTTTCGAGGGTGATGTCGCCATTTACGGTATGGGCGGCGCCCACTTGTGCGCCACCGGCGAGATGGATTGAACCGTTGACAGTGGTGGCCTTGTCGGCTTTGGCATTGGCCCCCAGGCGCACCGCGCCGTTCACGGTGCTTGCATCGGAAACACTGGCGCCTGCCGGAACGTCAACGGAACCGTTGACGCCGTTCACGCAAGCAGCCAGGGCGAGTGGCAACACCAACAGGGCGATGGCGTATGTGCCAAGACGTGCGCGCGGCATGGCAGCCTCCTGTGCGTCGTAGTGGAAAGCGTTGGACGAAATGATCGTGCGCCAACATCACTGGCTTGCCAATAGGCCTGTTGACAGGGTGAAGAACGGGGTCAGGTTCACTTACCGACAGGCGAGGGAAGAACGGTGTCAGGGACAATTTATCCGCGCCGCCCGGCTCCAATGCTGACCGCATTTACGCGGCGATCCGTTCGATCTGCTCGACCGCCTTCCCCAAGGTGCGATGGGCTTCTTCCAGATCGAAATCAGCCTGCAGACCAAGCCAGAATCGTTCGCTGGTCCCCAATGCAACCGCCAGGCGCACGGCGGTATCCGCCGTTACACCGCGCTTGCCGAGTACGATTTCGTTGATGCGGCGCGGCGGCACGCCAGCCGCGCGCGCCAGGGCGTTCTGGCTGATGCCCATGGGCGTCAGAAACTCCTCAAGCAACACTTCGCCGGGATGGATGTTGGGCAGGCTCTTCATGATCGACTCGCTGGTGTCAGTGGTAGTCGACGATTTCCACGTCGTGGGCGTGACCGTCAATCCAACGGAAACAGATGCGCCATTGATCGTTGATCCGCATGCTGTGCTGGCCCTTGCGTTGACCCTTCAGGGCTTCGAGCCGATTGGCCGGAGGAATGCGCAGATCTTCCAGTACGGAGGCGTTAGCCAGCATGCGCAGCTTGCGCCGTGCCACGGATTGGATATCGGCAGGCAGGCGCCGGGAAGGCGTTCCGCCCCAGATCTTTTCCGCCTCCTTGTCGGCAAAGTTCCTGATCACGGGCAAACCATAACGCTAACCGTCATATGACGCAAGTCGTCATACTTCGCCATGTTTGACAGGATGAGTCCGGGCCGCTGGCCGCCCGGTCGGCCGCAGTCCACCGAAGCGGCCGGTCCGTCGTTCAACCCACGTGCGAAATCGATCCGTACCCAACACCTTCTGTTGCTGCAGATAGTCGCGGATCTCATGGACGAGCTCGTCCGGCAATGTCTCGGAAAACAAGGCCCGGTACGCCGATGCGCGAATCACCGCGTCGCTGCCAAGCGCCAGATACTCGGGATGCGGGGTGAGCAGCGGGTCCACGCGCCCGGTGGCATTGGCGCCATAGCTCGACCACGGATGATCTTCCGGCTGGGCCACCATCCAGGCGCGAACCGGGTTGAGCTCGATGTAGCGACTGCAGGCCAGGAAGTAACTCTGCGAGTCCACCAGGCAGGCCTTGTAACGCCCTTCCCACAACGTACCCGTGCGGCCGTGCCGGCCGTTGAACGAGCCCACGTAATTGCGTGCAAAGGTATGCATCAATCGCGACACCGCGCCCGCTTCGTCAGGCGTCAGCAGCAGGTGTACATGGTTACTCATCAATACATAGGCATGCAGCTTGCAGCCAAAGCGCAACAGCGCCTGCCGCAGGCATTGCAGATAGCGCTGGCGATCCTCGTCGTCCAGAAAACACGGCAGGCGATTGTTCCCCCGCTGCACCACGTGCTGCGGAACACCGGCAAGTTCAAAACGTGGAAGTCGGGCCATGTCCTGCAGGATCACTCGCCGCGAACACAGCGACGATCAGCGCGAGCCGCGCTCCCCCCTCATCCAAGGAGCCAATCCCCTGTCAGAAATTGTCCCCGACACCGTTTTTCCTTTTTCGCTTCAGTTTGTAGAGCCGAGCAAGCTCGGCTCTACGCACCAAACGAAGCTACACGTCGTAGGACAGCAGGTCGTAACCCGTGGCCGCGCGCACGATGCGCTGGTGGACGAAGGAACCGCTGCCGCCATTGGTCAGCACCACGATGCCACGCCGGCGTTGCGCATCGCCGACCGCGAAGTTCTTGAAGATGCCGCCGTTGCTGCCCGAGTGGTAGAACACGGGGCCGTCGCGAGTCACTTCCATGTTCCAGCCCAGGCCCTTCTCCGTCCATCGCCCGGGAACCTGGATCTGCGGCGTGAGCATCGCCTGTCGTGTGGCCTCGCTAATTTCCCACGAAGCACGTTGCTTGCGCGCCATCGCCAGGGTCAGGAAGGTGGCGTAATCCTGCACCGTCGTGCGCAGGCTGGCGGCCGCATTGGCGAGGATGTCGCCCGGCCAGGTCACCAGTCCCGGCGGTGCCAGCGCCATCACTTCCGGCAGCGCACGCGCGGCGTCTTCGTACTTCCATACGGGCAATGGCTTGCCCCAGCGATCGGCGACCTGCTGGGCGATGCTCCATTGTTCGCGGAACATCTGCGGCGGCATGCCGTCCTGCTGCTGGTCATGCGCGCGATGCCCATACACCGAACGTGCCGCCAGGTCCGCATTCCAGGTATAGCTGCTGTCCTTCATCCCGGCCGGCCCGAACAGATGGGCCTGCATCGATTCGTCCAGGCTCTGGCCGGTGATGGTTTCCACTGCCAGCTGCAGCCAGAAAATGGCTTCGCCGGAATAGTCGATGCGCGTGCCCGGTTCGACCATCGGCACCAGCTTCTCCGTCGCCGGCGACTTGCGCCAGTTGGGCAGGCCGGTGGAATGACGCAGCACGTCGCGCGTGGTGATTTTTTCGATCCAGGGATGTGCGGCCAGGTAGTCGGGGCGCCGGTATTCCACCAGCGGGCGATCAAGATCAATCAATCCCTGGTCCACCAGTTGCAACACCAGGTAGGCGAAAACCGGCTTGCTGAGCGAGGCATCTTCGAAGATCGTGCGCGCGTCCACCGGCTTGCGCGTGAGCGCATGGGTCACGCCGAAAGGGCGACTCCACACGACTTCACCCTCTTCGACCACGGCGATGCCCACGCCCGGCACGGCGAACGCCTGCATAATCCGCGGCAGTTCGGCGAGGAAATCGTCCGAGGGAATCCACCGGTCGGATGGCTTGCGGCAGGTCGCCGCCAGCGCATCCAACGGCGCGCCAATCGCCATGCCCAATGCGGCACTTGCCGCAAGGAAACGGCGACGGTTTATCGAAGATGGGGAGGGATGGGTTGTCATCGCTGCATTGGACAGGTTTCCCATGGGCGCAGCAAGCCGAAAAAAAAGAAAAAAGGTGTCAGGGAAGAATGGCACTGACTTAAGCGCTACGGATGTCCATGTCGCCGCAGTCTTTCGCGCGCGAGGTCTCGTTGTTCGGTCAAAAGTGGGAAGGGTTTGGACCTTCGCTTGAGCGCGCGTGGTTCGATGCGGCCAGGGCGTTGTCCGACACGCCGTTTGGCGATGAGGCGCAACAGATTCCATGCGGTTTCTTCGAGGTGAGCCAAGTAGTGTCGGCTCGCCATGCACATTTGCAGCGCGTGCTTAAAACTTAGTTGGCGCGGCAACACGCCCTCGAGGTTGGCAGCTTGCAGCATCATCCGTCGGATGAGGTTGTAGGCCAGCAGGTGTATCCAGATCTCCTTGATCGCCATCGACGGACTCTTGCTACCAAGCATCTCCATGCCCATCGTGGTTTAGGTGGCAAAATCCAGCTCGACATGCCACCGCTGACGGTAGAGCAACTTGAGTTCAACTTTGGGTATCCGCTTGGCGCTTAGAGAGCATGGGGTCACTAGAGAGCATGGGGTCAGGTCTAGCTTTGTAGCATCGATTGCCTTTTGCTGCCGCGCCGGATGCTATAAAGCTAGACCTGACCCTTTGGTTTGAATCAATACGTCAAACCTGACCCTTTGGTTTGGTAGGCCTGCCCGAGCTGACGCATCGCTCGAGAGATTTCGCCGAATTGGTCCGCACTCACGAGAAGATGGACGTGGTTGCCCATCAGGACATAAGCGTGGAGTCGCAATTCGTGTCGCATGGTGCTGGCGGTCAGCAAATGGATGTAATGGCGGCGGTCGTCGTCATCCAGAAAGATGGCACACCGGTTGACCCCTCGCTGCGTGATATGGAGAGGGATCCCGGGAATTTCCAGGCGCGCTTGACGAGGCATTGAGTAGATCGGAGTGGCCGAAGTAAGCCAGTGTCCATGTGCTGCCCGTTGAGCCATATCGGCGGCATTCGGAAGGGCTGGTAGGCCAGGGACGGGATTCCACGTGGCTTAACTTCCTCCGTCCCGGTTTCGGTCCCGGTTTCGCGGCCACGCCCGCCGTATCGGTAACCTTTACAGTTTGACGTCGCGTGTTTCCGCGCCCCGCGTGCAGCGACGACGCAATCACAACGTACTGATCGGCTTACATATTCATAAGACGGCGCCAGACAACCCAGACAGCACGGGTTTGCAGTGGGCGTTGTTTAATGTCGAGAACTCTTACAGATGCGCGAACCGCCCGTTCACTTCGGTTATGCGGGTGGGCCAATGTCATGATAAGGCTATGTTTATCAAAGTAATATCGGGACGAACAGTGTGGCACCAAATCTTGGTCGACCCGCAATGGCTGGCTGCCAACTTCCCTCGTGCTTGTGCGCCAACCAATTGAATACCAAGTTGAATACCAAGTTGAATACCAAGTCGCGCTATGAAGCCCAGCTGCCTTGAAGATAATGGACAGCAGCCGAGGTTGCACCCCGAACTGTGATCGTTCTTTACACTTTTGTGCTTTCGGCGCGCGCGCGGATCATGCAACTGATTGAATTTGTTAGGTTGGCATAGGTTGGCATACTCCATGCCTCTTCTCGGCACGGCAGCTATTCAGCTGAAGCAACTACACGATGCGCGGTCACATCACCGCGGGAGGATAAGGTTGTGCAAATTCACTTCCAGAAAGCAATGATGATCGGGCTGCTTGGTTGCGGCTTGGCGTTGGGTTTCGGACCGTATGCCAATGCGACTCCATTACCCGGTCTGACGAATCTCAATTTTCTCAGCTACACGGGCTCGGCTCCCAAGAACTCTTTCAGCAGCGTAGACCCTGTCGGTTGGACGGGTGGGACGGGCCAGATATTCATCGTGGCGCCCGGCACGACCGACGTCGCCAGCCAGGGCTTGCGGAACTACCTACCTCAGCACATACGGATGTCCCAGCACGTTGAGCATCCCGGGGGGCTATAACGAGGTGGAGGCTGACGGTAATCCGCAGTACGAAAGCGGGTTCAACTTGCACTGACCGGCCTCACTGCAGGAGAAACCTACACGCTGAGCTTCTATCAGGCAGGCGGCCAGCAGCGAGGCTTTGCGAATGGCTTGAACACCACCCAACAGTGGATCGTCTCGCTGGGCACATCAGGCATGACGTTCTGCAACGGTTGCGGCGCTGCGGATTCGTACTATGGCGGACGATACAGTACTTACTCCAACGCGGATCCGAATGCTTCGGTTGTGGCGACACCGTTGATAGCGGGACACGCCTCCGGGCGGCTTGACGGACTGGCAATACGTCAGTATGAACCTGACTGCCGATGCAAGTACCAACCTGCTGAGCTTTCTTGCCTGGGGTGACAACGGCAACACGGTGAACCTCCCACCAATGGTGTTTCTTGCCGGCGTGAATTCACCCTCCGGACTAAACAACGTGCCGGAGCCTAGCGCCTTGCCGATCCTGGCGACCGGCCTTGGTCTTCTGGGTATTGCCCTTTGGCAGCGTCGCCGTAGGGGGCGCAAATCCAACCC
>CAVYSP010000014.1:0-122176 GCA_963771235.1 uncultured Gammaproteobacteria bacterium
CAAACGGGCCATGGTTGATCGGGACGTCGCCGTTCATTTGAACGCCTACAAGACCAGTAGCGCCGAGCTGATCATGGGTAGCGGGCGCTTCGTTGCGCCCAAGACACTCGAAGTGCAGTTGAACGACGGCGGGACACGTGTTCTGACGGGTGATTCAGATCGTCCTGAACATCGGAACTTATGCGGCGGATGCCGGACATTCCCGGCCTGGGAGCCGCCGCTGCCTCTTCGCGCATATGGAGGCCTTGGAGCTCGATCATGCGGGCCGTCGCATCTGGTCGTGCTCGGTGCCGGCTACGTCGGCCTTGAAATGGCCCAGGCATATCCGTCGGTTCGGCAGCCGCGTGACGGTTGTCGAGGGGGGACCGCGGATACTTCGATCAGCGAGGATCCTGATGCCGCGGAGATGCCGTCCAGCGTATCCTTGGGTGACAGAGGGCATTGAGTTTCTGACGTCGGCTCAAATCCGCAGGAGGTGGAGGGACGTCGGGGCAAGGACGTCACGCGTGACCGTACATACCGCCGGCTGGCGGAGGCAAAAATCCAGGCCAGCGACCTGTTGGTTGCAGCAGGTCGCGTTCCGAATACCGCCGGGATAGGGCTCGAGAAGACGGGGGTCGAGCTGGATGACCGTGGCTATATACGCGTCAACGAACGGCTGGAAACAAGCGCGCCCGACACGTGGTGGAAATCGGAGAATGCGCGGGCAGTCCGCAGTTCACTCACGTCTCCGTTGATGACTTTCCAAATCGTCAGGGACAATATGGCCGGAGGGAAGCGCAGTACGGCGGATCGATTGGTGCCGCACTGCATGTTCATGGACCCTCCGCTCGCACACGTCGGGCTCAGGCGAGCGCGAGGCGCACCATAAAGGCGTCGCTGCGCGTATTGCGAAGCTTCCGATGAGTGCCGTATTGCGCACCCAGGCGACCGACGAGAAACAGGGTTTCATGAAGGTTCTTGTCGGTGCGAGCGATGACCGCATTCTCGGCTTCACGATGCTCGGTTCCGAGGCGGGCGAGGTCATGGCGGCCGTGCAGACAGCGATGCTCGCGAAGTTGCCCTATCCGGTGCTGCGCGATGCGGTCATTACGCATCTTACCAACCTTCGCCGAGGGGCTTGGTCCTCTCCTGTCCAATGTGCCGGCCGGTGCCCTGGGCAAAGAGGTCATGCCGCAGTTTGAGTGAGGAGCAGCCTTGGTCCGCGCCTGCTGACGCGGGACGGGACGGCTCGGAATCGGACGGCAAGATAAAAAACGGCGCGCCGTCGCTGTCGCTTGAAGCAGAAACGTCAATGATATCAGCGCTTGGAGCGACGGCGGCCATACCTACGGCTGCAAGCTGAGCCGCGAGGAACGGGCAGTGTCGACAGTGTGCCAATTCCTGACCTAGTCTGATGTCATCAGGAGGCTTGTTACCGTGGCCCTTACGATTAACGTACTTCATCCCGTCTTCGCCGGCGAAGTGTCGGGCGTCGATCTGACCCGGCCGATCAGCCGCGAGACGCCGCCGCGATCGACGACGGGCATGGACCGGTACGGCGTGCTGGTCTTCCACGACCAGGACATCACCGACGAGCAGCAGATCGCCTTCTCGCGCAATTTCGGTGCGCTCGAGAGTCAAGGCGCGGCCCGGCAATATCCGCAAGGCGTCGGAGAGCCGGCTGGGCGCCGGGATCAGCGATCTCTCCAACCTCGACAGGGACGGCAAGGTCATCTCGGCCGACGATCGCCAGTGGTTCTTCAAGCTGGGCGACCGGCTGTGGCACTCCGACAGCTCCTATGCGAGGTCCCGGCGAAGTATTCGCTGCTGTCGGCGCGCGTCATCCCGTCGTGGGGCGGCAACACCGAGTTCGCCGACATGCGCGCGGCCTATGATGCGCTGGACGAGCGGACCAAGGCTGAGGTCGAGGACCTGGTCTGCGAGCATTCGCTGCTCCATTCGCGCGCGGCCATCGGCTTCACCGACTTCACGCCCGAGGAGATCGCAACTTCCGCCCGGTGCGGCAGCGACTGGTGCGCATCCATCCGGCGACCGGCCGCAAGTCGCTGTTCTGTCGTCCCATGCCGGCGCGATCGAGGGCTGGACGATCCCGGAGGCGCGCTCGTTCCTGCGCGACCTGACCGAGCACGCGACGCAGCGCGAGTTCGTCTATTCGCACGCCTGGCGGCAGTGCGATCTGGTGATCTGGGACAACCGCGCGACGATGCACCGCGCGCGCCGCTTCGAACGCAACGAGGTGCGCGACATGCGCCGCACGACGCTGGGCGGCGAAGTACCGATTGTCGCCAGACCAGGCGTGCAGGGGCTCGGTTAGGCAGGCGCGAGCGCTTCAGTCCGGCCTGTTTGCAGAAAACCCGGCCTGTGCCGTCAGGACGGTTGGGGATTTGCCGCTAGCGGAGGGGCATTGGCCGCCTTTGCTCCTCGCCTGGCGCAGCAGGAGGGCCGGGACCAGGCCGAGGGCCACGACGGCGGCCATCGCCCACCACGCGTGCCGGAAGGCCACCAGCCGCTCCAGGGGCGAACCCGGCGTGCCGATGATAGCGACGAAGGCCGCGACGCCCACGGCCATGCCGGTCTGGCGGATCATGTTCACCACGCCCGAGCCGGTCGCGAAGGAGGACGGCGGCAGCGACCCGACTGCAGTGCCCATGAGGGTGGGAAGCGTGAGGCCGACGCCGATGCCGGTCATGACGATGCCGACGATCGCCGCCAGCAGGTTGGGCACCAAGTCGATCGCCAGCGCCCAGACGATGCAGCCGCCGCCGAAGAAGCCGAGGCCCAGCACGATCACCGGCGCCGGGCCGAGCCGCTGGATCAGCCGGCCTGCAACCAGCAGCGAGGTCGGGCACGAGGAACGGGCCGGGCGCGATGGCGAGCCCGGTCTCAGCGCCGACCAGCCCCACACGCCCTGCTCCCACAGCACCAGCGACAGCAGCATGGCGCCGAAGGTGATCGCGAACGGCGCCATGATCAGCGACGCGCCGGTGAAGGTGCGGCTCGCGAAGAGCTTCGGCTCGACCAGGGGATTGGCCGCGTGACGGCAGTGCGCGGCGAAGATGCCGAGCAGCACGACGCCGCCCGCGAGCCCGGCCAGCACGCCGGGCGAGGACCAGCCCCAGTCGTTGGCCTTGACCAGGCCGAAGGTGAGCAGCGCGACACCCGCGGTGACCAGGGCCGCGCCCCAGGCGTCGGGTCGCGGCACGTCATGGCCCGGCACCTCGGGCAGCTTGCGCCAGCCGATCACGAGCGCGATCAGCCCGATCGGCACGTTGACGATGAAGATCCAGCGCCAGTCCAAGGTCACCAGAAGGCCGCCCAACACCGGCCCGAGCGCGGCGGCAAGCCCGCCGATCGCCGTCCAGGCGCGCACTGCGCCGCTGCGCTTGTCCGGCGGATAGGAGGCGAGCAGCAGGCCGAGCGAGGTCGGCGTCATCAGCGCTGCTCCCGCCGCCTGGATGAGCCGGAAGCCCGCCAGCGTCCACACGTCGCTCGCGGCGGCGCAGGCGGCCGACGCGGCCGTGAAGATCGCGACGCCCGACAGAAAGCTGCGGTCGCGGCGGTAACGTTCGGCGAGGCGGCCGAGGAACACCAGCAGCGCGGCGTAGACGATGGCGTAGCCGTTCAGGATCCACGACAGGTCGTCGAGCGAGGCGCCGCCGAAATCGCGGGCGATCTCGGGCAGCGCGACGTTGACGATGAACAGGTCGAGATTGGCCAGCGAGACGCCGGCGCAGACGATCGCCAGCACATGTCCGGGCTTGGTGACCTTCACGGCTTCACTCATCGGCTCCCCCTCGGGTAACGGCGTTGCTCATTCGAATTAGGCGCATATGCGCCTATTCGCAACGCAGCCCTAGCCCCAAGTTTGTTGCCAGCAGGATGTCGAAAAGCTATTGCGCGCATATAAGCGGATTAAGGGAGGGACGATGAACACCGCATGCAATTGCCTGTCGCTGCGGCAGGCAACCCGGCGCGTGACGCAGCTCTACGACCAGGCGCTGGCGCCGCTCGACCTGCGCGCCACCCAGCGCGCGCTGCTGAGCGCGATCGAGCGGCGCGGACCGATCGCGCTCAATCCCCTGGCCGAGGCGATGGTGCTGGACAGGGCGACGCTCGGCCACAACGTGCGTCCGCTCGAAGCCCGTGGCCTGGTGCGGCTGGCGGTCGGCAAGGACCGCAGGAGCCGCGAGGTCTCCATCACCCGAGCGGGCCGCGCGACGATCGCGGGAGGCGCGCAAATACTGGCGCCGGGCCCAGCGGGCGTTCGAGGGCGAGCTGGGTGCGGACACGTCGGCCATGTTGCGGTCCGTGCTGCAGCGCTGTTGCCGCCGCGGAATTTCCGCTCAGCTGAGCCGCGTAGCGATCTCCTGAAAGCAGAATTGGCGGCGTTCTCCTGGGAGCGTGCGAGATTTCCCCGCGAGGAGCCAACGGGGAGTACGGCATGAGCAAGTCGATCTGGCGGGAGCGCACGGCCACACAGTTCAGCTGTGAAAAGCGCAGCCGGCGCGGGGCCGGAGCGGCATGGTGGTCTCCAACCACCCGCTGGCCTGCCGCCAGCCGGCATGGAAGTGCTGGCCGCCGGCGGCAATGCCGTCGACGCCGCCGTCGCCACCCAGTTCGCCCTCACCGTGGTCGAGCCGATGATGGTGGGAGTGATCGGCGGCACCGCGTGCCATATCCGCCTGGCCGACGGGAGTCACACCATCATCGACGGCATGAGCGCCGTGCCGCACGCCGGCCGCCCGGACATGTACCGTCCGATCCCCGGCGCCGCGCCGGAAATCTACGATACCGAGGGTCAGGAAAACCTCGTCGGTCCGAAATCGGTGGCCGCGCCGGGGTCGCTGCGCGCCTGGTGCTTCGCCTTGCGCCGCCATGGAACCATGCCGCTGGCCGACGTGATGCAGCCGGCGATCCGCCATGCCGCACACGGCTTTGTCGTCACGCCCTATCTCTCCGACTGCATCGTGAGCGCGGCGCCCGACCTCGTGAAAGACGATCTCATCGCCGCCCGTCTCATGCCGGACGGCAGCCCGCTCAACCCCGGCGCGCGCCTCGTCCAGGGCGACTATTCCGAGGCGCTAACCCTGATCGCGCAGCAGGGCGAGGCGGCGCTGCACGACAGCCCACTCGGCGACCTTCTGGTCGAGTGCATGGAGAAGACGGGCCGGCTTCGTCTCGCGCGAGGACCTCGCCGGCTACGAGGTGGTCGAGCGCGCGCCAATTCGCGGCCGCTATCGCGGCTGGGAAATCATCGGTCCGCCGCCGTGGCCGGCTGGCCGAACACGATCTGGCTGACCCGGCAGATGCGCTACGACCACGACGAGGTCGGTGTTCGGCGAACTGTCCTGGGACTTCATTCCCGACGTGCTCACCGGCACGGTCGGCGAACGCTATTTCCGTACCCGCAACAATCTGTACGGCTACTACGGCTTCGCCAAGGGGTTTTCGCCGAACTCGAGCTACGGCGAGGCCGGCTGCATCTCGCCCGACCCGTTCCTAGACGCGCCCATGCCTGGATTTCAACAAGCAGGTCAAGGAAAGCGGCTCGCTCAGCAAGGTCAACCTGACCTGGAACATCACGCCCAGCAAGATGCTCTACCTCACCCGCTCGGAAGGCTTCCGCCCGGGCGGCGTCAATCGCTGCCGGCCAGTTGCCGCCGTACCAGGCCGACTTCCTGACCAACCTCGAGCTCGGCTGGAAGACCACCTGGTTCGACAACCGGCTGTCGTTCAATGGCGCGGTATTCCGCGAGAAGTGGAACGACTTCCAGTTCAACATCCTCGGCGCCAACGGCCTCACCCATATCAAGAACGCCAACTCGGCGCGCATCGACGGGCTGGAGTCGCAGCTGAACTGGCAGGCCAGTTACAACCTCAACCTCAGCGCCGGCATCGCGCTGTACAACGCCAAGCTCACCGCGAACTATTGCGGCTTCACCGATGCCAACGGCAACGCCGTCACCGACTGCCCGGCCGGCACCATCAACCCGCGACCGGCGATCGGTACCGGGCCACAGTCACCCAAGGGTACCCAACTGCCGATCACCCCCGCTTCAAGGGCAACCTGATCGCGCGCTATACCTTCAGCGTGGGTAGCAGCGACGCGTTCGTGCAGGGCTGCGTTCGTGCACGTCGGGATCGCGCACCACCGATCTGCGACCTGGTCGAGCGCAACCTGCTGGGCAACCTGCCGGCCTACAACTCCATCGATTTCTCCGCCGGCATCCAGAAAAACAGCTGGTCGGTGAATCTCTACATCGACAACGTGTTCGACAAACGGGCCGCGCTGTACAAGTTCACCGAGTGCGGCGTGACCATCTGCGCGGCGCAGTACGATCCCGCCACCGGCTACGGTTCGGCACTGTATCCGAACGGACAGGTCTATACGGGCTTCAGTCAGCCGCGCACGTTCGGTCTGCGCTTCAAGCAGGATTTCTAAGGACCGAAAAATGAAAGACCCCGGTGCGGACCGGGGTCTTTCCGCGGACGCCGCAGCCAGGGATGCAGTCACCACACAAGTTGAACATACGCAAAATATTGCACAGCTGCGCTGCTGACACGGACCCACTTGCGGCGCAAGATCACGCCGGCCGTCGAACGACGGAGCCCCCATCGAGTCTGCGAGAGTGAACCCATGAATCAGCGTTATTCGTCAAGGATGTCTGTGGCGCACAAGCTTGCGTTGCGTCCCCGTGTGCTGGCCGCTGCGTGCAGCGCGGCCTTGCTTCTTGCCTTGTCCAGCCAGATGGCGTCGGCGCAGGAAGTGACCGGCCAAGAGCGGGCGACGCCTCCGCCAGCAGGGCAGACGGCCGCGAAATCCAGCGCAAAGCCCACGCCCGCGCGCTCCAAAAAGGCCAAGGTTCAAGCCACGGAGCTCAGCCAGGTCGTGGTAAACGGCATCGTCAACAGTATCTCGAACGCGCTGAAAGTGAAGGAAAATTCCAACGATATCGTCGAGGTGATCGCGCCGGAGGATCTGGGCAAGCTGCCGGATGTCAGCATTGCCGACAGTCTGGCGCGCGCTGCCGGGCCTGGCCACGCAGCGGGTGGACGGCCAGGCCAGCTCGATCTCGATCCGCGGCCTCGATCCGGGTTTTACCGGCACCACGCTCAATGGCCGTGAACAGGCCACGATCGGCGAGAACCGCGGCGTCGAATACGACCAGTACCCGGCCGAGCTGATCAATGGCGCGACGATGTACAAGACGCCCGACGCCAGCGTGGTCGGCCAGGGCCTGGCCGGCACGGTGGATCTGCACACGATCAATCCGCTGGACCTGCCCGGGCGCGCCATGGTGTTCAACGTGCGCGGCGAGCACACCACCAACGGCTGCCTCAACCCCGGCACCGGCACCGGTACCAATGGGCATCGCGCGAGCTTCTCCTACGTCGATCAGTTCTTCGACCATACGCTGGGCGTGGCGGTCGGCTTGGCGCAGCTCGACCAGCCGATCCAGGAAAAGCAGTACCAGGCGTGGTGGTGGAGCGTCGACAACGGCACGGCGGGCATCGACCAGAACTGGGGCGGCCCGCACACGCCGGGCATGCCCGACAACGTGGTCTCGCAGGAAGGCATGCAATTGCGCGCGCAATCGCAGAACCAGAAGCGCAACGGCGTGATGGCCGTGCTGGAGTGGGCGCCCAATGACGTCTACTACTCCAAGCTGGACATGTACTACTCCACCTTCAACAAGCGCAAATTCACCAACGGCGCGCAGTGGTCCAGCAGTCCCTACGACAACGTCTCCTACGACAACGTCGGCACCACGCCGGCCCAGCCGTATCCCCTCGTCATCTCGGGCACGGTGAACGGCATCGCGCCGATCCTGCAGAACGAATACACCAAGGAACACGACAAGCTGTACTCGATCGGCTGGAACAACAAGTTCTATCTCGGCGACTGGACGGCCATGGCCGACCTGTCCTCCTCCAGCGCCACCGTGCATCTGCACGACGCCTACCTGTTCAGCGGCCTGGCCAATGGCGCCTTCACCAGCGTCGACTTCAACACCCCGGCGGGCTATGGCTATCCGGATTTCAGGCCGGCCGTGGACCTCGGCGATCCCGCCACCATGGTCTTCACCGATCCGGACAATTACGGCTACAACGGCCGCCAGGAGTTTGACCAGCAGGACGACAAGATCCACGCCCTGCGCCTGCAGGTGAGCCATCCGCTGGGCTGGATCTTCAGCAGCATGGATCTTGGCCTGGACTATTCGGATCGCACCAAGACCAAGCACGCCGACGTCGACTTCGCCTGGCTGGGTGGCAACGGTTCCGACCAGGACACCTACCAGAACCATTTCAGCACACCGATCAATCCGGCCCTGCTCTACAACCCGACCTCGCTGGGCTATGGCGGGATCCCGCGGCATCCTCAACTACAACGTGCTGGGCGCGATGTACAGCCAGTTCTACCTGACCCAGAAAAACGGCCAGGGAGACTGGAGCCGCAACTACACGGTGGAGGAGAAGGTTCCGCTGGCGTACGCCAAGTTCAACATCGAAACCACCCTCTTGCGGCATCCCGTTGCGCGGCAACGCCGGCGTGCAGTTCGTGCATACGGATCAATCGTCCACCGCGCTGCAAACCAACGGCGACACGCTGGTGGGCCAGATCAAGGACGGCACGACCTACAACAACGTGCTGCCCAGCCTGAACCTGGTAGCCCAGATCGGCGATCGCCAGTACCTGCGTTTCGGCCTGGCCAAGACCATGACGCGCGGGCGCATCGATGACGAAAAGGTGGCCACCTCCGCCAGCGTGTCGCAGATCACCGATGGTCCCGGCGGCGGGCCAGGTGCTGTGGTCCGGCAGCGGCGGCAACCCGCAACTGAAGCCCTACGTCGCCGTGGGCACCGACCTGTCGTGGGAAAAATATTTCGGCAAGGCCAGCTACGTGTCGGTGGCGGTGTTCCAGAAGAACCTGCTGAACTACATCTACAACCAGACCGTGCTCGACTACGACTTCTCGCATTACACCAACGACACGCCCACCCTGGTGCCCACCACCAACATCGGTTCGTTCACCACGCCGGAAAACGGCACCGGCGGCAAGATGAACGGGCTGGAACTGGCCGGCGCGCTGGAAGGCGGATTGCTGACGCCCGCGCTGGAAGGCTTCGGCATCCAGGCCAATTACTCGCTGACCAACAGCCGCATCCCCACCAGCTCGATTTCCTCCATCCCCGGCGGACCGCAGACGCTGCCGGGCCTGTCGCACAAGGTGGGCAACATCACCCTGTTCTACGAGCGCTACGGCTTCTCGATCCGCGTGGCCGAACGCTATCGGTCTTCGTTCACCGGTGAGGCCGTGGCGCTGTTCGACCAGCTCGGCTACACCAAGATCCTGGCCAACCGGCAGACCGACCTGCAACTGGGTTACGCGTTTTCCAGCGGTCGCTGGAACGGGCTGTCGCTGCTGCTGCAGGTCAACAACCTGAGCAATTCCCCGGATGCAACGGCGCAGATTGCAGGCTTGCCCAACAACGTGCAGATCAACCGTCCGCTGGAATACGACACCTGGGGACGCAGCGTGTTGTTCGGCGTCAACTACAAGCTCTAGGAGCCTGTCCGCCACCCGGAACGCGATCGGCAATTTCGCCCAACTGCAGTTCCGCCGGAACCGAGCGTGGCTTGCGACAGCCAACGCGCGCGGGGAATGGCCATGGATGGCCACGGCTTGGTGCGCGACGAACGCGAAGCGCACGCCGAACCCAGCCTTTCGACTTCGGCCCAGCGGGCCCTGCGCCCAGAGCCTGCCCCGGACTTGATCCACGGGGAACGGTGGATGACTGAGCGAAGACGCCAGTCAGATCCCGGATTCGCGTAGCGTCAGCCGAGTCCGGTTCCATGCGCTGTATCACGGCAGCGGGCATCGATGTCATCCGCGTGCCGCCGTCAAAGCCGGGCGCCTGTAACATGGCCGACGAACGTTTCGACCGACAAGGGGTCAGCATGACTCATATTCGATGCTGGTGGATGCTGTATGCCACCGTGGTGGTGCTTGGCGGCGTCAACCGCGCGCACGCGACCGATGCCGCGCCGAGCGCACGCAACGGTGATCAGCACGCAAGCTCCCCCGACCCGCGCGTGCCTGCATCGACGCACTACACCGACTGGCCGGCACTCGAGAGCCGCCTGCCGGCCGATCCGGCGCTGGAGGCGCGGGTGCAGCAAATCGTGGCAGGCATGACGCTGGCCCAGAAAATCGGCCAGATGACCCAGGCGGAGATCAAGTCGATCACGCCGGCGCAGGTCACCCGGTACTACATCGGCTCGGTGCTCAACGGCGGCGGCTCCTGGCCAGGCCAGAACAAGCACGCCAGCGATCAACGACTGGCTCAGCCTTGGCCGACCGTTACCACGATGCCTCGATGGCGACCGATGCGGCGATCAAGATCCCGATCATCTGGGGCACCGATGCGGTGCATGGCGACAGCAACGTGTTCGGCGCCACGCTGTTTCCGCACAACATCGGCCTGGGGGCGGCGCACGATCCGGCCCTGATCGAGGCGATCGGCGCGGCCACCGCCAAAGCCGTTCGCGCCACCGGCGTGGACTGGGCGTTTGCGCCGACGCTGGCCGTGGCGCAGAACGTGCGCTGGGGCCGCACCTACGAGAGCTTCTCCAGCGAAGGTCCGCTGGTGCGCGAGTACGCCCGTGCCTATGTCACCGGACTGCAGGGTAATTTCGGCGACCAGAACGTGATCGCCACCGCCAAGCATTTCATCGGCGACGGGGCGACCCACAACGGCACCGACCAGGGCCAGGCCAGGGTCGGCAAGGCGGACATGATCAACGTGCACGGCTCCGGCTATTTCGGCGCGATCGAGGCCGGCGTGCAGAGCGTGATGGCCTCGTACAACAGCTGGGATGACGTGGCCGACGGCATCGACTACGGCAAGATGTCCGGTGCGCGCGCGCTGCTGACCGGCGCGCTTGAAGGACAAGATGGGATTCGACGGCTTCGTGGTATCCGACTGGAACGCCATCGGCCAGTTGCCGGGCTGCAGCAATGCGAGTTGCCCGCAGGCGATCAACGCCGGCATCGACATGGTGATGGTGCCCGACGACTGGCAGGCGTTCATCGCCAACACCATCGCGCCAGGTCGAGGCCGGCCAGATCCCGATGGCGCGCATCGACGATGCCGTCAGCCGCATCATCCGCGTCAAGTTGCGCATGGGCCTGTTCGGCAAGCGTCCCTCGCAACGCGCGGGCGCGGGTGACCAGTCGGCCGCTGCACAGCCGCGCGCTGGCGCGGCGCGCGGTGCGCGAGTCGCTGGTGCTGCTGAAGAACAACGGCAACGTGCTGCCGCTGAAGGCGGGCGCGAAGATCCTGGTGGTCGGCAAGAGCGCCGACAGCCTGTCGAACCAGAGCGGCGGCTGGTCGTTGACGTGGCAGGGCACCGACAACACCAACGCCGACTTCCCCGGTGGCGAGACGATCCTGGCCGGCATCCGCGACGCCGACGGCACGGCGCACGTGACCTATAGCGAAACCGCCAAGGGCATCGACCTCACTTCCTTCGACGTGATCGTGGCGGTCATCGGCGAAACGCCCTACGCCGAGACGATGGGCGACATCCTGCCCTCGGCGACGCTGCGCCACAGCGACCGCCATCCGGAGGATCTGGCGCTGCTGAAGACGGTCGCCGCTTCGCACAAGCCGGTGGTCACCGTGTTCGTGTCCGGGCGTCCGCTCTACGTCAACCCTCTGCTCAATCTGTCCGATGCGTTTGTCGCCGCGTGGTTGCCCGGTACCGAAGGCGCCGGCGTGGCGGACGTGCTGTTTGCCGGCACGTCCGGGGCGGGTCACTACAACTTCAGCGGGACGCTCGCCCGACCCTGGCCCGGCGTGCCCTGCCCTTACGCGGAGGACGGCCCGGCCGCAGCCGAAGCACTGGTTGTTCGAGCCGGGCTACGGGCTGCGCTATCCGGGCAAGCATGAGCTGCCCATGCTGCCCACCGATCCGGACGTGCGCGCCTGCGCCACCGCCTCGGTGCTGGCGGTGTTCCACACCCTCGCCGTGCCGCCGTTCGCGCTGTATCTGGCCGGAGCGGATGACGCGCAACCGGCGCACGCCGTCGGTTCCGACCTGAACGCCGGGATCGAATGGCCGCACGCAGCATCCGCGTGCTGCGCCTGCGCACGGTCCAGGTCAACACCCAGCAGGACGCCAAGTCCGTCACCTGGCTCGGCAGCGGCCGGTTCTACGCGCAAAGCCCGCAGCCGGCGGACCTGCTGCCGCTGCTCGCCGCCCACGCCGCCTTGCAGCTTCGACGTGGTGGTCAACACGCCTGCCACGGCGCCGGTGCAGGTGTACATGGGTTGCGGCCACGGCTGCATGCGCAGTGTCGACCTCACCCGCACGCTCGCCGGCTACGCGAACGGCACGCGCCACACCGTGTCGATCCCGCTGCAATGCTTCACCGGCACGGGCACCGACCTCGCCCACGTCGATGTGCCCTTCGGCGTGCTGGCCTCAGCGCCGTTCTCCGCCGCGTTCGCCGATATCCGGATCACGGCGGCAGCGGCGGGCGACCAAGCCGACGTGCCCTGCGCAGGTGCGTCTGCCCAGTGACTGCAGTTTTTTCGCCAGCGCAGGCCGATGCATGCCACACGCCGCGCGCGCACCATGGATGAGCGCGGGGGTGTTGCACGCTGGATGGCGATCGGATCCATTGCGCTCATCAGCGTGCTGGCGCTGGCCGCCTTGCGACTGTCGGGCCGCGCGCCGCCTTTGCCACAGCTTCCGCCCAGCCCGATCGTGCAGCCGTCGGGACCTTCGGCCCGGCTTTGGCTGAGCACCCAGGATCGCCGGCTGCGCCTGGCGCGCCAGCCCGACGTCGAGTTTTCCGCCACCGGCCCGACGCCGGCCGACGTGGTCATCGATATCCACAAGACCTACCAGACGATCGATGGCTTTGGCGCGGCGCTGACCGATGCGTCGGCGTGGCTGCTGCAGAACCGCTTGAACGAACCGCAGCGCCGCGCGCTGCTGCACGAACTGTTCGGGCCGCCACCGGGTCTCGGTTTCAACCTGGTCCGCCTGACCATCGGCGCCTCGGATTTCTCGCTGAAGCCCTACACGCTGGATGATCTTCCCGCGGGCGACACCGATCCCGGGCTGCAGCACTTCAACGTGGCGGCCAACCTGCGCGACGTGATTCCGACCGTGCGCGAGGTGCTTTCCATCAACCCGCACCTGAAAATCATCGCCTCGCCGTGGAGCGCGCCGGCATGGATGAAGACCGATGCCAACGTGATCGGCGGCACCCTGCTCGAACAGTACGAAAGCACGTATGCGCAATACCTGGTCAAGTACCTCGACGCCTACCGCAAGAACGGCATCCCCATTTTCGCGTTGACCGTGCAGAACGAACCCGATTTCCTGCCGCTGACCTATCCCGGCATGGAGCTGTCCGGAGCACAGCGTGCGCGGATCATCGGGCAGTATCTCGGCCCGGCCCTGGCCGGCCGCAAGCCGGCGACGCGCATCCTTGGCTGGGACCACAACTGGGACGAACCGAAGCAGCCGCTCGGCGTGCTCTCCGACACCGACGCGGCGCGCTATATCGATGGCATCGCCTGGCATTGCTATCGCGGCGCGCCGAACGCGCAAACCGAAGTGCATGTGGCCTACCCGCGCAAGCACGCCTACATCACCGAATGTTCCGGCGGCGACTGGGAGGCCAGCCGGAACGGCGAACTGCTGTGGTTCGCGCGAGACCTGCTGCTCGGTGGCTTGCGCAACTGGGCCCGCGGCGTCGTCTACTGGAACCTGGCGCTCGACGAGCAGCACGGCCCGCATTTCGGGGGCTGCGGCACCTGCAAGGGCATCGTCACGATCGATTCGCAAAGCGGCGCGGTGAGTCGCAACGACGAGTACTACGCGTTCGCCCACTTCAGCCGGTTCGTGCTGCCCGGGGCGGTCCGCGTGTGGTCCACCGATACCGGCAACGACATCAAGAACGTGGCATTCCAGAACGCTTCGGGCGGCTCGCTGGTGATGGTGCTGATCAACGACCGGATGGACGCGCACGCGGTCTCGGTGCAGCAGGGCGACATCCATTTCCGGTACACCATGCCCGCACAGAGCGTGGCGACATTCGTGTGGAACCCGGAGCAGGCGAACGCGCCTGCGGACGAGACCGCCTCACCGGCGGCGACGAAGGGCGCCACGGCGCGCCCGTCCAGCGCGCCGGCCAGCGCGCAGAGTGCGGCGCCGCAGGAGCGTGGGCGGTAGAACACCAGTGGTTGCGGCTTCGCCGCGCGGACCCGAACCACGCGCGTGTCGCGGCTTGCTTGACGGCGTAGCATGCATTTGCTCACATGCTCGGTGTTCCTGGCGACACATGGCGTCCTTACTCAAGAGGTAGCTGCCCGTGAACTCTCTCGTCGCGTCCCGTCGTTCCGTCCTGGCCAACGCCGTCTACGGCCTGCTCAATCCTCTTCCGTTCGGCTTCTTCGTCGCCGCGCTGATTTTCGACATCATCTATGTCCGCACCGCCGTGGTGCTGTGGAACAAGGGCGCCGCCTGGCTGATCGTGTTCGGCCTGCTGCTGGCGATCATCCCACGCCTCGTCAATCTCGCGCAGGTCTGGATCACCTCCCGGCACATTGCCCGGCGTGCCGACAAGCTGGACTTCTGGCTCAACCTGTTTGCCATCGTCGCGGCGATCTTCAATGCGTTCGTGCACAGTCGCGATGCCTACGGGGTGGTTCCCGCCGGCGTGTGGCTCTCGCTGATCACGGTCGTCCTGCTGGCCATCGGCCACCTCGTGATCGCCGTGCAGGATTCCACCGTGTGGGAGACCACCCATGAATAAGATCCTCGTGCGCAGCGTGCTGGTGCTGGGGTTCGGGTTGCTGCTGGGCGCTTGCAGCGGGAAGGCGTCGTATCAACCCGCACAGCAGTCGGGCGACGCGCCACCGTTGCCTCCCGCCCGCAACTTCCTGGTTCCGCCGATGCAGGTTCCCAGGTACGCCGGCTGGAAGGAAGGCCAGACGCCCAAGGTGGCGGCCGGGCTCAGGATCGAAAAGATCGCCAGCGGCCTGATGCACCCGCGCCAGCTTTACACCCTGCCCAACGGTGACATCCTGGTGGTGGAATCCAACGGTCCCGGCTCCGAGCCGGTGACCACGCCGAAGCAGTTGATCGCCGGCAAGGTCAAGAACCTCTCGGGCAAGGGTGCCAAAGGCGGCAACCGGATCACCCTGCTGCGCCGCAACGGCAACGCCGGTGGCGAGTGGGACAAGCACGTTTTCATCGAGCACCTGCATTCGCCGTTCGGTGTGCAACTGATTGGCAACACCCTGTACGTGGCCAACACCGACGCGATCATGGCGTTTCCGTACGTCACCGGCGAAACGCAGATCACCGCGCCGGGGGTGGAGTTCACCGACCTGCCGGCCACGATCGACCATCACTGGACCAAGGCGCTGGTGGCCAGTCCGGATGGCAGCAAGCTGTATGTCGGGGTCGGCTCCAACAGCAACATCACCGAAAACGGCATGGATCAGGAATACCGGCGCGCGGCCGTGCTCGAGGTGGACGTGGCCAGTGCCAGCAGCAGGATCTACGCCTCGGGCCTGCGCAATCCGACCGGGCTGCAGATCCAGCCGGATACCGGCAAGCTGTGGGCGATCGTCAACGAGCGCGACGAGATCGGCGCGGACCTGGTGCCCGATTACCTGACCTCGGTCCAGCCGGGCGGTTTCTACGGCTGGCCGTACAGCTATTACGGCCAGCACGTGGACCACCGCGTCATGCCGCAGCGACCGGACCTGGTGGCGAAGGCGATCAAGCCCGACTACGCGCTGGGTTCGCATGTCGCCGCGCTCGGGCTGCTGTTCTCCGACGCCAACGCGTTGCCGGCGCAGTACCACAACGGTGCCTTCGTCGGCGAGCATGGCAGCTGGGACCGCTCGCCGCTGAGCGGTTACCGCGTCGTCCACATCGCCTTCGTGCAGGGCAAGCCGGTCGGCGTTCCCGAGCCGGTCGTCACCGGCTTCCACTCCGACGACGAGTCGCAGCTGTACGGCGCACCGGTCGGCTTGGCGCAGGACAAGGACGGCGCGCTGTTGATCGCGGACGATGTCGGCGATGCCGTCTGGCGCGTAACGTCAGCTTCGCCCTGATGCCGGCGTCAGGACACCGCCAACCCGGCATCGAATTGGCGGTGTCCAAAGTCGTATCAAGTCGCCGACGGACCGTCTATTCGACAGTCACCGATTTGGCCAGGTTGCGTGGCTGGTCGACGTCGGTGCCGCGCAGCACGGCGACGTGGTAGGCCAGCAACTGCAGCGGCACGGTGAACACCGCCGGCGCGATGAAGTTGCCACCGGATTGCACGCGCAGGGTGATGCCATGGCCGGCCATGTCGTCCATGCCGGCGGCGCCGTCGGCGAACACGATCAGGCGACCGCCGCGGGCACGCACTTCCTGCAGGTTGGATTTCAGCTTGTCCAGCAGCGGGCCGTTGGGCGCCACCGCCACCACCGGCATGTCCTCGTCGACCAGGGCCAGCGGGCCGTGCTTGAGTTCGCCGGCCGGATAGGCCTCGGCGTGGATGTAGGAGATCTCCTTGAGTTTCAGCGATCCCTCCAGTGCCACCGGATAATGCGCGCCGCGACCGAGGAACAAGGCGTGCTGGCGCTGGATGAAATCGCCGGCCAGTTCGATGATCGCCGGCTCCAGGCGCAAGGCCCCTTCGATCGCGCGCGGCAGGCGCTGCAGCTCGGCGCACAATTCCGCGTAACGCTGCGGATCGAGCCCGTTGCGATGGGCCAGTTCCAGTGCCAGCAGGGCCAGCCCCGCCAACTGGGTGGTGAAGGCCTTGGTCGAGGCCACGCCGATTTCCGGACCGGCGCGCGTCATCAGTTTCAGGTCCGCCTCGCGCACCAGCGAGGACTCGGCCACGTTGCAGATCACCAGCGTACCCAGGTAGCCGCGGCGGCGTGACTCGCGCAACGCAGCCAGCGTGTCCGCGGTTTCGCCGGACTGGGAAATCGCCAGGAACAAGGTGCCGGGCGGCACCACCGTTTCGCGGTAACGGTACTCGCTGGCTACCTCCACGCTCACCGGCAGGCGCGCGTATTCCTCGATCCAGTATTTCGCGACGAGGCCAGCGTGGTAGCTGGTGCCGCAGGCGATGATGTGCACCCCGCGCGTGGCCGCGAGCAGGGCCTCGCTGTCGGTGCCGAAGATGTTCGGCAACACGCCGTGCGGCCCCAGCCGCGCCTCCAGCGTGTCGGCCACCGCGCGCGGCTGCTCGAAGATTTCCTTCTGCATGTAGTGGCGATACTCGCCGCGCTCGACCGCGTCGGTGGACAGCTCGCTCTCGTGCACCGCACGTTCCACAGGGGTGCCATCCAGTCCGTACACCTGCACGCGCTCGCGGGTGATCTCCACCACGTCGTTCTCATCGAGATACAACATCTTGTTGGTGACCTGGATCAGCGCCTGGGCATCCGAACCCAGGAAATTCTCGCCAATGCCGAGCCCTACAAGCAACGGCGCCCCGCGCCGTGCCCCGACGACGCGGCCGGGTTCGTCGCTGCTGATCACCGCGATCGCGTAGGCGCCTTCCAGCTCACGCACGGTGGCCAGCACCGCCTCGCGCAGGCTGACCCCCGGCACGTGGCGCCGGTCGATCAGCGCGGCCATCACCTCGGTGTCGGTTTCCGAAGTGAACACGTGGCCGGCGGCCTGCAGTTCGGCGCGCAGGCTGGCGTAGTTCTCGATGATGCCGTTGTGCACGATCGCAATCCGGCCGGCCACATGCGGATGCGCGTTCGCCTTGCTCGGCACACCGTGGGTAGCCCAGCGCGTATGTGCGATGCCGGTGCCACCGGGAAAGGGCTCGGCAAGATACAGCGCCTCCATCTCGCGCACCTTGCCCTTGGCGCGCACGCGGCGGATCGCGCCGTGGTCGAGCACCGCCAGGCCGGAGGAGTCATAACCGCGATATTCGAGCGCCTTCAGGCCCACGATCAGCAGCGGCGCGACGTCGCGTTGGGCTACGGCAGCAACAATTCCACACATGGCAAAGCTTCCCTGATTGGAGGCGGGTTCAAAGCGGTCCCGCCACGATGGAACATGTTCGCCCGGATGCCTTGCGACAGGCTTTCGCGGCAGTAGCTGGCGTCATTGATTCGGCTGGAACTTCAAGCGGCTTTGCGATTCATGAGGCAATCATTCAATTCACCTTGCGACGCAGCCAGTTCAACAGGTCGATGCGCGTGATCAAGCCGAGAAAATCATCGCCATCGACCACGATCGCGACGTGGCCGCGCTCGAACACCGCCAGCAGCGACTCGATCGACGAGCGCACGTCGAGCCGTTGCAGATCGGAAATCATGGCAGTGGACACCGGATCGCGGAAACGCGATTCGTCGGCGTGCACGTGCATCAGCACATCAGATTCGTCGACGATGCCGACCAGCTTGCGGCCGTCCATCACCGGCAATTGCGACACGTCGTAAAGTTTCATGCGGTTGTACGCGGTCACCAGCAACTCATGCGGGCCCACCACCACGGTGTCGCGCTGCGCGAACGGGCGCAGCAGCAAATCGCGCAGGTCGCCGTATTGCTCGCGTTCGATGAAGCCGTTGTCGAGCATCCAGTAATCGTTGTACAGCTTGGACAGGTACTTGTTGCCGGTATCGCAGACCAGGCTCACCACCCGCTTCGACGCGGATTGCTCGCGGCAATAGCGCAGCGCGGCGGCAACCAGGGTACCGGTGGACGAGCCGCCCAGGATGCCCTCCTTCGCCAGCAGTTCGCGCGCGGTGAGGAAGCTCTCCTTGTCGGGGATCGCGTAGGCCTTTTTCACCCGCGTGAAATCGCTGATCGAGGGCAGGAAATCCTCGCCGATGCCTTCCACCAGCCAGCTGGCCGACTTGGTCGAGAGCGTACCCTCGTTGATGTACTGGGCCAGGATCGAGCCGACCGGATCGGCCAGCACCAGTTCGGTCTGCGGCGAGTGCTCGGCAAAGAACTTCGACAGCCCGCTGAGCGTGCCGGACGAACCGCAGCCGACCACCACGGCGTCGACCCTGCCACCCATCTGTTCGAGGATCTCCGGCCCCGTCGTGGTGCGGTGCGCGGCCGGGTTGTCCGGGTTGCCGAACTGGTTGATGAAGTAGGCACCGGGCGTTTCCCGGGCGATCCGTTCGGCCATGTCCTGGTAATACTCGGGATGACCCTTGGCCACGTCGGAACGGGTCAGCACCACTTCGGCACCCATCGCCTTGAGATTGAAGATCTTCTCGCGGCTCATCTTGTCCGGCACCACCAGGATCAGGCGGTAGCCCTTCTGCTGCGCCACCAAGGCCAGGCCCAGACCCGTGTTGCCGGCGGTGCCCTCGACCAGGATGTCACCAGGACGGATACGACCGTCCTGCTCGGCGCCCTCGATCATCGACAAGCCGATGCGGTCCTTGATCGATCCACCGGGGTTGGCACTCTCGAGCTTGAGAAACAATTCGCACACGCCGGTGTCCAGGCGCTGGGTGCGCACCATCGGGGTGTTTCCGATCAGTTCGAGAACGCTCTGATGAACCGTCATGGGGGCTCCGTAGGTTGAGGAGCGGCTTCGGCGCGGGTGCCGTTGTCGCGGACTTTCCATGATAGCCGAGGCCGACTGGAGTCGCCGAGCGATGCTCTTTGGCTGCAGTAGGAGCCGCTGGCGGGCGATGCTCCTCTGCAACGATTCGGGATTCGGGATTTGGAGTTCGCAAGAGCATCGCCCGCGAGCGGGCTCCTCCGGACGATGCCGGCTGCGCAACGTGCATGACCCCCGCCAGCAACAGTCTCGCGCCACCCGGTCCCAGCGCATGTCACGAAGAGCATCGCGCACAGGGTGCGCTCCTACGGGGAAGCCAGGCGCCTTGCTTGACTCGCCTGACGCCGGAAACGCGGCGGCCCCGGCAACTTTCCGATGAAGCAGGAAGTTCCGGGGCCGCTCTGGCGAAAGGAAAACGGTCAGTGGACGAGGTGCGCCCGATCCGTCCACATGCGTTCCAGCCGTGCCTTGGCCATCAACTTTTCTTTTTTCATGCTGACAAGTGTGACGTCGTCCATGGGCAGCACGCCGATATCGGCGTCGTGCAGTTTGCTGTCAAGCTCCCGATGGTGTTGGTAAAGCCGGCGGAACTCGGCGTCCGCCTTCATCAATGCCTCGACATCATCACGTTGCTGGTTTTCAAACATGATCCGACCTCCTGCGAGTGGACTGGCGGTTGCCGCGAGTGCGACTGATCCGCCAACGATTGAATGCATGCGCGCACCCACGACCCGCGCCGGATGACCGGACCGCGGGTGAGAATGTGAACGTGGGATAGGCGCATGATTCAGGTCAGTAACCCGGGTAGCGCAAATGCCTTCCGGGGCCTTGACCGTACTCCGCGGGTCGACCCCGCGCAAGCCTCTCGCTGAACCGTCAAGCCAAGTGCGACTTGCGCATTAAATACGTGTAAAAACAGTATTTTGCACGCGTTCAAAAGCCGCGCGACGTGGTCGCTCGCGCACGGCCACCAGGCGCTTCGCAGGCCGCGCGCCGCAAGGGTTTCAGTGCTGTTCGGAGTGCTTTTTGGCCGGCTTTTTCTTCTTGACCGGCGGCGGAGTTGCCGCCGCGCCACCATCCTCCATCTGGGCGCGCATCGCCTTGGCGGCCTGCGCCGCCAGCGCCGCTTCGCGCCGCGCCGCACTTGCCACCTTGCTTTGCGCGGCGGCCAGCTTGTTGGCCCGTTCAGCCTCGGCGCGTGCCTGGTCGGCGGCCTGCGAATATTGCTCGCCCTGCGCCTGCAGACGCATCGCCTCTTCCTGCGCCAGCTGGTTCTGCAGGCGCTGCCGCGCCAGTTGGAGACGCGCCATGTCCGCCTCGCGCCGGCTGTTGGCCAGCAGGATCTGGTCGTGTTCGCGATCGAGCTGGTTCAGCTTGATCTGGGTGTCCTGCAATTGGGCCGCCGCCTTGGCCAGGTCGACGCGGCGCTCGGCCAGGTACAAGGCGTGTGGCCGTTCGCTCCTGCCGGCCTGCGCCAACCGGTTGATCGCGTCGCGAGCGCGCGCTTGCTCGGACAGCGCGTAGTTGCCCAGGGTGGGATCGTTGGCCAACTGGCTCAGGCTGCCGCTGAGTCGATTGATGTCGATATCGTCCCCGCGGGCATGCGCCACGCCGACGAGGGCCAGCGCCAGTACGGCGGTGGCACACGTGTTGATGAGCCGGTTCATGGCTGCTCTCCGTGGCTGCCGGCGCTGGAAGCCGGTGACGGGCTGTCGTCGGGCACGGTGTCCAGTCCGCCGTCCCGCGGCGCCGACAACACGGAAGTGGACGGCGCCGGCATGTCGCGCACCGGCGATGCCGCCGATGAGCCACTTGCCGGCATGGGCGCCGCCTGCTCCATTTGTTTCTGCTCGTTCTCCAGCTGTTCGCCTTCATGCCGCAGGCGCGTGTTTTCCTGCAGCTTGCTCTGCATCTGGGCCCGGGCCGCGCCCAACCTGGCCTTGGTCCTGGCCAGTTCGGCATCGGCACTGGATTCCTCGGCGAGGCTGGCGGCGTCGGCAAACTTGCGTGTGGCCATCGCGGTCTGCGCCTGCTGGAACTTGTCCTGGGCAAAACCGAGGTCGACCGGCGCGTAGTCCGCCGCTCCGGCGTCGCGCGCGGCCTGCAACATGTTCTGCGCCAGGTTCATCGAATCATTCGGCGGTGGCACGCTGGCGCAGGCGCTCAGCGCCAGCGCCACGACCACGAAGGCCGTCGCCGCGCGGAATTGGCGGGAAAATCCGACTTGTGGGGAAAAGGAATACATCACAGTCCTCATGGTGTGTTGCAGCGTATTGTGTGCGGGCATAATCCGCCAATGCAATGACCATCGGGAATCGGGGCTAAACATGGACATCGGCTACTTCCTCAAGCTCATGGTAGACAAGGGCGCGTCGGACATGTTCCTGTCCACCGGCGCTCCGGTGAACATCAAGGTCGAAGGCAAGCTGTACCCGCTGGGCAATACCGGCCTGCCCAGCGGCATGGTCAAGAAGATCGCCTATTCGCTGATGGACGAGGGCCAGGTGCCGATGTTCGAGCGCAACCTCGAACTGAACATGGCGCTGGCGGTGAAGGAGGCCGGCCGCTTCCGCATCAACGTGTTCAAGCAGCGCGGCGAAGTCGGCATGGTCATCCGCGCGATCAAGAGCGAGATTCCCAGCATCGAGCAGTTGCAGCTGCCGCCGATCTTCCGCGACCTGATCATGGAACCGCGCGGGCTGATCCTGGTGGTGGGCGCCACCGGCTCGGGCAAATCGACCACGCTGGCGGCGATGATCGACCAGCGCAACATCCAGTCGCCCGGCCACATCCTGACCATCGAGGACCCGATCGAATACCTGCACCGGCACAAGAAATCCGTGGTCAACCAGCGCGAGGTGGGGCTGGATACGCACAGCTACCACGAGGCGCTGAAGAACGCGATGCGCGAGGCGCCGGACGTGATCATGATCGGCGAGATCCGCGACACCGACACGATGGAGGCGGCCATCGCGTTTTCCGAAACCGGCCACCTGTGCCTGGCCACGCTTGCACTCCAACAACTCCGACCAGACGCTGGAACGCATCCTCAATTTCTTCCCCGAATCGGCGCACAAGAACGTGCTGATGAACCTGGCGCTGAACCTGCGCGCGGTGATCAGCCAGCGCCTGGTGATCGGCAAGGATGGCCGGCGCATTCCGGCGGCCGAGGTGTTGCTGAATACGCCACTGATCCGCGACATGATCCGCCGTGGCCAGATCCACGAGATCAAGGAAGCGATGGATCGCAGCCTGCAGGAAGGCATGCAGACTTTCGACCAGTCACTGTACAAGCTGTACAAGGAAGGCCGCGTGGAACTCGAAGAAGTGCTCAGCAAATCCGATTCGCGCGACGGCCTGGCGTTGAAGATCCGTCTGGCCGAAGGCGGCGACAGCGCGGAGCTGGCCGGCAACGATCCGTACGGGATGGCGTTTTAAGCGGGGAACGGGGAACGGGGAGCGGGGAACATGCGGGTTCGCGCGAGCTTTCGCGGCGCGGCGCTCTTGTTGGGAGAAAGATCAAATTCTGCGTGATGCGAATAGCAGTCACGCTTCCCCGCTCCCCGTTCCCCGTTCCCCGTTCCCCGTTCCCCGTCCTCCCGTTCCCCGCTCCCCCTCAAGGCGCATCCGCCTGCCGCTCCGGCGCCGCGCGCTGGAACGCGTCAAGCTCGTTGCAGGCCGCGTGGATGCGGGCGATCGTCGGGTAGGCATCCAGCGGCAGCTTCCAGCGCAGGGCGTTGTAGACCTGCGGGATCAGGCAGGCATCGGCCATGCCCGGCCGTTCGCCATGACAATAGCGGCCGGTCGCCGCGCTGTCGTCCAGCATGGTTTCCAGCGCCTTGAAACCGAGGTCGATCCAGTAGCGCGACCATGCCGCGCGTTGTTCCTCGCTGGCACCCAACCTGGTTTCCAGGTGCTGCAGCACGCGCAGATTCCCCAGCGGGTGGATGTCGCAGGCCACCGCCAGCGAGAGCGCGCGGACTTGCGCGCGACCGCGCGCATCCATCGGCAGCAAGGCGGCCTCCTCGGCCGGATACATCTCGTCCAGGTATTCCATGATCGCCAGTGACTGGGTGAGTACCCGATCGCCATCGAGCAGGCAAGGCACGGTCTCTTGCGGGTTCAGCGCACGATAGTCCGCGCTGTGCTGTTCGCCGCCGTTGCGTACCAGGTGCACCGGCCGCGTCTCGTAGTCCAGGCCCTTCAGGTTCAGCGCGATGCGTACGCGGTACGCGGCACTCGAACGCCAGTAGCTGTAGAGCACCAAGCCGGTTGCCATGAGCTTGCTCCTGCTGTCCCGAAGGCCTGCAGTCTAGCCGCAGTCGTACACCGCGCCCACCGCCGGCGCAGCCCTCAGAGCTTATGAAGAAAACCACCTCCTGTGGTTTTCTTCCATCGCGCGTCCGGTACATGCCCGTACGCGCTCACGCGAAGCAGTCACTTGCGTGACTGCTTCGCGACCGGCCATCCCTGGCCGGCCTGAGAGGTTGAATAGTCACAACCTCTCAAGCCTGGTGGCGTTGCATCGCCCGCGCATCGACCCGACAATGCACAGTTGCAGTCTTTTCCCGCCTTTTCCCCGGAGTCATGCCGTGTCCTTCATCCGCATGAGAGATCTTGATTTGCGCGGCAAACGCGTGCTGATTCGCGAAGACTTGAACGTGCCGTTCGACGACCGCGGCCAGATCACCTCGACCCAGCGCCTCGATGCCGCCCTGCCCACGATCATCGCGGCGCGCGATGCCGGCGCCCGCGTGCTGGTGATGTCGCATCTGGGCCGGCCGAAGGAAGGCCAATTCGACGCCGGCTCGTCGCTGGCGCCGGTGGCGCTGTGGTTGAGCAGCAAGCTGGACCAGTCGGTGCGGCTGGTCGCCGACTATCTGGTCGCCGGCGTCGAGGTCGCCCCGGGCGAGGTGGTGCTGCTGGAAAACTGCCGCATGAACGTGGGCGAGGGCAAGGACGACGAGGCCCTGGCGAAGAAGTACGCGGCGCTGTGCGACATCTTCGTGATGGATGCGTTCGGCACCGCCCACCGCGCCCAGGCTTCCACCCACGGGGTGATCCGCTTCGCGCCGGTGGCCGCCGCCGGCCCCTTGCTGTGCGCCGAACTGGATGCACTGGGCAAGGCGCTGGACCATCCAGCCCGGCCCGTGCTGGCGATCGTCGCCGGCTCCAAGGTCTCGACCAAGCTGTCGTTGCTGGACAATCTGCTCGGGCGCGTCGACGAGTTGATCCTCGGTGGCGGCATCGCCAACACCTTCATCGCGGCGATGGGCCATTCGGTCGGCAACTCGCTGTTTGAAGCCGACCTGCTGGATACCGCCAAACGCGTGATGGCCGATGCCCGGCGCCGCGGCGTCGACCTGCCGATGCCGGTCGACGTGGTGGTGGCGCCCGCGTTCTCGGCGCAGGCGCCAGCGACGGTGAAGGCAATGGACCAGGTGGGCGACGACGAGATGATCCTCGACATCGGCCCGGTCACCGCGCGGAACTACGCCGAACGGATCGCCAGGGCCGGCACGGTGGTGTGGAACGGTCCGGTCGGCGTATTCGAGTTCGACGCTTTCGGCAAGGGTACCGAGACGCTGGCGCGCGCGATCGCCGCATCGCATGCCTTCTCCATCGCCGGCGGCGGCGACACGCTGGCGGCGGTGGACAAGTACGGCATCGAAAAGCAGGTCTCGTACATCTCCACCGGCGGCGGCGCGTTCCTGGAATTCCTCGAAGGCAAAGAACTGCCCGCGGTCACCGCGCTGAAGGCGCGGGCCGCGAAGCAGGGCTGACCGGAGCGGGAGGGCGCGTTCCCTCCCCGCTCGCTACATCAGGTTGCGACCGTGGAACAGCTCCTCGATCTCGCGCCGCAACAACGACTCGATGCGCTGGCGTTCCTTGAATGACAGGTCGTCGGCGTGCGCCTCGAACAGATAAGTGTCGAGGTCGAAGTCCTTGATGTGCATCTTGGTGTGGAACATGTTTTCCTGGTACACGTTGACGTCGAACATCTCGTATTTCTGCCGGATGTGCCGCGCCAGATAGTCCTGCACCGAGTTGATCTTGTGATCGATGAAGTGCTTCTTGCCCTTCACGTCGCGGGTGAAGCCGCGCACACGGTAGTCGCACACCACGATGTCCGACTCGAAACTGTCAATCAGGTAATTCAGCGCCTTCAGCGGCGAGATCACCCCGCAGGTGGCCACGTCGATGTCCGCACGGAAGGTGGCGATGCCGTTGTGCGGATGCGTTTCCGGATAGGTGTGGACGGTGATGTGACTCTTGTCCAGGTGCGCCACCATCGCGCCGGCGATCGAATCGCGGCCAAGCTTTTCCAGGATCGGCTCTTCGGAAATCAGGATCGTCACCGACGCGCCTTGCGGATCGTAGTCCTGGCGCGCGATGTTGAGGATGTTGGCGCCGATGATCTCGGCCACGTCGGTGAGGATCTGGGTCAACCGGTCGGCGTCGTATTGCTCGTCGATGTATTCGATGTAGCGCTGGCGCTGGTCCTCGGACACCGCATAGCAGATGTCGTAGATATTGAAGCTCAGGGCCTTGGTCAGGTTGTTGAAACCTTGCAGGCGCAAACGGGGCAGTGGTTTCACCACAAGCGGCTCTCCATGACCGGGTATCGGCCAGCTGTCGAGGCGGGTTAGCGACAAGGGTCCCCGCGATTGGTTTTGAAGCGCAAGCCGGAGCCTGCACGACCCTTGCTGACGACAGGCGACAAGCTTGCCGCTGTCGAAAGGTCTCGAAGTATGCGGCAAACGCACAAAAAATTGAATCTGCGATCGAGCCCCTCCGTTTGCCATAATGAGGCGCGCGATGCCGTGATTGCTGTCACGACCGACGCCATTGGGGCTATTGTTGACCCACCCTCCCACACTCAGGAGTCGTCGTGCCCCCACACCTCAAGTATCAGTTGCAACAGGCGTTCGATCGCTCGCACGCCCCGGCCGGCTTCGCTCCCGACCCCGCCTCGATGGAGCGGTTCCTGGGCCAGTGCCATCGCCGCCGCTATCCAGGCAAGACCGCGATCATTCGTCCCGGCGACCCGGCCAACACGCTTTATTACGTCATCGAAGGCTCGCTCGCGGTCTGCACCGAAGATGAACAGGGGCGCGAATTGATCCTCGCCTACATCAACCGTGGCCAGTTCATCGGCGAAATGGGCTTGTTCGTGGACCAGGCCCAGCGTGAATCGATGGTGCGCACCCGTACGCCCTGCGAAATGGCCGAGGTCAGCTACGAGCGCCTGTTCCAGCTGATGGAAGGCACGCTGCGCGAGGAGTGCCCGAAAATCCTGGTCGCGATCGGTGCCCAACTCACCAACCGTCTTCTGCGCACGTCGCGCCAGGTCAGCCGGATGGCCTTCATGGATGTCACCAACCGCATCTCGCGCACCCTGCTCGACCTGTGCGAGGAGCCGGATGCAATGACCCATCCCGACGGCACCCAGATCCGCATCTCGCGCCAGGAAGTGAGTCGCATCGTCGGTTGCTCACGCGAAATGGTCGGGCGCGTGCTCAAGCAGCTGGAAGAGCAGCGCATGGTCGACGTTGCCGGCAAGACCATCGTGGTGCGTGGCACGCGCTGACCGTCGCTGGCGCTGCCGCGTTGTCTGCAGGAGCGCACCCTGTGCGCGATGCCTTTGCTTTGGTCCCGCAACGAAGAGCATCGCGCACAGGGTGCGCTCCTACAATTCGAGCCCAGCACAGGCGCTCCAACCGCCCCTAAAACCATTCGACCCGGGTGACGGTACGCCCCAACGCCTTCTCGACCTTCTTGCACAGCGTCGGCGTGCCGTTGACCAGCACTGCTTCGGCCGCGGGCTGCAGCAAGGGAATGTCGCGCATCGAGCGGCCATAGGCGACCTGCCAGGCGGTCACGCCCTGCTCGCCCAGCGCTTGCACCTTGCGCCGGCCCACGTTGTGCCGGCGCGGGCGCATGCCGGCCCAGCCCGGGCGCAGCTGCGAGGCGATCACCTCCAGGTCCGACAAGCCCAGTTCGCGCAGGATCGCATTGACCAGGGTGTCCTCGCAGGCGGTCACCACGATCACCCGGTCGCCCTGCGCCTGGTGATGACGCAGCCGAAAAAGACCCTCGCGGGAAAAATGCCGCGACCGCCGTGCCAGCGTGGCGGCGTAGGCATTCGCGGCCACTCCATAACTTTGCTCGCGCAGGCCAAGCAGTGCGATGCGCACCATCGCGTACGTCGCCCAGCGGCGCGAAAACGGCAACAACGGCAACAGCAGCAGCGCTGCCGTGAACGCCAGGCCCTTGCGCCACAGCGAATGGGCGTAGCGCTCGCGCACGAACAGATGGAACGCGTCGCCATGCATCAGCACGCCGTCGAAATCGAACAGCGCCACGCGCGGCGGCGCCGCCGCGATGTCCGCCGGGACGGTTGCAGTGGTCATTTCGGGGCTGCTCACGTCGTGGCGAACAACCGCCGCAACTCGCTGCCGGGATCCTTGGCGCGCATGAACGCCTCGCCCACCAGGAACGCCTGGATGCCGCCTTCGCGCAGGCGCGCCACGTCTTCGGGCGTGCGGATGCCCGACTCCGCGACCAGGATGCGGTCGTATTCGATCAGATCCTGCAGTGCCAGCGAGGTTTCCAGCGCGGTCTCGAAGCTGCGCAGGTTGCGGTTGTTGACGCCGATCAGCGGCACCGGCAAGGCAAGGGCGCGCTCCATTTCCTCCTCGTCGTGCACTTCGCACAGCACATCCATGTCGAGCTCGGCGGCCAGCAGCGCCAGCGGCAACAGCTCGTCATCGTCGAGCGCGGACACGATCAGCAGGATGCCGTCGGCGCCGAACGCGCGCGCTTCATGCACCTGGTAAGGGTCGATGATGAAATCCTTGCGCAGCAACGGCAGCGAACAGGCGGCGCGCGCCTGTTGCAGGAACGCCTCGCTGCCCTGGAAGAAATCGCTGTCGGTCAGCACCGACAGGCAGGCCGCGCCGGCTTCCTCGTAGCTCCTGGCGATCGCGGCCGGGTCGAAGTCCGCGCGGATCAGGCCCTTGCTCGGGCTGGCCTTCTTGATCTCGGCGATCACCGCGGGCAGGCCGGCATCGATCTTGGCCTCGATGGCGGCGGCAAAGCCGCGGGTGTCCTCCTGGTCGGCGATGCGCGCCGTCAATTCGGTCAGCGGCAGCTTGCTGCGGCGCTCGGCAATTTCTTCCGCCTTGCGAGCAAGAATGCGATTGAGGATGTCAGTCATGGCATCTCGCTCGGTCGACTATGCGCCCATCCTAATGCGCGACGGCGCGCGGCGTAACCCGTTTGCCGGCAAACCGATGCGCTCCCGCTCATGACACGGTCGCCAAGCGTCGCGTGGCGGCCACGAAGGCTTCCATTTTCGCATGCGCCGCGCCGCGGGCGATGGTGACGCGCGCCAACTCGATGCCGGCCGGCACGCTGTCGACCACGTCCGCCGCATACAAGGCGGCACCCGCGTTGAGGCAGACGATGTCGTGCGGCACGCCGGCATGTCCGCGCAACGCGCCCAGCAGCATGGTCTTGGATTCCTCCGCGTTCGCCACCCGGAGGTTGCGGCTGGAGGCCATCGCCAGGCCGAAGTCTTCCGGTTCCACCTCGTACTCGCGCACCACGCCATCGCGCAATTCGCCGACCAGGGTCGCCGCACCCAGCGACAGCTCGTCCATGCCATCGCGACCCCATACCACCAGCGCATGCCGC
This sequence comes from uncultured Gammaproteobacteria bacterium, assembly GCA_963771235.1. Classification (GTDB taxonomy): domain Bacteria; phylum Pseudomonadota; class Gammaproteobacteria; order Xanthomonadales; family Rhodanobacteraceae; genus Rhodanobacter. The sequence continues at coordinate 29,280 of CAVYSP010000014.1, forward strand.
GCGCCCAGCGCCTGCAGCACGCGGATCTGGATGCCGACCAGGTCCGGATGGAACACGCCCATCAGGATGTTCGGCGCACCGGCGGGGTTGGTCAGCGGCCCGAGGATATTGAACAGCGTGCGCACGCCCATCTCGTGGCGTACCGGCGCGACGACCTTCATGGCCGGATGATGGTTCGGCGCAAACATGAAGCCGATGCCGGTCTCGGCCATGCACTCGGCCACTTGCGCCGGGGTCAGGTCGATCGACGCACCCAGCGACTCCAGCACGTCGGCACTGCCGGAGCGGGATGACACGCTGCGTCCCCCGTGCTTGGCCACGCGCGCACCGGCCGCGGCGGCCACGAACATCGAGGCGGTGGAAATGTTGAAACTGCAGGCACCATCGCCGCCGGTCCCGACGATGTCGACCAGGTGACTGTCGTCGCCCGCCGCCGACACCTTGGCGGACAACTCGCGCATCACCCGAGCCGCACCGGTGATCTCGCCGACGGTTTCCTTCTTCACGCGCAAGCCGGTGATGATCGCCGCCGTCATCAGCGGACTCACCTCACCGTGCATGATCTGGCGCATCAGCGCGATCATCTCGTCATGGAAGATCTCGCGATGCTCGATCGTGCGCTGCAGCGCCTCCTGCGGCGTGATCGTCATCGCCGGCTCCTCCCTGCCCGTGAGGCCGCCGCTCATGCCGCCATCTGCAACGGCAGCCCCAGGAAGTTGCGCAACATGTCGTGACCGTGCCGGGTCAGGATCGATTCCGGGTGGAACTGCACGCCCTCGACTGCCAGTGTCTTGTGGCGCAGGCCCATGATCTCCTCGATCGAGCCGTCCGCACGCTCCGTCCAGGCGGTGATCTCCAGGCAGTCCGGCAGCGAGGACTGCTCCACCACCAGCGAGTGATAACGCGTGGCCTCGAACGGATCGGGCAAGCCGGCAAACACGCCCTGGCCGCGGTGATGCACCGGCGAGGTCTTGCCATGCATGATCTGCCCGGCGCGAATGACCTTGCCGCCGAACACCTGGCCGATCGCCTGGTGGCCCAGGCACACGCCGAACACCGGGATCTCGCCGGCCAGCTCGCGCAGCACGTCCAGCGACACGCCCGAGTCGTCCGGCGTGCCGGGCCCCGGGGAAATCATGATGTGCGAGGGCGCCAGCGCCCGGATGCCGGCCACGTCCAGCGCGTCGTTGCGTACCACGCGCACCTCCTGCCCGAGCTCGCCCAGGTACTGCACGAGGTTGTAAGTGAAGCTGTCGTAGTTGTCGATCATCAGCAGCATGGGGCACCTGTCGGTTGCGCGCGACGTGCGCGCCGGTATCGCGTCAAGGATACGCGCAGGGTCAGGCAACGTCCTCGCGCACTCACTGACCATGCATTCTGACGGGTCAGCACGCCGTTGTCGCGGCGGCGCGCGAGCGCGATCCGGCCAAGGGCGCCACCTTCGCCTGCGCATCGCGCCGCGGCGACCCACGTTGCGCACGGCGCAAGCCCGTCGCGCTCCATCTTTGGCGCAAGCGCGCTTCGTCCGCGTGCGGATTGAACGCGCACCACACGGAGGCCGCAGTACGCTTCGACAAATGCGTCGCGTGCCGCTCCTGGCGTGCGCCGCGCTTCGACGAGGAACGACCCATGAATGATCAGACTTCCGGCACGCTACCCGCGGTCTGGACCTGGAACCCGCAAAACGGCGGGAAATTTGCCGCCATCAACCGGCCCGTGGCCGGGTCCACCCACGAGCAGGCGCTGCCGGTGGGTGCGCAACCCTTGCAGCTTTATTCGCTGGCGACGCCGAACGGGGTGAAGGTCACCGTGATGCTGGAGGAGTTGCTCGCGCTGGGCCACCGCGGCGCGGAATACGATGCCTGGCCGATCGAGATCACCGCAGGCGAGCAGTTTTCCAGCGGCTTCGTGCAAGTCAATCCCAACTCGAAAATCCCGGCGCTCGTGGACCGCAGCACACCCACGCCGATACGGGTTTTCGAATCGGGATCGATCCTGTTGTACCTGGCCGAAAAGTTTGGCGCCCTGCTCCCGACCGATCCGCCGGAACGCGTCGAAGCCCTGAACTGGCTTTTCTGGCAGGTGGGAAGCGCGCCTTATCTCGGCGGCGGATTCGGGCACTTCTACGCGTACGCGCCCAGCAGGATCGAGTACGCGATCGACCGCTACACGATGGAGGTCAAACGCCAGCTCGATGTACTGGATCGCCGGCTGGCGCAAACGCCTTACCTGGCCGGCGACCATTACAGCATCGCCGACATCGCCACCTGGCCCTGGTATGGCGCCTTGGCCGAAGGGCGGCTTTACGATGCCGGCGAATTTCTGCAGGTACAGACCTATACCCACGTGCGGCGCTGGGCCGGGGAAATCGCCCGCCGCCCGGCGGTGCAGCGGGGACGTCGGGTCAATCGAACTTGGGGCGAGCCGGGCGATCAATTGCCCGAGCGCCACGCCGCCAGCGATTTCAAGTAATTTGCAGCAACAGCCGCGTCCGGCGTGGCCGCTGGAACGGGGCCACCGCACGCACGCAAGAAAATCCGGGCAAATGAAGCGCGCGACTTCAGTCACGCCCTGGCACCGACCCGGGCAAGCGGCGGCATCCGCGGTGACTGCGCTTGCAACGCGTTCAATACCGGATACTCGACGCCAGGCACTGGGAGACAACCGATCATGAGTCATCTGGATATTTTGCGTGGCATCGTCGGCGACGCCCACGTGATCACGGGCGCGGACGCGACGCCGTACCTCACGGACTGGCGCGAACGCTACAGCGGCCACGCACTGGCGGTCGTGCGCCCGGGCTCGACCGCCGAGGTCGCCGCCGTGGTGCGCTCGTGCGCCAGCGCCGGCGTGCCGATCGTGCCGCAGGGCGGCAATACCGGTTTGTGTGGCGGCGCCACGCCGGACGACTCGGGACGCGCGGTGGTCGTGCTGCTGCAACGCCTGAACCGCATCCGCGGCACGGACCTCGCCAACGACACCATGGAGGTCGAGGCCGGCTGCGTGCTGCAGTTGGTGCAGCAGGCGGCGCGCGATGCCGGGCGCCTGTTCCCCCTGAGCCTGGCCGCCGAAGGGAGCTGCACCATTGGCGGCAACCTGGCCACCAATGCCGGCGGCACCCAGGTGCTGCGCTACGGCTCGATGCGCGCGCTCACGCTCGGCCTGGAAGTCGTCACGGCACAGGGCGAGATCTGGCACGGCCTGCGCGCGCTGCGCAAGGACAACACCGGCTACGACCTGCGCGATCTCTATATCGGCAGCGAAGGCACGCTCGGCATCATCACCGCCGCGACCCTCAAGCTCTATCCGCAGCCGGTCGCGCGCTGCACCGCCCTGCTGGCGCTGGCCTCGATCGACGATGCGATCGCCATGCTGACGTTGGCGCGCCACGGTTTCGGCGCCTCGCTGACCGGCTTCGAACTGATGTCCGGCGCTTGCCTCGACGCCGTGGTGCACTCTTTCCCCCAGCAACGCCTGCCGTTCGATGCGCAGGCGGCGGCCCTCCCCTGGCATGCACTGCTCGAAGTGTCCGACAGCGAAAGCGAGGCGCACGCGCGCGAACGATTTGAAACGATCCTGGGCGAGGCCATGGCATCCGGCTGCGTCAAGGACGCGGTGATCGCCGGATCGATGGCCCAAAGCCAGTCGCTGTGGCACCTGCGCGAAAGCATCCCGCTGGCCGAAAAGGCCGCCGGCAAGAGCATCAAGCACGACGTGTCGATCCCGGTATCGCGCATGGCGGCCTTCGTGCGAAGACACCAACCGCGCCTTGCAGCAGGCCTTCCCCGGTATCCGCCACATCATCTTCGGCCACCTCGGCGACGGCAACCTGCATTACAACGTGGCCCGCGGTCCCGATCTGGCCGAAGCCGATCTGCTGGCCGGGCAGGACGCCATCTTCGAGCTCGTGCACGACCACGTCCACGCCGTGAACGGATCGATCAGCGCCGAACACGGCGTGGGCCAACTCAAGCGCGATGCGCTGCTGCGCTACAAGAGTCCGGTCGAGCTCGCCCTGATGCACTCGGTGAAGCGCGCGCTGGACCCGCAGGGGATCATGAATCCGGGGAAGGTGCTGGGCGGTGGTTCGGCATGAGTGGTGCCTGCGTGGCGGTCCGTACTAATCGTCCGCGTGCGCGCCAGTCCTTTACCGTCGCTCCGGCAGCCACGGCTTGAGCGCCTGCTCGGCCAGCGCGGGCCAGTCACGATTCGCTGCCGGATTGGCCGGGCTCGGGTGAACGAGATAGCGCACGTCCGCATCCTCGCCAAGCACGGCCGTGGCACGCTGCTGCGCATAGCGGCCGATGCCCACGACGGCGGCCGGCGCCAGCGCACGGACCGCCGCGGCCAGCGCGCGGTCGCACACTGCCATCAACGCCTCGCGTTCCTGCCGCGTCAGATGTTCCGGGATCAGGTTGCGCCCGTCCTTGATGAATAGCAGCGGGCAGTAATTCCACACGAAGAAGCGTTCGAAGAAGGCATCCGGCGTGCCGAGGCGCTCCCTGGCCCAACGCCAGACGCGTGAACCGCTGCCCTCGTTGCGGTGGCACGCCATGCCGAGAATCGGGTATTTCGGATGCTGCGTGGGCAACACCTTGCCGAGGCGTGATTCGATGCCGAACCACTCGCGCACCATCACCACATCGCCGAACGGCACCCCGGTTTGCGCCATGCCCCAGGGGCCGGGATTCATGCCCAGCAACAGCACCCGTCCGCGCTTTTCACCGTAGCGATGCAGGAATTCCCGGTGCGCGGCCCACGCGTAGATCAAGGGGTTGTAGACGTGGCTTGGCGTCGTCAGCTGCAAATCGGCGCATTCGCGCGCCAGCCTGCGCGTGATCGTGGGCAGGTCGGATTGAGTCATGAGTGTGGTGAGGTGTGTGGCGAATCCCGCCTGACAGTGTAGCCCTCGCTGAGCCAAAGCCTCATGTATCGCACGTGCTACCGGAGCGAGCGAGCGCGGTATCAGGGCATGCGCATCGCGCGCAACGCACTCGGCGCCGCCGATGCGGATTGATGCAGATCATGGCATCCACGTCCGATGGGGCGGAGTCTGGTGATGTCATGCAGTGGTTCCGGTTTGCCGACTCCGCACAAGACACGGCGCGCTGACGAATCGGCGACGCGACGCTCGCCGCCCGCGCCGTGACCACGGCCCTCGTTCCGTTCCACCACACCACTCAGGAAGAACATCAACATGGCATGGGTCACTTGCTCAGGTTTTCCGCGCATCGGCCTCAAGCGCGAACTCAAGCGTGCGCTGGAGTCGCATTGGCGCGGTGAAAGCAGCGCCAACGACCTGCGCGAGGTCGCGCGCCAGTTGCGCCGGCGGCACTGGCAACTGGCCCGCGACGCGGGCGCCGATGTCGTGCCCTGCAACGACTTCAGCCTGTATGACCACGTGCTGGACACGGCCGTGCTGTTCGACGCCATCCCCGACCGCTACCGCGCACTGATCGACCGCGATGATCTGGCCGGCTATTTCGCGATGGCGCGCGGCCACAAGCGCGGCGGTGAGGATCTGGCCGCGCTGGAGATGACCAAGTGGTTCGACACCAATTATCACTACATCGTCCCCGAACTCACAGCCGGCCAGCACTTTGCATTGCGTGGCGACAAGCCGCTCGCCGAATTCACCGAGGCGCGCGAACAAGGCTACGCCGCGCGACCGGTGGTGCTGGGTCCGCTGTCGTTCCTGCTGTTGTCCAAGACGGTCGATGGCAGCGACCGCCTGCAACTGCTTGATGCGCTGCTGCCGGCCTACGCCGCATTGCTGGCGAAGCTGGCACAAGCCGGCGCCGACTGGGTGCAACTGGACGAGCCGTGCCTGGTGCTCGACCTGGACCACGCCGCGCGTGCGGCGTACGAGCACGCCTATGCCACCTTGGCCGCGGCCCGTACGCCGCGCATCCTGCTGGCCACCTGTTTCGGCGCGCTGGACGACAACCTGGAACTGGCCATGCGCCTGCCGGTGCACGGCTTGCACGTGGACCTGGCGCGCGCGCCGCAGCAGCTGGATCGCGGTGCTGGACGCGTTGCCGCGCGACCGCGTGCTCAGCGCCGGGATCGTCGACGGCCGCAATATCTGGCGCAGCCAGCCTGACCAGGTACTGCCGATGCTGAAAAGGATCCGGCATCGCCTGGGCAGCGAACGCCTGTGGCTGGCGCCTTCGTGCTCGCTGCTGCACGTGCCGATCGATCTGGCGGCGGAGACCTCGTTGAGTCCGCAACAGCGCGGCTGGATGGCGTTCGCGCGACAGAAGATCGAGGAGCTGCGCAACTACGCCGATGCACTCGCCGGCAGCACCGCCGCCATCGCGCGGCTCGGCGCCCAGCAAGCCGCGCTCGACCAGCGTGCGCACGCACCGGGCATCATCGATGCTCTCGTGCGTGAACGCGTGGCGGCACTCGGCACGCAGGCCGCCTCGCATCGTCCCGATTACGCCATCCGGCGCGCCGCGCAAGCCGCCCGGTTGAACCTGCCGCCGCTACCCACCACCACGATCGGCTCGTTCCCGCAAACCGAAACCTTGCGCCAGGCGCGCGCGGCGCACCGCGCCGGACGCCTCGACGACGACGCCTACGAGCGCGTGCTGAAACAGGACATCGAACACTGCGTCCGCTTCCAGGAAAGCATCGGGCTGGACGTGCTGGTGCACGGCGAGGCCGAGCGCAACGACATGGTCGAGTATTTCGGCGAGCTGATGGACGGCTACGTCTTCACCCGGCATGGCTGGGTGCAGAGTTACGGCTCGCGCTGCGTCAAGCCGCCGGTGATCATCGGTGACGTGTCGCGTCCGGCGCCGATGACGGTGCGCTGGTCGACCTACGCGCAATCGCTGACCGACAAACCGGTCAAGGGCATGTTGACCGGACCGGTGACCATGCTGCAGTGGTCGTTCGTGCGTGATGACCTGCCGCGCGAAAGCGTGTGCCGCCAGATCGCGCTGGCGCTACGCGACGAAGTGCACGACCTGGAGACCGCCGGCATCGGCGTGATCCAGATCGACGAGCCGGCGTTTCGCGAGGGCTTGCCGCTGCGCCGCGCCGACTGGCGCGACTATCTGCGCTGGGCGGTCGAATGCTTCCACCTCGGCACGGATGGCGTACGCGATGACACCCAGATCCATACCCACATGTGCTATTCGGAATTCAACGACATCATCGAGGCGGTAGCCGCGCTGGATGCCGACGTGATCTCCATCGAGACCAGTCGTTCACGCATGGAACTGCTGGATGCCTTCACCCGTTTCCACTATCCCAACGGCATCGGCCCGGGCGTCTACGACATCCATTCGCCGCGCGTGCCCACGCAAGCGGAGATGCTCGAATTGCTGCACAAGGCGTTGCGGGTGCTGCAACCGGAGCAGCTGTGGATCAACCCCGACTGCGGCTTGAAGACGCGCAGCTGGCGCGAAGTGGAGCCCGCCCTGAAGGCGATGACCGCCGCGGCACGACAACTGCGTGCGGACCACGCCGAGGCGTTCGGGAAAGAAAGGCCACTCGTCATGGATCTCTGAGTTCTTCAGGGGGAACCCGCCGGTCGCTGCCAGAACCGGTAGATCAGCGCACCGATCACCAAGGCCACGGCGGCGGCTACCAGGTTGCCAATGCCGGCGCTGGCCAGCAGGGCCAGCGAGAGCAGCGTCGCCGCGATCGGGATCAAGGGGCCACCGGGCAGCTGCATGGCGCCTTCACGGTGGCCGTGACGCTTGTGCAGCACCAGCACCGACGCCGACGTTGCGAGATAGCCAAACAGGCGCGCCACCACCGACAGCAGCGCCAACTGCACGAACGAGCCGGACAACGCCAGCGCCAGCGAAAGGACACCGACGACCACGATGGCGATCGCCGGGGTACGGAAGCGGGGATGGATGCGCGTCAGCGCCACCGGTCCGAAGCCATCGTCGGCCAGCGCCAGCAGGTAGCGTGGGCCGAACATGATCGTGTTGCTGTTGGTACCGAGGATCGATATCGCCGCGCCGACCGTCAACACCAGCGCGAGCCACATGCCGCCGAAACGCGCCGCCGCATCCGCCAGCGGCGTGCTGGATTGCGCCAACCCGGGCAGCGTGCCCAGCGCCACCCATTGCACGGCGACGTAGGTCGCGGTGACGATGACGATCATGGTCAGCATCGCAAAGGGCACGTCGCGGCGAGGATTGCGATACTCGGCCGCCGCTGCCGGCATGTTCTCGAAGCCGGCGTAGGCGAACAGCAACAGCAAGGCACCCTTGGCCAGATCGTGCATGGGGATGGAACCCATCGCCAGCGGCGATGCCTGCGCCATGTCGACATAGAACGCGCCGATGGCGACAAACATCACCAGCGGCACGAACTTGGCGATCGCCAGCGTGACTCCGGTGCGTGCCGCACTGCGCACGCCGATCACGTTGATCCAGGTCAGGGCGAGCAGCGAGCCGGCCACGATCAGCAGGCGTCCGCCACCGTCAGCGGCCCACGGCCAGAAATGCGTGACCGCGTCCGCCAGCCCGTTGCTGAGCGCAGCGGCGCTGGATACGCGGGTCAGCAACAGCATCCAGCCCACCTCGAAGCCGGCGAAACGGCCGAACGCCTCACGGGCGTACAGATAAGTGCCGCCGGCCTGGTCGAAATAGCTGCCGGCCTGCGCGTAGCACAAGACCAGCAGACTTACCGCCAGGCCCGCGAGCAGGACCGCCCACAAGCTGGCCGGCCCCAGCAGCGCGGCTGCCGCGGCCGGCAACAGGTAGATACCGCTGCCGATCACGTCGTTGACGGAGAGCCCGACCAGTTGCCAACGCCCGACCACGCGCAGCACGCCGGGTTGAGCGGTGATTGACGAAATCCCGACTGCAGGGGCAGTCGGCGATGCGGATGTGGGTGGCTGGTTCAAGGGCATCTCGGGGCTTCTGTCCGGGTTGACCCCAAGGTACAGGCTTTCGATGCGGGGCCCGCCGCTGCAGCCAACACGGCCGGAACGATCCGGCTGCCACGTTCGTTCATGAAAACTTCCCGAGGGTTCCAGGTTCGAAGATGCAGCCTGATGCAGGAACGGCTGCGCGGCCTCGCCGATCGGCGAATGAAGCTCCCCGCGTCGCGCTTCGACGTCGGCCCCGACACGGCTTCGAGTCGAGCATAGTCACGACCACGTCGAAGCCGCCAATGAAAAGTCCGCCACCTGGCATAACTGACGGTTGTGCCCCGGCGCCTCGAATCCGCCGGCCAGAAGCGTTCGACCAGGGCGCCGCCGCGGCCCTGATGAACCGCGGGGTCGGCATGGAAGGAGCTCCCCTCACCCGGGCGGCACGTACGCGTCGGCCAGGCGCTGGCGCAGGTGATCAAGCTTGGCGCCATAGCGCGCACTGCGCGCAGTGTCGCGGCGCAACGGCTCTCGCACCTGCGCCGCACTGGGCAGGCTCAGCACGGTACGCGACGTCTTGTGCGGCTCGAGGCACGCCGGATCGAATGGCAAGCCACAGAAGTCGAGCAACTTGCGGATGGCGACCTCGGGTGCGGCCACGAGATCCTCATATTCAAGATCGAGGACGCGGCTCGGGTACTTGTCCATCCAGAAACGCGTCAGACGCAGGAAGTCGATGCAGTAATCCGCGGTCTCGTCGAGGTCGCAGGCGAATCCCGCGTTTTCGGCGAAACACTGGCGATAACACGCCAGGCAGGTCTCCACCGGATCACGTCGAACGACGACCACGCGAGCCGCCGGCAACATCATCAATGCCGGACCCACGAGATACCAGCTCACCAGGCTCTTGTCGGTAAAGCGTGCCTTGTCCTTGCGCCAACGCGCGGTTCGCGCCAGGTACTCCTGGCCCAGGCGCTGCCAGTCCTGCGCCGTGGCGTCCGGCACCCACAGCGGATACGCCGAGTGCCGGCGATGCGTTTCCGCGTCGATCACCTGGGTGAGATCCTTGATCTCGTTGGCGCCTTCGACCTGGGGATGCGAAGCCAGAATGTGCTCGACCAGGGTTGAACCCGAACGCGGAATGCTGACAATCAGGATGACTTCATGGCCGAGCCCGGCGTCCAGCGCGGGCTGCGCCTCGGGCGCAAACGTACGCAGGATGGCGTTCACGCGCCTGCGCTCGCCCGCTGCGTCCCACGTGACCCGCCGGCGCCGTGACGCATTGGCGAGACGGAAGGCGTCGAAGGCCCGGGCATAGTCGCCCTGACCTTCCAGCGCCTTGGCGAAGGTGAAGCCGAGCAACTCGCTGGCCCGGGGTGACAAGTCTGCACGCGTCAAGGCGCGCTGCAGGCAGGCCGTATCCGCCGCGTCGAAGCGAACGGTATTGAGATTCGACAAGCCGAACCAGCCCTCTTCGTTGTTCGGGTCGCGGCGCACCACTTCGCGAAATCCCGCCACCGCCGCGTCGACCTGGCCAAGATTCGCTTGGGACCGGGCCAGCGAAAGCCGGGCCGGGACATGCGCGGGATCGAGTTCAAGCGCCCGTTGCAGGACCGTGACCGCTTCTTCCGAATAGGCCTCCCGGGCGAGCGCTTCACCGAGGTTGAACCATGCCGACACGGATTCGGGCGCGAGTTGGCAGGCCTGGCGAAAATGCAGCAGGGCCTCGTCGACCGCCCCGTGCTCGTACAGCGCAATGCCCAGCCAGACGCGCAGATCGGAATCCGCGGGCCACTCCGCGAGGGCCCGCTTGAAGCAGTCGATGGCCTTGGCCTGATCGCCGCGGCGCTGCGCCACCATCCCCAACATCCGGATGGCGTCCGGGTCATCCGGGGCCAGTGCCAGCACGCTGCCCAGCGATTGCTCGGCCGCATCAAACTGTCGCTGCTCGCATTCCAGTCGCGCCCTGGCCAGCAAGCGGGTGGCAATCCGTGACAGTGGCCGCCGCGCAAGTTGCCCGGTATCTGCTTGAGTCCGAAACGTCATGTCATCTCTGGCCGCTGGCGTGGACTGGCAAGACTACGCTGCGCGCAAACCCGCCGCAAAGAGACCGGCACGAGGCCCGGCAAGGGAAAGATGTTTCGATCAATCAGAAGTCATAGGCCATCGAGAATCGGACCATGCGCGGCGCCTGCGTGTTCTGCAGCCTCCCGTAATCGGAATTGGGATTGTCGGTCGTCCCGAAGAAGTCGTTCCTGAATATGGCCTGCTGGCTGTCGAACACGTTGAACACCGCCACGTTGAAGTCGAGCTTGTGATCAGCCCACCCGGGTTTGTAGTCCAGGTTGAGATCCAGGGCGCGGGTCCATGGCAGGCGCCCGAGCGAACCGGGGGGAACCGGGATGCCTCCGCACCAGTAATAGGTGTGGGAACCGTGCAAAGCCAGCTGCTCCGGTCCGTAGCCACCCCGACACAAGCGCGGCGTGCCCGAGGCAGCGTACAGATCGCCGCCCACCGTCCATTCCGGATTGATGGCGTACGCGCCGAAGACCTTGATCTGGTGCCTGCGGTCGTTGGGCAACACACCAGAGGACCACTCCATTCTTTCCGGGAAATCCCACGCCGTGGTGAGCGACTCATACGATCCGCTTTGCTGGGAATAGGTGCTGACCGGTCCCTCGGTATTGCCCCAGGTCCTGGAGAACACGTAGTCGACCTTGCCGAACCACTTGCCGTCCCAGGCATGCGTCAATGAGAAATCCAGCGAGTAATAGCGGCGTATCGGCCCTTTCGTGAAGCCCTGGTCTTCCTTGGTGAAGGTCACTGGAACCAGCGAGCCGTCCGGCGACTTCATCAAGAGATTGTTGGTTACACCCGGGTTGACCAGGACGAGGCTCTGCGACCAGTCGCTGCAGGTATCCGGCGTCATCCAGGAGTAGCCCTGCGCCAGCCCGGCCGCACATTCCCGTTGCTCGTCGTCATAGTCGTCGATGATGCGGTTCATCCGCTGGTAGGTGCCGGTCACGCTGGCTACCCAGTTCGTTCCCAGCATGTCGAACTGCTGCTGCACGCCCAGCACGTAGTTGTCCGAAAACTCGGCCTGGATGTTCTGCGCAGCGGATACCCGGGGATCCTTCGGCTGGCCGTATTCGTTGTCGATCGACACGCCGGTGGACGGCACCTGCTGCAACGGCGTGAAACCGATCGGCTCGCCGGTCGCCGGGTCGATGCCGGTGTAGGTGCCGTACAGATTGGTGGCCGTCACGGGCGCGGCGATGGAGAGCGCCGTGGTCAACGGCAGCGCCAGGTAATAGCGGCCGGCGTTGCCGAACACTTTCAAGGTCGAGTCGCCGTGCACGTCCCAGCTGAAGCCCAGCCGTGGCGCCAGTTGCGGCTTGGTCAGGCGGATGTAGGGCACCCCGGAGCCGTCAAAGTTGGTGAACTGGTCGTTGCGCAAGCCCAGGTTCAACAGCAGCTTGGGGGTGATCTGCCAGTTGTCCTGGATGTACTGGGCGCGCTGGACGACCTTCACCGACGCGGCCGAGAGGTCGATCCGCTTCATCACGTAGTAGCAATGCGTCTTTCCGTCCGACCCGGTAGAGCAGTCAGGCGAGGCGGCCACGTAGGGCGGGACGCCGGGGTCGGTGCCGAAGAGCGGCTTGCCCGGATCACCACTGCCGTAATACCAGGCATAACCCGGGCCGGTCATCTTCGCGCCGTCATTGATGTCCCACGAGTTGATGTTGTCGATGCCGGCCTGGAAGTCATGGTCGCCCAGCTTGTAGTCCAGGCTCAGCCGATAGCTGGTGACGTCGACGCGGTGCGAGGGGTCGGACTGCTGCGAATTGGTTTGCGCGTTGACGATGCCGCCGGGCGGCACGAAGGCCGGATTCTGCACGGAAGGGCTGCCCACGTGCGGCAGGTCGGGATTGAAGCCCGGACCTTCGGGCTGCGCGGTGTAATACTCGCCGCGCGTCTTGCCGAGCATCGCGTTGAAGGTCAGGTCGTCGGTGATGTAGGACGTGTAGTTTGCCGTCCACAGCCGGAATTTCGTCTTGACCGTCTGATCGAAGTTGGAAAACGTGCCGGTCCGCAAGGCGTCGTAATCGAAGTTGTAGTCCGACTGCCAGGTCTTGTTCGCACTTTCCAGCCCGGTCACCGTCAGCAGGTTGCTGTCGTTGATGTTCCAGTTCAGTTTGCCGTAGATCTTGGGCTTGTGCGTCTCGTAATTGAACGCGAACGGATTTTCCACCGAGCCTATGGTGGTGCCGCGCACGTTGTCCTGTTCGGCAGCCACGAAGAAGAACAGCTTGTCAGGAATGATCGGACCGCTGACGTAGGCGTCGTAAACCGTTTCCTGGGCATGATTGCCCTTGTTGTAGGTATTGATGTCGCCGGGGCTCTGGCCCGGATCCGTCTCGAGCGGATTGGCGAAGTAATAATTGCGCTTGTTGGCGGTCCACGGAGTACCCGCCGGTTCCCACTGCGCGCGTGCACCGAAATGCACCTCGTTGGAACCGCTCTTGCCGATCTGGTTGATGACCCCGCCGATGGACCGCCCGTAGGTGGCGCCGTATCCGCTGATGAAGGTCTGCTGCTGTTCGATCGCGCCGTAGGGCAGTTCGATGCCGCCTTGCGCGGTGAGTGCATCGGTGACGTTCATGCCGTCGATGTAATACGCGTTCTCGGCCGTCGAGGCGCCGCCAAACACGTTGATCGGCGTGCCCAGCGGGCCTGAACTCAGCTGCGGCGAACCCATGTTGACGCCCGGGGCCAGCATCGCGATATCCGCCGCACTGCGCAGCAACGGCAATTGCTTCAACTGCTGGGCGGTCACCGTAGTGACCTGGTTGGTGGTGGATACGTCGATGGGGGGAATCGCGTTGGCCGAGACGACCACCGCGTTGAGGTTCTTGATGTCCCTGGATGCGACGGCTGAGGAGAAGTCCACGGCCACCGCACCACCGGCCACCGGACTCACGTCACTGCGACTCTGGACGACCTTGCCATCTTGCAGCAGGGATACCGTATAGGTCCCTACGGGAAGCGTGACGGAATATCGGCCAGACGAATCGACGGCCACGGTGCGGTTGAAGCCCGCACCACCCGTGATCTGAATGGTCTCGTTGGCCTGGGGCGGCACGGTGCCCTGGATCGTGCCCTTGGTCGCTTGCGACCACGCGTTGCCCGCAAAAGCCGAAATGATGGAGCCGATCGCCAGTGCCAGCGCCTTGCGCTGGCAAAGGTGGCCGCGACGTGCCGTGCTTGCAAGTTTGCGCTTCATTGGATGTGCATCCCATTTGGGTCAATGGCTCGGCCAGCCAGCGGGCGAACGTACCGTGATGACTCTGATGTCAATGCTTCTGGAGAACTCATGCGTCGCCATGCCTCGCGTGGCGATGGCAACCATCAGTGGACCTGTATTGCTGCGCGACGCCGCGGCACGGGGATGTCGCACCGGCGCACCTTGGCATTCGGTGACGGCACGCTTCGACCAGACAGGAGGTCCTTCCCACCCCGCTTCCGCGGCTGAGCATAGTCATCAGCACGCGCCAGTCTCCAATGAAAAAAACGCATAACTGCATAACCGCAGGTTGTGGTCGGTTCCCGCCAGCGCATGGACCGGCGTCAGCCCGGCACAGGTCCGAGCCCGCGATCACGGCCGAGGCAGACGGGAAAGACAGGCGTTTCTGCAGCGGTTCGCCGCATGCGCGATCGGCCATTCGGCTACGGGAGGAGATTCCCGAACAAGTCGTCCGAACCCATCTGCAGGCTATCGCCGTGTAATTGCCGGTGCCGATCAGCCGAGGACTGCCGGACGGCAGCAGCGTCAAACGCAGCGGTCGCGGGTGCTCCGGCCATGGACGCTCATGCGGCCAGCATGCCCTGCGCGAGATGACGCACCAGGCTGAGGAAACGTTTCTGCACCGGGTTCAAAGTGCTGTCAGGCCGGCAAATCGCGTACAGCGTGACGTCCAGGCGCAGATTGAGTGGGCGCGTCTGCACCTCTTTGCCGCCATCGCGGCGGGCCGTGAACGGGTCCACCAGCGCCAGTCCTTCACCTTGTGCGACCAGTGCATGCGCGAGCTGGTAGGTCTGCACGCGCACCGAGGTCTGCGGTGCCGGGTCGAGCTGGGCCAGATGGCTTTGCAACATGTTGCCCAGCGCATCCTGTACCGCGATACCGATCATGGGCTGACCGGCGAGCGCGGTGATCGGCAACGGTAGCGCCATCTCGGTCGCCGACCACCAGCCAGGGGGAGCGATGACCATCACCTGTCCGCGGCACAGCGATTCCTGGCTCAGGCTTTGCGGAACGATATCCTGCAAGGTGAGGCCGATGTCGCTTTCATGCAGCAGCAGCGACTCGCACATCACGGTCGAGTGCTGCGTGAACAGCTCCACGGTCGTATCGGGGAAAACCTTGCGCAACAACGTGACCGCCTCGGGCACCAGAGCCTGCGCCAGCGCTGGCGTGCAGGTCACCCGCAGCGGGCAACTGTCGGGCCGACCCATGTTCGCCGTGAGACGCTGCAGGTCGTTCAATTCGTGGATGATCTTCTCGATGCGCTGGCGCAGCTGCAGCGCCTGTTCGGTTGGCAGCAGGCGCCCGCGGACCCGGCTGAACAAGGCAAAGCCGAGTTGCTGCTCGGCCTGTTGCAAGGCCTTGCTGGCGGCTGGCTGCGAAATATTGAGCAGGTTGGCCGCCCCGGTCAGGCTGCCGGTGGTCAGCACGGCATGGAACAATTCGATATATCGCAGACGCATGTCGAGGTCTCGCCCGTTCGCCGCGGTCGCGACATCGCCGGAGTGCAGCACAGGACGCGCCGTCGAGGCAAATCCCGTCGCATGCCCGCCGACGGCGCCCGGTGCCGGGCAACGCACAGCCACAACCATCAGTTATGCCACGTGGCGGTCTTTTCATTGGTGGCTGGCGCCCGCCGTTGACTATGCTCGACGGCGTGAGCTGGTGGATGAACGCCCGTCCGTCGAGTGGAGTAGCCCTGCATGTCCAACCCTGCCGATGCGGCCTTGCCGGCTCACTGGGGCCCGCCCTATCTGCTGTACCTGGGGAGCGCCATCGACGATCTGGCGATCAAGACGGCCCGGGGACTTGCGTACTGGCGGCCTGACTGGTGCATCGGCCAGTACCGGCGCCCCGACTGCCGGCCAAGCCTTGGCCTGCCCGAGATGAGCCTGAGCCAGGCCAGGGGCGCAGGCGCCAATACCATGGTGATCGGTGCGGCCAATGCCGGCGGCGTGATGTCGCCGCGAGATCGTCGCCGACGCCATTGCCGCACTTGACGCCGGCCTCAACGTGGCGGCGGGCCTGCACCAGAAGCTGCGCGAGAACCCCGACATCGTGACTGCCGCCCGGCGCAATGGTCGGGTGTTGTTCGATGCGCGCGATCCCGTGCCGGGCATTCCGGTCGGTAACGGGCGCCCGCGCGCCGGGCATCGGCTGCTCACGGTGGGGACCGACTGTTCGGTCGGCAAGATGTACACGACGCTGGCGCTCGAACGCGCCATGCGCCGACGCGGCCTGCTGGCGGACTTTCGCGCGACCGGACAGACCGGCATCCTCGTCGCCGGATCGGGCGTGCCGATCGATGCGGTGATCGCCGATTTCATTTCCGGTGCCGCCGAATGGATTTCGCCGACACGCCTCGACGGCGGCTGGGATCTGATCGAGGGCCAGGGTTCGCTGTTTCATCCTTCCTACGCGGGGGTGTCGCTCGGCTTGCTGCACGGCGCCCAGGCGGAGGCTCTGGTGTTGTGTCACGAACCGACTCGCCGGCACATGCGCGGCCTGCCCGAATACCCGCTGCCGGAGCTCAAGCGTTGTCTTGACGCAAACCTCGTCGCCGCGCGACTGACCAACCCGGCGGCCAGGGCCGTCGGCATCGCGCTCAACACATCGAGCCTGCCCCCGGCGGAAGCGGCGGCGGCGTGCCGACAAGTCGGCGACCTGCTCGGACTGCCCTGCCAGGACCCCGTCACGATGGGCGTCGAAGCCATCGTGGACAACCTGCTCGCAGGCTGCGCGAACTGACCGACGACCGCTGACCTTTCTCGTCGCGGTGCGCGTCGCGTATGCTCGACTCGATCACTCTCCAAGGCGGAACCCATGTCGGACCTGAAAACACCGCGACCCAATGCCAGGCCAGCCACCCGGGGCGAGGCATGCCCGCGGCTCCCATGGCTGCGTCGCTCCGTGCTGGTGGCGATGCTGGCAGCATGCAGCACGCTGGCGTACGCACAAGACGTCAATCCTGACGCGACCGGCCACGAGCCGGTCAGCACCCGCGCGGCGCTGGAGCAGGCCCGGCCGGTGACCGCCAAACACGCCATGGTGGTCAGCGCGCAGCACCTGGCCACCATGGTGGGCGTGGACATTCTCAAACAGGGCGGCAACGCGGTGGACGCCGCCGTGGCGGTGGGTTTTGCCGAAGCCGTGGTGCATCCGTGCTGCGGCAATATCGGTGGCGGCGGGTTCATGACCATCCACCTCAAGGATGGCCGCAACCTGTTCCTCAATTTTCGCGAGAAGGCGCCATTGAAGGCCACGCCGACGATGTTCCAGGATGCCGCCGGCAACGTGGTCGAGGGCCGCAGCACCGACACCTATCTTGGCGTGGGTGTACCGGGCACGGTGATGGGCTTCGATACCGCATTGAAAGCCTACGGCACGATGTCGCTGCAACAAGTCATCGCGCCCGCCATCAAGCTGGCCCGCGACGGCTACATACTCCAGCAGGGGGACGTCGACAGCCTCGAATCGCGCACCGCCGATTTTGCAAAGCACGCCAACGTGGCGGCGATCTTCCTCAACCATGGCAAACCCTTCAAAGTCGGCGAACGACTGGTGCAGAAGGACCTGGCGCATACGCTGGAACTGATCGCGAAAGGCGGCACCAAGGCTTTCTATGAGGGGCCGATCGCCCACGCCGTGGTCAAGGGCAGCGACGCCAACGGCGGCATCCTGTCGCTGCGCGACTTTGCCGATTACACCGCGCAGTGGGAGAAGCCGATCCAGTGTGAGTACCACGGCTACACCGTAGTCTCGGCGCCACCGCCGAGCTCCGGCGGCACCACGCTGTGCCTGATCCTGCAGATCATCAAACCTTACCCCATGGCCAAGTGGGGTTACGGCTCGGTCAACAGCGTGCACTACCTGGTCGAGGCGGAGCGCCGCGCCTTCGCCGACCGCAATACCTACCTGGGTGATCCGGCCTTCGTGCACAACCCGATCGACAAGCTGCTCTCGGCCGAACACGCGGCGAAGCTGCGCGCCAGCATTCAGCCGGACAAGGCCACGCCGTCATCCGAGATCACGGGCAGCCTCGGTGCACCGGAAGGCCATCACACCACGCACTATTCGGTGGTCGACAAGGATGGCAATGCCGTCGCCGTCACCTACACCGTCAACTTCCTGTTCGGCAACAAGCAGATCGCCGGCGACACCGGCTTCTTCCTCAACGACGAGATGGATGACTTCACCGGCAAGCCGGGCGTGGCCAACGGCGCCGGCCTGGTGCAGGGCGTGATCAACCAGGTCGAGCCGGGCAAGCGGCCGCTGAGCTCGATGACGCCGACGATCGTGCTGCGCAACGGCAAGCCGTTCATGCTCACCGGCAGTCCCGGCAGCGCGACCATCATCTCGTCCACGCTGGAGAGCTTCCTCAACGTGGTCGACTTCGGGATGAACATGCAGCAGGCCGTCAACGCGCCCCGATTGCACCAGCAGTGGTATCCGGACGTCGTTTACGTTGGCCAGGGGCTGCTTACGCCAACCTCGCGGCAAACACTGGAAGCGATGGGTTACACGTTCCGGCAGTTCAGCGGCGGTGCGGTCGAGGCGATCCTTATCAATCCCGCGACGGGCCTGCTGGAAGGCGCCAATGACCCCCGCCGTCCCGCCGGTCTGGCGGCTGGTTACTGAGCGGTCGGAGCGTCGGGACGGCGCGCTGCCCGACGTTGCTGTCTGTCCCTACGTTCGAGAATCTGCAGGAGCGCTGCTAGCCGCGCGGCGCCAGCAGCGCCGCGGACAATCCCGCATCGACCAGCGGCGCCGGCAACGGCAGGCCCAGTGCCAGGTGCGCGCAGGCTTCGCCCATCGCCGCGCTGGTCTGGATGCCGTAGCCGCCTTGCGCGGCAACCCAGAAGAAGCCGGGCGCATCGGCGGCGAAGCCACCGACCAGGTCGCCGTCGGCGACGAACGAACGCAGTCCGGCCCAGGTCCGCCGCGGCCGTCGGATCGTCATGCTGGTGGCCTCCTCGATGCGATGGATGCCCAGGGCGATGTCGTACTCCTCCGGTTGCACGTCGTGCGGCTCGACCGGGTCGGCGTTCGCGCACGAGCCCAGCAGCAGGCCGGCATCGGGTTTGAAATAGAAGGTTTCGGCGAAATCGGTGAGAAACGGCCAGCGCGCCGTGGCCAATCCCTCGGGCGGATCGAACACGAACGCGGAGCGGCGCTTCGGGGTGATTCCCAGCGGGGCCACGCCGGCCAGCGCTGCCACCTGGTCGACCCAGGCGCCGGCCGCATTGAGCAGGAGCGGCGCGCGAAACAGCTGCTCGCCGTCGTCGACCTCCCAGCCGCCAGCGCTGCGGGATATCGCCCGGATAGACACGTCCAGGCGCAACTGGCCACCACGCGCGCGCAGCCCGCGCAGGAAACCCTGGTGCAGTTCGTTGACGTCGATGTCGGCCGCGCCGGGCTCGTGCAGGCCAATCTGCGCGACTTCGGGTTTCAGCACCGGCACCGCCGCGTGCAGCCGGGCCGCATCATGCAGTTCGATGTCCCGGGTGAACGGCACGATCGCCTCGTACAGTGCGCGCACCCCATCGGCCTCGGCCGTGCCGCCGATGATGGTGCGCGCCACGCGGCGCAAGGATCGGCTGCGCCGCGAAACCCGCCGGCGGCGTCGCCAGGAACGGTCGCGTGGCACGGGTCAGCGCCCGCACTTGGGGCGAGCCGTAGGTTTCGCTGAACAGCGCTGCCGAGCGGCCGGTCGAATGCATGCCGGCATACGCCTCGCGTTCCAGCACCAGCACCCGCGCCTGCGGCGCCAGGAAATAGGCGACCGACGCACCAGCCATGCCGGCGCCGATCAATCGATGACATCCACTTCGCTCATGTCTGTACTCTTGCCGTATCACGTCGCGATTGCCGCGCCACCACGCTGGTGGCGGTCATGTCGGCGGTGACGTTGCCGAACGTGGCCAGCGTGTCGGGCAACGTGTCCACCGCCAGCATCAGGCCGAGCGGTCCCAGCGGCACGCCCATCGCCTGCGCCACCGGCAGGTTGGTGGCGATGAAGGTGACCTGCCCCGGCAGCCCGACCGAGCCCAGGCTGATCACCACCGCCAGCAGCGCGCCGGTCAGCAATTGCGCGGCGGAGAGATCGATGCCGTAGGCCCAGGCGATGAACGCCGCCGAGGTGAGGTACTGCACGGGGCTGGTGAGGCGGAACAGCGAGACCGCCATCGGCAGCGTCAGCGCGGTGACCGGCTCGGGGTAACCGAGCTTGCGATCGCGCACTTTCCAGCATGGCCGGCAACGACGCCAGCGAAGACTGCGTGCTGAGCGCCACCACCTGCGCCGGCACCAGCGCCACGATGAAGCGGCCGAGGCGCTCGCCGCCGGCGAACACCGCCACCGGCAGCATCATCAGCGCCACCGACACATACAGGATGCACTCCACCAGCACGTACACGCCCAGCGCGCTGAGCATGCCCAGCCCGGCCCGCGCGCACACCGAAAGGATCAGCGCGAACACGCCCAGCGGCGCGGCCCACAACACCCAGCGCACGATCACGATCATCGCGTCGGCGATGGCCTGGAAGAACTCCACCAGCATCGTGCGTCGCGCCGGTGCCATCCTGGTCAGGGCGAAACCGAGGAACAGCGCGAACACCACCAGCGGCAACATCGCGCTCTGCGCCGCCGCCGCGATCGCGTTGCTGGGCACGATCGCCACCAGGGCGTCGATCCAGCCCACCGGCGCCGCCTGCGCGGCCGGCAGCACGGCGGCATGATCGAGCGCGGCAGCCAGCGTCGGGTTGTGCGGAAACAGGGTGAACACGAAGGCGCGGCCAGCGCCGCGAACAACGCACCCAGGGTCAGCAGCACGATGAACACCACGATGGCCCGCCGCGCGATGCGCCCGGAGGCCGCCGCGTCACTGGCGGTGTTCACGCCGACCACCACCAGTGCCAGCACCAGCGGCACCACCGTCATCTGCAACGCGTTGAGCCACAGTTTGCCGATCGGTTGGGCCACGTTGCGACATCCAGCGCCAGTGCGGAAACCAGGCGGCCAGCAACAGGCCGATCATGGCGCCGGCGGCCAGGCCCGATCAAGACACGGGTGGTGGCGCTCATGCGACGGCCCTGCGCGGCGAATCGCCGGCAATTGCCAGTCGAGCGAATTTCAGATAGGCGCTTTGCGGCAACAGCACAAAGATCGGCTTCTGCCCGGTTTCAGCCATGCGACCAGCGATTGCATCACCGCCGGCGCCATCGCGGTGCAGCCGACCGTGGTGTCGGTCGGCGAAGTCCACAGATGGCCGAAGATGCAGCTGCCGGCGCCGGCCTTCATTGCCAGTTCTGCTCGATCTCGAAGCCGAGCCGATAATGCTGGTCGCCATTGAGATGGATGTCGCGACGCATCGGCTCGGTGGAACCCTTCACCGCAGCGGCGCCGACCACGTTCGGCGTCGACGATGCGGTTGTAATGCGTGGCAGCCGAAACGTCCACGCAATAGTCGGTCGCGGAAACGCGCGATAAGGCATCGTGGTGTCTGCGTGGCGGCATAACCGAACACCTGGCCGATGCGGAACACGCCGGCCGGGCTGCGGCTGTCGCCCTCATGCTTGACCGGCCCGTCGTCAAGCGGCGCATTCAAGCCCAGCCCCCAGCCCGCGCCGCCGCGCCCGATCGTGACCGGCGCGGTCACGCCCGCGGCGACCCAGCCATGGCGCCCGCGCGTGAACGTGCGCAGCGTGCCGTGATCGGCATTCCAGTCGGCCACCGTCACCAGCACCAGCTGGCGCGAGGACTGCCAGCGACCGGCCTCCACGCGCAGGCGGCGGCGGCCACGCCGGCGCACAGGCGCAGCAACACGGCGCCGGCGAGCAGGCGCGAACGGAGAAGCGCGAGCGGGTCATGCGGAAAACCTACCTTGAGGGGAGGAGCGTCACGGCTCAAGCATCACCTGGATGCGTTCGAGATTCGCCAGCAAGTGGGCTTGACGGTCATCGTGCCCTTCGCACAGCAGCACGAACACGCGGTCGAGCAGATGCTGCAATGCCGATTGATACAGCAGCGGCTGGATGTATGGCAACTCGTCGTGCGCCGAGACCACCAGGGCCAGATCGGCCAGGGTGCGCAGCGGATTGGGGGTATGCCGCGTCATCGAAATGACGCTTGCCGCGGCGCTCGCGGAAATAGCGGCTGATCTTGCACAGCGCCGGGTGCTCGCCATGCTCGGAGAAAACCAGCAACACGTCTCCCGCGCCGGCGGCCGAAACATTCGCCGTCATGCGCGCGGTATCGAAGTTGTGCACGGTGAGGATCCCCAGCAGCGACAGCCGCAAGGCGAAATTGCGTGCGTAGATGTCGTCCTCGCCCAGGCCGATGATGAAGACCTTGCCATCGCGACCCGCCTGCTCGATCGCCGCGGTGACGGCGAAAATCGCCTCCGGCGGGTTGATCAACCGGGTGGCCTCTTCCGCCTGGGATTTCCGCCGCCACAGGTTTTCCGCGGGCGATTCGCCGGGCCGTCCGCACGCGGCGCGGTCGCCTGCGGCGTGTCCCCATTGTCCGCGCGGGCGATCGCCTCGCCGACTGAATATTTCAGGTCGGGATAACCCTTGAAACCCAGCTTCTGGGTGAACTTGACCACGCTCGACTGACTGATACCCAGCGCGTTGGCGAGTTGCTGCGACGAGTAGTCGCGCAGGAGCTGGGCGTTTTCCAGGACGAAATCGGCAATGCGACGCTCCACCGCCGACATCCGGTCGCGTTCCGAACGGATTTTGACCAGGGGTGACATCAGCCTTCGATCCTTCCAGTCCGCGAATTTCGCGAATGCCCAGGCCCGGCAGCATCGGTCACCGAAATTTCCGAGTCGTTGAAGATCACCCCGCCGTCGACAGGATTGAATTGCGCCAGCGACGGGCCGTCCAGGTCCACCTTGGTGATCACGTCCGCCTTGGCTACCGCCACATGCACCGCGGCGGCCACGCTGATGCTGGATTCGAGCATGCAGCCGATCATGCACTCGATGCCGTACATGCCGGCGATGTCGGCGATGCGGATCGCGTTGGAGATGCCGCCGGTCTTCATCAGCTTGATGTTGATGATGTCGGCGGCGCGCAGGCGGATCAGTTCAATCACCTCCATCGGCCCGAATACGCTCTCGTCGGCCATGATCGGCGTATGCACGCGTTCGGTGACATAGCGCATGCCTTCCAGGTCGCGCGCCTTCACCGGCTGTTCGACCAGTTCCAGCTTGACCCCGGCATCTTCCAGCGTCTGCAGTGCATACACCGCCTGCTTGGCGGTCCAGCCCTGGTTGGCGTCCAGCCGCAGCAACGCGCGGTTCTCCACCGCTGCGTAGATCGCGCGAATGCGCTCGATGTCCACCCCGATGTCCTTGCCGACCTTGATCTTCAGCGATTCGAAGCCACGCTCCACCGCGGCGATGGAATCGGCCACCATCTTGTCGATGTAGTCGACGCTGATGGTGATGTCGGTGGTGATTGCCGGATCGCCACCGCCGAGCAGCTTGTACAGCGGCGCGCCATAGAGTTGGCCCCACAGGTCGTAGATCGCGATCTCCACCGCCGCCTTGGCGCTGGAGTTGCGCTCCATCGACGACTGGATCAGCTGGGTGAGATGGTTGAGCTCGGCAATGTCCTGGCCGATCAGCCGCGGCGAGATGTAAAAGCGGATCGCGTCGATGATCGAACCGTGCGTGTCGCCGGTGATCACGGCGGTGGCCGGCGCTTCGCCGTAACCGATCTCGCCGCTGTCGGTGTGCACCATCACCACGATGTCCTCGATCATCTCGACCGTGCGCAGCGCCGTCTTGAACGGTGTCTTCAGCGGCACGCGCAGCATGCCGAAGCGGATGTCGGTAATTTTCATGTTGGTCAGTTTCCTTGCGACCCGTTGTCCGGCGGACGAATGCGCACGATGCTGGTCATGCGTTCGACGAAGCTTTGCCGATCGTTGAACATCAGCGGCAACAACGGCGTCACCGACACTTCGTTGAGCTTGACGCGGTGCATGTCCCCGTCCGCGCCGCGGAAGCTGGCGCCGAGCACGTCGTGAATCACATAGGGCTGACCATGCAGGCGGCCGAGCATCATCATCACGTGGCCCGGGATGTAGATCAGATCGCCCACCTGCAGATCTTCCACGGCGCGCATGCGCTCGGCCTGCGTCGAGGACGCATCGAAGGTGGTGTGGTTGGCGGCCGGACTGACACTTTGCGCGCTGGTGTTGCGCGGCATCAGGATGCCCATGCTGCGGTATACGTCGGCGACGAAGCCGCTGCAGTCGCGACCGTCATAGGCATGGCCCCAGCCGTAGCGTTCGCCCAGGAACTTGAAGGCCTGCCTGACGATGTTGGCGCGGGTCAGCGGCAGGTAGGCGTCGCGCGTGTCCGCGCTCTGCTGCAACAGCGCCTCGGTGAAACCCAGTGCACCGTCGTCCTGGCGCACAGGCAGTTCGATCACGTGGGCCGCGCTCGGTCCCTGGCCGTTGACCGGCTGGTCGGCGGGCCAGTCCGCCCGTACCGGCACGCGCGTGCCCATGTCCAGCAGCAATTGCGACACGGCCGGCTGTTCCGGTGTGAAGACCGTGCGCGCGGAGGCGCCGGTGACCACCAGCCACGGCGCCTTGTCGACATAGCCGAACACCTGCGCCGCGCTGCCGATGGCGATGTACTTTTTTTCGACCCAGGCGCGATAACGCGGTGCTTCCACGAACCACCATTGCCTGTCGCGACTCCCGTGCAGGATCGCCACCGGCGTCCCCGGCACCATCGCGCTCTCCTGGAAACGATCGATGTCGGTGTCGCCCGGACGACTGAACACGCGCAGCATCGTCGGGAAATTACGCAGCGCCGCGCGCTGCACCACCAGGCCATGCCGCACCGTCTGCGTGCTCGGCACGCCATCCAGTGCCAGATTGGCGACCAGCGCATCCAGGGTCGCCGCCGCGATCGGCTGGCCGTGCACGTCGTACAGGGTTTTCTTCGGCCGCACCGACAGCGCGCGGATCCAGCCGGCGATCTGGTTGCCGTCCAGCGTGGGAGGCAGGCCGCGTACGTCGTAGACCTGCGGATCGAGGCGCTGCACGCGGGCGTCGTAAGCGGCCACCGCGGCCGCGTCCATGATCACCCGATCCGGCTGCTGCAGGCGTGCCAGCCAGAACGAAGGCGTGAGCTGCGCCGCCTCGACGCCGACCACGCCATGCGGCGGCATCGGCAACGCGTCGGACGGGCGCGCCTGGGCAGGCAAGCCGGCCAGAGCGAGCGCAAGGATGGCTGCCGGAAACATCGTTTGTCGCATGCGATTCACCTTCATTTCAAGGCCAGCGACGACATGATCGAGGCGACCATCACGCCAAAGCCGGTACCGAGGATATAACCGAGCAGCGCCATCAGGATGCCCACCGGCACGAGCGAGCGCGAGTAACTGGCGGCCAGGATCGGCGTGGCCGCGACGCCGCCGATGTGCGCCAGCGAGGCGATGCCGCACAGGTACAGATCGAAGTGGAACAGGCGCGCGGCGCCGATCAGCAGCAACGCGTGGATGGCGATCACGCAGAGGCCGCACAGGATGTACAGCGGCGCACTGCCGATGCCCTCGAAGCTGCTTTGGGAAGCGAGCACCGCCACCACCGCGACCAGCAAGGTACCGGAGATGGTGCTCGCTCCCGGATAACGACCCAGCGGCGTGTGCGCCACGATCAAGCCGATGATGGTGGCCAGCAAGATCGTCCAGGTGGTGGCCGTGACCATGCTGGAGGTGGGCAGGAAGGCGGCGACCCAGCGCGCCAGGACCACCGCCAGCAAAGCCATGCCCAACCACAGCAGGACGTTCTCCGGCGTGGTCGGGGCCTGGTTGCGCACTTCGGTCGTGATCTGGCCGGCGCTGGATTCGGCGCCCGTCCAGCGGTTGAACGCCGGCGCCAGTCGCGCCACGGCGAACAGCACCGCCACCCACAGCGAGTAACACAACGCATCGGTCAACAGCGAAAACGCCAGCAGCGAATCGGGCATGCCGATCGCCTGTTTCACCGCGATCATGTTGGCGGTGCCGCCCACCCAGCTGCCGGACAGCGCCGCCAACGGCTGCCACGCATCACCCGGCAACCACTGGCGGAAGATCATGAAGGTGGCAAGAAAGGCGATGAACAGACTCACCGTCACCGACGCGAACACCCCCAGCACGCGCGGGCCCAGCGCGAAGATCGCGCGCAGGTCGCAATTGATCATCAGCAGGAACAGCAGCGCCGGCACCAATTGCATGATCAGCGTGGACTGCGCCGCCCGGATCGGCCCGTTGATCTGCCACAGCCCGCTTGCGGCCAGGGCGGTCACCAGCAGGTAGGTCATCACGATCGGCGGCATGATCGAGAAGATCCGCCAGCCGAAACGGCGCTCCAGGGCCGGGAAAATGCCGGCGCACAGCAGCATCAGCGCGATATACGGCCATACCGTCTCGATCATCGGGCGTGCCTTGCGGCGGTCATCACGGTGCGATCCCCTGGGAGCGGTACGGAATAGTAATTCTTATATATCACAAGTAAAGAATAATTTATTGACGTCGGACCTGCGGGCATGCTACACATCCGCTATCGCAAGAACTCGCGGGGGACGATGTGCCAAGGGACGCCAGCGCAATATTCATGATGACCGCGAGCGTATGGCGCCGGCACCGCCGCGCCGCCGCCAGTCTGGCGTTCTCGCTCATCCTGCCATTCGCCGTCAGCGCCGCCCCTGCCGCTCCCGCAACCCCAACCCGCCCCGCCGCGGCCACGATCGTGGCTCTCGTCGATGCCGGTCAGTTCCGTGCCGCCGACGCCGATATCGACGCGGCCCTGGGCGAGGCCAACCTGTCGGCCGAGGCACGCCAGGCCCTGCTGTTCCAGCGCGAACGCATGCGCCGCATCGCGCTGGATTTCAGCCTCGACGCGGACCAGCTCAAGGCGCGGGTGCGCAAGCAGATCCCGGACCTGAGCGAGGCCGAGTTCGCGGCATGGGATGCGCGCGGCTTGTTCGAGCACATGCTCATCGATGGTCGCCTGCGCTATTTCAAGCGGGCACCGGGCAACCTGTTCCGGCTCAGCCCCGACGCGCTGGCGCGGCGCAAGGTGCAGACCCCGTTCAACGACGACCCGATGGAAACGCTCAATGCGCATCATCGGGAAATCCGCGAGGCGGCGCTGGCCAGCCATCAATCCAGCGTGCTGCCGCGGCGCGTACGCATCACCCAGTCGCTGACCGTGGACGCCGATGCGGTACCGGCCGGCCAGACCGTGCGCGCGTGGGTCCCCTATCCGCGTCCGCTGCCCGGCCAGCAACAGGACATTCGCTACGTTGACAGCGTGCCGACGCAACATCGCATTGCGCCCGAGTCGACGGCGATGCGCACCGTGTATTTCGAAAAGACGGCGCAGGCCGGCAAGCCGACGACCTTCTCGGTCACCTACGAGCTGACCCTGTCCGCGCAATACCATGCCATCGACGCGGACAAGGTGGTGCCGATCCCCATCACGCCCGAGTTGGCGCCGTACGTCGCCGAGCGTGCGCCGCACGTACTGTTCACCGAACCGCTGCGGGTGTTCTCGAAACAGATCGTCGGCGACGAAACCAACCCCGGGCGCATTGCGCAGAAACTGTTCGCCGCGGTCGACCGGATCCCGTGGGCCGGCGCGCGCGAATACTCGACGATTTCCAATATCAGCGACTACGCGCTGCACGCCGGCCACGGCGATTGCGGACAGCAAACCTTGTTGCTGATCACCTTGCTGCGCATGAACGGCATCCCGGCGCGCTGGCAGTCCGGCGCGATCTTCGCCGACGGCGGCTACAACAACATCCATGACTGGGGTGAGCTCTACCTGGCCCCGTACGGCTGGGTGCCGATGGATGTCACCTTCGGCCAGCTGCACGCCGGCGCGCACCCGCAGCAAGGCGATGCCGCGCTGCAATGGTTCTACCTGGGCAGCCTGGATGCGTACCGGGTGGCGTTCAACAGCGACTACGCCCAGCCGCTGGTGCCGGCCAAGACGCACTTCCGCTCGGACGACGTCGACAACCAGCGCGGCGAGGTCGAGTGGCAGGGCGGCAATCTCTACTACAACCAATGGACGTACGACTTTGCATGGAAGCTGCTGCCGACACAGCGGGCAATCACATCGCAGTGAGCAGTCGCAGTGAGCACGTCGATGTCGGCCATCGGGCCGGCATCGGATCCAACCACACTTCAAAACCACTGACCGGTGGGGGAGACACGATCATGGCCAGCAGCAATTTCCATCTGCGCAGAAGCGCCTTGAGCATGGCCCTGGGCCTGTCCCTGGCATGGCTCGCGGTGCCCCCGGCGCACGCCGCCAACAACGACGGCGCCGTGGTGGGGCGCACCCAACCCGGCGCGGTGGTCACCCTGGTCAGTCCGGCGACCGGACTGACCCGCAACGTGACCGCGGACGACAAGGGCAACTACCGCTTTGCCTTCCTGCCGATCGGCCATTACACGCTGACCAGCGCCGAGCATGGCTCCGCGACCGGCCAGCCGATCGACGTGACCGTCACCCTGGGCAACACCACCACGGTGAATGTCGGTTCGCAAGCGGCCATCAACCTGGAGGCCGTGCAGGTCACCGCGAACGCCGTCAACAGCGCCTTCGACATCACCTCGACCGAGTCGGCCACCAACCTCACCCGCGAGCAGCTGGCGCGCATCCCGGTCGACCGCAACGTCGCCTCGGTGGCCCTGCTGGCACCGGGCGTAACCAAGGGCCACGCAGGTTTCGGCGGCATCTCCTTCGGCGGCTCGTCGATCGCCGAGAACGCGTTCTACGTCAACGGTCTCAACGTCACCGACTTCTACAACCGCAACGGCTTCTCCGAGGCGCCGTATGCGTTCTACCAGGAGTTCCAGGTCAAGACGGGCGGCTATTCCGTCGAATTCGGCCGCACCACCGGCGGCGTGGTGAACGCGGTCGCGCGCTCGGGCACCAACCAGTTCCATTACGGCGCGGACTTCACCATGTCGCCGGGCAACTGGCATTCCGCGGCCAAGGATCGTTTCGACGACCAGGGCAGGCGCTACATCACCGCCAGTCGCGACCAGCCGGCCGAGTTCAACACCGACGTCTGGGCCTCCGGCCCGATCATCAAGGACAAGCTGTTCTTCTTCGGCATGTACCAGATCCGTGGCGACACGCCGCGCAACACCAACAACAGCGGCACCACCATGACCGTCAACGGCGCCGACTCCGGATTCTGGGGCGGCACCCTCGACTGGAACATCACCGACGGCAATACGCTGTCGCTGATGGCGTTCTCCGACAAGGACCACAACGTCGGCGACGTCTACGACTACGATTTCGGCACCCACGCGCTGGGCACGCGCACCAACCAGGTGTTCACCGACACCGGCGGCAAGAACTGGGCCGCGACCTGGACCAGCAACTTCACCGACGACCTGTCGATGAAGCTGATGTACGGCGAGAACAAGCGTGAGGCGTTCACGCGCTCGAAACTGGACCTGGACTGCAACTACATAAGCGTCACCAACGCGGTACTGGCGCAGGACGATCCCGGCGTCGCCGTCGGCTGCACCAACAGCTCCACCGTGTACCAGCGCAACGACTCGCGCAAGCAGTACCGCGCCGATTTCGAGTGGTCCCTGGGTGACCATTTGCTGCGCTTCGGTTACGACCACGAGAAGGACGTCTCCGACTACGCACGCCACTACGCCGGACCGGGCGAGTTCTACTACAACATCTATGCCACCACGCCCGGTGCCACCATCAGCAACGGCGGCGTGGTGCCGCCGGGCTACACCGCCTACATACGTCAGCGCCAGTACGAGATCGCCGGCACTTTCCCGACGATCAATTCCGCTGTCTATGCCGAAGATGCATGGTCGGTCACGCCGAACCTGATCCTCAGCCTCGGCCTGCGCAACGACAGCTTCGACAACGAGGATGCTTCCGGGCGCAGCTACATCAAGATTTCCCGTCAGCTGGCACCGCGCTTCGGTTTCTCCTGGGACATGAAGGGCGACGGCACCACCAAGCTGTTCGGCAATCTGGGGCGCTACTACCTGCCGGTGGCCAACGTGATCAACATCAAGCAGGCCGGCGGCCTGCTCGACCGGCGCACTTACTACGGCTTCGACGGCTGGGAGATCAAGGAGCTGGACGGTGTGAAGTACGCCGTGCCCAAGCTGGGGGCGCAGATTGGCGCGGTGGACGAGTCGCAGGGCAACGGCACCGTCGGCGACCTGCGTTCGGAAGTGGACAAGAACATGGACCCGGTCTACCAGGATGAGGCCATCCTGGGATTCCAGCAGCTGTTCACCGAGAAATGGTCGTGGGGTGTCAGTGCCACCTATCGGCGCCTGCACAACGCCATCGACGACATGGAGATCAGCGCCACGCGGCAGTGCGGCGGAGACGGCTACATCGGCTGGGTGATGGCGAACCCCGGCACCAAGGTCACCGTGTGGGGCGACACCAATTGCGACGGCACGCCCGACGGCTACCTCACGGTGGATACGTCAAAGGAAGGCTGGGCGATGTACGACGCCGACGGCAACTACCTGGGCCAGCGCGGCTGGGTGAAGCCCAAGCGCACCTATACGGCCATGGAATTCCAGCTCGACCGCGCCTGGGACGAGAAATGGGCGTTCAACGCCACCTATGTGCTGGCATGGAATCGCGGCAATGCCGAGGGCCCGGTCAACTCCGACACCGACTTCGACGACACCGGTCGCACCGAGAACTTCGACAATCCGTGGGTCAACACCAGCAACGGCTACCTCCCCAACGATCGTCGCCATCAGCTGAAGCTGCGCGGCACCTATGCGCTCACTCCGCATTGGCAACTCGCCGGCACGCTGAACGCACAAAGCGGCGGCCCGGTCACCGGCTACGGCGTCGGCAATCCGTTCGACGCGACGAATTACCACAGCTATTACGTCTGTGTGCAGAACTGCGATTCACCGACCTCGGAAGATCGCGTGTACGAGGCCTCGCCCCGCGGCGGCTTTGGCCACCTGGGCTGGACCTACAACGTGGGCGCCAGCATCAGCTACGTGATGCCGCTCGACGACAAGGGCGCCGGCGTGCGGGTCAAGCTGTCGGTCTACAATCTGCTCAACCAGCAACGCACCGTGCTGGTGGACCAGGACCTGCAGACCGATATTTCAGATTCGACCAATTCGACGTTCCGCCAGCCGATCGGCTTCCAGTCGCCTCGCTACGCCCAATTGACCGTATCGCTGAACTTCTGACCAACCATCTCCCCCTGGCGGTCGAACGGGAGTGCCGCTGCTGGTGACACGGCACTCCCTCGTCCGCCGTTTTTTGGGGGCAGCACGAACACGAAGATGACCATGAACGCTTCAATCACGGGCCACGCCGCCACGCCGGCACAGGTGACCGGCACGGCGCCGCCTCGCCGAACCAGCATGCTCATCGACGGCGTCGATCCCGTGGCGCTGGCGCGGCGCATGCCGACGCCACTGCATGTCTATTCGGCCAGCGCCCTGCGCGGGCGCATCGACGACCTGAAGGCCGCGCTGGCCGGCTTGAACGCCAGCGTCTGTTATGCGGTCAAGGCCAACTCCAGCCTTGCACTCCTGCAACTCATGAACCAGGCCGGGTTCGGCGCGGACATCGTCTCGGCGGGCGAACTCGAGCGCAGCCTGCGCGCGGGCATCGCGCCTGCGCGCATCGTGTTTTCCGGTGTCGGCAAGACCGAGGCGGAGATTGTCGCCGGGCTCGAGGCTGGGATCTCCCGGTTCAACGTCGAGTCGATCGACGAATTGCACACGATCGACGCGGTGGCCGCGCGACTGGGGCTACCGGCGCATGCGGCCGTGCGCATCAACCCGGACGTCGACGCACGGACGCACGCGAAAATCTCCACCGGCAAGGCCGAGAACAAGTTCGGGGTCGCCATTGCCGAGGCGCGCGAGTGGTTCGCCCGAAAGCGCGAATGGCCGCACCTGCAACTGGATGGCTTGCACGTGCACATCGGTTCGCAGATCCAGCAACTGGACCCGTTCGTGGCAGCGCTGCAGCGCGTGGCCGAATTCTGGCGCGAACTGGCGCACGATGGCCATGCGATCGCCAGCATCGACGTGGGCGGCGGCCTGGGCGTGCGCTACGACGCTGACGATTCCCCGCCCACGGCGGCCGCTTATGTCGACGTGATCCGGCAGGCGCTGGCGGAATTTCGGGGCCGCATCGTGCTGGAACCCGGACGCTGGCTGGTCGCCGAAGCCGGCGTGCTGCTGACCCGCGTGATCCGCGTCAAGCACGCCGAAACCCGCCACTTCCTGGTACTGGACGCGGCCATGAACGACCTCGCGCGGCCCAGCCTGTATGGCGCCCACCACGACATCGTGCCGGTCGAGACCGATCCCGGCCGCGCATCGACGACGTACGACATCGTTGGCCCGGTATGCGAGAGCAGTGACACGTTCGCCCGCGATTGCGTGCTGCCCGAGTGCCGCGCCGGCGACTTGTTGCTGATCAAGGCCACGGGCGCTTATGGTGCCTCCATGGCCAGCACCTATAACTCGCGCCCGCTGGCGGCCGAAGTCCTGCTGGACGACGGCCGCGTTGCCGTCATCCGGCGAGCGCAGACGTTCGAGGAAATGACCGCCGGCGAACAGCCGGCTTCCGAGTGGCTGAAGCCGGATACCTGGTAGGCGCGCTTGTTCGGGAATCGGGAATCGGGAATCGGGAATCGCAAGAGCAAAGAGCAAAGAGCAAGAGCAGGCACACGACAACGGGATTAGCGATGACGCTTCGATTGATGACTCAAGCCACCCTGCTGACGGTCATGCTGGCAGCTGCACCATTCGCGCGCGCCGCAGCGCCGCCGGACCCGCCGATCACGATCGACACGCATGTCGACATTCCCTTTGATTACATGCGCACACCGGCGTTTGACGTGGGCAGGGAAACACGCCTGCTGGTCGACCTGCCGAAGATGAAGCGCGGCGGATTGAATGCCGCGTTCTTCGTGATCTGGGTGCCGCAAGGCCCGCTGACTGCCGCAGGGTATGCCAAGGCGGTGGCCGAAGCCGAACAGAAATACGAAGGCATCGGCCGCATGCTGATGGAATATTCCGACCGCATCCGCCTGGCGACCACCCCGGAACAGGTGCTGGCCCATCACCGCGCAGGCCTGCTGTCGGCAATGATCGGCATCGAGAACAGCTATTCGCTGGGCCATGACCTGCCCCGTCTGGACGCAGCCTACGACCGCGGCGCGCGTTATGTCGGCCTGGTCCATGTCGGCAACAACGACCTGTGCAGCAGCTCGCTGCCGGACACCGAGCATGGCGAGCCGGCCATGAACAGCGCTGGCGACCAGGGCATGAGCGAGTTCGGCCGCCAGGTCGTGGCGCGTGCCAACCATCTGGGAATGATGGTCGACGTGTCGCATGCCTCCGATGCCTGCGTGCGCACCGCGCTGAAGGTCTCCAAGGCACCGATCATCGCCTCGCATTCAGGCGCGCGCGCGATGACCGACCACCCGCGCAACCTGCCCGACGACCTGCTGCGCGCCATCGGCGCCAGCGGCGGCGTGATCCAGGCGGTGGCCTACAAGGGATTCCTCAAGGTCGATCCGGGTCGCGAAGCCGCCGAAAAGAAACTCGAACAGGAGGTGGCGCAGGCGGGCGGCCACTCGACCTACGACAGCGACCGTGACGATTACACGCCGGCGATGACGGCAGGCATGGCACGCATCGAGCAGCAGTATCCGCTGCCTACGGTGGACGACTTCGTCGAGCTGATCCAGCACATCGCCAGGGTCGCCGGCATCGACCACGTCGGCATTGCCTCGGACTTCGATGGCGGCGGCGGCATCACCGGCTGGGCGAACGCGGCGCAGACCCGCAACGTCACCGCCGCCTTGCGCAAACACGGCTTCAGCGACGCCGACATCGCCAGGATCTGGGGCGGCAACCTGCTGCGCGTCTGGCGCGAAGTGGATCGCGTGGCCGCGCAAGAACAGGCGCAAGAATAGGCCCATGCAGCGCGCTGAACGCGAACGTCGCCTCTACGTCCGTGCGCTGGCCGCGCTCGTGCTCGCCCTGGTCGCCATGGCTGCGGTGGCGCAACCGCCATCTGCAGCGGCCATGTACGACCCGCTGCTGGACGCCGTGGTGGCGCGCTATCAACTGCCGGGCATCGCCGTCGGCGTGATCGAAAACGGCAAGGTCACCTACATGCGTGGCGTCGGCGAGCTGGCCGACAGTGGCCGCTCGATCGACCCGGACACGCTGTTCAAGATCGCCTCCAACAGCAAGGCGATGACCGCCACCGTGCTGGCGCGGCTGGTGCAGCAGGGCAAGCTGCGCTGGGACGATCCTGTGCGCAAATTCCTCCCGGCGTTCGCCATGCACGACCCGTGGGTGACCCGCAATATGCAGGTCGGTGACCTGCTGGTGCACCACAGCGGCCTGCCCGAAGGCGGCGGCGACCTGATGCTGTGGCCACAACCCAATCATTTCACGCCGCAGGACATCATCGCGGGCCTGAAATACATCAAGCCGGCTTACAGTTTTCGCGCCGGCTACGCCTATGACAACCTGTTGTACGTGGTCGCCGGCGAAGTGGCGGCAGCGGCCGGCGGTGCGCCGTACGAGCAACTGCTGCGGCGCGAGGTATTCGGCCCGCTCGGGATGACGCGTTGCCAGATCGGCACCTGGAATCGCGACACGGTGGGCAACGTGGCGCAGCCGCATGCGCGCCGCGATGGTCGCAACGTGGTCATCGACGCCGACGGCAGCATCATCCGTCCCACCACCATGGACGCCGCCGGCGGCGTCCGCTGCAGCCTGCGCGACATGCTCAACTGGGCGCGCAACTGGCTGGCACCGACGCCACAGCAACTGGAATGGCTGGCGCCGGCGCAGCGGTTGAAGGAGTGGACGCCGTACACGCCGATGCCGATTTCCACGCGTCGCCACGCCTGGGATGGCACGCGCATCTACGCCTACGGTTACGGCTGGCGTATCGCCGACGTCGATGGGGAGCTCACCGTGTCGCACACCGGCACGCTGTCCGGCATGTATTCGGCCATGACCTTGCTGCCAGACCGGCGCAGCGGTTTCGTCATCCTCATCAATGCCGAGGCCGACGACGCACGCACGGTGTTGAACGAGGTGTTGCTGAAACATTTCACCGCGCCGGTCACCGCGCGCAGCGTGGCCAGCTATGCCGATGAACTGGCGCGCGCGGAACAGGTACGCCGTGCCTCGCGGGTGCCCGACACTTCCTCGCGCAAGCCGGCAAGTGCGGGCGACTTGGGCCACGACCTGGGCGTCTGGCGCGACCCCTGGTTCGGCGAAGTCTCCATTTGCACGCACGGCCGCGCCGTGCATTTCGCTTCCGCCAGGTCGCCGATGCTGAGCGGCCGGGTCATGCGCGTGGGCGATCGCTACCTGGTGCATTGGGAGCACGGCGACGCCGAGGCATGGCTGCGTTTTCCCGCTGGCACCGACGGCGTCCTGCACATGGCCAAGGTCGACCCCGACGCAGACTTCAGCTACGACTACGAAGACCTGGCTTTCAAGCGCATCGGCGGTTGCCCGTGATCGCGCGTCGCTCTCTTCGAAAAGGAGAGCAACGTGAGGTCGGGCATCGCTCTTCGTGGCAGTGACCGGGACGACTACATGAAACGACATCGCACAAGCACCTTCTTCGCGCCCGCGGGCCTGATCGGCGGCGTGTTGCTCGCCTGTCTGTTGATCGGGACCAGCGCCCGCGCCGACACGCCCCCGACGCTCTCGCCCGCCACCACCCCGGCGCAGGCCGGCCTGCTCGACATCCGCGACCTGGTTCCGGACATGGCCGAGGACATCAAGTACGCCGGCAGTGACAACTTCGTCGGCCGACCGGTTGCCGGCTACCAGGCGGCCAAATGCCTGTTGCTCAAGCGCGCCGCCGAGGCACTGGCGCGTACGGAGCGGGCGCTGCGCCGCCAGCACCTGCGCCTGAAGCTGTTCGACTGCTACCGTCCGGCCCGCGCTGTCGCCGACTTCGTGCGCTGGGCGCATGATCTGTCCGACCAGCGCACGAAGGCCGCGCACTATCCGCTGATCGGCAAGGATCAACTCCTGGGCACCTACATCGCCTCGGTGTCCGGCCACAGTCGCGGCGCCACGGTCGACCTGACCCTGATGCAATGCGACGGGGGCGGCAACCATTGCCAGCCGCTGGACATGGGCACGCACTTCGATTATTTCGGCATCCTGGCGCATACCGATGCGGCGGTCACGCCGGCGCAGCACGCCAACCGCCTGCGCCTGCGCGACGCCATGCAGCGCGAGGGGTTCGGCAATTACCCGCTCGAGTGGTGGCACTACACGCTGGAGCCCGAACCGACGCCAGACACGATTTATGACGTGCCGATTGACTGACGCGCCGCCCGTAGGAGCGCACCCTGTGCGCGATGCTCTGCGGCAACGCGGCGAAAGAGCATTGCGCACAGGGTGCGCTCCTGCACAGTCGGCGAGGCGAACCGATGACCGAGGATCTCCAGCCATGCACAAACTGCTCTTCAGTCTGGTTCTGACCGGCATGCTCGGCGGCTGCGCCGGTACCATCAAGCCGGCGGATCCCGTCGATGCGCTGATGCAGCCTTACGCCGGCGACGTTCCCGGCGCCTCGCTGCTGATCCTCAAGGACGGCAAGGCGCTGGTCAGCCGTGGTTACGGCATGGCCAACCTGGAAGAACATGCCGCCGCCACGCCGGATACCGACTACCGCCTGGCCTCGGTGACCAAGCAATTCATTGCCGCTGCGATCCTCTTGCTGCGCCAGGACGGCAAGCTGCATCTGCACGACTCGGCCAGGCAATGGTTGCCCAGCCTGCCCGCCCGCGACGCCGACGTCACCATCGAAAACCTGCTCGATCACACGGGCGGCCTGACCGATTATGAAGACCTGATTCCAACAGACTTCAAGGGCCAGGTCAGCGACGCCGACGTGCTGCGCTGGGTGTCCGCCGACACGGGACGTTACTTCGCGCCGGGCCAGGGTTATCGCTACAGCAACACCGGCTACGTGCTGCTGGGCCTGATCGTCGAGCGTGCCTCGCACAAGAGCCTGCCCGCCTTCCTCAAACAGCGCATCTTCGACCCGCTGGGCATGACGCACACCTTGCTGTACGAACACCAGCGCGGCCCGCAGGTGCCCCATCGTGCCTATGGTTACAGCGAAGAGAACGGACGCTGGATCCGCACGGACCAGAGCCCGACCAGCGCCACCCGCGGCGACGGCGGCATCTATTCATCGATCGAGGACCTGGCCCGGTGGGACGCCGCGCTGTACGACGATCGTCTGCTCAGCGACGCCTCGCGCAAGCTGGCCTTCACGCCGCATGTCAAGGTCACCGGCGAACCCTACGACGCGTCCTACGGATTCGGCTGGCGCATCACCGGCGACACGCTGTGGCATTCGGGCGAGAGCATCGGCTTCCGCAACGTGATCGTGCGCTGGCCGAAACAGCACTTCACGATCGTCCTGCTCAGCAACCGCAACGAGTCGGAGCCGTACCAGACCGCGCTGGCGATTGCCCGGCTATACCTGCCATGAGACCCGAAGAATCACGCGCCATGCCTGACCCCGTGTGCCGACACCCGCTGCGCCTGATCCCCATCCTGCTGGTGCTGGCCCTGCTTGCCGCGTGCGCGCATGCACCGCGCAACCCGCTGGCCACCTGGGTGCCCTCGCCCAACCACGACATCCGCCGGCCGGTGCTGATCGTGCTGCACTACACCAACCAGCACTCGGTGCAGGAGAGCTTGCACACCCTGCGCACCGCCAACAGCGGCGGACCGGTCAGCGCGCATTACCTGGTCGGTGCGGATGGCCATATCTACCAACTCGTGGCCGACCAGTTGCGTGCCTGGCACGGCGGGCCGGGACGCTGGGGCACGATCACCGACATCAACTCCGCTTCGATCGGCATCGAGCTGGACAACGACGGCACCACCCCGTTTGCCCAGCCGCAGATCGACAG
Organism: uncultured Gammaproteobacteria bacterium; assembly: GCA_963771235.1. Lineage (GTDB taxonomy): Bacteria > Pseudomonadota > Gammaproteobacteria > Xanthomonadales > Rhodanobacteraceae > Rhodanobacter. The sequence continues at coordinate 67,425 of CAVYSP010000014.1, forward strand.
CCTGTTGCGCCTGCTCACCGATCTCACCGAACGCCTGCACATCCCGCGCACGCAGATCGTCGGCCATCAGGACTTCGCGCCCACGCGCAGGGACGATCCGGGTCCGCTGTTCCCGTGGGCGCAACTCGCTGCCGCCGGTTTCGGGCGCTGGCCGCAAGGCATGCTGGTCGACCCGCCCGCTGGTTTCGACCCGTGGATGGCGCTGGCCGTGGTCGGCTACCCGTTGGACGATCGCCCCGCCGCGGTGAAGGCATTCCACAATCACTTCCGCGGCATCGGCGGCGATGTGCTCGACGCCCAGGATTCGCGCATCCTGTGGAATCTCGTGCAGCAGATCGAATCGGAAGGCAGCGGCAGTTGAGCAGCTACGCGTAGCCTGCCGCTGTCGCATGACCAGGAGCAAGGCCCGAGGCTCACCCACGTTCTGATTTGTGGGTTGGTGCGCGCAAGATCGGTGCTGTCAATCGAGATTCATCAAAGAAAACGCGCCACCGCGCGCATGCCGATGTCGTCGGCATGACGGAACGCCGCGGCCACCTTGTCGCATTCGGCCACCGGCACGCCCGCCGCCTCAAACGTCTCGCGCCACGCACGCACCGCCTGCACCACCCGGTCGATGATGCCGGCAGCGGCCGGCGGATGCAGGCCGAACTGCCCTGCGCCGTCCAATGCATTGTCCAGCTGCGCCGCGCGGCCCTGTGGCCCCACGCCCAGATGCAGGTAGCGCTCCATCGCCACTTGCGGCTTGGGCACCACGTCGTACAGCGGGCTCAGCCGCCAACCGCCGTTGGCCTCGTCGTGCAGGAAGGCGTGGTTGCGCAGGTGGTCGTCGTCGTTGGAGACCAGGATGTTGAACACCATGCGCGCGAACAGCTCGGCGTTGTCCGAAGCGACATGGCCGCGCGCGCCCCATTGCGCCAGTGCGTGGCTGATCTCGGCATAGCTGGCATCCGGCGAGGTGCTTTCGTGCCGGCCCAGCAGGGTCAGCGCGCTGACCAGATGACGACGGGCCATTCCTTCCGGCACGACGACGCGATCGAAACGCTCGATCAGCATCACGTGGCGACTGTCGGCCAGCGTGTGCAGGGTGGTGGCCGGCACATCCAGACCGGCGCTGTGCGCCAGCTGCAGGGTGGCGTATTCAATCAGTGGCACATCAAAACGATCGTCGCGCGAAGGAAACTTGGCGATCCACTGCCGACCGTCGTTCATCACGACCGCCTTGGGCCGCGCGCCGCCGACCGAGGGGCCGCCGGCAAACAGCGCTTCCAGCTGCGCCGGCACCGGCTCGCCGTTCTCGATCCGCTCGGCGGCGTCGATCAGATAGTCCAGTTCCAGCAACGGCGGCAAGACGCCGGCCGCGACCGGGCTGGTGGGGCTGGCGCGCACATCCAGCGCGCCGGCGCGATGCGGGCCGGCATGTTCCAGATACACCGATTCGGGCAGGCTGTTGGGGGGCGCGCGCAGCCGGTTTTCAATGACGCGGCGACCCCAGGCGTCGGGCGTGACGTCGCGCAATGCGCCGAACAGGGCGAGTCCGTTTTCGGGTGCGCGCTCTGTTTCGGCATCACCCTTGTCCAGCGGCAGACTGAAGGGATCGACCGGCAGCGCGTGCGGGCGCCGCGGGTAGCGCCTGCCATAGACAAAGCGCGAACCCAGGGTCCGGTAGCCCTCTTCCAGCAGGGTCAGTCGCCCGGCCGGCACCGCCGCCACGTCGCCGGGCAGGTAGACGAACACATAACGCTCGACCGTGCTGACCATGGCTCAGAAGTCCAGCGCATCGGGTGACGGCTTGCGCTTGCGCACGCGCCTGGGCAGCGCGTCCAGCAAGAGCGCGTTGGCGGCCGGATCCTGCACGGCATCCAGTTGGGCCAGCAAACCCAGCCGCTCCAGCACACCAAGCCAGGCGCCAAGCGACACCGCCACACTGCCCTTCTCCAAGCGCTTGATGGTGTCGGCGCTGGTGCGCGAGCGCTCGGCCAACTCGACCTGCGACCACAGACGCGCCTGCCGCGCCTGCCGCACGCGCTGGCCAAGAAGCTTCGCCTGGCGGGTCACGGCGGGTGTGGCGAATCTGGTTTTGATGCGTTTTGTCTGGATCATGAGTGCATATATGCTACTTTAGCGCCATCAAGATAGCACCAAAGCCACGTAAACAAAACGTATGGATACACTCTGCCGGGCACCCGCCCAGCGCAACTCGAACATCGTTCGACCACCATCTGACGCCGCGCGACGGCCTTCTTCCCTACACCTGCAGCCGATCCGCTGGCCGCGCCACCAGCGCATACAGCGCCGGCATAAGGAAGATGCCGATCACGAGGCGCGAGAGCATGCCGGTCACGATCACCAGCGCAAACGGACGCTGTGAATCGGTACCGACGCCGCTGGCGATGGCCGCCGGCAACAGGCCGAGCGCGGCTACCAGGGCGGTCATCGTGATCGGACGCAGGCGCAACACCGCGGCCTCGTGTACCGCCTTGACGATGTCCATGCCGCCCAGGCGCAGTTCGTTGACGCAGGAAATGTAAACCACGCCGGTCAGCACCGAGACACCGAACAGCACGATGAAACCGATGCCCGAGGACACCGAGAACGGCGTGCCGGTGAGCCACATCGCCAGGATCGCGCCGAACGGCGCAGACAGCAGCACACCGACCACGGTGATGAACGGGAACTTGAAGTTGCCGTAGAGCACGAACAGCAGCCCGAAGATCAGCAGCAGGGTCAGCGGCAGGATCACGTTCATCTGCGCACGCGAGGCGGTGTATTCCTTGTACTCGCCGCCCCACTCCAGCCGGTACCCGTGCGGCAGCTTCACGTCGCGGGCAACCTGCCCGATCGCATCGCCCACGGCGCCCGCCAGGTCGCGGCCGGTCACCGAGAACTGCACGCCGATGTAGCGCGAGCCGTTCTCGCGATAGATGAAGGAGGCGCCATTGGCGACGCTGATGTCGGCCAGTTCCTTCAACGGAATCTGCTGGCCGCCGGGGGTGGACACCGGGATCTCGCCGATCTGCTGCGGGTCGTCGCGGTAATGCGGCGCCAGGCGCACCAGCAGGTCGAACTGCTTGTCGCCCTGCGCCACTTCGGTGGCCACGTCGCCGCCGATCGCCGCCTCGATCAGCTTGTTGATGTCGTCGACGTTGAGGCCGTAGCGGGCGATCTTCGCGCGATCGATCTTGATCGCCAGATTCGGCTGGCCGAGCTCATGCACCAGGGTCACATCGGTGATGCCGCGCACCTTCTCCATCACCTGCTTGATCGCCTTGCCCTTGGCCTGCAGCGTGTGCAGGTCCGGTCCGTAGATCTTCACCGCCAACGCACTCTTCAGGCCGGTCTCGGCCTCGTCCACCGCATCCTCGGCCGGCTGCGTGTAGTTGAACTGGATGCCGGGAAAGACCGCGAGCTTGCTGTCGATCGCCTCGATCAGGTCCTGCTTGCTGCGGTACTTGCCGCTCCACTGTGAATACGGCTTCAGGCCAACGAAGAATTCGTCGTTGAAGAAACCGGTGGAATCCGTGCCATCGTCCGGGCGGCCGAGTTCGGAGGCAACCGTGGTGACCTCGGGGAACGAGCGCAGGATCCGGCGTATCTGCGGCGAGATCTTCGAGGCCTCGTCGAACGAGATGGTGTACGGCATGGTGGCGCGCACCCACAGCGAGCCTTCGTCCAGGTGCGGCATGAACTCCGCGCCGATGCCGCGCATCATCACCAGCGCCAGAACCAGCAGCAACACCGACGCCCCGGTCACGCGCCACGCATACCGCTGCATGCGCTCGAGTCCGCGCACGTACCAGCCCTTGAACTTGTCGTAGATCGCATTGCGCCGCTCGCGCACGCCCCGACGCATGAACAGTGCGCACAGCACCGGCAGCAGGGTCAGAGTGACCAGCAGCGAGCCGACCAGGGCGAAGATCATGGTGTCGGCCATCGGCTTGAACAGCGTGCCGGAGGGCCCGGTCAGCACGTAGATCGGCAGGAAGCTGGCCACGATCACCGCCACCGCGTAGACCAGCGGGCGGTCGACTTCCGCGGCCGCGCCGCGGATCACCTCGCCGATGTCGTACTCGGTGCCCCGGCGCGCGGCCAGCTCGCGGAAGATGTTCTCGACCATGAAGATCGCGCCATCGACCAGGATGCCGAAATCCACCGCGCCGATCGACAGCAGGTTGGCCGAGGCGCCCTTCAGATCCAGGCACACGAACGCGAACAGCAGCGCCAGCGGAATCGTCACCGCCACGATCAGGCCGGCGCGCACGTCGTACAGGAAGAAGATCAGCACGGCGATCACCAGCACCATGCCCAGCAGCAGGTTGTGCATCACCACGGACTTGGTCTGGCCGATCAGGTCGGTGAGGTCGTAGAACGGATGCACCTTGACGTCCTTCGGCAGGATGTCGCGGTTGAGTTCCGTCGTCTTCGCCTCGACCCGTTGCAGCACGTTCTCGGTTTTGGACCCGGTCAAGGCCAGCACCACGCCTTCCACCGCATCGTCCTGGTTCATGTAGCCGAATTCGCCCAGCCGCGGCGCGATGCCGATCTTCACCGTGCCGACGTCCTTCACCAGGATCGGCGTGCCGTCGTGCACCGCCAGCACCACCTCGCCGATATCCTGCACCGTCTCCAGCCGACCCAGCCCGCGCACGTAGAAGAACTGCCCGCCCTGCGAGTAGAAACCGCCGCCGGCATTGCTGTTGTTCGCCGCCAGGGCGGCCTCCACCTGCGCCACCGACAGGTTGAGCGCAGCAATCTTCAGCGGATCCAGCAGCACCTGGTATTGCATGGTGCCGCCACCGAAACCGGAGTCGTCGGCGACGCCGGGAACCGAGCGGTATTGCGGCGCGACCACCCAGTCGTTGATCGTCTTCAATTCCATCGGCGAGCGATCGGTGCTCTGCAGCACGTAGCGATACACCAGCCCCGACGGTGGCGACATCGGTGACATGGACGAGGTCACGCCAGCGGGCAAGGTGATGCCCGGCAGGCGGTTGTAGACGCGCTGGCGCGCAAAATAGTGATCGGTGTCGTCGGCGAAGGTCAGCGTGACGTCGGACAACCCGTAGAGCGAAATGGAGCGCTTGGTGACCAGCCCGGGGATGGCATTCAGGCCCAGCTCCACCGGTACCGTGATCAGCCGTTCCACCTCTTCCGCCGAATGCCCCGGCCACTGCGTGACGATGTCCACCATCGGCGGCGACAGATTCGGATAGGCGTCCATCGGCAGCGTGTTGTAGGCCCACACGCCGGCTGCGGCCAGCCCCAGCGCCAGCAGCAGCGTGAGCAGGCGTTGCTGCAACGCGAACGCGACGATGCGGTTGATCAGCGACGCCCGCCGCCGCGGCTGCTCGTCCGGTGGCATTGGCCCGCTCATTGGGTCTGGATGAAATGCAGGAAGATCGCGCCGTCCACCACCACCTGGTCGCCAGCGTGGAGCCCGCCGGGAATCACGAAGCGATCGCCGACGCGTTCGCCCAGCGTCACCGGGCGCTGCGCATAACCGCCATCGGCCGCGGCCACGTACACGAACGGCAGATTCTCGTCGTCGCGCAGCACCGCGGACACCGGCACCAGCAGTCCCTCGCGTGCTGCCTTGGACTGGATACTTGCGCGTACATACATCTGACGTTTCAGGGCGCCCTCGGGATTGTCGACCAGCACGCGCGCACCGACCGAACGCGTATCGGGATCGACCACGGCACCGACATTGGTGACCGTGCCGGACATCGTGGCGCCATCCATGCCGGTCTCGATGGTAGCTGCATCGCCGTCCTTCACCACGGCCAGGTCATCACCGAACAGCTGCGCCATCACCCACATCTTCGAGGTGTCGGCGACGGTGAAGCATACGGTCGAACCGGCCGCCAGCAGTTGTCCGGGCGCAATCGATTTCTCGACCACGGTGCCCCCGATCGGCGCGCGGATCACGCCCTGGCCATGGGCCAGCGGTTTGCCGTCGCGGATCGCCGCGATACTTTTCGCGTCGACGTGCAGGGCCAGCAGTGCCTGCAAGGCGGCGTCGCGATCGGCATCCGCCCCGATCGCGTCGGATTGCGCCTGCGCATACTCGCGCTGCGAGAGCGCTTCGTGCGCGTGCAGGTCGCGATCCGTCGCCGCCAGCTGATCGGCCGCGTGCGCCACCGCGAGCGCCTTGCGATAAGCCGCGGCGGCGGCGGCGAAGTCAGGCGAATCCACCCGCGCCAGCGGCTGGCCCGGCTTGACCGTATCGCCCTGATTCACCAGCACCTCGGTCACCGGACCGGAGAACGGCGCCAGCACCTGGGTCGCGCGGTCGTGGTCGAAATCCACCACGCCACTGGTTTCGATACTGCGCTGGTAGCGGCTGCGCGTGATGGTCAGCAAATGAATGTGCTGGCGCTGCGCCGCAGTCAGCGTCACGTTCTGCGGGGTGTCGGCGGCGGTCGCGGCCGGCGTGTCGGACTTCGACGAGCATCCGGCCAGCGTCGCCAGTACCGCCAGCGCCAAGACTGGCAGCAAGGTTGAACGGACCCGGTGCATCGATGGCTCCGCGATAAGTGATCTACTTTTCATCGCTGTCCCGGTTGACGGCCGCGTGTGTCGCGGCATTCGGAGTGGCGGCCGCGGCGTCATGCCACCAGCCGCCGCCCAGTGCCTGGAACAGGGCCGCCGTGTCGACGTAGCGACTGGCCTGCGCCTGCACCAGGGCAATGCGCGATTGCTGGTAGCCCTGCTCTGCGCTCAGCAGCGTCAGGTAGCTGGCGTAACCGGCTTTGTATTGGCGTTGCGACAGGTCCAGGGTGAGCTTGGCCGCATCGGCGGCCTTGGCCGCGGCCTGCAGACCTTCGGCGTCGTGCTGCAACGCGGCCAGCGTATCGGCCACGTTCTGGAACGCGGTCAACACCGTGCCGCGATATTGTTCGGCGGCCTCCACATAGGCGGCCTTGGCCGCGCGCTCCTGATGCAGCAGGCTGCCGCCGTGGAAAATCGGTGCGGCAATATCGGCACCGATAGCCCAGAAGCCCGTACCGGTCCTGAACACCTGGTCCATCGCCACCGCCGTGCTGCCCGCGTTCGCGGTCAATGAAATATTCGGCAGGCGGTTCGCGATGGCCACCCCGATATTGGCGCTGGCCGCATGCATGTTCGCCTCGGCCTGGCGCACGTCCGGACGCTGCACTACCAGCCTGGACGGCAGGCTCAGCGGCAGTTGCCGGGGCAAGTGCAGGCTGGCCAGGTCGAAGGCCTGCGCCGGCGCCTCGCTGGGCAACCGCCCGGCCAGCACCGCCAGCAAATTGTTCTGCTGATCCAGCTGGGTCAACAGCGGCGGCAAGGTGGCCTGCAGTTGCGCCAGCTGCGATTCCTGCGCGGCCAGATCGAGCCCGCCGGCGTAGCCCTTGTCCAGCTGGTAACGCAGCAGCTTCACCAGCTTCGTGTTCGTCGCGATCAAGTCACGGGTCGCGGCGACCTGGGCGCGCAACGACGCCTGCTGCACGGCCGCCGCCACCACGTTGGTGCTCAACGTGATGCGGGCGGCGATCATCTGGAAGCGCACGGACTGTTCCTGCGCCTGCAGCGATTCCACCGTGCGCCGGTTCAGACCAAACACGTCCGGCGCATACGAGATGCTGAGCTGCGGCGTAAAGAAGCTGTACAGGTACTCCTGGGGCACCACCGGATAGTTCGGCCCCGGCGCGACCTGCTGCGATTGCATCTGGCGCGTGGCCGAGAAACCGCCGTCGACGGCGGGGTAACGCGCACCGCGCTGCGCCAGGGTATTTTCATGCGCCACCGTCAAGGCCGCCTGCGCGGCCTTGAGATCGGGGTTGTGCGCCAGCGACTGCTCGATCAGCGCGTTGAGCGCGGGCGAATGGAACAGCGTCCACCAGTCGGCGGGAATATCGCCACCCTTCGCAAAGCGTTGGGATTCGCCACCTGCGACGTGCGCCGTGGCCACGGTGGAAGTGGCCGGTCGCGCGGAATAATTGCTGGTGTCGGGCGCGGCGGGCGGCTTGAAGTCCGGTCCGACGGCGCAACCCGCCAGCAGCAGGATCATCACCAGCGGCAGGTTCCGCCAGAACGCCGACAACGCGCGGCGATTGATCGACCGCTGCCCGTCGCAGCGCTGCTTCACGTCCGCCGATCCGGCAGACATGCCTTCCCATAACTGCTCATCGGAGCGGGTCATCAAGGTGGGGAAGGCGTGCATGTAGCGCGAAACGATATAATATAACAGGCCGCCGCGAAAGCCCTGCCGGAAGTCATGGCGTCGGCCTGCTTCCGGGCAACCTGCAGCCCCTTCGCCTACAACCCCTGCGCCGCTTGCGCCACCGCGCGGAACAGCGCGCGGCCCTTGTTCATCGTCTCCTCCCATTCGGCGGCGGGATCGGAATCGAACACGATGCCGGCGCCGGCCTGCACATGCAGGCGGCCGCCGTGGATCACCGCGGTGCGGATCGCGATGGCGGTGTCGGCGTCGCCCCACCAGCCGATCCAGCCGATCGCACCGCCGTAGATGTTGCGTTTGTATGGCTCCAGTTCCTGGATGATTTCCAGCGCCCGCACTTTCGGCGCGCCACTCAACGTGCCGGCCGGGAAGGTGGCTTTCAGCACATCCAGGTAGCTCAACCCGTCGCGCACCGTGCCCTGCACTTGCGAGACGATGTGCATCACGTGGGAATAGCGCTCGACCGCGAAGGAATCGCTCACTTCCACGCTGCCGGTCTCGCAGATCCGGCCGAGATCGTTGCGGCCCAGGTCGATCAGCATCACGTGCTCGGCGCGCTCTTTCGGATCGGCCAGCAGTTCCGCTTCCAGCGCGCGATCTTCCTCGTCCGTGGTGCCGCGCTTGCGCGTGCCGGCGAGTGGGCGCACCACCACCTTGCCGTCCTTCAGTCGTGCCAGGATCTCCGGCGAGGAACCCACGATCTGGGTCTCGCCGAGATCGACGAAATACATGTACGGCGAAGGATTCAGCGCACGCAAGGCGCGATACACATCCACCGGCCGCGCATGGAACGCGACACTGAGCCGCTGCGACGGCACCACCTGGAAGATGTCGCCGGCGCGGATGTACTCCCGGGCCTTTTCGACCATCGCCTCGAACTCGTCCCGCGTGAAAGACGAGGTGAAGTCGGCTTCGTCCAGTGCCACCGCGCGCGCCAGCTGCGGATAGGAGGCGCCACCCTGGCGCAGGCGGTAGACCAGCGCATCGAGCCGGCGCTGCGCCTGCGCATAGGCCTGCGGCTGGGATGGGTCGGCGTGCACGATCAGGTACAGCCGACCCTTGAGGTTGTCGAATACGGCGACTTCCTCGGCCAGCATCAACAGCACGTCGGGCGTGCCCAGTTCGTCGGCGCGGTCCCACTGCGCCAGCCGCGGCTCGATGTAGCCAATCGTCTCGAAACCGAAATAGCCGACCAGCCCGCCACTGAACGCGGGCAGTTGTGGCAGGCGCGGCACGTCGTACTGCATGCGCAGTTTCTCGATCTCCGCCAGCGGATCGTCCAGGTGGCGGCGCTCGGTGACCTCGCCAGCATCCTCCACTTCCAGTTCGTGCCCGCGCAGGCGATACACCCGTTTCGCCGGCAGGCCGATGATCGAATAGCGACCCCAGGTGGCGCCGCCCTCGACCGACTCGAACAGGAACGTGTATCGCCCATCGGCCAGTTTCAGGTACACCGACAACGGCGTGTCGAGGTCGGAAAACACCTCGCGGACCAGTGGAATGCGCGTATGCCCTTGCGCAGCGAGGGCGTCGAATTCGTCGCGGGAGATCACGTGGGCGTTCCGGATGGCCGAACGGTGGAGCGGCCATTGTAGGCGAAGGGCGAGTGGCCACGTGGCATCTGCTTGATACACCGCCGAGGGCGGTTTACTCTCGGCGATCAAGCAACAGGGGACAACTTGTGGATCAGTACTGCGTCGTACTATGCGGCCTGCAGGCCGGGGCGTCGGACGAAACTTCGGCGTGGCAACCGGTGGCCACCGCGCTGAAGCTCGACCACGCCGAATTCGAACGGCGTGTCGTGGCTGCGTTGCCGCGAATCGTACGGCGGGAGCTGGACCAGGCGACGGCCGAACGGATCGCACGGGTACTGCAGGCGATGCATGTGGATGCGCGCGTCCTGCCCGACGATCCGCAACTGGTGTACATCGAGCGCGCGGGAGCAAGCTGCGGGCCGCTGCCGCAATCGTCGCTGGACGACTTCATCCAGCCGGGCGAATCGTTCCGCCTGCGTGGCTCCACGACATGGCAGCCGTGGCCGGAGGCGGTCGACCAGGAGCCCGCGGCGTCCGCCGACGCTGACGCCATCGACGACCCGTCATCGTCGCCTGCGTTCAGCGCCGAACCGATCGACGCCATGGCGACCCCCGACACCTCGCACGACGCCGGCGACGCGGCGCTGGACGAACCATCAATCGACGCCGACGAGCCGCCAGAGCCGGCACAAAACCCGCCGACCTCCGCTGCCTCGGGCGACGTCAGCGACGCGACGTGGGACGCCGTGCCGTCGGCTACCGACGACGAACCGCGTGGCGCGATGCCGCCGCCTTTGGGCGCCGCTCCGGCCACGCAAGGAGAACCGACGCCCGCGCCGCCTGAAGATGGGGAAGTCACCGAGGCCACCACGAACACACCTGAAGATGTGGAAGTCATCGAGCCCGCCACGGATACGGCGGCATCGGCGCACGACGAGGATCTGGTCAACCCGGCCGAGGAAACGACCGCCGCGACCAGCCCCGACGCTGCCTCCGCGGCGACACCAGCGGTGGTCGAAACCAGGCCACCGGCGCGGTCAGGCCGCGGTCGCCTGGTCGTGCTGCTGGTACTCGTTGCGCTGGCGATCTGGGCGTACCGTCACTGGATGGCGGACACCCGCACGGACGGATCGCCGGCTGTACCGGCGGTCGTCCAGCCCGCGAATACCGCCGCGGGCGAGTCCGCGACACCCGCGCGCGTGGTGCCCGCCGACAACGCGACCTCCGCAACCGCAGCCGCGGTGACCCCGGCAACATCGAGCGCTGCTCCGGCCGGAACCGCGGCCGTCCCGGCAGCTGCCATATCAACGCCAGCCCCGGCCGCGAGCGCACCAGCCGCGGCGACGGCCAGCTCGACCCCCGCTCCGGCGGGAACCACGGCCGCCCCGCCGGTGCCCGCAGCGACACCCGCTCCAGCTACCTCGACCGAGACGCCAGCCACGATCCGACCGCGATAATCCTCAGCCGCCCAGCCGCTGGCGCGGCATGCCGCGCAAGGTGATCCGGAAAGCGACGCCGCTGCCGTCATCCAGGTTGCGCGCGCTGATACTGCCGCCGTGGCGCTCGGCCACCAGTCGGGCCACGTACAGACCCAGCCCCAAATGCGGCGCTTCCCCGGGCGTCGATTTGTCGCGCAGGCTGACCAGCGAATCGAACAACCGACCCTGCATCGCGTCGGGCAGCAAGCGACCCTGGTTGGCCAGCTCGATCTCGGCGCCACCCTCCAACGGACGCAAGGTCAGGAGAAGCCAGCCGTGCGCGGGCGTGAACGACAAGGCGTTGTCCAGCAGCTTGTCCAGCGCCTGCGCGATCAGCTCGGGAGCGCCATGCAGCGGCAGGGGCGCATTCGGCAGTTCGCAGTCGAGGCGACGCTCGCCGATCAGGGGCCGATAGCCCTCGGCACAGCCACGCACCACGTCGCGCAGGTCCACATCCTCCGGTTCGGCTGCCTCGATCGCACGCTCCATCCGGCTCGATTCGCTCATGGCGCGGACCAGCGCGCCCAGCCGCGCTACGCCGTCGCGGGCACGCGCCAGGTACGGCACCGCCTGCTCCGGAAGCGCGGCGCGCTCCTTCAAGGCATGCTCCAGGTTGTCCAGCGACGACTTCACGATCGCCAGCGGCGTGTTGAGTTCGTGCGAAAGCTTCGAGGCCAGGGTGCGCAGGTAGTCGGTATAGCCGCCGACCACCACGAACAGGCGTTCGAAGCTGCGCGCCAGGTCGCCAATCTCGTCCGGCGCATCGGTCATCGGAAAGCGAGCGGAGCCAAATTGGCCGTCCAGACGTCCGTCACTGAGCTGGGCGCGTTCGGCGGCATTGCGCAGCCGCGCCAGTCGCAGGCTGAGCCGGGTGGCGAACGCCAGCAGGACGGCACCGGCCAGCAGCAACACGCCAAAGCTGGTCAGCAGCAGACCGAACAGGGCGCGGTTGGCCAGCAGCGGCACGCTGCGACTGGCCTGCTCCAGCAGCAGCACGCCCTCGACCTTGCCCGCTTCTTCGATCGGCACGGTGGTGGCCAGCACCACGCTGCCGCGCTCCTCGCCGTGGCGCCACACGCTGGCGGCGCTGCCGGCGCGCGCCTGCTCGACTTGCGCCGTATCCAGTCGCGGCACGTCCTGCGACCACAGGTTGGCGTCTTCCAGCCCGGTTGCCAGCAGCGAGCGATACACCAGCGACGCAAACCAGCCCGGCTGGCCGTTGACATCGGCGGCATTGTCGAGCTTGCCACTGCGCGCCAGCAGCCAGCCCGAGGGCGACAACACGCGCGCCTGCACCTGGTCGGGAACGAGTTGGGCCAGCTCGCGCGACAGCACCGCGGAATAGCGGCGCAGCGGACGAATTTCGGAAGCCAGGCGGTCGCCGCCGGCACTCGCGTCGTAGGCACCGATGCCGAGCGTGCGCAAATCCAGGTCACGCGGCAGGCGCAGCTCGACCTGGTAGCCACTGCCATCCTCCTGCCAGCTGGCGCCGAGTTGATCCGGCAGGCCGGTGACCGCCGGATCGAGCGGCAGGGCGTTCAGCGGTCCGGGCGCCGCGCTGGCCAGCAAATAGCGCCGCTGGCCATCCGCGTTACCGAGGGTGAGGATCAGATGATCGGCGAGCAGCGCGTTTGCATCGGCCGTATCGGCGCGGGTACGGCGCGCATTGGCCACCCGTGCATACAGATAGAGGCCTGCATCATCCGCGGCCAACAACAGCTGACCGCGACGCGGAAAGGGCTGGCGCCACGGCGTCAGCGCCGCCCAGTCGTCGCCATAGCCGTCCACCGTGATCGACCCCGGCGCCTGCTGCACATACCAGCTCGGGCCCGTGGCGGGCGTCAACGCATGGGTCACCACCAGGCTGCGCGCCACGACTTGCGCCGACGCCTGCAGCGCCTGCGCCTGGCCGTTGCGCAGCAAGGTCTCCATCTGCCGCACGTTGAACCAGCCCGCGATCGGCAGCGCCAGCGTGCACAGCGCAACCAGCAGCAGCTTCCGACGCAGAGTCATGCAGTCACCAGCAAAGGGTCAACCGGCACGGACGGGTGGCGTCACGGCGCGCTGGTAGTGCGAGGCCAGCACGACCCGCATGAACGCATCCAGCAGCGTGCGCCGCGTCGGATCGTTGTCGTCGAAGCTCATCGACCAGCTCAGCCGCACGCCGCTGGCCCGGCCCGGGTCGCAGAACACCAGCACGTCGTCGATGTGGTCGCTGCCCTCGTAGACGCTGGCCTCGCAGGGCATGTCCGGATGGCGCACGGCAAAGCTCGAGGTCTTGCCGCGTGGATCGAGTTCCAGATAGCGCTTGCGATCCGCCTGCACTTCGGCGGCCAGGCTGGGCAGCTTGGCCGGCCATACATTGAGCACCATTACGCGCTGCGGTTTGCCGGTCCACTCACCCTGGTACAACACTGCGTTCACACCGATCGCTTGCGCATAGGTGCAGCAGTCACGCGTCCAGCCCTCCGGCGTGTCGACTGCGATCGCCCACGCCGGCGCATCGCCGTCACGGGCGCCGTGCGCCAGCACGCGGTCCGCTGACGCAGCGTGCACCGCGGCGGCGACGCCGAGCAGCGCCACGAACCCGATCGCGCGCCACGTCACGGCTTCCACCGATAACCGACGCCGTGCACGGTCTCGATCGCGTCAAACTCGGGCGCCACCGCGATGAACTTCTTGCGGATGCGCTTGATGTGCGAGGTAATGGTGGCATCGTCGACGACGAGTTCCGCCTCGCGCATCAGCTGGTCGCGATTCTTCACGTGACCGGGAAAGCGGATCAAGGTGTGCACCATCCAGAACTCGGTGACGGTAAGCGGCACCTCCTTGCCATTCCAGGTGATCCGCATGCGCTCGGCTTCCAGCTTCAGCGGGCCGTGCTCGATCACCGTCTCGCTGGAAGCCGGTGCCTTCAGCGACTCGATCCGGCGGAACAACGCGGCGATGCGCGCGGCCAGCTGGTGCAGGCTGGTGTCCTTGCTGAGGTAATCGTCGGCGCCCAGGCGCAGGCCGGAGATCACGTCGAAATCCGAGTCGCGCGCGGTGAGGAAGATCAACGGCAAGGTGGCCGATTTCGCGCGCAGCTCGCGGCACAGGTCGAAGCCGCCTTCGGGCTCGTCGCCCAGGCCGATGTCGATGATCACCAGCTCGGGCAGCTTCATCGCGAACGCGCTGGAGGCCTGCTGACGCGAACCGTAACCGCGGGCGTCGTAACCGAAGCGGTTCAGCGCCTCGACGTAGTTGGCGCGGATCAACGGCTCGTCTTCGACGATGGCAATGCTGCGGCCCATGGCGCGCTCCCGGGAATGATGGCTGCAGCGTGCTATGCACGTCGCGCCGGCGCAAGTCGCTGAACGTCATTGCCAGCGTTTCGCCACATGCCGGCGGCAAATCGCCCGTGTTGTGCCGCCGCGTGCGCCGCGAACCGCGGTTTGATGGCAGCGAAGGTTCCCTACCGCGAGGACAGCCATGAAAACCGAATCAGCCCAGCAGGATCCGAATGCCGAATTGCGCAGCTTCGAGCCACTGCGCGTCGGCCTGGCGCTGGGCGCATTGCTGTTGGGCCTGCTGTTCGGTCACTGAGGAGATCGCCGTGTCCAGGCCCATCCCTGATCCATTGAGCTTCAACCCGTTTGCCGCGGAAGGCGCCCGCAGGCCCGGCGCGAAGGGAATCGCGCCGGGCGCGGGCCAGGAAGAGTCCGACCCGGACTGGCAGCCGCTGTAACCCCCCGTTCCGTCCGTGATGGTGCTTTCCTTTCCCCTCGCTCGCGAGGGGATTTTTTGCCCGTCGCCTGCGCGTCTTGGCAGGGCCGCCAATGGCGCCGTGGGTCAAAGTCCTCACAAACCTGAACACGATCATCGGCAAAACATCGCCAACGGCGGGAACCAATGCCGAACAGCCCGGTCAGACCTTGTGATTGGCGAACGTTCCTCTTTGCCGTGGAACGTGCCGGTGTGAAGGCCTGGCACCCCTCCGGAACCTTTGCATCGGCACCCGCCAATCCATGGTGTTTCCTCTCACGTCTCCGACGACGTTTGACCCGGCGCAACTGCGCCGGGTCTTTTTATGTGCGAACGAAGTGCACCGGGACGCTCTCGCGCACGATGGCGGATGGGTTCAGCCGATCGCCTTGCGCATGGCATCGATCTCGGCGCGATAGTCCCTGGCGTGGAAGATCGCCGAGCCGGCCACGAAGGTATCGGCACCGGCGGCCGCGATCTCGCCGATGTTTGCCGCCGTGACGCCGCCATCCACTTCCAGCCGGATCGGCCGGCCGCTGGCTTCGATCCGCGCGCGCGCCTGGCGCAGTTTTTCCAGCGTACCGGGAATGAATTTCTGCCCGCCGAAACCCGGATTCACCGACATGATCAGGATCATGTCCAGCTTGTCCATCACATAATCCAGGTGATCCAGCGGCGTGGCCGGATTGAACACCAGCCCCGCCTGGCAGCCGGATTCCTTGATCAGACCCAGCGTGCGATCGACGTGCTCGCTGGCTTCGGGATGGAAGCTGATCAGGCTGGCGCCAGCCTTGGCGAAATCCGGCACGATCCGGTCGACCGGCTTGATCATCAGATGCACGTCGATCGGTGCGGTGATGCCGTAACCGCGCAGCGATTTCAGCACCATCGGGCCGATCGTGAGGTTGGGCACATAGTGATTGTCCATCACGTCGAAATGCACCCAGTCGGCACCGGCAGCCAGCGCCGCGGCAGTGTCTTCGCCCAGCCGCGCAAAATCGGCGGCGAGGATGGACGGGGCAATGATGGGGAATTGGCTGGGCATGAGGCACCGGGGGCGGGAACGGGGAACGGGGAACGGGGAACGGGGAACAGGGAACAGGGAACAGGTAGAGCAAAAAAATGCAGGACCAATCAGGCAAGGCTTCAATTCTATTGCGCACCACACGTTACAACAGCCCGCACGTTCCCTGTTCCCCGTTCCCCGCTCTGTCTTCCGTTCCCCGTTCCCCGTTCCCCGCCTACCGAAACCCCCGCGCCTCCTTGATCCTGTCATACGCCGCGTTGATCTCGCTGGCGCGCGACTCGGCCTGTCGGCGCATGTCGTCGGGCAGGTCGCCGAGGCGATCGGGATGGTGTTCGGAAATCAGCTTGCGGTAGGCGCGCTTGATCGCGCGCTCGTCGGCGTTGCGGTCGATGCCGAGCACGGCGTACGGGTCCGGTCCCTGCGGCGTGCGTTGTGGCGGCACGTAACCGCCGCCGGTGTTCCAGGTGCGGCGCTGGCCGTGCTGGCCGGCGCCGGCATTCCACGCATAGCCCTTCATCGCCAGCAGGGCCATCAGTTCCATGTCGCTGATTCGCAGCGCGAAGGCGAGCTGGCGCAGGATCGACATTTTCTCCGGACCGGGGTTGCCTTCGGCCAGCACCGTCTCGATCACCACGTCGAGCACCGGGAACGCATGGTCGCGGCGCATGCCCACCCAGTTGCGCAGCTCGGCAATCGTGCGGGTGGCGTCGAACTCCGGCTGCTTGCCCACGTTGAAGCTGGCCACGGCCTGCTTGCGTTGTTCGGCGGCGAGGCCCATGCGGGTCATCAGCCGCTCGGCCACCGCGATCTCGGCCTCCGACACGCGACCGTCGGCCTTGGCCACCGCGCCGAGCAGGGTGAACAGCGGCCCCACGAAACCGCCGGCTTCGGGGATGGCCTGCCGGCGCTGGCTGTGCCGCAGGTTATCGAAGATGAAGCCGATCACCGCACCGACCACGGCGCCGGGCACGCGCCCGATCAGCAGCCCGAAGATGCCGAACCAGATCGTGTAGGTGAAACTCACGGACGCACCGGCGGCTGCGGCGACTGCGCGCTGTACCAGCGCGCCAGCGTGTCGAGCTCGGCATCGCTCAGCGGGCCGATCGCGGCGCGCATCACCGGCACCTTGCGGCGGCCGTCGCGGTACTGCTTCAACGCGTCACGCAAGTAGTCCAGCCGCTGCCCGGCCAGGTTCGGCACGCCCGGCATGCGGGCCTGCCCGGTTTCGCCATGGCAGGCCGCGCACAGGCCCAGCCGGCCCGGCGGGACCGGGGCTTGGGCAAAGCTGGGCACAGCGGCCACAGCAAAATGCCGCGATCAGGAAAATGCGCATCGACACCACATGGGGTTCAAGGCCGCCAATTCTAGCAGCGCACCCGAAATCCCCGGCACCCTTGCCCGGCACCGCGATGGCAACCGCTAGAATGGGCCTTTCCCACCCGTGGAACCCGCCCTCGTGCCCACTGTCCTGCCGCAATCGAACCTGCCCGGCCTGGAGCTGATCCACCGCGGCAAGGTGCGCGATGTGTACGCGTTGTCCGACCAGCGATTGCTGATGATCGCCACCGACCGTCTGTCCGCGTTCGACGTGGTGATGCCGAACCCGATCCCGGGCAAGGGCGAGATGCTGACCCAGATCTCCAATTTCTGGTTCGACAAGACCGCGCACCTGGTGCCCAACCACCTGCTCGACGTGCCGCTGGGCGAGGTGTTGCCAGCGGGCACCGACCTCAAGCTGTACGAGAAGCGCGCGGTGGTGACGCGGCGGCTGCAGCCGGTGCCGGTGGAGGCGATCGCCCGCGGTTACCTGATCGGTTCGGGCTGGAAGGATTACCAGGCAACGCGGTTCGCTGTGCGGCATCGCCTTGCCCGCCGGCCTGAAGCAGGCGCAGCAACTGCCCGAGCCGATCTTCACCCCGTCGACCAAGGCCGCAGTGGGCGACCACGATCAGAACGTCAGCTTCGACGTGATGGTTGACGCGGTCGGCAGCGAACTGGCCCACCAGGTGCGCGACGCCACCCTGGCGATCTACCAGTGGGCCGCCGCGTATGCGGCCGAGCGCGGCATCATCATCGCCGACACCAAGCTCGAGTTCGGCACCGATGCCGACGGCAAGCTGTACGTGATGGACGAGATGCTGACCCCGGATTCCTCGCGCTTCTGGCCCGCCGACGAATACCGCACCGGCATCAGCCCGCCCAGCTACGACAAGCAGTTCGTGCGCGACTGGCTGGAGACGCAGGACTGGAACAAGACCGCGCCCGGCCCGGTGATTCCCGACGAGGTGATCGCCCGTACCGCCGCCAAGTACGCCGAGGCGCTGCAGCGCCTCGCCGGCATCCGGCTCGACTGAACGTCCACGGGGGAAGGCTCATGCGCACCATGCAGGACTGGATCGACAGCTACAGCGCCGACCACCGCAACCCGACCAACCAGGTGTTCCACTGGTTTTGCGTGCCGCCGATCGTGTGGTCGGTGATCGCGCTGCTGTGGGCGATCCCGGTGCCGTTCACCACGCTGCGCCCCGGCTCATGGGCGGTGCTGGTGATGGTGCTGGCGTTCTACTGGTACTGGCGACGCTCGCACCGGCTGGCCGCCGGCCTGCTGATCGTGTTCGTGGCATTCGCCCTGTTCACAATTTCCTGTACTGGCGGCTGGGTGCGGCGTCATTGTGCTACTGGGCGATCGGGGTGTTCGTGGTGGCATGGATCGGCCAGTTCATCGGGCACAAGTACGAGGGACGCAAGCCCAGCTTTCTCACCGATCTTTCCTACCTGCTGATCGGTCCGGCGTGGCTGATGTCCAAGCTGCTGCGCAAACTGGGATTCAAGCAAGTCACATGACGACCGTGCTTACCGTCATCAGCACCCTGCTGTGGTGGGTGTTGTACAGCAGCATGGCGGCCTTGCTGTTCGCCGCGATGGGCTACCGGTGCTGCGCTGGATCGAGCGCTGCCCGGTGGTATTCAACCGCCTCTATCTCGCCTGCCTGTGGTGGAACCTGCTGGGCATGGCGCTGATCCTGGGCGTCGCCGCCTGGGAGGGGCATCTGCGGCCACCCTACGTGACGTTGCTGAGTTCGGGCCTGCTGCGCGTGGCGCTGGTGCTGGACATGCTGATCGGCGTCATGCTGCTGTGGCGGCTGGTGCCGCGCATCGACGCCCACCGCATCCGTCCCGGCAGCGCCTGCATGGCGGTGGCGGTGATCATGGCGATCAGCTTCGGCGTGGCCACCAGCCTGGCCTGTGATCCGGGCAGGCGCACCGCCCGACAGAGTAAAAGCCCGCGCGCCAGCGCGCTGCCGTTCGACCTCCTCATCCCCCCGGCGAGAGGCATTGCCAGCGATGAGGGTCGCCGGGTCCTCGCCCGCTCCACGCAAGCCATGCAAGCTCGATCACGCGGCTCCAAACCGCTCGGTCGCCTCCTCTCCCCCGGCGACCGAACGAAGCCCCCTGCGGGAGTGAGGATTGAGGAGAGGGTGCGGGTCCCCGCCCGCTCCATCCCAGCAAGCGCTCGCCGCGCCGGCCCAACAGCCAGCGCTCCGCAACCAGTGCCCCTCGCAGGTTGCCACTCCACGCTTCGCACGTACCCTCATCCGGCGCTTCGCGCCACCTTCTCCCGAAGGGAGAAGGACCAAGTCAGCCAAGCTTCGGTGACAAGGCCAAACTCAATGGAAATCACGCGAGCGGCTGTCCAGCGCGCCCAGCCAGGTGCTGATGTCGACGAGACGGCGGGCGATCAGGTGGCTCACGCCATCGACGCATTCCCACTGCCCTTCCACGCCGAGCAGGCTGGCTTCCAGATACGCACGCCGCTGTCGTTCGGCGACATCGCCGCCACACCACCACGTTGATGAAGCCGTGCTCGTCTTCCATGGTGATGAAGGTGACGCCGCTGGCGGTTTGCGGGCGCTGGCGCTGGGTGACCAGGCCGGCCGCGCGCACCTGGCTCTGGTGCCGCTGGCCGCGCAGGCTGCGTGAGTCGGTGTAGCGCGCCGCGCGCAGCCGCGAGCGGATCAGCTGCAGCGGATGCGGACCCAGGCTGAGGCCCGTGCGCGCATAGTCGGACTGCAGGTTTTCCGCGACCGTGGGCGCGGGCAGCACGATGGCTTCCTCCGCCGGACTGGCGCGCCCGAACAACGGCAACTGCGACTCGACCCCGGCCACCGCCCACTTCGCCCGATGCCGATGACCGGCCAGCCCGCGCAACGCGCCGGCCTCGGCCAGCAGTTCCTGCTGGCGGCGGTCGATGCCGGTGCGCGTGCACAGGTCCGCCACGTCGACGAAAGCGCGCACCGGCGCGCGCCGCGCGAAAGCCGTTCGGCCACGTCCTGGCGAAAGCCGCGCACCTGGCGCAGGCCCAGCCGGATCGCCGGCTGGTCGCTGGCCGCGCGCATCATCCTCCAGCGTGCAATCCCAGTCGCTGTGACGCACGTCGACCGGGCGCACCGCGATGCCGTGGCGTGCGCATCCTGCACGATCTGGCTGGGCCCGTAGAAACCCATCGGCTGCGCGTTGAGCAGCGCGCAGGCGAACGCGGCCGGCTCGTGGCATTTCAGCCAGCAACTGGCGTAGACGATGCCGGCGAAGCTGGCCGCGTGGCTTTCGGGAAAACCGTAGCTGCCGAAGCCCTTGATCTGCTCGAACAATCGCGCGGCGAACTCGGCGGTGTAGCCGCGCTCGATCATGCCGCGCATGATCCGCTCGCGATGGTGTTCCATGCCGCCGTGGCGTTTCCACGCCGCCATCGCGCGGCGCAGCTGGTCGGCTTCGCCCGCGCGTGTAGCCGGCCGCCACGATCGCCAGCTGCATCACCTGTTCCTGGAACAGCGGCACGCCGAGCGTGCGTTCGAACACCGCTTTCAGATCCTCTGACGGATAGTCCACCGGCTCCTCGCCGCTGCCGCCGGCGCAGGTACGGATGCACCATGTCGCCCTGGATCGGCCCGGGCCGCACGATCGCCACCTCGATCACCAGGTCGTAGAAATTCGCCGGCCGATGCCGCGGCAGCATCGCCATCTGCGCCCGGCTCTCGATCTGGAACACGCCGACGGTGTCGGCGCGCTGGATCATCCGTAGGTTTCCGGGTCTTCCGCCGGCAGCGTCGCCAGGCTGTAAGTCCTGGCCGCGATGCGCGCGCAGCAGATCCAGGCAACGCCGCACGCAGCTCAGCATGCCCAGCGCCAGGCAATCGACCTTGAGCAGCCTCATCGTGTCCAGATCGTCCTTGTCCCACTGGATGATGGTGCGCTCGGGCATCGCCGCGTTTTCCACCGGCACCAGCTCGCTCAGCGGCGCGTCGGAGATCACGAAGCCGCCGACGTGCTGCGACAGATGCCGCGGCATGTCGAGCAGTTCGCGCGGTGAGTTTCATCACCCGCCGCAACACCGCGCTGTGCGGATCGAAGCCGTGTTCGCGCAGGCGCTCGTCCAGTGGCGCCTCGCCGTCCCACCAGCCGAAGCATGCGGCTCAGCTGATCGACCTGGTCCGGCGGCAGGCCCAGCGCCTTGGCCACGTCGCGCACCGCGCTCTTGCCGCGATAGCAGATCACCGTGGCGGCCAGCGCGGCGCGCTCGCGGCCATACTTGCGGTAGATGTACTGGATCACTTCCTCGCGCCGCTCGTGCTCGAAATCGACGTCGATGTCGGGCGGCTCGTTGCGCTCCTTGCTGATGAAGCGCTCGAACAGCAGGTTCATCCGCGCCGGATCGACCTCGGTGATGCCGAGCGCGAAACACACCGCCGAATTGGCCGCCGAACCGCGGCCCTGGCAGAGGATCCTCTGGCTCGCGCGCAAAGCGCACGATGTCCTGCACGGTGAGGAAATAGCGATTCGTACTTCAGCTCGGCGATCAGCGCCAGTTCCTGCTCGATCTGCGCGCGCACCTTGTCCGGCACGCCGTCCGGCCAGCGCCAGCGCATGCCTTCTTCGGTGAGCTGGCGCAGCCAGCTGATCGGCGCTGTGGCCGTCCGGCACCAGTTCGGCGGGATAGCGGTATTTCAATTCGTCCAGGTTGAACTGGCAGCGCGCGGCGATGCGCCACGCTTTCATCCAGCAGCGCGCGCGGGATAGATCGCTGCCAGCGCCTCGCGCCGGCGCAGGTGGCGCTCGCCGTTGCGGAAGATCAGCGCGCCGGCCTCGGCGACGGCAGCGCGATGGCGGATCGCGGTCAGCGTGTCCTGCAGGGCCGCCGGCGGCGCACATGCATGTGCACGTCGCCGGCGGCGACCAGCGGCAGCTCGCAGCTGCCGCGCCAGCGTCTGCGAGTTCGCGCAGGCGCTGCGCATCGTCCGGGCCGCGATGCAGCTCCACCGCCAGCCACAGCCCGCTCGCCGAAGGTGTGCGCGCATCCAGCGGCCGTGCGCGAGATCGGGCATCGCGTCCGGGCAGCCACAACGCGAACGTGCCCGGCAGGCCGTCGGCGAGATCGGCGCGAGTGCAGCCGATACGTGCCCTTGGCCGAGGCGCGGCGGCCGCGGGTGATCAGCTCGCACAACGCGGTGTAGCCGTCCTGCGTCTCGCACAGCAGCACCAGCTTCGGGCCGTCGTCGAGCTGGAACTCCGCGCCGACGATCAGCTTCACGCCGGTGGCGCGCGAAGCTTCCAGCGCGCGCACGATGCCGGCCAGCGAGCATTCGTCGGTGATCGCCAGCGCGCTGTAGCCGCATGCTTTCGCCCGCTCGAACAGCTCGCGCGCACTGGACGCGCCGCGCCCGAACGTGAAGTTCGACAGGCAATGCAGCTCGGCATAGGCGCTCATGCGAACCACCCATGCAGCATCCAGCCGTCCTGCTCGCCCGGCGCGCAGAACGCCCAGCGCACGCTGGCCCTGCGCGGTTTCCACCACGTAGTAGTCGCGGCGCACATCGCCGCCATCCCACCAGCCGGTTTCCAGCCGTTCCGGGCCGGCCAGGATGCGTGGCGCCGGACCGCGCAGCGGCATCGGCCGCTCCAGCAGCCAGGTCGGGCGCGAGTGACGGCTCGCAGCGTGCCATCGTCGCGACTGGCGACGACCTGTGCCCGCTCGGGACGCGGATCGCTGGTGCTGCCCAGTTGATACACGGCGCGATCGCCCAGCCGCGCGCGCAGGCGTTCGCGCAATTGCTCGAGCGGCAGCGCGTTGCCGGGCGCTCGTCGAACAGGTCGCGCCCGGCCGGCACGAAAGGCGGGCAAGTCGCGTGCGATCAGGCGCAGGGCCACCACCGGGGCGGGCAGTTGCACCTGTTCCAGCCGGCCGCGTGCCAGCTCGAACAGCATGCCGGCATCGCGCTCGGGCGCGAGCAGGCCGACCGGCACGTCGGTGTGTCGCTGTCGCGATGCTCCAGCTGCAGCGTGAAGCGCTGCACGCCGCCGTCGCGACCGGCCAGATAGGCGGCCAGATCCGCGGTCATGCGGCGCAGCGGGAAGACCAAGCGCGGTGAGGTTCTCCACCTCGTGCGACCAATTCGATGCGCAGGTCGAAACGGTCCGGCGGGCGATAAGCTGTCCAGCCCGGCGGGCGCCGCGCCGGTCAGGCGATCCAGCGCCAGCAGCAATTCCGCGCCGAAACGTCGACGCAGCCCATCGCGCGGCATGCGCAGCAACTGGCCGAGCGTGCGAATGCCCATGCCGGGCAAGTGCCTCGCGCGCCTCCGTCGGCAGGCGGCTCTGCGGCAACGGCACGCGTTGCAAGCGCGCGGCCCAGCGCGTCGGGCGCCAGCACCGCCTGGCCATCGGCGACACCGGCCAGCACCCAGGCCGCATGCGCGGTGGGCGCGGCACTGATCCGATGCCGAAAGCCCAGTGCACCGAACTCCTCGCGCAGCAGGTTTTGCAGCCGCGGCCAAGGACCGAACAGCCCCATGCTGCGACTGACTTCCAGCACGATCGCATGCGGCAGCAGGCACACCTCGGAGCTGTAGCGATAGGCCACGGCGGCGAGGAAACTGCTGCCAGCGCTGCACCGATTCCGGCTCGTACGGCAGCGGCCTCGAAACGCGCCAGCAAGGCCTGCGCGGCGGTCAGCCGCTGGCCGATACGCAGGCCAGCCTCACGCGCGGCAGCGTTCGCCGCGACGATGCTGCGCGCGTTGGCCGCGCCGGCCACCAGCACCAGCGGGCCGGCATCGGGCCGCCGGCGGAGGACTCCATCCAGCGCCAGTTGCGGCAGCAATACACAAGCCCACAACATCACGGCCGGCCATCAATGCGAGCGCGGCGCAGGACAGCGCCACCGGCTGCGCCGGCACGACGCCACCACGGCATTTGCGCACCCACACCCGCGCGCGCGGCACCGCTTCCAGTTCCAGCCGCAAGGCAGCCGGCGAGGCATTGCCCAGATGCCGTCGGTCGCGGAACGCGAAGGCCAGCGCGCGGCCGGCATCGGCAGCCACCTGCAACCGGCGCAGCGCACGGTCATCGGCCTGCCGCGGCCACGCCAGCACCGCCGCGCAACTGCCCGAGCGCAGGCATTGTTCCGTCGCCCACAGCACGTCGTGCTCGGCCGCCGTCGACGATTTCGACCCGGCGCATGTCCACGCCATGCTGGCGCCAGCCGGCCACGCACGGCGCATACGGCGGCGTCACCAGCACCAGCGGACGCGTGCCCTGGCTGAGCCGCGCCAGCGTTGGCAAGACCAGTTGCAACTCGCCCACGCCGTCCAGCGGCAGCAGGATTTCCGACAATGCGGCGGCGGGCCAGCCGCCACTGGGCAGCACCGCATCCAGCGCCGCCCAGCCGGTGGGCTGTTCGCCCGCCGGCACCGGTTCGGCCCGACCACGCCAGACCTGGCGCGAGTCCAGCAGCGAGGACAACGGCAGCACCGCGCTCATCAGCTGCCCCTCAGCAGGCCCGCGAACAAGCCTTCGATGGCGAAATCCTCGGTCGGATCAGGATCGATCGGCTGGTAGCCGGGGCTGTTCGGCAGCAGCCGGATCACCTCGCCCTGCCAGTACAGCCGCTTGATCGTGAAGCGATCGCCGCTCGACGCGCGCCGCCACCACCTGCCCATGCCGCGCCACCGGCGTGGCATGCACGCCAACCAGATCCTGATCGAGAATGCCCTCCTCGCGCATCGAGTCGCCGACCACCCGCACCAGATAATCCGGCCTGAGGCGGAACAGCCAGCGCGACACCCGCAGCGTGCGTTCGATCCGCGCTTCGGAAAACAGCGGCTCGCCGGCCGCGATCCGGCCCACCAATGGCAGCTCCATGGTGTCGGCGTCCAGCGCATCGGTCGCGTCCACCAGCCGGATTCCGCGCGAGCGGTTCGGCTCGATCGCCAGCCGCCCCTTGGCCTCCAGCGAGCGCACATGCTTGAGCACGGCGCTGACGTTGGGCAGCCCCATCGCCTGCCCGATCTCCTCCAGCGTGGGCGCCTGCCCCGCCTGCGCCACCCGCGCCCGGATGAACTCGAGGATGTTGGATTGGCGGCTGGTCAGGTGCAGGCTCATGTCGCCTATATTTTCACCTTTTCAGGTGAAAATAAAGCGACGTGACATGCATGCCCCGAGATGGCGGCAGGCAATCGCCGGAATCACCTCGTCACCGAACGAAAGACGGCACCGCACCGATGCAGCGCCGTCCTGGTTCGGCAGATGCGCGATGCCCATTGCGTGAATCAAGAAGCCAAGGCTGGTCGTCCACCACAAACCCGGGGACGAAACACGACACTCCTGGCTCCAGTCAGCCGAGCCGGCGTGCGACCCCGAAGAACACCAGGTTGCCCAGGCCGGTGGCACCAGCGAGCACCGCGACCATGCCCGGGGTGACTTCCTGCCAGCCGAACCACTGAATCAGGCCGAAGCCGACGCCGACGGACAACAGCACGATGCCCCAGCGCAGCGAGGCATGGCGGCGGCGCTGCTCCTCGTCGCGCATGATCGAGTTGACCAGTTCCTCCGAGCCACCGGCCCCGATCATGCGGCCGCGCACGCGGGCATCCACCACGACCTTGATCGCGTAGGCAATGCAGATGAACAGGCTGATGGGGATGAAATCACCGAAGTTCATGGAGCTCTCCTTGGACGTGAAGGCGGAATGCCTGACTGTCGGCATCATGGATACGGCCACGGGCCCGGCGGTTGCAGCGGCGCACTTGCAACCGCTGGATCGTTTCGCGTATCCCATGACGCATGGATGACACCCGCCAAGCCGACCGCATGCTGGCCGACGCCGTGCTGGCCAACCGGCCGGGTGCGTTCGAGCGCCTCGTGCGCGAGTATCAGGGGCTGTGCTGGCACATCATCCAGCGCATGGTGCGCAACCCCGAGGACGCGCGCGAGCTGTGCCAGGACACCTTTCTTCGCGTGCATCAGTGCCTGCATCAGTACCGCGGCGAGAGCGCGTTGAAGTCATGGATCGGCCGCGTGGCCTGGACCATCGCGCTGCGTCACCTGCAACACAAGCGGATCCCGCTCCTGGACAACACCGACGCCGAGGGCGGTTTGCTGCTGGACAACCTCGGCGACGGTTTCGACCTCGAGGCCGCGTGTGCCGACCAGGAAACCATGCGCCACCTGCATGAGGCGATCGAGTCGCTGCCACCACTGCAACGTACCCTGCTCACCTTGTATTACCTTGAAGAGACGTCCATACCGGAAATCGCCCGCATCACCGGCCTGGCCAGCGGCACCATCAAGAGCCACTTGTTCCGCTCACGCCTGCGCCTGCGCGGCGCGCTGGAAACGCGGACAGGAGTTGCAGCATGAACCACGAAACCGACGATATCCCCCGTTTTGACGATCCGCTGCTCGAGCGCGAATGGCTGTTGCAGGAGCACGCCATGCGACGCGAGCGACTGCACCTGGATCCGGCCGGCGACGACGCCCGCTCGCAGCGCTATCGAACACTGGCCCGCGCCTTGCGGACCGCTTCGCCGCACGCCTTGCCCGAGGACTTCGCACAGCAAATGAGCGCCCTGGTTTCCGCGCCAGCGCCGCGGCAGGTGCCGGCCATGCGGTTCGAGAACGTGCTGGCGACCGTGCTGGGCGGTGTGCTGGTGCTGGCGGCGGTGGTAGCGACGATCATCTACGGTGCAGCGTGGTGGCCGCAGTTCAAGACATTGTTGCCGACACCCGCCGCGACACAATGGTGGCTGACGCTGCTCGGCTGCGTGGGCCTGAGCTGGCTGCTGGGGGCGTGGTCGCGACGGGCAGGCTCCGCCGATTGAGTCCCGTGGTTACATTCACCTTGGTCGGCGCGATCCGGGTGAGCAACGTCCCTCTGCCACTTTCATCTGCGCACCGTAAAACGGGGCGCCGGCAATCTCAAGCCGATGGCGAGCGTTGCGCCAGCGGCTACGACGGCAGCCGCTCACACAATGTGTGGCCCCCACCGGTTGGACCTTGCACCCAAAGACTCGCGAAAGTGAAGCGCCACACCCGCGCTGCAAAACGTACGCGCCTTGGGCAAGTGTCGAAAATATTTACGCTTTAGCAATATATTGCGAATTTCGTATTAATAACTATTTGAATTAAAACGTATTTTTGTTTTGGCGCAGTAATTGCTTACAACTCCGTACAGGGGGGACCTGTACTGGAGAGAAGAGAATGCTCGCGACCGCAAAGCAACTAGGGTTGGCCGTAGCGCTGGTGTCCGCCATGGCAGTCGCCGGGACCGTCAGTGCCACTACGGTCACGATGGATTTCGACGGGCTGACGGGAACGTACGGACTTGGAACGTCCGGCGAATGGGCTACCAATTATTACAACGGCGGCTGCGGCAGTTCTTTCAGTGGTGGATCCGTCAGCTGTGGCGGACCCGATTACGGCGTGACCTGGTCTGCCAACGCCGTGGCATTCGCGCAACCGGGGCTCGCGGGCAGTTATAGCGGGGTAGCCAATGCACCCAGCGGTTCCAATGTGCTGGGCATCACCAAGAACATGGTCAGGCAGCCGATCGGCATGGTGATGAACGTCGCAGCGGGCTTCGACACCAGCCTGTCCTTCTGGTACACCACCACTGCGCAAGACGCCGGTACCTTCGTTGCGATTTACGATGGCGTGGACGGGACCGGCTCGTTGCTCACTACCGTGAACCTGGCCGCCACCCCTGGCTACTGCCTGGCTGGTTTTCAAATGTCGTGCTGGGATCCGTTCACCATGGACTTCGTTGGCACCGCGTATTCCGTGCGTTTTTACAACGAATCCAGCAATCCGCGCCAGTTTCTGCTCGACAACGTGAGCTTCAACGTTGCCGGGAGCGGCCAGACCGTACCGGAACCCGCCACGATCGGGATGCTTGGGTTGGGAGTGCTGTTGATCGGCCTGTTTGCAGGCCTGCGGCGGCGTTTCGGCTGAAGCCGGCAAAGCAATCTTTCATCAACGACCCCGGCAACGGGGTTGTTTTTTTGGACCGGTGCGGCATTCGTGCGCGACGAGGCTGACGTCGTGGCGGAATCACTCGATGCGAATTCGCCGATAGCGGACCTTGGCGATCTGCGCCAGGCCGAAGGCGATCAGCCCGGCGGCCACGGCGGCCAGCAGCCACGGTCCAAAGGCTTGCTGACGCATCGCCTGCAGCGCTCCGGCAATACCGCCGGCGTGGCCTGGATCATGCCGCCAGGCCGCGTGAACCAGCAGCGCGCCGATGAGCCCGAACAAGGCGCCTCGGGCCACATAGCCCAAAGTCAGCAAGGCCAGGATCGGAACGCGCAACGGCGTATGGGTGAGGTCCATCCGCGTATCCTTTTGCGGGCGGCAGGCCAGCACCCATTGCACCAGCGCGAACACCACGATCCCGATGCCAATGCCGCCGATCAGCCAGCGGCCAGCCGGGAGTCGAAACGCCATCGCCGTCAGGTGTTCCTGAGTCTGGCCACCGTGGCCGCCATGACCGAGACCGAGCAGTTGCCAACCGGCGATGCCCACCAGCACGCAGTGCAACGCGGCGCTCCACAGATGATGGATGCGCAAGGCGATTCGCCGGATCTTCCAGCGGCCCTGCTCGCACTCGGGATCCAGTACGGCCAGCACCAGTTGCCACAGCACGTAAGCGGCCAGGCCCAAGGCGAGCAGCGCCAGCATCGCGTGTCCCAGCGGGAGCTGCGCAAGTTTCGACATGGCGTCGCTGGATCCGCTGGGATGTTGTGCCGGATCAAACGCACCGGCCAGGGCGAGGCCGCCGATCAACAGATAGATCACGCCTTCAGCCGCGATACCGATACGCGCAAGCCAACGCAGCCAGGGACCGGCGCGGCGACCTTCGTGCTCACGGGTTTTGCGGGACATGATCGATCGATGGCTTGGCTGACGCTCGGTAAAAAACAGTTCCACGGCGCCGATCTGGACGAACAAATGTGAGCGACAGCATTCGCCAAGCGAACTTGGCGCATCCGATTCCATTCAAAGCTGCCGCCAGCCGATCACCTACAACTGCGCGCGCAGCATTCTCGCCAGCAGGTTGGCTGCGCGTGTCCACGGCGACCAACCCTCGACCTCACGCAGCGTGACCTGGCGTGCCTTGCCCAGATCGTCCTCGAACGAGCGGTTCAACGCCTGCGTCAGCGTGCGGTCGTACACCACCAGCGCTTCCTCGTAATTGAGGCCAAAGGAACGCGTATCGAAATTGGGCGAACCCAGCAGGGCATAGCCGCCATCCACGGTGACCGTCTTGGTGTGGATCATGCTCGGCTGATATTCATGGATGACGACGCCTGCTTGCAGCAGTTGCCGGTAATACGTCTTGCTGGCACACGCCACCAGCTTCGAGTCGATATGCGGCCCGGGTAGCAGCAATCTCACTTTTACGCCGCGTCGTGCCGCGGTGGCCAGCCCCAGATGCAGGCGCGGGTCGGGCACGTAATACGGGGTGGTGACGCAAATTTCCTCGCAGGCGGCGTGAAAGAACAACCAGTACGTGAAGGCGATGGTGGAGATGCGTATGCTCGGCGCGGCATCAATCGCCACGATGCGAACATCCCCCGCCTCGGGCAGATCCGGAAACAGCGCGGCGCCCGCCAGCACCTCGCCCGTGGCCTGACGCCAGTTCACCGCAAACGAGCCTTGCAGGTAGCGCACGGCTGGCCCTTGGATACGGAAATGGTCGTCGCGCCAGTGCTGCGGATCCTGGGCGTGCCCGGTCCACACTTCGGCGATGCCCACGCCGCCAGTGAAACCGATGCGCCCGTCCACCACCATCACCTTGCGGTGCGTGCGATTGTTGAACCGTCCCAGGTTGTACCAGCGCAGCGGCCGGAACCAGGCGAACGTGCACCCCCCCTCCTTCAGTTCGTTCACCATCGTGCTCGCCATTTTGGCGCCGCCGACCGCATCCACCAGCAGGCGCACCCGCACGCCTCGCTTGGCCGCCGCCGTGAGTTCATCGGCAAACTGGCAGGCGATCTCGCCTTCCCAGTAGATGTAAGTCAGCAGGTGCACCGAATCGGTGGCTTGGCGTATCGCCTCCAGCATGGCCGGGAAGATCTCGTCGCCGTTGAGCAGCACGTCGATGGCATTGCCGTCCAGGATCGGCGCATTGAGATTGGCCGACAGCGCCCGCGCGGATTCCTCTGCATCCAGCGTTCCCTCGCAGGACAGCTCGCTCGGCGCGATCTCGGACTGATCCGGCACCAGCCAGTCGTAAAGCAGGATGCACAGGGCGAGTGCGCCAATGGCGCTGAGCACGTACAGGTAAATCATGGCCGTCGTCTCTCCGGGTCGAGTCATCATGAACCGCCCTCGTCCACTTGGCGATCTCCGGCAGACCGCGGTCTCGAATTTCCCGCGGACAAGCGCATGAGATGTCGCGAGGGGTGGCTGTCGCGTGATCGCCCCCGGACGCGTAGCGTGTCGCGCGCGCGGAACGGCCGCTCAGGTAAATCGCCCCGTGGCCGTCCAAGACGCGAAAGGCCTCGCGCCGCGCTTGCGCGGCGATGGCCAATGCGCCACCTCAGGTTCTCCCGGACGCCACTCTGCACGGCAGACTCACCGGCACTTCACCGCGCGCGGCCCAAGCTGACTCACTCCCCGCACCGGAGATCGCCATGGCCAGCACGAACAAATCCGCGCCCCGCTCACGCGCGAAGGCACCCGCAGCCAGCGACACGCGTGGCAATGCCGACGAACTGCACCAGGTCGCTGGTGGCGAGCATCCCCCGCTGACCACCAATCAGGGCGTGCCAGTCAATGACGACCAGAACTCGCTGCGACCGTCGCCGCGCGGGCCGACGCTGCTGGAAGATTTCGTCCTGCGCGAAAAGATCACCCACTTCGATCACGAGCGCATTCCCGAACGCATCGTGCACGCCCGCGGCTCGGCGGCTCATGGTTATTTCGAACTGACCCGCTCGCTGGGGAAATACACCACCGCGAAAATTCTCACCGAGGTCGGCAAGAAGACGCCATTGTTCACCCGCTTCTCCACCGTGGCCGGCGGCGCCGGCTCGATCGACACCCCGCGCGATGCGCGCGGCATCGCGGTGAAGATCTATACCAGCGAGGGCAACTGGGATCTGGTCGGCATCAATTTCCCGGTGTTCTTCATCCAGGACGCGATGAAGTTCCCGGACCTGGTGCATGCGCTGAAGATGGAGCCGGACCGCGGCTATCCGCAGGCGGCCAGCGCGCATGACACGTTCTGGGATTTCATTTCGCTCACTCCCGAGAGCCTGCACACGGTGACGTGGCTGATGTCCGATCGCGGCATCCCGCGTTCGCTGCGCATGATGGAAGGCTTCATGATCCACAGCTTCCGCCTGCTCGCTGCCGACGGCAGCAGCACCTTCGTGAAGTTCCATTGGCGCCCGAAACTCGGTCTGCAATCCACGGTGTGGGACGAGACGGTCAAGATCACCGGCGCCGATCCGGATTACCACCGCCGCGACTTGTTCGAATCGATCCAGCGCGGCGCGTTTCCCGAATGGGAGCTGGCCGTGCAGCTGTTCACCCAGGAGCAGGCCGATGCCTTCCCGTTCGATCATCTGGACCCGACCAAGCTCATTCCCGAAGAGCTGGTGCCGCTTACCGTGGTCGGCCGCATGGTGCTCGATCGCTGGCCCGACAATTTTTCGCCGAGACCGAACAGGTGGCGTACTGCCCCTCGCACCTGGTGCCCGGCATCGACTTCTCCAACGATCCGCTGCTGCAAGGCCGGCTGTTTTCCTATCTCGACACGCAGCTGTCGCGGCTGGGCACGCCGAACTTCCATCAGTTGCCGATCAACGCGCCCAAGTGCCCGTTCGCCAACCTGCAGCGCGATGCGCAGATGCAGATGCAGTCCCCGCCCGGTCGCGTGAGCTACGAGCCAAACTCGTTGTCCGACGGCAGTCCGCGCGAAACGCCCAGGGCTTCCCGCATGCGGCGGAGCCTGCCGAGCCGGGCAGCAAGGGGCGCATCCGCGCCGAGTCGTTCGCCGACCATTACAGCCAGGCGCGGCGTTTCTATCGCTCGCAGAGCAAGCCCGAGCAGGCACATATTGCCTACGCGTACGTGTTCGAGCTGTCCAAGGTGGAGACCGTGCATGTGCGCACGGCGATGGTCGGGCACCTGCGCCACATCGACGAAGACCTGGCCACCCGCGTGGCCAACGGCCTGGCGCTTTCACCGATGCCGCCAGCGCCACCAGCGAAAGTGGCGCCGGTCGACCTGCCGCTGTCCCCGGCGCTGCAGACCATCGGCAAGATGAAGGACACGCTGAAAGGCCGGCTGGTCGGCATCCTGATCCACGACGGCTCGGATGCGGCCACCATCAAGGCCCTGCGCAAGGCGGTCGAAGCCGCCGGCGCGGCGGTCAAGATCGTCGCGCCAAAAATCGGCGGCGCGAAGCTGTCGGACGGCAAGCAGATGGCGGCTGACGGTCAGCTCGCCGGCACCCCGTCGGTGTTCTTCGACGCGGTGGCGATCGTGTTGAGCGACGAGGCGGCAAGGCAATTGACGGCTGAATCCGCGGCCAAAGATTTCGTCAGCGATGCCTTCGCCCATCTCAAGGCCATCGCCGCCGACGCCGGCGCGCAGGCGCTGCTGAAAGCTGGCGGCGTGAAAAAGGACGCCGGCGTCGTGGGCGCAAACGATAGCAAGGCCTTCATCACTGCCGCCAAAACGCGGCAGTGGGCGCGCGAGCCGAGGGTAAGGATGCTGCCGTGAGCGGGCGGTCCAGGCGCAGGCAAAAAACCGCGTGAAGTTCAGGTTTGGGCTCGGAGATACTCCTGACGTTTTGCCCGCCCGCATGCCATCCTTCTTGCCTTCATCCTTCTTGCCTTCTTCCTTCTCCCTTCGGGAGAAGGTGGCGCAAAGCGTCGGATGAGGGTACGGGCGAAGCGTGAATCGCAATCTGAATTGTTGCGACAGTTGGTACTGTTTGGCTCCGCGCGAACCTGCTTCGCAGCCCTCCTCATCCGCAAGCGGACACTCAAAATCGCCGGCCGCGAGAGCGCCTTCCCATGGCCGAGCTTCGATATCAACCAGGAATGACGAGGCTCGATCCCGTACAACTGCGCTGCCCCGCTAACCGCCCCTGGCACCCTGAACAGGCAGCTCCAGCGAACTCGGCGTCGTCGTTACCAGCGGCACGAAGTTGTCGTCCGGCGTGACTTCGCGTTTGCGCTGGGTGAAGCGGTACAACGCATAGCCCGCCAGTATTGCGTCAAGCACCGCGAACCAGACAAACAGCAGCTGCGGCGTCACCAGGTTCATCAGCGCCCCGGCCAGGAGCGGCCCCACGGCCGAACCGATGCCGTTGACCAGCAGCACGGTGCTGGATGCCGACAACAGTTCGTCGCGCTGCAGGTAGTCGACCAGATGCGCCACGGCAATCGGGTACAAGGTAAAGCTCATGCCGCCGAACGCGAAGATCACCACCATCGCCGCGGCGCCTCCCGCCATCGGCAGAAACAGATTGGCCAGCGCTGCCAACGCCGCCAGTGCGCTGATCAACGAAAGCGCCAACCGGCGATCGATGCGGTCGGAAAAGCGTCCCAGCGGCCATTGCAGCACCACGCCGCCCGCGATGGCGACGCTCATGTAGGTGCCGATTCCTGCGGCGTCGAGGCCGCGGGCCGCCGCGTACAGCGGCAGCAACCCCCAGAACGCGCCAAGCACCAGTCCGGAAATGAGCGCACTGACCAGCGCGGTAGGCGCCAGCCGGAACAGGCGTTTGACCTGCACCCGCGGCACCGAGTGAACATGAGGTTGCGGTTGCCGGGTCGCCGCCACCGGCAGGCTGGCCGCGCAAAACAGGATCGCGACCATGCAGAACAGCACGAAGCCCTCGCCGCTGATGCGCAGGAACTGCTGCGCGGCGGCGCTGGCGCCGAGGTTCACCATCATGTAGATCGCAAACACCGAACTGCGATGCCGCGGATCGGCCGCCGCATTCAGCCAGCTTTCGATAATCGCGTACAAGCCGACCAGCAGCAGCCCCTGCAGGATGCGCAGGACAAACCACACGCCATAGACCGGAACGAGCGCCTGCACCAGCACCACCATCGCCAGCAGCGCTGCACAAAAAGCAAACGTGCGGATATGACCGATGCGATGGGTCAGCCGGGGCACCGTGTACGTACCGACCAGGAACCCGGCGTAATAGGCCGAGGTCAACACCCCGATCATCGCCACGGAAAAGTCGAGCGTCCGCCCCTGCAACGCGATATGCGTGTGGAGCAAACCGACCCCCATCAGCAGGAATGCGGTGCTCAGCAGCAGCGGCGTGGCGGAGCGGATACTGGACAACATCAGGTGGGCAGCCCATGGATTGCGCGCGCCACAGCGCCAGCGGCCGTGCTTCCAGCGGCAGTGCGAATACGAGGGAAGGATGACCGCCCGAACGGATTCCCACACTGCTCCGCCAAGCGGAATACAGCGGAGTACCGGGGGTCGCGCGCAAGGGACATTCGCTCAAACATCTGCGTGAGTTTAGTGTTATCCGCGCCAATCCGGGATGAATATCGGGCAGCCCCGCGTCGCCTGTCGTCGTGTCGGGGCCACAGTGACTGCGCACTGCGCCGCAGTGTCCGGTGGCGCCTGCGAATCCAAGGCTCAGGTGAGCCCGCGGTCGGTCACGTGCGCTCCTCGCCGATGCGTATCGAAACAGCGACTCGGAGGGAGAAGGGAAAGAAAGCCCCTCTCCCACCGGGATGATCTTGCCCCGTCGCGCTTTCTCAAGCTCAATCCCAACCAGTGGCGTTCCTGGGAAAACCCGGGCGTGGCACCCGTACGACACAAAACCGCTGACCCGTCGGAGCCCGCATGACGACCCAGCGCTCCAGCCGGGCGACCACTTCCGCTCCCAAACCTTCCAGTCGCGATACCCCCGCGGGGATACCGTCGGTTTCGATGTCGATGTGAACCCGGCTCTCGTGCTCCACAACCAACTGGGTCAGGTTCACTTACGGAGCGACGGGAGGTGAACCTGGCTCCGCTCCGGATACCGTTCCCTAATGGTGGTTCCCAACTACTGGAGGAAATTTCGGCGCAGATGATGTGTAGGGAGACACGAAGTACACATAGTCATACCCGAATTGCTTTCCATCAATCAGCGTTCCAGTTTTTCCACCAGCAACGAAGCTCCTTGTTTTATATACACCGCAAGAAGTTGAGCAACCCCAGGCTTCCCCTGGACCGGTGGAATCGATCAACACATTCTTGATGGCTTCTCCCATGTACGAACCAGCAGGCCTGGTTGAGACTCCGGGCAGCATCACCTGACGCCGCTGAGCGTGAAAGTTGCCGCCGTAGGCAATGACACGTCCTTTGCTCGCCAGCTCGCGCAACTCAGTACCGATCTCTTCGTCCACACGCTCAGGTACCGGATAGTCCGGCAGTTGAAAATTCAAGGAAATTTTTCCGCTTTTCTCCAGATTTTCGAAGTGATCGACGACATCCGCCATTGCCTTGGAGGAGCGTCCATCCTGGCCTGACCACACCAGCGACTTTGTGTTGCGCGCAAAAGGCTGGAGTTCAAGGGACACTGTCAGCGGATGTATGCCGGCGGCCACTTCATGGTCCACCAGGCACTGAAGAAGTCGAGGCGATTCGTTAGTGCCATGAAGCTCACCGATGTAAACACTGCCAAGGGCCGTCAACCTTGCAAGTGAGGCCCTTGCCGGGCAGGCACCGGCTCCCACCGTTGTGGATTTGCCACCAGATGCTTTGGCACTTGTCACGTAACTGACGAGGATAACGGTTGCTGACAAAATCAAGACGCACAGGGCTTGTGTCAGCATGCTTGTACATCTGCTCAAAGAATGAATGGGTTTCACATTTTCTCTCCAACGCACGTGATTCTTGCGATGCACAAAGGTCGGGCTCATTTACCGCATGCGACTTACTGGACCTGACCCGATGGCACTTACTGAAACGGCAATCCGCTCAAGACTCGTCATTCCCGCGCGGTGTCTTTCAACAGCGGTCAAGCGGGAGGCGCGTTTCAACAGCGAAGCTGGTCATCCACTGACTCCGCGAGTGAACCACATTGGATCCCCGCTTTGCGCGGGGATGACGGCCTCAAGCAATTGCCATTCGAGCCTGACCCGTTTTCCAAGCCGCTCGATGCCGGACCGAGGATGTCCTTGATGCCGCTCCTGCCTCCCGTCCCTTTACCGCTCGCCCCTTGACCCAGCCGGACTTTCCTTCAACAGGCCTAGCCGCAACAGGCTTTCGGCGGTGGCGACGATGGCTTCTTCGCTGGAACGCGGCACCCAGCCGAGCACGCGGCGGGCCTTTTCGCTGGTGGCGTTCTTCGGCTTGCCCAGTTCGGGAAGGATCTGTTTCACCGCCGGGTCACGCAGCGCGGCGAGTCGCACCAGCCAGTTCGGCAATTGCCGGGTCGGCACGTGTCTGGCCGATACACCCATGCGCTTCTTCAGCACCCTGGCGATGTCGCGTATCGACATGAAATCGCCGGCCACGGCGAGGAATCGCTCGCCTTTCGCGGCGGGATCGGTCATGGCGCGGAGGTGCAGGTCGGCCACATCGCGCACATCGACGACACCGAAGTCGAGCTGCGGGCAGCCGGGCATGGCGCCGTCCATCAGGCGCTGCACCAGCAGGATCGAAGTCGAATAATCCGCTCCGAGTACCGGGCCGAACACGCCGACCGGATTGACCACGGCAAGTTCCAGGCTGCCGCCTTCGCGGGCGATGAAATCCCAGGCCGCGCGCTCGGCCAGGGTCTTTGATTTCGCGTAAGGCTGCACGTCGTCGCCGGCCAGATCGGTCCAGTTGCTTTCGTTGAATGGCGCCTGCTGCGCCTTGTGCCCATAGCCGATCGCGGCGAACGACGAGGTCAGTACCACGCGCTTCACGCCGGCATCGCGCGCGGCGCGCAGGACGCGAAGCGCGCCTTCGCGCGCCGGCACGATCAGTTCGTCCTCGTGCTTCGGAAGACTGGGCGGGAAAGGCGACGCAATGTGCAGCACGTAGTCGCAGCCCGCGACGGCCTGCGGCCAGCCGGCGTCACTCTCGAGATCGGCGACGACAAGGGACAAGCGATCACCTGGTTCGATGCCGCCTTCCTTCAGCATCGCGCGCACGTCGACCTCGCGCTTCAGGCTGCGCACGGTCGTTCGCACTTGATGGCCCGAAGCCAGCAATTGCAGGATGGCGCGGCTGCCGATGAAGCCCGATCCGCCGGTTACCAGAACTGTGCTCATGGCCGTTGCCTGTCGGTTGACGCAGGGTTGGATGATCAGCCGCGAACCGGGCGGAGCCCGTTACGGCCGCAGAGAAACATTCGAGAAAGCTGGCGCTGAAGACTCATGTCGCCGTCTACCGCACTTGGCGTTCGTTGGAACTACCACGGTTTCAACAACACCCGGCGACGGGAGGCAGCCATGTCACTTTACGCGCTGCCGATTGCATTCCGGCACAACGTGATGGCCGTGACGACCGAACCTGGATCAGAAACGATTTTGTACAGCCGTGGCAAATCAAGCTGCATTCAGCCCCGGTTTCGGACTTCGCACCGCTGCGATCGACGTGAAAGACGGACAGACGCGGAATTCACCCGCTGACCGCCGGCCGCCTGCGAGGCTCACTGTGCAGTAACCGTGTCTTCGCAGGCCACTTGTACGCAGGTGCATGCGTTGACATCACCACTGCCCTTGACCTGTGGCTCCGCCACGAGGTTGGTCCCCATAGCTGTGGCTCCGCCACAAGCTCGGTATTCATAAAGGAAGGTCACAAACCATGAAAACGAAACTTGCCTTGGCCCTGTGCGCGGCGATGCTGGTATCCGGCGTAGCGATGGCCGCGCAGTCCGATGACCAAAGTGACGCCACCGTGCAAACCACCAAGACCACGACTACCACCACCAGGCATTTGAACGGCGCCAACACGACCTGGTACAAGGAAGGTGGTGTCGTACCCACCGAATATCGTGGCAATACTTACGTGGTGGAGCACTGGAAGACTGAGCACCTGAACGAACCTGCGGCGGGCACGCACTGGGTGCGCGGCGACAACGGTGATTTCCTGCTGGTCAACGAGGACACGGGCGCAATTACCCGCATCGTCCATCAACATTGATTCCCGGCGGGCGACGGGGGCAACGGGTCTCACTCGATTGCCTCCGTCTCCTTCGCCTTTGATCCCGCCTGTTTCGACGCGCCGGGCCGTCCAGATGCCCGAATGCCACGATGCTGGACCTGGACCCTGATCTTGCCCGGTACCAGATTGGCTGCTGGACCCATCAGGCCTATGACCAGGCCGGCTTTTTTGCTGTTCCACGGCGGGACGAACACCAGCAGCGCGTACCCGCCCGGCGGCGCGTGGCGGGGCACATAAAGAGAAAACCTCTGCTGCCCGGCGTCAAGCGGCTGCTCTCGCAGCGCGTGCCCTGCGCGCCGCGAAACCTCGAGCACACGCCACGCGTTCAATGGGCTCAACAGGCGTCGAACCAGCTCCGTGCTGCGCGAAAAAGGCGAGCAAGCGGTGAACATGACGCTGGTCTGCTCACCGGTCGCCGCCACAGCCGAAGTACCGGACGCCGCTGGCAGCGACATCGACAGCGCCACAAACAGCAACGAAGCCGGGATCATCCGGCGATGATAGTCGTCGCGGCGCGCGCGAAGAGATCGATGGAAAAGAAAGGGTCTGAGTCGAAACACTTGCTCGAGCGCAAAAACCTCACCTCCCGTCATTCCCGCTTGACCAGCCCTCCGGCTGTTGAAAAGCACCTCGCGGGAGCAACGGCGCTCAAGCGCCATTCGGGTCAGACTCGCCTTCCAGGAACTCCGGATGCGAAAAAGTGCACACGGACCCTTGTTTCAACAGCGCGCCTGGGCGGCCAAAAACAATTCCTTCCCGGTCCCGCTCAACAAGAGCTGGCTAGTGGCCATGATCGACGATCCTCATGCAAGGCAATGCAGGGCCAGATTCGACTTCCGCCGTTCCGGTTTCGGAATTTGCGGATTCGCCGGGCCCGGGTTTCGTACTGTCCGTTCAGAACGGACAACCGTCCGCGGACACCGATGCAGGTCCGCTCCGATGTCGGGAAACCGCTTTGGCATGCGGCTTCCCATCGAGAGCAGCGCTTGGCACGCGCCTTGCTCAATGCTCATCGAGGTCCCCGACTTGTCTTCAAAGGAGAACAGCCATGAAATTCGAAAACATCATGTTGAACGGCCTTTTCGCCAGCTGCCTGGTGATCTGCGTAGCGGCGCTGGGCAGCATGCTTCTGTAATGAGTCCGGCGATTCAACCGCCAGGCTGAACGCGTCGTCGGCATGACGGCCCGACACCGGTCGGCCACGATGGTCCCCGCAACGGCGAGCGCGAAACGAACGCGCCAGTGATCGAGGATATCCCGTTCCCGGTTGCCGAACCCGTTACCTCGAAAACGCCGTGGATTGCTCTGCGTCCCGCTGGCGTGTCCACCGCTTGGTGCGCAAGTGCCCTGAAGCAAATCCGTAGTCACCCGGCCCGGAATTCGACGAACAGGCCTTGCCACTGTCACCTTCTTTCCGGCACGAGGTATCTCTTATGCCTATCAGGAAATCCCCATTCCCGTCAGCCATGCCAATGCAGCGGCTTGCCCATGCCTGGCGTCTGTTGCGTCCACACGGATTCCTGCTCGACGGCCCCGCCCCCTGGGCGCACGCCCAGTTCCCTGCAACGCCCACGCTGCGGCAATCCACTTCAGCAGATCCCATCGAGGCTCTGCCGCTCTTCGTGACTCGCTTGCAGGAACTGCTCGCGGCAACCGACGAGCCAACACGCAAGCATCTGGAAGATGAAGTGCTCGATCTGGCCGTCCCGTTGCATGTGGCCGGAATATTCGAGGTTCTGAACATCGCGAACCCTGCGCTCGCCACCATGATCGACGACCATCTCAGCGAGACCGTGTCCGGCTGAAGGGCAACGACGACGATGACGATCGGCAGCGTTGCCTGACGCAGCGAAACCAGGACCCAACGCTTTGCCGGCGTGCGGCCCGCTCGTCGATCGCCATCATCACAAAACGCGGTTGCCAGTGAACCTGACTGGGTCTTTCCATTCCTGATAATCTGCTGCCGTTCACCCACACCGGAGGCGTCATGCAAAAGCATCTGCTGGTCACAGGACTATGTTGCGGACTGGCCTTCGCGCTGCCTGCGCCGGCAGCACTGGCGCAAACCACGGATCAGACCACCGACCACCAGCGCATCGAGGCACTGGAGGCACGCGTCGCCGCACTGGAGCAGCGCCTGGACATGCCGGCCGCCGCCCCGCAGCCGGTGTCACCTCGCCAACCAGCGCCGACCGCCGCTCCGATACCGGCAGCCAGCCCCCAGCCCGCACCCACCGCCACGGCGCCGCCGGCTTCTGCCGACTGGAGCCAGTTGCATCGTGGCATGGATCCGCGGCAGGTCACCGCACTGATCGGCGCCCCGGAGTCGAAGCAGGTCCGGCCGATGGCGGAAATCTGGTTTTACCCCGACGATCGCCAGCTCGAATTTGACAGCAGTAACCGGCTGCAAAGCTGGAGTACGCCCTGAGAGGCCTGTGAGAACTATCCACTCTTCCACTCGCTTTGTTACGGACGGCTAGACGGCTAACAGCTCTCTGACGCGTCTCAAACGTTTCTCCGCGCTACGGCCCGGCGGGCGCACTGGATCGTCACGAAGAGATCGGCCCGGGATGACCTGGTTGGCGTACGTCTTCTCTCCCAGGACTCTTCAGTGCGCTGCCGCGCTCCCATGCCGACATAATTGCCTCCGTCCCTTTTATTGGCGCCATGAAGAGTGCCTGTACCCCCGAACTGGAACACCACCAGAGGCTGGAGCGATGCGTATCGCAAGCGTGGGTCATGCGGTTTTTGCGGCAACCATGATTGCCCTCGGAATCATCGGTCTGGTCGAAGGCGACTTCACCGTGATATGGCAACCGGTATTCCATCATGTGCCCGCAGCCGGGGCATTGGCTTGTCTTTGCGCCTTCGTCTCCCTGGCATCTGGCGCAGGCCTGTTCTGGCGGCGCGCAGCTACCGTCGCTGCCCGCGTACTGTTCGTCTACCTCCTGCTTTGGTCGCTGGTGTTCAAGGTACCCGTCATCTTCCGCTCGCCCACCGTGGAGGGTTCCTATCAATACTGCGGCGAGATCGCGGTGGTCGTGGCGGGCGCCTGGGTTCTGTACGCCTGGTTCGCTACTGACTGGGACAGGCGCTGGCTCGGCTTCGCCATCGGCGACAAGGGCGTCCGGATGGCGAGAGTTCTCTACGGTCTGGCGTTGATCGCCTTCGGCTTGTCGCATTTCGTCTATCTCAACTTGACCGCACCGCTGGTACCAGCCTGGCTGCCAGCGCCTGTGTTCTGGGCGTATTTCACCGGCAGCGCCTACCTGGCAGCGGGTGTGGCGATACTCATCGGCGTGTATGCGCGGCTGGCAGCCACGCTGTCGGCACTGCAGATGGGCATGTTCCTGCTTTTGATATGGGTACCCATGTTGGCGGCAGGCCATATCAGCGCTTTCAATTGGGGCGAGACCTATGCCACCTGGGTCCTGACAGCCGCCGCCTGGGTGGTGGCAGATTCCTATCGTGGGATCCCCTGGCTCGTCCCGAACAGCGGGGAGGTTCGTTTCCCACGTATGGATCGGCGAGTTCGGTTCTGAAGTGCACTACCCAAAGCGGTAGCGCGACGCAGGCACAGTAGCCTGCACAGCTTCACCGCCATCAAAGGGGACGGAGGTAGTTATGCCGACTTAATTACCTCCGTCCCCTTATGTTTTACCAGAGGTTTGTCTACCCGCGCTCGCTCAAGACCGCCTCGACCAGCGGCTTGGCCCAGTCGGGCGTGGCCTCGATGGCGGCGGCCGTGTCCGGGAAAAGCATTTTCCCCTCATGCAGGGCCAGGACCAGCACCGGGTCCGCAATCGATTCCCCCGACTCGACTTCCATGCTGTTGTCGTAGACCGTCAGGGACGACCACGCCGTGGCCGACCCGTTCTGCCCTGTTTCTGCACATCACGCACAATGGGGCTTCGCCAGCTGGAGAGAATCATGACCACGCGGTGGATCATCTGCCTGTTGTTGCTTCTTTGCGCCGACGCGCGTGCGGGTGACCCCGTGGCCACGGTGCGCGTGGCGTTCGATCGGGATGGCATCACCGCCACGCGGGTCCACGGCCTGGCCGACAAGGCCACGGGCCGCAAGATCACCGCCGACGACCCGGTACGCATCGCCTCGATCTCCAAGCTGGTCACCACGCTGGGCGTGATGCGGCTGGTCGAGGCCGGCAAGCTGGATCTGGATGCGGACGTGTCCGAACTGCTCGGCTGGCGCCTGCGCAACCCGGCGTTTCCGCAGACACCGATCACCCTGCGCCTGCTGCTGTCGCATCGCTCCAGTCTTACGGATAGCGCCGGCTACTGGCAGACGCCGCTGGGTGGCAAGCTGCGTGACATCGTCGAGAATCCGCGCGCGTGGGACACCACGCATGCGCCGGGAACCTGGTTCCGTTACACCAACCTCAACTTTCCCTTGGTAGCGCAGATCATGGAGCGTGCTACCGGCGAGCGCTTCGACAAGCTGATGCAGCGCCTGGTGTTGCAACCGCTGGGCATCGACGGCTGCTTCAACTGGGCACTGTGCCGCGACGCCACCGCCGCCCGCGCCGTGGTGCTGTACGACACCGACGGCAAGCCGGTGAAGGATGACAACCACGGCCGCAAACCCGATTGCCCGGTGATGCCGGCCAGCGACGGCAGCTGCGACCTGTCCCAATGGCGCGCCGGCGAAAACGGTGCCCTGTTCTCGCCGCAGGGCGGTCTGCGCATTTCCGCCAACGGCTTGGCACGCATCGGTCGATTGCTGCTGGGCAACGGCAGTATCGACGGCAAGCATCTGCTCAAGCCCGCCTCCGTGCAGGCGATGATCACCCCGCAATGGCAATACCGACCCGGCGCCGGCCAGACCTACGAGGAAGATACCGGCGACGTCGACCAGGGCTTCTTCTGCCGCTACGGACTGGCCGTGCAGACACTGGCCACGCCGGTGAAAGGCTGTCGCGATGACCCGTTCGGCGACGGCGTGGCGCGCGTCGGTCATTCCGGCTCCGCCTACGGACTGCAGGCGGGACTATGGGTGGATCGCCAAGGCGGCACCGGCGTGGTGTGGTTCGCCACCGGCATGCCCGACGAACGCGAGGGTGGGAAATCGGCGTTCAGCGCGACCGAGGAGGCGCTGGCGCACTGAGAGGTTGTGAGTTTTTCAACCTCTCAGGCCGGCCAGGAATGGCCGGTCGCGGATCGGTCACGCAAGTGACTGATTCGCGTGAGCACGTCCTGGCATGTACCGAACGTGCGATAGAAGAAAACCACAGGAAGAACAAAAAGGGTCAGGTTCATTTACCGCATCGCGGATCAATGAACCTGACCTCTTTTTTTGGACAGCTTTACTCGAACAACGTCGCGGCTTTCAGCAAGGTCGAAATGAACCCCCATGCCAACGGGATCACTGCAATTGCCCAGACCAGCACGATCCACCTCACCGGCGTGGTGGCAGCCGTCGCGGAATCAGAATATTCAGTCGTAGTCATGGCTCAGGCCGCCTCCACCGCAGTTGATTCCAGTCCTTCCGAGGCGACGTGGTGGTGCCGCGCTTCGACCTGGTGGACCAGCAGGTTGCAGATGAAGCCCACCGCCAGCAGGCCCACCATGATGTACAGGGTCACCGTGTAGGCCTGCGACTTGGGGACGCCCGAGGCGATCTGGAATTGGCGGATGTAGTTCACCAGGACCGGTCCCGCAACGCCCGCCGCCGACCATGCCGTCAACTCGCGGCCGTGGATCGCGCCCACGTGCATGGTGCCGAACAGGTCCTTGAGGTAGGCGGGCAACGTCGAGAACGCCCCGCCGTACATGCTGATGATGACGCAGTAGAACAGCACGTACAGGACCACATGCCCTCCCGAAGCCAGGGTCGGAACCGTCGCGTACAACACGATGCCCAGCGCAAAGAAGATGAAGTACGTGTTCTTGCGCCCGATGTAGTCGGACACCGTCGCCCAACCAAAACGCCCGCTCATGTTGAACAGGCTCAACAGGCCGACGAAGCCGGCGGCGGCGGCCACGCTGATCTTGCCTGGCATCATTTCCTGCGCCATGGCCGAGGCCTGCCCCAGGATTCCGATGCCGGCTGTAGTGTTGACGAAGATGATCATCCACACGAGCCAGAACTGCGTTGTCCTCCACGCCTGGTCCACCGACACGTTGGCGACCGTGACC
The DNA here is from genome assembly GCA_963771235.1 of uncultured Gammaproteobacteria bacterium. Taxonomy (GTDB): domain Bacteria; phylum Pseudomonadota; class Gammaproteobacteria; order Xanthomonadales; family Rhodanobacteraceae; genus Rhodanobacter. The sequence goes on from CAVYSP010000014.1 coordinate 112,032, forward strand.
AGCTTCTTCGGATGCACTGGTGCAACGAAGCCGACAGGTTTCCAGCCGTCGGGCGGGACCCGCACGATGATGGCGCCGATGGACATCAGGATGAAGTAGATGACGCCCATGGCCACGAACGTTGGTGCGATGCCGAGGGACGTGGGCGTATGGAAGAAGTGCATCAGCCCCACGCCCAGCGGCGAGCCGACCATGGCACCGCCGCCGAATCCGCAGATCGCCATGCCGGTCGCCAGGCCCGGATGGTCAGGGAACCATTTGATCAGGGTCGAGACGTGCGAGATGTAGCCGATGCCCAGTCCGCACCCGCCAATCACGCCATAGCCCAGATAGATCAGCCACAACTGGTGGGTCGCGACGCCCAGCGCGGACACCATGAAGCCGCCGCTGAAAAAGAGTGTGGCCAGCGCCATCGACTTGCGCGGCCCGTTGCGTTCCACCCATCTTCCGCCGATGGCGGATGCCGTGCCCAGCAACAGCATGGCAATACTGAAAATCCAGCCGACCTGTGCCAGTCGCCAGTCTCCCGGAGCGGACTGCGTGATACCCATCAATTTGGTCAACGGCAGGTTGAATACGCTGAACGCGTACGCCTGTCCGATACTCATGTCGACCAGCAAAGCCGCAGGCGGCACCATCCACCGGCTATAGCCCGGCGGTGCGATTGTGTGTTCGCGATCCAGAAATGACATGCGATCTACCCCTCCACCTGAGAAAAGGAAAAACGGCCTTCGGGCCATTGGTCCGCGCGCAAAACGGCAAGGTCATTCGTAGATGGTTTGGCGGGCCCCGCTCGCCCATGCAACGTACAAGTGCCGACAGATATCGGACGCCAGCACGATCGCTTCCCGTGTAGCCACCGTGTTGCAGGACGGCCCCTCGGTTCTCCCGGACCATCACGGGATATCACGTTTTTGACCCTTGTCAATGCGCATTAGCCTAAAGTCGTATAGGGCGCGCCAGTCGTCTTCCCGCTCGTGCTTCATGCTCCATGGCCATCGGTGGCGTTCGGCGATGGCGGCCATTCTGGCGGGCCGGTCCGCGGGCGTACGGGCGTAATGCGGTCAGGCTCATTTGCCGCATTCCGGATCAAGGAACCTGACCGCTTTCTCCTCAGGCGAAAGGCCCAGAGAAGGGGCTCTGACCCAGTTAGCAGGACGTGCACTTCGATTCCGGTTTTGCTCCATGATTCAACAACGCCGCGCGCAGGTCGCTCCTGCCCGTTGCCTGTGTTCCAGTGCCGATCGTTTTTGATGGCTACCGTCATGCAACCAAGGGGAAACTGACATGAGCGTGCGCCTGGTCTGCTTGTTGCTTTGCCTTTGTCCGCTGCTCGCTGGCGCGGTAGCACCGCCTGCGGGCGCTGACTACGACCTCATCATCCGCAATGGCCACATCATCGACGGCACGGGTTCGCCCTGGTATGCAGCGGACCTGGCGATAAAGGACGGCCGCATCGCAGCGATCGGCCAGTTGGCTGACGCCCATGCAAAACGCAGCATCGATGCGCACGGGATGGTGGTAGCACCCGGTTTCATCGACATGTTGGGGCAATCGGAAGTCACCGTGCTGGTCGATCCCCGGCTGCCGTCAAAGATCTACCAGGGCATCACCACCGAGATCACCGGCGAGGGCGAGTCGATCGCGCCGCTCGATGACGCCATTCTCAAGGCCATGCAACCCGGGCTCGACCACTATCACATCAAGGCAGACTGGCGCACGTTCGATGGCTACTTCGCCCGGCTGCGCAAACAGGGCATCGGCATCAACATGGGTACGTATATCGGTGCCACCACGGTGCGCGAGATGGTGCTCGGCTACGACAACCGCGCGCCGGACGCGGACGAGCTCAAGCGCATGCAGGCGCTTGTCGCCGATGGCATGCGGCAGGGCACGATGGGGCTTTCGACCGCGCTGCAATACGCGCCGGCACCTTATGCGACCACCGACGAACTGATCGCACTGGCGAAGACGGCGTCCCGCTACGGCGGCATCTACGCAACCCACATGCGCAGCGAAGGCAACGCCGAAATGGCCGCGCTCGACGAAACGTTCCGCATCGGCCGCGAGGCGCGCATCCCGGTGGAGATATTCCACTTGAAAACCTCGGGCAAGCCGAACTGGGGCAAGATGCCGGAGATCGTTGCCCGCATCGATGCGGCGCGCGCCGACGGCATCGACGTCGCTGCCGACACCTACGCCTACACCGCCTGGCAAAATACGTTCTCGGCCATCATTCCGCCGTGGGCACATGATGGCGGCGACAGCAAGCTGCTCGAACGCCTGCGCGACCCCGCGATGCGCGCGCGCATCCGCAAGGACATGACTACCCCGGACGCCAGTTGGGACAATGAATGGCTCGCCATCAACGGCCCGCACGACATCCTGATCAGCGTGGTCAACAATCCGCAGCTGGCCAAATACCAGGGCATGCGCATCGACGAGATCGCGAAGGAATGGCACGAGGATCCCATCGACACGATCATGGATTTCCTGATCAAGGACCACGCCGCAACCTCGGTCGTGATCTTCGGCATGGACGAGCACGATGTAGAACTTGCGTTGAAGCAACCGTGGGTGTCTGTCGACAACGACTATGCCGGCACCTCGCCTGAGGGAATACTCGGCAAGGATCATCCGCACCCGCGTGCGTACGGCACGTTTCCGCGGATCCTGTCGAAGTACGTCCGCGAACAGAAACTGCTCACCCTGCCGGACGCGATCCGCAAATTCAGCGCGCTGCCGGCGCAACGCATGCACCTCAACGACCGAGGCGTGCTCAAGCAGGGGATGTGGGCGGATGTCGTGGTGTTCGACCCGCAGGCCATCCACGATGTCGCCACCTACGAAAAGCCCAACCAGCTCTCCGTCGGCATGCAATACGTCCTCGTCAACGGCGTCCCGGTGGTCGATGGCAGCAAGATGACCGGCAAGTTGCCGGGCAAGGTATTGCTCGGGCCTGGATACCTGGCGCATTGAGATGATCAGCAGAGACCGTTACTGACACGAATAAAAACACGGGTCAGCAAGCAAAAAGCGGCAGGTCCATTTACCGCATTGCGGATTGATGAACCTGCCCCCTTTTTCCATCGACAACGACGATCACGCTCAGTTGAGTGGCGGCTCGGTCGCCGGCTGGCGCACGCTCATTGCAGTGCCGGCTGCGGCCACGATGATCGCGGCGATGGCCAGCCACTGCAGCACGCCAAGGTGCTCGCCGAGGAAACCCACCCCTGCTATCGCCGCGATGGCCGGCTCAAGGCTCAGCAGGGTGCCGAAGGTGCGCGTCGGCAGGCGGGTCAGCGCGACCATTTCCAGCGAATAAGGCAGGGCGGAACTGAGCACCGCCACACCCAGTGCCAGCGGCAGCAATGCCGGCGCGAACAGCGCGCTGCCCGCGTGCGCGATGCCGATCGGCAGCGCCAGCAGCGCGGCGATCGAGGTGCCCAGCGTCACCGTATCGGCGCCGTGCGCTGCTCCCGCCTTCTGGCCGAGCACGATGTACAACGCCCAGCCAATACCCGCGCCCAGCGCATACATCGCGCCCACCGGATCGAGCGCGTGTACTTGCCCGCGCAGTGGCAACAGCAGGGCCAGCCCCGCCAGCACCAGTGCGATCCACGCAAAATCCAGCAACCGGCGCGAGCCGAACAACGCCAGCGCCAGCGGTCCGGTGAACTCGAGCGCCACCGCAATGCCCAACGGGATGCTGCGCAACGACATGTAAAACAGCAGATTCATCGCCCCGATCGACAGGCCATAGCCCCATAACGCGCGCACGTCACGCACGCGCCGCGGCGAACGCCAGGGCCGCCGCACCAACAACAGGATCAGCGCACCCAGTCCCAGTCGGCATGCCGTGGCGCCCTGCGCCCCGATCAGCGGAAACAGCTGCTTGGCCAGCGCGGCGCCACACTGATACGACACCATGCTGACCAGCAGCATGCCGACGGCGAGCAACACCGGTGCGTAATCGGAACGTGGGAACACGGCAAGGGGCCAGCGGGGGAACGCTGCCATGATGCCCGCGGCGGGACGCAAAACCCATCCGGAACGCCGTCCCTGCTGACATCCTCTGGCAGCAGAAATCAACGATCGGAGCGCGCCGCCAACCCAGTCTCCCGCCAGGTTGGGGTGAGCACCGCGAACCCTCAACGCGGCTACCGAATAGTTGTCGGGTTCGCGGTGCTCACTCCAACCCGGGAGGAAAAGGGACGTAGCCAATCAAGTCAGGCAGGTAACTCGCTTTGCCAGACGACGAACGAATTTAATTGGCCACGTCCCCTTTATTCAGTCAGGCCGACAGCAGGTCCTGTAGAACGCGCCGAACGGATCGGTGGGGTGCGCGATCTGTATTTCCAGTATCCACAAATCCCGTGACGGCGCTGCGGCCAGCTCGGCGAGGTCGCCACCCTTGTGTATCGAATGCGGAAAGTCGCCAACCCGATGGCCCTTGGTCGCCTGGTTGAAGCGCCAGCCCATCGCCGCGGCGCGCTGCTCGGCGAAGGTGTAGAGGGCTTGCCCAGTCAGGCCCTCGATGCGCCAGACGCCGGCCACCTCCTGGAACAGCGCCCGTGCCGCCTCGGCGCAAGCTTGCCGCTGTGGTGCGTTGCCCACGACAAAAGTGTCGCCGACATCGCCCTCATGTCCATCGAATACCAGGCCCAGGTCGATGAAGTAGCTATCGTTCTCGCCCAGTCGTACGCCAGGGTCGGAGGCTTGCCGGTATGCCTTCGTGGTGTTCGTGCCGATGCGTACCAGCACCGGATGCCACAACCGCTCGTAGCCCAACCCGTGGAATACCTCCATGGCCTCTGCTTTCGCTTCGTCTTCACTGATGCCTGGGTGCATGCGCTCACGGAGCCCGTGCAACGCCGCCCAGCTGCGTTCACGGGCCTGTTGCATCAGACGGTGATCAAAACGTTGGCCGACCGCTTCGCGAGAGAGGGATGTCATGGGTCGCTGCACCTTGCGGGCGGGGTGGATGGGTGTCGAGCGAACTGGGTAAGGTTCGCTTGTTGGCGCGCATCAAGTGAACCTGACCTTTTTTCCGTACGAGCAGCTCCCCGTAATCCACGACCTCAGGGGACAGCTACGTCGAGTACCTGCATGGACACCACCTTGCCGCCGTCGACCCGCCGCTGCCCAACTTCGCGGAAGCCTTGCCTGGCGTGAAAACGTGCGGAGGCCGGGTTGGGCGGATCGATATCGAATTCGCAGGCGATCAGCGGCACCGCGTCCGCCGAGGCCCGCGCACGGACATCGGCATAGAGCCGACGGCCGATGCCTCCGGCCTGCCCGCTACCGGCGACCACGATGCGGTCCACGTACAGGAAGCGCGCATAGCGCTGTGCGAACCAGCGGTAGTTGGTGCCGTCGTAATCCGCACCCTCGCGGAAGGCGAGCAGGAAAGCCTCGATCCGTCCATCCCGCTCGGCCACCCGATGCACGGCCGCCTGCTCATGCAACCGCGCCAGGCGCCCCGCATCCAGCGGACTGAGCACGGCGACGAAGGCCTCGTTGAGGGCGAGGATCGCGGAGAAATCGGCAGGGTGAGCGTTTCGAAGCATTGGGCAACCTTTCAGAAACCCGTGGGAAAAGGGGACGTTGCCAATCAAGCACGGCAGGTGGCTCGCTTTGCCAGACGACGAACGGATTCAATTAGCCACGTCCCCTTTAATTTTTTTATTGCGGAGTCGGCTCACCGGCTCACTTCGGCTGTGTGGTTCGCGCCTGTCCTGAACCTGTTCCGCTCGTAATCGATCAGCAGCTGGTCGGCGTCCAGGTAGCGTTTTTGCCTGATCGCAGACTGCAGCATTTCCGCCACTTCCTCGTCGCTTTTGCCGCGAAGCGAATCGCGGTGCATGCGCGCAGTGAGATTCGAGTCGTAGGCGTTGGCGACCATGTTGGCATCCTGCGGCGACATGCCTATGCCTTGCCATACTTCGGCCAGCTTGGCACGGAGCTTGGAAAGATTGGCCATGGCGTTCAGCCAGGCCCGGCGCTGCGCCTCTTCCATGTTGCGCACCACATTCTGCATCTCCCGATTCTGCATCTCCTGATTCTGTATGACCTGAGCCGCCGACCCCGGATCCAACCTGGCGGCCGTTTGTGCCAATGCCGCTGGCGCAAGCAAGGTCAGACCCATGGCAAAAAAAACAATCCGGTTCATCGCGACCACCTCCTGCGTCAGCCGGCACGACCGGCGAATGGACACCCACCACCCCTTTCGCAACCCCTGCTTCATCGACCCGGTTCGGGGACGCTTGCTCCCCATGCATCAAGTTCGGAGAGGATCACGATCATCAACGAAGGCAACGGTACGCCAAATCTGTCCGAACGTTGAAACGAGGTCAGGTCCGCTTACGCGTCAGCCGAAAAGTGAACCTGACCCGTTCTGCGCGTCGCAGGAGCACGAAATCTCTTGCTTCAACGGAGTACCGCTCGGCAAAAACGCATTCAAACGGTTGCAAGTGAACCTGACCCCATTTTTGGTCCCGCCCGTTTCTGGTGTCAACGAACTTCCCCAAACGCCGTTTCTACATCCCGTTCGTTGGCGAAAAACCGAGCGAACGCCACCGACACATGAAAGTCGTCGCATGTATGACAACCCATGCCAGCATTTCACCCGTCAGGAGATAAACACCATGAAGACATCATCGACGATCCGCTTCGGGCTGATCGGCCTGCTTGCCTGCTCCGCGCTCATCGGCGCCCAAGCCATGGCGCAGGACACCACCGTACCGGGGCACCCGCGTGTGAATGAAGTCAACCATCGCATAAACAACCAGCAGCGTCGCACTGACAACGGCGTTGCCAACGGCACCATCACCGCCAAACAGGCCGCGAACGATGAGAAGCGCGACGCGAACATCGCCCAGCGAACCAGTGCCGACGAAGCCAGGCACAACGGTCATCTGACCAGGCGCGAAGACAAAAACCTCAACCATGCTGAAAATCGCAACAGCCGCAGAATCCGCCGGCAGCGCAAGCACTGATCCCCAGACAATCAAAGCGAACGGGGTCAGTTGAGCTGACCCCTCTCGGCCCGCAAGCTCCTTTTCGTGAAACGAAATCGAGGCAGGAAAGACAACAACTCCTTGGTAGCTGACAGTCCGGTCGTCTCCAAGAACGGGGTCAGATTCACTTCCCGACGCGCGGGGGAAACTGACAAGAACCTCAGGGTCAGGTCTAGTTTTGTAGCATTTGATTGGATTCTTCCGCTGCACCGCTTGCTACGAAGCTAGACCTGACCCCATGCTCCCGTATGACCTGAGCCGCCGACCCCCGGATCCAACCTGGCGGCCGTTTGTGCCAATGCTGCTGGCGCAAGCAAGGTCAGACCCATGGCAAAAAAAACAATCCGGTTCATCGCGACCACCTCCTGCGTCAGCCGGCACGACCGGCAAATGGACACCTACCTGCCCTTTCGCAACCCCTGCTTCATCGACCCGGTTCGGGAACGCTGCTCCCCATGCATCAAGTTCGGAGAGGATCACGATCATCACCGAAGGCAACGGTACGCCAATCCGTCCGAACCCACATTCAATCTCCTCCGTACCGGCGCCACGTGGCTAAGAGCAAACCACGCCCCTACCAGCTGGGCAGCCCCGAGCCTGGCTACCAATGTCACACACTCTCGATGCATACAAAAACAAAGAGGTCAGGTTCATTTACCGTGTTGAGAATAATGAATCTGACCCCTTATTCGCTTTCGTTGGTACAAGTCAATCAACACTGCAATAATAAAGCTTGATATGGCGAAAGCAGTGAGAATATTCAAGATATTATCTTGATTTGAAGTAATGTAAACAATGGATCCGTGATCATTAATTTCTACTACTTTCGCCAAGGTAGGCGTCTTATTTCCACCAACTGTAAAAATTCTGTAATAGTGTATTTTTGAATACCCTGATATAGCCATCGCTAATATCATGGCCCATTTAACTACCGTCAATGTCTTATTTACATTCACCATAAATGGCCTACTGGCCCCAAATATGTCTGAGTAGGTCCCATGAACGCATTTGCACCTGCGCCACCGCCAAGAGTCACACCTACACCAGTTACATTTTTAAAAAAATGGTGTCAGGGACAATTCGGAGCAGCCAGCAGGACGGCCCCCCGAGCATCTAAATTGTCCCTGACACCATTCTCGGAGCGGTTGGCCAGAAACCGTTGCTCCGCGTCTCCGACAGCGTTGTCAGGATCAATGTCTTGAAGCGCCTCTTGCGACACATTGCAATTGATCCTGTGCCCGTCCAGATTAGCCTCGAAGCTAATCCCTAAGGTCTCCGAACTGACCGCGTACTTGCCACTGAAAGTAATTTCCATAAGTCTCCATGATGGTTGGGTGCGCGCCTAACGCTGGAGTTAAGCGGCGGCGTAGCCGTCCGCTTGAATGAAAAAAGGGGACGTGGCTAATTAAACAAGCTGCGACGCCTGGGACCTCGTTTAATTAGCCACGCTCCTTTACTCGGAATTAAATTGTCCCTGACACCTTTGTTCGGTGATTGGAAGGCCATCAGTGAGCACCTCAGTTTGCACTACGCCACGGTGAGCCATGTTGCGCGAGCCGACATGTGGCAGAACAAGACCTGACCCTCACGTTTTTTGGGACTTCCCTCAATTCCGGACTTCACTATCAAACACGATGAGTGGGTCGTGCTGACGCATCTTCCCGATCAGGCCTTTGGCCTTGGCCAGCTGTACGGGATTGAGCCTTATGCGCATGATGTCACGAACAGTCGCTGCTTCAGGTGGCGCCTGCTCCATATTCGCAACCACATAGGCCAGCGCATAGCCGGCGGCCACATCGCTGGGGTGATTGATCCCGTCGAAATACATTTCGGCGATATTGAGCAAACCACCGTGTTCGCCATGCGCAGCAGCTGAACGGAAAAGCCTCTCGGCAGCCACCTCGTCTTTCACTACACCTTCGCCGTGCGCGAACATGGCACCGAGACCGTTCTCGGCGCTCCCAACGCCCTGTCTGGCCGCCGCCGAATACAAACTCGAAGGCTTGCTGCATAGTCTTGGGACGCCTATGCCATACTCATAAACCTTGCCCAGACAGGCTTGCGCTTCGCCGTAGCCCTGCGCCGCCGCCAAGCGATACAAGGCGACCGCGTGTTGCACGTCCTCGGACGACACCGAGCCCCTCTTCGTACATCATGCCCAAGCCGTTCTTCCCTTGGCGTTGCCCAATGCCGCCGATTTTCCGTACCAGAAGACGGCCTGTCCGTAGTCCTCCGGCTGCTCATGGTCACCGTAGCGATAAGTATCGCCGAGGTTGTTCATCGCTTCGACGTTTCCCTTTTGGGCAGCTCGCCCATACAACACGATGGCCTGTGACACATCGCGTGGTATGCCACGGCCATTGGCGTACATCAGGCCCAGGTTGTTCTCTGCAAACTCATTTCCCTGTTTGGCAGCCGCCAAGTACCACTTCAATGCCAGGGCATCGCTTTGCTCCACACCGAAGCCGGAGTCGTACATCAATCCGAGTTCGTATTCGGAAAACGCGTCTCCTTGTGCAGCGGCTAGCTTGAACCATTTTGCGGCTTCGCCGTAATCGCGTGGCACGCCGGAACCATGTTCGTACTTGCGCCCCAGGTTGTATTCGCCCTTGGCATTGCCTTGGTTGGCAGACTTTCGGTACAGCGCGATGGCCTGATCGAGATTCGCCGGAACACCTTCACCAGCCTTCATAACAAGCACCAAGCCCGTTTTCGCCGTCGCTGTTACCCTGCGCCGCGGATGCCGCATACAGGGCCACCATCTTGTCCACGTACCTGGGTACCCCCTGTGCAAAGTCGTACATTCGGCCAAGGCGAAACTCCGCGTCCGCATCGCCACGGGCCGCAAGAGGCGTCAGGCGTTTGACTTCGGCCGCATAGTCAGCCTGACTGAATTGTGCGTTTGATGTGGTGACAGGCCCTCGGCTTGTTGGCCGCTCATTCAAGTGATGGCTGCATGCCTGCCGAACCATGGCCCCCAATGTCGCAAAAAGAATGAATGCGCTTTTCATTGCTACTCCCCTTTAAAACGAACTAACCAGGTAAGAGCTACTTTCATGCGGTTCAAAGGACAAGAGCGGCATCGCTGCCGCTCTTGTTCGATCATCATCAATTGCTGCTGCTTAC
>CAVYSP010000015.1:0-232881 GCA_963771235.1 uncultured Gammaproteobacteria bacterium
GTCTGCCCAAGCCGCACCGACGATTCGCGCTGCATTTCGCTCGCCCAAAGGCGAAGTGGGTCGACAGCGGCCCTACTCGAGTGACCAGTGGGCCGATTTCATTGGCCACGAGCGCCTTGAATTCGCTTTCGAGCTTCTGGGCGTCACGGATGGTGACAGCGTCCTCCAGGCCGCCATGGGTAATGCGGTCAAGAAGACGTTCGATCGTGGCGCCGAGGTGCTCTCCATCACGGGCCAGTTGCACGGCGACCGATTCGACTTCATGGCCCCCTTGGGTTAGGCGCTGGTCCAGCGTTTGGCCGATTCCTTCAGCTTGCTGACATAGTCCCCCAGCTGACGTTCGTTGGCGGCTAGTCCCCGGGACTGCTTGAGCTCGCGCAGCGCCACGTGAATTGACATCGACAAGCGACTGCCGTCGTAGGGAGAAGGCCAGAACAACACATAGTCGTCGAAGTACTGTTTTCGGCAGAGTTCAAAGGCCTTCTTTACCTGCCCCTTTTCGCAGAAGACGATCGTTCGATGGCTGTGTTGTTGTGCGGCAGTTCCGAAACGGTACAACCCTAAATAATAATTTTGTGCATTTTCTATCGATTTGAAAACAAGCAGCAGGACATCTGGTTGGACGCGCTCGAAATCGGTTACGTAATGGTCTGCGTCATACGAAGCCGAGAGTCAGGATAATCATGCGCCACCTGGGCTAGCAAAGACTCTGCTTCCGCCTTCTGGTCGGAAACGACAAGAATCTTTCCACTGACCTTGCTGCGTCTCATGTTGCCTTCCTGCCGCTCGGATGACATGTATGTTGGCTGGCATTGCTTCAGCCGCATGGAATTGTTGTTCCGTATGGCGGAGCGAACCTTGACACGAATGCCGGGTCCGCGGGTGACTGGCGTCTTTGGGTATGCAGATGATGTCCGGAATCGGGTCGTGCGCGCACTCGCTACCCCAAGAGCGAGTGCACCCGGCCACGGGAGAGATACCACGAAGGTACCGGTTCGTTCTCATTCCGGCCATGGTTGCTGCCACCTCGACGCGCGCGTCGCCGAGGCGACTTCTTTCGCCCCCCGCTAGGCTGCTGGCTCCAGGCAACGCCGGCGCGATGTAAATTTCTGGGCCAGAGGACAAATCGGTGCCGCGGGAACCGGCGGAAGCCTCGCCGGCCCGTACACGACGAAGCTCAAACGCTGCCGCGCGGCTACTTACTGGTCCGCAACGCGGTCGGCTTGCCGTCGGTCCTTGTCCATTGCTTCACAAGCCCGGGCGGGCGGTTTGCTGGCTGCGACCGCCGCGGCGACTTGCCTGGGTTGCTGGACTCGCGCTTGCGGCTACACTTGTAACGCCTTGGCAGGGGCATCCAGAATTTCGATCCAAGCCTTGGGGCGGCAGCCTCGCGGTGTCGGAAGTTTTATGAAAAAGTGGGTCGGGGTCGTTTGCGCTACGCATTGGCGAATCGGACGAGCGGACACCGCGGTGACCGATTTGCGGTGACACTTTCAGCGCGCCACTCACGGGATTCCAGTCATGCATGTGCCGGCCAAACCGGAAGAAATGTTCTACACCATTCGCCCGCATCTCTTGCGGCTTGCCCTTTGTGCTTCCGTGATGCTTGGCCTGGAGGCTCTGCCAGCGCGCGCCTCGCTCTCCGATTTGCCTGCGAACCCAGGAGATCTGACCTCACTGTCGCTGGAGGAGCTGGGCAACATCGAGATCACTTCGGTTTCCAAGAAGCCCGAGCGTCTGTCGGACGCCGCGGCGTCAGTCTTCGTCATCACCGCGGATGACATCCGTCAATCAGGTGCGCGCAATCTCCCCGAGGCGCTGCGCCTGGCACCCAACCTGCAGGTGGCCGAAGTTAGCGCCACGGGCTATGCCATTTCGGCGCGTGGCATGAACGGCAGCAACAACAGCGCGCCGAACAAGCTGCTGGTCCTGATCGATGGCCGCTCGGTCTATTCACCGCTGTTTTCCGGCGTGTTCTGGGACGCGCAGGACGTGATGCTGCAGGATGTCGAGCGCATCGAAGTGATCAGCGGCCCGGGTGGCACCCTGTGGGGCGTCAATGCGGTCAATGGCGTCATCAACATCATCACCCGATCGGCCGAGAATACCCACGGCGCGTTGCTGGCGACCGCGGTAGGCAACGACGATTCCGACATCGGCTTCCGCTACGGTGCCGCGCTTGGTGCGAGCGGCGATTACCGGGTGTATGGCAAGCACACGCGCTGGCTTCACGGAAAGACCGCAGACGGGACCACGGTCGATGACGCCGGCCACCGGACCCAGGTGGGTTTTCGCACCGATTGGCAACGTGACGCGGATAGCTTCACGGTAGAGGGCAATGCCTACGACGGTACCGAACAGCAACCGGCGCCAGGTGCGATCGCGATTGGCGGCGCTGATCTCGCGCTGGGGGATATCGCCACCTCGGGCGTCAACCTGACCGCACGCTGGAATCGTGCGTTTGCCGAAGGGGGCAGCCTCGATCTGCAGGCCTACTACGACCATACCCGGCGCACCGTGCCGCCGACGTTCGGTGAACGGCTGGATATTCTCGACTTCCAGTTGCAGCACTCGCTACGGCCATTGGGGATGCATTCGCTGGTGTGGGGGGTCAATGCCAGGCAGAGCCAAGATCGCGTGGAAAACCTCAGTCCCTATTTCGCCTTTCTTCCGGCACGAGTGCACCAGCACTGGACCAGCGTGTTCGCGCAGGACGAGATGGCGCTCGCTACCCACTTGCGCTTGACGCTGGGCGCGCGGTTTGAGCGCAACGATTACACCGGCACCGAATTCCTGCCCAATGCGCGCCTTGCCTGGAAGGCAGCCCCAGGCCACCTGTTCTGGACAGCCGTGTCGCGCGCCGTACGGGCGCCATCGCGGCTGGATCGCGATGCACATGTTCCGGCCATGCCACCTTACCTCCTTGATGGCGGCGATGCGGTGCGCTCCGAGGTGGCCAAGGTTTACGCGCTTGGATACCGCGGGCAGCCGACACCGCGGCTTTCATGGTCCGCAACGCTATACCACAATCACTACGACCACCTGCGCACCCAGGAAATCGACCCCAGCTTCACCTACCTCTTTTTCGGGAGCCTGATGGAGGGGCAGGCCAATGGCATCGAGTGGTGGGGAACGTTCCAGGCCGCCCAAAGCTGGCGCCTGAGCGGCGGCTTCACCGCACTCGACGAGCACTTCCGGTTGAAGGCCGGCAGCAATGACGCAGCCGGACCCGGCGCGGCGGGTTTAGATCCTTCGCATACCTGGCAACTGCGCTCGAGCTGGAACCTCGGCAGTGATGGTGAACTCGCCATCGGCTTGCGCCACGTCGGCGCGCTGGCCAGGGACGAGGTGCCGGCGTATACAGCCGTCGATGCGCGCCTGGGGTGGATGTTGGCGCCTGGTGTCCAGATCTCACTGACCGGGCGCAACTTGTCCGGAGGACATGGCGAGTATGGGACGCGCGATCTGCGGCGCGAAATCGGCCGCACGGTGATCCTTGCGCTGGCGTGGACGATGTGACGACCTCTTCCGTGATTTCTCCCATGGTCCGTTGCGTCAGGTACCTGCTGGCGTGCGCGGTCCTGGCCGTGCTCCTGGCCTTTGCTGGCAGGGTCAACGCCGCGCAGCCACCGGCGGTCGAATCCAGCGATTCCACGCTTCGCGTCAAGGCGGCCTACCTGTACAAGTTCGCAGGCTACGTGGAGTGGCCGCCCGGGGTCTTCGCCAGCGAAGATAGTCCCATTGTCATCGGGGTGATTGGGGATGACGACCTCGAGGAGATTCTCTCCCCCATGATCGTCGGCAAGATGGTCAACGGCCGTCCGCTGGTGACCCGGCGACTGGACGCCGGCAGCTCATTGCAAGGCGTTCACATGTTGATCGTAGGCGCCCGTGGACACGCGCGCGCTGCGGACCATTGGCGATGCAGTCAGGGGCAAACCCGTGCTGGTGGTTTCCGATGCCGGACAGAAGCGGATGCTGGACAGCATGATCAGCTTCGACCTGATCGGCCAGCGCCTGCGCTTCAACGTAGCGCTCAAGCCCGTCGCCAACAGCGGCCTCAAACTGCGGGCCCTGATGCTCACCGCCGCCCGACGGGTCACTCGGGACGACCCGTGAAAGACATGTCCGGCTCGATCGGGGAAAAGCTGCAGGCCATCGTGGTGTATGCCGCGGTGGCTGCGCTGGTGTGTGCCACCCTCGGCAATATTGTCGGCAACGTGATTTCGTACCACTACCGTCATGTGAGCGATGTAAGCACGACGGCGGAACTGCTCGGCCGCATGACCGCGCCGGCGCTTCAGTTCGATGATCAACGGCTGGCCCGCGAGAACCTCGCCCTGCTGGCCGCCCGACCGAACGTCCGTTCGGCGGCAATCTACACTGGTGACAACAGGCTCTTTGCCACCTATGTCGCCAAAGATCAGCACGGCATCTTTCCCGCGAAAGTGGGGCACGACAGTGCCGACATCGAAGGCACCGCCTTGGTGGTGACCCGGCAAATCGTCAGCGATGGCACCGTCCTCGGCACTGTCTACCTGCAGGTCGGCTACAACCTCGTTGGCGTCATCGCGGGAGCTGTCGGAGTGGCGGTGCTGGTGGGATTGTTCGCCATTGGGATCGCTGTGGTCCTGATCCGGCGCATGGAGAAGCTGGTCACCGCCCCCATCGCGGCGATGGCGTCCATCGCACGCGAGGTGGTGAAGCAGCAGGACTACTCGCGCCGCGTTGCCAAGACCACCGATGACGAGGTCGGCGAACTGGTCGACTCGTTCAACGACATGCTCACCGAAGTGGAACGACGCACGGAAGCGCTGCAGGCGTCCTACCGTGACGTCCGTCGCGAGGCGGAGGAACGCCAGCTCGCCCAACAGGAGGTCATGCGGCTCAACGCCAACCTCGAACACCGGGTGCAAGAACGCACGTCGGACCTGCAACGCGCCAACCGCGAGCTGACGGAGGCAAAGGCTGCGGCCGACCAAGCCAATGGCGCCAAGTCGAGTTTCCTGGCCACGATGAGCCATGAGATCCGCACCCCGATGAACGGCGTGATCGGCATGATCGACGTCCTGCAGCAGACTAACCTCAAAGGCCACCAGGTCGAGATGCTCGACCTGATCCGCGAATCGGCCTTCTCGTTGCTGGCCGTGATTGAGGACATACTGGATTTCTCCAAAATCGAATCCGGCCGGCTGGAACTCGAGCAGGCACCCTTCCCGTTGCGCGAGATGGCCGAAAACGCCTGCGGGATGCTCGCCGACCTTGCCTTGAAGAAATCCGTATATCTCACGGTCTTCGTCGACCCGGCGATTCCAGTCACGGTTATCGGCGACGCCCTGCGCCTGCGACAGGTGCTGGTCAACCTGGTAAGCAACGCGATCAAGTTCTCCAGCGGATGCGAGCGGCCTGGTCGTGTCGCTGTGCGCGTCCGGGCGGCCAGCCATTCCACGGACACTCATGTGGCTGTGGAACTGGACGTCATCGACAACGGCATCGGCATTGACGAACCGACGCGTGCGCGACTGTTCACCGCTTTCAGCCAAGCGGACACTTCGACTACCCGGCGCTTCGGGGGCACTGGCCTCGGACTGGCCATTTCGCGCCGACTGGTGGATTTGATGGACGGCACGCTGGAGTTGCAAAGCGAACCTGGGCACGGCTCGACCTTCAGCGTGCACCTGGCGCTACAGCGAGCACAGGGGGAAGCGATCGCCCGGCCCGCACCGCAACTGGCCGGACTTCGCTGCCTGGTTGTCGGCGGTGCGGACGAACTCGCTACCGATCTGATGGCCTGCCTGGCCGACGAGGGCGCGCAGACGCACCAGGCTCGCGACGTGATGCAGGCGTGCAGTCTCATGGGCGAGTTGCCGCCGGGGCCGTGGATCGGGGTGATCGACGCGACTGGTCCCGGGATCAACGACGAATCCCTGCGCACACTCAAGCGACATGGTTCGGAATATGGCTTGCACATCGTCGCCATCGGCCGAGGTCTGCGCCCAAAAACCCGGACGCGAGACGCGGGCATCGTTTTCGTGGATGCCAATGTCCTCACCCGTCGCCGTCTTTGCCGGGCCATCAACCTGGCCGCCGGCCGAACGCCGGTACCGGCGCAGGCGTCCGCTGGCCGGGCTCTGGGGAAACTGGCCGTGCCCTCACGCGAGGAAGCCCGCCACGCCGGCCGTCTGATCCTCGTGGCCGAAGACGACGGGACCAATCAGAAAGTCATCCTGCGCCAGCTCGCGCTGCTCGGCTTTGCCGCCGATGTAGCTTCTGACGGCAGGCAGGCGCTGGAACTTTGGCGCAGCGGCGATTACGGGCTGATACTTACCGACCTCCACATGCCGGCGATGGATGGCTACGAACTCACCGCGGCGATCCGCGCGCAGGAGCAGGGCAACCGGCACGTGCCGATTGCTGCGCTCACGGCCACGGCGCTCAAGGGCGAGTCGGAGCGCTGTCGTGCTGCCGGCATGGACAAGTACCTGACCAAGCCCCTCCAGTTGGCCGACCTGCGCAAGGCGCTGGACGAACTGCTCCTGCCACTTCCGCAGCCGGTCGAGCCGCCGCAAGGCGCAGTACTCGATGGATCGGTCGCCCTTGCGGTGGACGTAGGTGTGCTCGAGGAACTTGTCGGCAACGACCCGGCGGTCATCTTCGATCTGTTGCAAGGTTTCCAGGACAGCGCCGGCAGGATCGCCGAATTGTTGAAGGCGGCGTGCCGCGTTGGCGATATGGCCACCACGATCCAGCAGGCGCACCGGCTGAAGTCCTCCGCGCGTACCATCGGCGCCCTGGTTCTGGGAGCGCTCTGCGAAGAGATCGAGACTGCCGGCAAGGCTGGGGCAGGCGATACGCTGGCGCAACTGTTGCCGGTATTCGAGCGCGAGTCGGACGCCGTTAATGCCTTCCTCGTGGCCTTCTGCCAGTCCTCGCAGCCTGAAGGAACTCGGAGTTAGAGAAAATCACCTATTGGCGAGTCGCACTCACGCGCAGTTCGACTCATCCCGATCAGCTTGATAAAGGTGCCGGCGGAACACCCAGCCAATCTGTCCTGTTCGCATGCCAACAATCAGTCCATGCGCGTTTGCGAGCCCATCGGCCCGGTGGTCAGTGCCATCCGCAGGGACGCGGTACGGAGCAGTGGATCCCCACCCTGATAACTTCCTAATCGCACTTTGCCGATGTCCTTTATCGGCCCAGGCTGTGTGAAAACGGATTTTCGCCGTCATCGACAGCGAGATGGCCACGTATGGCGTCTTTCTGGCCGCTTGCGCTCTTCCAGAAGCGCTTTCGCGGCAAAGGCATTTCTTAATTTCGAAACGGGCGATCGATGCCAAAGGTCTCAAGAGACCCTTGAATCGTGGTGTTTTCGCGACGAACGCGCCCTTAGGCGCGCATCGCCTGCATCAGCGGCGCGATTCCCAAGGATGCGCATCACGCGTTTGAGGTTGTAGGCGAGCACATGCAGGCTCATCTCGGTGCTCACGTGCTCCAGCGTGCGCGTCAGGAAATGCGTCGAGCCCATCCATGCTTGAGCGTTCCGAACGGATGCTCGACGGTCTGCCGTCGCATGCGCATCATGTCCGGTTCGTGGTCCAGCCGCTGCTGCATCGCCTCGAGCACGCTCTCATGCTCCCATCGCGTGATGCGCCGTTCGGGCGCCGGCGTGCATTGCGCCTTGAGCGGACAAGCCGGGCAGGCCGAGGTCCAGTAGCTGTGCAACGTCATGCCGTGCTCGACCGTGGTGAAGCGCTGGATCAGCGCTTGGCCGGCCGGGCAGCGGTACTTGTCGTCTCGGGCATGTAGATGAAGTCCGGCTTGCCGAAGCGACCTTCGGCCTGGTGTTGGAGGTCATCGGCTTGGGCACGAAGGGCGTGATGCCGGCCTCTGCGCACGCCAGGATCTCTTCGCCGTTGAAGTAGCCGCGGTCGGCGACGACCTCAGGTGCTCGGCCTCATGGCGCTGCGCGCCGCTGTCGCCATCTTCGCCAGCTGGCTCGATCGTTGCCGATGTTGGTGACCTCGTGGGCGACGATCAGGTGATGCTTGGCATCGACCGCGGTCTGCACGTTGTAGCCGACAATGCCAGTGCCCGCGGGTGATCATCGAGCGCGCATCCGGGTCGGTCAGCGAGATTTGCTCGTCGGGTGCAGCCTCGACTTCCTGCTCCAACGACCTTCATGCGCTGCATCTCCGCTGCAGCTTCTCGATCTTCTCCTGCAGCCGCTCGTCGGGCTTCGGCGACTGGCCGGTTGGCGGTCGGCGGTGTCCAGCTCCGCCAGGTAGCGCTCGATGCTCGCTTCGATCTGCTCATCCGGCGCTGCATCTTGGCGCGCGTGAAGTTCCGGTCGCGGTTGTTGACCGCCTTGAACTTGCTGCCGTCGATGGCCACGATCGCCTGCGAGAACAGCTTCAGGCGGCGGCACAGCACCACGAACTCGCGGCAGACGTTGCGGATCGCCGCGCCGTTGTCCTTGCGGAAGTCGGCGATGGTCTTGAAGTCGGGCGCCAGTCGACCGGTCAGCCACATCAGCTCGACGTTGCGCTGCGCCTCGCGCTCCAGCCGCCGGCTGGACTGAATGCGGTTGAGGTAGCCGTAGATGTAGATCTTCAGCAGCACCGCCGGGTGGTAGGCCGGCCGGCCGGTCGCCTGTGCGATCGCTCGGTCAAAGCCCAGCGCGGCCAGATCGAGTTCATCGACGAAGACGTCGACCACCCGAACCGGGTTGTCTTCCGCCACGTAGTCGTCGAGGCACTCGGGCAGCAGCGTGCTCTGCGAGCGGTCTTCACCTTCAATAAAACGTCCCATCGGCAACTCTCGTCGGCGCGGTGGACAAGCTTATCGAATCAGGGAGTTTTCACACAGCCTGGGCCGAAAGCGGACGTGGTGGCTGCGGCAGGTTATCCCCCGCTGCTTACGAAGGCGTCTGCAGTGGATGCGGTGGGCTCATTGGGTAGCGCTGCTTGTCTGCCATCGATGAAACGAAGGATCGCGTCGCGCGCAACCTCGCGGCCTTCCGCGTTACCCCAGAGTACGTGTCCGACGTTGGCAATCACCTGGCTTCGGGCAATCGTGAAAACCTCGAAGTACTGCATCGCGCGTCCGCGCGGAATATAACTGCATTCACCGAGCAGCATCAGTACGGGCGCCTTTAAATCACGCAACGACGGCGTAGTCGCGTGGCGGACGTCGCGGCTGATGCTCGCGTTTGCAAGCGGATTGAAGCGAAGGGTCTGGAATGAGTTGATCGATCCCGTATCGCCCTTGCAGAAGGCGCTTGAGACCAGTAGGCGCTGGACATCCGGTGTGTAAAGGTTGATCAGCTCTTCTTGGTGGACGAACTGGTTGGAGCGCGGCAACAACGTTGCCAACAGCGACCTCGGGTGAGCCAGATTGACGACGACCGCCAGGCTGGGGGTGGCCGTGGCATCGAGCGCGCGTGTGGTCTTTTCCGTCATCCCATGGCGGGACGTGGCTGACGCCCCGGGTACACGGCCGGGCTCGCTCAGGACAACGTATGCGACATGCCGGCGCACGTCCTCGCGAGCCAGCGCCGATGTCACCAAGGCAGCACCATAGGACTGACCAACAAGCACCACCGGTTTGTCGATGCGTGCCAGCACCGCCGACAGATCTCGGAGGTTGTTCTCGTGTGTGTACCCCTGCGGATCGCCGAGAGCACTGCGCCCCGCGCCGAACTGGTCGTAAAGCACAACGTCAAAACCCTCCTGGGCGAAACTGGACAGGAAGTCGCGGTCGAAATCACGCACGTAGGCGCCTGGCCCACCGTGGACGAAGACCAGCGCCATGTTTCGATCCCGTGCCGGCGCCGGTGCATATCGGTAAACCGCGACGGAGCGCCCCGCACCTGTGGGCCAGACCTGCACCGCGTCATCGACCGGCAACGGCGCAAGGGTCGATGAGGTAGCCGGAACAAGGACGTAAGCCAGTGGCGCCAATGCCAATAGCAGGACGGTGCCAAGCCCCCAAGCGCTGCGTCGCGACCGGCCGCGTGCAAGACGCCACCCGAGCCAAGCTGCCAGGACCACCGTAGCGATGAAAGCGGGATACCCAGCGCCCCAGCCCCGAGTCATCCACAACAGGAGCGGGAAAGCCACCCAGACGGCAAATACGTGCAGAAGCACACTAAGAAGGCGCAGCAAGGTCTTTAGCATGTGGTGGTCGGCTCTCAAGGGGGGCGGAGTGGGTCGCACGCAACGCCCGGTATCAAATCCGGCGGGCCGCTACATGGGGATGGGAACATGGCGCGGACTGCGTGCACGCCTGCCATTGGTCATTGACGTCGGCGACCGAGATGAACCGGTGCTGCCGGGCCCTCGCCTCGCCGACGGCAGTCTCGAAGTCTTTTGTTGCTTGGAGGTCCGCTCCTGGCCGACAAGAGACGTTCACTCAGCGGATCAACTGGCTAGCGGTGCGCCGGCTTGAAGGAGGTTTCGTCTAAGTGCGCAGGGGCTTGTCACGACGCGACTTGTACGCGGACGTGGGAGCTAAACGAAAAGGCGACAATTCGTGACGTTGTCTGAGCTCGCGTGAAGTGAGCAAATTGGCAACTTATGTCAATTTGTTCGATGCAGGAAATGCCGAAGTTTTCGCAAAAGAAGCAGGACACATTGCTGCGCCCTGCTTTTTTGCTGACCAGCTGGAGTGAGGCAGGATTCCGCTCTTCGGTTCAATCAGTAGCGGTAGTGATCCGGCTTGTACGGGCCTTCCTTCGACACGCCGAGATAAGCCGCCTGTGCATCGGTCAGCGTGGTCAGCTTCACGCCGATCTTGTCCAGGTGCAGGCGGGCGACTTCCTCGTCCAGCTTCTTGGGCAGGATGTAGACCTTGTTCTCGTAGGTGTCCTTATGCGCCCACAGGTCGATCTGGGCCAGGGTCTGGTTGGAGAACGAGTTGGACATCACGAAGCTGGGATGGCCGGTGGCGCAGCCCAGGTTGACCAGGCGGCCCTCGGCCAGCAGGAACATCGCGTGGCCGTCGGGGAACACGTACTTGTCCACCTGCGGCTTGATGTTGATCTTCTCCACGCCGGCCATCGCGTTCAGCGCATCGACCTGGATCTCGTTGTCGAAGTGGCCGATGTTGCAGACGATCGCCTGGTCCTTCATGGCCTTCAGATGCTCGAGCGTCAGCACGTCCTTGTTGCCGGTGGTGGTGACGTAGATGTCGCCACGACCCAGCGTCGATTCAACCGTGTTGACCTCGAAGCCTTCCATCGCCGCCTGCAGCGCGTTGATCGGATCGATCTCGGTCACCACTACGCGCGAGCCGTACGCGCGCAAGGCGTGCGCGCAGCCCTTGCCGACGTCGCCGTAGCCGCAGACCACCGCGACCTTGCCGGCCAGCATCACGTCCATCGCGCGCTTCAGGCCATCAGCCAGCGACTCGCGGCAGCCGTACAGGTTGTCGAACTTGCTCTTGGTGACCGAGTCGTTGACGTTGATCGCGGGGATCAGCAGCGACTTCGCCTCGGCCAGTTGGTACAGGCGATGCACGCCGGTGGTGGTCTCTTCGGAGACGCCCTTCCAGTCCTTCACCACGGTGTGCCAGTAGCCTGGGCGCTCGGCGTGCACGCGCTTCAACAGGTTCTTGATCACCTGCTCTTCGTGCGAGGAGGCCTTCTCGTCGACCCACTTGCTGCCGTTCTCCAGCTCGTAGCCCTTGTGGATCAGAGCGTCACGTCGCCGCCATCGTCGACCACCAGTTGCGGGCCGAGAAAACCGCCCTTGCCATCGGGGAAGGACAGCGCTTCGAGCGTGCAGTCCCAGTATTCCTCCAGCGTCTCGCCCTTCCACGCGAACACCGGCGTGCCGGTGGCCGCAATCGCGGCGGCCGCGTGGTCCTGGGTCGAGAAGATATTGCACGACGCCCAGCGCACGTCGGCGCCGATGTCCTTGAGGGTCTCGATCAGCACGGCCGTCTGGATCGTCATGTGCAGCGAACCGGTCACTCGCACGTCCTTGAGCGGGGCATCGGGCGCGTACTTGTGGCGGATTGACATCAGGCCCGGCATTTCGTGCTCGGCGATGTCCAGTTCCTTGCGGCCCCAGTCGGCCAGCGACATGTCGCGGATCTTGTAGTCGGCGTGATTTTCTTTGAGTGCGGCGTTCATGACGATCTCCGGTTGGTGCGAGCTCTTGTGAAGAGTCCGGCCATGGATGGCCGGTCTGTCGCGAAGGGACTCGCATGCAAGAGCGCCGTTGTGGAACGTGCCACGCCGAGCCTGGCCGTTGGAGTGAGGGTTCCACCCGGAAAGAGCGGAAACATGCGGTGGGAACCACCTTCACGTCGAACGGTCGCAGCGCCCCTCGGCGGGCAGTGAAAGAGTGCCATTGTAGCGGCAGACCCGGGTTTGTGTCCGCAGGCGTGGTGCCGCGGTCGCCCCGATTCAGTACGCTGGGGGCTTGGCCTGCATGGAGTCCTTGCGTGGAAGCGAACGGCGAATCCGAATTCCTGCCGCACGACGGCCCGCTGCGCGAGGACGTCGGCCGGCTCGGTGCGATGGTCGGCCGGATGCTGGCCGAGCAAGGCGGCGCGACTTTTTTCGAGCGGGTCGAGCAGGTGCGGCTGGCGGCGATCCGGCGTCGCCGCGAGGGCGCGTCCGTGGACGAGCTGGCCGGCTCGCTGGCGGGGCTCGAGGCCAACCACGCCGAAGCCCTGGCGCGGGCATTTGCCACCTATTTCCAGGCGGTCAACACGGCCGAGCGGGTGCATCGCATCCGCCGTCGACGCGATTACCAGCGTGAAGGGAACCAGGTTCAGCCGGAATCCCTGCTCGATACGCTGGCGCGATTGAAGGAGCAGGGCGTCGGCGCCGAGGAGCTGCTGGGCTGGCTCGACCGGATGTGGATCGAGCCGGTTTTCACCGCCCATCCGACCGAGGCGGTGCGCCGCTCGCTGCTGGAAAAGGAGCAGGCGATCGTGCGTTCGCTGGTCGACGGCTTCGATCCCGAGCGCACGCCGCAGGAGCGCCAGGCGGACGACGAGCGCATCTACATGGCGTTGTCCTCCGGCTGGCAGACCGCCGAGGCCTCGCCGATCCGTCCCACCGTGCAGGACGAGCACCACCATGTGGGCTTCTACCTGGCCAATCCGCTGTATCGCATCGTGCCGGCACTGTACGAGGCGCTGGATGAGGCGCTGCAGAGCGTCTACGGCGTGGCGGTCGCGCTGCCGCGGCTGCTTGGCTTCGCCACCTGGGTCGGTGGCGACATGGACGGCAATCCGAACGTCGGCGCCGATACCATCGCCGCCAGCCTGGCCACCCAGCGCACGCAGGTCATCGAGCGCTACCTGGCCGATGTGGCGGCGCTGGCGCGCCTGCTCAGCCAGACCGAGGGCCGCGTTGCGGTGACGCCAGCCCTCGAGCAGCGGCTGGCCGATTATCGCGAACGCTTTCCGCGTGCCGCCGAAAAGATTCGTCCGCGCCACGCCGACATGCCGTATCGCTGCCTGCTGGCGCTGATCGGGGCGCGTCTGGAAGCGAGCCTGGCCGACGATCAGGCCGAGGGTTATGCCTCCACCGCCGAGCTGCTGGCCGACCTGCAGCTGATCGCCGACAGCCTGATCGAGCACCGCGGCCTGCATGCCGGCGCCTACGCCGTGCAGCGCCTGCTTCGTCGCGTGCGCACGTTCGGCTTGCACCTGGCCCGGCTCGACGTGCGCCAGGATGCGCGGGTGCACGACGATGCGCTGGCGGCGCTGTTCGGCGACGAGGACTGGGCCACACGTCCTGCCGATCAACGCGCGCTGCAGTTGCGCGACTACGCGAGCGGCAGCGCACGTTTCGCGATCAGCCATGCCGAGGTGGTGACCGCCTTGTACGACGTGTTCGTCACCGTGGGCGACACCCGTCGTCGCTACGGCAGCGAGGCGGTGGGCCTGTACGTGATCAGCATGGCGCGCAGTCCGGCCGACGTGCTGGCGGTGCTGGCGTTGGCGCGGTATGGCGGCCTGGTCGAAGGCGACAGCGTGCCGCTCAATATCGCACCGCTGTTCGAAACGGTCGACGACCTGAAGAACGCGGCCGCCACCTTGCAGGCCTTGCTCGACGACCCGGTCTACCGTCGACATCTCGCGGCCCAGCACGACCAGCAGTGGGTGATGCTTGGCTATTCGGACAGCGGCAAGGACGGCGGCACGCTGGCCTCGCGCTGGGGGCTGCAACGGGCGCAGGTCGAGTTGCTGGAAGTCGCCAAGCGGGCCGGCATCCAGCTCGCGTTCTTCCACGGTCGCGGCGGTTCGGCCAGCCGGGGCGGCGTGCGCATCGCGCCGGCGCTGATGTCCTCCCCGCGCGGGTCGGTCGCCGGCGTGCTGCGGGTGACCGAGCAGGGTGAGGTGATTCACCGCAAGTACGGGATCCGTGCGCTGGCGCTGCGCAATCTGGAGCAAACCGTCAGCGCGGTGTTGCGCGCGTCGGTGCGCCCGCGCGAGGACGATGCGCGCGAGGCGCGCTGGCGCACGCAGATGGATGCGCTGTCGATCAACAGCCGCGCCACCTATCGCGCCTTCGTCGACCATCCACATTTTGTCGATTATTTCCGCAGCGCCACGCCGATCGACGTGATCGAGCGGATGACCCTGGGTTCGCGCCCGGCCAGCCGGCGCAGCATGCACGGCGTGCAGGATCTGCGCGCGATCCCGTGGGTGTTCGCCTGGACCCAGTGCCGCTCGATCCTGCCCGGCTGGTACGGCCTGGGCAGCGCGCTGGAGCAGGGCGTGCGCGAGTTCGGCGCGACGGCGATGGTGGAGATGGCCAGCGACTGGCCGTTCTTCAGCAACCTGCTGGACGACGTGGAGATGGTGCTGGCCAAGTGCGACCTCGACATCGCCGAGGCATTCTCGCGCTTGTCCGGTCCGCTGCACGAAGAAATGTTCGGCCTGATCCGCGGCGAATTCGAGCGCACCCGCCGCGAACTGCTGCAGTTGAACGGGCATCGCACGGTGTTGCAAGAGGCGCCCCGGCTGGCCGCCTCGATCCGCCTGCGCAATCCCTATGTCGACCCGATGAGCCTGCTGCAGGTCGATCTGCTGCAACGCTGGCGCGCCAGCGATTGCGCCGACGACGACCTGTTGCGGGCGCTGGTCGCCTGCGTCAACGGCGTGGCCCAGGGGCTGCAGAACACCGGCTGAGCGCCCCCGTCGCCCTCGCTGTTGTAGGAGCCCACCTTGTGGGCGATGCTCTTGTTTTAATGTCACAACGGACGATCAGAACAAGAGCATCGCCCACAAGGTGGGCTCCTACGCGTACGATCCCGGACACCGCTGTCCGCTGGCGAACGACGGGATTGCCTGGCGTGGGCGGGAATCGTTGTGGGACGGGCACTGCATCCATGGCACGGGCTTTGCTGTGACGGGCTCATGGACATGGCCAACCCGACCCTGAAGCTCCGCAAGCGCCGTCGGCTCCGGCTGACCGTGGCCGGCGGTGCCGTGCTGGTCGCGGTGCTGGTGGTGCTGGTGCTTCGACTCGGGCCGGCCTTGCCGCGCGTCGATCGATCCAGCCTGTGGATCGATACCGTGCAGCGCGGCGACATGCTGCGCGAAGTGCGTGCCACCGGCACCCTGGTGCCGCGCACCTCGCGCTGGCTGGCTGCCGCCACCGCGGCCCAGGTCGAACAGATCGTGGTGTGGCCGGGCACCGCGGTGCAGCCCGATACCGTGTTGATGAAACTGTCCAACCCGGAAGTGCAGGACAGCCTGCGCAACGCCCAGGCCCAGGTCGCGGCGGCGCAGGCCGAGGTGGCCGCCAAGCGCGCGGAGCTGCAGTCGCAGCTGCTCGACGAGCGCTCGGCCGAAGCGGCGGCACAGGCCGACTACGCCTCGGCCAAGGTCAAGGCGGACGCCGATGCCAAGGCTGCCGCCGAGCACCTGATTCCGGCGGTGACCTACCGCCAGGGTCAGATCGCGCTGGCGCAGTTGAAAAACCGCATGCAGATCGAGCAGGAACGGGTCAAGGCCTTCGGCGGCAGCATGCAGGCCCAGCTCGACGCGGTGAGGGCGAAACTGTTGCAGCAGCAGAGCAACCTGCAACTGCGCCAGCGCCAGGCCGACGCACTCGAGGTCACCGCCGGCATCGCCGGCGTATTGCAGGAAGTGGCGGTGCAGGAAGGTGCCCAGGTCGCCGCTGGCGCCAACCTGGCGCGGGTGGCGCGCACCGACGTACTGATCGCGCGGCTGCAGGTGCCCGAGGTGCAGGCCAAGGACGTGGCGATGGGCATGCCGGTCAGCGTGGACACCCACAATGGCATCGTGGCCGGCAAGGTCAGCCGCATCGATCCGGCGGTTCGCGACGGCAGCGTGCAGGTCGATGTCACTTTGATCGCCGCACTGCCGCCGGGCGCGCGACCAGATCTTTCCGTCGATGGACGCATCCGCATTGCGCTGCTGCGCAACGTGCTGTCGGTGGGACGCCCTGCGCTGGCCAAGGCCGATGGCGACATCAGCCTGTTCCGCCTCGATGCCTCCGGCCACACCGCCACGCGGGTGCCGGTGCGCATCGGCGCCGCGTCGGTCGACCGTGTGCAGATCGTGCACGGACTCAAGGCCGGCGACCAGGTGATCCTCTCCGACACCAGCCAGTGGGACAAATATGACCAGATCAAGATCGAATGATCGTAAAAGCTCGAACCCCTCTACCCTTCGGGAGAGGGGCAGGGGTGAGGGTACGGGCGGAGCCAGATGCACCGCTCCGCCCGTACCCTCATCCGCCCCTCCGGGGCACCTTCCCCCGGAGGGGAAAGGGACAATCAGATTACTCAAAAGTGGACGAATCCATGAACGACAAAACCAGCGTCATCGCCCTCAGCGGCGTCCGCAAGGTCTTCCAGACCGACGAAGTGGAAACCCATGCGCTCAGCGACGTTCACCTCAACGTGCAGCGCGGCGAGTACGTATCGATTTCCGGTCCATCCGGCTGCGGCAAGACCACGCTGCTGTCGATCCTCGGCCTGCTCGACACCGCCAGCGCAGGCAGCTACGTGTTGAACGGCCACGACGTTGCCGCACTCAACGCCGCCGAGCGCGCACGCATCCGCAATGCCGAGATCGGCTTCATCTTCCAGGCCTTCAACCTGATCGGCGATCTCAGCGTGCAGGAGAACGTCGAGCTGCCGCTGACCTACCGCAGCGGCATCGATTCGGGCGAACGCCGCGCGCGGGTGCAGGAGGCGCTGGAACGCGTCGGCATGGCGCATCGCACGCGGCACTACCCGGCGCAGCTTTCCGGTGGTCAGCAGCAGCGCGTGGCGGTGGCGCGCGCGCTGGTCGGCCGGCCGGCGATCCTGCTCGCCGACGAGCCTACCGGCAACCTCGATTCGCGCAACGGCGAAGCGGTGATGAGCCTGCTCGACGAACTGCACAAGGGCGGCGCCACCATCTGCATGGTCACCCATGACGCGCGTTACGCCGAACTGGCCCAGCGCAAGATCCGCCTGTTCGACGGCCGCGTCGTCGACGAGGAGACCTACGATCGGCTGCGCCACGAGGATGAGCAACGGCTGGACGCGCTGATCGGCCAGCGCGTGGAGACCGGTGCGTGAACGCCACGCTCGGCAAAGTCTGGCTGGCCGAAATCTGGCGCGCCTGGCGCGCCAGCCTGCGCCGGCCCGGCTTCCTGTTGCTGGCGACCGGCGTGCTGGCGCTGGGCATCGGTGCCAGCGTGGCGGTGACCACGCTGATCCAGAACACCTTGTGGCGGGCCTTGCCAGTGCCGCAGGCATCGCGGTTGGTGGTGCTGGGCGAGCTGCGCGACAACGGTCATCCGGGCGGCATCTCGCCGCACGAGTACCAGTATCTGGACAAGCTCGACGGCGTGACTTCGCTGGGGCTGGAGCGGCCGGGATCGACGGTAAACGTCGCCGGTGCCGGTGCGCCGGCGCAGGTGCCGGTGATCTACATGGATCGGCACATGCTGCCCACGCTGGGCCTGCAGCCGATGCTGGGAAGCAATTTCACTGCGCAGGAAGACCGGCCGAACGGGCCGCCCGTAGTCATCCTCGGCCACGGGTTCTGGCAGCGCAGCTACGGTGGTGACACGCATGTGATTGGCCGCAGCCTGCAGGTGGAAGGCGTGCCGCACACCATCGTCGGCGTGCTGCCGCCCGGCTTCAATACGGTGCTGGGGCCGGGCGATGTGATGCTGCCGACGGCATTGCCGGCGGGGAGCCACGACTACAACCACAACGGCACCATCGCGATCGCGCGGCTGGCGCCCGGTGCCGATATCGCCGCGGTGTCGGCGCAGACCGATGCGCGCGAGCGCACGATGTATCGCGACATGGCCATGGGCGGCAACTGGAAGAAGCCGCGTTTCGGCGCCGGGTACTTGGCGGCCACCATGCAACAGGAGACGCAACCGATACTGCTGATGTTCCTGGTCAGCGCACTGCTGGTGCTGCTGATCGCGCTGGTCAACCTGACCAACCTGATGCTGCTGCGCGCCTTGTCGCGCAACCACGATGCCGCGGTGCGCAGCGCGCTGGGCGCGCCACTGCTGCGGCTGATGCTGCCGGCACTGGGCGAAGGCTTGCTGATCGGCGGCTGCGGCGCATTGGCAGGCCTGGCGTTGGCGAAGGCGGGCCTGGCGCTGTTGCAAGGCTTCATTCCTGTCGAGTGGTTGTGGGGCGGTCAGTTGCGCATCGGTGCGACGGCATGGCTGCTGGCCTTCGGTATCGGTCTCCTGGGCGCCTTGCTGGCGGCGGTGCTGGCGCTGTGGCGCAGCCGCAGCACGACCACGGTGGACGAGTTGCGCGAAGGCGGACGCAGCGGCATCGGTGTACGCAGCGGCCGGCTGGGACGCGTGCTGGTGGTGGCGCAGGTGGCGCTGGCGGTGATCCTGCTGTGCACCGCCGGCACGTTCATGCATGCGCTTTACGATGCGTCGCAACTGCACCTGGGTTTTGCCAGCGACAAGGTCCTCACTTTCGAGTTGGCACCGGTGAAGGCCGATTACCCGGATGTCGCTTCGGTGGAGAACTTGTCAGAGCGGCTGGTGCAACGGCTGCGTGCGATACCCGGCGTGACCGATGCCGCGGTGACGACCAACCTGCCCACCAGCGATGGCATGTTGGGGCAGCTCCAGACAAACCCGCATACGCCGGATGGCAAGGAGTTCGTGGCGCAGGACCACGGTATCGGACCTGGTTTCCTCAAGCTGTTCTCCATCCCCTTGCGTGTGGGGCGCGACTTCACGCGTGACGACGTGGCCGGCAACGAACGGGTCGCCATCGTCAGCCAGGATCTGGCCGACACGTATTACGGTGGTCACGCGGTGGGCAAGGTGATCAACGTGCCTCGTACCGACGATTCGGTGTACCCGGCGCGCATCGTCGGCGTGGTGGGCAGCACTTGGCAGAAGGGCCCACTGCAGCCGTTGCAGCCGGTGTTCTACGTGCCGCTGGCGCAGCTGCCCGAGCCGGTCATGGTGCTCTTCCGCAATCTCGAACCCCTGCGCTTCGCCCTGCGCGGCCATGGCAATCCGATGGACTGGCAGGCCGGCGTGCGCGAGGCCATGGCGGAGATCGCGCCGGAGCAACCGATCGCCCATCTGCGCAGCATGAACAGCATCGTGCGCCAGACCACCGCGACCGTGCGGCTCAGCCTGTGGCTGGTCGGCGTATTCGCCACGCTGGCGTTGTTGTTGGCCGTGGCCGGCCTGTACGCGGTGATGGCGGTTGCGGTGGCGGCGCGCGAGCGCGAGTTCGGCGTGCGCGCGGCGTTGGGGGCGCGGCCGTCGCGGTTGATGCAACTGGTGCTGCGCGGCGGCTTCATGCAGATCGTGCTGGGCCTGGTGATCGGCGTGGGCATCGCGGTGGGCATCGCACGAGTGTTGTCCGCGTTGCTGATGGCGTTCCTCGGGCGCAGCAGCGTGTTCGATCCGGTGGCAACGGCTGGCGCGTGCGTGGTGCTGGCGGCTGCGGGTTTGCTGGCGTGTCTGTTGCCGGCCATGCGCGCCGGCCGCGTGCAACCGATGCATGCGTTGCGGGGAGAGTGAATCGTGAACATATGGCTGAGTGAAATCTGGCGGGCCTGGCGAGCCAGTCTGCGCCGGCCTGGCTTCCTGCTGCTGGCGACCGGCGTGCTGGCGTTGGGCATCGGTGCCAGCGTGGCAGTGTTTACGCTGATCGACCAAGTGCTGTTGCAACCGCTGCCAGTGCCGCAGGCGTCGCGCTTGCTGGTACTGGGGTCGCTGGAGCAAGGACTGGTCAGCGGGGTTTCACCGCAGCAGTACCAGCATCTGCAATCGCTCAAGGGCGTGCAGTCGATCGGTCTGATGGAAGGCTTCACACCCGTGGCCAATATCGCCGGCGGCGGTGTGCCCAAGCAGGTGCCGGTCACCTATGCCGATCGCGGCTTGCTACCCACGCTGGGCGTGCGCTTGCAACTGGGGCGTAATTTCAGCGCGGTCGAAGATGCGCCGCATGGGCCGCGGGTGGTGATCCTCGGTCATGGATTCTGGCAGCGGCGTTACGGCGGCGATCCCGCCGTGATCGGCCGCAGCATGCAGGTTGAGGGCGTGGCGCACACCATCATTGGTGTGCTGCCGCCCAGCTTCGCCGCGCTGGGCAACGGCGGCGACATCATGCTGCCCACAGCCTTGCCCGCCGACAGCCAGGATGACGGAACCAACTATGAGGCGATTGCCCGCTTGGCGGATGACGCCCACGCCAAGGCCGTAGGTGCCGAGGTCAACACGCGGTTGCACGCCATGTATGACGCGTCGGGCAACACCTATTGGAAGCACGCGAAGTTCGGCGCACAGAGCTTCAGGGAATCGCAGCACTCGGACAGCCAACCGGTGTTGGTGTTGTTCCTGGGCAGTGCGTTGTTCGTCTTGCTGATCGCCCTGATCAACCTGACCAATCTGATGCTGCTGCGTGCGTTGTCGCGCAATCACGATGCCGCCGTGCGCAGCGCGCTGGGCGCGCCGCTGCTGCGGCTGGCTTTGCCGGCGCTTGGCGAGGGCTTGCTGGTGGGTTTGGCGGGCGCGGTGTTGGGCGTGTTGTTGGCCATGCTGGGCTTGGGATTGTTGCAAGGCGTGATTCCTGCCGAATGGCTGGCCGGTGGTCGCCTGCATTTCGGCGTGGCGGTTTGGGGCCTTGCCCTGCTGGTCGGATTGCTGGGCGCGCTGCTGGCCGCGGGGCTGGGATTGTGGCGCAGCCGTGCGGCAACCACCGTGGACGAATTGCGCGAAGGCGGGCGCAGCGGCCTGGGTCGGCACAGCGGACGACTGGGTCGCGTGCTGGTGGTGGCGCAGGTGGCGCTGGCCACGGCGTTGCTGAGCGCAGCCGGCTTATTCCTGCACACGCTGTATGACGCGGCACGCACCCCGCTGGGATTTTCCAGCCACGGCATCCTTACGTTCGAATTGGCACCCGTGAAGGCCGAATATCCCGACGCGGCGTCCGTGCAGAATCTTTCCCGGCGCCTGCTTGAGCGTCTGCAAGCCGTGCCAGGCGTGACGGCGGCGACCGCCACGACCAATCTGCCGGCCGGCGGGTTCAAAGGTCAGTTCAACCTGGGCGGTTTGCACGTGCCGGGTGGCGATGAGTTCAATGCGCAATACCACGGCGTCAGCCCCGGGTTCCTCCACTTCTTCGACATTCACCTGCGTTACGGCCGCGCATTCGCGCGCAGCGATGTCCGTGGCGGTGAAACCGTGGCCATCGTCAATCAGACGTTCGCAGATCACGTTTTCGGCGGGCACGCCCTGGGCAAGCTCATCGAGCGTGGAGTGGCGCAGATACCTGGTCGGCGCGCATCGTTGGCGTGGTCGGCGACACCCGCCAGACGGGTCCGTTGGGTGAGAATCCACCTGTCCTGTACGTGCCGCTGGCGCAGATGCCCGATGACGCCATGCGCGTGTTTCGCAGTTTCGAGCCGATGCGATTCGCCCTGCGCGCTCAGGGTGACCCGGGAGCTTACCGCGCCGAGCTGCGCAAGGCGGTGGCCGACGTGGCGCCGGACCAGCCGATCGCCAGCATCCGCACGATGCGCACCGTCGTTCACGCAACCACCGCGCCGGTACGCTTGAATCTGCTGCTGGTGGGCATCTTTGCGACGCTGGCCTTGCTGCTGGCTGCCGCTGGCATGTACGCGGTGATGGCGGTGGCGGTGGCCGCGCGCGAGCGCGAATTTGGCGTGCGCAGCGCGCTCGGTGCCTCGCCCACGCGGCTGACGCGCATGGTGCTGCGTGGCGGCTTGCTGCAGATCGTTGTCGGCCTGGTGCTGGGCGTGATCCTGGCGCTCGCGCTGTCGGGCGTGCTGCGCGCGGTGATGGAACAGATCGACCGTAGCAGGGTGTTCGATCCGCTGGCGATCCTTGGCGTATGCGCTGTGCTCACCGTTGCGGGCTTGCTCGCTTGTTTGATACCGGCCATGCGCGCCGGCCGCGTGCAGCCGATGCATGCGTTGCGCGGAGAATGATGATGATCGTGCGCGAGTTTCGTGAAGCATGGCGGCGCTTGCTGAAGCGGCCGGGGTATGCGGCGTTGTCGGTGGGCGTGCTAGGCTGGGCCTGGGTGTGGTGCTGTTTTTGTTCAGTCTGGTCAACACGCTGATGATTTCACCGCTGCCGTTTCCGCACGCGGGTCGGTTGGTGGCGATCGGATGGATGACTGACAACGGGATCGGTATCGACGATTTCGCCAGTAGCCAGTACCTGCAATTGCGCATGGGGTTGCGCAGCGTGGATGACACCGGTGCGTATACGGTGGCGGGTGTCAATCTGGATCATGGCGGCGGCGCGACGCATTACACCGGTACCCGGCTGACCGCATCCATGCTCGGCCTGCTCGGTGTCAAGCCGGTGTTGGGGCGTGCGTTCACGGCGGCCGACGCCGCGCCGGGCGCGACGCCGGTCGTACTGCTCGGCGAAACGTTGTGGCGGCATGGCTTCCACGCCGATCCGCACATCGTGGGCCGCGCGGTGCGCGTTAACGGTGAGTGGGCCACGGTGGTCGGCGTGCTGCCTGCACGGTTCGGCTTTCCGCGAGACAGTGCGTTGTGGTTGCCGCTGCCGCTGGGCAGCAGTCCACATCTGGAGGTGGCCGGCGTGGCGCGACTGGCGCCGTCGACGGGCCTGGGCCAGGCGCGGGCGGAGCTGGAGGCGTGGGCGGCGCGGATGCAGCGCGCCTTGCCCGCAGGGCAGACGGCGCGCCGCGTGACGATGAAACCGCTGGCGCTGAGCTTTGTGCCCGAGGACATGCGCCACTGGGTGTGGTTGATGTTTGGCGCCGGCGTGCTGGTGTTGCTGTTGGCCTGCGTCAACGTCGCCAACCTGCAACTGGTGCAAACCTTGCGGCGCCATCGCGAGCTGGCCCTGCGCAGCGCGCTGGGTTGCAGCCGGGCGCGGCTGATGCTCGGTGCGCTGGCGGAAAGCGTGCTGCTGAGTGCGGCGGCGTTGCTGGTGGCATGGCCGATCGTGTATTTCGGCAATCGCTGGCTGACGGCCATGTATGTGGCGGCCAGCCAACCTTTGTATAGCTTCCAGCACTTCGGCATACACGGCTGGGTGTTCGTCTTTGGCGCAGTCGCCGCGGTGTTCAGTACCGCGCTGGCCGGCCTGGTTCCGGCATGGCTGGCCTCGCGCACCAACTTGCAGGATGCCTTGCGCGAGGGCAGCAAGGGCTCGGGTGGCCACTTTGTGCGGGTGGCCAAGTCGCTGGTGGTGGCCGAGGTCGCGCTGACCATCGTGCTGCTGGTGGGTTCGGGCATGTTCGTGCGGGCGCTGCACGGTTTGCTGACCCAGCCGACCGCCGGTGCCACCCACGCGGCGCAGGTGCTTACCGGGTGGGTGGCGCTGCCGCCTGCGGTGTACACGCAACGACGAGCAGCGGATCCATTTTTTCGACACGCTGACCGAGCGCCTGCGGCAGGAACCGGGTGTGGTCAGCGCCACGGCCGCCAATACGATTCCCAGCGCCGAACTCGGCAGCCACGAAGATATTTCGGCGGTGGGGCAGCCGCGTCCGGTCGACGGTTGGTTGCGGGCGCAACAGGGCATCGTCGGCGTGCATTTCCTCGACACCTATGACGTGCGCCTGACCGCCGGCCGCTTCTTCGACGCGCGCGATACCGCGCACAGCCTGCCGGTGACGGTGATCGACCCGAAGACCGCTGCCGCGCTGTGGCCCGGGCGCGATCCGCTGGGACAGCAGCTGATCCTGTATCCGGGCAACGCCTGGGCGAAGGCGGTGACCGTGGTGGGTGTGATCGAACCGCTGCAGCTCGACAACCTGCTGTCCAAGGCGCTGCCGGGCATGCTGGTACCGCTGGCGCAATCGGTCGGGCAACCGCACTTGCATGACGTCGGGGTGGCGGTGCGGACACACGCGGACGCGGCCGCCTTCGCGCCGCGATTGACGGAAGCCGTACGCAACGTCGATCCGCAGGTCGCCGCGTTCGGGGTGCGCAGCCAGCTTCGCGACATGGCGATCGGGCGCATCGGCCTGACCGTGCTGACCGAGGTGTTCACCGCACTGGGTCTGGCCGCGTTGCTGCTGGCCGCGGCTGGACTCTACGGCGTGCTGGCGTTCTCGGTGGCGCAGCGCACGCGCGAGATCGGCATCCGTCGTGCGATCGGTGCCGGCCATGGCGCGGTCCTGCGCGATGCCGGTCGGCAACTGTTCTGGCAACTCGGGCTGGGCCTGACCATTGGCACCGCGCTGGCGTTGCCGTGGTCGCAACTGCTGGCCGATCCGAACCTGCACTCGCGTGCCTGCGACCCGGCGGTGTTCGTGCCGGTGCTGCTGCTGGTGGTCGGCGTGTCCGTACTCGCCGCGCTGGTACCGCTGCTGCGGGCGCTGCGCGTCGATCCGGCGATTGCGTTGAGATACGAATGAATACCGCCAGCCTTCGTGGGAACGGCTCCAGTCGCGATGTTTTTCGGTCGGGCCGAGTCAAAAGCATCGCGGCTGAAGCCGCTTGCATGTTTTATCTTGGCTGGCGCTGGAACCGGTGGATCGAAGAACACGACGCGCGTATCGGCACGGTAATGCCTGTCTGCATGAGCGCAGGCATGACATGCGAATGGATCAGTCATCTGGCTCGATGTTTTCGGCGGCCGTGCGGATGGCAGGCCATTGCGCGCGCAGCTTGGGAAGGGCGGTTTGGACCGTGTCCCAGACCACGTCCAGATTGATGTCGAAGTAGCCGTGCGCGATGCGATTGCGCATGCCTTTCATGCTGCGCCAGGGAATTTGTTCATGAGCATCGAGAAATGGAGTGTGATCTTGCAGCAGTTTCGTGACAATTTCGCCCATGATCATCAAGTTCATGATGACGGCTTGCTGGGTACGTGTGTCGGCGAGGAAAGTCTCTTTGCTCATGCCGTCGGTGTAATCGCAGGCGCGTTGAGTGGCCTGTGCCATATGCGCGAGGTAGTCGATCAGCCGGCGCTTCGTCATACCGGCACGGCATCAGCCAGCACGCGTTCGCGAAACCGGGGCGGAAGGTCGCCGGGCGTAAGCAGGTCGACGCGAACGCCGAGCAGTTCTTCCAGTTCCATCTGCAGACCACCCAGATCAAAAAGGGTTGCGCCGGGCAGGGCGTCGACCAGCAGGTCGAGGTCGCTGTCGTTGCGATCTAGGCCATGTCTGGCGGAGCCGAAAACACGAATGTTGGTCGAACGGAAACGTCCAGCCGCAGCGCGTACGGCCATTCGATTTGCATCGAGTGCGGTGGACGGTTTCATTTCGGGATCCTGTGCGATGCTGCAATGTGGCCGGGATCACTCCCACCATGAAGATGGGCGTTTCCGGATAGATATTATCATCGAACGGATTCATCATCGATGACACAGGACCGTAAATGAAGGTTGAGTCCAAACCCGTCGTATTGCTTGCCGACGACCAGTCCGACGTGCGCGAGGCACTGCGCCTGCTGCTGAAGTCCGAAGGCATCGCCAGCGTGGGTACCGATGGCCCGGTCGGCGCGCTGGAATCCGTGCGACGGGACGATTTCGACTGCGCGCTGATCGACCTCAACTACACCCGCGACACCACCTCGGGCAAAGAAGGCCTGGCGTTGCTGCAGCAGCTGCGCCAGCTCCAGCCGGAGTTGCCGGTGGTGGTGATGACCGCCTGGGGCAACGTGCCGCTGGTGGTGGAGGCGATGCGTCGTGGCGCCACCGACTTCATCGAAAAGCCGTGGGATAACGCGCGACTGCTCGGCGTGCTGCGCGCGCAGATCGCGCTGACGCGTGGCGCACGCCGGCAGCACCGCCTCGAAGCGACCAATGCGTTGCTGAGCGAACCGGACGCCGCCGCCGACTTCGTCGCCGAGTCGCCCGCCATGCGACGGGTGATGGTGATGCTGGCGCGCATCGCACCCAGCGACGCGAACGTGCTGGTGCTGGGCGAGAACGGTACCGGCAAGGGCGTCATCGCCCAGCAATTGCATGCCTTGTCGGCGCGTGCCGCGCAACCCTTCATCAAGATCAACATGGGCGGCATCGCCGAGACGGTATTCGAGTCGGAGATGTTCGGTCACGTGCGTGGCGCCTATACCGACGCCAAAAGCGAACGTATCGGTCGCTTCGAGCTGGCCGACGGTGGCACCCTGTTCCTGGACGAAGTGGGCAACGTGCCTGCGTCGCAGCAACCGAAATTATTGCGCGTGCTGGAGGATGGCGAGTTCGAGCGGCTCGGTTCCTCGCGCACCCAGCGCGCCGACGTGCGGCTGATTTCCGCCACCAATGCCGATCTGGCGCTGGATGTGGCCGAGGGCCGTTTCCGTCGCGATCTGCTGTATCGCCTCAACACGCTGGAACTCGTGTTGCCGCCGTTGCGCGAGCGACTGGAGGACATCCTGCCGCTGGCGCGAGCGAGTCTGGCGCGCAGCGCCAGGCGCTACGGTCGCGCCGGCCTGCGGCTGGCGCCGTCGGCGGAACGCGCCCTTGAAGCCTATGCGTGGCCGGGCAATGTGCGCGAGCTTGGGCATCTGATGGAGCGTGCCGCGTTGCTGGCCGAGCACGACGAAATCGCCGCCACCGGACTGGCGTTCGGGGCCAAGGTGCAAGCCGACGACAACTTCGCCCGGATGACTCTGGAGGAGGCCGAGGGCTGGCTGGTGCAGCGCGCGATGGAACGTCATGACGGCAACCTGCAGCACGCTGCCGATGCGCTGGGCATCACCCGCCAGGCGCTGTATCGGCGCCTGGAAAAGCACGGCTTGCGCGACGCTGCTGATGAAACCGATGGCAACGCCTGAGTCGACCCCGGCAGCACGCCGCCCGGCGCGGATGCCTGCCTACGAGCGGCGCGCGCTTGGTGGCAGCCTGCTGGTCGCCTTGCCCGGCATCATCGCGCTGGTGGCAACGCTCATTTATGGCCGTCCAGATGGCGTTGCCCTGTGGCCAGAGCTGGTGGCGGTGGCGCTGTGCACCTGGTGGCTGGCGCAGTGGCAGTACCGGCGCCTGATCTATCCGATCCATACGCTCGCCAGCTTGCTCGAAGCGTTGCGCGAGGGCGACTACAGCATGCGCGGTGCGCAGCGCAGCGTGCTGGGCGAGGTGGTTTACGACATCAACGCGCTGGCCGATCGGCTGCAAAGCGAGCGGCTGCAGTTCGAGGAATCTTCCTACCTGCTCGGCAAGACCTTGGCGGCGCTGGACAACGCCGTGCTGGTGTTCGATCAGGACGATCGCCTGCGCCTGCTCAATCCCGCCGCGCAGCGCCTGTTGCGGGCCGAGCGGCACGATTTGTTTGGCCGCACCGCGCTGGAGCTTGGCGTGCAGTCGCTGCTCGAAGCACCTTCCGGCCAGTTGCTCAGTCATGCCTTTCCCGGTCGCAGCGGCCGTTTTGAGATTCGCCATGCGCCGCTGCGCCGCGGCGGCAAGGGCGGCCATCTGCTGGTCGTCAACGATGTCGGGCGCGTACTGCGCGAGGAAGAGCGACAAGCCTGGCAGCGCCTGCTGCGCGTGCTCGGGCATGAAGTCAACAACTCGCTGGCGCCGATCCAGTCGATGGCTGAGACCTTGGCGACGCTGGTCGCGCGCGAGCCGATGCCCGCGGATTGGCGCGAGGATTTTCACAGTGGACTGGAGGTGATCGGCAAGCGTGCCGGTGCGCTGGGGCGCTTTCTCGCCGGCTACAGCCGTCTGGCGCGGCTGCCGCCGCCGCACAAGCGCGACGTGGACGTGGCCGGGCTGGTCGAGAAAGTGGTGCGCCTGGAGCAGCGCCTGCCGGTGCAGATCGAAATGGGCGCGCCACTGATCGTGCAGGCCGATCCCGGACCAGCTGGAGCAGGCGCTGATCAACCTGCTGCGCAACGCCGTCGAGGCAAGCCTGTCCAGTCGTGGCGGGGTCGTCGTGCGCTGGCGCCACGAGGGCGAGCGGGCGCTGATCGAAATCCTCGACGATGGCCCCGGTCTGCCCGCCAGCGACAACCTGTTCGTGCCGTTCTTCACCACCAAGCCCGGCGGCTCCGGCATCGGCCTCGCCCTGGCGCGGCAGATCGCCGAAGCGCACGAAGGCGGCGTCAGCCTGCGCGCCCGCGCTGACGTGCCCGGTGCCATCGCACTGCTTTGGTTGCCCGTTCAATCACCCCTCTCAGCGTCGTAGAAGCCCGGCCGCCCGCGCTGTTCCTGGTCGGGAGGACCAGACATTCGTCTGTTGAAAGCCGGGATTCGGGATACGCAAAAGCGCCGCCGCGCGAGCCGCTGGGCGGCGCTTTTCGCCCTGCTGGCCCGGGAGAGCTGATTGACACGTGATGCGTGATGCGTGATGCTCGATCAGCACACGTTGCAGAGGATTTGGACATGCGCACGACACTTGCCATCGACGATGACGTATTGGCTGCCGCGCGAGCCTTGGCCGAGCAGCAAAACAAGAGCATCGGCGAGGTGATCTCGGCGCTTGCACGCAAGGCGCTGGTGCCCGCGCAACCGGTGCGAAAGGTGCGTCACGGCATAGCGCTATTTCCCGTGCGACCGGGAGCGAAGCCGGTGACGCTGGAGATGGTCAATCGCCTGCGCGACGAGATTCCATAGTGGCTACGCGGCTCAGGCCGCGTTCGCGTACCAGCGTGCGCGAATCCGCGGCCGCCTGGGCGTCGTCGCCGGCGCCGACGTATCTGCTGGATATCAATGTGTTTGCTGGCGCTGCTGGACCCGATGCACGTATTCCACGATACGCGGTGCGCACCGCTGGTTCCAGGCGGAAGGACGCCTGCAGTGGCCGACTTGTCCGCTGACCCGAAAATGGCGCGCTGCGCATCAGTCGCAGCCAGCCGATTACGGCAACACGCCTGGCCTCGCGCCGGTAGTGGCGATGGCCTTGTCCAGGCTTTGCTCAAGGCCGGGACATCTGTTTTGGCAGGAGGACTTCAGCCTGCTGGATGAAACGCTTTTCGCGCGCGAAAGGCTGGTCGGCAAACATGTCAGCGACAGCTATCTGCTGGCGTTGGCGCTTCGCAGCATGGTGGCAAGCTGGCAACGTTCGACCGGCGGCTGGTGAACGGATGCCGTGCGCGGCGGCGCACAGTGCATTGCACCTTGTCGCATGAGCCGTCTGCGCGGTGATTCCGGCCCAGGGTCACAGAGCGAGCCATGCAATCCTGCAGCGCGGCGATGCGCTGCGCGACGCGGCAACTGTTTCCAGACGATCTCCAGTCGCAGCGCATCGCCATGGCTGGCGACCCAAGTCCAGCCCAGCAGGCGCCGTGGCGGATTGGAACGGGTGAAGCGCGCGCCCTTGCCGGCCAGGTGTTTCGCGTAGCGTTGTTCGGGGTCGCGCGCGATGCCGGTGTAGACGCGGCCGTCGGCGCACTCGATCAGGTAGACCGCCCAGGCGTCGGCACCGGGCGCGTCGCTCATGCGCTCAGGCCCACTCGGTCAGCCCCTCGCTGGTCGCACACCTGCTTCCACGAACGGGCGAGCCTTCAGCTTCGTCGCCAGTGCGCCGAGGTGCGGCCAGTCCGTGGCCGGGCGCGGCATGTTGCGCGACCAGCGCATCAGCATCAGTGCGTACAGGTCGACCACGCTGAAGCGCTCGCCCAGCATGAACGGGCCGTGCGCGGCGAGATGGGCGTCGATGTGCGACCAGCATTTCTCGATACCGATCCGCGCGGCCTCCTTGACGGTGTCCGCCGCCGCGGGCAGGTGGTCGCCCGGATAGAACCACTGCCGAAACAGCGGCTGCAGCGAATTGGCCAGGTAGAACATCCACTGCAGGTAAGCGCCGCGCTGCGGACTGTCTGGCGTTGGCGCCAAGGTGGCCATCGGGTGGCGTTCGGCCAGCAGCATGGTCAAGGCGGCCGCTTCACTGTGCGGCATGCCGTCGAACACCAGGGTCGGCACCACGCCATTCGGGTTGATCGCCAGGTAGGCGGCGCTGCGCTGCTGGCCCGCTTCGAGGTCGATGCGCTCCAGCGTGTGCGGCGCACCGATTTCAAGCAGCGTCAGGTGCACCACGAGGTTGGCCGAGCCGGGGGCGTAGTAGAGCGTGTACATGGCAATCGTCCGCAAGATGACCCGCCGATGATACGCCGCTGCCACGCGCTCAATCGTCCAGTTCGCTCCAGCGCGCGTAGGCGGCGTCCAGGTCGGATTGCAGCGCCTGCAGCGCTTCGTTCGCTCCCACGATGGCGCTGCTGTCCTGCTGGAAAAACGCCGGGTCGTTCATCGCGGCGGTACGTGCAGCGATTGCCGCTTCCAGTTGCTCGATACGTTTGGGCAACTGTTCCAGCTCGTGCTGCTCCTTGAAGCTGCGCTTGCGCTTTGCGGTGGCTGGTGCGGCCGCTGCGCGTGCCGGGGCGGCAGCCTTGGCCGTGCTGCCGGTGTTGCCGTGCGCACGCGGCTTCTGCCGCACCCAGTCGCTGTAGCCACCCACGTATTCGCCGACCTGGCCCTCGCCCTCCAGCACCAGGATGCTGGAGACCACGTTGTCGAGGAAGGCGCGGTCGTGTGACACCAGCAGCAAGGTGCCCTGGTAATCGGTCAGCAGTTCTTCCAGCAGCTCAAGCGTTTCCACGTCGAGGTCGTTGGTCGGTTCGTCCATGACCAAGAGGTTCGATGGCTGCGCGAACAGCTTGGCCAGCAGCAGCCGGTTGCGCTCGCCGCCGGATAGCCGGGTGATCGGCGCGCGGGCACGTTCGGGCGAGAACAGGAAATCCTGCAGGTAGCCGATGATGTGCTTGCGCTGGCCGTTGAGTTCGATGAACTCGCGACCCTCGGCCACGTTGTCCAATGCGTTGAGCTGGTCGTTGAGCTGCAGCCGGTGCTGGTCGAAGTAGGCGACCTGGATGCCGGTGCCCAGCTCGGCCGTGCCGCGCAGCGGCGTCAGTTCGCCCAGCATGATCTTCAGCAGGGTGCTCTTGCCGGCGCCGTTGGGGCCGATGATGCCGATGCGGTCGCCGCGCAGGATGGTGGTGGAGAGATCGTCGATCAACACGCGCCCGGCATAGGCCTGATGCACGTGCTTGAGATCGATCACCTTCTTGCCGGAAGTTTGCGCATGGGCCGCCGTCATCCTCACGTTGCCGCCCAGGTTGCGCCGCTCGGCGCGTTCGACCCGCAACGCCTTCAGTGCGCGAACGCGGCCCTCGTTGCGCGTGCGCCGAGCCTTGATGCCCTGGCGGATCCACACTTCCTCCTGCGCCAGTTTCTTGTCGAACAATGCGTTGGCCTGGGCTTCGGCGTGCAGGCGTTCCTCGCGGCGGCGCAGGTAGTTGTCGTAATTGCCCGGCCAGTCAGTGAGTGCGCCGCGGTCGATCTCGACGATGCGGGTGGCCAGCGCGCGCAGGAAGCTGCGGTCATGGGTGACGAACAGGATGCTGCCGGCGAATTGCTTGAGGAAAGTTTCCAGCCAGTCGATCGCCTCGATGTCGAGATGGTTGGTCGGCTCGTCCAGCAGCAGCACGTCCGGCTTGCGCACCAGCGCCTGGGCCAGCAACAC
The DNA here is from genome assembly GCA_963771235.1 of uncultured Gammaproteobacteria bacterium. Lineage (GTDB taxonomy): Bacteria > Pseudomonadota > Gammaproteobacteria > Xanthomonadales > Rhodanobacteraceae > Rhodanobacter. Next base: position 31,917 of record CAVYSP010000015.1, read on the forward strand.
GCGGCGCTTCATGCCGCCGGAGAGGGCCGCGAAATCGGTCTCGCCGGGCAGTTCCAGCTGGGTCAGCACGTCGCTCACGCGGCGATCCAGGTCCCAGCCGTGCTGCGCTTCGATCTGGTGCTGCACGTCGCCGAGTGCCTCGAACGCTGCTGGTGAATGCAGGCCTTCCTCAAGCAGATGGTGATAACGCGCCAGCAGCCGGCCGAGATCACCCAGCCCTTCGGCCACCACGTCGAACACGCTGCCGGCGGTGTCGTGCGGCACTTCCTGCGCCATCCGCGCCACCACGATGCCGTTCTGCACGCGCACTTCGCCGTCGTCGGCCTGCAGTTCGCCGGCGATCAGTTTCATCAGGGTGGACTTGCCTTCGCCATTGCGACCGACGATGCAGACACGCTCGTTCGCCTCGATCGACAGATCGACATGTTCGAGCAGGAGTGGGCCGCCGATGCTGAAGTCGACGCGTTGCAGTTGAATCAGGGACATCGCCCCATTGTAGCGGCTGACCGATCCGGGGAGCGCCGCGGGTCGGCATCCATTCGTAGTGACCGCGGCCCGAGCTGCGTGCAGTGTGACGCGTTGCTGCGCGGGTGGCGTGCTGGCGAGGGCACAATGTTCCAGTGGATTGAGCCAACCGGTGACCAGCGGCTCACCCCTGATTTAACGTTATGGAAACATGGTGTTGGATCGGATTATTCGCGTGATGTCTATGGATCTTGCGCCGACTATGCACTATGGTGCTGGCCACGCGGGGTGGATCCGGCGTAATCCATTGAGTCGAGGAACCTGAGTTGGCGATCGAGTCCATCAAGCCAGCGCGGATGCTGCTGTACGGTCGAGCCTTGCTCCTGTCGGCACTGCTCTGCGCGCTGTCAGCTTTTGCGAGTGGCGCTCATGCTGGTTACGCGGCCATCGTCGTCGATGCCAGTACCGGCAAGGTGCTCGATTCGGTCAACGCCGATCAGCGCGATTATCCGGCGTCGCTGACCAAGATGATGACGCTCTACCTCACCTTCCAGGGTCTGAAAAGCGGTCGTCTGAAACTCGAGCAGAAGCTGCCGGTGTCAAGCTGGGCGGCGAACAAGGAGCCGACCAAACTCGGCTTGCGTCGTGGCCAGAGCATCACGGTGCAGGACTGTATTCTCGGCATGGTGACCAAGTCGGCCAACGACGCGGCCACGGTGGTGGCCGAGGGCATCGGCGGCTCGGAACAGCATTTCGCCGAGATGATGAACGCCGAGGGCGCGCTGCTCGGCTTGAGCGGCACCCACTTCGACAACGCCTCCGGTTTGCCCGATCCGAAAAACACCTCGACGGCGCGTGACCTGGTGAAACTGGCGATGGCGCTGTACCGCGATTTTCCCCAGTACTCACATTATTTCGCGACGCAGGAATTCACCTTTCGCGGACGCGTCGTGCACGGCCACAACCACCTGATGGATCGTTACCCGGGCATGGACGGGTTGAAGACCGGCTTCACCGACGCCTCCGGTTTCAATCTCGCCTCGACGGCCGTGCGTGATGGCCATCGGCTGTTTGCCGTGGTGCTGGGCAGCCGCACGGCGGCAATCCGCGACAACCTGATGGCCAAGCTGCTGAACAACGGCTTTGAGCAGCGTCCGACGCCGCCGATCCTGGTGGCGGAGGCGGCCGGCGTCCGTCCTGGCAGCCGCGCCGCGCGCATTCTCGCCGCGTTGTCGCCGATCCAGACGGCCGAGGCAGATACCATACCGGTCGCCCCGCACCATAAGAGCCATCGCCGTGTTTCCCATCGGCGCGCTGCCAGACCGGTCGCCGCCGTGCGCGATACCTGCAGCACCCATCACCGCACTGCCTGCCACCGTGTCGTCGCCCATCACGCCGTACACCGTGCCACCCGGCTGGCCCGCCACAGCACCGGGAAACCGGTCGTTGTCGCTTCGCGCAGCGAGCCTGCCGACAACGCACCCTGAAGCCTGGACTTCATCACGCCGAGACATCGCGGTGGCGGCGAACCTTTCAGGCACGCCCAGCTCGGGATTACGCTGCAACCGCTGAGGTTCATGGAATATCTGCTGCAGGATGTGCAACAGGCCGTGCTGTTCTGCAACGCCGGGGCGGTGGTGGTGAATGTGCCGCATCCGGTGCGCTATGCCATGCACAAGCTGATCGTGGCGGGTGAGCGTGGAGCCACCCGTGCGGCCAAGTCGGCCAAGGACCTGCGCCAGAGTGCGGCCCTGTTGGCGTACTACCGGCAAGGTTCTGGCTGGGAAGCGCATGAGGCATGGAACGATCTGGTATCGCGCGGCCCCGGCTGGAAAACGCGCGCGCTGCGCGGCCTCAGGGCCGTCGAACGGCTGGCGCCGGAACTTGCGCTATCGGACTGGCTCGCGAATCCCTGAGAGGTTGTGATTATTCAAGCGCTCAGGCCGGCCAGGGATGGCCGGTCGCGGATCGGTCACGCAAGTGACTGATTCGCGTGAGCACGTCCGGGCGAGTACCGGACGTGCGATAGAAGAAAACCACAGGAAGTGGTTTTCTTCACAGATTTGACCGGAAACAAGCCGGGCCGCGCAAGGCGGCCCGGCTCATGTTGCGATGCTGCGTTGTTGCCTACTTCAGCTTGGCGTCCTTGCGCAGCGCCTCGGCGCGATCCGTCTGTTCCCACGAGAACGCCGTGAAGGTCTTGCCGTTGGCGTCCGTCAGCTGTTGCGGGGCGCGGCCGAAGTGACCGTAGCTGGCGGTCTGCTGGTACATCGGGTGGATCAGGTCGAGCATCTTGAGGATGCCGTACGGGCGCAGGTCGAAGTGCTTGCGGATCAGCTTCTCGATCGTCGTCGTCGCTGATCCGGCCGGTGCCGAAGGTGGTGACCGAGATCGAGGTGGGCTTGGCCACGCCGATCGCGTAGCTGACCTGCACTTCGCAGCGGTCGGCGATGCCGGCCGCGACGATGTTCTTGGCCACGTAGCGCGCCGCGTAGGCGGCCGAGCGATCGACCTTGGACGGATCCTTGCCGGAGAACGCGCCGCCGCCGTGACGAGCCCAGCCGCCGTAGGTGTCCACGATGATCTTGCGGCCGGTCAGGCCGCAATCGCCCACCGGACCGCCGATCTCGAACTTGCCGGTCGGGTTGATGTGGAACTTGGTGCCCTTGTGCAGCCACTTTGCCGGCAGCACCGGCTTGAGGATGGTCTCGCGCACGGCCTCGACCAGGTCCTTCTGCTTCACGCCCGGGTCGTGCTGGGTGGAAAGCACCACCGCGTCGATCGCCACCGCCTTGCCGTTGTCGTAACGCAGGGTGACCTGGCTCTTGGCATCCGGACGCAGCCACGGCAGCGGTGAATTCTTCTGCTTGCGCACCTTGGCCTGCTGTTCGACCAGGCGATGCGAGAAATGGATCGCCGCCGGCATGAAGGTCTTCGTCTCATTGGTGGCGTAGCCGAACATCAGGCCCTGGTCGCCCGCGCCCTGTTCTTCCGGGTTCTTGCGGTCCACGCCACTGGTTGATGTCCGGCGACTGCTTGCCGATCAGGTTGATCACGCCGCAGGTGGCGCCGTCGAAACCGACGTCGCTGGAGTTGTAACCGATGTCCAGGATCACCTTGCGGGTGATGCTCTCCAGGTCGATCCAGGCACTGGTGGTGATCTCGCCGGCGACGATGGCCACGCCGGTCTTGACCATGGTTTCGCATGCCACGCGGGCCTGGGGATCCTGCACGATGATGGCATCGAGCACGGCATCGGAGATCTGGTCGGCAACCTTGTCCGGGTGGCCTTCGGAAACGGATTCGGAGGTGAACAGGGAGCTGGACATCGTGGTTATATCCCTTTGTACGGATAGAAAGATAAAGGCAGCGGGAGATCATACACCGGCATGGATCGATTTGCAGCCGGGGGCCGGCTGGCGACGCGGCTTTCGTTCAGACGTCTGGATGGCCGTGCGACGTTGGCCGATTCAGCGACTGTGAAAAAATCGCCCGTCGCCGCTCACCGCAGATGGGCGATTTTTTCGCAGCCGCTCAGGCCAGTTCGCAGCGGTTGCGGCCGTTGTGCTTGGCACGGTACAGCGCACCATCGGCCCGTTCGAACGCGCGCTCCGGGGTGTCGTCGGCGCGCAATGCGGTGACGCCGCAGGAGAGGGTGATGCGCACCGGCTGTTGCTGGCCGCGGAAACCGATGCCTTCGATGCAGGTGCGCAGCTCTTGCGCCACGCCGAGGCCCGCCTGCACCGGGGTGCCTGGCAACACGACCACGAATTCTTCGCCGCCGTAGCGCGCCAGCAAGTCGCCGGCACGCAGCCGGGCCGTGAGGTGCTCGGCAACGATGCGTAACGCGCGGTCGCCGGCGGCATGGCCGAAGCGGTCGTTGATCTGCTTGAAGTGGTCGATGTCCAGCACCAGCAGGCACGCGGATTTGTTCCCGTGCGCTACCTCCGCGCAGGTCAGCGCAATGCGCTGCTGAAACACCGCCCGGTTCGCCAGGCCGGTCAGCGGATCGGTCGAGGCGAGCTCGTGTTCCTGGCGCAGGCTGGTCTCCATCATTTGCGCCGAGTGCTCCAGTTCGCCGATACGCTGGGTCATCTGCTCGGAACGGGCCTGCCAGTCGCGCTCGCGCGCCTCTTCGCGCTCGCGGAATGTCCGCAGGTGGCTGGTGATCGCACCCAGCCGCGACTGCAACTCCACCTGCAATGCGTTCATGTCCTGCGACTGCTGCAAATGATCACCCAGCGCGTCGATTTCGCTGGCCACGTGGCGGTCGAGTTCCTGCCGCGCGCCGCTGCCATCGCTGCGGTCTGCACCGTCGCGCTCGAGGTACTGGGCCAGCTCGTCCAGCTGCCGCGTGACGTGGGCCAGCAGCCGTCCGGCGGCGGCACGTTGCTCGCCAAGTTGGCGGTGATGGCGATTGACCAGGCGGACCAGCGCCTCGGCCTGCTTGGCGAGCTCGCCGTCATTGGCAGCGGCACACACGGCCTGGCGCACGGTGTCGAGGTTGTGGGTGAAGGCGTCATCCAGTGACAGGCGGTCGATCAGTTGCAGCAGCACGTCCGCCGTCGACACGGACGCGGCGGCTGGCTTGGCTTCCGCTTCGCGCGGCCCTGCGTCAAGCGAGTGCACGGCATCGGTCAGGCTGGCCAGCAGCAACTCGAGCGTCGGCTCGTCGAGCGGGTCACGCAACTTCTGGCGCAGATCGCCCAACGTTGCATCCAGTTCCGCGGTGCGGCCATCCGCGGCATAGGTGAGGCGTGTGGCGAGACGGCGAAGCAGGACGTCGATGAGCGACCAGCGCGCCTGCGCGCGCTCAAGCTGTCCGACCGCCTCCGGTGGCGCGGCTACCGACTGCCTTCTGCTCATAGACATGTCTTCCCTTCCCCTGGTGCCGATCTTACGTCCAGCGGCCTGAAAGCGCACGCCGACTCGCACACACGCCCGGTTATCGTTGCCGTGCGACAGCGGTACGCCGGGCCAGCGTGCATCCCCATCGTGTACCGACGTTCGAGTCCTCGCTGGCGCCGCCCCGGAGAGTGATCGGCAGGCGCCACCGTGGGGGGCGCCGTTCCGGAATCAGATTGCCATCACGGCGCGGCTTCGCCGAAAGCCTTCTTCAGGCGCGCGGGCCAGTCCGGGGCGTTGATCCGCTGCAGCAGCGACGTATCGATGGGTTTGCGCAAACGGCTGCCGGTGGGCAGGGCGAATGCATAGTCCTGGCGCTCCAGCACCAGCGGCAGCACCTGGAGCTTGCCGCGAAAGCGTTGCTGGATGTCCCAGCGCAGCAGCGGTTCGTCGTACACCACGGCATCGACACGCCCGGCCGCCAGGTCGACCAGGGCGGCATCGACATCCTGCGCCTTGCGGTAGTCGAGTTTCTGCCACCCAAGCCACGTCGCGCTGGTACTGCCCGGCACGCTCGCCACCTGCATGCCGCTCAGGTCGCCGGCATTACGGATGCGGTCGGTCAGCTGGCCGACGGTGAGGGCGCTGGTGATCGAGGCGGTGAAGAACGACACGATGACCAGAGCGGCGAGCATCCAGAACAGGCCAATGATGCGTCCGCCCACGGTGCGCGGCGCGGTGTCGCCGTAGCCGACGGTGGTCATGGTCACCATCGCCCACCAGAACCCGGAGAAGATGCCCTGGCGGCGCGTGCCGCCGAACTGGTCCGGGTTGTTCTTGTGCTCCAGCAGCCAGACCAGGAAACCGACCACGAACAGCAACAGCGCCAGCGTGGCGATGACCTTGAGGAAGGCTGGGGAAACCAGTGCGCGCATCACCGCCAGCCATCCCGCGGTCTGTCCACCGCGCACGGCCACGCCCAGCCCTGAGCTGGTGATCGGATGGGAGAAATCCATGTGCTGCGAGCGAGCCGCGGTGGCGGTGATCGCGCCGATGCCCACGTCGACCTTGCTGTCGCTGACGGCGTTCAACAGGCTCTCGAGGTCGTACGTCTTGTAGACGAACTTCCAGCCATGGTCGGCCGCCACCTCCTGCCACAGATCGATCGCCAGTCCACTGTACTTGCCGTGATCCTCGATCACGAAGGGTGGCGCCACCTTGACGCCGACGATCAGCGGCTGGTTGGCACTCTGCAATTGGTGGGCGGGTGTCACGGTCGCGGCGGTACCCGCCGCGATGGGGTAAACCTTGATCGTCGACGAGGCGGCGGCAGGCGCCGCAGCCAGGGTCGTGCCGGACATCAGCAGAAGAATGAGCAACAGGCCGAGTGAGCGCAGGCATGGCTTCATCGGGACTCCCGAGGAACGATGGTGCGTTTCAGCCTAACGCACCAGCGTGATTCATGTCGCTGCAATCGGGATCGATGGGGGAGTGCGATGCGCACGGCATGTCGCTGCCGATGTCGCCTACGCGGCGATGCGCCAATCCTGCTGCAGTGTCGCGAAATAGTCGCGGGCCAGACGCAACTGCTCGCTGGCGCTTTCGACGCGGTTGACCAGCTGCCGGAATGCCGCGCTTTGCGGTCCGAGTTCGGACTTGAAAGTGCTTCCCGGCGCGCACGAAAAGCGCTCCTCCGGATCGCACTTTTCCACCGACTTCAAATACCAGCCCAGATGCTTGCGCGCGATGCGCACACCGGCCTGCTCGCCATAGAAGGCATGCAGATGTTGCAGGTGACCCAGCATGATGGTCGCGACTTCCGCGGGCTCCGGCTCGGGCAGCAGTTCGCCGGTGGCCAGGTAATGGGCAATCTCGCGAAAGATCCAGGGGCGCCCCTGGGCGCCGCGGCCGATCATCACTGCATCGGCGCCGGTCACCTTCAGCACGTGTCGCGCCTGCTGCGGCGTGGTGATGTCGCCGTTGGCCAGCACCGGGATGCTTACGGCCGCCTTCACGGCGGCGATGGTCTCGTACTCGGCTTCGCCTGCGTAGCGGTCGGCGCGGGTGCGCCCGTGCACGGCCAGTGCGGCGATGCCGGCATCTTCGGCGATGCGCGCGATAGTCAGGGCGTTGCGGTGCTCCCGATCCCAGCCGGTGCGAATCTTCAGCGTCACCGGCACCTCGACCGCTTCGACGACGGCCTTGACGATGCGCGCCACCAGCGGTTCGTCCTGCAGCAGGGCTGAGCCGGACCAGACGTTGCACACCTTTTTCGCCGGGCAGCCCATGTTGATGTCGATGATCTGCGCGCCGTTGGCCACGTTGTAGCGCGCCGCCTCGGCCAGCATCGCGGGGTCATGCCCGGCGATCTGCACGCTCACCGGGTCCGGTTCGCCGGCGTGGTCCATCCGCTTGAGCGACTTGCGGGTCTGCCACATGCCCGGATCGGAGCTGGTCATCTCCGACGCGGCCAAGCCCGCGCCCAGCTGTTTGCACAGCAGGCGGAAAGGTTTGTCGGTAACGCCCGCCATCGGGGCGAGGACCACCGGCGGGTCGATCAGGTAGGGGCCGATCTGCATTTGGGTATTCTACCCGGGTACTGGCAGGGTTCCGGCACGGGCTCGGGATGGTCGCAGTGGTGCCAGGCGCGGAGTTGTCAATGTTTGTCAAGTGTTGCCTGGGGTTGCTGCTGATGTCGACGGTCATGCCGGTCGCGGCAACGTCGATCAATACCTACCGTGAGCGCGCAGTGACCGACCCGCATGGCCTGATTGCACAGGTGCGCCAGCAACTTGATCAGGCCGGTGATGATTTGCAGCCGGAACGCGAACGCGCGCTGTTGTGGGGCATGGGCACGGCGGCGATCAACAGCAACGACACCGCCGCGCTGGCTGAGGCCACGCTGCGGCTGGATGGTCTGGCCGGTACGGCACATGACGAGGTGGCGGCGGCGGAAGCCGGTTTCCTGCGCGCGCGCCACGACATCGCCAACGGTATCGGCGATGGCATGGGCGAGGCGCTGAGCGCGGCCAACCGGGTGCAGGGGCATGCCGATCCCGAGATTTCGGCCTGGGCGCGTTTCCAGTTGTGCGATGCCTATACGCTGGACGAGAAACCGGGCAAGGCGCTGCCGCTATGCCGTCAGGCAGTAGCTGACTATCGTGCACTGGGCGACATCTACGGCATGGGGGACGCCGAAAACGACGTGGGCCTGGCGCTGGCCACGCAGGACAAGGTCGACGAGGCGGTCGTGGCCTACCGTCAGTCGCGCCACTATTTCGGCGAGGCGAAGGCCGATGTGCTGGTGGTGATGGTGGGTGACAACCTCGCGCAGATGTACATCAAGCAGGGTCGCGCGAGCGCGGCACTGGCACTGTCGCAGGCTTCGCTGAAGCAGGAGCTGGCTTCGGGGCGGATCGGCGATGCGCTGGCTTCGCAGACCGATATAGCTCACGCGCTGTACGAACTCGGCCGCCACCGCGAAGCCTATGCGCGCATGCGCACGGCTGTGGCGCAGGCGCGCAAGGCGGGGATCAACGGCATGCTGATCGACATGCTGCGCGCCGAGAGCCGAATGGCTGAGCGGATGGGCGACCTGCGCCAGGCGCTGGACGACGATCGTGAAGCCGTGCAGATGGAAAGCAAGCTGGACACGCCGGCGCTGCGTGCGATCGAGGGCAGTCTGGAGCAGCGCTATGCGGTGCGCGAAAAAGAACTGCGCATCAGCGAGCTGGAACACGTGAACAAGCTCAACGATCTGAAACTCAAGACGGTGCAGGCTGAGGCTGCGCGCCGGCAGGCGCAGCAGCAACGTCAGCACCTGGTCACGGTGACCATTGCAGTGCTGGTGGTGGCCTTGCTGATCGTGGTGACGTTGCTGGTATTGCTGTTGCGGGCGCAGGGCAAGTACGCCGCCGAGTTGCGGACGCAGGCACTGCGCGACGCACTCACCGGCATCGAGAACCGGCGCGCCTTCATGCAACGTACCGACACCTTGCTGGGAGGTGAGGGCGTGACCACACCACCGCATGTGCTCATGTTGATCGACTTCGACCACTTCAAGCGGATCAACGACGGCGCCGGTCATCCGGTGGGTGACCGCGTGCTGGCGGTGGTGGCCGAATACCTGGGCCGGGCGGTGCATGGTGCGGGCCACGCCGCGCGCATCGGTGGCGAGGAATTCGCCGTGCTGTGCCCGCACCTGGGTGCGGAGGCCGGCATGCGTCTGGCCGAGACCCTGCGCGCCGGCGTGGCTGCCCTGCCGTTGCCAGCCGCAGTGGATCAGCCTTGCGTCACCATCAGCATCGGCGTGGCGTTGTTCGACGGTCGCCAGTGTCACGACGTGTCCAGCTGGATGCGCGCGGCTGACCAAGCGTTGTACGCCGCCAAATCCCATGGTCGCAACCGGGTGGTGGCCAGCACCGTGCTGCCGAAGGCTTGAGCCCGGCCGATGGCCGACGACCACCCTGATGTCGCTGCTCGCCGCACCTTGCCCGTCAGGCCGATCTGCGCCGAGCATGGCTGGCGAGTCGCTGCCTGCAGTGCGCTTGAGGTCGAGCCTGTCGCAGCCATCATCGGCGCGCGCGCTCGTGAGTCAGCCCGGTTGCTTCGGTACGCATCGGGAAGGGACAACTTGCAAGGTGGCTCGACCCGGTCGCCAGGGCCGCCGGCGGGTCGATCAGCCAAGGGCCGATCTGCATCGGCGCATTGCACGTGAAACCGGGCAGCCGCCGTGGCGGCGGCTGCCCGGGAATGCCGCTACAACATACCGCGCAGGGTCAGGCCCCAGGTGCGTGGCGCACCCAGGAACGCGTTGTAGGAACCGGGCTGGATCGGCGCGTCATAACCCACCTGCTTGTAGGTGCGGTTGGTGAGGTTGCTGCCCCACAGCTCGACCTGCCAGCGCTTGCTGGCCGCACCGACGACCATGCGTGCATTGAGCAGGGTGTAGGCCGGCTGCATCTTGGCGGGGTTGAGGTCCGAACCGGTGTTGTACTCGGTCATGTACTTGGCGCCCGCGTTGAAGCGGCCGATCAGGGTGCTGCTGAAGTTCCACTGGTAAGTGAAGCCGCCGGTGAGCGCCCATCTCGGCGCAAAGCCGGCGGTGCCGCCGGGCACCAGCGCCAGCGCGGGGTCGGGCAGCGGTTGATCGCCGTATTTCGCGTGGGTATAGGTCGCACCGGCCTGCAGCGACAACCCGCTGACGCGGGTCTGCCACAGCAGGTCGGTGTCCAGGCCTTTGGTGGTCAATTCCGGCACCGAACGCACCACATAGCTGGTACCCAGGAAGCTGTTGAGTTGGAAGTCGGTGTACTTCGCGTGAAACAGTGCGGCATTCAACAGCAAATTGCCGTCCTGCCAGTTGGTCTTTGCGCCCAGCTCGTAGCTGTTGACGAATTCGCCGGGAAAGGAAGTGTCGGTGACCGGCACGATGCCTTGCGGGCCGTCGCTCAAGCCGTTGCCCGACTGCACCCGGTCGAGGTTGAAACCGCCGGCCTTGTAGCCGCGCGCCGCCGAGGCGTAGGTCATCACACTCGCGTTCCAGCGATACGCGGCCTTGGCCGTGCCTGACCATTCGTTCGCGGTGAAGTCCTGTGCCGTGCTGCGGCCGTTGAACATCGGGTTCGCCCACGGCAGGCACATGTAGCCAATCACCGTGGGCACGATCGCGCCGACATACGGTCCCGGCACGCCGCGTCCGGCCAGTGCCGCACCAACCCGGCCCGGGTTCGCCAGGGCGGCAGCGCAACCCAGGCCGCCGTTCGGATTGCTGTAGAACGAATCCACCGATTTGTTTTCGTGCGTGTAGCGCAGGCCTGCGGTCAACGCGAGCTTGTCGGTGGCGTGGAAGGTGACGTTGCCGAACGCGGCGGTACTCTTCGCATCCTGCTTCCAGCGGTCGTGCGAGGCCGTGCCGGCAAACGCGGTGCCGTACGGCATGCCGGCGGCTTGTGACAGGAACGTCGCCGCGCCGGCGGTATTGATCAGGCCCGGCGGGAACGACTCGGCGATATTGTTCAACACGGCGAGGGACAGGTACGGTTCGTACGCCGCGCCCAATGAAACCGCGTCATGCCGCTGCAGCTTTTCGTTGTCGTAGTAGAGACCGGCCATCCAGTCGACGCGATCGGTGGTGCCGGCCAGGCGCAGTTCCTGGCTGAAGGTGTTGAAGCGCACCGAGTTGTCATTCGCGCCATAGGGGCGGTACCAGATATCGGCGCCGCTGAAATCGAGGTCGGCGCCGCCGATCGCATCCCAGCGCCGCAGCGCGGTGATCGAGGTGAGCGTGGCATGGCCGAGCCAGGGAGTGTTCCAGTTCACTTCGCCGGATACCCCCTTGTCGATGATGCGCTGGGTGGTATCGCGGTTGCTGTAGGCGAGGCGCTGGTCGATGTCCACGGCCGGAATCACGCCGTTGCCGCCAGCGAGTGCATTGACGATGGCCGCGGTGGGACCGCGCACGATGGTGACGCCGACGCAACAGTTCTCGTTACGCTGGGTGTAGTCGCCGATGAAGTTGATGTCGACGTTCTTGGTTGGCGTGAGCAGCAGCTGCGCGCGCATCGAGTGGAAGTTCTGGTCGCCATCGGTGGTCAGCGTGCGTGGCCCGGTGCCGATGTTGACGTCATTGAAACCATCGCGTTTGCGATCGACCGCGTAGATGCGAAAAGCGGCCATGTCGCTCAGCTTGTTGTTGTAGGAACCCGAAATGCCCTGGGCGCCGTAGTTGCCCAGCGTGAGCTCCAGGTCTCCCTCTTGCTTGAATACCGGCCGCCTGGTGATCACGTTGATCAAGCCCGCCGAGGTGTTCTTGCCGAACACGGTGCCTTGCGGCCCCTTCAGTACCTCGACCTCCTCCAGTTCGCCCAGGTCACCGAAGGCCACGCCATTGCGGGCGCGTGGCACGCCGTCGATCACGATACCGACGGAGGATTCCAGGCCGGGATTGTCTCCGACCGTTCCGACGCCGCGGATGCGCGCGGTGGTCTGGGTTTCCGAGGTGGTGCTGGTCACGAACAGCGTGGGTACCAGGGTTTGCAGATCCTTGATGTCGTGCACGCCGGTGTCCTGCAACAGCTGCTCGGGCAAGGTCGCCATCGTGATCGGCACATCCTGCAGCAGCTCCACGCGCTTTTGCGCCTGCACGGTGATCTGGCTCAGCGTGGTGACCCTGTTTTTATCGTTCTGTTCGTCGCTGGATGGTGCGACGGCGTCTTGTGCGGATACTGCTCGCACACAGGTGACGGCAAGCGCGGCAAGGATCGAAAACGCCAATGGCTGCCGGCGGTTGTGGCGAGTCTTCATGCTGGTTTTCCCCTGATGGACCTGATGGCGCGGCAACGGCGCCGCGTGTGGACGCATCACCGCGTTAGCGTGCTTTTCGGGCCATGGCCAGCTGCGTATTCCGGCTCGTGTCGACGATCCGGTTGGCGAGGCCAGAATCCCCCTCCCATATCGCAATTTCTTGCGATATGGGAATCCTAGCTACTGCCGTAAACTAAAGCAACCTTATGAAAACAAGGGGGTTTTCATGGTCAAGACGACCATCGACGAGGCTGGCTCGGGTCGAGGAAGGGCGGTGGGACACGCCATCGCGAGCCAGGTTCTCAGTGCGTGGGAACGGCCCGTTGTGCCGCGGCGGGATCGTGCCGGTGCTTGAACAGCGGCACGAACAGGATCGCCATCACCAGTGAGTAGCCGGCGAAAGCCAGCCAGATGTCCCGCCAGTCCTTGCAGATCAACACGGCGTCATTGCAGGTATGGTCGGTGAAAAAGTGGTCGATGGCGAAGCCGGCGATCAGGCTGCCCAGCACCGCGCCCACGCCGTTGGTCATCAGCATGAACAGGCCCTGCGCGCTGGCGCGGATCTTCGGATCGGCCTGGCTTTCCACGAACAAGGAGCCGGAGATGTTGAAGAAGTCGAATGCCATGCCGTAGATGATGCACGACAGCACGATCATCCATAGTCCGCCGGCCGGGTCGCCAAACGCGAACAGGCCGAAGCGCAGCACCCACGCCAGCATGCTCATCGTCATCACCGCCTTGATGCCGAAGCGTTTGAGGAAGAACGGGATGGTGAGGATGAAGGCGGTTTCGGAGAACTGCGAGATGGAGATGATGATGGTGGAGTACTTCACCGTCAGCAGGTTGGCGTACTCGGGCGCCTTGACGAAGTCGCTGAGGAAGGCGTCGCCGTAGGCATTGGTGAGCTGCAGCGCCGCGCCCAGCAGCATCGCGAAGATGAAGAACACCGCCATGTTGCGGTTCTTGAACAGCGTGAACGAGGTCAGCCCCAGCCGGTCGGCAAGTCCACGGCCTTGCGCCGTGCCCAGCCGCGGCGGGCACTTGGGCAGGGTGAAGGCGTACAGGCCCAGCAGCAGCGAGGCGCCGGCGGCCACGTGGAACTGCGCGGCGGATGCCTTGAAGCCGAGCAGGCTCACCGTCCAGGTGGCGGCGATGAAACCCACCGTGCCCCACACGCGGATCGGCGGGTAGGTGTTCACCACGTCCAGGCCGTCCTGCTTCAGCGCGTTGTAGGCCACCGTGATCGCCAGCGAGATGGTCGGCATGTAGAAACACATGTTCAGCAGCATCACCCAGAACATCTGCTCCGGGCCGTGTACGTGCGGGATCGCGAACAGCACCACCGCGCCGCAGATCTGCAACACGCCGTACAGCCGTTCGGCGTTGATCCACTTGTCCGCCACGATGCCGACCAGCGAGGGCATGAACAGCGAGGCGATGCCCATGGTCGAGAAGATCGCGCCAAAGCTGGTGCCCGACCAGTGCTGGGTCTGGAACCACCAGGTGCCGATGGTCAGCAACCAGGCGCCCCAGATGTAGTACTGGAAGAAATTGAGTACGGTCAGGCGCAGCTTCAGATTCACGGGCAGGTATCCGGCATGTTGAGTCCCCAAGGCTCTGGGGAATGCCCCGTGGCCATCAGCTCACGCAGGTTAGAGGATGCCGCGTGGCAGCAGCAAGGCGCACTGCGACGATGGCTCCGTCGGACGCTCGCTCTTGGACGCGGCCATGGCTTGCGCGCTTGCAGATTGGGCGCTGCGTGGCGATGGCCACGGTCCACAGTTCTGGCGCGCGTCTTCGATCGTGCGGGAGCTCGTGATTGATCCCGCGCCTGACCGCGGCGAATACTTTCGCGTCGAACGCGACTCAGAGCGCCTCGAAAGCACCACGCAACCACTGCTGCTGGATCGCATCGGGTGGACCGTCGTAGCTGACCACGTCGAAACGACAATCCCGCTGCGCATGACGCGGATTCGAGGCCAGCCAGTGTTGTGCGGCAAGTATCAGCCTGGCCTGCTTGGCCGGCGTGACCGAGGCGACCGCGTCGCCGTGGCTGGCGCTTTTGCGATAGCGCACTTCGATGAACACCACGGTGTCGCCATCGCGCATCACCAGGTCCAGTTCGCCGTGGCGGGTGGTGTAGTTGCGCGCCAGCAGCTTGAGACCGGCGCGTTCGAGTTCCCCGCAGGCGCGTTGTTCGAAGCCGTCGCCAGCCGCGCGCATCAGCCCGAGGTGGCGGGCTGGGCGGCGCCGGCGCTCGAGCTGGCCGGCGCCGGTGCGGCTGGTTGCTGTGGCGGTGCCGACGGGACGCTGTCGATCTGCAGGTTGCCGCTGAGCGGTCGCGCCAGGCCGTTCTGGAATTGCGCCCAGATCAGCACGCGGCGGATGCGACCGAACTGGTCGGCGGCGAGCTGACCCGTGGCGCCCGGCATGTAGCTGCCCGGATGAGCACGCAGCCAGTCGAGGTAGGGCACGAGGTGCCAGGCGTCCATGCCGAAGGCAAACAACCGGGCGGCACCGCCGGCGGCGGCGGGCAACTTCGCCGCCATGCTGGCGTGGTCGGGCAGGCCCGGCTGCGCGTCGAACAGCCACGGCGCGTCACAAAATTCCAGGCCGTCCAGGTCGCGATTGGCGGACGCGTCGTCGCTGCCGGCATACACGTGCGAGGTGGCGAACACCGGCAGGTCGACCTGCGCGATGCGCAATTGCGGCAGCAGCAGGCGAGCCTGGTTCGGACGCATGCTGATGAAGATGCCGGTGTCGCCACTCCCGGCGGTGCCGGGGTTCGCTTCGATGGAACCGGTGCTGGAGTCATCGGCCGTGCTGCCCGCAGCTGCCGCCGCGGCCGTGGTCGTCGGCAGGTGCAGGTCGCTGATGCTCTTCGCATAACTGGTCGCGCCGGTTGGCAGCACCGCCGTGTCGACGACGTCGCCGCCGCGGGAGAGGAATTCGGCCTTGAATGCACCGGCTGCACGGCCGGCGAAATCATCGTTGGACACCAGCACGTAGGCGCGCCGCAATCCGCGTTCGGCCATGTGGTCGGCCACCTGGGCACCTTCGGTTTCCGGCAGCAGGCCAAACTCGCTGGTATTGGCCGCCGGCAGTTTGCGCCCGTCCGGATGGTTCAGCGCCAGCACCGGCACCGGCAACGCTGCCTGGTCGAATATCGCAGCCACCGCGCTGCGGCTGAGCGGTCCGACTACCAGCTTGGCGCCGTCGCGCACCGCTTGCTGGTAGGCCTGGATAGCGCCGTCGGGCGTGCCCTTGCTGTCGTACACGCGGATCGCGGGGCGCGGCGCGCGATTGCTGCCGGCATCGAGATAGGCGGCGAAGAATCCCTGGCGAATCGGTGCGCCCGCGGCGGCATATTCGCCTTCAGCGGGCAACAGCAGGGCAACCTTGTCGGGCACCTTGTAGCCTTCGCGCACATTCGCGCCGGCGCCGGGCAACAACATGCCGACGGCTTGCTGAAGTTCCGGTTGCGCCTGCGCCACGACGACGCCGAGCTGGCCGAGCGCCTCGTTGATCCAAGGCAGCATGCGATCGCCCGGCTTCATGGCCGCGGCGCGCTGCTGCAGCGGCGCGACGCCGAGCCGGGTCAGCAGTTCAAGCGCTTGCCGGCGGTTTTGGGTCTGATCGAAACCGTGCAGCTCGCCGTCCATCTGCACGCGGGTGCGGGCGGCGCCCCAGGTGTCGCCGGTGGCCTGCATGGCGCGCGCGCGCAGTTCCAGCAGACGCAACTCCAGCGACGGCGGCACCTTGACGTTGGGTTGCATGGTCAGCCGCAGTGCCGATTTTGCATCATGCTGATCGAGCGCCAATTCGGCCTGCAGCAGATCCAGGCGCAAGGGTTCGTCGCCGCTCAGGCGATCGCGCCGGATCTTCGCCAGCAGCGGCGCGGCGCGCTCGATCTGACCGGCCTGGCGCCACGTTTCGGCGGCCAGCAACCGATAGCTGTCGGCGTGGCCGGAGGAGTGCGCCGCGAGGTCCAGGTAGGCTTGCGCCGCTTCATCGAACTGACCTTGCTGCGCCAGGGCTGCAGCGCTTTGCGCGGAAGCGATCTCAGCGGGTGAACGTACGGTGCTGGTCGGCACGCAGGCACTCAGGACGAGCGAGAACAGCAGTCCGACCGCGATGAGTCGCGAGAGGCGCATGAAGCGCATGGGATATCCCTTGTTCGTCATGTTCATCAATGCGCGATGATAGCCGATCGTCCTGCAGGCTCATGGAGTTGCCGATGTCATCAGTTCAGCCAGGTTGCCTGTGGGTCGTGGCCACCCCGATCGGCCATCGCGACGACCTGTCGGCACGTGCCATCGAGAGCCTGCGCGCGGTCGCGGTGGTCGCCGCCGAGGACACCCGCCACAGCCGTCCGCTGCTCGCCCACCACAACATCGGCACGCCGTTGATCGCGCTGCATGAATACAACGAGCGCGATGCGGTGGACGCAATCGTGCAACGGCTGCAGTCAGGCGAGGATGTGGCGCTGATTTCCGATGCGGGCACACCATTGATCAGCGATCCGGGGTTTCGCCTGGTGCGTGCGGCGCGTGCGGCGGGGATCCGCTGCATCCCGGTGCCCGGCGCCTGCGCCGCGATCGCCGCCTTGTCGGTGGCGGGCCTGCCCAGCGACCGCTTCGTGTTCGAAGGCTTCCTGCCAGCAAAGGCGGCGGCGCGGCGCGGCCGGCTGCAGGAGCTTGCCGGCGATGCGCGCACGCTCATCTTCTATGAGTCGTCGCATCGGGTCGCCGAGAGCCTGGCCGACATGCGCGACGTGTTTGGCGCGGAGCGCGAGGCGGTGCTGGCGCGCGAACTGACCAAGTTGTTCGAGACCGTGCTGGGCGAGCCGCTGGCGCAACTGGCTGCGCGCGTCAACGCCGATCCGGATCAGCAGCGCGGCGAACACGTGATCCTGGTCGCCGGGCGCGGCGAGGAAACCGACGCCAGGCTCGCCGAAGGCCAGCGCGTCTTCGCCATCTTGCGCGAGGAGCTGCCTCCGGCGAAGGCGGCGAAGCTGGCGGCGGCGATCAGCGGGGCGCCGCGGAAGGGGCTGTATGAAGCGGGGAACGGGGAACGGGGAATGGGGAACGGGGTATGAAGCGGGGAACGGGGAACGGAAAAAGCGTACGCGCCGTCGACGCTTCTGCAGCACTTGGATGGACCTCACCCGCCCAGCCCCTGCGCAAGCCGACCCCACAAATTTGCGCCAATCGCGATGCGTTCCCCGTTCCCCCGTTCCCCGTTCCTGTAAACTCATCGATGGAGTCGGCCGGACAGTCGCGTCGCACGCAAGTGCATCGAGGAAAGTCCGGGCTCCGCAGGGCAGAGTGCCAGGTAACTCCTGGGCAGCGTGAGCTGACGGCCAGTGCAACAGAGAGCAGACCGCCGATGGCCCGCAAGGGCACAGGCAAGGGTGAAAGGGTGCGGTAAGAGCGCACCGCGTACGGGGCCAACGCCGTACGGCACGGTAAACCCCACTCGGAGCAAGACCAAATAGGGGAACGATAACGCGGCCCGCGTTGTTCCCGGGTAGGTTGCTGGAGCCAGGCGGCGACGCCTGGCCGAGAGGAATGACTGTCGCGTCGCAAGACGTACAGAACCCGGCTTACAGGCCGACTCCACCTCTTCCAGGCGTGCGCCGCCATCCCGACTCCGAGTCGAGATGGCGGCGCACGGCTTGCGTGAACGCCGATTCATGCTCGCGGCCTGATGCGACTCGTGCCGATGACGAACTTCCGGGTTGATACCAACCGGCGCGCGTTTAGAAAAAACCCTTGGTTTCAAACACCTTGCCGGCATTCCTGAGAATATGCTGCATGTTCAGTCAGCAGTTGCGTTTACTCATTGATTCACAAGCATTTTTCCCTTGACAGTCTCATGACGCGAGATTATCGTGGGCTCCAGTGTGAAATCGTGGGTTTTCGTGGAGTCTGTGACCGTGTTCCAAGGCGAAACCGCCATTACCGTGGATGACAAGGGCCGCCTGGCCATTCCGACCGCCTACCGGGAACTGGTCGCGGGCGAATGCGCCAATCGCCTGGTGGTTACCTACAACCCGTTCGAGTCCGGTTGCCTGTGGTTGTTCCCGTACGCGGTATGGGAGCAGGCGCGCGATCAGGTCAATGCGCTGTCCAAGGTCAAGACCGCCCATCGCGACCTGCAGATGAAGCTGGTCGGCGCGGCCGCGATGGTCGAGCCGGACGGTGCGGCGCGGATCCTGTTGCCGGCCAGCCAGCGCGCGACCACCGGCATCGAGAAGAAGGCCGTGTTGCTCGGCATGGGCGACAAGTTCGAGCTGTGGAGCGAGCAGGCGCACATGGCCAAGATCCGCCAGAGCATCGGCGAGAGTGAGATCACCAGCGAAATGGCAGAGCTGCGCCTGTAGTGCAGGTGCGGGCGACGGAATCATGCGGGATGGGACGGGAGTGCGCTCGGTGCAATTGCAGCATGTCCCGGTAATGCTGGGCGAGGCGGTGGAGGGTTTGTCCGTGCGGGCAGACGGGCGCTATCTGGACGGTACATTCGGGCGCGGTGGGCATGCACGCGCGGTCTTGTCGCGCCTGGACGCCACCGGTCGGCTGTTGCTGATGGATCGTGATCCGGCCGCGATTGACGTGGCGCGCGCCGAGTTTGCCGGCGATGCGCGGGTGGTCATTCGTCACGCCAATTTCTCCACTCTCGCCGAATGGGATGAAACCGCCGCCGGACTCGATGGCGTGCTGCTTGACCTCGGAGTCTCCTCGCCGCAACTGGACGAGGCCGCGCGCGGCTTCAGCTTCATGGCCGACGCGCCGCTGGACATGCGCATGGACACCACCCAGGGCGAAAGCGCGGCCGAATTCCTGGCCCGGGCCAGCGAGCGCGACATCGCCGACGTATTGTGGAATTACGGCGAAGAGCGGCACAGCCGGCGCATTGCCCGCGCCATCGTGGCCGATCGCGACACCACGCCGTTCACCCGCACCGGCCAGCTGGCGGCGCTGATCGAGCGCGTGGTGGGTCGGCGCGAGCCGGGCAAGCATCCGGCCACACGCAGCTTCCAGGCACTGCGCATCCGCGTGAACAGGGAACTGGACGCCTTGCAGCAAGGGCTGGACGCGGCGCTGGAACGACTCAGGCCCGGCGGCCGGCTGGCGGTGATCAGCTTTCATTCGCTGGAAGATCGCGTGGTGAAGCTGTTCATCCGCGACCATTCCGGTCGCGTGCAGAACAGCCGGCGCGGACCACCCGTGCTCGCCGCACCGGCCCTGCTGGCAGCGGTCGGCAAGGCGCATTTCCCGTCCGATGCAGAGCTGGCGGCCAACCCGCGCTCGCGCTCGGCCGTGCTGCGGGTGGCCGAGAAGCTGCCCCAGGAAGCTGCCGCATGAAGACGATCAGCGCCTTCATCAGCGTCATCTTGCTGCTCGCCGTGGTGGCCAGCGCGCTGGGCGTGGTGTGGACCCGTCACGAAAGCCGCGTGCTGTTCGTGCAGTTGACCGCGCTGCAGAACCAGCGCGACGACTCCAACATCGAATACGGCAGGCTGGAACTGGAACAGGCCACGTATGCCGAGCCGCGGCGCATCGACGACGAGGCGCGGCAGAAGCTGGGCATGATCGAACCGCGTCCGCAAGACATCCGGTTGCTGCGCTGATGGACGCACGCAGGCACGGCAGGCACATCCAGCCGGCACGACGCGACGCCCGTCGCGCCAGCGGCCCGAGCACGCGCCGGCGCATGTGGCTGGTGGCCGGCTTGCTGGGGTTGGCCGCCACCGGCCTGGTTGCGCGCGCGTTCGACCTGCAAGTGGTGCGCAAGCAGTTCTACCAGCGCCAGGGCGATGCGCGTTTCCTGCGCGAGATGCCGATCCCGGTGTCGCGCGGCACCATCTTCGACCGCAACGGCGAGCCGCTGGCGGTGTCGACCCCGGTGATGTCGATCTGGGCCAACCCGTCCGAAGTGCTGGACAACGACGAGCGCATTCCGCAACTGGCACGAGCGCTCGGCGTGAACGCCGATGAGCTGAAGAGCCGCCTGGCGCAGCGCTCGGATCGGGAGTTTGTCTACCTGCGCCGGCAGATGTCGCCGGAGGCGGCCCAGGCCGTGCTGGACCTGGGCATTCCCGGCATCAACGGTCAACGCGAGTTCAAGCGCTACTACCCTTCCGGCGAAGTCACGGCGCATGTGCTCGGCTTCACCAATATCGACGATCGCGGCCAGGAAGGACTGGAGCTGGCCTACGACGACTGGCTCGCCGGCAAGCCTGGCGCCAAGCGGGTGATTCGCGATCGCATGGGTCACGTGGTGGAGGACGTCGAGCAGGTGCGTGCGCCCAAGCCGGGCCAGAACCTCACGCTCAGCATCGACCGGCGCATCCAGTTCCTGGCCTACAGCGAACTGAAGAACACGGTGGACAAGTTCCAGGCGGATTCCGCCTCGATGGTGATCCTCGACACGCGCACGGGCGAAGTGCTGGCGATGGTCAACCTGCCCACCTACAACCCCAACGCGCTCGACGCGAGCAAGCCCGGCCAGCGGCGCAACCGCGCCATGACCGACGTGCTTGAGCCGGGCTCCACGATCAAGCCGGTGCTGATGGCGGCGGCCTTGTCCAGCGGCAAATTCACCCCGACCAGCCCGATCATCGACACCACCGGTGGGCACTGGTATTTCCAGGGCCACGACATCCACGACACGCATAACTACGGCCTGCTGACCCCGACCGGCGTGATCACCAAGTCGAGCAATGTGGGCGCGGCGCACATCGCGATGGATCTGGACACCACGCTGATGTACGACACCTATCGCGCGTTCGGCTTCGGCAACAGCACCAACAGCGGTTTCCCCGGCGAGGCGTCCGGCTACCTGCGCATCGGTCGCGACTGGCGGCCGCTGGAGAAGGCGATCCTGGGCTACGGCTACGGCCTCAACGTGACCGTGCTGCAGCTGGCCAACGCCTACGCCACGATCGCCGATGGCGGCGTGATGCACACGCCCAGCTTCATCAAGGGCGACGACAACCCGCCGAAGCAGATCATCTCGGCGCAGGTGGCCAACGAGCTGATCCAGATGATGGAGACGGTGACCGGCCCCGGCAGCACGGCGCCGCAGGCGCGCATCGCCAACTACGCGGTGGCCGGCAAGACTGGCACCGCGCACAAGGCCAACGCCGGCGGCTATGACAAGCACAGCTATACCGCCGCGTTCGCCGGGATCGTGCCGGCGACCAACCCGCGCCTGGTCGGTGTGGTGGTGGTCGACAATCCGAAGAAGGGCAGCTACTACGGCGGCATGGTCTCCGCGCCGGTGTTCTCGCGGGTGATGAGCGGCGCGCTGCGCCTGCTCGACGTGCCGCCGGACAACATCGGGCGCTGGTATGTCGGCGGCCCGCTGCAGGGCGCCGGCGGGCTTACCGGCAGCAAGCCGCCGGCCGAAGCGCCGATCGACGATGCGCCGATCGACGAGGGCCGGCCATGAGCACCGGTCACCTCGACCAATTGCTGTTGGGCATCGCCGACGCCGAAGTGGCGGCAGCGCCGGCGGCCGCACGCACGATCGTCTCCGGCCTGTGCCTGGATTCGCGCCAGGTGCGTCGCGGCGATGCCTTCCTTGCCTTGCGTGGCAGCCAGGAACATGGCATCCGGTTCGCCGCCGGCGCCGTCCAGCGCGGCGCCCGGGTGGTGCTGGCCGAGGCGCCTGCGCCCGACCATTTCGAGCAGCCAGATGCACCGCTGCTGTGGATCGAAAACCTGCACGACCAGGTCGGCGAAATTGCCGCGCGCTTCCATGATCGGCCCAGCGAGTCGATGCGCCTGATCGGCGTCACCGGCACCAACGGCAAGACCTCGTGCGTGCAGTTGCTGGCGCAGGCCTTGACCCTGCTCGGTCATCGTGCCGCCTCGATCGGCACCCTGGGCGCCGGTGTGCACGGTGAGTTGCACGAGGGCGAGCGCACCACGCCCGATGCGATCAGCGTGCAGGCCTTGCTGGCGAAGTTTCGGGATGCCGACGTCAGCCACGTGGCGATGGAGGTGTCCTCGCACGCGCTGGCACAGGGCCGCGTCGGCGCAGTCGATTTCGAAATTGCCGCGTTCACCAATCTCACGCGCGATCACCTGGACTATCACGGCAGCATGGAGGCCTACGGTGCGGCCAAGGCCCGTCTGTTCGCCTGGCCCGGGCTGCAGGTCGCGGTGATCAACAGCGACGACGCGTTTGGCCGTGAGCTGGTGGCGACGCTGCCGGCCGACGTGCGCGCACTGCGTTTCAGCGCGGCCGGCGACAGCGAGGCGGAAATCGCCGCCAGCGAGATTGTCACCTCCAGCAGCGGCCTGGTTTTCCAGCTGCGTTCGCCGTGGGGTACGCGCACGCTGCACAGTCACCTGCTGGGTCGCTTCAACGTGGCCAACCTGCTGGCGGTCATCGGTTGTCTGGGCGCGTTGGGCGAGCCGTTCGGGCGCATCGTGCAGGTGGTCGAACAGCTGCAGCCGGTGAACGGCCGCATGAACCGGCTGGGCGGCTTGAACGGCCTGCCGCTGGTGGTGGTGGACTATGCGCATACACCGGACGCGCTGGAGCAGGCGCTGACCGCACTGCGCGCGCATTGTGCCGGCAAGCTGATCTGCGTGTTCGGGTGCGGCGGCGAACGTGACGCCGGCAAGCGCCCGCAGATGGGTGCGATCGTGGCGCGGCTGGCCGATGTCGCCATCGTCACCGACGACAACCCGCGCGGCGAAGACGGCGACGCGATCGTGGCCCAGATCGTGGCGGGCATGTCCGAGGCGGCGGCGATGGCGGTGGAGCGCGACCGGGCCGCGGCCATTGCCGACGCGCTGGCGCTGGCCCGCGCGGGCGACGTGGTGCTGATTGCCGGCAAGGGGCACGAAACCTATCAGGACGGGGCCGCCGGCAAGCGTCCGTTCGACGATCTGGCGGTGGCGCATGCCACGCTGGAACGCCTCAGCCGGGAGCCGCGCCCATGATGCGGCTGGGTGCCATCGCGATGTGGAGCCACGGGCGCCTGCTCGGGTCCGATGCGACGCTGGATCAAGTCCAGATCACCGGCGTGGCGATCGACACGCGCACGCTACAGCCGGGCAACCTGTTCGTCGCGCTGGTGGGCGAACACGTGGATGGTCATGACTTTTTGGATGAGGCCGCCGCCCGTGGCGCGATCGCCGCGTTGGTGACACGTCGGGTGGACAACGCGCTGCCCCAGGTGCTGGTCGACGACGCCGTGCTGGCACTGGGCGATCTCGCCAGTGCGCGGCGTGCGCAATGCGATGTGCGCGTGGTCGGCATCACCGGTTCCAACGGCAAGACCACGGTGAAGACCCTGGTGGCCTCGATTCTCTCGCGTCACGGGCGCACCCATGTCAGTGCGGGCAACCACAACAATGAGCTCGGCCTGCCACTGAGCCTGCTGCAGATGCCGCGCGATACCGAATACGCGGTGCTGGAAATGGGCGCGGGCAAGCCGGGCGACATCGCCTACCTGGCCGCCATCGCACGGCCCGATATCGGCCTCGTCACGCTCATCGCGCCAGCGCACCTTGAACGCATGGGCAGCATCGAGGGCGTGGCCGAGACCAAGGGTGCGCTGTACCAGGCGTTGCCGGCCGACGGCACGGCAATCATCAACGCGGACGACGCCTTTGCCAGTTTTTTCGAGGGCCTTGCCGGTGCCCGCCAGGTGCTGCACTTTGGCCTGGATCGTCCGGCCGACGTCAGTGCCGTCATCGTGGAGCAGGGCGTCGACGGCTCGCGCTTCATGCTGGGTACGCCGCGCGGCGCTGTCGAAGTGACCCTGCCGCTGCCCGGTCGCCACAACGTTGCCAATGCGCTGGCCGCCACCGCCGTGGCGCTGGCGCTCGAGGTGCCGCTGGACACCATCGTCGCCGGACTGAAACACACGCCCAGCGTGGCAGGTCGTTTGCGTCGCGAGGTCTGCTCTGGCGGCTGGAGCGTGATCGACGACAGCTACAACGCCAACCCCGGTTCGATGGCGGCGGCGATCGACACGCTGTTGCTGGCCGACGGCGAGCGCTGGCTGGTGCTGGGCGACATGGCCGAGCTGGGCCAGGACGCACGGAGCATGCATGCCGGCGTCGGTGAGCGCGCCCGCCAGCGCGGCGTCGATCGGCTGTTCGCGGTCGGCCCGCTAGGCGTGGCCACGGTCGAGGCGTTCGGCGCGGGTGGCGAACATTTCGACGACAAGCCGGCCTTGATCGCGGCGCTGCGGGCCCAGCTGCATCCCGGGGTTACCTGTCTGGTCAAGGGTTCGCGCTCGGCTGGCATGGAACAGGTGGTGGCGGCGATCACCAGGGGGGAAACCACCGATGCTGCTTGAACTGGCCGACTGGATGGCACGGCATTTCACCGCCCTGCATCTGTTCCAGTACATCACCTTCCGCACCATCATGGCCGCGCTGACCGCGCTGGCCCTGTCGCTGCTGTCCGGACCCTGGCTGATCCGCGAGCTGTCCACGCTCAAGGCCGGCCAGGTGGTGCGCAACGACGGCCCGCAGAGCCACTTGCTCAAGGCCGGCACCCCAACCATGGGTGGGGTGATGATCCTGCTCTCGGTCACGGTCGCCACCTTGCTCTGGGCCGACCTGCACAACCGCTATGTGTGGGTGGTGCTGGCCGTGCTGCTGAGCTTCGGGGCGATCGGTTTCTACGATGACTATCGCAAGCTGGCGCTGAAGGACAGTCGCGGCCTGGCCAGCCGCTGGAAGTATTTCTGGCAGTCCCTGTTCGGTCTGTGCGCCGCGCTGTTCCTGTACCACACCGCGCCGCATGCCGTGGCGGGCGCGACCGTGGCCGAGACGGCGTTGTACGTGCCGTTGTTCAAGCACGTGGTGGTGCCGCTGGGTCTGTTTTTCGTGGTCATCACCTATTTCATGATCGTCGGCTTTTCCAATGCGGTGAACCTCACCGACGGTCTGGATGGCCTGGCGATCATGCCGACCGTGCTGGTCTCCGGCGCGCTCGGCGTGTTCGCTTACCTGGCCGGCAACAAGGTGTTTTCCGAATACCTGGGCATCCCCTCGGTTCCCGGTGCCGGTGAGCTGGCGATCTTCACCGGCGCCCTGGCTGGCGCGGGATTGGGCTTCCTGTGGTTCAACACCTATCCGGCGCAGGTATTCATGGGCGACGTCGGCGCGCTGGCGATGGGTGCGGCGCTGGGCTGCGTCGCGGTGATCGTGCGCCAGGAAATCGTGCTGCTGGTGATGGGTGGCGTATTCGTGATGGAAACCGCCTCGGTGATGATCCAGGTCGCCAGCTTCAAACTCACCGGCCGGCGCGTATTCCGCATGGCGCCGGTACATCACCATTTCGAATTGAAGGGCTGGCCCGAACCGAGGGTGATCGTGCGTTTCTGGATCATCTCGGTGGTGCTGGTGTTGATCGGCCTGGCCACGTTGAAGGTGCGCTGATGATGAAAGCAGGGAACGGGGAGCGGGGAACGGGGAACGGCATGCAAGCGCCGGCCTGCCGTGCCGTGCGCGCGGTTCCCCGTTCCCCGTTCCCTGTTCCCCATTCCCGGTGGGAGGAGCGGACCCATGTTTGACGCCGCCACCCAGGCCAGACGCCGCAATGGTCCACGCGGGCACTACGACATGTGGTTGCTGGCCGCGTTGATCGGACTGGCCAGCATCGGCGTGGTGATGGTGGCGTCGAGTTCGATCGCGGTTGCCGACAGCCAGCACCTGGGAGCGTTTTATTTCCTGCGCAAGCATCTGATCTTCCTCAGCCTGGGTGTGATCGCGGCTGGCCTGGCCATGCGCATGGAATTGAAGTTGCTGGAGAAGTTCGCGTTCCCGTTGCTGGCGCTGGCGTTCGCTCTGCTGCTGGCGGTGTTTGTGCCGCACCTGGGCATGCGCATCAACGGCGCGCATCGCTGGCTCAATCTGTTGATCACCACGTTCCAGCCGGTGGAGGCGGTGAAGCTGATCCTGGTGATCTACGTCGCCAGTTATCTCGTGCGCCACCGCGACAGTGTGGAGACCAGGTTTCTCGGCTTGATCAAACCGATCATGGTGGCGGGTTTCCTGGTCGGCTTGCTGCTGCTGCAACCGGACTTCGGATCGGCGGTGCTGGTGATCACGGTGACCATCGCGATGGTCTGGCTGGGCGGCGCCCGACCGCTGTTCCTGTTCCTGATGGGCCTGCCGCTCATGCCCTTGCTGTACGTGGCCGCCACCGGCGAGAGCTATCGCATGAAGCGGCTGACCTCGTTCCTGGATCCCTGGAAGGACCCGTTCAACGACGGCTTCCAGTTGACCCAGTCGCTGATGGCGATCGGTCGTGGCGAATGGGACGGGGTCGGCCTGGGTTCCAGCGTGCTGAAGCTGTCCTACCTGCCCGAAGCGCATACCGACTTCATCTTCGCGGTGATCGGCGAGGAGCTGGGTCTGGCCGGTGTGGTGCTGGTGATCGGCCTGTTCGCCCTGGTGGTGGGGCGCGGTTTGTACCTGGGCCTGAAGGGCGTGGAGGTCGGTCAGCGCTTTGCCGGCTACGTGGCATTCGGGGTGTCGCTGATGCTGGCGATGCAGGCGATCGTGTCGGTGGGCGTGAACCTTGGCGCGCTGCCGACCAAGGGTCTGACCCTGCCCCTGATCAGCTACGGCGGCTCGTCGATGGTGCTGACCTGTGCGATGGCCGGCGTGCTGTTGCGCGCCACGTATGAGATCAACCGCGCCATGGATGCGCGGCAGATGGCCACCCGCATGCCGGCGGCGGTGGCCGCAGCCGACGCGAACGCTGCGGTGTCGCCGCGCGAGGCGGAGGCAGCATGAGCATGACCTGGAATCGGGAATGGGGAATCGGAAATAGGGAGAGCCTGCTGCGGGGGGGCGTGGCGATGTCGGCGACCCCCGACCGTGAGACCACGGACGCTGGCGCACCGCGTTCTGCCGATTCCCGATTCCCGATTCCCGATTCCCGACTGCATGATTCCCGCCCCGTGCTCATCATGGCCGGCGGCACCGGTGGTCACATCTTCCCCGGCCTTGCGGTGGCCGAGTGCCTGCGTGCGCAGGGCGTGCCGGTGGCCTGGCTGGGCGCGGTCGGCGGCATGGAGAACCAGGTGGTGCCGGCGCAGCGGATCGAGCTGTACGCCGTGCGTGTCGGCGGTTTGCGCCGCAAGGGCTGGATGACCCGGGTGCGGGCGCCGCTGATGTTGCTGCGCGCGCTGCTCGCGTCGCTGGCGGTGCTGCGCAAGGTCCGGCCGCGCAGCGTGCTGTCGATGGGCGGATACGTGGCCGGTCCCGGCGGCCTGGCCAGCTGGATCTTGCGTCGGCCGCTGCTGGTGCATGAGCAGAACCGCGTGGCCGGATTCACCAATCGCCGCCTGGCGGGCTTGGCGCGCCGGGTGCTGGCGGGGTTTGCCGACGCCCTGCCCGGCGCGGAGTGGGTCGGCAACCCGGTGCGCGCGGCGATCGCGGCGTTGCCGCCACCGGCGCAACGCATGGCCGACCGTCGCGGCAGGCCGCGCCTGCTGGTGCTCGGCGGCAGCCTCGGCGCGCGTGCGCTGAACCTCGCGGTGCCGCAGGCGCTGGCCACGCTCGATCCAGCCCAGCGTCCCGAGGTGCTGCATCAATGCGGCGCGCGCGGACTGGACGAGGCGCGTGCCGCCTATGCCGCGGCGGGCGTCGAGGCGCAGGTGACCGCGTTCATCGAGGACATGGCGGCCAGCTATGGCTGGGCCGATCTGGCCGTGTGCCGCGCGGGCGCGCTGACTTTGGCCGAGTTGTCGGCGGCGGGACTGGGTGCGCTGCTGGTGCCGTTTCCGCACGCCGTGGACGACCACCAAACCCGCAATGCGGAGGTCTTCGTGGCGGTCGGTGCCGCTGAACTGCAGCAGGAGCGCGATCTGGACATCAGGACACTGGCGCAGCGGCTGGCGGCGCTGCTGGACGATCGTCGCCAATTGCTGGCCATGGCCGAGGCCGCGCGCACGCTGGCCAAACCCGACGCGGCGCAGGCGATCGCGCGCGCCTGCCTGGAGGTGGCCGCATGAACCGGCTCTCCGCCCAACAGGATCCGATGAGCATGTTTCGCCGGGTGCATTTCATCGGCATCGGTGGCGTCGGCATGAGTGGCATCGCCGAAGTGCTGCACAACCTGGGCTATGCCATCTCCGGTTCCGACCGGGCTGCCTCGGCCACCGTGCAGCGGCTGCAGCAGCTTGGCATCGAAGTGCACGTGGGCCATGCCGCGGGAAATATCGCTGGCGCCGACGTGGTGGTGGTCTCCAGTGCGATCAATCCGGACAACCCGGAACTGGCTGCCGCACACGCGGCGCGCATTCCGGTGATCCCCCGTGCGGAAATGCTCGGCGAACTGATGCGCTTCCGGCGTGGCGTGGCGATCGCCGGCACGCACGGCAAGACGACCACCACCAGCCTCACCGCCAGCGTGCTGGCCGAGGCCGGTTATGACCCGACCTTCGTCATCGGCGGTCAGCTCAATGCCGCCGGCGCCAACGCGCGACTCGGCACCGGCCAGTATCTGGTGGCCGAGGCGGACGAGTCCGATGGTTCGTTCCTGCTGTTGTCGCCGGTGATCGCGGTGGTGACGAATATCGACGCCGACCATCTGGAGAACTACCACGGCGATTTCGCCGAGGTGAAAAAGGCCTTCGCCGACTTCCTGCACCGGCTGCCGTTCTACGGGCTGGCCGTGCTGTGCGTGGATGACCCGGAGGTGGCCGCGCTGGCCGAGGTCACCAACCGCCGCGCCTTGCGCTACGGCATTGACAGCGAAAGTGCCGACGTACGCGCATTGAACGTGCGCCAGCAGGGCTTCGAAATGTATTTCGACCTGCAGTTGCCGGACGCCGCCGCAACCTTTCCGGTCACGCTCAACCTGCCCGGGCGGCACAACGTGCTCAATGCGCTGGCCGCGGCCACGATCGGCTGGCAGCTCGGCGTGGAGGCGGCGACGATCGCTGCCGCGCTCAAGGGTTTCCAGGGCGTGGGCCGGCGTTTCCATCGCCGTGGCGAGATTGCCATCGACCAGGGCAGCGTGTTGCTGGTCGACGATTACGGTCATCACCCGCGCGAAATCGCCGCCGTGTTTGCGGCAGCGCGCGGGGGCTGGCCGCAACGGCGCCTGGTGGTCGCCTTCCAGCCGCATCGCTACAGCCGTACGCGTGATCTGCTGGACGACTTTGCCAACGTGCTGGCCGAGGCCGATGTGCTGGTGCTGACCGACGTCTACCCGGCCGGCGAGGCGCCGATCGCCGGTGCCGATGGTCGTGCGCTGGCGCGCGCCGTGCGCGCGCGCGGCAAGGTCGACCCCGTGCTGGTCGAGCATCCCCGTGAATTTCGCGACAGCCTGCCCAGCTTGCTGCACGACGGCGACCTGCTGTTGCTGCTGGGTGCGGGCGACATCGGCGCCGCGGCGGTGGAACTGGCGCAGGCCGGCCAATTGAAGACGCGGAGGGCCGAATGATGGCCGTACCCACGAATCCTGAAACCCGACTCCCGACTCCCGGCACGCCGCGCATCACCGATCCGGCCCAGTTCGGCCGCGTCGCGGTGGTGATGGGCGGCGGCTCGGCCGAACGCGAGGTGTCGCTGGATTCCGGTCGCAACGTGCTGGCCGCGCTCAAGGCGCGCGGGATCGACGCGCATGCGATCGATGGCATCCCGGCGCTGCTCGACGCCTTGCGCGCGGGCCACTTTGCGCGGGTGTTCAACATCCTGCACGGGCAACGTGGCGGCGGCGAGGACGGGGTCCTGCAGGGCGCCCTGGAGTCGCTGCACGTGCCCTACACCGGCTCCGGCGTGCTTGGCTCGGCGTTGTCGATGGACAAGGTGCGCTCCAAGCGCGTGTGGCAGTCGCTCGGCCTGCCGACGCCAAAGTTTGTCGCACTGCCGCGCGGCGCCGATGCGCCGGCGGTGCATGAGGCGGCCAGGCAGATCGGCTTCCCGCTGATCGTCAAGCCGGCCTGCGAGGGCTCCAGCGTGGGCGTCACGCGTGTGTTTGCCGACGGCGACCTGGACAGCGCCGTCGAGCTGGCCGCGCGCTACCCGGGCGACTTGTTGATGGAAACCCTCATCGAGGGCGACGAATTGACCGTGGCAATTCTCGGCCGGGAGGTCTTGCCGAGCATCCACATCGTGCCGAAGGGCGCGTTCTACGACTACAACGCCAAATACATCGCGGAGGACACCCAGTACCTGTGCCCGGGTACCGAAGGCGCGGCGGCGAGGGAGCTGGCGACGTTGTCACTGTCCGCATTCGATGCGCTCGGCTGCACCGGCTGGGGCCGGGTCGACGTGATGCGCGACCGCAATGGCCGCTACTGGCTGCTGGAAGTGAACACGGCGCCCGGCATGACCTCGCACTCGCTGGTGCCCAAGGCCGCCGCCGCGGCCGGCATCGACTACCAGGAACTGTGCTGGCGGGTGCTGGAGACCAGTGTCGAGCAGGAGCAGGGAACGGGGAACGGGGAACGGGGAACGCCAGTTTTCGGGCAGGCCGGCGATTCCACGTCTGGTGCTGCATCCGTGCCGCCACCCGCCAATTCGCCGCACGCCGCAGGTTCCCCGTTCCCCGCTCCCCGTTCCCCTGGCTCCAAAGGAGGCGCCCAATGAAAGGCGCCATCCGTCTCGCCGCCTGGTGCCTCGCCATCGCGCTGGTCGCGTTGCCGGTCGTGGGTTTGCTGCGCGGCTGGTTCGCGGCGGATCGCTGGCCGGTGACCCAGCTCACCGTGCAGGCCGAATTCAAGCATGTCAGTGCGGCCCAGATCCGGGCAGCGGTGTTGCCGCGATTGGACAAGGGCTTCTTCGCGCTGGACCTGGATGCGGTGCAGAAATCCGTTGCGGCGCTGCCATGGGTGGAATCAGTCGAGGCGCGCAAGCGCTGGCCGGATACCTTGCAGCTGCGTATCTACGAGCGCCAGCCATTCGCCCGCTGGAATGACAAGCAACTCATCAGCCGCCAGGGACGCGTGTTCGATGCCCCCGGCGCCGCCGAGCTGGTCGCCTTGCCCGACTTGCGCGGGCCGACCGCGCGACTGGCCGAGGTGGTGAGCTTCTACGCCGGCGCCCGCAAGGCATTTGCCGGCACGCATCTGCAGATCAACGGTGTCGCGCTGACCGAGCGTGGCAGCTGGAGCGTCACCACCACCGGCGGCGCGCAGATCGTGATCGGCGACCGCGACCAGGCCGGCCGCCGCTTGCGCCGCTTCCTCGAGGTGTATCCGCAGTTGATCGCCGGTCACGCCGACGGTTTCGTCTACGCCGATCTTCGCTACACCAACGGCTTTGCCGTGCGCTGGCCCGAGGCGGCCAGCGCCAACGCTGGAGGTTCCACCCGCTCATGACTTTCTCGCCATGAAAACACGCAACGACAAGCAGTTGGTGGTCGGACTGGACATCGGCACCTCGAAAGTGGTGGCGATCGTCGGCGAGTACGAGCCGGGCGAACCGATCACCGTGATCGGCATCGGCACCCACGTCTCGCGAGGCATGAAGCGCGGTTCGGTGGTCGACATCGAATCCACCGTGCACTCGATCCAGCGCGCTGTGGAAGAGGCGGAGCTGATGGCCGGCTGCGACATCCGTTCGGTGTACGCCTCGATTTCCGGCAGTCACCTGGAAACGCGCAATTCGCACGGCAATGCGGCGATCCGCGACCGCGAGGTGACCGCCGGCGACCTGGAGCAGGTGCTCGAGGCCGCCAGCGCGGTGGCGATCCCGGCGGATCGCAAGGTGCTCTACAAGGAGTCGCAGGAATACCGCATCGATGGCCAGGACGGTATCCGCCATCCGATCGGCATGAGCGGCGTGCGCCTGGAAGCCAACGTGCATCTGGTCACCGGCGCGGCGGCGGCGGTGCAGAACGTGACCAAATGCATCCAGCGCTGCGGATTGACCGTGGATGAGCTGGTGCCCTCCGCGCTGGCCAGCGCCAAGGCGGTGTTGACCGACGACGAGCGCGAGCTGGGCGTGTGCCTGGTCGACATGGGTGCCGGCACCACCGACATCGCGATCTACACCCAGGGCTCGATCCGCTATACCGCCTCGCTGCCCGTCGGGGGCGACCAGGTCACCAATGACATTGCCTATGGCGTGCACACGCCCACCGCGCATGCCGAGGAAATCAAGATCAAGTACGCCTGCGCGCAGACCGGGCTGGCGCACGCCGAGGAAACCATCCAGGTGCCCAGCGTCGGCGACCGACCGCCGCGGCGCCTCGCACGACAGGCGCTGGCGCAGAGCGTGCAGGCCCGTTACGAGGAAATCTTCGAGATGGTCCAGGACCAGCTGCGCCGCTCCGGCTACGAGAGCCTGGTCGCGGCCGGGGTCGTGCTGACCGGTGGCGCCTCGAAAATGGAGGGCGCGCTGGAGCTGGCCGAGGAGATCTTCAACAAGATGGTGCGCATCGGCGTGCCGCAGCAGATCGAAGGCCTTGGCGAGGTGGTTGCCAGCCCGTTGCACGCCACCGGCGTGGGCCTGCTGCTGCATGGATCGCGCGCCGGCGGCGCGCGGACCGGCGGGGCGGTCGGCGGCAGTGTCGGCGGTCTGGTCGACAAGATGCGCGGCTGGCTTACGCGGAATTTTTGATTGAAATACTGGTGATGCCGGAGGCGTCGCCACGGGCAGAAGGAGATCCGCCCACCACCATCGGCCGACAGGAGTCCCGCCGCATGGATAAAACGAAAACAACTCTACGGAGGACGGGAAATGTTTGAATTGATTGATAAACTCGCACCCAATGCAGTCATCAAGGTGATCGGCGTGGGCGGCGGCGGTGGCAATGCCGTGGCGCACATGCTCAACGCCAATATTGAAGGCGTGGAATTCATCGTCGCCAACACCGACGCCCAGGCGATGACCAGTTGTGGCTCACGCACCCACCTGCAGCTCGGCGGTAATGTGACCAAGGGTCTCGGTGCCGGCGCCAATCCCGAGGTCGGCCGGCAGGCCGCGCTGGAGGACCGCGAACGGATCGAGGCGATGCTCGAGGGCGCCGACATGGTGTTCATCACCGCCGGCATGGGTGGCGGCACCGGCACCGGCGCCGCGCCGGTAGTGGCGCAATTGGCCAAGGAGAAGGGCATCCTCACCGTGGCGGTGGTGACCAAGCCGTTCCCGTTCGAGGGTCGCCGACGCATGCAGGTGGCGCTCAAGGGTATCGAGGACCTGTCGCAGCACGTCGATTCGCTGATCACGGTGCCGAACGAGAAGCTGCTCAGCGTGCTGGGCCGCGAGGTCACCCTGTTGAACGCGTTCAAGGCCGCCAACGACGTGCTGCAAGGTGCCGTGCAGGGCATTGCCGACCTGATCACCGCCCCGGGCCTGATCAACGTCGACTTCGCCGACGTGCGCACCGTGATGTCGGAAATGGGCCTGGCCATGATGGGCACGGGCACCGCCAACGGCGACGACCGTGCGCAGGCGGCAGCCGAGTCCGCCATCAAGAACCCGCTGCTGGAAGACGTCAACTTGAACGGTGCCTGCGGCATCCTGGTCAATGTCACCGCCGGCCCGAACCTCACCATGCGCGAGTTCGACGAGATCGGCCGCATCATCCACGACTTCGCCAGCGAAGACGCGACCGTGGTGATCGGTACCTCGCTCGATCCGGCGATGAAGGACGACGTGCGTGTCACCGTGGTGGCTACCGGCCTCAACCGTGCGGTGGCATCGCGCCAGCAGCCGCCGATCCGCATGGTCGAGACGCAGCAGATGCAGATGCGTCCGCGTCCGGTCGTGCTGCGCACCGGTACCGGCAACGAAGTGGTCGATTACGCGCAGCCGGAGGTCCACACACGTTCCGAGCCTGCCACGTCGGCAAAGCAAGGCGACGCGGGCTTGGACTACCTGGACATCCCCGCGTTCCTGCGTCGCCAGGCGGACTGACAACACGGCGAGAATGTAAACGAATGTAAAGGAAATGCGAATGGGTTGAACGATAGAGCTGGCGGCTTGTCAGTCTCCAGACCAGGTCGCGGGCATGCGTCAGGGCTTGCTTGGGGCGCGCGAGGGAGCGACGCGGTGCTTGCCCGGATGGATGGCTTGCGCCGTGGTGCGACTGCGTTTTTTCGCTTTCAAATGGTGGCTTCGTGCGTCGGGAGTGGCGTGCGGCAGCCGCCGCGACGTGGGCGTGGCGCAGGTTCGACGCCCGTTGGCCGGATTCCCGTCCCTGGACACCGGGTGTCGATGACCCTGCGACATGGCGCGAAAGTGTGCGTTGAGCCGCAGGATGAAAGAAACATGAAGACTTAATCAGACTGTACGGTATGGTTTGCTTTTATCACAGGTTAAAACTGTGTTAGCATCCGCTCCTGATTGGCTGCTGCCTCCACGGGTCCCAACAAAAATGATCAAGCAGCGTACGCTTAAAAACATCA
The DNA here is from genome assembly GCA_963771235.1 of uncultured Gammaproteobacteria bacterium. GTDB lineage: Bacteria > Pseudomonadota > Gammaproteobacteria > Xanthomonadales > Rhodanobacteraceae > Rhodanobacter. Next base: position 66,883 of record CAVYSP010000015.1, read on the forward strand.
TCCGGGCGACCGGTGTCGGGTTGCATACGGGTGACAAGGTGTACATGACCTTGCGTCCGGCTGCGCCGAATACGGGCATTGTGTTTCGCCGCACGGATCTCGATCCGCCGGTGGATATCCGTGCGCGCCAGGACAACGTTGGGGATACGCGGTTGTCGACGACCCTGGTGGCGGGGGACGTGCGCGTCTCCACCGTCGAACACCTGCTCTCGGCGATGGCCGGGTTGGGTGTCGACAACGCCTATGTCGACTTGTCGGCACCGGAAGTGCCGATCATGGACGGCAGCGCCGGCCCGTTCGTGTTCCTGCTGCAGTCGGCAGGCATCGAGGAGCAGCCGGCGGCCAAGCGCTTCATCCGCATCAAGAAGCAGGTGAAGGTGCAGGAAGGCGACAAGTGGGCCAGCTTCGATCCATTTGAAGGCTTCAAGGTCGGTTTTTCGATCGACTTCAACCATCCGATCATCAGCAAGCGCACTTCGCGCGCCGAGATCGACTTCTCCACCACCTCCTTCGTCAAGGAAGTCAGCCGCGCACGCACGTTCGGTTTCATGCGCGACATCGAGATGCTGCGTGAGCACAACCTCGCCTTGGGCGGATCGATGGACAACGCCGTGGTGCTGGACGACTACCGGGTGCTCAACGAAGACGGCCTGCGTTACGAAGACGAGTTCGTCAAGCACAAGATCCTTGATGCGATCGGCGACCTGTATCTGCTCGGCCACAGCCTGATCGGCGCCTATCATGCGCACAAGTCCGGCCATGAACTGAACAACAAGTTGCTGCGTGCCCTGGTCGCCGATGCCTCGGCGTGGGAAGAAGTCAGCTACCACGAGGATCCGGCGGTTTCGCCGATCTCCTACGCCCATCCCGCCCAGGCGATCTGAACCGCCGGCGCAACAATCCCCTGATGGTTCGCCCCAATGGCCCGGTCACACGACCGGGCCATTTTTCTTGCCGGGTGCCGATTGCCGATGCGCGGTTTCACATCATGGCGACATCGGGACTGCCAGCCCGCACCATCCGTGCTATAACCGCAGCTTCGTGACGTCAGTCGGCGTCGCGTCCGCGGGAATCAGCAATTTCGGCGAGGGACGCCAATTCAAGGAACAGTTCCCGCCATTCGGGGTCTGTGGACGTAGCCGCGGCAGCCTTGAGATGGGTGGCCGCAGCTGGCGAAAGCGGTTTTGATTGAACCGGTACGGTTGCGACCGGTGGAGGGGGAGCCACTTTCACGGTGACTGCGCTGGCGCTGGCCCCAATGGCGCGTGCGCAAGCAAGGATCTGTGCCTGCATCAGTCGCAGGCGCGAGGCCCAGGCTGGTGAAGAGGCCAGGAAGACAAGACGATCGTTGCGCAGGTTGGCGAATCTCACCTGCTCGCGCAGTGGCGACGGCAACGTCTGGCGCAGGGCGCGATCGAGCGCTTCCAGCTTGCCGGCCTTTTCGGCCAGCGCCGCAAAGGAGCCGCAATCGGCGAGAGGCTTGGGTTCCTGGCCATGGCGGCGCGAAGTGGCTGGTCCAGCGCGTTGCATGGTGCCGATATCACAACTTTGGAAAGACATGCAGATCATACTCGTCCCACGTGCCAGGAAATTGCCGAAGACCCTCGACCTGGCCAATGGACGCGTCCGCTGGAAGCTGCTGTTGCTGTTCTCGCTGGCGCTGCTCGCCTGCCTCTCGTTGGGCGGTGCCTTGGCGCTGGCCATTGCTGGTCCGCGCGACCAGGCGCTGGCACAGATCCACGATCTGCAGCAGAAAATCCGCCAGCAGGAAGACCAGCTTGGCGGCGTGCGCGCCGATGCGCAGCGCAGCCTCGACGCGCTTGCGTTGAAGCTGGGCCAGTTGCAGGCGCAGTCGGCCCGCCTCAACGCGCTCGGCGAGCGGCTGGTGCAGGTGGGCAAGCTTGACGGCAGCGAATTCAATTTTGATGAGCCGCCGGCCGTCGGCGGCGTCGAGGACTCGACCGGTACCGGGTATGCGTTGCCGCCAGCGCTCGAGACCGGCATCGACCGGCTGACCAGTCAATTCAATACCCAACAGGCGCAGCTCTCGGCCTTGCAGAGCCTGTTGCTGGACGCGCGCATCGAATCCAACCTGAAGCCTACCGGCATGCCGGTTCAAGGCTACATTTCATCCTACTTCGGGGTGCGTCCGGATCCATTCGACGGCCAGTCCGCGCGGCACACCGGCATCGATATCGCCACGCCGTTTGGCACGCCCGTGCACGCCGTGGCCGAGGGCATGGTGACGTTTGCCGGCGTGCGTCACGGTTACGGCAACGTGGTCGAGATTGACCACGGCAATGGCTACATGACGCGCTATGCGCACAACAGCAAGCTGGATGTGCGGCCCGGCCAGCATGTGCAGGTGGGCGAGGTGATTGCCCAAGCCGGTTCCACCGGTCGCTCGACCGGTTCGCATGTGCATTTCGAGGTCTGGTATCACGGTCGCGTGGTCAATCCGCTGGCCTTCGCGCGCAGTCATCGCTAGAAGGTGGTCGGACCGTCGGTTGGCCGGACGGCGAATCCGCATCCGTTCCCTTGAATCAGCCCGCGTCCGTCGCCAGTTTCGTGTGGGTGGCGGCTTCGCCCCCGGCGCGCTGGCCTCGAGCGTGCCCGTTTGGACGGCGAGCCGGGATGGGCATGTAGTAATATGACTGATTGGCTCGCGAAAATGCGGGCGCCTTGTCCCTTTATCCGGAAATTCGATGTTCAACCGTGCTCTGACGAATATGTTTGGCAGCCGCAACGAGCGCGTGCTGCGTCAGCTTTCACGCACCGTGCACCGTATCACCGCGCTGGAGCCTGGACTGGAAAAGCTGGACGATGCCGCGCTGCGCGCCAAGACCGCTGAGTTCAAGCAACGCCACGCCGGTGGCGAATCGCTGGACAAGCTGTTGCCGGAGGCCTTTGCCGTGGTACGCGAGGCATCCAAGCGGACGCTGGGCATGCGCCCTTACGATGTTCAGTTGATCGGCGGCATCGTGCTTCACCAGGGCAAGATCGCCGAGATGCGCACTGGCGAAGGCAAGACCCTGGTGGCGACGTTGCCGGTTTATCTCAACGCGATCGCCGGCGAAGGCGTGCACGTCGTCACGGTCAACGATTATCTGGCGCGGCGCGATTCGGCGCAGCTGGCCAAGCTCTACAACTTCCTGGGCATGACCGTGGATGTGGTCTACCCGGGCATGGACCATGCCGACAAGAACGCGGCTTACGCGGCCGACATCACCTACGGCACCAACAACGAATTCGGTTTCGACTACTTGCGCGACAACATGGCGTTGAGCAAGGAGCAGCGCTATCAGCGCGGTCTGAACTATGCGATCGTCGACGAAGTCGACTCGATCCTGATCGACGAGGCGCGCACGCCGCTGATCATCTCCGGCCCGGCCGAGGACTCCCCGCAGTTGTACATCGCGGTCAACAAGATCGTGCCGCGGATGGTCCGCCAGACCGAGGAAGAGGGCGAGGGCGACTACTGGGTCGACGAGAAGCAGAAGCAGGTGCAACTGTCCGAGGCGGGCATGCAGCACGCCGACGAATTGCTGCGCGAGATCGGCGTCATCGAGCAGGACAGTGGTCTGTACGACTCCAAGAACCTGGCGGTGGTGCACCATCTCAATGCCGCGCTGCGTGCCAATGGCATCTATCAGCGTGACGTGGATTACATCGTGCGCGATGGTGAGGTCATCATCGTCGACGAGTTCACCGGCCGCACCCTGGCTGGCCGGCGCTGGTCCGACGGCCTGCACCAGGCGGTCGAGGCGAAGGAAGGCGTGCCGATCCAGCGCGAGAACCAGACCCTGGCCACGGTGACGTTCCAGAACCTGTTCCGCATGTACAAGAAATTGTCGGGGATGACCGGCACGGCCGATACGGAAGCGTTCGAGTTCCAGAGTATCTACGGCCTGGAAGTGGTGGTGATCCCCACCCACAAGCCGATGATCCGCAAGGACAACCCGGACATGATCTTCCTGTCCCAGAAACCGAAGTACAACTCGGTGATCGAGGACATCAAGGACTGCCACAAACGCGACCAGCCGGTGCTGGTCGGCACCACCTCGATCGAGGTCTCCGAGTTGCTGTCCGAACTGTTGACCAAGGCGGGAGTCAAGCACGAGGTGCTCAATGCCAAGCACCACGAGCGCGAGGCGCACATCGTGGCGCAGGCCGGCGCCGTGGGTCAGGTCACCATCGCCACCAACATGGCCGGTCGCGGTACCGACATTGTGCTCGGCGGCAGCCTGGAAGCGGCGCTGGCGACCCTGCCCGAGGATGCCGGCGAGACGGATCGCCAGCGCGTCAGGGCCGAGTGGCAAAAACTGCATGACCAGGTGCTGGCTGCTGGCGGCTTGCACATCATCGGTACCGAGCGGCATGAGTCGCGGCGCATCGACAACCAGTTGCGTGGCCGTTCCGGCCGTCAGGGCGATCCGGGCTCGTCACGCTTCTACCTGTCGCTGGAAGACAACCTGCTGCGCATCTTCGGCGGTGAGGGCCTGGTGCGCTGGATGAAGCGGTTCGGCATGAAGGACGACGACGCGCTCGAAGACCGCATGATCAGCCGGCAGATCGAGAAGGCACAGCGCAAGGTCGAGCAGCACAACTTCGACATCCGCAAACACCTGCTGGAATTCGACGACGTCGCCAACGACCAGCGCAAGGTGATCTACCGTCAGCGCGACGAGTTGCTCGAAGGCGAGGAGGTCGCCGCCACCGTTTCGGACATCCGTGATGACGTGGTGCAAAACATGGTGCGCGGCTACGTGCCGCCCGAGAGCATCGACGAACAGTGGGATCTCGCTGGCCTGGACCGGGAGCTGGAGAGCCAGTTCGGCCTGTCGCTCCAGCTCAGGCACTGGATCGAGCAGCAGAGCGAGATGAGCGCGGACATGATCCTCAAGCACGTGACCGAAGCGGTCAACGAGCTGTTCCGGGCCAAGGAAGAGCAGATCGGCGACGAGACCATGCGCCAGCTGGAAAAGCACGTCATGTTGACCGTCGTCGACAACGCCTGGAAAGACCACCTCTCCAGCATGGATTACCTGCGCCAGGGCATCTACCTGGTGGGCTACGCGCAGCAGGATCCCAAGCAGGCGTTCAAGCGCGAGTCGTTCAAGCTGTTTTCCGACATGCTGATGCGGATCAAGTCCGAAGTCGTGCAGATGCTGGCGCGCATCCGTGTCCGCAGCGAGGAGGAAGTTGCCGCGATGGAGGCCGAACAGCAGCGCATGGCCGAACGCCTGCAAAAGCAGATGCTGGCAACCGGCGGCGGCGCCCCGCCCAGCGCTTTCGCCGAGGCGGGCGAGCCGATGGCTGCTGCGGGCGGAGTGGCGCAGGCGCTGCGCCAGCCGATGCAGCATGCCGGCCCGAAGGTCGGTCGCAACGACCCGTGTCCGTGTGGCTCGGGGAAAAAGTACAAGCACTGTCACGGCCAGCTGACCTGAGCGAGCGCCACATCGATGAAAAACCCCGCCGCGGCGGGGTTTTTTTATCGCTGGTCGTCTGCCTCGGCCGGCTCAGTCCTCGCCACCCGGCGGCCGCTTGCGATGCGGTTCCGCATTGACGCTGATGTATTGCGGCTCCTCGCCGTCCAGCCGCAATGCAGTGAGCTTGCCGCCCCACACGCAGCCGGTGTCGATCGCGTGCACGCCGAGCCCCATGAATCGGCCGAGCGCGGACCAGTGCCCGCAGACAATGCGCAGGTCGCGCTGACGCATGCCGGGCACCGCGAACCACGGATACAGTCCCGGCTTCTGCGTGCCCGGGGCGCCCTTGGCGTCGAAATCGATGCGACCGTTGACATCGCAATAGCGCATGCGCGTCATCGTGTTGATGGTGGCGCGGTAGCGTTCCAGCCCCTGCAGCCGACTCGACCATTGCGCCGGACGGTTGCCGAACAAATTGCGCAGCAGGCGCGGGTGGCGGGGGCTGGAGAGTTCGCGCTCCACGTCCTGGGCAGCGCGTTGCGCCTGCCTCAACGTCCACATCGGGGCGAGTCCGGCGTGCACCATGGTCCAGTTGAGCCGTTCGTCGTGGTGCAACAGTTTCTGCGAACGCAGCCACTCGAACAGCACCGGTGCGTCACTGGCGAACAATACTTCGCGCAGCTCGGGGTTGACCCGGGCCTGGGCGTCGGGCTTGCGTTGCGCAATCGCCAGCAGGCTCAGGTCGTGGTTGCCCAAGGTGACCACGCTCGATTCGCGCAAGCTGTGGATCAAGCGCAGGGTGTCCAGCGACTGACCGCCGCGATTGACCAGGTCGCCGCAGAACCAGAGCTGATCCTGGGCGGGATCGAAACGCAGCTTTTCCAGCAGGCGTTGCAACTCGGGATAGCAGCCCTGCACGTCGCCGATCGCGTAGGTGGCCATGTCAGCGCGTTGCCATCAATGCAGGGTGCGCGGAATGGACAGCGTGAAGGTCGGTATCGACGCTTCGAACTCGGTGCCGTCGTCGGCCAGCATCTGGTAACTGCCGCCCATGATGCCGACCGAAGTCTCCAGGACTGCACCGGAGGTGTATTCGAAATTCTCGCCCGGGCGCATCCAGGGCTGCTCACCGACCACGCCGTCGCCGGTCACTTCCTGCACCTTGCCATTCGCGTCGGTGATCAGCCAGCGCCGGGTGAGCAGGCGTGCGGGCAGCTTGCCGGCATTGCGCAGGGTGATCGTGTAGGCGAAAACATAACGGTTGTCGCCGGGCTTGGATTGATCGGGGACGAAACGCGTTTGAACCTGCACATCGATCGTGTAGGGAGATTGTTCAGTCATCCCCGAATTGTAAGGCCTGCTGCCGCGAATGGGGCGGCGCGACCGCGAATGCGCGAAAAGCTGTCAGTGCTCGCTGGTATAAATCCTGGCCAGACGCACGAAATCGGCCGGTGCCAGCGTTTCGGCACGCGCGCCGGGATCGACACCGGCGCTGCGTATGGCTTCGCTGTCGAGCAATTGCTTGAGCGCGTTGGCGAGCGTCTTGCGGCGCTGTCCGAAGGCCGCCTTGACCACGGCGTAGAGGTGCTCGGGTCGTGCATCGTGCAACTCGTGGCGCGGCAGCGGTCGCAACCGCACCACCGCCGACTCCACCTTGGGTGGTGGTCGGAACGCCTGTGGTGGCACGTCGAACAGCGGCTCGACGCGGCAGGCCAGTTGCAGCATCACCGACAGCCGTCCATACACCTTGCTGCCAGGCGCCGCGGCCATCCGCTCGACGACCTCTTTCTGCAGCATGAAGTGCATGTCCTGGATCGCCGCGGCGTGCTCGACGCAGTGGAACAGGATCGGGCTGGAGATGTAATACGGCAGATTGCCGGCCAGTCGCAACTGCGGCACGCCGTGGCTGTGCGCCATCTCGCTGAAGTCAACTTTCAGCACGTCGGCGTGAATGATCTGCAGCTCACCGACGGTGGTCGCGCGCGCCTGCAAACCGGGGATCAGGTCCGTGTCCAGCTCGATCGCGGTGAGCTTGCCGGCGCCCGCGAGCAGGGGCAGGGTCAGTGCGCCCTCGCCCGGCCCGATCTCGACCAGGAAGTCCTCGCTGCGTGGACCGATCGCCTGGACGATGCTGTCGATGTAATGACGATCATGCAGGAAGTGCTGGCCGAAGCTTTTCTTGGGGCGGGAGGTCATGGGAGCGTTTTCGGCGAAGTTGGCCGCTCGTGCTCGTCGCCACTGGTCGATGACTTCGGCGGGATCTGGCCCTCGCGTTCGTCGCCACGCAAGGGGAGCATCGGCGAGATTGGCCCCTCACATTGTTCCTCCTCCACCCGCAAGGGGACTCCCTTTGGTCGCCCGAGGGGAGAGGATGGATGAGTGGCGCTGTGCGCCACGAGCTCCATGGCCATTCGCGCGGCGGCGATCAGGCTGGCGGGATCGGCTCGCCCGCTGCCGGCCAGGTCCAGCGCGGTGCCGTGGTCGACCGAGGTGCGGATGAAGGGCAAACCGAGGGTGAGATTGACAGTGCGATCGAAGGCCTCACTCTTGAGCACCGGCAAGGCCTGGTCGTGATACATCGCCAGCACGGCGTCGTAATGCGCGCGCTGCGCGGGCACGAAGGCGGTGTCGGCGGGCAGCGGGCCGAGCAGATGCATGCCCTCGTCGCGCAGGCGTTCGAGTGTGGGGATGATGACGTCCAGCTCCTCGCGCCCGAGGTGGCCGCTTTCACCGGCGTGCGGGTTGAGTCCGAGCACCGCGATGCGAGGTTCGGTCAGCCCGAACTTCGCGCGCAGTTCGGCATGCACGATGCGCAGCACGCGGGCCAGCAACGCCGGCGTGATCGCCGCCGGCACCGCGGCAAGCGGCAGATGGGTGGTGGCCAGGGCGACCCGCAACTCCGGGCTGGCCAGCATCATCACCACGTCGGCGTGGGCGCGCTGGGCAAAAAATTCGGTGTGGCCGCTGAAGTGGATGCCGGCGTCGTTGATCGAGGACTTCTGCAGCGGCGCGGTGACGACCGCGTCGTAGCGACCGGACAGGCAACCGTCGGCGGCCTCGGCCAACGTGGCCAGTACCTGCGACGCGTTGCGCGGGTCGGGCTGGCCGGGAATTTCATCCACGACCAGCGGCGTGTGCCGCACGCGCAAGCTGCCGGGGCGGCGGGTCGTCGCGCGTGAGCCATCATCGTCGACCAGTTCGATCGACGCGTCGCAACGGGCTGCGGCGCGCTGCAGCAGGCGGCGATCGGTCACCGCGATCAGGGTCGCTGCCAGTGGCGAGGCCGCCAGCCGGATCAGGAGCTCCGCACCGACGCCGGCGGGCTCGCCGGCAGTGACGGCCAGCCGCGCCAGCGACACGGCCTCAGCCGGCCTGGGGCGTGTTGCTGGCGGCGGGTGTCGGACCTGCGCTGCGCAGGGCTGGCACCAGGATGTCGATGTAGGCGTTGGAGCGCAGGTCGCGCAGGTAGTCTTCGTAGGCTTGCTCGGCCTTGCGGTTGCCGACCGCCTGGCGGGCCTGGTCGCGCTGGAGCTTCTCGGTCTGGTCGCTCTGGCGTGTCCCCAGTCGCTCCAGCACGTGCCAGCCCGCTTCGGTCTGGAACGGCTCCGATACCTGGCCATCCTTCATCTCGGCAAGCTTGGCGGCGATCGCCGTGCCCCACGCCGAGGGCTCGAACCAGCCCATGTCGCCGCCGAGATTGGCTGTTGTGTCGTCCTTGGAGTACTTCTTGGCCAAGGCCGCGAAATCCTCGTGTTTGTCGACGACGCGGTTGTACAGGTCCTGTGCTTTCTGCTGGGCCTGGGCCGACGTCACCAGCTCGCTCGGCTTGATCAGGATCTGCCGTGCGTGATATTCGGTGACGACCTTGCGATCGCCCTTGCGCATGCCGATCAACTTGAGAATGTGGAAGCCGGTGGGTCCGCGCAACACCGGGCTGACTTCGCCCGGTTTCAGCGTGGCGATGGTGTCGGCAAAAGCGGGCGGGATCTCGTCCATGCGCCGCCAGCCCAGGTCGCCGCCATCGAGCGCATCGGACGCATCGGAGTAGCGGATCGCGGCGGCGTTGAAGTCCATGCCGCCCTTGATCGCCGCCAGCGCCTGCGCGGCCTTGGCCTGGCTGGCCTGGATCGCGGCGGCATCAGCGCCGTTGGGAATGCTGATCTGGATGTGGGCCAGGTGGGCCTCCCCGGCCTTGTAGGTCGGGCTGGCGAGCAGGTTGTCGATCTCGCTGTCCGTCACCGACACCGAACTCTGAACCACGTTCTGATGCAGACGCTGCACCGTGATCTGGTCGGCCAGTTGCTGACGGAACGCGGCAAAACTCGAACCTTGCTGTTCCACGGCAGCGCGCAATTGTTCGGGAGTAAGCTTGTTCTGCTGGGCCACGCCCTGTACCGCACGGTCGACATCGGCATCGGACACGTTGATGCCCTGGTCCTGGGCCTTCTGCACTTGCAGGCGCATCAGGATCAGGCGATCGAGCACCTGGCGCCGCAGCACGTCGATGGCCGGCAACTGCTCGGTATGACCGGCGTACTGCTGCTGGATCGTGCGCACCGCATCGTTCAACTCGCTCTGCAGGATGACGTCGTCGTTGACCACCGCGACGATGCGATCCAGCATCTGGTTGGCCGGCGCGGGGTTGGCTGGTGCGCTCGATTGCAACAACTGCGCATGGGCGGGCAGCATGATCGCGACGGCGAGCAGCACGGATGCAAGAAATTGCTTCATCTGGAAGGGAAACCTGGGTCGCCGGAGCGGTTGATTATTGATAGCCGAGAATATCACGGCGCAGTAGCGGGTCGATCTGTCCGCCGGTCGAGCCCAGGCCCTTGAACACCACCTCGAACATGATCGCGTTGTCGCGTCGATGGGTGTTGCTGGGCGTCGGTGGCGGGATGTTGCCGTAATAGGATTGATTCACATAGTTGCGGTCGACCAGCCGCAGGGTGACGCAACAACTGTCGTATTCCACGCCGAGCAGGGCGTCCACGGTACCCGTGGGGTTGTCGTAGGCAGACTTGATCGCGGGCGCATAGGTCCATGCACCGAACACGCGCCAGTTGCCGAACACCGGATAGACCACCGACGCGCTGTATTGTTCCAGCAGCCCGCGACGGTAGTGGTAGGAGAAGTTGAGGATGCCGTTGTTGCCCAGGCGATGCTGCACGCCCAGGCTCGCCATCTCGACGTTGCGGCTGTTCGGACTCCATTGGTAGGAACTGTTCAGCCGCCAGCGATCGCTGAGCTGCACGTCCAGCTGCGCCACGTAGGCCGAACCGGTCCAGTCGGTCCCGAGCACCCGTTGCGGACTGAAGTAATGGATCTGGCCGATGCTGGCGGAGACCCGCTCGACGCCGCCGTCGTCGAGCAGGCGCGTCGTCAGCGCCGCGGTGAGGTTGTTGGCATCCATCTGCCGGTCGGCGCCCGAAAACTGGTTGGTCGAGAACAGCTGCCAGTAATCGAACGACATCAGGTTGGTGTCGAACAGCGGCAGGTTGTCCTGGTTCCGGTACGGCACGTAGAGGTAGTACAGCCGCGGCTCCAGCGTCTGCGTGTAATCGCTGCCGAACAACGAGGTGCTGCGATCGAAGACCAGGCCGGTGTCGAGGCTGACGATCGGCAGCGAGCGGCTCGGCGACTGCTCCGTGAAGGGTGAGGTACCGGCGCCGCCGAGGCTTCCGTAGTAACCGTAATTCTGGTAGCCGTCGCTCAGCTGGTAGGCGGTGTAGCGCCAGGCCAGCCTGGGCCGCACGAACCAGGCCGGGCTGCCGAAGTCGGCGGTCAGGTAGGGATACAGATCCTCGCGCTGCCCTTCGACGAACCCCGGTTTGCGGAACATCACGGCGCTCGTGTCCACGCCGGCATCGAGCCACCGGGCGAGCGGCATGTCCAGGCTGAACGTCGCATACGGCAGTTGCCGGTAGGGCAACGACGCATCGGTCGCGAAGGGATTGGTGTTCTGGTAGGTGGTCGCACCGAACGAGGCGCTCCACCACTTGCCGCTGCCGCTGATCGCCGCGCCGGACTGCAGCAGGTAGACCGGCGTGCGCGACAGCGCGTTGCCGTAGTCGTACAGATAGCTCGCATCGGAGGCGTGGTTGTAGGCACCGGTGAAACGCCATCCCGGCCACAACTGCGTGCTGTCGGAGAGGTTGACCAGATAGCGCGAGTTTCCCTTGGTGTCGGCCAGACCATCGTTTTCGCCGTGGTCCTTCGGCACGTATTCCACGTTGACCTGCCCGGAAGAGCCCGGCACCAGATAGCGGAACTCGCCGGCCAGCAATGCGCCACGGTCGCTGTAGTAACGCGGATCCAGGGTGGCGTCGTAGTTCGGCGCCAGGTTCAGGTAATACGGCGTGCTGACCTCGAAACCGGAGCGACTGGTATTGCCGATCGTGGGATAGAGAAACCCGCTCTTGCGCCGGTCGTCGGTGGGAAAGGTGAAGTAGGGCAGGTACAGGAAGGGGACGTTGCCAATGCGCATGGTGGCGTCGCGCGCCACGCCCACGCCGTTGGCCTTGTCGATGCTGATCGATTTGGCGCGAAACTCCCATACGTGATGGCCCACGTCGCAGGTGGAATAGGTAGCCATCGAATAACGGGTGTGCTCGGCGTCCAGCATGTGGCCCTGTTTCGCGACACCGTTGCCGCGCGACTGCAGCATCTGGTAACGCACGTCGTCGGCGACGCCGCGGCTGGCGTTGCTGTTGCCCTTCAGGTGCGAGGCGGCCAGCAGTTGTCCGGCTTCCTGATAGCGCACGTTGCCGCGCGCGTCGTAGTCCGTGGTGGTGTCGTTGTAATCGAGCGTGTCGGCTTGCAGTTGCTGGTCGGCGCGCTGCATCAGCACGTCGCCGGAGAGGTGGTAGACCGATTGATTGGAACTGTCGACGTGCCGCGCGGTGACGTCGGCCGGGCTGGTGTCGCGCAGGCTGCTGTCCTGGCTCAGGGTGGGATCGTAGAAGCTCAGCAGCGCATTGGGCCGGCACATCGCGTAGTCGACCGGTCGCGGTACACAGTGGAATGAGCCAAGTGGGCAAACCTGGCTGGGCTCGTTCGGCGAGGCCTTCGCCGGGCGCGGTGCGTTGCGGGCAGCGGCCGGGCCACCGAGCAGCGCCAACGCGGCGGCCATCGCCAACAGGCGGCGTGGAGGGAAAGTTGCTGTCACGAGGAAATCTGTCGGCCTCAAAGGCTGGTTAAGCTAGCAGAAACGCAGCCATCGATGCGTCTGGGCATTCAGCGCGGGCTGGGTTGCGGGGTGGAATCGGGGCGACAAAAGCAGAACGGGGCATGCTTGATCCTTGTCTTGACAGGTAGCCTTTGTCTCGTTCCTTTGGGAAGCACGCACGTCCTGAACCCTCTCCTCAATCCTCTCCCGGGGGGAGAGGAGGCGAACGAGCGCGCTGCGCGCGGGCTTTGTTCGTATTGAAGCGGGCGCGGGCTTTTACTTCATGAGAGCGCTGACATGCGCGCGGGTGCTGGAGGCAAGGGCAGCGAGGTTGTAGCCGCCTTCCAGTGACGAGACGATGCGACCGTCGGCGTGGTCGCAGGCCAGCGCCACGAGTCGTTCGGTGATCCACGCGTAGTCGTCCTGGCTCAGCCGGATATCCGCGAGCGGGTCATCGGCATGGGCGTCGAAGCCGGCCGAGATCAGCAGCAGCTGCGGCTCGAACGAGTCCAAGCGTGGCAACAGCACATCGCTCCACAAGTCGCGAAATTCGTGCGAGCCGGCACCGGGCGACAGAACGCCGTTGACGATGTTGCCGACGCCCTGTTCGTCCTCGCCGCCGGTGCCGGGGTAGAGCGGCGACTGGTGGCTGGAAACGAACAACACGCGCGGCTCGTCCTCGAAGATCGCCTGGGTGCCGTTGCCATGGTGGACGTCAAAGTCGGCAATCGCCACCCGCTCGAGACCATGCACAACGAGCGCATGCGCGGCCGCCACGGCGATGTTGTTGAACAGGCAGAATCCCATCGCCTGATCGGCGGTGGCGTGGTGGCCGGGCGGGCGGACTGCGCAGAACGCACGTTGCGCGGTACCGCCCAATACTGCATCGACCGCGGCCACGGTGGCGCCCGCCGCACGCAAAGCCGCTTCGAGCGACCCGGATGACATGACGGTGTCCGGATCCAGCCGATAGGTGTCGTCGTCGGCCGGACTGCTGGAGAAAATGCGTTCGATGTAGCGCTCGTCGTGCACTCGCCGCAGCTGCTCGCGAGTCGCCCGCGGTGCCTCGATGCGATCGATCGCGCGGAAGCGGTCGCCGTCCAGCGCTTCCAGCACGGCGCGCAGACGCGCCGGTTGCTCGGGGTGACCCGGGCCCGGATCGTGCTGCAGGCAGGCAGGATGGGTATGCAGCCGCAGCATGCGGCGGTTCAGCTCGAAGGCTTGGGTTTGGGGCGACGCTCGTGCTGCCACAGCACCTCGCCATGGCCGCTGGCGCGCGCCAGCACGCGCGCAATCACGAACAGCAGGTCGGACAATCGATTGAGATAGCGTTGCGGCTGGCTGCGGATGTCTTCCTCCCGCGCCAGCGCCACCACCGCACGTTCGGCGCGCCGACATACCGTGCGCGCCAGGTGTCCGCAGGCCGCCGCCATGCCGCCGCCGGGCAGGATGAATTCCTTCAGCGGCGGCAGTGGTTCGTTGAGCTTGTCCAGCACGTGTTCGAGCCGGTCGATGTCGCTGTCATTGACCATCGCCATGCCGGGAATGCACAGCTCGCCGCCCAGGTCGAACAGGTCGTGCTGCACCTGGGTCAGCACCTCGCGCACGTCCTCGCCCACGCCGTCGGCTGCCAGCATCATGCCGATCGTGCTGTTGAGCTCGTCCACGGTGCCGTAGGCGGTGACGCGCAGCGAGTCCTTGCCGACCCGCGATCCGTCGCCGAGGCCGGTGCTGCCATCGTCACCCGTGCGGGTGTAGATCTTCGACAGGCGGTTGCCCATGTCAGCGGCCCTTGCGCGCCCGCAACCTCACCACGATCAGGCCGGCAGCGGCGCGGCGGACAGTGACTGGTAACGCCGTGACAGCAAGGCGAAACCGCCGAACAGGATGGCAGTCCACAGCAGCGTGCCGGGCAGCGTGCCGTGCTGGTAGAACGGCAGGCCGGCGACCATGCAGGCAATGAATCCGGCACTGGTCATCGCATAGGCACCCGAGAGCAACCACACCATTGCATTGGTCACGAGGTAGAAACCGGTGGCGCTGGCGACGGCCGCGATCAGCACGTTCAACGCGCGTACCCGCCTTCGAAGCGCGAAGCCGGCCACCGCGGTCAGTGCGATGCAGGCGTAGATCGCCGGGGCCATTTGGTACCAGTCGGCGACCTGGCTTGCCGGCAGCGAGAAGGCAATGATGACGTCGCTGACGAGCATCACGGCCAACGGCATCAGGAACGCCAAGCGACGACGGGTGAAACAGGCACCGCCAAACAATGCCATCGCCTCGACCGGCGTGAAGTTGTACGGCAACGAGCCAGGCACGAAGTGCACGATCAACCGGTAGCCGGCGGCAATCGCCAGCATGGCGCACAACACCAGGGTGCGCGGGGAGATAAGCGGGGTGGTGGATTCAGGCTGGCGCAGGTTCATCGGCATTCCGTCGGGCAGGCTCACTAAGGCTCCCCAGAGGATACTTCAAATCACCACGGATGGCGTCGGTAATGACCGCTCGCGGGTATCATGAGCGGCATGAATGACTCGACGGATGTGCTGATCATCGGCGGCGGTCTGGTCGGCGCCAGCCTGGCGATTGCGCTGGACGCCGCCGGCATCGCGGCGACCCTGGTTGAAACCGCCGCGCCGCGCGCCGGGGCCCAGCCCAGTTACGACGAGCGCAACCTGGCGCTGGCCCGCGCCAGCGTGAACGGCCTCGATGCGATCGGCGTGTGGCGTCATGCTTCTGCTGCGGCCACGCCGATCCGGCAGATCCACGTCAGTCGCGCCGGCGAGTTCGGCAGCGCGCGCATCGACGCGCAGAAACACGGTATCGAGGCGCTGGGTTGGACTGTGCCGGCGCGCGAACTGGGCGCGGCCCTGCTGCGCCGGCTCGACGAATGCACCCGGCTGACCCGGCTCGCCCCGGCGACCCTGGCCGCGATCGAACCGCTGGCCGACGTCTGGCGTGCACGCATCCGCACCGCGGACGGTGAGCGCTGCATCGACACTACGCTGCTGGTTGGCGCCGATGGCAGCGAGTCGTTCGTGCGTGGCCAGCTCGGCATCGCGACCGAGCGGCACGACTATCGACAGACCTTGTTCGTGTGCACGGTCATGCCGGAGCGCGGGCACGCGCACCGTGCATGGGAGCGCTTCGCCGATGCGGGGCCGGTGGCGCTGCTGCCGCTGGCCGAACGGCGTTGCGGGCTGGTGCTCACCGTGAGCGCCGACGAAGCCGATGCGGTGGCGGCGCTGGACGACGCCGGTTTCATCGCACTGGCACAACGCCGTTTTGGCTGGCGGCTGGGTCGGCTCGGTCGCCCGGGCAAGCGGCATCCCTACGCGATCCATCGCGTCGCCGCCGAGCGGATCACTGCGCCACGCGCCGTGCTGGTCGGCAATGCGGCGCAGACCGTGCACCCGATCGGGGCGCAGGGTTTCAACCTGGGCTTGCGCGATGCGCTGACCCTGGCCGAGCTGGTCGCCGCCGGTGACGACCCGGGCGATGCCGCGATGCTCGCGACTTACGCGGCGCGGCGCGCACCGGATCGCGAAGGCACCATGACGATGAGCCACGGCCTGGTGCAACTGGCTTGCCTGCCGCAGCCGCTGCTCGCACCGTTGCGGTCGCTGGTGCTGCTGGCTTGCGACCGGCTGCCACCGCTGCAACGTGCGCTGGCCCGCCGCGGCATGGGTTTCCGCGGCGAGCCACCACTGGCCGTGCTGGAGCGCGTGCCATGAACGCGGTCGCTGGCGAATCTTCCGCGCGTCGGCGCATGCCGACACTGGACGTGGCCGTGGTGGGCGGCGGCATGGTCGGCGCCGCCGCCGCGCTGGCGCTGGCCCGCGCGGGTCTCAGCGTCGCGCTGCTCGAAGCACGCGAGCCGGCGCCGTGGCATGCCGCTGACGAAGTCGACCTGCGGGTGGTCGGGCTGGCGCCCTCGTCGCTGGCCCTGCTCGACGAACTGGGCGTATGGACGTCCATTCGCGACGCGCGCGCCGGACGCTATCGGCACATGCACGTGTGGGACGCGGCGAGCGGCGCTTCGATTGATTTCGATGCGGCCAGCGAAGGCCGCGATGCGCTGGGCTACATCGTCGAGAACAACCTGGTGCAATGGACACTGTGGCAGGCGCTGGCCGATGCCGGCGTTCGGCGCCCGTGTCCAGCAGAGGTGACCGGCTTCGAGGCGCGCGAGGATCGCATCCAGCTGCAGCTGGCCGATGGCGAGGCCTTGTCCGCGGCGCTGCTGGTGGCCGCCGACGGCACCGGTTCGCCGCTGCGCCAACTGGCTGGCATCGGCACCCGCGGGCGCGACTATGCGCAACGCGCGGTGGTGGCGCATGTGGGCACCGAGCGGCCGCACGAGCAGACCGCCTGGCAGCGTTTCCTGGCCAGCGGTCCGTTGGCCTTGCTGCCGCTGGCGGACGGACGCAGCTCGCTGGTGTGGTCGCTGCCCGAAGCCGAGGCGCAGCGCGTGCTGGCGCTGGACGAGCAGGCATTTCGGGACGAGCTCGGCGTCGCCAGCGATTTTCGTCTCGGACGGATCATCAGCGCCACGCCGCGCGCGGGATTCCCGCTGAAGCTGCAATTGGCCGAGCGCTATCAGGCCGAGCGCTTCGTGCTGCTGGGCGATGCCGCGCATGCGGTGCATCCGCTGGCCGGGCAGGGCGTGAACCTGGGCCTGCGCGACGTCGCCGAGTTGCGTGACACCCTGCTGGCGGCGCGGCTGGCCGTGCGCGATATTGGCGCGGCGCACGTGCTGCGCCGCTACGCGCGCCGTCGCCGCAGCGCCGACACGCTGGATGCGCTGGGCTTTGACGCCCTGGCGCGCATCTATGCGTGGCAGGCGCCGCCGCTGGTGGCCGCGCGCGGACTCGGCGTGCGCCTGTTCGACCGCCTCGCGCCGTTGAAACGGCGCCTGTCGAAACATGCCGCAGGGCTCTGAATCAGCGCTACGCTCTGAGAGGTTGTGAATTTTTCAACCTCTCAGGCCGGCCACGGATGGCCGGTCGCGGCTCAGGCACGCAAGTGCCTGATTCGCGTGAGCAAGTCCGGACATGTGCCGGACTCGCGATGGAAGAAAACCACAGGAAGTGGTTTTCTTCACAGATTCTGAGTCAGCGCTCCACGTGCAAGCGTGGAGCCACAACCTCACCTGGAGGACACCGTCATGCGTCTTGCCCGACTCTGCTGTCTGATTCCGCTTATCGGTTCCAGTTTCGCGCTGCAGGCGAAGATGGTGCATCGCCCGGTCGAATGGGCACTGGATGGGACCACCTTCCACAGCGTGCTGGTGTACGACGATGCCAGCGCGGCCAAGCGCCCGGGCCTGGTGATGGTGCCGAACTGGTATGGCGTCAACGAGGCGGCGATCAAGAAAGCCGAAATGATTGCCGGCAAGGACTACGTGATCCTGCTCACCGACATGTACGGTAAGAGCGTGCGCCCGGAACAGGGCAACGCGGCACAGGCCCAGGCCGCGGTGAAGCCGCTGTACGGCGATCGCGCATTGATGCGCAAACGGGTCGACAAGGCCCTGGCGCAACTGAAGGCGCAATCGGGCAGCGCGCCGCTCGATCCCACGAAGCTGGCCGCGATCGGCTTCTGCTTTGGCGGCTCGGCGGTGCTGGACCTGGCCCGCAGCGGCGCCAATGTCGCCGCGGTGGTGTCGTTCCATGGCGGCTTGACCACCGACGACCCGGCGCTGGCGAAAAACATCAAGGCGCGCGTGCTGGCGATGAACGGCGCCGACGACAAGGGCACCATGCCGGACGCGGGCAAGTTCATGGACGAAATGCGCATGAGCCCGGCCGCCTGGGAATTCGTGGTGATCGGCCACGCGGTGCACTGCTTCACCGAAGTCGGCGAGAATTCGCCCGGCTGCCGTTACGACGCGGCCGCCGCGGCACGCAGCTATCGCTTGATGCATGACTGGCTGGATCACGCGTTCGCGGGCAAACCCTGAACTTTTTCGTGATTCGGGAGCTGGCGGACAGGCCGTCGCCGGCTCCGGCCGCGCGGCCGAGGTCGCGCGACAGACGCTCAACTTTGCAGTTGCACCTGCCCGTTGCGTAATGCGCAGGTGCGATTGCGGCCCTTCTTCTTCGCCGCGTAAAGCGCCTTGTCGGCGGCATTCACCAGGGTTCCCGGGTCCGACATGCCAGCCTCCCTGGAGGCGACGCCGATGCTTATGGTGACGCCGAGTTGCGCGTTTTCGACCGTCACTCTCAAGTTGGACACGGCGATGCGCAGTCGTTCGGCCGCACGCAGCGACGACTCCAGGTCGGCGTTGCGGCAGATCACCAGAAATTCCTCACCGCCCATCCGGCATACCGAATCTTCCTTCCGGGCCGAAGCGCGCATCGTCGCCGCCACTTCGAGCAGCACCTGGTCGCCCACGGCATGACCATGGCTGTCGTTCACTTCCTTGAACCGGTCGATGTCGATCATCATCATCGTCACCGGCTCGTTGCAGCGTTCGGACGCGCTCCAGGCCTGGGTCAGCGATTCCATGCCCGCGCGGCGATTCTGCAGGCCGGTAAGCTGATCGACCAGGGCGTAGCGCTGCAGTTTGCGGTTGCTGATGGCAAGTTCCGCGGAAAACTGTTTCAGCTGGGCGCGATCCTGCTCCCACTGGTTCAGCAGCTTCACGTATTGCTTCGCCGCACCCATCCGCAGTGCCAGCAGATGCCCGGCCTGGGCAGGGCTGACACAATCGTTGATGCGCAATTCGTCGGCCAGGTTCATCTCGGCTTCCGTGTTGACGCTGGCCAGCATGATCAGATAGATCGACTGCCCCCAAGACGACGCGCGCAATGCGCGACAGAACGCCCAGCCGTCCATGCCGGGCATGCGTGCGTCGACAATCACGATCTGCGGCATGATTTGCAGCGCCCGGATGAGTCCTTCCTCGCCATTCGTGGCCGAGTGCACGGTCTGGCCGGGCAGGCTGCCGAGAATTTCCTCCAGCATCGCCTGGACCGGCGCGGCGTGGGCGATCCACAGCACGCGGGCGGCGTCCGCAGCCACCGCACCGTCGGCCGGCCGCGCCGGCGTGGTAATCATTTCCGCAAAGGACGGCACGTCGGCGTCGGGCACTTTCAGCAGCGTGCTCCAGGTGCGCCAGCGCGCATGAACCTGATCGATCAAGGCAGACAATTCGCCGGCATCCAGCCCGATCTTTCCGCCCAGCAGCATCAACTCGCCAATGTGCTGGTTGCGTTCATCCGGCGCGGCGAGGCTCAGGTCGGCCAGGCGTTTTGCTGCATAGAAAAGATGGGTCAGCTGGTGCGGCCTGGAGCCGTCGGCGAACCCGGACGATTTCGGATCCTCGTGGAAAAGCACCGGCTCGGCCAGATCGCTCGGGATGCCACAATCGAGCAGAACCGATGCGGTGAGTTCGTTGTGGTCAACGTGCAGCTGTTGGCGTTCCAGCGCCATGGTCGGTTCGCCGCACTCCTTCAGTAGTCGCGAGTAATCATTGGGATACAAGGTCGCCATCGCCAGGTAGCCGATGCGTGCCAGCAAGCCGCAGGCAAACAGCTCATCGGGCGAGGCAATGCGGATCCGGGTGCCCAGCTCCTGTATGGCCACCGCCATCATCAACGAGTGGGACCAGAAGCGCGAATAATCGAACGCCTCGCACGCGCCGGTACGATATTGGTCGACCAGCGAGAACCCCATGGCGACCTGGCGCACCGCCTCCAGGCCGAGGCGGACGATGGCCTCCGGGATGCTGGCCAGCGGACGTCCTCCAACACTCGCGGCATTGGCCATGTGCAGCAGACGACTGGTCGTCACCGGATCGGCCTGCACCAGGCGGCTGATTTCCTCCAGCGTGGCATCTTCGCGGCGACTGATCTGCATGATCGCCAGTGCCACTCCCTTCGGGCTGGGCAAGCCGCCATTGAGTCGCAATTGTTCCAGGGCTTTCATGCATCCGGGTCCGGGGTGGCAAGTACACGACGTGATACGGGAATACGCGACGAGTCCAGACCAGGTCGGTATGGCGTGCTTCGGCGGTGGAGCGCCCGCGCGGGCTCCCTCACGCCAAGCAAGAGGTTCCGTTCAGGGCGCGCCGTTGGTGGTTCGCCTGACCGAGATATCGGCGCGAAGTCGCTTCTCTTTAGCGCCTGCGGCGGACAGGATGTTCTGCTTCCCGCAACGCGCCAGGCCGGCACTGGCGCCGCCATCCATGGCGCGGGCACGCGGTGTTGGCGCTGGCTACCCTGCGGCTGGCAGCCCTCAACTGCGCAGGGTTCGACCGTAGGCATGCACTTCGTCGACCAGCAAGCGGACGTGTTCGGGAGCCACTTCCGGGGTGATGCCGTGGCCGAGGTTGAACACGTGGCCGGGGTGGTTGCCGTAGCTGTCCATCACCGCGCGAGCTTCGCGGCGGATCACCGCGGGACTGGCGCGCAGGATGGCCGGGTCGAGGTTGCCCTGCAGGGCAACGCGGCCCGCCACGGCGGCGCGGGCATCGGCCAGGTCGGTCGTCCAGTCCACGCCGAGACCCGCGCAACCGGTATCGGCCAACTCGGCCAGGTGGGCGCCGGCGCCCTTGGAGAACAGGATCACCGGCAGCTCGCGCGAGGCCGGAGCGGCCTTCAATGCGGCCACGATCCGCGCCATGGTGCGCAACGAGAATTCCCGGAACGGGGCCGGCCCGAGCAGGCCGCCCCAGGTGTCGAAGATCATCAGCGTCTGCGCCCCTGCGGCGGCCTGGGCGATCAGGTACGCCGCCACCGCGTGAGCCAGCGTGTCCAGCAGCTGATGGGCGAGCTTCGGCTGCTCCCAGCACATCGACTTGAGCGTGGCGAAATCACGCGAACCGTGGCCTTCCACCATGTAGCAGGCCAGCGTCCACGGGCTGCCGGAGAAGCCGATCAGCGGCACCCGACCGTGCAATTCCTGCCGCACCAGCCGCACGGCATCCATCACATAGCGCAGTTCGCCATCCATGTCGGGCACCGCGAGCTTCGCGATGTCGGCGGCGCTGCGCACGGGGCGGGCGAATTGCGGACCCTCGCCCGCTGCGAAGGACAGCCCCAGGCCCATCGCGTCGGGAATGGTGAGGATGTCGGAGAACAGGATCGCCGCGTCCAGATCGAAGCGTTCCAGCGGCTGCAGGGTGACTTCGCAGGCGTACTCCGGGTTTTGCGCCAGGCCCATGAAGCTGCCCGCGCGCTCGCGCGTGGCCCGGTATTCGGGCAGGTAGCGACCGGCCTGGCGCATCACCCAGATCGGCGTGGTGTCGGTCGGCTCGCGGCGCAGGGCGCGCAGAAAGCGGTCGTTCTTCAAGTCAGCGGGCATGGCTATCCACGGGTCGAATGGGTGTCAGTGCTTGTGAAGGAAACCACTTCCTGCGGTTTTCTTCTGTCGCACGTCCGGTACATGTATGCATGCCATCCCTGGCATGCACCCTGCGGGCCAGCCTGCGGCTGTTCAAATCCGCTCCTGGCGGATTTGTCCGGACGTGCTCACGCGAATCAGTCACTTGCGTGACCGATCCGCGTCCGGCCATCGGGCAACTGCTCCTGCGTTGCCTCAACTCGGGCATCGGGCAACCGCTCCTGCGTTGCCTCAACTCGGGCATCCATGCCCTCGCCATGCCCTCGCCCTGGCCGGGCTTCGGAGGTTGAATAGTCACAACCTCTCAGCGGCCGTACGGCCCTTCCTGGCCCTGCGCAAACATCAGACGGAACCCGCGCTTGAGCTGGGCGTCGCGAGCCTTCTCCAGCGCGGCGATGGCCTCGTCGCGTTCCAGGTACTGCTCGCGCTTCATCGTCGCGCGCCCGCCCTGGGTGCCCGACTCGCGATACAGGGTCCAGCCGCCGAGCAGATCCTGTTCCAGCGTGATCTGGACGTAGCGCGGGGCGCCGGGACTGCCGGGCACGGTTTGCAGGTAGAGACGCATGGCTTCCCGGGATAATGCGACGAGCGCGGCCGCAGACCGCCATTCTAGAAGGCCCGCGCTCCGGTAGCGAGCGTGAGCGCTATTTCTCCAGCCGGTAATTGAAACTGGCGCGGTTGAATTCGCTGGCTTGCTGGGCTTCGAGGTTCCAGCGTTTGCTCAGTCGATAGCGCAAGGTGATGACTTCGCCGGACTCGAACAAACCGATGCCATAGCTCAGGTACAGCCGTGGCGAGAGGTATTTGCCGACAGTGAACGCCGAGTTGCCGCCCAGCGCGTCACTGCTGGCGATACCGATATCGGAGATGCCCAGACGGGAGCCGATGTTCCTGGCCAGCAGGTTGCCCCCGAGCGAGCCCAGTGTCTGCGCGGCGGAAGAGACCAGACTGCCCTGGCCGCTGCTGACCTGTGACAGCGGCTTGCCGGTAATCAGGTAGGACAACGCGTCGGATTGCTGCATCACCGGATTGGAAAATACGGTGAGGATGGGGCGCCTGGCGGTGCCGGCGATGTCCAACCCCACTTGCTGGCCCTCATTGATCGTTGCATTGGGGTTGAGGCTGCGCACGGCGCGGATGTTGAGGCCGGGGTTGTCCAGCGGTGTACTGGCAAACAGCAACTGGCCGCGCTGGATGGTGAGGTCCTGGCCATAGGCTTTGTACGTACCCGTTACGTTGATCTGACCCTGGCCGGTCGGCGCCCGGCCGGGCACCGCGTTGACCACCAACTGGCCTGTGAGCTTGCCATCCAGGCCCTGACCCTTGAGCTGCGTGTGGCTGCCCAGCTTGACGGTGACGTGAGCCGTGATCGGCGTCTGCGCGTGCTCCTTTTCCTGCTGCTGCTGATCCACCACCACGACGTCGGGAGATGACTTGATCGCGCCATCGCCGCCGCCGGTCAGCTTGTCCAGATTCACGTTGGCGCGGTCGACGGTGACGCTGCCGCCCACGTTGACGCCCTGCGCGTTCTTGCGGATATCCAGGTCGGGTGAAATCACCACCTGTGCCGCCGGGATATTGGCGGCGGTGAATTGGTCGCCCTTCAGCGTGATCTGCGTCTGCGCGTTGGCACCCAACCCCGCCGTGCCGGCCAGGGTCACGCTGCCCTTGCCGGAGGTGACCGTGCCGTCGAGGCGGAAGGTCCTTGCGTCGGTGGTGCTGACGGTGAGCTGGCCTTGGGTCAACTTCAGGCCGGCTGCCGGGACTTCGGCGGCGAAATCCCGCGCCCCGGCGTGGCCCGTGATGGCGGGTTGCTGCAGCGTGCCGCCCAAGTCGAATTGACCATTCAACTGGCCCTGGACATCGGCTACCTCGGCGGTCAGCAGCTCGATGAAGGCGAGGTTCCCCACGTGCAGCTGCAGCTGCCCGCTGAGCGCCTGCCGGTCCCCGCTCAGCGTCACCTCGCCGTCAATACGGCCGCCATGGTCAAGCCCCGCGTGCACGGTGACCTGCGTGCGACCGGGCGCCAGTTGCGCGCTCAGCGCCAGCCCGGTATAGGCCAGCAGCGGCTGGCCGGGACGATCGGTCCAAGTGACCGAGCCGCTGGTCGAGGTGATGGCAGCGTTGCCGCTCAGTTGGCCCTTTGCACTGCGTTGGATCCGGCCCTGGCCCTGCAGTTCACCGCTGGCGAGTACGGGTAACTGGGGCTGGGTGAGACCGGCGGCATTGAGCACCAGTTCCAGCGGCAGCGCGTGCAGGCGGTAGCTGGCATCAAGATTGCCGCTGCGATCCTGGCTGGCGCTGGCGCACAACAAGGGGTCACCGGCGGTCAGGCATAGCTCGGACATGGCGATGGCGCCCTGTTGGTAGCTCAATGCCACGTCTTTCTGCAGTCGCCAGCCAGGTAGTCCCTGTGGCTCCAGATCCAGTCTGGACAGGGTGCCGCGCCAAATGTGCTGCCTGAGTGCGCCGTGCACGACCAGCGCTGCCGACAATTGCATGCCTTTGGCGTCGATGGTGAGCTTGTGATCGCCCTGGCTGCCCTCCGCCAGTATGTCGATGCGCTGGAACGCCAGGCCGCTGATGTGCACCTGACTCGTATCCAGTTGCACCTTGCCGGCCGGATGGCCAAGGTCGGGGATGCCCACGATCAGCCGCAGGCGCTGCGCTTGTTGCTGCCCGTAGCTCAGCGTTTCCCCGTTGAGCGTGCCGTTGACGCTGAGCGCAGGTGGTTTGCCGCGGATGGCGAATTGGCCGTTTAGCCGTCCGCCAGCATTTGGCAGCCAGTCATCCAGCGACGCAATCGCAAGTTTCAAGTTGATATCGTTGCTGGCTCCGGGACGGGCCTCGATGCTGAGTTTGCTGTTGCCCGAGTCCAGCGTCAGCGCGCCGTCCAGCACCTGGTCCGGGTTGACATGAAGCTTGCCGCTGCCACCGAGTCTGCGCTGGCGCAGGGTGCCGCCAAGCTGCTTGAGATCCAGCGTGGCGTCCGGGCCCTGCGCTTCGATGCGACCGCTGGTGCTCAAGTCAAAATCCAGGGCGCCGTTCCAGCCGGCCAGCAACTGACCCGGATCGAAACGGTTGGCGCGCACGTCCAGTTGCCAGGCCAGCTGCGGTTTCAGCGTCACCGTGCCCGCAGCCTTCAGGCCGCCCTTGGCCTGCTTGAGGTCCAGCGTGTGCAGGGTGATCTGCGCAGGCGTGCCATCCAGATTCAGCGCCAAGGTGGCCAGGTTGCCCGGTGGCCCGATGTCCACGCTGCCTTGCGCGTGGAAGTTCTCGCTGCTGCCACTGGCTTCCAGGCTGCCTTGGGTGGCCAATGCCTGGCCGGCCAAGTCGGCCGGCAGCACCACGTTTTGCCAGTTGAGCTTCAGCTTGGCGTGTGGCGGCGTGTCGCCAAGGTGCACCACGCCGCTGGCCGCCAGCTCGCCGGTGATGTTGGCGGCACCGAGCTTGAGCTGTTCGATCGTGAGCGTCTTGAAATCATCGCTGAACCTGGCCTTGAGCGGCGCCAGTTGCAGTGTGTAGACATTGAGGTCCACGGTGCCATTCAAGGTGGCGCCGCGCCGGTCGCCCGCGCCGGCCAGCGCCACGCCCAAGGTGCTCAGCGGGGAGTTGCTGCCGAGGATGGGGCGCGGATTGAACTTGGGCGCGTACAGCGTGCCGGTCCACGGAAAATCCCCACTTTGTTGCAGATTCAATGTGAGGTTGGCTGCGGTTGGCTGGCTCAGATTGAAGTGCAGATGCGCCTGCTGGCCGTCGCTGCGCGTGCTCAGTACGCCCGCATAGGTCACCTCGCCCAGCTGCCACTGGAAACGCACGCTGCCCTGGCCGCTGTAGCTCTTGCCCACGGCCAGTTTGCCGGTCAGTTCGGCGTGGCCGTCGGGCGCGTCCAGTCGCAGTTGGCGGAGTGCCACGCCCGCATCGGTCCAGCGGCCGGACAGGTCAATGCGGTTGGCCACGAACAAACTCGCCCCGGCGCGCGTGACCTTGAGCGCCTGCACCTGCGCCTGATCCAGCACGATCGACAGCGGCGGCTTGAGGCTGAAGCTGGTTTGGCTGGGCGGCGGGTTCGCCGGTGCAGGTGCCAGCGCCACCGCGACGCCATGCGCCTTCAGATCCAGCACATGCAGGCGTTTGCGTAGCAGCGGCCAGAAACGCAGATCCAGGTGCAGCATCGCCACGCGGACGTCCAGACCGTCGGCACCGCGATAGCGCACGCCGCGCAGCTCCAGCGGACCGATCAGCCGGCCTTGCGCGCTCTGCACCTGCAGCCCGCCATCGGTGAAAGACGAAGCCCGCGCAAGCGCGAAACGCAGGCCGGATCCGGTGCCCAGCAGCCAGCCCAGCAGCAGCCCGATCAACAGCACCAGCACCAGTGCGACGCCAACCACCCAGCGCAGCCAGCGGCGGCGGGGGCGCGGTGGGTTGGCAGCGGCGGGTGCGTTCATGGCAGCCATCACAGGTCCGGCCCAATGACCAGGTGCAACTCGATACCCCGGTGGTACTGGTTGTGGATGGGGGTGCCCAGATCCAGTCGGACCATGCCCACCGGTGAACGCCAGCGCACACCCAGCCCCGCGCCGATCGCCGGACTGAAACGGGTGTTGTTAAAGGCGTTGCCGGCATCGACAAAGGCGGCCATGCCCCAGTTGCGGGTGAAGTAATGCTCGACCGTGGTGCTGGCGACCAGCAGGTCCTTGCCGCCGATCACCCGGCCGTAGCTGTTGCGCGGACCAATGGACTGATAGGCATAGCCGCGGACCGACTGGTCGCCACCGGCAAAGAAGCGCAACTGCGGTGGCAACTGGGCAAAATCGCCCACGATGCCGGCGCCAGCGCTGCCGCGCAGGATCAGCCGGTTGTTGCCCCAGAACGCCTGGATCCACTTGGCATCGGCGGTGACCTCGGTCAGCCGTGTAGTGGAGAGCAGGCTGCCGGCGGTACTGCGCGCGACCAGTTCAACGCGCCAGCCATGGCGGACGAAATCGGGGTGGTCCATTTTTTTGCGCGACAGCGATGCCTGCGCATACACCAGGGTGCTGGTGCCGCGTTCGATGCCCGGATCGGTGATCAGCTCGTTGTTGCGCTGGCCTACGGTGAACGTGCCCGACAGCGCATGCACCCCGAGTTCGCGGGTCCAGCCGTGCCACAGCCGTGTTTCATTGGCTACCAGTTCGATCGTGCGCGATTTCGAAGTGGGCAGATTGGCATCGCGCAGATTGACGCCGAAGTTGAAGCTGCGCTGGTCGGGGCCGCCCAGCGGAATGACGTACACGGAGGAGAGTGTCTTGAGCCGTTGTGCCGCCACCAGCGTGTTCTTCCACTTGTGCCCGTATTTGTTGATCCAGCGACGTTCCACTCCACCCTGGACGCCAGCGCCGGTATCCGTGCCGACGAACACGCCGCCGGTATAGATCGTGCGCGGCGCCGGCTGGAGCTGCACGTTGACATCGACGGTCCCGTTGCTGGCGTCGTTGACGTCGGGCAACACGTTGACCACGGAAAAATAATCCGCGCCGTTGAGCGACTGCTGCAATGCCAGCAGTTCGGACT
Organism: uncultured Gammaproteobacteria bacterium; assembly: GCA_963771235.1. Taxonomy (GTDB): domain Bacteria; phylum Pseudomonadota; class Gammaproteobacteria; order Xanthomonadales; family Rhodanobacteraceae; genus Rhodanobacter. Next base: position 94,381 of record CAVYSP010000015.1, read on the forward strand.
GGGAAAAATAATCACCCGATTTGAACGGCACGTAGCGCTGCAGAAAGCCTGGGGCGAACTGCGACCCTTCGAAAATCACTTGCCCGAAGCGGTAGCGTGGCCCGGCTTGCCACGCCAGCTTGACCACCGCGCTGTGGTCGGCGCGGGTGACCAGCACTTGGTGCGTGAGCAGTTTGGCGCCCAGAAAGCCGTTGGCGGTAAGCGCGGCACTCAGATCGTCCTTGAGCGTGGTGTAGGTGCCATCGTTGAGTACCTGGCCCTTGAGCGCATCGATCCTGCGGGCAGCAAAATGGATCGGTTTGACAGCCATCGCGGTGGCATCCAGCTGCAGGTCCACGGTGGTGATCTTCACCGGCTCGCCCGGTTTCACGTGCAGGGTGACGGTCCAGTCCGTGCCGTTCTGCTTGAGCTCGCCCTGCATCGTGGCGTCGTAGTAGCCATAGGGTTGCAGTGCGGACTGCACCTGCGCCGGCGCGCGCGCGTACAGGCGCTGGATCTGTGCGGCGCTGACGTCGCGGTTGGCGTATTGCGACAGGCTTACGTTGTCCACCACCGCGGCCTGCAGCGGGTCCTCCACGCCGTCCACCACCAGCGTCACGGCGGCGTGCACCTGCGATGCCAACAGCAACAGCAGCAGCACGATCACTCGTCGAGGGGTGCGACGCATGTGCAGGATTCTGGCTTCGGAAAGAAAAACGCGACCAGTACGCAGTCTATTGGCTTGCCCGTCAACAGCGTATGACGGCCCCGCGTGCGCTCCGGTGGGTGTCGGTCCGGTCCGGCTTGGCGACGTCTTCCTGGCCGCGCTCAACCGGGCTCGTCGCCGGCCTTGTGCGCGATCCAGGCGCCAGCCACCGCCGACAGGTATGGGATCGATTGCGCGGCCAGGATGAACATCCACATCGTGCCTTCGATGTAGCGCGTGCCGAACGCCTCGGCCATGCCGACGATGCACAGCAACAGCGCGATGGCCATCAGCAATTCCTCGCGCACCGGCGCAAACGCGGCAAAGTTGCTGCCGCCCAGACGCCGGCTCTTGGCCGTCACCACGAACGAGGTTTTCTCGCGGGTCAGCCCATGCAGGATGCCCCGCGCGATCGCGTGCGACAGACTCATGCTGGCCAGCGAGGCCATCAATGTGTCGCGCCAGCCGCAGGGCACGCGGGCGCGATACAGCACGATGCCGAAGATCGCCTTGGCAAAGAAGAAGCCGATCACCGGGATCAGGAACAACTGCATCGGCAGGCTGAAGTAGTGCGGAAACGCCACCATGCCGGCGGTCCAGAACAACGCCATCAGGGTGAAAATCAGTTGCAATGCATCGGCGAACCAGCTGAACCAGCCGGTGAGGAAATGGAAGCGCTGGCCGGCGCTGAGCGGGCCACGCCCGGTCATCCATTTCCAGCGGCCCTTCAGGATCTGCATCGCGCCGAACGCCCAGCGATAGCGCTGGCTCTTGTACGCCTTGAAATCCGCAGGCGTCAGGCCGCGGCCCATCAGCTCGTCGACGTAGACCAGGTCGTAGCCGGCGTGCATCAAACGCAGCCCGAGTTCGGCGTCCTCGCAGATGGTCCACTCCGACCAGCCGCCGGTGCCTTCCAGCGCGCTGCGCCTCACCATCGTCATGGTGCCGTGCTGGATGATCGCGTTGCGCTCGTTGCGATGGTGCATGCCGATGCGGAAGAAACCGTCGTATTCCCACGCGGTCATGCGGCGGAACGTGTTGTGCTCGAACTCGCGATGCGCCTGCGGGCACTGCACCACGGCCACCTTGGGGTCATGGAAGTAGCCGGTCAGGCTGGCCAGCCAGTCGGCGCGCACCACGTAGTCGGCATCGATCACGGCCACCACGTCGGCCTCGGGCGCGGTTTCCTTCAGGCCGAAGTTCAGCGCGCCGGCCTTGAAGCCGGGCCACGGCGCCAGGTGGAAGAAGCGGAACCGCTGGCCCAGCTTTTCGCAGTATTCCTGTACCGGCTGCCACACCGCCGGGTCCTTGGTGTTGTTGTCGATCACCAGCACTTCGTAGTTCTGGTAATCCAGCGCGGCCAGCGAATCGAGCGTCACCATGACCATTTCCGGTGGCTCGTTGTAGCAGGCCAGGTGGATCGACACGAACGGCTGCTTGTCCGGATGGTCCGGCCGCAGCAAGCCGGCGTGGCGCATCCACTTCGGTCGCCACAGCACCTCAGTGAACTCGAAACCATTGATCAAGAGGATCGCCAGGATCGCGATCTGTGCGGGGAACAGCAGGGTGAGCATGGTCCAGTCGACCCAGCTCAGGTAGAAGTTGAACGGCAGCGTGGCGGCCCACACGATCAGTCCGCAGGCGAGCTGGATCAGCGCGCAATAAAAGAACCGCCCGACCAGTTTGAAGCGGCTGAAGCGTCGCGCGAACAGGATCATCGGCAGCAGTGCCAGCAGACTCGCCGCCAACGCCTTCCACGGCCACGCCGTGTCCTCCGTCACCGGGCCGGTGAACGGGAACTTGAGCTGGCGGTCGGCATTGAACATGCCCCAATACGCTTCGGTGCGGCCAGCCAATTGTTCCTTCCACGGCTGGTCGAATGCTTCCATGATGTAGTAGTCGATGTGGTCGCGCTTGGCCACGTTGAACCAGTCGCGCAGGAAGATCGCCTCGTTCGACACCGACGGCGTGGCGTACTGGAAGCGATCGCCGTTGGACGGCCAGCCGATCTCGCCGATCACGATCGGCTTGCCCGGGTACAACTGTTTCAGATGGCTGTAACGCGCCAGCGCATCGGCGATCGCGTCCTTGCGCGCGACGCCGTTCCAGTACGGGAACAGATGCACGGTGATGAAGTCGACATGCTGCACCAGCTCCGGGTACTTCTCCCAGATGTGCCACGGCTCGGCCGTCGACACCGGCTGGTGCAGGGCGGCGCGCACGCGATCGAGATAAGCCATCAGCGCGTCGGGGCTGATGTCGTTGCGCAGCAGCACCTCATTGCCCACGATCGCCCGGTTGATCGTGCCCGGATAATGCCGCGCTTGCGCGATCAGGGCGTCGATCTCCTTCTCGTTGTTGTCCAGCCGGCGGTCGATCCAGGCGCCGGCCATCACCTTCAGCCCGTACTTCTCGGCCAGTCGCGGCAACTGCGGGTTCTGCAGCATCGAGTAGGTGCGCACGCGCGAGCTGTAGCGGCTGAGCAGCTTGAGGTCGCCGTCGATCTGCTCGTCGGTGGGAAAGTCACCCTTCAGCGGGCTCTGGTAGCGCTGGAAGGCCGACAGCGCGAAGCCATCGATCTTGCCGTGCCAATCCTCCGGCCCGTGCGGATAATTGCCCCACCACCACAGCCCGATATTCAGCGCCGCCGCAAGCAGCGCAAGCACGATGGCGGTGAGCAGGGGATGCCGGCTGTTGTAATTGGTTGCGGTGGCGCTCAAAAAGATCCCCGGCGAAGCTTGGGCAACTGGCGATGGAACCCGAGGAGCTTAACCAATGCAGGGCACCGTGCTCAATAAAGCCCGTTGAGCGGGTCAGCGCAAGGTCAGGCCGGTCGGCGGAAAGCGGCGGCACAGGTCGCGCTTGACTTTGCCCCATGTGTATTGTTGTATTGATACACATGGATGCCTCGCTGCTCACCGTTCAACCTGCCACGCCGGAGCCGATCTATCGGCAGATCGTGGAGCAGTTGCGCCGGTTGATTGCCGGCGGCCAGCTGGTCGCTGGCGATGCGCTGCCGTCGGTGCGCGAGGTGGCCGGTTTCCACGCGATCAATCCGATGACGGTGTCGCGCGCGTACAGCCTGGCCGAGGCCGAAGGGCTGCTGGAACGCCTGCGCGGCCGCGGCATGGTGGTGGCCAATGTGCGCCGCGCCAGCCTGTCCGAACCGCGTCGACTGGCGCTGCTGGAGCCGCAACTGGAAGCGCTGGCGCGCCACGCCGGCGAGCTGGAATTACCCGCCGCGGCAGTCCTTGAGCGGCTCACGCGATTGATGGAGGGTTGACGATGAACGCCGTACTTCGTGAAAAGAACGGTGCCGCCGCACCATTGGCCGCGTACGGACTGACGCATTGCTACGAGGGCAGCAACGTGTTGTGCGGGGTCGATCTGGCGCTGGCGCCGGGATCGGTGCTGGGTTTGATCGGTCGCAACGGCGCGGGCAAGTCCACCCTGATCCGCGCCATGCTCGGCCTGCTCGAGCCACTGTCGGGGTCGGCCACGGTATTCGGCGAGCCGGCCTTGAAGTTGTCCGATGCCAGCAAGGAGCGACTGGCCTATGTGCCGCAGCAGCCGGAGGCGCTGGCCTGGCTCACCGCACAGCAGATGCTCGATTACGTGGGGCGGTTCTATCCGCGCTGGGACCAGGGCTTTGCGAAGAACACGCTGGAGCGCTGGCAGATCCAGCCGAACAAGGTGATGGCCAAGCTCTCGCCCGGCGAGCGCCAGCGCGTGGACCTGGTCCGCGCGCTGGCTTCGCGGCCCGACTTGCTGGTGCTGGACGAGCCGGCTGCCGCGCTCGATCCGGTCGCCCGGCGCGAGCTGCTGCGCGAAATCGCGCTGCGCGCGGGGGAGGCCGGCACCACGGTGCTGTTTTCCACCCATATCGTGTCCGACCTGGAACGCGTCGCCTCTGACATCGCTTTCCTGCATCAGGGCAAGCTGTTGATGCACTGCTCGATGGACGACACCAAGGAACGTTACGGCCGCCTGTGGCTGCCCGAGCGCGTGCATTACGCGGCACCCGCGGCGAGCCTGAGCCGGCGTCGCCACGACGACGGCAGCCTGAGCCTGGTGGTGGAGCGCGACGCGCAGGGCGCATGGCCGGAAGCGGCCAGCCTGTCCGGCGCGCGCATGGATGCGCTGGGGCTGGAGGACTTGTTCGTGGAGATCGCCGAGTGAAACTCTGGCGACTGCTGGCGCTGCCGGGTTATGCGCTGTCGGCGACGGCGCGGTTCGTGTGGTTGGCGCTGGGTGCGCTCTTTCTCGCGTTCGTTGTCTTCGGTTCCCTGTTGTCGCAAGACGCTACGCCGCACTGGACGCTCCATGCGGCCCATGTCTGGGCTCTGCTGAACGCCTTCCTGTGGGTATTCCTCGCCAACACCGTGTTGCTGGCGCGCGAGGCGCGAGCGCTGCGAGTGCCCACGCTGCAGCGCGACGCGCTGCTCAGCCTCGGACTCTACGCGGCACTCGGTATCGCGCTGCCAGCGCTGTTGCTGAGCCTGGCGTGTGGTCATCTGCTCACGCTGGCGATCATGCTGCTGTTCGGCGCCGGGGTGGGCGCCGCCTTTGCGCTGTTGCCGGCATACCTGGCGATATTCGCGTTCTTTGCAGGCGATATTCCGGCGGTCTTGTCATTGGGGCTGCCGCTGCCGCTTCCGCTGCAGCCGGGTTTCAACGCCTGGGCGGGACCACTGGTCGTGCTGCTGTGGCTGCTGCTTGGCTGGCGCATCCGCGGCCTGTTGCGCGGCGACCATGCAGTGCAGTCGCCGCATGCACCCATGGTACTGGTGTATCGGCGCAGTGGTTTGGGGTGGGGGCGTGGCTCCACCGCCAACCGCTGGGGCCAGCGAATACCGGGACAGGGGCCGACGTGGACCCGGCCCAGGGTCGATCTGCGTGGGTGCGGGCCGGGACATGTCGAGCGCAGCCTGCGGGTGGCGCTGGGCGGGTGGTGGATGCCGCAGACCCGGCGCAGCCGACTCTGGCAATGCGTGCTGCTGATGCTGGGCTTCGGTGTCGCCGCCTTGTTCCTGTGGGTGCAGGCCATCGCCGATCGACATGCTCAGCGCGCGTTCTTGTCTTCCGACATGGCGGCGGCCGGCAACCTCATGTTTTTCGGGACGCTGATGAGTGCGCTGCACGCGACCGGCACGGTTCGGTCGCTGTATCGAAGCTGGGACAAGGCCCATGGCGAGCTGTCGCTGCTGGCCTTGTTGCCCGGCCTGGGTGATGCGTCGTCAGCCAGGCGTGCGCTGCTGCGCGCGAGCCTGCTGCCCGCGCTCGGTGTGCAATCGGGCCTGGCGTTGGCGCTGCTGATCCTGGGTGGCGTCATGGGCCTGGGTGCGGAGGGTGAGGTTTTGCTGCTGCTCGGCCCGCTGGGGAGCTCCGCCTTGATGTGTGTCTTTGCACTGATGGTTTTCGGCGCGGATCCCATACGGGGCTGGGGCATGGCGCTGGCCATGGGGATTGGCTACGTGTGGATTTGTGTGGGCGGGAGCGTCGTGCAGTTCAACGCCCGCCCGGCCGTGACCTTGGGCAACATCGCGGTGCTGATGTTGGCAATCGGCTGGTCGGTGTTTTTTGTCGCGCTGGGCTGGCTGGGCCGGCGCGCCTGGCGCGCCTTGCAGCAGCGGCCGCATCCGTTTCTGGGAAGTTGATCTGGTGAATCGAGGAGACGTCATGCGATGGATGACGACACAGCGGTTGCAGGATGAATTTGCCTTGCCCAGGGCGTTGGCCCGGGAGATCGTGGTGGAGCAATGGCAGGCCGCCGTGTGCTCTCGATGGCAGCCGTGGCTCTGGCTGGCGTGCTGGGCGCTTCCGGTGCTGGCGTGCTGGTCTGGATGGTTGCCGTGGAGCCACGGCGTGCACGGACACCACATGGCCGTGTGGCTGATGATCGCGGCTGGCTGGGGTTGGCTCGGCATCGGACGCTGGCTGGCGGGACCGGCGATACGGGCGGCGGCTGCCGCCAGGGCGCGTCGCATGCAACGTGGCGAGGCCTGGGCACCGCAAAAGGACGCAGCAGGCAGCACGACAACCTCCTCGGTTCCGCCCCAAGGCGGGGCGCCGCAGTCATGAGGCTTTACCGCATGTTGCTGACGCCATGGATGGCCACGCCGCGCTCCGGGCGACGGTCGTTTGTTTTGGTGTTGGCGCTGCTGGCGCTGGGCGATGCGTTGGCGCATGTTTTCGGTGTTGCGGCGCGTGCATGGATGCTCGATGCGGCCATGCTCGGTATCGCCAACGCGGCATGCTGGCTGTTGCTGATGCCCAACGGCCTGGTGCTGGCGCTGGCCGCAAGGCGATTGCGCCTGCCCGGCATCGATCGGGATGTGGTGTGGAGCATGCCGCTGTATGCCGCGCTGGGCATCGGCGTGCCGTTGCTGTGCCGCTTTCCGCAAGGGCATGTGTCGAGTTTTGCCACCCTGCAGCTGCTGCTGGCCGCCGGCGCGCTGCTTTTCATGGTGTTGCCGTATTACCTCGGGTTGGGATCGTATTTCGTTTTCGTGTTCTTCCATCGTGCGTTGAGCCAGGTCATTTCGATACCCGGGCCGTCCGATCCGCGCTTCGTGCCTTGGGGCGGCACCTTGGTCGTGGTGCTGCTGCTGATTTTTGCGTGGCGCTGGCGGCAGTTGTTGCGGGGTGATTACATTGAACGGGGGTGGCGTGCGCCAGGCTTGATCAATTTTCGACGCACGCTCGGGATGGCGCAGCACGATCCGCTTACCGATGCCGGATCGATGCGGGTCCGACCGGGTTGGCTGATCGCGCGTCCGGATCTGAGTCATGTCGGTCCGCAGTCACCCACCAGGTCGTTGCGCATCGCGTTGGGTGGCGTCTATCTGCCGCAGACGATCATTGGCCGTCTGTACCAGTGGATTCCGATCTTGCTGGCCTTGGCGTTCATGGCATTGGTTTTCTTTGGAGCCACACTCGACGATCACAGTGTTGCGCGCGCGCTGCACTACGCGTTCAGCCGCGACGGCTTCGTGGCGTTGAGCTGGTTGTTTGCCGTGTTCAGCCTGGCGCTCGTGATGGCGCCGGTGGAACTCCTCACCCTGCGCTGGAGTCGGATGAATGCCGAGTTGCCCTTGCTCGCGCTATTGCCGGGGCTGGGCGGCGCGTCCGGCAGCAAGCAGTTGCTGCTGGGTGTGACGCTCGGTCGCCCGGGCCGCCATCTGCTGTTGTTGCTGTTGATCGGCTGGCTTGGCGCGGCGGCGCTGGATGCCGGTTGGCCGGTGGCGCTGGCCATGCTGGTGGTGGCGCTGGGCTGCTTCGCTTACCTCGGCGCCATGGCCTTGAGCATCTTCAGCGGTCGCGCACTCTCCAGTTTCAGCAAGAGCTTGCTGATGCTCGGCATGTTCGTGCTGCTCAGCCTCACCGTCTTGCTGCCGCAGTTGTGGCGTGACTGGGACGTCTTGAACGCGGCCCGGGCGGATGATGCGCTGGTGGTGACGTGGCTGGCGCTGGCGGTGTTGCTGTTGTGGCTGGCCCGGCGCGGCGCGCGCGCCCTGCGCCAGCGCCCGCATCCGTTCCTGCCGGATTGATTTCACCTCGGGGCGCGGGGTTCGCGTCCGTTTCCGCACCCCAACAAGGACCGCACCCATGAAACCACGAGCAATGCAACTGGCCGTCGCCATCGCGCTGGCGTTGGCCGTCAGCGGCGTGATGGCGCAGGCGACCGACGCCAGCGTGACCCGCGCCACCCTCGACAACGGCCTGCGCGTGGTGATCGTGCGCGACACGCTGGCGCCGGTGGTGACCACCGAGATGAATTACCTGGCCGGCTCGGACGAGGTGCCGGCGGGCTTTCCCGGCACGGCGCATGCGGTGGAGCACATGATGTTCCGCGGCAGCCCGGGCCTGTCCAAGGATCAACTGGCTGCGATCGCGGCGAACATGGGCGGCGCGTTCAACGCCGACACGACGCAATCGGTGACCCAGTATTACTTCGTGGCGCCGGCGCAGGATCTGAACGTGGCGCTGCATGTGCAGAGCCTGCGCATGCGCGGCGTGGACATGGACGAGGCGGCGTGGGTGAAGGAGCGTGGCGCGATCGAGCAGGAAGTGTCGCGCGACCTGTCCAGTCCGAACTTCAAGCTGCAGACCCAGCTGATTGCGCAGATGTTCGGCGGCACGCCGTACGCGCACACGCCGCTGGGCACCCGCGCGTCGTTCGAGAAGACCAGCGCGAAGATGCTCAAGCAGTTCCATGACACCTGGTATGCGCCGAACAACGCGATCCTGGTGATTGCCGGCGACGTCGACCCGACCGCCACGCTGGCGCAGGTCAAGCACGAATTCGGCGACATTGCGCGCCAGGCGCTGCCCGCGCGGCCCGCGTTTTCATTCAAGCCGGTGGCAGCCAAATCCATCAGCCTGCCGACCGACAGCCCGTACGGCACGGTGGCGATTGCCTATCGCGCGCCCGGCTTGCGTTCGAAGGATTACGCCACTGGGCTGGTGCTGAGCCAGGCGCTGGGTTCACAGCGCGCGGCGCTGGCGGGCATGCGCTTCGACGGCACCGCGCTGTTCGGCGGCTTCGCCAGCCAGCCGCTGCCGCATGCCGGCGTCGACTACGCGATCGGCATCTTCCCCAAGGGCGGCAACCCGAAGCCGATCCTGGCCAGGATGCAGTCGATCCTCGCCGAGGCGGCGAGCAAGGGGGTCGACCCGGCCCTGGTCGAGGCGGCCAAGCGCTCGGCGATCGCCGCGCTGGAGTTCCAGAAGAACTCGGTCGATGGCCTGGCCAATGCCTGGTCCGGTGCGCTGGCCTTCCAGGGGCTGGCCTCGCCCGATGCGATCAAGCAGGCGATCGAGGCGGTGACCCCGGCGGCGGTGAACGCGCTGGCCAGGGCTACGTTCGATCCGGCGCACGCGGTCACGGCGGTCCTCACGCCCGAAAGCTCCGGCAAGCCGATTGCGGGCAAGGGTTTCGGCGGCGCCGAGAGCTTCTCTTCCAGTCCGGACAAGCCGGTACAGCTGCCGGCTTGGGCGAGCGCGGCGTTTGCCAAGCTCGAGCTGCCCAAATCCACCCTCGCGCCGGTGTCGAGCACGCTGCCCAACGGCATCCGCTTGATCGTGCAGCCGGAAACCATCAGCGACACGGTGGAGGTCTATGGCAAGATCAAGACCAACCAGGACCTGCAGGCGCCCGCGAGCGAGGAAGGCGTGGCCTCGGTGCTGGACGGCTTGTTCCCGTTCGGCACCACCAGCATGAACCGGCTGCAGTTGCAGCAGGCATTGGACGCGATCAGCGCGAGGGAAAACGCCGGCCCCAGTTTCTCGCTGGCGGTGCCGTCGGCGCATTTCGCCGAAGGCCTGAAGCTGCTGGCCGACAACGAACTGCACCCGGCGCTGCCGGCGCGCGCGTTCGCCGTGGTGCAGCACCAGGTGGCGGGCATGGTCGCCGGCCAGCTGCAATCGCCGGACTTCCTGGCCGAGCTGGGCCTGGACAAGGCCTTGCTGCCGGCCGGCGATCCGGAGTTGCGTCATGCCACGCCGAAGAACGTGATGGCGCTGACCCCGGAGCAGGTGAAGAGCTACTACGCGGCCACGTTCCGCCCCGACATGACCACGATCGTGGTGGTCGGCAAGGTCGATCCCGTACAGGCGAAGCAGCTGGTGGAGCAGGCCTTCGGTGGCTGGAAGGTGAGCGGCGCCAAGCCCGGCGTCGATTACGCGGCGGTGCCGGCGAACAAGCCCGACCAGTTCAACGTACCTGATACCAGCGCCAGCCAGGACAGCGTGCAGATGGCGCAGACGGTCGCGGTCACCCGGGACGATCCGGCGCGCTTTGCCTTGAACCTCGGCAACGAAGTGCTCGGCGGCGGCTTTTATGCCTCGCGCCTGTACCACGACCTGCGCGACACGCGCGGGCTGGTCTACAACGTCAACACCAGCTTCGACCTGGGCAAGCACCGCAGCACCTACACGGTGTCTTTCGGCGCCGATCCGGACAAGGTCGCGGCGGCCAGCAAGATCGTGGTGCAGGATCTGAAACAGATGCAGCAGACGGCGGTGACCGACACCGAACTGAAGCGCGCCAAAGGCATCCTGCTGCGGCAGATCCCGCTGGGCGAATCCAGCTTCGGCGCGATCGGTGGCCAGCTGCTGGAATTGTCGATCGAAGACAAGCCGCTGAACGCGATGGAGATCGCCGGCGAGCACTACCTCAAGCTGAGCGCCGGGGATGTGCGGGAGGCATACGCGAAGCACATCCGGCCGGACGACTTCGTGATGGCGGTAAAGGGGCCGGCGCCGAAGGGGTGAGTGCGTGGGCGGGCCACCTCAGGGTCATTTTTCGCTTGCGAAAAGTGACCCTGACCCGAGCGGCACTTACTTAAGCGCACTTCCCTCAATAGTCGTCATTCCCGCGAACGCGGGAATCCATTGCCTTCGGGCTACAAGATCCCGCGAGGAGCGTCGCAACAGCGAAGCCCGTCGAGCGGGAATCCATAGATTTCGGCCTTTGAGACAGGGGGAAGCGCAAATGGATCCCCGCTTGACCAGCCTTTGGCTGCTGAACGGCGCCACGCAAGGATGACGGCCCAAACGAGTGCCATTCGACTGACCCCGTTCTTCGACCCCGTTGTTCGGCTTGGGCCTACCGCAGCAGCGAGCGCAGCATCCAGGCGGTCTTCTCGTGATCCATCAGGCGGCCGGTCACCATGTCGGCGGTGCCTTCGTCGCCTGCCTCGTTGGCCGACTTGATAGTGTCGCGCGCGGTCGCCGCGGCGATTTCGTGGCCTTCGACCAGCTGGCCACCATCTCCTTCCATTCGGGCACGCCGGACTCTTCCTTGATCGAGCTGAGCCTGGCGAACTGGCTGTAGGAGCCGGGGGCGAACACGTCCAGCGTGCGGATGCGTTCGGCGACGCCATCGGCCGCCGTCCACAGGGCGACGTACTGGGTTTCGAACATCAGGTGCAGGCTGTTGAATTGCGGCCCGGTCACGTTCCAGTGGAAGCTGTGGGTTTTCAGGTACAACGAGTACGTATCGGCCAGCAGCTTGGACAGATGTTTGGCAACCGCTTCACGGTCCTTCCTGGCGATACCGATGGAAATGGCCATGTGCAACTCCTTTCAGGTCGATGAATGTGACGCAGCCACCATAGCCTTTTGCGCTTGGGCGGTGAAATGAATCCTTTGGATGCTCCCGATAGCCGGGAGCTATCGGGTTGAACCACGCCTGCCGTTATCATGCGCAGTTCGATGAACGACTCCACCCCGCCCAGGTTGCACGCGTCCTCCGAACTCGACCCGCGCGAGCTGCGGCGTGAACTGGATGCGGTGTCCAGTCGCGACTTCGGTCGCCTGCTGGGACGATGGCGCACGCTGTCGCGCCGACCGGATGAGAAGAAATGGGCGGCGCTGCGTGCGGATATCGAGCGCTCCGCGGCCAGGCGTCGCGCCCGCGCTGCCGCCAAGCCTGCTATCCGGCTCGACGCATCGCTGCCGATCACCGCGCGCGGCGAGGACATCATCAAGCTGATCCGCGAACACCAGGTCATCGTGGTCGCCGGCGAGACGGGTTCGGGCAAGACCACCCAACTGCCCAAGCTGTGCCTGGCGGCCGGCCGCGGTGAAGCGGGCATGATCGGCTGCACCCAGCCACGCCGGCTGGCCGCGCGTTCAATGGCGCGGCGCGTGGCCGAGGAACTGGGCACGCCACTGGGCGAGATCGTGGGCTTCCAGGTGCGCTTCAACGACCAGGTGTCCGAGCGCAGCCTGATCAAGTTCATGACCGACGGCATTCTGCTGGCCGAGACGCAGGGCGATCCCTGGCTCAGCGCGTACGACACGCTGATCATCGACGAGGCGCACGAGCGCAGCCTCAACATCGACTTCCTGCTGGGCTACCTCAAACGGCTGGCGCTGAAGCGACCGGAGCTGAAGATCATCGTCACCTCGGCGACGATCGACACGGCGCGCTTCGCCGAACATTTCGGCTCGGCGCCGGTGGTTGAGGTGGAGGGGCGGGCGTATCCGGTGGAGCTGCGCTGGCGACCGGTCGACACGCCTGCAGGAGCGCACCCTGTGCGCGATGCTCTCCGTCACGAAACGAAGAGCGATCGCGCACAGGGTGCGCTCCTACCGAGCCAGGAAAGGCAAAACATGCAGCAGGGCAGCGCCGAACACATCGCCGCCGTACTCGACGAGATCAGCCACGACGATCCGCGCGGCGACGTGCTGGTGTTCCTGCCCGGCGAGCGCGAAATCCGCGATGCGCACCAGATGCTGTCGCGCCGGCAATACCGTGAAACCGAGATCATGCCGTTGTACGCACGACTCTCCGCCGGCGATCAGGACCGGGTGTTCAAGCCGGGCGTGAAACGCCGCGTGGTGCTGGCCACCAACGTGGCCGAGACCTCGCTGACCGTGCCGCGGATACGCTATGTGGTGGACACCGGCACCGCGCGGGTGAAGCGCTACAGCCAGCGCAGCCAACTCGAGCGGCTGCACGTGGAGCCGATCTCGCGGGCCGCCGCCGATCAGCGCAAGGGCCGCTGCGGGCGGGTCGGGCCGGGCATCTGCTACCGGCTGTACGACGAAGCCGACTTCGCCAGCCGCGATGCGTTCACCGATCCGGAACTGCTGCGTTCGTCGCTGGCCAACGTGATCCTGCGCATGCTGGCGCTGAAGCTTGGCGACGTCGAAGATTTCCCGTTCCTGGATGCACCCGACCCGCGGGTGATTGCTGACGGCTTCCGCCGGCTCACCGAAATCTCCGCGATCGACGAGGCGCGTCAGCTCACCGCGATCGGGCGCAGCCTGGCCCGATTGCCGATCGACGTGCAGCTCGCGCGCATGCTGGTCGAAGGCGAGCAGTTGCAGGCGCTGCGCGAGGTGCTCGTCATCGTGTCCTTCCTCAGCATCCAGGATCCGCGCGAACGCCCCAGTGATGCGCGGCAACAGGCCGATACGGCGCACGCCGTATTCGCCGACCCGAAATCCGATTTTATCGGCGTGCTGAATTTGTGGCGCGCCTATCACGATGCGCACGAGGAGTTGACCCAGTCGAAGCTGCGTACCTGGTGCGCGCGCGATTTCCTCAGCTTCATGCGCATGCGCGAGTGGCGCGAGCTGCATCAGGCAGTTGTTGGTGGTTGTGGGGGAAATCTGGGGAACGGGGAACGGGGAACGGGGAACGCGGGAGACTCGGCAGCCTGCATCTTCCATTTCCGGCAAAGGCAGCGGTATGCCTGGAAAGCGGGGCGCGCCCGGCACCACACAGTTTCCCGTTCCCGGTTCCCCGTTCCCCGTTCCCGATCCTGCCTACGAAAACATCCATCGCTCCTTGTTGGCCGGCCTGCCTACCCAGGTTGGTCGCAAGGACGAGAAAGGCATCTATCAGGGTACGCGCGAACGCAAATTCCATATCTTCCCTGGCTCCGCGCTGGCCAAGGCGCCCCCGACCTGGGTGTTCTCGGCGCAGATCCTCGACGTGGGCGGACGGGTCTGGAGCATGGCTAACGCCCGGGTGGAACCCCTGTGGATCGAACAGCAGGCGGCGCATTTGTTGCGCACGAGTTGTCGGGATGCACACTGGTCGAAAAAGCGTGGCTGCGTGGTGGCGTACGAACAGGTAAGCCTGTTTGGCCTCGTGCTGGTCGAGAAGCGGCCGGTGACGTTCCAGCGGCAGGATCCGGCGCTGGCGCACGCGATCTTCCTGCGCGAGGCGTTGGTGCGCGGCGACATCGAGAGCAGGGCCGACTTCGTGCGCGCGAACCAGCGCGTGCTGGAAGAGGCGCTGGGCATCGAGGCGAAGCAGCGGCGCGAAGGTTTGATCCGCCACGAGGATGACCTGGTCGCGTTCTTCGAAGGCAAGCTGCCCGAGGACATCGCCAGCAGTCGCGCGCTGGAAGCGTGGTACCGCAAAGCGCGCCCCGCCGAGCAGGCCGCGCTGCGCTGGTCGCTGGAGGATGTGCTGGTCGGCGGCGCGGGGCTCGATGCGAAGGCGTTTCCCGCGGTGTTGGAAATACCGCCGCTGGCCAGGGATGGCCGAGTGCCGCGAGCGCAGGATGCGCAGGAGCGGCCGCAGCGCTACCGGCTCGAATACCGCTTCATGCCCGGCGACGAGGCCGATGGCGTCACCTTGCACCTGCCGCTGGCGATGTTGAATGCGCTGCGCGCCGCGCGTTGCGAATGGCTGGTGCCGGGCCTGCTTGCCGACAAGGTGGCCGAGTTGATTCGCGGCCTGCCGAAAACCCTGCGTCGCAATTTCGTGCCGGCGCCGGATTTCGCGCGCGCCTTCGTCGCGGCCGAAGCGCCGCGCGACGAATCGCTGGCGAAGGTGCTGGCCGCTTTCCTGAAGCGCACGACCGGCGTCGACATCAATGCGGAGGCCTTCGCCGCGGTCGAACTGTCCGCGCATTTCCTGATGCGTTTTCGCCTGCACGATGGCGACGCGTCCTCGAAACCCGGCAAGACGCTGGCCAGCGGCCGCGATCTGGCCGCGCTGCGCGGGCAGTGGGAAGGCCAGGCGCGTGAGGCATTCTCACGCAAGACCGACATCGAGCTGACCCGCGAAGACGTGGCCAGCTGGGACTTCGACGAAATTCCCGCACAGGTGCGCTCCGACAGCGGTCTGGCGGCGTTCCCGGCGCTGGTCGACTTGGGCGAGGCAGTGGCGCTGCGCGTGTTCGAGCGCAGCGACGAGGCGGGCGCGGCGCACGTACAAGGCGTGGTGCGCTTGCTGCGCAACGCGCTGGCCAGCGAGGCGAAGCAGGCGCGTCGCCGCCTGCCGATCGCCAACCCGCTGTCGCTGAAATACGCGCCGCTGGGCAGCATCGACAGCTTGCGTGAAGATCTGATGGAAGGCGGTTTCGCTGATCTGTTGGCGCGCCACGATCTGGACGCGCGTACCGCGGGCGCCTTCGAGGCCTTGCGTGCACAGCTGGCGCGCGAGCTGTTCGGTGCCGCGGTCGAGCGACTGAAACTGGCTGAACCGATCATCGAGGCGCAGGCCGAGCTGAAACCCTGGCTGCAGCCACCGCTGATGGGCTTCGCCCGCGCCAGCTACGACGACCTGCGCGAGCAATTCGATGCGCTGCTCGCGCCGGGACTCCTGCGCGAGCTGTCATTGGAGCGGCTGGCCCACTTCCCGCGCTACCTGAAAGCGATGCGCCTGCGTGGCGAGCGGCTGCGCCAGGATCCAGCGAAGGACCAACAGCGCATGTTGCAGGTGATGCCGTACTGGCGCGCGTATCTGCAGCAGCGCGCGGCCGGTGCCGATGACGGCACGCTGGCCGAGCTGCGCTGGCTGATCGAGGAGTGGCGCGTATCGCTGTTTGCGCAGGAGCTCAAGACGGCTGAACCGGTGTCGGCCAAGCGGCTGGCGAAGGCGTTGGCTGCGCTGCGAGTTGAATGGCCCGCGCATCCAGGCAGCGTCTGGCCGATGTCGCATGCGAGCCACATCGGCGCCGCGCCTTCAGTTGGCGGGTTCGACCCGCGCACTGGTGTTGTAGCCGTGCACCTTCAGCGTCCAGCTGCCCAGGAAACCCGGGTTCACGGAGACCTCGGGGCTGGCCAGCGGCTCGCGGACGACCAGGATGCTGTCATCTTTCACCCGTCCACCTCTGGCCGTTCTGCAAGGTGAGCGTGGTGCCATGTTGCCAGCCGTTGAACTGACCGGAGATGCGGCTGGTGACGGAGTCGTTGCGCTTGATCTTTGGCTGCGTCAGCCTTGTGCGTAAACGGCCCGGGTGACTTGGCGGCGGCGGCTGTCGCCGAAGTCTCGGCTGATGCGGGCACGGTGGCGGCCAGTTCGGGGCATGGCGTGCACAACCAGCTGTTGCAGGTTCTGCAATTCGCTGCGGCGATAGCTTGTCCAGCCCGGCGCCTGTGAATTCGGAATTGCCCATGCTGTTGCTGCAGCCGGAGGACGGCTTGCTGCGCGTGCAGCGGCGCCATGCCAGGACCACAGGAGAGGATGGCACAGCAGAAACGAGTATGCTTTCATGGGTGGGTCCATGCGGGCGGATGCGACATGCGAAGATTTCCGCCGGGATGCGGGCGGCGAGCGTTGATTCTGCGCGTCAGCCAGCCAAGCCACGCCGCGGGAACCTCACGCGTGCGTGGCAGTAACCGCGTTCGCGTTGATGGTCGTCGCAGCCAGACGGAATCTTCGTTGATGGTTCGAGGCGCCCAGCTAGCCACCAGCCTGACGCCCTGGCGCGAACGTGCCGACGGGTTGCCGCCGGAGCTTGCCGAGGCCTTGCAGGCGGCGGCTACGGTGTCCGCTGCCCGAGGCGGAGTGCGGCGACACGCTTGATTTGCTGGACATGCTCGGCTGCGATGCGCAAACCCAGGCGGCGGCGTTGTGGTTCGAGCTGGCACGGCCGACCCCGAGCTGTGGGCCGCGCACAATTCCCGGTTGTCCGGCCAGTTGCAGCGCCTCGTGGCGGGCCAGCAGGCGGCCGAGCAGGTGTGGGCGCTGCACGCGCAGCGGGCGACGGATGGGGGCACCGAAGGCCTGCGCCGGTTGTTGCTGGCGATCGTGCGTGACCTGCGCGTGGTGTTTGTATTGCTGGCACGGCAGCTGGCGCGGATGCGCGCGGCCGTGGCCTTGCCGGCGGAACAGGCCGCGGCGCTGGCGCGGCTGAGCCGCGATATCCACGCCCCGCTGGCCAACCGCCTCGGCATCTGGCAACTGAAATGGGAGCTGGAGGACCTGGCCTTCCGCTTCCTGCAGCCGGAGACCTACCGCCGCATCGCCAAATTGCTCGACGAACGGCGCGTCGATCGCGAGGAGTTCATCCGCCAGTCGCTGGACGAACTGCAACAGGCGCTCGACGCCGCCGGCATTCGTGCCGACCTTGCCGGGCGCCCGAAACACATCTATTCGATCTGGAAGAAGATGCAGCGCAAATCGCTGGATTTTTCCGATCTGTACGACATTCGCGCCGTGCGCGTCCTGGTCGATGGCATCACTGAATGCTACGCGGCGTTGGGTGTGGTGCATGCGCGCTGGCCGCACCTGCCGAACGAGTTCGACGACTACATCGCCAGGCCCAAGCCGAACGGCTACCAGTCGCTGCATACGGCCGTGCTCGGCCCGTCCGGCAAGACGCTGGAAGTGCAGATTCGTACGCATGCCATGCACCGCGCCAATGAATTGGGCGTGGCCGCGCACTGGCGCTACAAGGAAGGCGGCGGCAGGGACGCCGAGTTCGAGGCGAAGATCGCCTGGATGCGCAAATTGCTGGAGCGGCGCGACGACGATGACAGTGCACTGGCGGCAGGCCTGCAGACCGAATTGGTGGAGGATCGGGTCTATCTGCTCACGCCCAAGGGCGAGGTGTTCGACCTGGCGCGTGGTGCGACCGTGCTGGATTTTGCCTACCTGGTCCACACCGAGGTCGGTCATCGCTGTCGCGGCGCCAAGGTCAACGGCCGCATCGTGCCGCTGACGTTCCAGCCGCAAAGCGGCGACCGGGTGGAGATCCTCACCACCAAGGTGGCCGAGCCCAGCCGCGACTGGCTGTCGCCGCACCACGGTTACCTCAACACCGCGCGCGCGAAAGACAAGGTGCGCGCCTGGTTCCGCCGGATCGCCCACGACACCAATCTTGCGGTCGGTCGCGGCATGTTCGAGCGCGAGCTGAAGCGGCTGGCGTTGCCGCCGGCTGAAATCGGCACGTTGCCCGCTCATTTCCGCCTGCAGACGCAGGACGAATTGCTGATCGCACTCGCCCTTGGCGAAGTCACGCCGGGCCAGATCGCGCGCGCGTTGCAGGAAGGCGCCGAGCCGCCTGCACCGATGCCGTCGCCAGTGCCCGCCCGGCTGCCCGCGCCCGGCGCAAGGCGCGCTGCACATCGAGGGCGTGGGCAACCTGCTCACCACCTTGGCGCGCTGCTGCCAGCCGCTGCCGGGAGATAGCGTGCGCGGCTACATCACCAAGGGTCGCGGCGTGTCGGTGCATCGGGCCGATTGCGGCAGCCTGGTCCGGCTGTTGCGGCGCGAACCGGACCGGGTGATTGAAGTCAGCTGGGGACATGCGGCCAGCCACGCTTACCAGGTGGATGTCGCACTGCGCGGCTACGATCGCAAGGAGTTGCAGAAAGACGTCACCAACGTCATCAGCAATGCCGGCGCCTACATCGTTGCCTCCTCCAGCCGGTTGCAGCCGCAAAGCGGCGAGGTGGACATGCGTTACACCTTGCGCGTGAGCGATTTCGAGCAGCTGTCGACCCTGCTGGGCAAGCTGCTGGCCCTGCCGAATGTGACCGACGCGCGCCGGATCGGTGTCGGCTGAGAGGTTGTGAATCAACCTCTCAGGCCGGCCATGGAGGGCCGGTCGCGGATCGAGCACGCAAGTGCTTGATTCGCGTGAGCGAGTACGGGCCTGTACCGGACTCGCGATAGAAAAAAACCACAGGAAGCGGTTTTGTTCACAAGCTCTGAATCCTGAACGCCGATAGCGGCGGCGCGCGGCCGCCAGCCGGCCGGATGTTAAGCTGCGCCAGATAGCCGCAATGGCATGGATCATGAGCACTCGCCGGGACCCGCACGACAACAGGACAAACATTCGCAGCGAGCCCACGCTGGGTGATCTCGACCGCGTGGACGACCCGCTCCCCGGTGCGCCGGACGGCTTGCCGCAGGTCACCGTCGAGCCCCGTCGCGCACGTCGTGGAACGCCGCCTTCCGCTTCGCCGCGGCGGCGTGGAGGACACTGGCGCTGGCTGGCGCCACTACTGCTCTTGCTGGCGCTCGTGGTGGCGGGCCTGCTCTGGTTCAACCAGGGCAACCTGCGCGGCATGCTGCCCCGCACCGATCTCAACGGCGTGCTGACACAGGCGCAGCAAGCGCTGAAGGATGGCCATCTGGACGGCCAGGATGGCAACAGCGCGCGCGAGCTGTTCCAGCAGGTCGCCGCGCAGGAGCCGGACAACGACCGCGCGCGCGATGGCCTGCGCCAGGTGGGCCAGGCCGAGTTGTCACGGGCCGATGCCGCGCTGCAGGCCGGCCAGTTGGACGAGGCGGCGCAGCATGCGGCGGTGGCACGCGAACTGCTCGGCGGTGGCAGTGACATCGATCGGCTCGACGCGCTGATCGTCGCTCCCGTGCGGCGCCGGGTACAAGCCGGCGATCTGGTGGAACAGGCGCAACAGGCGCTGGCGGCAGGCAAGCTGGATGGCGCGCAAGGCGCGGGTGCGCTGTATCAGCGGATGCGCCGGCGGACCCCGGTAACGCGGTCGCGGCCCATGGGCTGGAGCAGGTGGCTAGCGCGCTGGCGGTGCAGGCGCACGCATGCGCTGGAAGCGAATGAGCCGGCCAAGGCCGGCGCGCACATCGAGGAACTCGCCGCACTGCAACCGAACAACGGTGCGTTGCCGGCGCTGCGTGCGCTGCAGGCGCAGATGCGCCAGCAGCAGGTGGCGCGCTGAAGTCCGAAATCCAGCAGGGCCGCGAGGCCTTGCGCGCGGGACGTATCGGGGGCGCCGGCAACGACACCGCGCTGGCCCACTTCAAGGCCGCGCTGGTGCTGGATCCTGACAGCAGCGAAGCCACGGCCGGCCTGGGCGACATGGCGCAGGCACTGACCGTGCAGGCGAATGCGGCCATCGATGCCGGGCGATACTGCGCAGGCCGGCAAGTTGCTCGATCAGGCGGCGCTGCTGACGCCGAAGGCGGCCGATCTGGTCGACCGCGCGCGCGCAGCTGGCCAGACAAGGCCTGCGCGACCTCCGGCGCGACGCCGCGACGGCCGCCGACGCGCAGGCGATGCCGCGCCGCTGTGCTGTCGCCGCAGCAAAGCGCGGCCTTGGGCCGACTCGTGCAGCGTGCGCAAGCGGCGACCAAAGCGGCAACATCATGCTGCCGCCGGCCGACAGCGCCTACGATCTGTATCGCAGTGCGCTGGCGATCGACGGCAACAACGCGGCGGCGTGCAAGGGCTTGCACGCCCTGCCCGGCAGGGTCGAAAAGCAGTTTCAGCACGCATTGGCCGCCGGCGATCTGGGGCACGCCGGCGAGATGCTGGCCAACTAGGCCGAACTGGCGCCCGGTGACGCCGGCCAAGCGGGAATGCGGCACCAGCTGGCCGGCGTGGCTGGATCGGGCCGAGCAGCAACTGACGCGCGGTGACCACGCGGGCGCGGCGCAATCGCTGGACCGCGCGCGCAAGCTCGCCCCGGATGATCCGCGGCTGACCCGCCTCAGCGTGCGCCTGGCCAATTCTGAGTGCGGCATGACGGTGCTGGTGTTTGGTGCCAGCAGCCAGATTGGCCATTTCCTGTTGCCGCGTCTGCTGGCGTGCGGCGAGTCGGTGCTGGCGTTGAGTCGCCGTGCCGCGCGCGGCGCGGCCGGGGTGCATGGTTGCGGGGCTCCCTGCCCGATGCGGTGCCGCGCTGCCTGTGCTGTCGGCGGTGATCAGTTTCGGTCCCTTGCAACCGTTCGCCGACTGGTTGGCGCGCAGCCCGCCGGTGCCGCGCCGCGCGTGGTCGCCACCAGCTCGATGAGCGCCGAAACCAAGCGCGATTCCCCGCTCGCGGCCGAGCGCGAGATCGCGCGCCAGTTGTGTGCGGGCGAGGCCGCGCTGGCCAACGCATGCGCGCGCCACGGTTGCGCGTGGACCGTGCTGCGGCCGACGCTGATTTATGGCGCGGGACTGGACCGGAGCCTGACGCCGATCGCGCGGCGCGCGCATGCGCACACGGGTGTTTCCGCTTCCTGCCGGCCGCGGCCTGCGCCAACCCATCCACGCCGACGATATTGCGCAAGCCATGCTGGCGGCGCTGGAATGCCCGGCTGCTGCCGGGCGCGTGATGTCCATCGGCGGCGGCGAGCGGCTGTCTTGCCGCAGATGTTTGCGCGCGTGCGCCAAAGCCTGCCGCGACGACCTTGCCCGTGCCGGTGCCCGCGTGGTTGCTGCGCTGGGTCAGCGACTGTTGCCACCGCTGCGCGGCCGGTTGAGCCGGCTGGATGCGACCTGATGGCCGACAACAGCGAGCTGCAGCGGTTGCTCGGTATCCAGCCGCGCGGGTTCCAACCCACCGCCAGCAGTGGGTAGCGAAAGGGGTCAGCGTCAGCATTTCGCGGGCGAAAAGGGACTCTGCCCCCACCCCGATTGCCCGCGTTTCGCCCGCAAACCGCCCGCTGTGTTCATCCCCGCGCCGGGAAGCAGGCCCTATCATCGGGCAATCTGATCCGGATATTCCCCCGTTGGCTTTTTTTGCCCGTACCTGTTCGTTTGCCCGCCGTTGCTGGCCGTGGCTGCGCATTCCTTTCTGGATCGCGCTTGGCCTGCTGTTCGGCTTCGTGCTGCCGTACGTGCTGGTGTTGAACAAGCCGCGTGCAGGACCGCTTCAACGATCTGGTGTTCGCCGTGCCGACGCGCGTGTACGCGCGGCCGTTGCCGCTGCAGGCGGGCAGCCGATGAGTCCGGCCGCGCTGGAGCTGGAGTTGACCTTTGCCGGCTACAGCCATGATGGCCGCGGCGAGGTGGCGGGCAGCTGGGTGAAGAAAGGGTGAGCGCTACACGATTTCCTCGCGCGGCTACGCCGGCCCCGATGGCGGCGAGTTGCCCAAACGCATGCAGGTCAGCCTGGGCGGCGGGAGGTGGAAGCAGGTACGCGAAGCCGCCGGCGGCAAGCCCGATGGAGCTGGCGCACCTGGATCCCGCGCGCATCGCCACGCTGTACGGCGCCGACCAGGAAGAGCGCCGCTTCGTGCACCTGGCGGACGTGCCGCCGTTGCTGGTCAAGGGCCTGCAGGCGGTCGAGGATCGCAATTTCAAGGACAATATCGGCATCGATTTCAGCGCGATCGCGCGCGCGGCGTTCGCCAACCTGCGCGCCGGCCACACGGTGCAGGGCGGCTCCACGCTGACCCAGCAACTGGTGCGCAACCTGTTCCTCAGCCGCGACCAGACCTTCACGCGCAAGATCAATGAGGCGCTGATGTCGCTGCTGCTGGAGG
This sequence comes from uncultured Gammaproteobacteria bacterium, assembly GCA_963771235.1. Classification (GTDB taxonomy): domain Bacteria; phylum Pseudomonadota; class Gammaproteobacteria; order Xanthomonadales; family Rhodanobacteraceae; genus Rhodanobacter. The sequence continues at coordinate 116,997 of CAVYSP010000015.1, forward strand.
CGCATTACAGCAAGGGGCGCATCCTCGAGGCGTACGTCAACGACGTGTTCCTCGGCCAGCAGGGCGAACAGGCGGTGCACGGTTTCGCCGCCGCCTCGGAGTTCTATTTCGGACGCCGGCTGCAGGAACTCCGGCCGCAGGAAATCGCGCTGCTGGTGGGTATGGTGAAGGGTCCGAGTTACTACGATCCGCGCCGCGCCGCCAACGCGCGCACTGGCGCGGCGCAACCTGGTGCTGCAAGGAGTTCGTCAGATACCGGCCTGCTCAACGCCGGCCAGCTCAACGCCGCGCAGGCGGCACCGCTGGACATGGTCGAGCAACGGGCAATTGCCGCACAACCGCTTTCCCGGCGTTCATGGAACTGGTGCGCAAGCAGATCACCGCCGACTTCGACGAACAAGCGTTGCGTTCGAAGGCAATTTGTCGGTCTTCACCACGCTCGATCCGGCGGCGCAGTTGTATGCCGAGCAGGCCATCACCAGCGCGCTCAAGGGCCTGGGCAAGCGCGGCGACTGCGGTGCAGGCGGCGGCCGTGGTAACCAATGCGCAGACCGGCAGCGTGCTGGCCGTGGTCGGCAGCCGCACGCCGGGCGATCAGGGCTTCAACCGCGCGCTGGATAGCCCGTCGGCCGATCGGTTCGACGATCAAGCCCTTCGTCTATCTGGTGGCGTTGGCGCAGCCCCAGCGCTGGAACCTGGCCAGCCTGATGGACGACGGCCCGATCAGCCATGCGCCAGCCCAACGGCAGCATGTGGACGCCACAGAACGACGACCACCGCAGCCACGATCCGCTGATCATGGTGGATGCGCTGGCGCATTCGTGGAACCTGGCGACGATCCACCTGGGCTTGCAGGTCGGCTTGCCGCGGATCCAGGCGTTCCTGAAATCCTTCGACATCGGTCCCATCAATCCCAGCCCTTCGCTGCTGATCGGCGCGATCGACCTGTCGCCATTCCAGGTGGCCCAGCTCTATCAGTACCTCGCCGCCGACGGACATGCGCTGCCCCTGCTTGCGGTGCGCGGCGTGGTGAATGGCGATGGCCGCACGATCAAGCGCTATCAGGTGCAGCCTGGCCCCGGCGAATACCAGGATGCGGTGCGCCTGACCACCTGGGCGATGCAGCAGGTGGCCGAGTACGGCACCGCCAGCGCGATCGGCAATTCCGGCCTGGGCCGGCTGCACGCCGCCGGCAAGACCGGCACCAGCAACGACATGCGCGACAGCTGGTTCGCCGGCTTCACCGGCGAGCATCTGGCGGTGTTCTGGATGGGCCGTGACGACAACAAGCCGACCACGTTGTTCGGTGCCAGCGGCGGCTTGCGCGCCTGGCGCGACCTGTTTGCCAAGCTGCCCACCACGCCGTTGTCGGCGGCGCCCGGCGCCGGGCTGGAAATGGCCTGGATCAATCCCCGGGATGGCCGGCGCACCGAACCGCAATGCCAGGATGCGCAACAGGTGCCGGTGGTGGCGGGCAGCCTGCCGCCGGAAACCGAAGGCTGCTTCTGGCAGGGCGTGCAGAACCTGTTTGGCGCTGGCGACACCCCGGCGCTCCGGCGGCATCCTCCACCAGCCCATCGATTCGGAATTGATCATGCGACTCGTTCAAACGCGTTTTGCTGTTGCCGCTGTTTTGGGTGCTCGTCTCGGCGGCGGGATGCAGCCTGTTCGCGCCGAAGACGCCGGCGCCACCGGCTCCGCCGGCGCCACCGAGGCATGACATGGTCGCGGCGATCCGCGCGGCCGGCGCGGCCGAAAATTCGGTCATCGACGTCAATCCCCTGCGCGATCCGGCCATGGCCGCGCTGGTCGATGCCGCGCACCAGGACGAGCAGGCCGGCAAATACGCCGATGCCGCCGCCGAGCTCGATCAGGCGCTGGTGATCACGCCAGATTCGCCCGAGCTGTTGCAGGATCGCGCGGAGATCGCGGTACGCCTCGGCGATTTCCCGAACGCCGAAAAGCTGGCGCACAAGTCGTGGTCGCTCGGCCCCAAACTCGGCCCGCTGTGCGCGCGCAACTGGCAGACCGTCGTGGAGATGCGTCTGCAGGCGCAGGACAAGCTCGGCGCGGACACCGCACGCAAGTGGGTGCAGCAATGCCACAAGGCGGACGTTCCGCGGTATTGAGCCACTGGCCAGCGCTCGCCGGGAGCAGTGCGTGGCTGCGCAGCGTGTCATCCAGTGACGCAGCGCGAAACGCTACTGAAGCAATGGATGCCAGCCCTGCAGGTTTTCCGGACGCCGGTGCTGGGTGATACTGCAACGATGATCGACATGGACATGCGTGACGAAGCTGACGTCGGCGACCTGCTGGGTCCCGACGGCCCGTTCGCACGCGAAGTGCCGAATTTCGCGCCGCGCGCTGGCGCAGCAGGTGATGGCGCGGGCGGTCGCAGAGGCCATCGCCGGGCGCGAGACGCTGGTGGCCGAGGCCGGCACCGGTACCGGCAAGACCTTTGCGTATCTGGTGCCGGCGCTGCTGTCGGGCGAGCGGGTGATCATCTCCACCGGCACCAAGACGCTGCAGGACCAGCTGTTTTTTCGCGATCTGCCGCGGGTGCGCGCGGTGCTGGGCGCGCGCCAGAAGACGGCATTGCTGAAGGGCCGCGCCAATTATCTGTGCCTGTACCGACTCGAGCAGACGGTGCGCGAAGGGTGTCGACGTCGGCGCCACGCAGGCCCCGCAACTGGCGGCGATCCGTGCGTGGTCGGCACGCACCCGCCGCGGCGACCGGATGGAGCTGGCCGAAGTGCCGGAGGATTCGCCGCTGTGGCCGCGCGTCACCTCGACGCCGGAAAACTGCCTCGGCGTGGAGTGCCCGTTCTACGACGATTGCCATGTGTTCAAGGCGCGCCGCGAGGCGCAGGAAGCGGATGTGGTGGTGGTCAACCATCACCTGCTGTTCGCCGATCTGGCGCTGAAGCAGGAGGGTTTCGGCGAGATCCTGCCGGGCGCGGCTGCGTTCATCCTCGACGAGGCGCACCAGATTCCGGAGCTGGCCGGGCAGTTCTTTTCGCACAGCCTCAGCGCGCGCCAGCTCACCGACCTGGCCCACGATGCGCTCGCCGAATGCAGCGGCATCACCGGCGCGCTCGGCCTGCTGCTGGAGCCGGTGGAGGCGCTGCAGGACGCTTTGCGCAAGCTGCGGCTGGCCATGGAACCGCTGCCCTCGCGTGGCGCGTTCGCGTTGCTGCAGGATCGCGCCGGCGTGCGAGAGGCGCTGCGTGATCTCGGCGAGCAGCTGGCCGCGCTGGCCGAGCTGCTGTCCTCCGCAGGCCGAGCGCTCGCGCGGCTTCGCCAACCTGCACGAACGCGCCGAGACTGTTCGCCGGCGCGGCTGGACGCGATCGTGCGAGTCGCACGGTGACGCAGCGACGGTGCGCTGGTACGAAACTTTCCCCGTGGCTTCGCGTTGTACGCCACGCCGCTGGATCTGGCCGCGCCGATGCGCGCGCTGCGCGAGCGCACCCAGGCGGCGTGGATCCATACCTCGGCCACCTTGTCGGTCGCCGGCAAATTCGATCACTTCGCGCGCCAGCTCGGCCTGGATGATCCGCGGACGCTGTAGCTTGGAGAGCCCGTTCGACTACGCGCGCCAGGGGCTGTGTTACCTGCCGCCGGGCTTGCCCGATCCGAACGCGCGCGATTACACCGAGCGGTGATCGACGCGATCCTGCCGGTGCTGCACGCCTCGCGCGGCCGCGCGTTCCTGTTGTTCACCTCGCATCGCGCGCTGCGTCGCGCCGCCGAACTGCTGCAGGGCACGGACGCCGTGGCCGCTGTTTGTGCAGGGCACCGCGCCGCGGCCACGGCTGCTGGAGGAGTTTCGCGCCAGTGGGCACGGCGTGCTGCTCGGCGCGGCGAGTTTCTGGGAAGGCGTCGACGTGGTCGGCGAGGCGCTCAGCGTCGTGGTGATCGACAAGCTGCCGTTCGCCGCGCCGGACGATCCGGTACTGATGGCGCGGCTCGCCGCGCTGGAGCAGTCCGGCATCAACCCGTTCATGGGCTGGCAGGTGCCCAGCGCGGTGATCGCGCTGAAGCAGGGCGCCGGCCGCCTGATCCGCGATGTGCACGACCGCGGCGTGCTGGTGCTGTGCGATCCGCGCCTGACCAGCAAGGGCTACGGCAAACTGTTCCTGGCCAGCCTGCCGCCGATGCCGCGCACGCGCGAGCTGGCGGATGTGCGGGCGTTCTTTGATGACGGTGCTTGATGGGGAAATGGGGACGGGGAACGGGGAACGGGGACCAGGGAACGCGAAGCTGGAGATGGGCAACGCGACACAAAAAGGGAACGAAGAATCAGGCTGAAACGTGCGATGCTCTGGCCCTGTCCGTTCCCCGTTCCCCGTTCCCCGTTCCCCGTTCCCCGTCGCATCGCCGCGAGCGGGCCCTGCAAGCAAACGCAGATTCAGCGAGGCAAGCCATGGCCAGGATCACCGGACTCGGCGGCATCTTCTTCACGTCACGCGACCCCGCCGCACTGGCGGCCTGGTACGCAAAACACCTCGGCCTCGATGCCGAGGAATGGGGCGGCGCGCGTTTTGTCGAGAACGAGCAACGTCCCGGTTACACGCTGTGGTCGCCGTTCGCCGCCGACACCGAATATTTCGGTCCCGGCCCGCAGATGTACATGATCAACTTCCGCGTCGACGATCTCGACGCGCTGCTCGCGCAACTGCGCGCCTCCGGCGTGGTGGTGGATGAACGCGTCGATCAGAACGAGTTCGGCCGCTTCGGTTGGATCACGGACCCCGAAGGCACCCGAGTCGAGCTGTGGCAGCCGCCCGCGTAGTCACCTGCCATTCGTCGCGGTCACCCGAGTCGGGCGCGGGAGTCAACTGGCCAGCGACGCGTTGTCGATGACGAAGCGGTACTTCACGTCGCCCTTGAGCATGCGTTCGTAGGCCGTGTTGATCTCGTCGGCGCGAATCATCTCGATGTCGGCCACGATGCCGTGCTCGGCGCAAAAGTCCAGCATCTCCTGCGTTTCGGGGATGCCGCCGATCAGCGACCCGGCCAGGCTGCGGCGCTTCAGGATCAGGTTGAACACCTGGGGCGAGGGATGCGGCGTGGCCGGTGCGCCCACCAGCGTCATGGTGCCGTCGCGCTTGAGCAGCGTCAGGAAGGCGTCCAGGTCGTGCGGCGCGGCCACGGTATTGAGGATGAAGTCCAGGCTCTTCGCGTGCGCCGCCATTTCCTCCGGCTTGCGTGAAACCACGACCTCATCCGCGCCCAACTCCCGGGCCGCCTCGCGCTTGGATTCGGACGTGGTGAACGCGACCACGTGCGCGCCCAGCGCATGCGCCAGCTTGATGCCCATGTGCCCCAGTCCGCCGATGCCGACCACGCCGACCTTCTGGCCCGGTCCCACCTTCCAGTGGCGCAGCGGCGACCAGGTGGTGATGCCCGCGCACAGCAGCGGCGCGACCGCGGCCAGCTGTGCTTCCGGATGGTGGACGCGCAGCACGTAGCGCTCATGCACCACGATCCGCTGCGAGTAGCCGCCCAGCGTATGGCCGGGCGCGTCCGCGGTGGGACCGTTGTAGGTACCGACCATGTGGTCGCAGTAGTTCTCCAGCCCTTCGGCGCACTCCGCGCAATGCCTGCAGCTGTCGACGATGCAGCCCACGCCGACCAGGTCACCCGGCTTGAAGCCGGACACCTCGCCACCCACTGCAGACACGCGGCCGACGATCTCGTGACCGGGCACGCAGGGGAACAAGGTGCCGGCCCATTCGGATCGGACCTGGTGGATATCCGAGTGGCATACGCCGCAGTAAGCGATCTCGATCTGCACGTCGTGCGCACCGGGCGCGCGCCGGGTGATGGTCATCGCTTCGAGTGGCTGGTCGCCGGCCTGGGCGCCGTAGGCGTTGATGCTCATGATTTTTCTCCTGTGAATGTGCGTGGTTCAGGTGCCCTGCGCCGTGCGCGAGCGGGATGTCAGGAATGCCAGCAAGGTCGCGACCAGCAGCAGCGCCATGCTCGCCGTGAACGTGCTGCGATAACCGCTCATGTCGAACAGTATGCCGCCGACGGTGGAACCGAGTGCGATGGCCAACTGGATGACCGCGACCATCAAGCCGCCGCCGGCCTCGGCGTCATGCGGGAAGGCCCTCGGCACCCAGACCCACCAGCCCACGGGCGCAGCGGTGCCGACCAGCCCCCACAGGCCCAGCAGCGCCATCGCAGCGGCCGTGCCGGTGCCGAAGACCATCAGGGCCACGGCGATCGCGGCCATCAGCAGCGGGATGGCGATCAGGGTCGGGTAGAAGCCGCGCTTGAGTGCCGGGCTGATGAGCACGGTGCCAATGAAACCGGCAATGCCCATCACCAGCAGGACCAGCGAGAGCGTGTCCACGTCCACCCGCGTCACCGTCTCCAGGAAGGGCCGCACGTAGGTGAACAGGGTGAACTGGCCCATGAAGAACGTGCCGACCGCGAGCATGCCCAGCAGCACCAGCGGACTGCGCAGCAGCGTGAAAGAGGCGAAGACCTTGCCCGCGCGCCGCGGCTCGGCGCGCATGGACGGCAGGCTGATCCATTGCCAGGCCAGGGCGATCAGTGCCACCGGTACCAGGCAGAAGAACGCGCCGCGCCAGCCGATGATCGTACCGAGGTACGCGCCCAGCGGCGCGGCTACCACCGTGGCCAGCGCATTGCCGCCGTTGAAAATGGCCAGCGCACGCGCCACCTGGTGCGCCGGCACCAGCCGCATCGCCGTGGCCGCCGACATCGACCAGAACCCGCCCACCACCACGCCGATCAACGCGCGGCCGAGCATGTAAGTGACGTAGTTGGGCGCCAGCGCAATCACCGCGCCGGACACGCCCATGACGCCGGTCAGGCCCAGCAGCAGCGTCTTGCGATTCACGCTGCCGGCCAGCGCGGAAATGAACAGGCTGGTCACCACCGCAAAGGCGCCGGAGATCGCGATGCCTTGCCCGACCATGCCCTCGCTGACGCCCAATTCCACCGCGATCGGTGTGAGCAGGCTGACCGGCATGAACTCCGAGGCGATCAGCGCGAAGACGCACAGCGTCATCGCGAAGACGCCGCCCCAGGCCGCCGCCGGGCTCCCGGATTCGGCGTGGGTGTCGATATCGCCCGAAGGCGTCTCGGTGACGAGGGTGGCCATGTCAGCGTGCGTTCTTGATGCGTTCAAAACGCACCGACGCCAGTTCGAGCAGCGTTACCGGGGCGGCAACAAGAGGTGCGTGCGTCCGGCGGTGGGTGAATATCTGGCAGGTCGTTTCCATGTGAGACATTCTCGCGGGCGCACGAGGCCTTGACTAGCTAATCAAAACTTAATGAAGATATTAGCCAAGCTAATCAATCTCACGGCAGACCGTCATGGCCAAGCGCAACTTCAACGACCTGCTCGCCTTCGTCACGGTGGCACGTGAAGGCAGCTTCACCCGCGCAGCCGCCGTGCTGGGCGTCACCCAATCGGCACTCAGCCAGACGATCCGCGCGCTGGAAGCGCGCCTGGAGATCAGGCTGCTGATGCGGACCACGCGCAGCGTCTCGCCGACCGAGGCTGGCGAACGCCTGGTCCAGGCCATCGGGCATCGCTTCGAGGAAATCGAATCGGAAGTCGACGCGCTGACGGCGATGCGCGACAAGCCGGCCGGCACAGTGCGCATCACCTCATCCGACCACGTGCTGCGCACGACGATCCTGCCCAGGCTCGCACCCGTGCTGCAGGCGTATCCGGACATCCACATGGAGTTCGACGTGAACTACGGCCTGCGCGACATCGTGGCCGACCGCTTCGATGCCGGCGTGCGCCTGGGCGAGAGCGTTCACCAGGACATGATCGCGATGCCGATCGGGCCGAAGCTGCGGATGGCGGCTGTCGCCTCGCCCGCCTACTTCGCCAGCCACCCGCCGCCGAAGAAGCCAGGCGACCTGATGCACCACCGCTGCATCAATCAACGCCAGGTCGGCGGCGGCCTGTACGCCTGGGAGTTCGAGCGCCGCGGCCGCGAGCTGGAGGTGCGCGTCGAAGGGCAGGTGACCATCAACACCTCACCGCACATCGTGGCGGCCGCGCTCGACGGCCTGGGCATCGCTTTCCTGCCGGAGGAGGAGTTCGCCCCGCATATCGAGAAAGGCCGCCTCCTGCGCGTGCTGGCGGACTGGTGCCCGCCGTTCCCCGGCTACCACCTCTACTATCCGAGCCGCCGGCACCCGTCGCCCGCGTTCTCACTCGTGCTGGAAGCGTTGCGCTCGTGACGCTGCGCTTTCAGGCCCGTTCGTAAAGGTTCAGCGCGTGCCTGCGCTGTTCACGACGCTCAGGCACGCGATGGATCGCGATCGCACGCCGGGCGGATTTTCGGGCGACAGCGCGGCACCCTGACGTCCGGGCATCGGAGCTGCACCGATCTGCTCCACCCAACGTGTCGGATCAAGGCACGCGAGCTTGCCGACCCCAGCTCAGGCGCCCAGAAAATCCATCAGCGCGGCGTTGAAGGCGGGCGCCGATTCGATGTTCACGATATGGCGGCCGGGCAGGGACAGGTGGCGTCCGTTGGCCACGCGGTCCGCGATGAACTGCAGGTCGGCTGGGGTGCACACCGGATCATCGTTACCGGAGATCGCGAGCAGCGGCATCCTGATTTGCCCCAGCTCCGCTCGCAGGTCGGCGCCTGCCAGTGCTGCGCAGCAGCCTCGATAGCCCTCGACCGAGGTCGCGGCGAAGCGCTGCAGGATGTCCCGCACCACGGCAGGATGGGTGGCGTTGAAGGCTGGGGTGAACCAGCGTTCAGCGGTCGGTTCCAGCAGCGGCGCCAGGCCGTGCTCGCGCACTTGCTCGTTGCGTGTCTGCCAGCTTTCGGAGGTGCCAATCCGGGCCGCGGTCGCGCATACCACCAGCCGGTCCAGCCGGTCACCGGCATGCACGCCGAGCCATTGCCCGACCAGGCCGCCGATCGACAGGCCGCAGAAATGCGTGCGGCCGATCTCCAGGGCATCCAGCAGCGCGAGCACGTCGCTGCCGAGATCCGCCATCGAATACGGGGCGGGCGGTGCGCTGGAGGCGCCATGACCGCGGCGGTCGTGGCGCAGCACGCGGAACGAGTTCGACAGGACTCCGGCCTGTGCGTCCCACATGTGCAGGTCGGTGCCGAGTGAATTGCAGAAGGTCAGCCAAGGGCCGCGCTCGCCGTCGATGCGGTAGTGCAGGCGATGGGTGGGGAGGTTCAGGAAAGCCATGGGGCCTCGTGCGAAATGGCGATCAGATGTCGAGGGGTATCAGGTCGTCATTCCCGCGAAAGCGGGAATCCATTGACCCCAGGAAACAATGGATCCCCGCTTTCGCGGGGATGACGACCGGGGGCGGTTTCGCGGTCGGTCGAAGAATCGCGCGCGGGGATGACGACGGGGGCGGCTCCGCGGTTCGCGCGAAGAATCGCATCGGATTGCACGCGCAGTGGCATCAGACCCGCTCGACGGCCAGCGCCAAGCCCATGCCGACGCCGACGCACAACGTGGCCAGGCCGCGTTTGCCGCCGGTCTTTTCCAGTTGATGCACGAGGGTCAGCGCCAGCCGCGCGCCGCTCATGCCCAGCGGGTGGCCCAGCGCGATCGCGCCGCCGTTCGGGTTCACGTGCGGCGCGTCATCGGGCAGGCCGAGCGCGCGCAGCACGGCCAGCGACTGGCTGGCGAAGGCTTCGTTGAGTTCGATGGCATCGACGTCGCCGATCTGCACCTCGTCTCCGCCATGGCTGGACCCGCGGAGGGAGCAGTAGGCGAGCGTCCGTCGCACACCTGCCACGCGCTCAAAGGGAGCGGTTCGTGCGGCCGCGCGTCTGGACGTCCGTGCCTGATAACGTTGTTCCGCGCCATCGTTCAAAGTCGACCTGTTTCCCGCCTGAGGCCAAGGAGTTGTTCCAGATGATCCGGAAACGCAAAGGTGCAGTCGTATTCGTCATGGTGATCGCCTTCAGCCTGGGGATCGCGCACGCACGCGAAGCCGCCACCGAAAGCAAGGCGGCATCCACTCCCACGGTGGACAGCGGCGTGCTGGAAGGTGCGCCGTATCGGGTGGACATTCCCGCGAACTGGAATGGCGAACTGGTCATGCAGTTGCATGGCTTCGAGCCGATCGGTACGCCGCGCGCCACACCGAAACCGCTGGGCGAGGAAGCGCCGTCGTTCCTCGCGGCCGGGTACGCGGTGGCGCAGAGCAGCTTTGCCTCGCAGGGCTGGGCGGTGGATGACGCGCTGCGCGATAACGAGCGCCTGCGCGCGTGGTTCGCACACAAGCACGGCCAGCCCAAACGCACTTACCTCGTCGGTTTCTCGATGGGCGGCTACGTCGTGCTGACCAGCCTGGAGCGCCATGGCGATCACTACGACGGCGGACTGTCCCTGTGCGGTGCCAACGTGCCCGGCACGCGCGTGTTCGACGATGTGCTGACCTCGCTTGTGGCATTCGACTACTTCTTTCCCCATGCGACCGGGTTGCCGCAAGGCGGCCTCGCCGATCCCGCCGGACAGGCGCTGGGCCAGATGGAGGTGATGCACGCGGTCGATGCCGCGCTGAAAACCAACGAAGGTGCCGCACGCCTCCTCGCCAGGCACGTGCAGGTATCGCGCGAACGCCTGGCCGGTGCGATCGGCGTGCACTACCTGGTTCTGCACCAGATGATTGTGCGTGCGAAGGGCCTGCCGGTGGACAATCGCGCGACCGTATATGCCGGTTTCGGTGACGATGCCGCGTTCAATCGCGGCGTGCACCGCTACGCAGGCAACCCGCAGGCAATGCGTTACCTGGCCGTAGCCACCTCACTCAGCGGCAAGGTCCACAAGCCGCTGGTGCTGCAATACAACCATGAAGATTTCCTCATCCCCGTGCGCTATCACTCGGTGTATCCGGGCATGGTGCAGTCCGCGCATGGCCGGGCGCCGACGATGCTGCCGCCGGTCGGCGAAGGCCATTGCGGATTTACGCCGGAGCAGATCATGCAGGCGTTTGGGGTGTTGACGCGGGAGGTTCAGGCCGGAAGCTAGGGGTGTGGGAGTGATGGAATCGACTCTGAGCCACTTCGTCCCGCCTACGCCGTGCGCCTGCGCAGGCTCACGAATGCGCCGACCATCAGCATGCCGAAACCGAACACACCGAGCGCAGCCGGCTCGGGCACGGTCGCCCTGACGATATCGAGCGTGAAACTCTGGTCCGCTCCATTCCCCCACGTCCACACGAACGTGCCGGGCGTCACGCCGAGGCTGGCAAAGGTCGCATTGTCCCAGGTTGCGCTGCTCGACAGTTCGGTGCCAGACACATAGCCGGAAGGCAACCAGATATTCGGTCCCCCGACCGCGGGTGTGTAGGCACCCAGAAATTCGATCACGTCTCCGCTTCCACTGGATGCGGGCGTATAGCTGCCGCTCCCAAAGCTCGTCGGCCCTCCGAACATTCCGCCAAACGCGTATGCGTCGATTGACGCGGATGAACCCGGCCCCGTAAATACATAAGCGTAAGTGTCGGGCGCCAAACCCGGTGGTATTGAGGTCGTTTGGCCAAGGAGCGTCAGGCCGACAAGGTCGAATGCCCCGCTTCCGGTGGCGACGACATTGTTCCCCTGCTGCGTGAGTTTGGCGACATACGGCGCGGCGTTGGCGGCTGCGGGCGCCAGCAGCACGATGGCGGCCGATGCCGCCAGACCAAGCGGCACCAACCGCTTCAGGAAATGGGTGGAGAAAAATCTGCTCATCGAATTTCCTTGCGCGAGTGACGGCTTATGCCCTTGCGTGCAAGATAAGCAGTTTTTGTGCCATGAAAATAAACCATTTTATTCAACAAGTTGTTGTTTCGACAATCGACTGATTATTCGAAGTTGTAAAGATTTTCGACGGCCCCTGAATCGCAAATCTGCCGGAGATTCAAGCCTTTGGCCCTGAAGCCTGAGGAGACGCCGATGGGCTTGGCGAAGAACAGCATGAAGGCGATCGAGACCAGGATCGCGGCGACCATCACCCAGCGTTCGTCGCCGTATTGGCTGCTTGATCCGGCGTTCTTGCGGTTCTGTCGCAAGCCGGTTGCCGAAGATTCTTGGGGGTTGCAATCTGCTCGTGCGCTGTGACCCGGGCGCCCCGGGTTGTCTCTCGACGATGGCCTCCAGAGGGAAACACAACGTCTCGCCTTGCCTCTGAAAGCTGCCAGATCATCCGCGCGGACGCTTGCTCACGGCTCGCGTTCGCCTTGCCCACTACCGCCATCCGAATCAGCAAACGGTCGGTACCCGGCAACCAGCCCCGATGGAGAACAGCATGAAATGCCTTGCTTCCGTTGCCTGCACCTTGCTCATCATGACGGCCCCCATCGTGGATGCCGCAGCGGCAACAAACTCCGCTTCGGACGACACAACCGCTGAAGGCGCGTTGTTCACGACGGTTTCCAGGCTGGATGCCGATCTGTTCGATGCATTCAATCACTGTGCTTCACCCGACCAGCTGCAGAAGCATGCCAGCTATTTTGCGCCCGACGTGGAGTTCTATCACGACATGGGCGGTGTCACGTGGTCGCGGCGCGACTACATGGCCAACACCAAAAAAAATGTTTGCGGCCAATTCCGTCGCGAACTCATCCCGGCCAGCTTGCAGATTTTTCCCGTCAAGGACTTTGGCGCGATCGAACAGGGCAAGCAGAAGTTTTGCTGGCTGAAATCAGGAAAATGTTTTGGCGAGGCCCAGTTCCTGATCCTTTGGCATCATCTGGATAACCGTTGGGTAGTCACTCGCGTGTTCAGTTACGGACATCACCCGATCGAGTGATGCCGCCGTCGAGATCGTGTGTCGTGCGTCGCGTATCCACGTTTTCGTGGCGCGGTTTTCATTGTCAACCGGCTGCGCGCTGGCAGGAATGTTTGCAAAGGCATGACGTGGCTGGCGCCCGCATCGGTCAGCGCAGCGCGGCAACTGCAGCCATCGGATTGGCGAGTGGCGGTGCCAGGCGCGCGATCCACTGCTCGAATGCGAGTACGAAATTTTGCAATGACTGCACGGTGGCCAAGTCGGTCAGCGTGCGGTGCGCGTCGAAGCGGCTGGCCGCGTTCGCCACGAACAGGGTCGGCGAGGGCATCACCAGTGCGCCGCAGGTGTGCAGCACCTGGCGCAGCGAAGCCTGGGCCAGGCGCGTGCCCCAGGGTCCGCTGCTGGCGCCGAGCACGGCCACGGGTTTTTCCGGCAACACCTCGCCCTCGGGGTTGTCGCGCGAGAGCCAGTCCAACGCGTTCTTCAACACGCCGGGGATGGCATGGTTGTATTCCGGCGTAGCGATGATCACGCCGTCCGCGGCGGCGATCGCCGCGCGCAGCGCCTGCACGCCGGCAGGGCCGGCCGGTTCGCGTTGCTCCAGATCCTCGTCGAACAACGGTACCGCAGACAACGCATCGTAGACATCCAGGTACAAGGTCGCCGGTGCCTGGGCCACTGCCGCCTGCAGCAGGCGGCGGTTCCATGAATCGCGACGCAGGCTGCCGGCGAGGCACAGCACGCGGCGGATGGGAGTCGTGCGGAAGTCGGGCATCTTTGTATCTCCGGTGGGAAGGAGGGCAGGGGCGGCGCTTCGACTCCGCCGCTGCGCGGCCTACGCTCAGCGTGAGCGGTTGGGAGAAGCGGTTCTTGTGCAGCGTCATCGGTCAGGACCCAACCAGCAGCAAGGCACAGGCGAGCAGCAGGGCGCCCATCACGATGTCGACGCCGCGGCGTACCGACGGCCGGACCAGCCAGCGGGCCAGCCACGCGCCGAGGACGGCCCACAGCAGCAGGCATGGGGTGGGAATCAGCACGAACATCCCGGCCAGCAAAAGGTGGTCACGCAGGCCGTCGGCCGGCACCACCGCCAGCACGGTCAGCACGATCACCCAGCTTTTCGGGTTGAGGAACTGAAAACCGATCAGACCCAGCGTGCCGGCCGGCAAGGCGGTCGCCGTGGTGGCCGCGTGTCGAGGCGCGATGCCGGCGACGCACAGCGACATGCCGAGCCACGCCAGGTACAGGGAACCGATCAGCCCGGTCCATTGCCGCAACGACGGGTGCGTCGCAAAGGCCGTCCCCGCGCCCAGCGCCGTCGTCGCGAGCAACAGCAGGCCGCCGAGCACGATGCCGGCAATCGCTGGCATCGCGCCGCGCAGGCCGGCGTGGCCTGCAGCGCGCAATACCACGAGGTTGTTCGGGCCCGGCGTGATCGCGGCCACGCAGAGCAAACCGGCGGCGGCGAGCAAGGCGTTCACTGCATGGGCTCCGTCGAAATGGTCGAATGAAGTTCATGTTCAAGCCTTTCGGTGGTCCGTGCGGCGCCATCAATGGTCTAGAATTCCGACCATGATTGGTTTGCCGCTGAATGCCTTGCGCGCTTTCGCCATGGTCTATGTGCATGGCGGCGTGCGCGCTGCTGCGCGCGAGTTGGGCATGGCGCACTCATCGGTAAGCCGCCATCTCGGCGAACTCGACCGTTGGCTGGGTGTGCCCTTGCTGCGTGCAGCGCCTGGGCGCGGCCCGCTGGTCTTTACGCCGCAGGGTGAGGCACTGGGCCGTGCCACCCTGGCCGGCCTGCGCGAGATCGATCAGGCGGTGGCGGCATTGCGCGAGACTCGGCCGGCTCATGCGGTGACGCTGTCCACCTCGCCATCGTTCGCCATTCGCTGGCTGTTGCCACGCTTGCCAGCGCTGGAAAAGGCTCATCCAAAAATCGAGCTGTCGGTGCAGGTGGAGCAGCGTCTGGATGCGCTGGATGACGGGCGCATCGACCTGGCGATCCGGATGGGCCGGGGACCGTGGCCGGAACTGCACGCCGAGCCGTTGATGGACGACGCGCTGTATCCGGTGATGAGTCCGGCGTTTTGGCAGGCGTCCGGACGTCCATCGAAACCGGCGCAACTGGCCGGCCTGCGCCTGCTGCACGATCGCGATCCGCAGGCAGCGTGGGAGTCGTGGCGGCAGATATACGGACCGGCGAAGCTTTCCTTGCACGGTGGCGCGCGTTACACCTCCTCCGACCTGGTATTGCGCGCAGCGATGCAGGGGCAGGGCGTGGCGCTGGCGCGTCATCGGCTGGCGGCGGACGACGTGGCGAATGGCAGCCTGTTGCGTCCGTTCGGCGAACGAGGCGTGCCGCTGGGTCCTTCGTACTGGATCGTGCGGCCACCCGCCAAGCCGCGAGCGGCGGTGGCCGCGGTGATCGATTGGCTGCGCTGGCAGGCGGCAGGTGCCGGTTCGAGCTGATCAGCTGCGCGTCAGCGCATCCTCGACGAACTGTTGTCAGGTTCACCCCAGTTTTGCTGATCTGCAGATGCCAACCGCTTCGAACCGGCGGCGGCTGGCCAAGCGCCTTCCCGCCCATCATTCCGCGTACCCGTGGCAACGAGCTGCCACGCCACGCCTACTCCGGCGCCTGTTCTTCATACCGTTCGTGCAGCTTCACCGGGCCGGCCGAGCCTGCATTCCGTTTGCGGATCCACAGGTTGATCAGTTCGACGAATACCGAGAACGCCATCGCGGCGTAAATGTAGCCCTTCGGAATGTGCTGGCCGAAGCCGTCCGCGATGAGCACCAGGCCGATCATGATCAGGAAGCTCAGCGCGAGGACCTTGACGGTCGGGTGGCGCTCGACGAAATCGCCGATGGGCTTGGCGAAAAGCAGCATGAAGCCGATCGAGACCAGGATCGCGGCAACCATCACCCAGCGTTCGTCGACCATGCCCACGGCGGTGATGATCGAGTCGAGCGAGAAGACGATGTCGAGAAACATGATCTGCGTGACCACGCTGCCGAACGACGCCGCCGCGGCGCCGCCCGCGGTCACCTGTTCCGTCACGCCTTCGAGCTTCTGGTGTATTTCGTGCGTCGCCTTGGCGATCAGGAACAGTCCGCCGCCGATGAGGATCAGGTCCCGCCAGGAGAAATCCTGCCCCAGCAGGGCAAACAGCGGGGCGGTCAGGCCGACGATCCAGGTGATCGCGAACAGCAACGCCAGCCGCGTGACGGCGGCGAGGGCGATGCCGACCCGCCGTGCCTTGTCGCGCCGTGCCGCGGGCACCTTGGCCGCGAGGATCGAGATGAAGATGATGTTGTCGATGCCGAGTACCAGCTCGAGCGCGGTCAGGGTGGCCAGCGCAATCCAGATCTCGGGGTTCAATAGAGCGTCCATGGGCGTTCCGTTTGGGTGTGCGTCACAGGATCGCGAAGCCGCGGGATTGCCACGGTTCCGCGGATTCGATGGTGCTCGCCGCATTGTGCAGGCAGCGCATTTCTTGGCAGCGCCCACAGGGGCGTCACCGGGAAAGGCCGCGGCGGACATGCATCGGATGGACGCACCTTCGCCGCGGGACGGCGAAGGTCTTGCTCACAGGCCGGATCGACCTGCTGCTGCACCGGAGCCGGGGCTCGTGATGACGGCGACAGCATTTGGGAGCTACTCCCCTTCGACTCGAAGGCTATCACGTCCGGCGAAGTTGACGCAGGCGGATCCTGGCTTGACCATCGATCGAAGTGGGCAAGGCAATATCGGCCGCACGAGTGGCGTCACGGCAATCCACACCTCGAAACGGTTCTGGCGTTTTGCCTGCAGGCAGGGAACGGAGCCGAAGTGCTGGAGTTCGGCCGGCCTCCGGCAACCATGCAATGGTCGTCAGCGCGATCGGCAGCAGGGCACCGCTCGGCAGCGCGGCCATGCTTGCGCGATCATGGACGCCGCCAGACACCCGGCATGTCCCGGCAGCCGCACGGCAGTCCCGATGCGTGAGCAAACGCAGCCAATGGTGGCTATCCGCTGGCGACCGTGCGAACGTCGAGATCCGGTACACCGCGGAGAACACCCCATGATCGAGCTCATCATCCAGCAGCGCCGCCGCGACCTCGGCAGTTTCGAGGTCGGCCGCGTGTTGCCGTTCGCCAAGCGCCGCATGGTCGGGCCTTACATCTTCTTCGACCGCATGGGTCCCAAGGATCTGGCGCCGGGCCTGCCGCGCGAGGCGGATGTGCGCCCGCATCCGCATATCGGCCTGTCGACCATCACCTATCTGTTCGATGGCGAGATCATGCACCGCGACAGCGTCGGTTCGGAGCAGGCGGTGCGTCCGGGCGAGGTCAACTGGATGACCGCCGGCCGCGGCATCACCCATTCCGAACGCTTCGAGAAACTGCGCGCGGAGGGTGGACCGATCGACGGGATCCAGGCCTGGGTGGCGCTGCCCGACGAGCGCGAGGAAATCGACCCCGGCTTCTGGCACTACAGCAGCGACGCGCTGCCGGCGCTCGATGGCGATGGCGCCGTTGGCCGCCTGATCGCCGGGCGCCTGGCGGGCGTGCAGTCACCGGTGCGGATCGACTCGCCGCAGTTCTACGTGCACTGGCAATTGCGCGCGGGTGCGCGCGTATCGCTGCCCGCCGAGTACAGCGGGCGCGCCGTCTATGTGGCCCGCGGCGAGGTGGAGGTGGACGGGCAGCGCGTCGACGCCGGCTGCATGGCGGTGCTGGCGCCCGGCAAGGCCGCGACCATCGCCGCGCTCGGTGACGCCGTGGTCATGGCATTGGGCGGCGAGCCGGTGGGGCCGCGTTACATCGACTGGAACTTCGTGTCGTCATCGCAGGAGCGCATCGAGCAGGCGCGCGCGGACTGGGAGGCCGGCCGCATGAAGTTGCCTGACCTCGACAACGAGGAGTTCATTCCGTTGCCGCCGAAGTTGGGGGCCAAGCCGGAGCCGATGTCTTGAGGCGGGGTTAGAGAGCGCGACGCGCTTGCAGTCCTCGTTCAACTGACGTGTAACCATCGTCGGAGTGCGCCTCGTGCGCGACGCCTTCGCCGCACTTCGCCGCATCAGTGCTAGAGCTTTCGTCCTCCTTCGGAGGGCGAGGTACTTCTCTTTTGCTTGTCCAAAAGAGAAGTACCCAAGAGAAAACGACACCCCGCTTGGCGCTTGCCGGACTCCTGTCCGGCAAGTCCGTGAGCCGGGGCCGGGCTTTTCGATCGGACATCGGGCAACCGCTCCTGCGTTGCCTCAACTCCGGCATCCATGCCGTCGCCTGTCCGAGCGAAAAGGCATCGACATCCCTGTCGATGCCCGCTGCGCGGCCTGTCGTCCCCGACTCACCGCCGCACAGGGGCCCCGGGTAGAGCAGCGGGCCATCGTGGCCCGCACTTTTCAGAAGAGCCGGAACAGAGCCGGAGCACAGCCGAGCCAGAGCAACATGCAGATCTGTTACGCACGACGGGCGTGGCTTGAACAAGACGTCAGCGGTGATGAGCGGATCGGTATTTGCCAACACGTGCCGAGGGGACGGGCCTTTCGAAGCAAACGCTTTCAGGTCGCGGCGGTGACTTTGGTTGCCTCGTGAGTTTGCGCCGGCCCGGGCGGGCGGGGCCCGCGGAAATCGAACCAGAGGGTATTTGAGTTCCTCCGTCCCGGCTTCAGGCAAGGCACACAGCTAACGGAATAACCGCGCTCATTCAATGAGCGCAGGACGATTCCTGCGCACGTGCCGCGCCACCGGTACCAGTGCGAGCAGTGCCACGATCGCGAAGCCGGCGCCGGCGAGGAAGGTGGCGCGGGAGCCGAACGCATCCCACAGTTCGCCGGCCACCACGCTGGCGGCCAGCAAGGCCAGCCCGCTGACCAGGTTGAACATGCCGTATGCGGTGCCACGCAGGTCGGCCGGCGCGGCGTCGGCGACCATCGCGCCCAGCAGGCCCTGGGTCATGCCCATGTGCAGACCCCACAACGCCACGCCCAGCGCCAGCCCGGCCAGCCCGCCGACGAAGGCCAGGGCCAGGTCCGACAACAGCAGCACCAGCACGCCCAGCCCGAGCAGGGTGCCGTGGTCGAAGCGGTCGGCCAACACGCCGACCGGGTAGGACGACAGCGCATACACCACGTTCAACACCACCAGCACCAGCGGAATCAGCACCAGCCCCAGCCCCAGTTCCTGCGCGCGCAGCACCAGGAAGGCCTCGCTGAAACGGGCCAGGGTGAACACCGCCGCGATCGCGACCACACCCCAGTACAGCGGCGGCAGGCGCGCCAGCTCGGCGCGCGACAATGGCGAGCGCGCCCGCTTCCTTTCCCTGTCGCCCGGCGCGTCGTGCACGCCGAACACCACCAGCGCGAACGCGGCAAAGCCCGGTAGCACCGCGAACCAGAACACCAGCCGGATGTTGTCGGCGGTCAGCCACATCAGCGCGATCGCCAGCGCCGGGCCGAGGAATGCGCCGGTGGTGTCGAGCGACTGGCGCAGGCCGAACGAGGCGCCGCGCAGTCCGGCCGGCGCCAGGTCGGCGATCAGCGCATCGCGCGGTGCACCGCGGATGCCTTTGCCGACGCGATCCACGAAACGCGCCGTGACCACCCAGCCGAGCGTGCTCGCCAGCGGAAAGATCGGCTTGGTGATCGCGGCCAGGCCGTAGCCGATCGCCACCAGCAGCTTGCGCCGGCCCAGCCAGTCCGACAGCGCGCCGGAGAACACCTTGGTGATCGCCGCAGTGGATTCGGCGATGCCCTCGATGACGCCGACTGCGAGCGCCGAGGCGCCGAGCACGCTGACCAGGTACACCGGCAGCAGCGCGTGGATCATCTCCGAGGAGGTATCCATCAGCAGCGAGACCATGCCCAGCGCCCAGATGCCGGGCGGGATCCGGCGCAGCACGGAAGATGTTTTCGCCGTGGCGCTGCGGGATGCTTCCGGGTGCTGGCTCATCGTGGCGCCTCCTGGGATTTCTTGGGCGGCTTGGGCCGCTTGGCGGGCGGGCAGGGTATGGCGCGATCGTAACGGTGCTTGTCGCTGGCGATGCGATTGTCATCGCGCCGTTCAGGCCGGGGCAGGCGCAGTGCGCGATGCCTTCGTCACATGCAGAGCGAAGAGCTTTCGTCCTCCTTCGGAGGGCGAGGTACTTCTCTTTTGCTTGTCCAAAAGAGAAGTACCCAAGAGAAAAAGACACCCCGCTTGGCGCTTGCCGGACTCCTGTCCGGCAAGTCCGTGAGCCGGGGCCGGGCTTTTCGATCGGGCTCCTGTCCGAGCGAAAAGGCATCGACATCCCTGTCGATGCCCGCTGCGCGGCCTGTCGACCCCGACTCACCGCCGCACAGGGGCCCCGGGTAGAGCAGCGGGCCATCGTGGCCCGCACTTTTCAGAAGAGCCAGAGCGGTGCCGGAGCAGCTGCGGGGGGATTACCCGGGCTGTAGCCTGTTTATTCAATTTCCTCCGTTCCGTTTCCGCGGTTCTCGCGCCTCTCGCCCCCGCCTCACTGGCCCGCGACCCGGAGTGGCATCCGAGTCTGTCTCAGACGACAACCGTGATGAGGCGCTATACATGACAAGGGAAAAACGGAGAGGGAGAGCCTTGGCCGTCCGGAGAGAGCCGACTCGGGTGCCGGACGAGGTGCGGCAGGTCGACGATCGATGGGCACCTGACGCCAGCGCTGCAGCGTGCGCTCGGTCAGGCTGAGCACCGCGCAGGCACGCCCCTGCCGCGCCCCACCGAGGACTGCCTCGTTGATGAGTTGCAGGGCCTGTTGGCGATCCGAGGGGGAGGTCATGCGTCCTCGTCCGTGCTCCAGATCGCCTGGGCTTTTTTTGCAGCACCAGCAACGCCGCCGTTTCGGCCAGCGCCGCATCCTTGCGCCGCAGCTCGCGTTCCAGCGCCTGCACGCGCTGGCGCGCTTGTGTATCCACCGGGCTCTTGGCCGGTGCACCGATCGTCGGCGCGTTGGCTTTCCCGCAGGCGGACCGCCAACGCGCGATCTGCTCCGGCAGTACGCCCTGCTTGCGGGCGTATTCGGACAGCTCCGTGGCACTCATCGGTGCGCTCTCCGGCACGATGCGGAACTTCTCCGCGCCGGACCAGCGATCACTTTGCCGGGCATCCCGGCGGATCAATTGACCGGCCTCGATGGCTTCACGGCGCCAGGTGCGCAGCGTCACTTCGGTAATCCCGGTCGCCTTGGCCAACGCCTTGATCGGCTGGTGGTGAGGCGCTCCCATCTGCGCCACGGCGGCCTGCCGCTGCTCGGCGCTGTATCGAATTTGCTTCATGGTCTTACTCACTGCCGCCCTCCATAGGAAAAGTCATCAACGAAAGCGACAACTAGCCTGACATGGAGGGTCGACAGAGAGATGCACCAAGAGCAAGAGCATCGCGCACAGGGTGCGCTCCTACAGGTGCGGGCTTACGCAAGAGAAATTCGATTACCGCAGGCGATCGACCGCTTTCCACGGCAATCACCGCGCCACATCCCACCCAGGCACCGCAAACCCCTCCACCAAAAAATCCACCAACCTCCGTGTCTTGATCGGCAGATGCTTGCGCGATGGATACACCGCGTGGATGCCCAGCGTCATCGCGCGATACGTCGGCATCAGCTCGACCAGGTCGCCGCGACGCAAATCGTCGGCGATGATGAAATCCGGTTGCAGGATGATGCCCTGGTGATCGAGCGCGGCGGCGCGGCAGGTGTCGCCGTTGTTGGCGTGGATGCGGGCGTGGGTGCGCACGACGATCGGGCTGTCGTCGGGAGCGGTGAAGGTCCATTCGTCGCGGGCGGCGAAGTAGCTGTAGGAGATGACTTCGTGCCGGGCCAGGTCGCCGGGGTGCGCGGGCGTGCCGTGCTGCGCCAGGTATTGCGGTGATGCGCACGCCACCATGCGGGTTGTCGCCAGCTGTCGACTGACCAGTTGCGAGTTGGGCAGGTTGGTGATGCGCACCGCCACGTCGTAACCCTCTTCGACCAGGTCGACGACGCGATCGCTCAGGTCGATGTCCAGCGACACTTTCGGGTACAGCCGCGCAAAGCGTCCCCACAGCGGGGCCAGGTGCAGTACGCCGAAGGTGAGTGGGGCATTGATGCGCAGCATGCCGCTGGGCTCGCCGCTGCGCGAGCTGATTTCCGATTCCGCTTCGTCGACGGCGGCCAGCATCTCCTTGGCGCGGGCGTAGAACAGCTGGCCGTCGTCGGTCAGCGACAGCCGCCGCGTGGTCCGGTGCAGCAGGCGCGCGCCGAGGCGCTGCTCGAGTTCGGCGACGTGGCGCGATACCGCTGCCTTGGACAGGCCGATCGCATCGGCGGCGCCGACGAAGCTGCCGGCGTCGACTACGGCGACGAAGCTGGCCATTTCCTGGAATTTGTCCACGGCACCTTCTTTTGTCTCGAATATCGAGACAGTGAGTCAATTCAAAGCCAGTTTATCCGCTTTCGATTGGTCAATAGAGTACGTCCCATGCCCGGACGTCCCGGGCCCCTGACGGAGACTTCCATGAACATCACCCTGATCGGCACCGGCAACATGGGTTCGGTGCTTGCCAAGCAACTCACCCGCGCCGGCCACGCCGTGCGCATCACCGCCCGCGACTTGACCAAGGCCCAGGCGCTCGCCGCCGCGAATCCCGGCGCCGTGGCGGCGGCCCCGGCCGATGCGCTGGCCGGTTCGGACGTTGTCATCGTCGCCACCGGTTATGCCGATGCGGTGCCGGCGCTGCGTTCGCTGGGTTCGCTGGCGGGCAAGGTCGTCATCGACATCACCAATCCGCTGACCGCGGATTTCATGGGCCTGACCCTCGGTTATGACACCTCGGCCGCCGAAGAGATCGCCAGGGCCTTGCCCGAAGCCGAGGTGGTCAAGGCGTTCAACACCTTGTTCGCGCAGGTGCTGGCCGATGGCCCGCAATTCGCCGATGGCCAGGTCGCCCCGGCGTTCTTCGCCGGCGACAGCGAGCGTGCGAAGCAAACCGCGAAGGCGCTGATCGAAAGCCTTGGTTTCACGCCGGTCGATGCCGGCCCGCTGAAGAACGCGCGCTATCTCGAGCCGTTGGCCGGACTGAACATCTATCTCGGCTACGGCGCCGGCCTTGGCACATCGATCGCGCCGACCTGGATCAGCAAGGCCTGACGCGCCCGCGTCATCCCCCCACTTCTTTTCACCAAGGAATCCTCATGAACGCTTCCCTCGCACTGTTCGGCCGCATCGGCCTCTCGCTCATCTTCATCATTTCCGGCTGGGGAAAGATCGCCGCTTACGCCGGCACTCAGCAGTACATGGAATCCGCCGGCTTGCCGGGCGCGCTGCTGCCGCTGGTGATCGCGCTCGAACTCGGCGGTGGCCTGGCCATTCTCGGCGGCGTGTTCACACGCTGGATCGCGCTGGCGATGGCCGCGTTCTCGCTTGCCAGCGCCGCCGTGTTCCATGCCCATTTCGGCGATGCCGCGCAGGCGATCAACTTCTGGAAGAACGTGGCGATGGCCGGCGGCTTCCTGATGCTCGCCGCCCACGGCGCCGGCACGCTCAGCCTCGATCATCTGTGGAACAAGCGTCGCAATGCTTGACCTTTGCCGTACAGCCATTCACCGCAGCGGGCGCATCAGCGCCCGCTGTCACAGGAGCAATCACCATGGCCACCGCCCCCTCGCTCTTCATCTCCCACGGTTCGCCGATGTTCGCGCTGGAGCCGGGCCTGCTCGGCCCGAACCTGCGCGCCATCGGTCGAATCGCTGCATGACATCACTGCCGTGCTGGTGGTGTCGCCGCACTGGCAGACCCGCGGCGTGCGCGTCGGCAGCAGCGCCGCGCCGGAAACGATCCACGACTTTGGCGGTTTCCCCGAGCCGCTGTATCAATTGCAGTACCCCGCACCGGGTGCGCCGGAGCTGGCGCAGGATGCCGCACGTCTGCTCGCAGCGGCCGGCTTCGAGGTGGTGCTCGACGAACGCCGCGGCCTTGACCACGGCGCGTGGGTGCCGGTGCGCTATCTGTTCCCGAACGCCGACATGCCGGTGTTCCAGGTGTCTTTGCCGCAGAACATCGATGCGGCTGGCGCGTTGCGACTCGGCCACGCCCTGGCGCCGCTGCGCGAGCGTGGCGTGCTGGTGATCGGTTCTGGCAGCCTCACCCACAACCTGTACGAATTCCGCCAGCAGATTCGCAATCCGGAGTACGCGCAGGAATTCGCCGACTGGGTCCGCGATGCAGTGGCCGAGCGTGATGTGGCGGCGCTGGTCGACTATCGTCGCCGCGCGCCGCATGCCGAGCGCGCGCATCCGACCGAGGAACACTACCTGCCGCTGCTGGTCGCAGTGGGCGCAAGCAACGACACGGACGCGGTGCGCCGGGTCGAAGGCGGCATGACCTACGGCGTGCTGTCGATGGATTCGTTCGCGTTCGGTTTGTCGGACGCGGCGCATGTCGCGTCGGATCACGCCATGCAGGAGCAGGCCGCATGAAAACCTTGTCACCGCTGACCATCGATCCTGCCTTCGCGCTGGCGTTTCGCACACTGCAGCCGCCACCGGCCAAGCCGGCATCGCTGCTGGTGCTGCTGCACGGCGTGGGCGGCAACGAGAGCAATCTCGCCGCACTCGGCGCCGAGGCCGGCAGCAACACGCTGGTGGTATTGCCGCGCGGCCCAATCACGCTGGCGCCGGAAGCGTTCGGCTGGTTCCGCGTCGCTTTCAGCGGCAATGGTCCGCAGATCGTGGCGAGCGAAGCCGACGCCAGCCGTCGCGCGTTGATCGACTTCATCGGAGAACTGCAGCAGGCCCACGGCATCGACCCGGCGCACACCGTCGTCGCCGGCTTCAGCCAGGGCGGCATCCTCAGCGCCAGCGTGGCGTTGACCGCGCCCGAACGCGTCGCGGCGTTCGCCGTGCTGGCCGGCCGGATCCTGCCCGAACTCGAACCGCAACTCGCCGACGCGAAGCACCTGTCCGCGCTGCGCGGCTACATCGCGCATGGCACGCACGACGACAAGCTTCCGCTGAGCTGGGCACAGCGGGCCGATGACTGGCTCACCCGCCTTGGCGTCGCGCATGAGACAAAGCTCTATCCGACCGGGCACGAACTGGGCCCGGCGATGCGCGCTGATTTCATCGCCTGGTTTGGCCGGGATGATCAGCGCTGGAACCGACCCAGCATCGGGCAATAAGTCCGGGGCCACTTGTGTGCAGCAAGCATGGATGGCATGCGGACAGGCAATCGCCGCCCGTCTGCCCGCGTTTCGCCCGCGTCTGCCCGCTGCCGCGCCGCTGGCGCTGGTGTGATCGGCACTCCGCATCGAGGGAGTGCATGGAACATGGGCAAATGGACACAGACAGTGACCGCCAAGGTGCTGGGCATCGGCGTGCTGGCGTTGTTGATGACGATACCGCTGCTGCAGGTGAGCGGCCTGGTGCGCGAGCGCCAGCAATTGCGCCAGCAGGCGATCGCGCAGATCGCGCAGGGCTGGGGCGGCGAACAGGTGCTGGGTGGCCCGGTGCTGGTGGTGCCGACCCTGCGGCAGGTCAGTGCAGGCGACAACCAGCCCACCCAACTGCATGCGGGCAGCGAGAGCGTGCTGGCCGACAGCATGACGATGGATGTGGCGATGGCGGTGCAGACGCGCAGCTACGGCATCTACAGCGCGCCAGTGTTCGTGGCCACGGTGAAGCTGGATGCGCGCTTCAACGCGCGCGATCTGGCCCAGCTCCAGCATGACAGTGCCGCAGCATGGCAGGCCGGCAAGGCCGAATTGCGACTGCCGGTGGGCGATCTGCGCGGGCTGCAGGAAGATCACCGACTTGCGCATCAACGGGAAGCCCGCACGATTCGATTCGTCGACGTCGCGGCTGGGACCGTGGCCGAACGTGGTGGTGCCGATCGACTTGGCCGCGCTGGCCGGCCAGCCGATCGAAGTGCAGATCGGCCTCAAGCTGGCCGGCACCGAGGCGCTGCAGCTGCTGCCGCTGGCGCGCAGCACCGAGGTGACCATGCATGCACCCTGGCGCGATCCCAGCTTCGTCGGCGCGGCCTTGCCGTTGGAACATTCGATCGACGCCAACGGCTTCAGCGCCCGCTGGCACCTGCTCGATCTCAATCGCAGTTACGGCCAGCACTGGACCGATGCCGACGACATGCAGGCTGCGCTGAAGACCTCGACGTTCGGCGTGCAGTTGTACCAGCCGGTCGACGTGTACCAGCGCAACGTGCGCGCCGGCAAATACGGGTTGCTGTTCATCGCGATGACGTTCGTGACGTTCTTCCTGTTCGAGGTGCTCAAGCGCCTGCGCGTGCATCCGCTGCAATACCTGCTGGTCGGCGCGGCGCTGGCCACGTTCTACGTGGTGCTGCTGGCGTTGTCCGAGCAGATCGGCTTCGGCCTGGCCTATGCGTTGGCCGCAGCCGCATTGGTGCTGATCGTGGGCGGCTATGCCACGGCAGTGTTGCGTGCCCGCCGGGCCGGCCTGCTGCTGGGCGGAGTGCTGGCACTGATCTACGCCCTGCTGTACGGGCTGATCGCCGCCGACGAATATGCGCTGCTGATCGGGGCCCTGGTGCTGCTGGCGATGGTGACGTTGCTGATGTACCTGACCCGCCGCATCGACTGGTATTCGTACGTGCCGACCTCGACCGAGCCGCCAGCCGCTATCATGGGGCGGTCATGAACCTGCTCGCGATCGAAACCGCCACTGAATCGTGTTCCGTCGCCCTGGTCCACGGCGACGAACTGATTGCCCGCAGCGAGATCGCACCGCGCCGCCACACCGACCTGGTCTTGCCGATGGCCGATGCGCTGCTGGCCGAAGCCGGTATCGGCCGCCACGCGCTGGATGCGATTGCGGTGGGCCGTGGGCCCGGTTCGTTCACCGGTGTGCGCCTGGCCGTGTCGCTGGCGCAAGGCATGGCGCTGGCGCTGGACCTGCCGGTGATCACGATTTCCTCGCTGGCCGCGCTGGCACTGGAAGCTCCCCCGGAAGAGGGCACCGCCATCCTCGCCGTGATCGACGCGCGCATGGGCGAAATCTACGCGGCAAGCTACCGCCGCAATGACGACGGTGGCTTGATCGAGCTGGATGCCGAACGCATTGCCACCGCCGACACGCTGCAACTGCCCGAGGCCAGCACCTGGCAAGTCGTCGGCAGCGGCTGGGCCACTTACGCTCCGGTGCTCAGCCAACGCCTCACCGGTACCCTGCATTCGGCCGATGGCCAGCGTTATCCGCAAGCCGCCCATGTGGCCGAGCTGGCAATCGCGGAGTTCAAGGCGGGTCGCGGGCAGGTGCCCGAGCTGGCACTGCCGGTGTATCTGCGCGACAAGGTGGCGTTGACGCTGGTGGAGCAGGGCAAGGCGTGAGGCGGTTCTCTCCGCGGCCGCCCTGAGCAGAGGGGATCCGCACGTTGCGGCTAGCTGCCGTTATCGACGTTTGAGCGGTCGATTCACGCCCCGGTCTTGATGTTGCGTTAAATGATGCACAGGCAAGACTTCGGCTTGAAGGAAGAGGACCGCCATGGAAGGCGGTCCTCTTTTGTCGAGATCAGTCGCGCGGCAGCTTGCGGCGCGCGACCAGTCCGAGGCCAAGCAGGCCAATGCCCCCGATCAGCATGAGAAGCGAGTCGGGTTCGGGCACCGCCGCGGTTGCCATCGCCATGTTGAAGACAACGGTGTTTCCGCCAAGCGCGTTGTAATCGGAGCCGGTGCTGAAGGTGAAAGCGGCGTTGGTTCCGTCCCAGTTGAAGGCGTTGGTCGCGCCACCCAGGAATCCGGACGCGTACGACACTCCCGTGATGGATGAGCCATCCGTAGTCAGGAAATTGCCCAGGTCAATGGTGAAGGAACCCGGCCCGGCACCGGCCGTGCTGCCGTAGAAAGTGAAGGTGATCGTGCTCAAGGCGGGCGATACCGTGGCGAATGAAAAGCCCCCGGACAATCCCGCGCCGGCTCCGCAGGAAGTAGGCGGCCCAACGCACACGCCGGGGTTGCTGGGATCGGTGTAGGTGCCGTCGGGAGAGTTGGCAGCCGCGGTGTTGCCGGTAGTCGACGAACTGTAGTCGTAGGTGGACCCGACGATCGTCGCACTGGCGGCAGTGGCAAAGGTCAGCGACAAGGCCGCGACCACATAAAGAGCCAAATTCCTTCCTTTCGTCATCATCACGATAGCCTCGCTGACATGCACCGCTACAGGGGTTGAGCGGGTTGACGTACCAGAGCATGTTTCATGCCATAAAAAATCCTTATCTTTTGCAATAACTTATAAATTCAGGCTCGTTATTACTGTAAGGTTTTATTTACACTTCACATGGCAAGGCTCCCGTGCACGCTGGCAGCCCTGCCACGCCTGGCTTTCGCCGAAAGCATGCGAGATCAGGAAAATTGAAAATCCCCGCGCTACATGGGCGGCAAGAATCCCGATGCTGTCCCGCGGCCGCGCACCCCGCTTCTGCAGAAAATTAGAAATCACCATGGGTAAAATCCGGCAGGCGTTTTGCGCTGGATCTATCGCCCCATAATCGAGGCGTCTGACACGCGTCCGGTTCGGCGGAATGTCAGCGGCCATGGATGGCGTCGCCCGGCAAGCGCGATTTCAATGTGACGACAAATTTCACGCGTCGCGCGGCATGCTGGTCCCTGACGCATGTAGCCAGAATCGAATCGCCGCCGGTTCATGCCGGGGCGATTGTTCTGATGACGGTGGCGCGCTCTCCGCGTTCGCGTTCGGTTGCGGGGAGCTGGTTAGAATGCGGATAGCTTCCAAACTTGGGCCATTGAATGAACAGCCGTGGTCAAACGCCACTTCGCCCTTCCGCCCAGCGCACCCGGGGGCCGCAGGGAACGCGGCTGTTTTCCGCGGCGGAATTGCACCAATACGCCAGCGAAGCGGAGCCCGGCTCGGACGGCCGGGCCAGCGTGCACGAACCGGTGCTGGAAGGGATCAGCGCGGGCCTTGAGGGTCGCCGCTACTCGCTGCGATCGGGCCGGCAGACCATCGGGCGGGGCAGCAACAACGACATCGTCGCCGACGATCCGAGCGTCTCCTCGTCCCACGCCTGGCTCATCAATCAGCATGGGCACTACGTGATCATGAACACGCTGTCTACCAACGGCACGTTCGTGAACGACAAGCGCATCCACGAGGCGATCCTGAAGCATGGCGACCACATCCGACTGGGGCAGGCCGAGTTCGTGTTCCTGACCCGGGAGCTCGGTGTCGGCGGCACAGGTACGCACTGCGCTGGATTGTCGCCGGCGTGCTGGTGCTCATCGGATTGGGCATTCTCGCCTGGTGGCTGGCTTGATTCCGACGCCGTGAGCGAACCTGGCCATCCGCAGAACGTAGGGCGCTATCGCATCGATGGCGTCCTGGGCGAAGGCACGATGGCCGTCGTCTACGCCGGCTTCGACCCGGATATCGAGCGCGAGGTGGCGATCAAGTGCCTGCATCGGGAGATCGCTGCCGATCCCGCCTGGCGGCACCGCTTTCTGGCCGAAGCGCGGGCCGCCGGGCATCTGACGCATCCGCATATCGTCACCGTGTTCGACGCCGGGGAGACCGACGACGGCCGCGCCTATATCGCGATGGAGCGCCTTTCGGGCGAGACGCTGGCCAGCCGTGTTGCGCGCGAGGGATTTCCCCCGCTGCCGGCGATCATCGAGCTGGTCGGCCAGGTCGCCGCCGCGCTCGACTACGCCCATGCCCACGGCGTCGTCCATCACGACATCAAGCCCGAAAACATCATGTTGATCGACGGCTGGAAGCAGGCCAAGGTCAACGACTTCGGCATCGCGGAGCGGCGCGGGGCACACGGCGATCCGGACAGTCCAATCAAGGAAATCGGCGGTACACCGGCGTACATGGCGCCGGAGCATTTGCGTGGCGAGCCAACGGACGCGCGCAGCGACCTGTTTTCGCTGGGCGTGGTGCTGTACTGGCTGCTTGCCGGCAAGCTGCCGTGGCCGGAAACCGGTGACGTGCGGGAACTGATGCTCGAGCGCCAGCGCTTGCCCGTGCCCTCGTTCCAGCCGCGTGATCCGTCCACGCCGCCGATCCTGGGCGACATCGTGCACACCTTGCTGGTGCCCGAGGCCGAGGCGCGCTATCAGCGCGGTGCCGAGGTCGTCGACGACCTGCGTCTTGCTGGCCGCGAATACGAACGGCGGGCCGAAAAGCCGCTGGCCACGCGCATCATCTCGCTGCGGCTGCGCTGGGCCGGCATTCTCGGCGTCCTCCTCACTCTCACCCTGCTGCTGGGACTGGCTGCCATCCACGCCAAGCAGAATGCTGCAGTCACCGGCCTGGCCCTGGATTTCGGTCGCTCGCTGGGGCGCATGGTCGCCAGCGAATCGGCCGAGAACCTGCTGCTCGAGGATCATGCCGGCACGCGTGCCCTGGTAGAGGACATCGCCCGCAACCAACAAATCCACTACCTGGCCGTGGCCGACCGCCATGGCAACATCATTGCCAGCACGCAGGCGGATCAGGTCGGTCAAAAATTGCCGGTATTGGCGGGTGCGAAAGCGGCGACGCGAACCGGCGACATCGAAAGCTATCGCGGCCGCATCGGCAACGGCGCCAGCCCGGACGAGATGCTGCTGTTCGACGTGCCGGTCCATTACCAGTCCGCAACAGTGGGCGAGTTGCGCCTCGGCGTCAGCGACGCGCCACTGCGCGCGGCCCAGAAAACCACGTTGTGGGTCATCCTCGCCGTGTTGCTGGCGACGCTGGCCGTGGTGGTCGGTGCCGCCTGGTGGATGTCGCGGCGACTGCTGGCCTTGCTGGACCTGCTCGGCAACGCGCTGCTCAGGGTGGCGCGGGGCGACTTCCAGTACCGCATCCGGCTGGTTCGCCGGGATGAGCTGGGGCAACTGTTTGCCATCTTCAACCTGATGAACGGCGCGTTGCAGGCGCGCCCGCATCGCCCCAGGCGATCCGCCTCACCCAGGGCGACCGAGGACATTGCGCGACCTACGCAAATATTTCCTGTCCCAACTCATGACGACGACGATGCGCCGTCGGCCCCGGAATGACCCGGCACGCGAAATGGTTCGGCGTCAGGACCTATGAAGAAAGCCACTTCCTGTGGTTTTCTTCTATCGCGAGTCCGGCACATGTCCGGACTCGCTCACGCGAATCAGGCACTTGCGTGCCCGATCCGCGACCGGCCATCGGGCAACCGCTCCTGCGTTGCCTCAACTCGGGCATCCGTGCCCTCCCATGGCCGGGCTGAGAGGTTGAATAGTCACAACCTCTCAGAGCTGCTTGAGTCGATGCTTCAACTCGAGTGCGCGGGTGCGATAGACGATCGCCGGTTCGAACTTCGGGTCGATCGCCAACACGCGATCCCACAAGGCGATGGCCTGATCGAGCCGCTGGTCGCGATAGAGCACGATCGCACGCTGGTGGAACGAGGTCACCAGATCCTTGCGCAGCTTTACGGCCTCGCTTCCGTCCGGCTTCAACTGCGGGTCGATGGTGAGGGCTTCGTCGAGTCGCGCCAATGCCTGTTCCTTGTGGCCCTGGGCCAGCAAGGCCACGCCCTCGCGTTGCAGTCGTTGCGCCTTGGCTGACGATGATTCGTTGGCGGGTGCCGTCTCCGGGACAGCCGTCGGCGCGCTCCCCGGGGGCGGCTCCGCGCTGGCGTCATGAGCGACGCCATCCGCACCGGGCGATACGGTCGTCGTGGGCACCGACGTGCGTGCGGCGGAGGGCAGTTGCACGGTCTCGCCCACACGCAGCAGGGACGGGTTGGTCGAATGGTTGTAGCGGGCGAGGATCAGGAACAACCCGGGATCGCCCAGATAGCGGCCAGCCAGCGAGCTGTAAGACTCGCCGGCCTGCACCACGTGAGCCTGCGACTCACGGCCGAGCCATCGTTCGGGATTGGCGGTGAACTGGTGCAGCATGGCCTTGGCCGGCCGGTCGCCGGGATGTTGCGCCAGATAATGGTGCAGCGATTGTTCGCCCTCGGCGTAATGGCCACGTTGCAGCTGGTCGTTGATGATTTCCGCGAGCGACAGGTCATAGACAGGTTCGGCGACAGGCGCTGCGCAGGGGCGACCGCCGCGGGCGTGTGGTGCGGGTTGGTCGACCCGCGGCTTGGGCTTGCTCATCAGCGCACAGCCGGACACGGCCAGTACGGCCAGCAGCGACGCGATTTGCAAGGTTTGCAGCAGTCGCCGGCGATGGTTCCACGGCCATATCGATGTCATTGCTGTACTCCATGCGGCCTGACGGTCAGGCCACCCCATGCTGCCGATGGCCAACCGCTGCGGCCAAGCGCAGTCGACGAGTGCCTCGCGCCAGCCATTCTCTCCAGCCTACCCGGGCGAGGATCAACGCCACGTTGTCGCCTTCCTCCCCGCCGCGCGCCAGCGCCAGCGCCAGTCCTTCACGCACGGCCGCGCGCTGATCGCGCCGGCGCGTCAGTCGCCTCAGTTCCTGCGTTGACAGGCTTTCCCAGACACCGTCGCTGCACAACGCGAACGTCTGTCCAGGACGCAACAGCGCGCCGCCATGCTCGACCTGCGGTGGCTGCGGCCCGCCCAGTCCGCGCAGCAGCTTGTGCTGTTCGGGATCGCTGGCCACCTGGTCGGCGGCCAGTTCGCCCCGGCGAACCTTGAGCTGCGCCACGCTGTGGTCTTCGGTGCAGTCCAGGCAATGCCGGCCCTGGAAACGGTACAGACGGCTGTCGCCCACGTGGGCCCAGTACGCGCGATTGCCCCTTGTCAGCAGAGCCACCACGGTCGAATGTGGTTCGCCACGGGCCAGGCCGCGACCGCGACGAAGCAACTCGGCATGGGCGTCCTGGCACAGCGCTTCGAGGAACAATGCGCCGGGTTGTTCGCGCCATTGGCCCTGCTCCCACAAGGTGCGGGCGACGTCGATGACGCCCGCAGACGCGAGTTCGCCGGCGCCGTCGCCACCCATGCCGTCAGCCAGCACCAGCAGGCGCGCGTCCTGCTGCGGGTCGTGCAGGCAGATCAGGTCATCCTGCTGCGTCGGGCGGCCGCCTCGCGCACGTCCGGCGGCGACCAGTGGCAAGGTGCGGACCTCGATATCTTCGTCCATCGTGCAGCGCCCCCGGGTCATGACGGCCGCCTCGCCAGGACGGACCTGCATCATTGTCGGGAGTATAGCTTTGGCGGCCAGCGTGCCGCGGCATGAAGGGCCACGCATCGACGGCAAGTTGTCCGATTGCCACCTGCACCGGGACACTGCTGCCGTCAGCGCGAGGTTCGCTTCCACGCCCGCACTTCAGGTGTCCCGGTCCAACCCGAATTCTTCAAAGCTGCCCGATCACCAGTTGCACCAGCAGGCTGCTGATCGACACGGCGGCCCACACGCCCAACCCCAGCAGGATCGGCCGCGCACCGCTGGAGATCATCCGGCGCAGATTGGCGGAGAGCCCGATCGCGGTCAGCGCCACGATGATCAGGAACTCGGCCAGCAGGTGCAGCGCCGGCTGGATCGCCATCGGCACCAGGCCGGCAGTGCGGATGCCCGAGGCCACCAGAAACCACAGGATGAACCAGGGGAAGATGCGGGAGAGGCTGAACTGACCCACGCCGCCGGCCTGGGCCTGCTTGCGCTTCTCGCGGGCGGCGACGATGAAGGCGAGCACCAGGCAGACCGGGATGATAAGGGTCGCGCGGGTCAACTTGACGATGGTGGCGTAGTCACCTGCCGCATGGCTGTAGCTGTAGCCGGCGGCGACGACCGAAGAGGTGTCGTTGATCGCGGTGCCGGCCCACAGACCGAAACCCAGGTCGGACAAGTGCATCAGGTGGCCGAGCAGGGGGAACAGCAGCACCGCGATCACGTTGAACAGGAAGATGGTGGAGATCGCGAACGCGGTGTCGTGCTCGTCCGCGCGGATGATCGGCGTCACCGCCGCGATCGCCGAGCCGCCACAGATTGCCGTGCCTACGCCGATCAGGATCTTCAGCTTGTCGTGCACGCCCAGCCAGCGGCCGAGCAGCCACGCGCTGAGAAACGCCACGCTCATCGTGATCATGGTCACCCACAACGATTCCAGGCCCGTCCGTGCCACCTGGGTCAGGCTGAGCCCGAAGCCCAGCGCGATGATCGACCACTGCAGGATCTGCTTGCCGCCGAACTGGATGCCCGGGGTGAAGCGCGCATCCGGCGCAAACAGGTTGCGTACCACCATGCCCAGCACGATGCCGAACACCGGGCCGCCGATGATCGGCGCCCAGCGGCCCAGCAACAGCGCGACCAGGCCGATGGCCACGGCCAGCAACAGCCCGGGCGCCCGGCTGCGCAGGGTGGGGTGGAGGGTGGCGGCGATGGT
Organism: uncultured Gammaproteobacteria bacterium; assembly: GCA_963771235.1. Taxonomy (GTDB): domain Bacteria; phylum Pseudomonadota; class Gammaproteobacteria; order Xanthomonadales; family Rhodanobacteraceae; genus Rhodanobacter. The sequence continues at coordinate 151,049 of CAVYSP010000015.1, forward strand.
GGGCGCATTCATGCAGGAAGCCTGGCGAGCGTGGATGGTCGAGCCGGAGTGCGCTGTTCGAGGTGGCGCGCGTTCGCCGGCGGCGACCCTGTTTCAGCATTCTTCCGGCGAAGAAATGCGGCCATTGTCGCGGCGGCCACGCATAAATAAAATTTTGTAAATTTGATTTGATGTATAAAGTCTACTGATGCTCAACATCAGCCCGCGCCAGCTCGACGTGTTCGTGCAGATCGCACTGCTCGGCAGCGTGCGCGCGGCCGCCGGCCATCTGCACCTGACCCAGCCGGCGGCCAGCATGGCGCTGGCCGAGATGGAGCGACAGCTCGATGCACCGGTATTCGACCGCGAGCGTGGCCGCTTGCGTCTGAACACGCGCGGGCGCGAGTTGCTGCCGCTGGCGCAGGAATTGCTGGAGCGCTACGCCGAGTTCGGGCGGCGCGGCCGCGAGCACGGCGCGGCGCTGACCGGCGAGCTGCGCATCGGTGCCAGCAATACGGTGGGCAACTACCGCGTGGGCGAGCTGCTGGGGTCGTTCGTGCGCGCGCACCCGCAAGTGGCGATCCGCCTGCGCGTGGCAAATTCCGAAACGATCGCCGCCGGCATGCTTGATCACAGCCTGGATGTCGGCTGTGTCGAGGGGCCGGTAACCCACCCGCAACTGGAAGTACGGCCGTGGCGCGACGATCGCCTGGCGGTGTGCGCCGCGCCGGAGCATCCGCTGGCGCGCAAGCGCCGGCTGAAGCCAGCCGACTTCGCCGGTGCGCGCTGGGTGCTGCGCGAGCCCGGTTCAGCCACGCGCGCCACCAGCGAGCGGGTGCTGGCGCAACTGCCGCCCGGCGAGACGGTGCTGGAACTCGATCAGATCGAGGCGATCAAGCAGGTGGTGGTGGCGGGACTCGGCATCGCCTGCCTGCCCGCCGTGGCGATCGTCGACGCCGTCGCCGCCGGTCATCTGAAGGCGCTGAACACGCCCTTCCTCGACTTGCGCCGCAAGCTGTCGCTGCTGCTGCACCGGCAGAAATACCGCGGCGTCTTGCTGGATGCCTTCCTCGACAGTACCGGCTTCGATCGCGGATTGAACCCTGCGATGCCGCTCTCTGTAGGAGGCACCCTGTGCGCGATGCTCTTGCTGCATTCAAAGCGAAGAGCCTCAAGGTCAAGAGCTTTCGTCCTCCTTCGGAGGGCGAGTTACTTTTCTCTTGCGTGGCCAAGAGAAAAGTAACCAAAAGAGAAGGCCACCCCGATGGCGCGCCCTCCGGGCATCCTGCCCTGCGGGTGCGCGGGTGGCCTACGGGGTTTTTCGACAGCGACATCCTGTGCTGCGCGAAAAACTGGCCGGCATCCATGCCGGCCACCCTGCGGGCTTTCCTCCGCCCACCCGCCGCGCCATAGGGGCCCCGGGCAGAGCAGCGCGCTCCCGGCGCGCACTCTTCAAAAACGCCAGATCAAAAGCAGAGCAAAGGAGCCATCCTTCCCTGCCGTTTTCGTCTCCGCTGTTGCCCTCGCTGTTGCTGTTGATGCTGTTGATGCTGTTGTTGCTCTTGAGCTTCTCGGCTTTCCACCGAGTGCGGGCCAGGATGGCCCGCTGCTTTGCCCGGGGCCCCTGTGCGGCGGTGAGGCGGGGTCGAGAGGCCGCGCAGCGGGCAGTCGACAGGGATGTCGATGCCTTTTCGCTCGGGCAGGCGACGGCATGGATGCCGGAGTTGAGGCAACGCAGGAGCAGTTGCCCGATGCCCGATCGAAAAGCCCGGCCCCGCCTCACGGACTTGCCGGGCAGGATGCCCGGCAAGCGCCAAGCGGGGTGCTCTTTCTCTTTGGTTATCTTTCTCTTTGAGCACGCAAAGAGAAAGTAACTCGGCTGCCGAAGGCAGACGAAAGCTCTTGCTCGGAATGCAGCAAGAGCATCGCGCACAGGGTGCGCTCCTACACCTCAGGCTGCCTGACTTCCCACGATGTCGCCGAGCAGGGCTTCGGCCTGTTCATGGGTGTGCGCGCGCAGCGATGCGCGAGGCGTGGCGGCGCAGGTGGGCGTGGTCGAGCGTGGCGAGGCGGTCGCGCACATGCAGGATCTGGCTTGGATGCATGCTGAATTCGCACAGCCCGAGCAGCAGCAGCAGGGCGGTGAAGCTGGAGTCGCCGGCGATCTCGCCGCACAGGCTCACCGGTTTCTTCGCGCGTCGACCGGCGCTGATGACGTGCGACAGCAGGCGCAGCAAGGCCGGCTGCAACGGGTTGTAGATGTTTTCCAACGCGTCGTTGCCACGATCGGCGGCGAGCACGTATTGGGCCAGGTCGTTGGTGCCGATGGCGAGGAAGTCGGAATATTCCAGCAGCGCGCGCACGTTGATCGCCGCCGCGGGCACTTCGATCATCGCGCCCAGCGGCAGTTTTTCCGGCAGGTCGACGTTCTCGCGCTTGAGTTCCTGGCGCGCCAGATTGAACAAGGTGCGCACCGCGATGAGCTCGTCGGGCTGGGTCACCATCGGTATCAGCACGCGCATCGGGCCGTAGCAGGCGGCGCGCAGGATCGCGCGGATCTGGGTGGTGAACACCGAGGGGTGACGCAGCGACAGGCGCACGCCGCGCACGCCCAGCGCGGGATTGTCCTCGCCGCGGGCGCTCAGGCCGGCGGCGTCGGCCTTGTCGGCGCCCAGATCCATGGTGCGGATCGTCACGGGCAGGCCGCCCATGCCGATCACCAGGTCGCGATAGGCGATGAACTGCTCGTCCTCGGTGGGCAGCATGCGCTTGCGCAGGAACAGGAATTCGGTGCGATACAGGCCCACGCCATCGGCGCCGCGGGCGCGTGCCATCGCCACGTCGGCGCTGGTTTCCGCATTGGCCATCAGGGCGATTCCGACGCCATCACGGGTGCGCGTGGGCGCGTTGGCCAGCTTGGCCAGGCGTCGCCCTTCATTGGCGGCCTCGCGCTGCCACGCGCGGTAGCGCGACAGGTCCTGCGCGGTGGGGTGCACCACCGTCTCGCCGCGTTCGGCATCGAGCAGGATCAGATCATCGTCATGGATGGTGGCCAGCGCGTCGCGCGTGCCCACCAGCATCGGCAGGCCCAGGCTGCGCGCCAGGATGGCACTGTGCGAGTAGGCGCTGCCGGAACTGGCGACCACGCCGAGCAGGCCGTTGCCGGCCAGTTGCGCCATGTCGGCCGGCGCGATGCTGTCGGCGATCAGGATCTCGCCGACGCGCGCGGCCAGCTTGCGTTCTTCCGGACTGGTCTGCTGTTGCAGGGCGGAGATCACCCGGTTGATCACCTGCTCGACATCTTCCTTGCGACTGCGCAGATAGGGATCGTCCATCGCCTCGAACACGGCGGACAGCCGGTCGCGTTGCTTCTTCAGCGCCGCGCCCGGGCGGTAGCGGCCGATCTTCACCAGGTCGTCGAGCCCGCGCAGCAGCTCGGCATCGTCCAGCAACAGGCTGTGCGCGTCGATGAATTCGTTGACCTCGCGCGCCAGCGCGCCATGCAACTTCCCGCGCAGTTCGCGCAACTCCTGCCGCGCGGTATCCAGCGCCTGATGCAACAACTGCAACTGACCCTCGATCTCGTGCTCCTCCAGCGGCCGCGTATCCACCGCGTAACGACTGGCCTGCACCAGCCGGGCACGACCCAGGGCCATGCCGTGGGCCGCGACGGTGCCGGGCAGGACTTGTCTCATGGGTGCCCCCTTGGTACACGGGGAACGGGGAACGGGGAACGGGGAACGGCAAGAGCGCTGCGACCATCGCGGTGGCGAATCGCTCTTGCCGTTCCCCGTTCCCTGTTCCCCGTTCCCGGCTCCATCCTCATGCTCCCTCGTCGAACTTGCGCGCGAACAGATCCGCGACGGCGGCCAGCGCCGCTTCCGCATCGGGGCCGTCGGCGCGCACGCTCAGCGTGGTGCCGATGCCGGCGGCCAGCATCATCACGCCCATGATGCTTTGCGCGTTGACCTCGCGGCCCTTGCTGACCAGCCAGACGGTGGATTTGAAGCCTTGTACCAGTTGCACCAGCTTGGCCGAGGCACGGGCGTGCAGGCCGAGCTTGTTGGATACGACGATCTCTTGTTCAAGCATGGGAAAGGACATTCTCGAAATCAGGCATGGTCAATGAAGATTCCTCCGCGGCCACCGCTGGCGGCGACCTCGGCCAGTTCGTCCAGCGGTTTTTCCGGGTAGTTGAGAACGCGCAGCAGCATCGGCAGGTTCAGGCCCGAGACGCAGCGCAGGCGAATTCCCAGTGCCGCGAGCGAGAGGCCGATGTTGCACGGTGTCGCGCCGTACAGGTCGGCCAGGATCAGCACGCCGTCGCCGTGATCGAGCGCGCGCGCGTGATGGGCGGTGAGCGAACGCATGACCTCCGGGTCCGATTGCGGCGGGACTTCCACCGCGGTCACGCGCAGCGGCAGTTTGGGCATCACATGATGTGCCGCCGAAATCAACGCCTTGCCCACGGACTCATGGGTCATCAACAACACGCCGACGCTCATGGCCGGGCGTCCGCGTCGGGAGGACGTCGAAAATCGCCAGATCGATGCGGGCCACGGATCGCACGCCGCGAATCAGGCACGCGATGTGCCCGATCTGCCTCGACGGTGAAATGGCGTGTCGTGCAGATCATTCGAGCTCACGATGAAAGGTAAGCACGGTCTCGCGCTGGTCGCGGTAGTGCGCCGCCAGCTTTTCGACCAGGTAGACCGAGCGGTGTCGCCCGCCGGTGCAGCCGATCGAAATGGTCAGGTAGCTGCGATCGTCCTGCTCGAAACGCGGAATCCAGGTATCCAGCCAGCGCGCGGTGTCGCTGAAGTATTCGCCGACCAGCGGTTCACCGTCGAGGAAATCGCGCACCGGCACATCCTTGCCGGACAACGGCCGCAGGTGCGGCTGCCAGTGCGGATTGGGCAGGCAGCGCGCGTCGAACACGAAGTCCGCGTCCAGCGGCAGTCCGCGCCGGAACGCGAAGGACTGGAACATCAGGGTCAGCCCCTTGGTGGTCTGCGCGTAGCCGGTGGCCACCAGCCGGCGCAGCTGATGGACGTTGAGGTCACTGGAGTCGATGACTTTTTCGGCGATGGCCATCAACGGTCGCAGCAGCCGGCGCTCTTCCACGATGGCATCGGCCAGCGATACGCCACGCAATGCCAACGGGTGCCGACGCCGGGTTTCCGAATAACGCTTGATCAGCACCTCGTCGCGGCAGTCGAGGAAGATCAGGTGAACTTCCACGCCGGACACGGCGAGCTCCGACAGCACGCTGGGCAGATGGCTGAAATCCTCGCCGCGGTTGCGCACGTCCATGCCCACCGCGATGCGCCGACGCCGGCTGCTGTGATCCTGCAGCACCGCCTGCACCAGGTGCGGCAGCAGGCTGCCGGGCAGGTTGTCGACGCAATAGAAATCCAGGTCCTCCAGTGCACGCAGCGCCACCGTCTTGCCGCCACCGGACAGGCCGGTGAGCACGATCAGGTGGATCGCCTCGGGCGCGTTGAAGGGAGTCAGCGGATCTTCGTTCTCGTTCATGCGTTCACCATGGGGGCAGTCGGCGCAACTGATGCGCCTGGCGGTCGATGAAGGTTTGTGCCGGATCGATGCCCTTGCTCTTCAGCGCGTGGCTGCGCACCGCCGCTTCCACCAGCACCGCGATATTGCGTCCCGACGCCACCGGAATGGTGATCATCGGCACCGCGACGTCGAGGATCTGGCAATGGCCGATATCACCGGTGAGGCGGGCCATCGCATCGGCCTCGTCGCCCTCGCGCAGGGGCTTGAGGTGCACCACCAGACGCAGGTATTTGGAAGGTTTCACCGACATGTGGCCGAACATTTCGCGCACGTTGAGCACGCCCAGTCCACGCACCTCGAGCAGGTCCTGCAGCAACTCCGGACAGGCGCCGTCGATCACGTCCGGCGCGATCAGGGTGAATTCGGTGGCATCGTCGGCTACCAGGCGATGGCCGCGGCTGATCAACTCCAGCGCCAGCTCGCTCTTGCCCGAGCCCGCCTCGCCGGTGATCAGCACGCCGATGGAAAATACTTCGAGGAACACGCCGTGCAGGGTGGTCTTGGCCGCCAGCATCCGCGCCAGGTGGTATTGCAGGTAAGTGAGCAATTCGTGGCCGCGCTTGGGACTGCTCCACAGCGGCATGTCGGTCTCTTCGGCCACGTCGCGCAAGTCGGTCGGTACCGACTGATCCTTGGTGACCAGCAGCGCCACCGGCTGATAGGCGGCAACCTTGTGCATCACTTCCCAGCGCTGGCGCGAATCGAGCCCGTCGAGGAAGTTCAGCTCCTCCGAGCCGATGATCTGGATCTTGTTCGGATAGATGACGTTGAGGTAGCCGATCAGCGAGGGTCGACGTGCCTGGGCCACGCCCGGTTCAAGCACCCGCGACTCGCCGCGCATGCCGGATATCCAGCGCAGCGCCATGCGTTCGTGGACGCTGTCATAGAGTTGTCGCGCGCTGATCCGATCCAAGCGAGAGCCCTTGTTTCGCGTGATGAAACCGCAATGTACCGCGGCAACGCGACCATTGTGACAGCTTGCCGAACGAGGTGTGCCGGGGGCTGGCGAAAAGGACGCGCCGCTGCGCCGGGCGTCACCGGCACGCGTGCCGGCTGCGGACCGGAAACCAATCGGTCGCGTGGTTGCGCGGAGTTCGCCCGATGCCCGCCGCGCGTCTCGTCGCGAACGCCTGACGCCGCTGCCGCCGATTCACGGTGCTTCAGAAAGAAAGCGGCCCGCCTGGAGCAGGCGGGCCGCGGTTGGCGATGGCGCGAGCGGATCAGCCGTATTGACGTTCCTCACGTGCCTTGCGCTGATTCTTGTCGGCAACTTTCTCGCGATATTTGCGCAGCTGTGCGACCAGCTTGTCGAACAGCAGGTCGATGGAGGCATACATGTCGGCTTCGGTGGCCTGGGCGTGCATGGTGGCGCCGACCACGTTCAGGGTGCCATCGGCGCGCTGCTGGAGCTTGTCCAGCGAGAGCACGATCGCAAGGCTTGTCAACTTGTCGTCGAGGCGGGTAAGGCGTTCGAGCTTGGCGGTGGCGTGATCGCGCAGGGCCGGGGTGACTTCAATCTGCTGGCCGCTGAGTTGGAATTGCATGGGGCGCCTCCTCTGGTGTGCAGTGCCGCGTTTCGCGGCGGGTAGAGGTGCCGTGGCCGGTGGCCATCGGCACGTCGTCAATCATTGTTTAGCAGGTATGGGACGCTTTTTTTGTTAACCAGTTCCCCGGCCGCTTTCCATGGCCGTCCGGCAGCCTGGCGGACCTTGATCGGCCAGGCTGCGCACCGGCCCGAGCAGTCCACGGGTCTGCCGATTCCCGGGCCATGGAACCCCAACGCGTATCCCGAAAGCCTGTCCTCGCTCGGCCGAATTCTCGACTCGACCGTCCTAGTTCGCGCGCTGGCGCTCGCTGGAGGTGGGAATGCGCAGGCCTTCCCGGTACTTGGCGACCGTGCGGCGGGCGACCTGGATGCCCTTGGCCTGCAACTCGCCGGCGATGGCCTGGTCGGACAAGGGCTTGCGCGGGTCTTCCGCGTCGATGAGCTTGCGCAGCATGGCCTGGATCGCGGTGGCCGAAGCGCTGCCGCCGTCTTCGGTGGAAACGCCGCTGGAGAAGAAATACTTCAGCTCGAAGGTGCCCCGCGGCGTGTGCAGGTATTTGCGCGTGGTGACCCGTGAAATGGTCGATTCGTGCATGCCTACTTCTTCGGCGACCTCGCGCAGCACCAGCGGATGCATCGCTTCCGGGCCGTAATCGAGGAAGGCGCTTTGGCGGCGTACGATCGCCTCGGCCACCTTGAGCAGGGTTTCGGCGCGCGATTCCAGGCTCTTGATCAGCCAGCGGGCTTCCTGCAACTGCCCGCGCATCCAGCTGGCGTCCTCGCCGCGCGCCTTGGCGATCAGCCCGCAGTAATGCTGGTTCAGGCCCAGTCGCGGTTGCGACTCGGGATTGAGGCTGACGCGCCAGCGCGTGCCGTGGCGCACGGCGTAGGCGTCCGGCGCCACGTATTCCACCGGCGTGGTGTCCAGCGCGGCACCGGGGCGCGGATCGAGGCTGCGGATCAGCACGGCCGCGTCGGCGATTTCATCCGGGTCGGCATGCAGGCGCCGCGCCATCTTGGAGATGTCGTTGCGTGCCAGCAGTTCCAGCTCGGTGTCGACGATGCGCAGCGCCAGCGCGCGATGCGGAACGTCCGCGCCGAACTGCTCCAGTTGCACGCGCAGGCAGTCACGCAGGTCCAGGCTGCCGACCCCGGCGGGGTCGAAGCCCTGCAATTGGCGCCGCACCGCGTCCACTTCGCCGATGGTTGCGTCGAGACTGGCCGGCAGCGCGGCGAGCACGGCGTCCAGGGTTTCGCCCAGGTAGCCGGCAGGATCGAGCGCGTCGATCAGGACGGTGGCGATCAGGTACTCGCGCGGGTCGAGCGAAGCCATGTTGAGCTGCCACAGCAGGTGTTGCTGGAGCGTTTCCGGGGCGGCGCTTTGCGGTTCGAAATCATCGTCGCCGCGAGAACTGCTGCTACTGCTGCCAGGGCTGCTGCTGGAGAAATCGATCGGCGACTCGGCCGCGCCGCCGCCGTCGGACCAGTCGACGGTTTCGCCGTCGCCGTCGCTGCTGACGGACTTGTCCGCGACCTGGTATTCGGGCTCCGCGGTCTCGCTGGCCTCGGTATCGTCGTCGTCCTCAGCCTCTTCGGCAAACTCCAGGAGCGGGTTGCCTTCGGCGATCTGGCGCAGTTCGGCTTCCAGTTCCAGCTGTGACAGCTGCAATAGCCGAATCGCCTGCTGCAGTTGCGGCGTCAGGGTCAGCTGTTGGTGGAGGCGAAACTGTAATGCGGGTTTCATGCCAACCGCGTCAAGGGGATGTGAATACATCCTAGCGCGTGCCCGGCGCAGCGGCCATAGGCTGATGAAGTTGGTGCCCCGGCGCGCTGGGCCTCAGAGGCGGAATTCGCGACCCAGGTAGACCTCGCGGACTTTCTCATCGGCGAGGATGTGTGCCGGGGTGCCACGCGAGAGCACCTCGCCCTCGTTCAGGATATAGGCGCGGTCGCAGATGCCCAGGGTCTCGCGCACGTTGTGGTCGGTGATCAGCACGCCGATGCCGCGCTCCTTCAGGTGCCGCACGATGCGCTGGATCTCGCCGACCGAGATCGGGTCGACGCCGGCAAACGGCTCGTCCAGCAGCATGTAGCGCGGGTTGGCGGCCAGCGCGCGGGCGATTTCCACGCGCCGCCGTTCGCCGCCGGACAGGCTGATGCCCTTCTGGCCGGCGATGTGGGCGATTTTCAATTCATCCAGCAGACCTTCCAGTTCGCTGTTGCGTTGCTGCGCGCTGAGACCTTTGCGCAGCTCCAGCACCGCCATGATGTTGTCGGCGACGCTGAGCCGGCGGAACACCGAGGCTTCCTGCGGCAGATAACCGATGCCCAGGCGCGCCGCGTGCATGCATCGGCAGGCCGGTGATGTCTTGCTTGTCCAGGATGATGCGGCCTGCGTCGGCCTCGATCAGGCCCACCACCATGTAGAAACAGGTGGTTTTGCCGGCGCCGTTGGGGCCGAGCAGGCCGACCACCTCGCCTTCGCGGATCGAGAACGCGAAATGGCGCACGACCTGGCGCGCCTTGAAGCTTTTTTGCAGGCCTTCGGCGGAAAGCATGGAGTCAGTGATGCCCCTGCGGCGTCGAACTGCTGCTGGCGGGGGCTGGCGTGTTTGTCGGCGAAGGCGCGGCCGCCGGTTTCGCCTTGGGCAGGAACACGCCGTGGACCAGGCCATCGCCACCGGAGTCGCCGGTGATCTGGCTGGTCTCGGTGTTGTAGGTCAGCTTGTCGCCATGGAACTCGCCGCGACCTTGCTGCTTGACCGCGGCCTGCCCGGTCAGCACGGCAATGCCGTGGATATTGTCGTAGTCGAGCTGTGCGGCGTTGCCGGTCATCAGGTTGCCGTTGTCGTCCAGTTGCTGGATGTGCGCCGGCTTGCCGGTGACCACCACCTGCGATATCTGGCTGTCGGCGTCGAGGTGGATCTTGGCGATGTCGCCCGTGAGCAACAGCGTGCCCTGGGTGATCTTCACGCTGCCCTGCAAGGTGGTGACCGTGTTCGGGGCGTTGTAGGCATCGGTGTGTTTGGCCGCGAAGTTCATCGGCTGCTGGCGATCGGACTGTTTGGCGACCACCAGCGCAGGCAACAGCGCCAGCGCACAGGCCGCCAGCAGGCCGGCGACCCAGCGTCGGCTAGCGCTTGCGCGGCGGGAATGAGCCGTGGCTGTCATCGAGCAACTCCAGGTGATTGTCGTTGAGATTGGCACGCATGCCGACACCGCTCATTCTACGGTCGCCTTGGGCCATCTGCACCGGCTCGGCGGTTTCCATGCGGTTCTCCCGCGGCCACACCGTGGCATTCGAGGTGTGCAGGGAAGCTTCGGGCTGCGCCGTGCCATGGGTGTCGGTGAAGCCCGGCCGCTGCATGCTGACTGCCCCTTGCAGTTTCAGCACGGTACCGGGCTTGTTGACCCAGCCATACAGCGATTGACCCTGCCAGTCGGGTATGCCGGGTTGTTTGGCTGGCATCTGGAAGGTCGGTGCGTTGAGGTACAACGAATCGTCGCCCTCGCGGCGTTCGACGCGGGGCGACTGCATGTGCAGGCCCGGTTTGCCATCGAGGCCGTATTCGATGACTTTGGCATCGATCAAGGTGTAAGCCGAACGCGGCGGGCCGACGAAGGTGTGGGTGCGCGGCGCCGGACCCAGCCACCACAACAGCAACTGGCTGGCGCCTGCGGCCAGGGCAACGAGGACGATCGCGGCCGGCAATCGCCGGTCGCGCAGCCACCGGCGCAGGGTCACAGCCAGTGCTCCCGCTCGGCGTCACTCTTGCCCTGCGCGTGCAGGATCAGGTCGCACACCTCGCGGGCCGCGCCTTCGCCACCGCGCTGGCGGGTCTGCCAGTGCGCCTCCTGGACAATCCACGGGTGTGCATTGGCGACCGCCACGGCCAGTCCCGCCATGCGCATCGGCGCCAGATCGGGCAGGTCGTCACCGACGTAGGCGACCTGGTCTGCCTGCAAGTGCAGGGCATCGAGCAGTTCAGAGAGGCAGGCCCGCTTGTCGCCCTGGCCCTGGTAGACATGGTTGATGTCCAGTTCTTCGGCGCGCAACGCGACGGGATGGCTGATCCGCGCCGTGATCAGCGCCACCTGCACACCATGCGCCTGCAGCCGCTTCAGGCCGAGCCCGTCATGCACATGGAACACCTTGGTTTCGTGGCCGTCCTCGGCATACCACAGCCGCCCGTCCGTCAGCGTGCCGTCCACGTCGAACACCGCAAGGCGGATTTTTGCGGCGCGGGAGAGGATGTCGGTGGGGAGGTTGGCGAGATAGGGGAAGTTGGGCACGGCTGGGGTTTCTGTGCGGAGAAGCGTAAAGAGCGGACTTGCCTGATTTCTCTGATTCGTCGAGACGAATCAGACCACACGCGCACGGAGCAGATCATGAATGTTCAGCGCGCCCACCACGTGCTGGTCCTCGTCCACCACCAGCAGTGCGTGGATCTGGTGCTTCTCCATCAGTTGCGCTGCCTCGGCCGCCAGCCGCTCCGGGCCGATCGTCTTCGGGCCTCGCGTCATCAGCTCGGCCACGCTGGCGCCGCGCAGGTTCACGTCCTCGTCGTCCAGCGCACGGCGCAGGTCGCCGTCAGTGAACACGCCGAGCAGACGCTGGTCGGCATCGACCACCGCCGTCATGCCCAATTGCTTGCGGGTCATCTCGACCAGGGCGGCGGAGAGGGTGGCATCGGGTGAAACCCGTGGCACGTCGTCGCCGCTGTGCATCACGTCGCTGATATGCAGCAGCAGTCGACGGCCCAGCGCGCCAGCCGGATGCGAGCGGGCGAAATCGTCCGAGGTGAATCCACGTGCCTCCAGCAAGGCGATTGCCAGCGCGTCGCCCAGCACCAGCGCCACGGTCGTGCTGGCGGTTGGCGCCAGGCCCAGCGGGCAGGCTTCGGTGGAGATCTGGCCATCCAGGTGAACCTCGGCCTCGCGCGCCAGCGAGGAGCCGGGCTTGCCGGTGATCGCGATCAGCGGGATGCCCTGGCGCTTGATCATCGGCAGGATGAAGAGCAGTTCGTCGGTCTCGCCGGAGTAGGAGATCGCCAGCACCACATCTTCCGGCTGGATCATGCCGAGGTCGCCGTGGCTGGCCTCGCCGGGGTGCACGAAGAACGCCGGTGTGCCGGTGGAGGCGAGCGTGGCGGCGATCTTGCGCGCGACGTGGCCGGACTTGCCCATGCCGCTCACCACCACGCGGCCGCGGCAGGCCAGGATCAGGCGGCAGGCTTCGACGAAGTCCGCGCCGATCCGGGGTTTCAGTGCGGCTATCGCGGCCGCTTCGGTGGCGATCACCGTGCGCGCGCTGCGCGTGATGGCTTTGGAGCTCAGGTTGACCGGCGCGGGCGGGGCAATGCGTGCGTTCATGAATGCTCGGATGCGGGGGAGTCGACGCCACGAGGCCGCTGCGGGGCTGGCGTCGTTTCTGTGCCGGCAGAATTCCATTACCATGACACATTCGTATTTTAACGTCATATGCCAGCGACAGGGTGCCGCGCCGCGCGGAATCCCCTGAGCGAGCCGGCCTGACCCCCTTATGGAACCCCCGATGGACTCCGGCCACATCCAGGCATTGATCGAAGACGGCTTGCCCGGTGCACGGGTCGAGGTCGACAGTGCCGACGGAGTGCATTTCGAGGCGACCGTGGTAGCTGTTCAATTCGCCGGCAAGCTGCCGCTGGCGCGACATCGGCTGGTCTACGCCACCCTGGGCGAGCTGATGGGCGGCGCGATTCATGCCCTGGCGCTGAAAACGTTGACGCCGGAAGAAGCAGGGAATAGGGAGTAGAGAATAGGGAATGGCAAGAGCCGTTCCGACCAAGCCTGCGACAGTCCTCAGCTCTTCCTATTCCTTATTCCCTATTCTCCATTCCCGATTCCTGAACTCCAATGGCCAAAATCCTGATCAATGGCGGCGTGCCGCTCCACGGCGACGTGGCCATTTCCGGCGCCAAGAATGCCGTGTTGCCGATCCTCGCCGCCTGCCTGCTGGCCGACGAGCCGGTCAGCATCGGCAATGTGCCGCATCTGCACGACGTCACCACGTTCATCGAATTGCTGGGCCAGATGGGCGTGCAGCTGGTGCTGGATGACCGCATGAAGGTGCACATCGACCCGCGCACCACCAGCACCTGCGTGGCCCCGTACGACCTGGTGCGCACGATGCGCGCCTCGATCCTGGTGCTGGGTCCGCTGGTGGCGCGCTTCGGCCAGGCCGAGGTTTCGCTGCCCGGTGGCTGCGCCATCGGCTCGCGTCCGGTGGATCAGCACATCCGCGGGCTGCAGGCTCTGGGTGCCGACATCAGCGTGGAGAACGGCTACATCAAGGCCAAGGCATCGCGGTTGAAGGGGGCGCGGGTCAACATGGACATGGTGACGGTCACCGGCACCGAGAACATCATGATGGCCGCCACGCTGGCGCAAGGCACCACGGTGATCGACAACGCCGCGCAGGAGCCCGAAGTGGTGGACCTGGCGCACTTCCTGATGGCGATGGGCGCGCAGATCGAGGGCGCCGGCAGTTCGACCATGGTGATCCACGGCGTGGAGCGCCTGCACGGTGCCGAGTACAACGTGTTGCCCGACCGCATCGAGACCGGCACCTTCCTGGTCGGTGCGGCGATGACCGGCGGCAAGGTGCGCGCGCGCCATGCACGCGCCAACACGCTGGACGCGGTGCTGGCCAAGCTGGAAGAGTGCGGCGCGCACGTCTGCACCGGTGATGACTGGATCGAGCTGGACATGGGCGGGCGCCGACCGAAGGCGATCAACATCAGCACCGCGCCGTACCCCGCGTTTCCGACCGACATGCAGGCGCAGTTCACCGCGCTCAACTGCGTGGCCGAAGGCACCGGCGTGGTCACCGAAACCGTGTTCGAGAACCGCTTCATGCATGCGCACGAGTTGCAGCGGCTTGGCGCCGACATCCGCCTCGAGGGCAACACCGCGATCGTGCAGGGTGTGCAGCACATGAGCGGCGCGCCGATCATGGCCACCGACCTGCGTGCCTCGGCCTGCCTCGTGTTGGCAGGCCTGGTGGCGAGCGGCGAGACCGTGGTCGATCGGGTGTACCACATCGATCGCGGTTACGAGAACATCGAGGAGAAGCTCAGTGCGCTGGGTGCCCGGATTCGGCGGATGCCGAACTGAGCAACTGCAGCACGGGATACGTCATGACGTTCTACTGGCGCTTGAAGGATGTTCCGGAACTGCAGTCCCTGCCGCCTTCGCGCAGGCGCCGACTGTGGCGCGAAGCGGTGACGCGCAGTCTCACCCCACGTTATCTGCTGCTGCTGTTTGCCAATCTCGTGCTCGGCGCTTTCGTGTGCGGCGTTGCCGTGAACCTGCTCTGGCCTGGCGAGCGTCCCTGGTCATGGATCCTGGGCTTGCCGCTTGGCGGCATGCTCAACGATTACCTGGCAACCCAACCTCGCGCCCGCCGCTGGTTGCGCGAGCATGCCGGCGAACTGGCTCGCTACGTATCGCTCTGAGGAGCTCAACAGCCCCGATCAATCGCGGGCACCGGTGCCGCTTGTCGAACCGCCGGCCGGTGCGGCATCAGCCTGCGGGCGCTGCACGGCCCGCAGCCTTCCACTGTTACCACCACCGCAGAGCAGCCGGTCGCCGCCATCGGATGCCAGTCCCGACACGCCCATGCCAGGCGGCATCTCAAGCACTTCCAGCACCTCACCCGTCTGTGGATCGACATGCCGCAACTCGCTCTCGTCACCTTCCCAGGTGCCGTGCCAGAGCTCGCCGTCGACCCAGCTGACCCCGGTGACGAAACGGTTGGATTCGATGCTGCGCAGAACCGCACCCGTATCGGGGTCGACCTGGTGGATCTTCCGCTCGCGGTACTGGCCCACCCACAACGTGCCCTCGGCCCATGCCAGCCCCGAGTCGCCACCGCCGCCGGGCGCCGGGATGGTGGCGAGCACGCGGCCGGTCCGCGGATCGATCTTCTGGATGCGATCCTCGGCGATCTGGAACAGGTGCTCGCCGTCGAACGCGGTGCCGGCATGTGCGGCGACATCGAGCGTGCGAGTCGTCTTTCCACTCTCGGGATCGAGAGCGTGCAGCGCGGCGCCGGCGGCAAACCAGAACTGACTGCCGTCGTGGCTGACCCCATGCACGCGCTCGACACCCGCAAAGGGGCCGTATTCGCGCACGATTTTTGCTGCTGAACGCTTCATGCCGTTGACTCCCGTCATTCGATGCCGGAATCCTAGTCGACCGGCAGCGGGGCGAGGAGTAACAAACCCGTCGCGAAACCCGGAGCCGGTGGCGCCACCCAGCGGCGCGAGCGCCCACGACCCAGCATCTGGATCTTGCCGGCGTCGGCCAAGGCGTCGAGCGCCCGTTGCACGGTGCGCTGGCTGCTGCCCAGGGCGAGTGCCAGGGCCGAGCTGGACCACGATTCGCCATCGGCGAGCAGGGCGAGCAGGGCGGCATGCGGCTCATCGACCGGACGCAACAGCACCACGACCTCGTCGGCGCGCAGCGGCACCAGCAGAAAACCATGCTTCGTCGCGCGTATGCCGGCCAGCTTGCGCAAGGCGACGCGCAGGCGCCCGATCTCGACCCGCAGCCGGGCCCGATGCGTCTCGTCGGAATACTTGGTGCGGAATGCCCGGGCGATCAGCGCGTCCCGTGGCACGTCGGCAGGCCACGCTTCGCCCAGTGCGCGCGCGAGCGCGAACAGCACTGGACGGCTCGCCAGTGCAACGGTCCCGTCCGGACTGTTCACGCTATACCGGCAGGCATCCACCACCACGGCTTGCGAGGCCAGCAGGAGCTCGACCTCGTGCAGCCGGACTGGTCGTTCCCGACCGTTCGCGAGCAGGCGCGCCGCCGGCGCGTCAAGCGTGAGGCGCACGCTTTCGACCTCCGCGACCAGCGCGGGGATGCGCGCGCGACGCGCGGCACGGTCGGCCCGCGCCAGCGCGATGCGCGCCGTGCCGGTGCGCAGGCGGCGCAGCGCGATCCCGGCGGTGGCCAGTGCGTGCGCGGCCTGCAACGCGGGTGGCAAGGCGGCGGCATCGAGCATGGCGAGGTGGCGTTCGGCTTCGTCGAGGTGGCCGATCAGGAGCTGGCGGCGGACGTCGAGGTATCGTGCATGCGCGGCGTTCACGCGGTCACCGTGCGCTTCCAGCGTCGCCCGCGCGGCGTCCAGCGCTCTGGCGGGCCAGCCCAGCTCGCGCGAGGCGAGCGCGACTTCGGCTTCGGCAACGACACATCTGGCGCGGGCCACGACCTCCCGCGAACCGAACGCGCGCGCCGCGCGTCGCAGCAGCGACTTCGCCCGGGCGAAATCGCCGAGCTGCGCCATGGCGATGCCGCGCAGCGCCAGCGCCGGCGCATCGTCGCGCAAGGCGACGCGCTTCAGCGCGCCCAGCGGATCGCCTGCCGCCAGCGCCTGCGCGGCGGCCGTGATCAGTGAGTCCATCGTCGCCAGCTCATCTCAATCGCGCCACGCTTGTCACTCCCGCCCTTCGAGGATCGCTGCGTAGTCTATCGCCCGGCCTTCCCGCGGGCGCCGGACAAGCAGGTGGCCGACGTCGCCCGAAGCGCGCCGACAACCGCCCGACGCCGCGAAGCGCAAGGCGATGCGGACAACAACCCATGACCTGTCGCGAGGCCAAAACCTGCGCGACGAACCACCGGAGAACGACATGACGACACATGCCATCGGAACCCGCGAGCAATGGCTCGCGCAGCGGCTTGAATTGCTGAAAGCGGAAAAGGAGCTGACCCGGCGCAGCGACGAGCTGGCACAACGACGGCAGGAACTGCCGTGGGTTCGCATCGACAAGGCCTATCGATTCGATACCGACGAGGGCGGCGCCTCGCTGGCAGATCTCTTCAAGGGACGCTCGCAGCTGCTCGTCTACCACTTCATGTTCGGACCGGATTACACCGCGGGCTGCCCGACCTGTTCCTCGATCGCGGACGGCTTCAACGGGTTCGCGATCCATCTTGCGAACCATGACGTGACGCTGTGCGCCGTTTCGCGGGCGCCGCTCGCCCAGCTGCAGGCATACAAGCGGCGGATGGGCTGGACGTTTCCGTGGGCATCTTCATTCGGCGGCGATTTCAACGCGGATTTCAATGTCTCGTTCACCGAACGGCAGCAGCGTGAAGGAGGCATTGACTACAATTACCTGCGCGAGCCGCCGGCGTCGCAGATACCTTTCCAGATGGGCAGGGAAGCCGGCGACGAAGCGCCTCCGACCCAGAACGCCATGATGGCCGGGACCGACGTGAACACCTACTTGCGCGAGCGCCCGGGCATGAGCGCGTTCTCGCTGGAGGACGGCACCGTCCATCACACCTATTCCACCTATGCACGCGGACTGGACGGCCTTTGGGGCATGTATCAGTGGCTCGATCGCGCGCCGAAGGGGCGCAACGAGACCGGCATGTGGTGGCGTCGCCACGACGAGTACGGCAGGGGCTGAGTGCCGCCATGGCTATCGTCGGGACAACCACGGGACGAGGGACTTCACGACGCAGGAATTTCGGGCGACCTTCCCGCCGTATTACCTTGCTCGGCGTCTCGGTGTTGCTCTTCGCCGCCAGTGCGGCGGTGACAGTGGCCAGCTGCATGGCCATGTCGATGGGCGGGATGCCCATGCCTGGCGGCTGGACGCTGTCGATGGCGTGGCTGCGGATGGACGGCCAGAGCTGGCCCGGCGCGGCCGTTCGGTTCCTCGGCATGTGGATCGCGATGATGGTGGCCATGATGCTGCCTTCCGTGCTGCCGGTGCTGTGGCGCTGCCGTCAGGCACTTGGCGACACCGGGGTGGCCAGGCCGGGATGGTTGACCGCATCGGTCGCTGCCGGGTACTTCTCGGTGTGGGCTGCGTGCGGGATGGTCGTGTTTCCGCCGGGCGCCGGCCTGGCTGCGCTGGCCATGCGCCTGCCGTCGCTGGCGGGTGCTGTTCCCGTCCTCGGCGGGGTGGTTGTCCTGGCCGCCGGCGCGCTGCAGTTCAGCAGGTGGAAGGCGCGCCACCTCGCCTGCTGTCGCGGTGTACCGGGATTCGCGGCGTTGCCGCTATCCGCGAGGCGGGCTTGGCGCCGCGGTCTAAGGCTCGGTCTCCACTGCAACCTCTGCTGCGCGGGCCTGACCGCGAGCTTGCTGGTCGTCGGCATGATGGATCTGCGCGCGATGGGTGCCGTCTTTGCGGCGATCACCATCGAGCGCCTCGCACCGGGCGGCGAACGGATGGCACGCGTCGTCGGCATGGTTCTCGTTGGCGCCGGGGCGATCATGCTTGCGCGAGTCGTCGGACCCTGGTGACACCGCTGCCGCGATCGCTGAAAGGTCGCGCGTGGCTACCTGCTCAACCTCGCTCAGGGCTGCCGGTAGCTCACCAGCTCCATGACCAGGTCGCCGCCATCGTGTTGCGACAGCTTCACCGGCAACGGGTAGCGCGCGGGCGCGTACCAGGCGCTGAAGCCGCGGTCGGCGTCGGTCCGGTCGACCCGTTCGGCATCGAAGCTGCCGGCGGGAACCTGCACGGTTTCCTTGCCGGTGACCTTGAATTGCTGGGTCTGCACTTCCTGGCGTACGGCAACCGCCAGCGCCACTTGCTGGTGGCCGGCCTGCAGGGCCACGCCCAGCGCCAGCGGCAGGGTATTTCGCTCGACCATGCCGGGCTTGGCCGGATACGTCTCGGTGCCCTTGCTGCCATCGACGCTGACCTGGTTGGTGCTCCAGTCGACGCGCAGGTGGCGCTGCTGGTTCTTGATGCCGGTGTTCAGTTCGTAGTCGTAGCTGAGCGCTTCGGGCAGCTCGCCCTTCCAGCGGAAACGCGAGGTTTCCTGCATGCTGGCGCCAAGCATCGCCGCCAGGCCGCCAGTGCCCTTGATGTCCTTGCGATAGGTCCACTGACCATTGCCATCGTCGCGCAGGCTGATCGTGGCGGTGCCCATCGGACTGCCACCGCGCAAGACCTTGTAGGTGGCGGTGAACGCGGTCGGGGTGCCCGCATGCGCGGTGGCGAAGAGCAGGGCGAATCCGAGCAGGGAGGCGAGCAGCGGTCGGAAGGTCATGCCGCGAGTCTGCCCATGGTGGCCTGAACCGCGCATCACTCCAGCCCGTGTTCCCCCAGACGCAGCGGTGCCGACAATGGCCGGCCATCATGCTGAACCGTGCCGGCTTGCCAGCGCAGGCGGCCGCTGGCCAGCAGGCCCAGCACGGCCGGCAGCAACCGGTGTTCCAGTGGCAGCAGGCGTTGCGCCAGGCCTTCGTCGTTGTCGCCGGCCTCGACCGCCAGGCGGGCCTGCGCGATCACCGGGCCGCCGTCGAGCTCGGCGGTGACGAAATGCACGCTGGCGCCATGTTCGGTGTCGCCGGCTTTCAGGGCGCGACGGTGGGTGTGCAGGCCACGGTATTTCGGCAATAGCGAGGGATGGATGTTGATGATGCGACCTTCCCAGGCGCGCAGCGCGTCACCGTCGATGACGCGCATGAAGCCGGCCAGTACCAGGAAGTCGGCGCCGCTGGCGCCGATGCGGTCGAACAGATCGAGATCGAAGGCACGGCGGTCCGGGTAGCTGCGCGGGTCGAGCGCCAGCGTGGGAATGTTCGCCGCCTCGGCCAGGCGCAGCGCGCCGGCATCAGCCTTGTCGCTGCCGACCAGCACGAATTCGACCGGCAACTCGCCGCGGGCACGGGCCTCGATCAACGCGGCGAGGTTGCTGCCGCGACCGGAGGCGAGCACGGCGACTCTGGCGGGTGTGGCAGGCATGCTGCGGATCAACCGATATGCACGCGTTCGTCGCCCTGCGCGGGCACCACTTCGCCGATCACCGTACTGGCCAGGCCATGCCGTGCCAGCAGCGCGGACGCGCCGGCCACCGCGTCACGGGGCAGGATCACGGTGAAGCCGATGCCGCAGTTGAACGTGCGCCACATTTCCTCGCGCGCCACACTGCCTTCGCGCATCAGCCAGTCAAATACCGGTGGCAGCACGATGGCGGCGGCGTCCAGCGCCAGCGCCAAGCCGTCCGGCACCACGCGGATGATGTTTTCCTTGAGGCCGCCGCCGGTGATATGCGCCATGCCGTGGACGGCCGGATGATAGCCGGCGCCGAGCAACTCCAGCATCGGTTTCACGTAGATCGTGGTCGGTGCCATCAGCGCGTCGGCGAGTTTCACGCCGCCGAGGTCGAGATCGAGCCGGCCATTTTCGGGCGTGCAGCCGGCACGCTCGAGGATTTTGCGGACCAGGGAATAGCCGTTCGAGTGCGGGCCGCTGGAGGCCACGCCGAGGACCACGTCGCCGGCGACGATCGCCGCGCCGGTCAGCATCCGCGATTTTTCCACCGCGCCTACGGTGAAGCCGGCCAGGTCGTATTCGCCCGGCGGGTACATGTCGGGCATCTCGGCGGTTTCGCCGCCGATCAGCGCGCAGCCGGCCAGTTCGCAGCCCTTGGCGATGCCGCCGACGACGGCCACGGTGGTGTCCACGTCGAGCTTGCCGGTGGCGAAGTAGTCGAGGAAGAACAGCGGCTCGGCGCCCTGCACCAGCACGTCGTTGACGCACATGCCGACCAGGTCGATGCCGATGGTGTCGTGACGACCCAGCAGCTGCGCCAGTTTCAGCTTGGTGCCGACGCCGTCGGTGCCGGAGACCAGCACCGGTTCCCGGTAGCGGCCGGACAGGTCGAACAGGCCGCCGAAGCCGCCCAGGCCGCCCATCACCTCGGGGCGAAACGTGCGCTTGACCAGCGGCTTGATGCGTTCGACCACCGCATTGCCGGCGTCGATGTCGACGCCGGCGGCGCGGTAGGTGAGGGCGTCAGACATGGCGGGCACCGGCGGGGACGAAACGCGTGATTCTAACAGGATGCGGTGCTGCTGCCCGCTGTGCGGGCGGTGGCGTCGGCCGGTCCGGACTGCCGTGAATGGACGCTGCGCGCAGGATTGGTCAGACTTCGCGGGTGTTTCCCGACAAGATGCCGTACCCATGCGCCAGTCCCGTCTGTTGATCATCTTCCTGCTGCTGGGTTTTGCCGCGCTGCCGCCGCTGCATGCGCAGGCTTCCGGCTCGCCTTACTCGGTCGTCGTGCCGGTCACCGACACCAGCGACGCGCAGCGCGACCAGGCTTTCGCCACCGCACTGGCGCAGGTGATGACGCGGATCGCCGGTGGCCAGGATCTGCGCAGCAACCCCGGGTACGCGGGCGCGCTGGGCAGCGCCAGCTCGCTGGTGCAGAAGTTCCAGTACCAGAAAGCCGCCACCGGCCTGGTGCTGGATGTGGATTTCGCGCCGGCTTCGGTACGCCGCCTGGTCGCCAAACTCGGCGTGGCGAGCGCGGGCATCAAGCCACCGGTGTTGTTGCTGGTGCAGCACGCGAACGGCAGTGCAGCGGACGAGACGGAGCTGGCCAGCCTGGCCGCGGCCGCCGCCGCGCGTGGCACCACCGTGGTGTATCCGGCGGCGGGGAGCCACCTCGATGCGGCCAAGGTGGCGGCGGCCGATCCGGCGACTCTGGCGGCAATCAACCGGGATTACCGCACCGGCCTGGTGCTGCTGGGCAAACTGCAGGCCGGCAGCGCCGACTGGACCTTGATCTCCGGGGGACAGGCACAGCACTGGAGCAGCCAGGGTGCCACCGAAGACGCCCTGCTTGGCGCCGCCGGCAACGGCTTGGTGGATCGCCTGGGCAAGCAGCTCAACGTGATCGGCTCGGTCGTCAGCGAAGGCAAGCTGTGGGTCGGCGGGCTGGACTCGGCGGCCGACTATGCGAGCCTGCTGGCCCTGTTGAGCGCCGATCCCTCGGTGCAGCAAGTCATCACCGTGGGCGCGCAGGACGATGGCGTGTTGCTCGAGGTCAAGGCCTCGGTGCCGATGCAGGGCCTGGCCGCCAATCTGGCGGCGAGCGGCCACCTGCTGCTGCAGCGGCAGCCCCATCGAGGGGCAGACGCCACCTTGCGCTGGCTGCGCGGAAACGCCCCATGAACCAGGCGCGCGACGTGTCGCGCCGGTGGCAACTGCTGGCGATCACCGCGGTCATCGTTTACCTGATCTGGCTGCTCGCACCGGTCCTGATGCCATTCGCGGTCGCGGCGATGCTCGCCTATCTGGGCGATCCACTGGCCGACCGACTGGAGCGGCTGGGGCTGAATCGCATGTGGGCAGCCACGATCGTCTTTGTGGTGCTGCTGGTGGTCGTGGTGGGCGTGTTGTTGCTGCTGATTCCGCTGATTGCACGGCAGATCGAGAACCTCATCGGCAACCTGCCGCGTTATGGCGACTGGGCCCAGCACGTCGCGTGGCCGTGGCTGCAGGCGCAGTTGCACCTGGACCCGCACATGTTCGACAGCGACCGCCTGGTGGCGGCGATCAAGACGCATATCGGCGCGCTCGGTGGCGTGGCGACGGTGGTGCTGGACAAGGTCTCGCGCTCCGGCGCTGGGCATTGTCATGTGGCTGACCAATCTGGTGCTGATCCCGGTGGTGGCGTTCTATCTGCTGCGCGACTGGGATCGTCTGGTGGCCACGATCGACGGCATGCTGCCGCGTTCCGTGCAGCCGACGATTGCCCACCTGGCGCGCGAGTCGGATGCGATCCTCGGCGCGTTCGTGCGTGGCCAGTTGCTGGTCATGCTGGCGTTGGGCGTGTTCTACGGCGTCGGCCTGGGGTTGACCGGGCTCTCGGTCGGACTGCTGATCGGCATCGTCGCCGGCCTGCTCAGCTTCGTGCCATACCTCGGTTTCATCATCGGCTTTGCCGCAGCGATCATCGCCGTGCTGGTGCAGTTCGGTGACTGGAATCACCTGCTGCTGGTGTGCGGCGTGTTTGCGCGTGGGTCAGTTGCTGGAAGGGTACGTGCTGGTGCCCAAGCTGGTCGGCGACAAGATCGGCCTGCATCCGGTGGCGGTGATCTTCGCGGTGCTGGCCGGCGGTTATCTGTTCGGCTTTCTCGGCGTGTTGCTGGCGCTGCCGGCCGCCTCGGTGATCGTGGTGTTGCTGCGTTATCTGGTCGAGCGCTACCGGATGAGCGAGCTGTACACCGAAGGCGGCGATCGGACGATCCGGTGATTGCCGAAGTCGAGGTTGACGTGCATCGAGGATGGCGACGTCGATGACGGTCGTGCGCGCCAGCAGCCGGATTCCGCGGCCCGCCGCATGAATCCGCAATTGCCGCTGGCCCTGCGCTGGCCGCGCCGCCAGCGTTTCGAACATTTCCACGCCGGCGCCAATGCCGCCGCGCTGGACGCCGTGCAGACGCTTGCGGTCGAACCGGGCGCGCCATGGGTCTACCTGCACGGCGCCGGCGGCAGTGGCCGCAGCCATCTGCTGCTGGCGGCCTGCCAGGCCGCGCACTGCGGCTGGCCGGCGCGCGCAATACCTGCCGCTGGCCACGATGAGCGATCACGCGGCCGCTTTGCGCGGCGTCGCCGGCAGCGAGGTGCTGGCGCTGGACGACCTGCGGCGCCATCGCCGGCAACCATGACGCCGAACACGCATTGTTCGACCTGTACAACCGCGCCCGAGCCGAAGGTTCCGCGCTGCTGTTCGCCGCCGATGCGGCGCCGGCACAACTGGGCATCGAGCTGCCCGACCTGCGTTCGCGGCTCGGCGCGTGCACCCAGTTCGCGCTGAAGCCACTCGGTGACGACGAGCGCCGCGACGTGCTCAAGGCGCAGGCGGCATCGCGTGGCATCGAGCTGGACGAGAGCGTGCTGGACTGGCTGTTTGCGCGCTATGCGCGGGATCTCGGCGCGTTGCTGGATCTGCTCGATCGGCTGGACGTCGCTTCACTGGCGGCGCAGCGGCGGGTCACGATTCCCTTCCTGCGTGGAGTCCTGCGAGAGGCCGGGCCGGGACGCCCTGACGAGCCGGACGCGCCAACCCGGAGGATCGGTTCGTTGCTGTGTGCCCTGGCTGGCCTGCGCCTGATGGATGGTCCGGTCAGCCTTCGCCCGCCTCGGCGTCCAGCTGCGCCATCACCGCATCGGTGACGCGCGCGCAACGCTTGCCCATGAACGGAAACGCATCGGCCAGGGTGAC
Organism: uncultured Gammaproteobacteria bacterium; assembly: GCA_963771235.1. Taxonomy (GTDB): domain Bacteria; phylum Pseudomonadota; class Gammaproteobacteria; order Xanthomonadales; family Rhodanobacteraceae; genus Rhodanobacter. The sequence continues at coordinate 175,182 of CAVYSP010000015.1, forward strand.
GGCCAGGCGGTCGTGCAGGGAAACGCGCAACTGGCGTCGCGCCGGATGCAGGCGGGTCTTCACCGTTTGCGGCTTGATGCCGAGCTGGCTGGCGGTTTCCTCGACGCTGCATTCCTCGACTTCGCGCATCATGTAGACGACGCGGAAGGCCGGCGGCAGCTGGTCGATCGCGTGTTCAAGCAGATGACGGATCTCGGCGCGCCGCAGCGGCGGCAGCAGGGTCCTCGCTGCCGAACTTCGAGGGGAACGGGACGATCTGGTGGGCATCGGCAGGCAGCGCCTCGATCTGCTCCAGCCCGACCGTCGGGTGGCGTTGCGCAAGCGCCCACGCGCCTCGTTCAGCACGATCGTGGTCAGCCAGGTCGAGAGGGAGGAATCGCCGCGAAATGAATCCAGCTTGCGATAGGCACGCATGTACGACTCCTGCAACACATCTTCGGCTTCGGAGTCTTCGCCGATCACGGCACGCGCAACACGAAACAGGCGCTGATTGCAGCGCTGCATGATGTGGCGAAATGCTTCGCGCTGGCCGCTGCGAACAAGCGCCACCAGCGCGTGGTCGTCCAGGCGGCGTAGTCGACGGCACAACACGGGCAGGACAGGCATGATTTTCTCCTTCTGAACAAGTGCATTGGACTACACCGACGATGGGCGCGGATGCATGTGACAGGCCTGAAAAACGGTTCGGCGGGCGCAGGTGGCAACCCGGAGCCAAGAGTTGACGCAGCGCAGTTCATCTGGCCAGCTCGCGAGGATTTCGGCACGCTGCGGCTCGCGCGAAACTCGCCGAGCAAGCGGCGGGTCTGCATCGACACGCCGTGCAGGCGCACCCCGCGCGAGGACAGGCATTCGTGGCTGGCCGCACGATCACCGCGACCCCGCGCGGCTGCAGCGCCGGGCCAGGGTGTCGGCGATTTCCGTGGTCAGGCGCTCCTGGATCTGCAGGCGCCGGCCGAACGCCTCCACCAGCCGCGCCAGCTTGGAGATGCCGACCACGCGCTGGCGCGGGCAGGTAGGCGATGTGCACCACGCCGCGGATCGCCGCCATGTGATGTTCGCACGTCGATTGCAGCGGGATATCGCGCAGGATCACCACGTCGTCGTAGCCACCGACTTCGCCAAAGGTGCGGCTTGAGCAGGCTGACCGGATCCTGCCGATAGCCGGCGAACCATTCCTCGTAGGCACGTACTACGCGCGCCGGCGTCAACGCAGGCCCTCGCGCGCGGGGTCGTCGCCGGCCCAGCGGATCAAGCGTGCGTACCGCCGCTTCCGCTTCGGCGCGGGCGGGCGGCGGGCTTTCGCTGGCAGGCGGAGGCGTGGCCGGGGTGGGGACAAGGAGCTGGTCGAATTCGAGCATGGGCATGATTTCGCTGTGGGTGATGCTCCATGCGATGCGGCTGGCACGGTCCGGGTTCCCGCGGACGCGGCGGGAACCTCGCACGTGGGCGCTGCATCTGATGGGCACCGGCAGCCAGTTGCGCGCCGCGTATCCACACCACGCAAGGAAACTTCCATCATGAACAAGCCGCTGTTTGCCATCGCCCTCGGACTGGTGTTTGCCGCCAGCTCCATGACCGGCGTCAACGCCGCCACGCCCGCTCCTGCCCTCAACGACGCGCAGATCGCGCACATTGCCTACACCGCCGGTGTCATCGACGTCACGGCCGCGAAGCAGGCGCTGCAGAAATCGCACAACCCGCAGGTGCGCGCCTTCGCCGAGGAAATGGCGCGCGACCACGCCGCGGTGAACGAGCAGGCGCTGGCGCTGGTGAAGAAACTGGGCGTGACGCCGCAGGACAACCCCACCAGTCAGTCGCTGGCCAGCAGTGCCGCCGCCGAGCAGAAGAAACTGGCCGCGCTGAACGGCAGCTGCGTATGACAAGGCGTATGCCGCGAATGAAGTCGCCTTCCACAAGACAGTCAATGGTGCGCTCAGTGGCACGCTGATCCCCGCGGCGCAGAATGCGGAACTGAAGTCGTTGCTGGAAACCGGCCTGAAGCTGTTCCAGTCGCATGAGATGCATGCCGAGCACCTCGTGCAGAGCCTCAAGTAAGGGGCACGCCATGTTTCGTATCGTGATCGTGCTCGCCGGCCTCTTGCTGGCGATGGCCGCGGCGACACCCGCCGCGGCAACCGACGCCGCACAGGCGCAGCGCGTGCATGTGATCGTGATCGACAAGATGGCGTTCGGCCCGATGCCTGCCGGCGTTCGCGCCGGCGACATCATCGAATGGGTCAATCACGGCATCCTCGAACACAGCGCCACCGCCCGCGACGGCAGCTTCGACGTCGACCTCAAACCCGGCGCCACGGCACGCACGACGGCCAGGCACGGCAGCTTCGCGTTCTTCTGCAAGTTCCATCCCACGATGCAGGCAACCCTGGTCGTGAAGTAGCGCATTTGCGGCTCGTCAATGCCGTGGCGGTCCAGCTGATGTCCAGGGCGCAGCAACTCCTCGGCGGTGGCGTGGGAGCCGATGTCGCGGGTTGAGGATCGGGGCTGGAGCGGGGCGGTTCAACCGGCACATGGGCCAGGCAGCGAACGCACAGGAAGGCGAGTCAGGGCGCCTTGGTTGGGTTTCAGCCGGCCAGATCGCTCAGGCCTTGAGCAACTCCGGCGTCGCCTGCTGCCCGATCGCGTCGACCATCGCCTTGGCCACATTGAGGTTGCCGGCGATGATGTTGCCGCTGGCCGGGATGCCGTCGCGGCCGGCGAAATCGCAGTAGCGGCCACCCGCTTCGTGCACCAGCAGCACGCCGGCGGCCATGTCCCACGGCTTGAGGCCGATCTCGAAATAGCCGTCGTAGCGGCCGGCGGCGACGTAGGCGAGGTCGAGCGCGGCGGAGCCGGAACGGCGGATGTCCTCGGCCTGGCCGAGGATGGCGCGGGTCATGTCGAGCTGGGCGTCGAGGTGCGCGCGCTGGCGGAACGGGAAGCCGGTGGCGATCATCGCGCCGCCCAGGTTCTCGCGCTTGCCCACGCGCATGCGGCGATCGTTGAGGTAGGCGCCGTCGCCCTTGCTGGCGGTGTACAGCTCGTCGCGCAGCGGGTCGAACACCACCGCATGGATCGGCACGCCCTTGTCCAGCAGCGCGATGGAAACGCTGAAATGCGGGATGCCGCGCAGGTAGTTGTGCGTACCATCCAGCGGGTCGATTACCCAGGTCAGCGGACCCTTGCCGGTCTGGCCACTTTCCTCGGCGAGGATCGCGTGGTCGGGATAGGCTCGGCGCAGTTCCTTGATGATTTCCGCCTCGGCCAGCTTGTCGACCTCGGAGACGAAATCCCACTGCTGCTTCTCGACCACGTGCAGGCCGTCGATGCGGTTCATGTAGCGCAGGATCACGTTGCCTGCAGAACGCGCGGCGCGCGCCGCGATCGTGACGTGTGGTCTGGCCATGGCATCGACTTGGGAAGAGAGCGGGGTTGCAGCCCGCAATTCTAGCAGAGGCAGGCAGGGCCCGACCCGCGTCCGTTATTCTTGGGCGATCCCGTTGCCAGGCCGCTCCACCCATGTCCGATCCTTCCGAGCTCGCCTCGCGTCTTCGTTTCGTGCTGGTGCGCACCTCCCATCCGGGCAATATCGGCAGTGCGGCGCGCGCGATCCGCACCATGGGCTTCGAGCGGCTGGAGCTGGTGACGCCGGCGCGCTTTCCCGATCGCGAGGCCAACGCCCTGGCGGTCGGCGCCGATGGCGTGCTGGCCCAAGCCGGCGTGCACGCCCATCTCGTCGAGGGCCTGGCGGGCTGCAACCTGGTGCTGGGCCTGTCCGCCCGCCGCCGCGGCGTGACCCTGGCGGAACTGAGTCCGCGCGTGGCGGCCAGGCAGGCGCTGGCCGCGGCCGCTCGTGGCGAGCAGGTGGCGCTGTTGTTCGGCAACGAGCGCAGCGGCCTGGATAACGAGGAACTGGCGCACTGCCACGCGATGGTGCGGATTCCCAGCGTGGACGATTTCAGTTCGCTCAACCTGGCGCAGGCGGTGCAGGTGATGGCTTACGAGTTGCGCATGGCAATGCTTGGCGACGAGCTGCCTGCGCCGCCTTCCGAACACGACGAGCCACCCGCCGACGCGACGCAGATGGAACAGTTCTACCGCCACCTGGCGCAGACCCTGGACGACATCGAATTCCACAAGGGCCGCGAACCCACCACCATCATGCTGCGCCTGCGCAAGCTGTTTCAGCGCGCGCAGCCGGACGAGCGTGAGCTGCGCGTGCTGCACGGCATCCTGGCCGATGCGCAACGCATGGCGGGATTGGCGCGAGATAAATGACGTGAGGGTCCGCTCGCGGGCGATGCCCTTGGAGAGGGCGGGACAGGGAACGGGGAACGGGGAACGACGGGCGAGCAGGGACAGCAGGGAAGAGCGCGGGAACAGGGAACAGGGAACAGAACAGGGAAGCAGGGACAACAGGGAACAGGGAACAGCCAAAGCATCGCGGTTTTCGCTCTTGTTCCCCGTTCCCCGTTCCCCGTTCCCTCGCCCAGGCATCGCCCGCGAGCGGACTCCTACGCGTCAGGTGTTTCCGGCACCGGCGTCACCAGCAGCTTGTCGATGCGGGCGCCGTCGAGGTCGACGACTTCGAAGCGGATGCCGCGCCATTCAAACACCTCGCCGGTCTGCGGCACGTGGCCCAGCGCGGTCATCACCATGCCGGCGATGGTGCGAAAATCGTGCTCCTCCTCACCGGGCAGCTCGCCGATGCGCAGCAGCTCGCGCAGGTCGTCGGTGGGCAGGCTGCCATCGATCAGCCAGCTGCCGTCGGGGCGTTGCGTGATCGGGCTGTCCTCGCTGCCGCCGTGGCCGAGCTGGCTGGCGCCGACCACCGCGGCCAGCAGGTCGTTGACGGTGACCAGGCCCTCGATGTCGCCGTATTCGTCGACCACCAGGGCCAGCGGTGTCTCGGCATCGCGGAACTCTTCCAGCAGGTCCAGCGCGCGCGCCGTGGCCGGCACGAACAACGGTTTGGAGAGATGCCCGAACAGCTCGGGGCTGCCTTCGGTGAAGCTGTGCAGCATCAGCTTGACCTCGGCCACGCCGACCACGTCGCTCTCGTCGCCGCGGTACACCGGATAGCGCGAATAGGGCGTCTCGCGCATGACCTCGATGTTCTCCTCGCGCGATGCGCCCATGTCCAGCCAGGCAATCCGCATGCGCGGGGTCATCACGCTGTCGACCGTGCGGTCGCCCAGGCGCAGCACGCGGTTGACCATGTTGTGCTCGTCTTCGTCGAGCACGCCCTGTTCGGCACTCTCGGCGACGAGCAGGCGGATCTCGTCCTCGGTCACGACGCCGCGACCCTTCGGATTGACCCGCAGCAGCCGCAGCAGCAGGTTGCTGGATGCGTTGAGCAACCATACAAATGGCGTGGCGATACGCGACAGCACCAGCATCGGGATCGCCACGAAGGACGACAGTTTCTCCGGTGCCGCCAATGCCAGCCGCTTGGGCACGAGTTCGCCGACCACCACCTGGATGAACGAGATCAGGATGAAACCCAGCACGATGCCGATGACTCGCGCATACGGCGCCAGGGCGCCCAGCCGATCGCCCTGCAGCAGGGCCGCCAGGTGTCCGCCCAACGCATCGCCGGCCACGGCGCCAGTGATCAGCATCACCATGGTGATGCCGACCTGCACGGTCGACAGGAAATACTCGGGCTTCTCGGCCTGGCGCAGCGCCAGCGCGGCGTTGCGACTGGACAGGGCCATGTGCTTGAGGCGGCTCTTGCGCGAGACCACCAGCGCCATCTCCGACAGAGCGAAGAAACCGTTGCAGAGCGAAAGCACGAGGACGAACGCGATTTCGGTCAGCATCGAGGTGATGATGGCGCAGGGGGCATGAGCACAGTGTAAGGGTAGCGGCGCCTGCACTTCATCCTGCCATTGGTGCATGGCAGCATGGCGGTCCTGTACCATGGCTGCCATTCCGGTCACCTGGACATGACACGCATGTTTTCATTGCAGACGATATTCGGCAAAGGCGACAAGTTTTACGGTCTGCTGGAACAAAGCGCTGCCACGGCCTTTGAAAGCGCCCAGGCAATGCACGAGTTGCTGACCAAGCCGGACCGCGGCGCGGTGATGGCCGCGTTCGCCGCGACCCGAGCACGCGAGAAAGAGCTGGCAGCGCAGATCAGCGAGGGTCTGGTGAACACCTTTGTCACCGCGCTCGATCGCGAGGACATCGAATCGCTGAATTCCTCGCTGTACAAGATTCCCAAGACCATCGAGAAGTTCGCCGAGCGCTACGAGATTGTCTCCGCGCGCGTCGTAGGGGTGGATTTCGCCCAGCGCGCGGAGGTGCTGCTGCGTTCCAGCGAGGTGGTGGTCGAGATGGTCCAGGAATTGCGTCGCGGCCTGCGCATCGACCGCGTGAAGAAGCTGCAGGACCGCCTGCAGGCGCTGGAGTCGGAAGGTGATCGGATGTTGCTGGCGCCGTATCGCACCCTGTATGTCGAAGGCAATGACGCCATGCGCGCGATGCTGGCCAAGGACCTTTTCGAGCTGATTGAAAAAGCCATCGACAAGTGCCGGGATGTCGGCAATGTCGTTTATTCGATCGTGCTGAAAAATTCCTGAGGGCGCGCCGTGATCCTGCGCATTCCGCTGGGCGAATCCGCGCTGTCGATGGCGCCCCGCGCCCGTCCTGCAGCCCGCGGGAGCAACGCATGACCATCGTCATCGCGGTGGTGGTGATCGCGTTGGTGTTTACCTACATCAACGGTTTCCACGACACCGCCAATTCGATTGCCACGGTGGTCGCCACCAAGGTGCTCAGCCCCGGCCAGGCGGTGCTGCTGGCGGCGGGGACCAACCTGATCGGTGCGTTCCTGGGTACCGCGGTGGCGGCCACGATTGCCTCCGGCCTGATCAATGCCGGCGTGATCGAGATGAGTTCGCAACTGCTGATCTGCGCGTTGCTGGCGGCGATCGTGTGGAACCTGATCACCTGGTGGCTGGGCCTGCCTTCAAGTTCCAGTCATGCGCTGATCGGTGCGCTGGTGGGTGCGGCCATCGCGGCCTCGAGCAACAACTTCCATTCGGTGATCTGGGTGCACGGCGGCTGGATCAAAGGCCACGGCGTGATCCCCAAGGTGATCATCCCGATGCTGTTGTCGCCGCTGGGCGGCTTCATCATCGGCTTCATCGTGATGGGGGCGCTGTACGCGCTGCTGGTCTGGTTTGCGAATCGGCGCGGCTGGTTGCGTCGGTTGGGGCGTACCCCGTTCGTCAGTGCCTTTTTCGGCAAGGCGCAGATCGCCTCGGCCACCGCGATGGGCGTGGCGCACGGCATGAACGATGCGCAGAAAAGCATGGGCATCATCGCGCTGGCGCTGGCCGGCGCCACGGCGGCGCATGATTTCGATCACCTGCCGGCAATTTTCAGCTTCCTGCGTATCAACGAGAATCCAGCCGGTGGCTTCGTCATCCCGGTGTGGGTGAAAGTGGTCTCCGCGCTGACCATGGCCGCCGGCACCGCCGGTGGCGGCTGGCGCATCATCAAGACGCTGGGTCACAAGATGGTCAAGCTGCATCCGATCAATGGTTTCGCGGCGGAAACCAGCGCGGCGGTGGTGATCCTCAGCGCTTCGGTGTTCGGTATCCCCGTGTCCACCACCCACATCGTGTCCGCCTCGATCATGGGCGTGGGCTCGGCCAAGCGATTCAACGCGATTCGCTGGTCGGTGGTGGAGCGGATGGTGTGGGCCTGGATCCTGACCCTGCCCATCACCGCGTTGATGGCCTATGGCTTCGTGCTGGCGTACAGCGCAATTTTCTGAGCATGGCCGGCGCAGGCGGAACGCTCAACCGGTGTGTGCGGAACCCTCAAAGAGTGTCGTCGTCGCTGGCCATGACCTGCTCCAGCCGGTCGCCCAGCGAGCCCAGGGCATGGATGACCCGGTCAAGTTCCGCCGCGTCGAGAAACTCGTACAGCCGGTTTTCACACAGATGCAGGTAGGGTGACCCGTCGAGGTCGGCGACCGCGAGGAAGCCGGTTCGTTGTTGCCAGTTGAAGCGCAGGCAGCGCTGCGGGTCGGTGCCGGCGAGTGGACCGATCGGAGTGGATACGCGCAGATAGTGGCGACCGGATTCGCCCTCCAGCTCGGCGAGATAGATGCCCTGGTGTCGGTCCTGCCCCAGCGTCAGGTCGAAGCTGATCAGATACGGATCGTTGTGATGCAGCTGGTGCTGGCTGCCAATGTGCGAGCGCACGGCTTCAAAGTGACGCATGGTGCCGTTCCGGCAGTAAAGAACCCGAGATTACTCTGTCACGGATGACATTCCGAATTGTGGCCTTGAAGCGGAACGCACATGCAAGACCCCCACGCCCGCATCTACGCGGCCATCGCCGCGATTCCACCGGGTCGCGTGGCCAGCTACGGCGCCATCGCGGCCCGTGCGGGCTTGCCAGGGCGGGCGAGGCTGGTGGGCCGGCTGCTCGGCGAGGCACCCGATGGCATGGGACTGCCATGGTTCCGGGTTCTGCGCGCCAGCGGACAGATCGCCTTGCCCCCCGGTAGCCGCGGATTTCTTGAACAATGCCAGCGGCTGCGCGCCGAAGGCGTCGAGGTGGATCATGGCCGCGTGGCGCTGTCGCGGTTCGGGCTGGACGGCGATCTCGATCACGTGCTGTGGGGCATGCCGGGCGGCTAGAGAAACTTCAGGCTGCCGTCGATCGACCGCGCGCGGCGCGCGCGACCGTCCTCAGCTTTTTGGCCGGCTGATCGAACTGGCGGATGAAATCGCGCACTTGCGGATATACCGTCTCGCGCCAGCGCCGCCCGCTGAAGATGCCGTAATGGCCCGCACCCTCGATCACCCGATGGACACTGCGTTCGGCCGGAATGCTGCTGCACAGATCGTGCGCCGCCTCGGTCTGGCCGAGGCCGGAGATGTCGTCCAGTTCGCCCTCGATGGTCAACAGCGCGCTGGTCCTGATCGCCCCCGGGTCCACCCGTTCCCCGGCCACATCCCATAGTCCGCGCGGCAGCAGGAATTTCTGGAACACCTTTTCGATCGTGTCAAGGTAGAACCGCGCCGGCATGTCCAGCACGGCGTTGTACTCGTCGTAGAACTTGCGGTGCGCCTCGGCGTCTTCCTGGTCGCCGCGCAGCAGGTCCTGGTAAAAATCCCAATGCGAGCTCATGTGGCGGCCGGGGTTCATCGCGATGAACCCGGCGTGCTGCAGGAAACCGGGATAGACCTCGCGTCCGTGGCCGGGGTAGTTGGGCGGCACGGTCTGGATCACGTTGCCCTGGAACCACGACAGCGGCTGGCGGGTGGCCAGGTTGTCGACGCTGGTGGGGCTGCGCCGCGGATCGATCGGGCCGCCCATCATGGTCAGGCTGCGCGGCGTGGGCTCGCCCCTTGCCGCCATCAACGACACCGCCGCCAGCACCGGCACGGTGGGCTGGCACACCGAAATGACGTGCAGCGAGGCGGCACCGATGTGGCGGATGAAATCCTCCACGTAGGCGACGTAATCGTCCAGGCCGAAGGTACCCTCCGATGCCGACACCATCCGCGCGTCGACCCAGTCGGTGATGTACACCTTGTGGTCGCGCAGCAGGGTGCGCACGGTATCGCGCAGCAGCGTGGCGTGGTGGCCGGACATCGGCGCCACCACCAGCACGATCGGGTCGTTCTTCATCTTCGCGATGGTGGCCGGATCGTCGCTGAAACGCTTGAAGCGCTTCAGCTGGCAAAACGGCTTTCGCCATCGCGACGCGCTCGATCACCGCGATCTCGTGGTCGTGGGCCGTGGCGACGTGGATGCCGAACTCGGGCTTTTCGTAATCCTTGCCCAGGCGATGGATCAGTTCATTGGCGGCAGCCAGTCGCGGCACGCCGGGAAACGCGGCGAACGGATTGCCCGAAGAGCTGAGCATGCGTGCGTTGGCTTCGGCGAAATAGCTCAACGGGCCAAGTAGGGAGCGTTGCCACTCATGGATTTGATAAAGCATCGAAAAGGGCGAGTCCTGGCGTGGAAACGTTTGCATCTTAACGGGTTTGCCCTCGCCGTGTTGCGACGCCGCATGGACGGAATGAGACCAGCTTCTCAGACCATGCGATGGCAGTGCAGCAGCAATTCGTCGACGCCGCGCGTATCGCCCAGCCCGTCGCGCCAGCGCAAGGGCTGCTGGAAGCGCAGTCCCAGCGGCATGAAAACGCGGTTGTACCACCACATCGCGCGCTCGCGCTGATGGGTCAGGAACCACTGGCCGAGGTCGAGCAGGCGCGGGGATTTCGGTTGCATCCCGTAAACCGCGCTTTGTTCCAGCCGCAGGCCGTGTTGCTTCAGCAAGTCGACGATGCGTTCCGGCTCGTAACGGCGACAGTGTCCGACGAAGGCGTCGAACGCCGTCCACGCCTCCGGGTGCAACGGCACCGACAGCAGCACGTGGGCGCCCGGCGCGGCGACCCGGGCCAGTTCGGTCAGCGCCCCGCTGTCGTCGGCGACGTGTTCGAGGATATCCAGCGCACAGACCAGGTCAAAGCTGGCGTCGCGGCACGGCAGCGCGCCGATCATGCCGTGTGCGGCGTTGGCGCCGCTGGCACGCAAGCGGCGCAATGCCGCACGGCTCAGGTCAACGAAAAGAGTGCCATCCAGCGGCAGCCGCGGACGCAGCCCGGGCGCCACTTCCAACCGGCGCGGTGCCTGCCGTGCCAGTTCGCGCAGCAACGGCCAGGTGTTGAAGCGCGCCGGATCGACCAGCTTCGCCTGCGCCCACAGCGACTCGTAGAAGCCCCGATTGCTGCGGATCAGCTCGGCATCGCTGCGGAGTTCAGTGGCGCGCGGTGGGAGCATCAGTCGATTGAAGCGCGTTTGCGCTGAGCGAAGTGTGAAGTTCCCGTGGTGAGCTGGCGACTGCGGCGGCGCGGGCGTGCGGCGGCCGTCGGTGCGGCGGGCTCGCCAGTCTTTCAGTCGATCCGACGCAGCTCGGTGGCGGCGACGATGTCGTGCAGCGCACGCCGGCGCGGATCGAACAGCGCCACCGCAAACCACGCGGCCCACAGCAGCAGCACGGTCCATAGGGTGACACGCAATCCCAGCACGGGCGCCAGCATCAGCGCGAGCATCGGCGCGGCGGCGACCAGCAGGCGCAGTACCGCCTGTTGCAAGGTCGTGCTGCCGCCGTCGCGACGGGTCAGCCGGATACGCCATGGCCGCATGCCCACGGTCTGCCCGCCCAGCAGCCATGAGCTGATGAAGTACGCGGACACCACCACGCCCTGCAACGGTCGATACCACGGCGGAATGACCGCGTGGCCGCTGGTGCGGATCAACTGCCCGCCGGTGGCCAACTGGCACAGCAGGCCCACCACCATCACGATCGCCACGACGATCAACAGGTCGTAGACCAGCGCCAGCAAGCGACGCCACAGCGGGCAGGGCCTGGAAGAAACGGTGGCGGAAACGGTCGGTATCGGCATCGGGTCGCTTGCATGGAGCGCGCGCGCTGGTCAGCATCGTGCGCATGAAGGGAGAAAATGACCCCGCCAGTATCGCCGAAGCCGACCGGCGCAGCATCGCCGCGTTCCTCGAACGGGTGTGGTCGGAGGATGGCCTGGCCGAGCGCACGCTGGAGGCCTATCGGCGTGACCTGGAAGCGCTGGCGCGCTGGCTGGGCTCGCGCGGTCACGACCTGCACTCGGCGACGCGCGAGGATATTTCGGCGTATCACGGTGCGCAGCGGGTAGCCGTCCGTTCGATCGCGCGGCGCCAGTCGGCGTTTCGCCGTTACTACGCATTCGTGGCGCGCGACGAACCGGCTTTCGTCGATCCCACCCTGCTGATCGAACGGCCCAAGATGCCGCGCGGCCTGCCCAAGGCGCTGGCCGAGCGCGAGATCGAGAGCCTGTTGCTGGCGCCGGACCTCACCACCACGCTGGGCCTGCGCGATCGGGCCATGCTGGAGCTGATGTATGCCTCCGGCCTGCGCGTGTCCGAACTGGTCGACTTGCCGCTGGTTGCGTTGAATGCGCGCCAGGGCGTGCTGCGGGTCACCGGCAAGGGCGGCAAGGATCGGCTGGTGCCGGTCGGCGAGATCGCACTGGAGCATGTCGGCGCCTATCTCGCCGTCGCCCGCCCCGCGCTGGCCAGGGGGCGGCAGCCGGCCGCACTGTTCCTCAGCAATCGCGGCGAGGGCATGAGCCGGCAGATGTTCTGGCTGCTGGTGAAACGCTACGCGCTCAGGGTCGGCATTCACCCGAAGCGCATCTCGCCGCACGTATTGCGCCACTCGTTCGCCACCCACCTGCTCAACCACGGCGCCGACCTGCGCACCTTGCAGATGCTGCTTGGCCACAGTTCGCTCAGCACGACCCAGATCTACACGCTGGTGGCGAGGGAAGGCCTCAAGCGACTGCATGCGCAGCACCATCCGCGCGGGTGAGCGGCGGTTGTCGACTCACGAGGACGCCGTTCGTCGTAGCAGGGAAGTCCCCACCTTTGCGAGGAATCCTGAACCATGAAGCTCTACTGGTCCGACGTGCTGAAACCACGCACCGCGTGCGCGGTTGCGAAATACCTGGAATCTCCCGTTGAATACGTCTATCTCGACCTCGGCCGCGGCGAGCAACGCCGTGCCGAATACCTGGCGCTCAATCCCAACGGCAAGGTGCCCACCCTGGTCGACGGCACGCTGGCGCTGTGGGAATCGGACGCGATCATGTGCCACCTCGCCGCGCGCTGCGACTCGGAGTTGTGGCCGCAGGACACGCGCCAGACCGACGTGATCCGCTGGTTCAGCTGGAATCACCAACACTTCACCGAGCCCGGCGGAGCCCTTTACTTCGAGCACATCATCAGGCCGCGCTTCGGCCTGGGCGACGCCGACTCCGCCGAAGTGGCGCGGGCGTCGCGCGACTGGCGGCGTGCCGCGGCGGTGCTGGACGGCCATCTGCAACACCGCAGCTACGTGGTCGGCGACTCGCTGACGCTGGCCGATTTCGCGCTCGCCGTGGCGCTGCCGCATGCGGCCCGCGCGCACATCCCGCTGGCCGAGTTTCCCGCCATCCAGCGCTGGCACGGGCGCCTGAACGAGATCGACGCCTGGCGCGAACCCTTCCCGGAGATCCCCGTGGCCGCCTGAGGCGCGGGCGTTGTCGTCTTGCGTTCGCCGTCCGCCAGTCATGCGGAGCACGGTGCAGCCGCCGGGCAGGCGGCCTCGCACGCCCACCGGAGCACACCCATGCAGTTGGTGGCCTGGCTGTTTTTCAAGGACAACGCCGCCGAGGACTTTTGATTTCTACGCGCGCTGCCTGGACGGATGGATCGTGTCCGCCGATGCGGAGCAATAGGTGATTCTGTCGCTGCTCATTCCCGATGGCTGGCGCTGGAATTGAGCGGCGGCGCAACCATCCGCTTGGATAACTGGTTGGACATCACGTGCCGGTGCGCGGGCGATCTTGTTGTGCGCGCTTGCAAGTAGCCGTGTAGTTCGGCGTTTTATCAGTAACTTTCGCGAAGCTGGCGAGGGTGAAGCCCGTGGCATTGACGCGCGTCATCTCCCATCGGGAGAGATTTGTCCACGATGCGACATCTACCCATTGAATCGTATTGCCTTTCCACGGATTGGCGACCGAAACGTACCAGCTCCCATCGCTGTACATCTCGGTTTCTACGTAACGGTGATGTTTGGAGTCATACGCGAACGTCGCGTTGACGCCAGCGGGCGCACGCATCGAACCTTGTGTACGCCGCTGGTCGATCCATTCGCGCATGAGATTCGCCGCCATGGCGAACGTAAAGGTACTCGACAGGGGAGGACTGTGCGCCGGGCGCTCAACACAGGACCAGGTTCCGACGTAGAACTGCAGCGCATCCATGGGATTCGCGGCTTGGGCGCGTGCTTCCACCAAGGCCAGAACAAGAACAAGGGCGAGGAACCTCGTCGTACGCATCGTCTTCCACACCGTGCCGCGAGGTCTAACGCCGAAGTCGAGCGGCGCCAGAGGCGTCCGCCTTGAAGGAATAGTCAGGCACAAGGCCTCGATCATCACCCGTAGGCCTGTCTATGGCGGCTCTACGGAGTCATCGGTCAGCGGACGCGCCTGAAGTAGTTTGTCCGCATCTGTGGAAGCGGCTGGCCGCGGTCCCAGAAATAAACGACTGTCTCGATCATCGTTTTGCCATCCGCAGCGACAGCGTAGATGCGCGTCGATGCCGGAGTTCCTCCTTTGCCAAGCGACAACACCAGAACATTGGGCACGGGCATCTCCACGGCAGCAATGTCAGCCTCGGCGCTACCCGTGACGGGTGTCGGCTTGCCATCGAGGGTAGCGGTTCCTGCGGCATGGCTCTCCGCTCCCCCAGCGTCGACGATGTCGACATGCGTTGTCCATGCCCCGTCGCCTGTAGCGGCGAACGTGATCGTGACGCTCTTGGGTCGCGCCTGCGGCGGTATCGGCAAACGCGAAACATCGACGGCCCAGCTGCCGATCAAGGGAGACGCGCTGGGCGGACTGGCAAGCACGGAGGCGCATGGCATCAAAACAGCAGCAAGCAGGATTGCAACGAGATTCTTCATGCGATCTCCCATGACTTTGCGAGCCGTAGTCTGCTTCCTTCTCGTTCAACAACTTGCGGCCCTTCGAGCCGTCTAATCGACCAGCCTGATCCGGCGGTGTTTGTCTGGCGGTAAAACGTTGGAAGTCTTCACATGCGGTGGGACGCAGGGGGAGGGTGGGAGGGCGGGCTCAGGGGACGGAAGATGGTTGTCGGACTGCGCCTTCCGTCGGGGCCCGGGTCAGGTCATGCGCATCTATGGGACCGACTCCACGTCCACCCGCTCCACGTAGACCAGCTCGCACGCCCCGGCGCCGGTGTCGTTGCGGGTCATCGAGGTGTTCCAGTGCCAGCCGCCGGGACGAGTGGCGTCGACCAGGAAGCCTTCGAGGTGGATGACCTGGCCGGTGCGCACGCGCTCCAGTTGGCGTTTCACGCCGGGATCGGCGGGGATCATGTGCATGTTGGCGCTGGAGGTTTCAATTTCGCGGCGCGGGATGGGGAGCTCCTTCGCCCGCCAGTAATAGAAGCGGCCGGACTGGCTGATATCGATGTTGGCCAGCACCGCACTGTCCGACATGCGGCCCCAGCCCAGCGCGAGATCGATCGGCACCAGGTCGGCGCCATCGCCGCGGGAATAGTTCTTGCGCGAGAGCACGCGGGCGGTGATGTCGAAGTGTGCGCGCGTGGCGAGCGTGGTCGCGTCTTTCTGCAGGTGCGCGCCGTGCTCGAGGTCGACCTGGGCGGGCGCCGTGGCAGCGAGCACGCCGGGTCCCGGCTGCACGGCGCTGTGCTCGCGATGCTTGATCACGCCCAGCAGCACCAGCAGCGCGGCGGCGACCAGCAGGAGTTTGCGCATACGGTCTCCGGAAGCGGCGTGGGCGCAGTTTACGGTACGTCACGCCGGGCAGCCCAGATGTGTCCGCCGCCACGGCGCGATGCACTGGGACTGTCAGCCGATCAGGATGATCCCGGCCGATTGTCGCGATCGCCTGGTGGCATGCGGCTAGCGATCGCTGCGTGTTCGCGCGCTGGGGCCGGGACCGTCCGTGGCGCCGGGCGTGGCGGCGCTATGGGCGTCAAGCAGTTCGGCCGGCAACTGTCGCAACACCTCGGCCAGGCGATGCAGGAACTCGTCCATCACCGAACTCTTGCGCCACACCATGGCGATGCGTCGGCTCGGCGGATGGCCCTTGAACTCGATCAGATGCAGTCCGTCGACGGGCGCCACCGGCGGCTTCACCGCCATCACCGGCAGCAAGGTGATGCCGACGTTGGCCGCCACCATCTGGCGCAGTGTCTCCAGGCTGGTGGCGCGAAAACCGCTGTGTTCGCCCGCGCCGGCCATGTGGCAAACCTCCAGCGCCTGGTCGCGCAGGCAATGACCGTCCTCCAGCAGCAGCAGATTCTGGTTGGACAGGTCGCGCAGCTTCAGCAGGCCCTGCTTGTGCGCCAGCGGATGCTGCTCGGACACCGCCAGCAGGAAGGGTTCCTCGAACAGGAACTCGCTGTGCATGCTGTCCTCGTGCAGCGGCAGGGCAAGGATGCCGGCATCGAGTCGGCCCTCGCGCAACAGGCGCAGGATCGCCTCGGTCTTGTCTTCCACCAGCAGCAGTTCGAGCTGGGGAAAGGTGGCACGTACCCGCGGCAACGCGTGGGGGAGCAGGTAGGGTCCCAGGGTGGGAAAGATGCCCAGCCGCACCGTGCCGGACTCCGGATCGAGCGTGCGTCGCGCCACCGCGCGGATCTGCTCCACGCCACCGAGCACGTCGCGCGCGCGGATCGCGATGTCGCGGCCTACCTCGGTCAGTCGCACCTTGCGCGGCGTGCGTTCGACCAGCGGCACGCCGAGTTCCTCCTCCAGCTTCTTGATCTGGGTCGACAGCGTCGGCTGGCTGACGAAACATGCCGCCGCCGCGCGCCCGAAGTGCCGGTGCTCGGCCAGCGCCACGAGGTACTGAAGGTCGCGCAGATTCATGGAGCCGCCCCTGCAATAGTTGAAAACTATGGTGATGGTGCCAACAATCAATTTGAACAATACACCAGTACACGTTGGGGCGCGCCACGTATTCCCGGCGACATTTCACGCGAAGAAGCCTTTCGCGGCGCGGGCGCGGATGGCATGCGCTCGGCTGACCCCGTGCCTTCTGGCACTGTGCCGGAGGTCATGCGGATTCTACGGTGGACCTTTGTGTCCACCTGGAGCGTCGCCATGCATCGTCTCGTCCGCCCGCTTGTTTTCACCGCGCTGGCCACCTGCTGCGCCGCCGCGCTTGCCGCCACGGCGGACAAGGCGCCACAAGGTCGACTGCCCGGATGGGCGGTGCCGCAGGCGTACCAGATCGCCGTCAAGGTCGATCCCGCGCAGCAGGATTTTTCCGGCACCACCACGATCAAGGTGAAGCTGGCCAAGGCTTCCAATCACCTGTGGCTGGACGGCAAGGACCTCAAGGTGTCCAGGGTGACGATCACGGATGCCGCCGGCAAGGTGCATGCGGGCACGTACGTCGACGCCGATCCCGCGGCCGGCGTGGTGCGGGTGGATTTCGGCAGCACGCTGCAGCCGCAGGAACTGAGCCTGAAGTTCGAGTACAGCGCGCCGCTCAACGCGCAATTGCAGGGCTTGTACAAGGTCAGCGCCAAGGGCCAGCCGTATGCGATGACGCAGATGGAACCGATCAGCGCGCGCTACGCCTTCCCCAGCTTCGACGAACCCGGCTTCAAGACCCCGTTCGACATCAGCCTGACCATCCCGGACAGCGCGGTCGGCGTGGCCAATACGCAACAGGTCAGCGAGACGCCTGCCGGCAAAGGCTGGAAGACGCTGACGTTCGCGCCGACGCAGCCGCTGCCTACCTACCTGGTCGCCTTCGCCATCGGTCCGTGGAGCATCGCCGACGCGCCGGACATTTCGCCGGATGCGTATCGTGCGAAAGCGCTGCCGCTGCGGGGCATCGCGCCGGCGGGCCAGGCGCATCGCATGAAACATGTGCTGGGCGAGACGCCGAGCATCATTCATGCGCTGGAGAACTATTACGGCTTCGGCTATCCGTTCGGCAAGCTCGACCTGCTCGCCGCACCGGATTTCGCCGCCGGCGCCATGGAGAACGCCGGCCTGGTCACGTTCCGAGACTGGCTGTTGCTGCTCGACAAGGATTCCCCGGCGCGCAACGTGCGCGGTTCATTCAACGTCACCGCGCATGAACTGGCGCATCAGTGGACGGGCGACACGGTGACGCTGGAATGGTGGAACGACATCTGGCTGAACGAGGCCTTCGCCACCTGGATGCAGCAGAAAGTCACCATGGAAGTGCACCCGGAATACCGCGCCGACCTCGATCGTGTGCGCGGTTCGGAAGGCGCGATGAACAGCGACGCCCTGGTCAGTGCGCGCAGCATCCGCCAGCCGATCACCGGCAACGGCGACATCCTCACCGCGTTCGACGGCATCACCTACCAGAAGGGTGCCGGCGTGATCGCGATGTTCGAGAATTACGTGGGCGAGAAGACCTTCCAGAAAGGCATGCGTGCCTATATCCAGGCGCACAAGTTCGGCAACGCCACTGCCAGCGACCTGGTCGGCGCCATCGCCACCGCCGCAGGCAAGGGCGATGCGTTCAAGCATGCGTTCAACAGTTTCCTCGACCAGTCCGGCGTGCCCTACGTGCAGACGAAGCTGGAGCACAAGGACGGCAAGACCGTGCTGCACTTGAGCCAGAGCCGTTACCTGCCGCTGGGCAGCAAGGGCGATGCGAAGCGGATCTGGGGCGTGCCGGTGTGTGTGCGCTATGGCACCGTCGGAGGCAGCAAGGTCGACTGCGAGATGCTCGACAAGGCCAGCGGCTCGATGGTGCTGGCCGACGCCAGCCAGCCGACCTGGATCATGCCCAACGCCAATGCCAGCGGCTATTACCGCTTCAGCCTGGGCAAGTCGCAACTGGCCGATCTGACCGCCCATGCGGGCAAGCTCAGCGACGCCGAACAATTGGCCTACGCCGATGCCGTCGGCGCCAGTTTCCGCCGCGGCGACCTGAATGCCGGCGATGTGCTGGCCGCATTCAAGCCGCTGACCACCTCGAAGGTCCGCGAAGTGGCCACCGCCCCGCTCGACCAGGTGGAGTGGATTTACCAGCATGAAGCCGCCACCGACGCCCAGCGTGCACGCCTCGCCGCGTGGGCGAAGGACGCCTACCTGCCACGTCTGGAACAGCTTGGCTACCAGCGCAAGGCGGGGGAATCGGAAGATGACTCCCTGCTGCGCAGCACGCTGGCGAGCGCGCTCGCGTTCGACTTCAAGCTGCCCGAGGTGCGCGCGGCCTTGCTGAAACAGGGCGAGGCGGTGCTCAAGCCCGGCGCCGATGGCACGCTCGATTTCGCCGCGGCCGATCCGGACCTGCTCGGCAATGCGCTGGGCGTGGCGGTGCAGACCCACGGCAAGAGCGCGGTCGATGCGTTGATCGCCGCCTTGCCGAAGACCAGCGATGCCGCCCTGCGCAATGGCATCCTCGGCGGCCTGGCGCATGTCGACGATCCGTCGCTCGCCACGCGGGTGCGCGACTTTGCCCTGGACAAGCAGGTCAAGGTCGGTGAAATGAATTCGCTGCTGATGGGCGGTCGCGATACCGCCGCGGAACGCGATGCGATGTGGCAGTGGTTCACCAGCCACTACCAGCAGGTGCTCGGGCGCACCGGCAGCTTCGCCGGCGGCCGCCTGCCGCGTCTGGCTGGCGGCGGCGGTTGCTCCACGCCGGAGGTCGAGCGGTTGCAGGCGTTCTTCAAGCCGCGGATGAAAGACGCCGCCGGCATCTCGCGTGGGCTGGCGCAGACCAGCGAATCGATCCAGTTGTGCACGGCTTTGAAGAAGGCACAGGATCCCGCGGCTATTTTGAAGTAAGTCGGGAGTGGGTCATGCGACGCGTCAGTCGAGAGGCTGGCGCGTCGATTGCGTTGTGGGCTTCGCGATGGAGCTATTGCTGCCGTCGCTTGCACGGCCATTATTGATAGAGGTGCCCCTGGATAGCGATGAATGCCTCGCGTATCGCGGGCACCGGACCCAGCAGGAGCTTGGCGTCGTTGGTACCACCGTAGCGAATGCGCAGGAAATCGGCGATCTTGCGTGAGGCCAGTTCGTCGACACCGTGCCTTTCGTAGGCGTCCAGCACATAGTCGAGAAAGGCCCGCATTTCGCGCTGGTAACCCTCCAGCCCCGTGGCGCGCGCGGTTCCCGCGCGTTCGGAGCGGGACAACGGCGCCAGCGTGAAACGGACATAGGCCAGCACGTCGAAGATGTCGCTGTCGGGGCGTCGATCAGGCGACGCATGTCGTCCAGACGATCGGCGTCATAGCCGAGATCCTTCAATCGTTGCTGGAACGCTTCACGCCGATCGGGATCGCTCCACACTGCGCGCAGCTCGTCCTCCGTAGGCGACCAGGCTGCCCAGGTCGCCGAACAGTTGCTGCATGAATTCCTGCGCGGAGATCGGCCGGCCGTCGGTGCCAATACGTGGTGGCCGATGAGGTAGCTGGATGGTGCGTTCCTTGCCGTCGGCCAGCTTGACGACGATCTTTGGCGTGGGCTCCGGGATTTCCTCGATGCTCGCCGGTTGGCGGCGGAGCCTCATCCGGATGCGCCGGAATTTTCGGGCCGCGCGGCTCATCCGGCTCCAGCGGCTCGCCGTCCCATCCGGGATCGTTGAAGTGCTCGTAGCCCTTCACGAAGTCGTAGATCGTGAAGTAGTCCTTGCCGTCGAAGAGCCGCGTGCCGCGCCCGATGATCTGCTTGAACTCGATCATCGAGTTGATCGGCCGCATCAGCACGATGTTGCGGATGTTGCGGGCATCGACGCCGGTCGAGAGCTTCTGCGAGGTGGTCAGGATCGTCGGGATCGTCTTTTCGTTGTCCTGGAAGTCGCGCAGGTGCTGCTCGCCGAGCGCGCCGTCGTCGGCCGTCACGCGCTGGCAGTAGTTCGGGTCGTTGCTGGTCTTCATCTGGTTGATCAGGTCGCGCACCGCGCAGCGCGTGGTCCTGCGTGGCGCAGAAGACCAGCGTCTTCTCGCGCTGGTCGATCTGCTCCATGAACAGCTTCACGCGGTAGCGCTTCGCGCTCCTTGATCTCGATGATCTTGTTGAAGTCGGCTTCGCGTGTAGCGCTTGCCCGCCTCGATCTCGCCCTCGATCACCTTGTCGTCGGGCGTGTAGACGTACTCGTCGAGCGTGGTGGAGATCTGCTTCACCTTGAACGGCGTCAGGAAGCCGTCGTTGATGCCTTCCTTGAGCGAGTAGATGTAGACCGGCTCGCCGAAGTAGGCGTAGGTGTCGACGTTGTCCTTGCGCTTCGGCGTGGCGGTCAGGCCGAGCTGCACGGCGGGCGCGAAGTAGTCGAGGATGCCGCGCCAGTTGCTCTCGTCGTTGGCGCCGCCGCGATGGCACTCGTCGATGACGATGAAGTCGAAGAAGTCCGGCGGATAGTCGCCGAAGTAGGGCGACGGCTTGCCGTCCTTCGGCGGGCCGCTCATGAAGGTCTGGAAGATCGTGAAGAACAGGCTGCCGTTCTTCGGCACCCTGCCCTTCTTGCGGATGTCGTCCGGCTCGATGCGCACCAGCGCATCTTCGGGAAACGCCGAGAAGGCGTTGTAGGCCTGGTCGGCGAGGATGTTGCGGTCGGCGAGGAACAGGATGCGCGGCCGGCGCGTCGGCTCGCGGCTCAGGTTCCAGCGGCTGTGGAACAGCTTCCAGGCGATCTGGAAGGCGATGAAGGTCTTGCCGGTGCCGGTGGCCAGCGTCAGCAGGATGCGCTGCTCGCCCGTCGGCGATGGCCTCCAGCACGCGCTCGATGGCGATGTCCTGGTAGTAGCGCGGCTGCCAATTGCCGCCCTTGTCCTCGAACGGCACGGCGGCGAAGCGGTCGCGCCAGGCGTTCTGCTTCGGCGAAGGTCGCGGTTCCAGAGTTCGTCCGGCGTCGGGTAACGCGGCGACATCGCCTTCCGTGCCGGTCTCCATGTCGATGCCGTAGATGCCCTGGCCGTTGGTGGAATAGGCGAAGCGCGCCTGCAGCTTCCGGCGTAGTCCTTGGCCTGGCCGACGCCTTCGGTGTCGCCCTTGTCCCACGCCTTGGCCTCGATCACGGCCAGCTTGTGGTTGCGATAGATCAGCACGTAATCGGCGGTCAGCGGCTTGCCGCGCCGCCCGCCGCCCTTCGATGCGGCCGGGGGAGATCATCTCGCGCCGGACCTGCGTGCCTTCGACCACGCCCCAGCCGGCGCGCGCAGCGCGGGGTCGATGTGGTCGGCGCGGGTCTCGGCTTCGGTTTCGTTCATGCCTGTGCGTAGCCCCCTCGCGTTGCGCACGAATCGCCAGTATCAACACAATGTCGATCAACGGCAGATATCGATACAGCGCAATGTATCCGCGTGTTCCATGGCCGATCACCAATTCGCGTTTGTCGCCGCCTGCGGGGCGGCCGATAAGCGGGTTGTCGGCGAGTACGTCGAAGGCGCTGATGATCTCATCCGCCCGGGCTTCGGCAGCATCGCCTCAGACGTAAGAAATGGTCAACGATTCGTTCGAGATCCTCGATAACTCCGGGCGCCAGCCTGACGCGCGTCATCCTATCGATCCAGCTTGCGGGCCACCGGCCGCTTCAAGGTTTTTCCGGTGAGTCGATCCTTGAGATACACGCGCGCCTCCTCCCACGGGATGCTCTTGCCGGACTCCAGGAATTGCGCGTAGCGCTGATTCGCCAAAGCGTGAAACGCGGCGCGCTGCTCGACCGGATCGGCCTTCTCGGCGATCGCCTCCAGGATGAAATTGTGCGCGGTCGTGCCGCCTGTTCCGCCGCCTCGGCAACGCGGGCCTTGAGTTCGTCGGACAGGCGGATGGTCGTGGTGCTCATGGAACGCTCCGGCGCGGATGTCATCCGGCACGAATGTAGCACGTTTGTGTCACATGATGCCCACAACCCTTGCTTCAACCAGTGAAATTTCCTGCCCGGAGCCCGAGGCGGCGGGTTCGTCGAAAACCGAAAGGGATCAACGAGGCATATCCATTCCGTTGACTTTAAGTACGCTTTAACGTACATATACAAATATAAAACCACATATGTACGTTAAAACGAACATGAATGCGGCTATGCTGAATGCACCTGAGCTTGGCCAGGCCAATCGGGCAGAGCGCAAGGCGCTGGGTCGGAGTCAAAATGACTTGTCTCTCAGCGCTGGACGGCCGTCGTCAGAGCATCCGGGACCGGAGGCGGGCAAAAACGATTCGCTCAACACTCTATGGCAACCGGCCGCGCTGGGAAAGGGTTGCCATCATCGACGCCCGGCCGGATATCGATCAAATCAGCTCTCTGCTGGATCCAGCCGATGAAGATTAAGCAGCTCACCGTCGCCACCCCCCAGGGCGAGGCCGGCGATATCTATGGCCAGTCGCAGTACGCCTTCAATTACGAAACCCGGGGTCTTTCGGCCGGTTTTTTTGTGATGCCGCGGCGGGCCGCGAGCTACAGCGGCAACCAGCTGTCCCCGTGTTTTCGATGTCGCTCGAAGGGTTCCTGCATGAGCGGATCATTCGGCGCCTGGCCAAGTTCGAGAAGATCGACGACATGCGCCTGCTGAGCATCACGGGGCAGCAAACCATCGGTCGCCTGACGTACACCATCCCGGGGCAACTCAGCACGAAAAAGCCCGCAGAAGTTGGACTCAAGCGCCTCCTGTCGGAACGGGCGAGCAACGAGATGTTCGAGCACCTCGTGGACATATAGTGCCCGTCAGGCATCTCGGGCGCGAAGCTCGAAGTTCATCCTGCAGGTCCGCCGACAGAACGATGAGAGATCGGGTCACCGTGCTGCATTCCGATGGATCTGATCCGGTGGCGAGGACTCCCATCGTCGGCCAACGAATTCCTTGCATGATGCCGCGCGGCGCGCCGGCTTGGGTGTCCCGGCATTCTGGCTGTCCGATGACAGCTCTCTCTTCATCATGAAGCGCTTCGATCTCGGTGGCGACAAGCCCAGGGCTTCGAAGCCATGACCGTGCTCATGAATCTGCCTCGCGAGCCGACCGGCAACTACAAGTACACCCAGAGTTATGAGGCTGTTACGCGCTTCATTCGAGCCTTCTGCCGCGAGAATGCCCTTGAAAGCCTCCAGCGCTTCTATGCGTATTTCGTGCTCTGTGTCGCTGTTCGAAACGGCGACGCGCACCTGAAAAACTTCGAGCTCTTGTACGAACACGCGGCGGCCGCCGCGTCGCGCCTGTCACCTCTCTACGACGTGGTGACCACGGCAGCCTACGACGACATCAACGTCCGGACGGGACAGATGCAGACGGATCGCACCCTGGCATTGAAGCTCAACAAGAGCACGGGCTACCCCAATAGCGATTGGCAGCGGGTCGAATTCGGAAAAACATTCTGCCTTGTGCGTTCGCCTGAAAAAGCGATTGATCGCATCTGCGAGGCAGACGATGCGGTATCGGCAACCGGGACCGCGTGGAGACACGTCTTCCGGCGACTTCAGGACGAATGCGACCGTCATAGCGAGTCGATCAGCGCGACTCGGGTAACTGTGTGACACAGGCCTTCTCGAAACAGCCGATCACCAATTCACGCTTTGTCCTCGTCTACCGGGTGGCTTTCGAAGAGCCGAATGGTTGGTCAAGCCCGATATCCAGTAGCGATGCGGCTTCATCCAGCAGTGCCCGCGCAAAAGTCGGCTCGCGCTGCACGCGTTCGGTCACGGTCTGCTTGAAGTCCCGGTTGAGGCGCGTAGCGGGTTCGGTTTCGTCCATGCCATCTAGGTTGCACCTTGCCCGAACGTTGACGCCATGTCCCGTGCGGTTGATACTTGCGTTTCCGGCATTCGAGAAGCAAACCGTCGGGAGGTGTTCGGAGATCCCGACTGGCGTGGCCTCGGTGCGATCGCCGGGGCCGATCACTTCCGGGCGGCGCGATGTTCCGCAGGCGGCCCCCACCTCGATATTCGCCTGCAGATTCGGCGCAGTCACCGAAAATCGCGGGATTGTCCATCTCGCATCAGGTAGAGCCAAAGCTTGCGTCCTCCTGCGGCGGCGATGACTTTCTCTTGCGTGGCCAAGAGAAAGTCACCAAAGAGAACGCCACCCTCCTCGGCGCTTGCCGGGCAGCGCCCGAAGCCGTAGCCGCGGCCGGGCTTTTCGACAGACATCCTGTCCTGGCGAAAAGGAGATCGACATTCATGCCGATCCCCCTGCGGGCCTGTAGTCGCGCGACTCACCGCCTCACAAGGGGTTGAAGATCAAGATCAAACTCTACGGCAACAGCCCTCCGGATATAGTCGAATTCGTGTTTAACTAGCACAGTCCGTTTTCCAGATCGCCGCGCGAGCGGCGCCATCGATCAGTCGGCCAGGGTGAGCCCGTTATCCGCGCACCATTCGCGCAACGCCTGCAGGGTCTGCTCCCTCTCCCACTGATGCCAGGCGTCGAGGCTGTCGTGGTGATCCAGCAGATCCTTGAAGCGGGCGTAGGCGCCGCGGCGCGAGAAGATCCCGCAGACCTGCTCGTAGCAGGCCGGCAGGTGCGTGCGGGCAAACTCCAGCGCCAGCGGCTTGCCCAGATCGAGGTCGCGCTTGTTCGGCAACGCCACGTAGCGCGCCGCGTCGTCGATGTCCTCCGGCAATGGACCGAAATCGTCGCTGTCGTCGCTGTGCCAGAGCACGGCGCCCGTCTCTCGGCACACCCAGGCCGCGGCACCAAAATCGCTCCCCATACCCACGAACAGCAGGGCTTCTTCGAGGTCACTCAGCTTGACGGGGGTTTGCTCGCTCACGGGAAGCTCGAATAAACCGGTTTTTTGTAGGAGCGCACCCTGTGCGCGAATCGCCTTTCGCGCACAGGGTGCGCTCCTACAGATGACCCAGCAAGACTCTCAGGTCAGTTGGCCGGAGAAGGCTTTTTGCAGGAGGGATTGGCGGAGGTTGGCGAGATCGGCGAGCTTCGATTTCAGCACGGCCTTCAAGCCTTCTACCGCCCCCATCGCGCGGTCAATCTCACTGGCTGCCTCCCGCTGAGCAGCGATAGGCGGCAGGTCAAACTCAAACTTGAAAAGGTGCTCTCTGTTGACTTTTGGCATGCCCGCCCTGTCCGATCCGGAGATTGCATAGTCGGTGAAATTCTTCGTATGCAGAAGATGGAAAAGGAAATCTCGGTCCAATTCCCGTGATGGCGAAAGCGGATACACGTCGGCGCTGCAAACTCCCGAAAAATCAGGGCGTGCGACCTTCCGAAGATATGGGCGGATCTTGCTATAGAGGACCATCGTGTACGTCGAACAGATATTTTCCAGACTTGAGCCTTTCTTGTCGCGCGGTCATCACATCGACCAAAGTATCGGATCCAGGAACCATGTTCCCCGCACCAAGGTGAGGCATGTCTACGAATTCTGGCTGCCTTGGATCAACCAGCGTGGAGTCGATACTTGAACGTCAGCCAAGCTGACACGTCGACCGTTGCATGCGAGCGTTCGAGGAAGTCAGCTTTCGCGGCCTCCAAGAGTTCGTCGGCGTCCGCGAGATTGGCCTCGGCATGGGCGCGGGCGCGGTCGAGGGCGGCAAAGGCCTGATCGAGCACCGCAACGATCCGCTTCTGCTCTTCCAAAGAAGGCAGTAGAAACTCCGTTCCTTCGCTCTCGCGTTGTAAGACTTCGCTGGGTTGCCCCTTCACTGGATTCGACCGAGTTCGAGCAGACCACCAGGAGCGGTAATGCATGAAGCGCGATTCGATCGGAACGAGCGGGCGAAACGATAGAACACTACGTTTAAAACAGAAACGGTCACCTGGCTGGAGGAATAACAGCACTTCAAAGTGCCAACTGCGGACACCATGAGATCGCCGGACCGAGGGACTGCCTTTGCTTCAACGAGTTCGGAATAAGTGATCTTCGGACATGAAAATTCATTGGCAACAGAACCGTACGTAACAAGCTTGACGATCTCCCGCTCGTGACGGGACTGCTCAGAGCCCTTCCACTGTTTCTGCAGACTCGCATGGAACCGAATCGTAAATTTCTTCAGAGAAACACGCCATCCGGGTGACCCGCAGTAGTCGCTTGCGCCACTGCGCTCACAACATCCCCCGAATCTCTTCCAGAATCTGCGCCGTCTCTTCATCCCGCGCCAGCATGTCCGCAATGATCTGCTCGGGACTGCGCAACGCCTCCGCCTCCGGCGCATTTGGATTCTTCACCGACAGATCCCACGTCGCTGTGTCTACGTCCGCGACCGCCACGGTCCAGCTCTTGTCGCTGTCGGCCTTGTCCGCCTGCAAGGCGACGAACTCCGCCAGATCCTCGTCATTGAGCGGATTGGTCTTTCCCATGCTGCGGCCGGGATCGAGCTGGTAGTACCAGGTCTTGCGTGTCTTCGACCCCTTCTCGAAGAACAGCACCACGGTCTTGACGCCGGCGCCCTGGAACGTGCCGCTGGGGCAATCGAGCACGGTGTGCAGGTTGCAGCTTTCCAGCAGCTCCTTGCGCAGGGCCACGCTGGCGTTGTCGGTGTTGCTGAGGAAGGTGTTCTTGATCACCACCGCGCCGCGACCGCCGGCTTTCAGTTTGCGCATGAAGTGCTGCAGGAACAGGTAGGCGGTTTCGCCGGACTTGATCGGGAAGTTCTGCTGCACTTCCTTGCGCTCGCCGCCGCCGAACGGCGGATTGGCCAGCACGATGTCGTGGCGATCCTTCTGCTGGATGTCCATCACGTTCTCGGCGAGCGTGTTGATGTGGCGGATGTTGGGTGCGTCGATGCCGTGCAGGATCATGTTCATCACGCCCAGCACGTAGGCCAGCGATTTCTTCTCCTGGCCGTAGAACGTCTTGCGCTGCAGCGTGTCCCACTCGGCGGCGGAAAGGTTGTCCCGGCGCAGATGGTTCCATGCTTCGCACAGGAATCCCGCCGAGCCGCAGGCGCCGTCGTAGATGGTTTCGCCGATCTGCGGCTGCACCACGGCAATCATGGCGCGGATCAGCGGGCGCGGCGTGTAGTACTCGCCGCCGTTGCGGCCGGCGTTGCCCATGCGCTTGATGCGGGTTTCGTACAGGTCGGACAGCTCGTGCTTGGCCTCCTGGCTGCCGAAGTTGAGCTGGTCGATGATTTCCAGCGCGTCGCGCAGCGAGTAGCCGGAGCGGAAGCGGTTGGCGATCTCCGAGAAGATCTCGCCGATCTTGTATTCCAGCGAGTCGGCATCGTCGGTGTTTTCGCGGAACGTCTGGAGATAAGGGAACAGCTTGCCGTTGACGAACTCGATCAGGTCGGCGCCGGTGCGCGCGTTGAGGTCGGGCGTACCGTCGGCCTTTTTCGCCGCGGCCCACGATTGCCAGCGATAGGCCTCATCGAGGATCGGCGTGTACTCGCGACCTTCCAGCCCGGCCTCGTCCTCCCACTCCTTCTCCATGTCGTCGAGGTATTTGAGAAACAGCAGCCACGAGGTCTGCTCGGCGTAGTCCAGCTCGGATGCCAGGCCCTCGTCATTGCGCATGACGCGGTCCATGTTGTTGAAAGCGTTCTCGAACATGCGGTGTGGTTTTCCTGGGTGGGACCTGAGCGGCACAAGGTCCTCATGGAAGCGTTGCGCACGAGCGCGTCGTCGACCGGGGCATCGCCTGTGCGGCAGGTGAGCCCCGAATGGTCGGCGGCACCGTGGGGTTCGTCAAGCAATCAGTCACGCGGCGACTGTGTCTTCGGCGAGACGGGCGTTTCGCGCGGGCAGGCGGCAGGCTGGATCGACCGGCCATTCCCGGGAACCGCTGAAGCGTAAATCGACGCAGCCTGCGCACGGCGGGTACGCGCCACGGCCGCAAGGCGATGTACACGCGTCGTGCGCCCGGCGTGTTCCCCTTACACTGTGCCGGCCGACCGGCAGACAGGGGAGAGCAGCATGCTTCGTCGATGGTGCATTTGGCTGGGGCTGGGATTGCTGTTGGCGGCGCCTTTGCTGGCGCAGGACATACCGCCGCCGCTGCGCGACTGGCAGGGCTGGGTGTTGCACGACGTGCCCCGGCACGATTGCCCCTTTCTGGCCAGCCAGGTTCCGGGTGCGGACAGCTACCGCTGCGCGTGGCCCGGCCGGCTTACCCTCGATGCCGGCAAGGATGGCGGCCGCTTCAGCCTGTACGTGCATGTGGACGCGCCGGGCTGGGTCGCGTTGCCCGGTGACCAGCGCGCCTGGCCGCAGCAGGTGAGCCTGGGCCAGCAGCCGGCCACGGTGCTGGAACATCAAGGTGAGCCGATGGTGTGGCTGGCGCCGGGCGATTACCGGATCGATGGCCTGCTGCCGTGGCTGTCGCGGCCGGCGAGTTTGCGTGTGCCGGAATCTATCGGCCTGGTGACACTCAACGTCGACGGCGCGGCGGTGACGCGGGTCGAGCGTGATGGCGAGCAGCTCACCCTGGGCGAGGCAGCCAGTGCCGAACGCGCCGCCGATGCGCTTTCGCTGCGCGTCTACCGGCGCCTCGCCGACGGTTTGCCCGCCACGCTGGAAACGAGGCTTCAATTCAACGTCAGCGGCAGTGCACGTGAACAAGTGCTGGGGCCGGCGCTGCCTGCCGGCTTTGTCGCGACGGCGCTCAACGGCGATTTGCCCGCACGGCTGGAGGGCGACGGTCATTTGCGCGTGCAATTGCGGCCCGGTCAATGGACGCTGACCCTGCTGGCGCGCAGCGTCGCGCCACTGCAGAAGATCGGCGTAGCCCTGCCGGCGGCGCCGTGGCCGAAACAGGAAATCTGGAGCTATGCCGATGACAACGCGCTGCGCAGCACGCGGGTCGAAGGCAACTCCACCGATGCCGCGCAGGCCGGCGTGCCGGGCGACTGGGCCAATTTGCCGGCCTATGTGCTGGACAACGGTAGCGGGCTGCGCGTGGAGCAGGGCAATCGCGGCAATGAAGGCGGCCGGGGCGACGCGCTGCATCTGCGACGCGAAATGTGGCTGGATTTCGCCGGCGGCCATTTCAGCGTGGTCGACCACCTCAGCGGCGAACTGCGCCATCACCAGCGGCTCGATGTCACGGCGCCCTGGCAGTTGCAGCGCGCTTCAGAAAACGGGGACCCGTTGCTGGTCACCACGGATGCCAAGGGCCGTGCGGGCGTCGAGCTGCGTGATCAGAGCATCGATGTCGCGGCCGGCCTGCGTCTGCCAGCCCATGCCGGTGCGATACCGAGTTCCGGTTGGCAACTGCCGCTGGATGGCATCGAGGCCACCGTGCATCTGCCGCACGGCTATCGCCTGCTCGGTGCGATCGGTGCGGATCGCTCGAACGATTCCTGGGCCGCGCAATGGACCCTGCTCGACCTGTTCGTGGTGGCGCTGATCGCGTTGCTGGCCGGACGCCTGCTCGGCTGGCGGTGGGCGCTGCTGGCGGCCGGTTATCTGGCTCTGGCCCAACACGAGGCGATGGCGCCGCTGTGGACGCTGGCGGTCGCCCTTGGCCTTGCCTTGGTGCTGCGTGCGTTGCCCGAGGGGCGCTTGCGCCTGTTTGCCCGCGGTGGCGCCATGGCTCTGTTCGCGCTGGCGGCGCTGTGGGCGTTGCCGTTCAGTGCGGCGCAGTTGGAGTACGCGTTGCATCCGCAGCTGGAACAAGGTGCGAGGGAGCGGGTCGTTTCGGCGGCGTTCGCGCCGCCGCCGGATGCGCTCAGTCCGCACCAGGAACGGGCTGGAATGGCGCCACCGCCGGCGCCGCCGGCACCGCCAGCGGCGCCGAAGCAGCCGCCACCCAGGATCATTCAGCAAGTCACTCCACCCGCGGTAGCAGAGGCGAGCACGAATGCTTTCCAGTCGTCGCCTCGCAGCTTGAACAGTGTGGTCGTCAGCGGCTCACGGATCTCGGTCAGCCAGTGGGTGAGCAACGAACAGGACAGTCGCCGCGTGATCCAGGCCGGCGCCGGCACGCCACGCTGGAACGACGGCAACAACTATCGGCTCGGCTGGTCAGGGCCGGTGACGCCCCAACAGACCACTCGACTGGTGATCGCACCGGGCTGGCTGGTGCGGTTGTTGCGCGTGTTGATGGTCGGCCTGCTGGCGGTTGTGCTGGGCCGCTTGGCGATGCACCTGTGGCGACCGCTGCGTGGTCGCTGGATGTCGCTCGCGGGGTGCCGGCGTGGCGCGCCGCCCTGCTGGCGATCGCGTTGTTGCCCACGGGCGCGCACGCGCAGGCGCTGCCCGATCCGCAATTGCTGAATCAGTTGCGCAGCCGTCTCACCGAGGCCCCGAAGTGCGCACCGCAGTGCGCCGAGCTGGCGCAGGCGCAACTGCAGATCAACGGAGCGATGCTGGACGTGGAACTGGAAACCCATGTCGGCGCCACCGTTGCCCTGCCGTTGCCGATGCCCGACGAGGCAATGCCGCTGGTGGATGTCAGCCTGGATGGCCACGCCAATCCGGCGTTGCTGCGGGACGACGGCCAGCTGCTGGTGCGGCTCGATCGTGGCGTGCACCGGCTCAGCCTGCGCTACCGCCTTGAGGGAGTGGACAGCGCGGCGCTGCACTTCGCGCTCCCGCCACAACACGTGGCCTTCATCGGGCAGGGCTCCTCCGCCAGCGACGGCTGGTCGCTGGAAGGAGTCGACGGCGGCCGGATGCTGGGGGACAGCATCACCTTGCGGCGCGTGCAGACGGCGACCGATGGCAAACCGTTGCCGACCACGCAAAGTTTTCCGCCGTATGTGCGGCTGACCCGCAGCATCGGCCTGGGCCTGGACTGGATCGTGTTGAACCGGGTCGAGCGCATCGCGCCGCAGGAGGGCGGGTTCAGCATCAGCCTGCCGCTGCTGCCTGGCGAACATCCCAAGGGCGAGGGCGCGCTGGTCAAGGATGGCCGCATCAATGTCACCTTCAAGGCTGGCGAATCGGTGATGAGTTGGGCCAGTCAACTGGACCGTTCCGCGCAAATCACGCTGCAGGCACCACCACTGGGCGAGCGTGCCGAGGTGTGGGAGGTGGGAGCCGCGCCGATGTGGCATGTCGATGCCAGCGGCGTGCCGACCAGCGCCACCGATGACGGCCTGCGTTTCGATCCGCTGCCGGGGGAAAAGTTGCAACTGGCGATCACGCGGCCCGAGTCGATCACGGGCGACAGCCTCGCCTTCGACAGCGTGTGGCTGACCATCAGCAGCGGCGAGCGCGCCAGCGACCTGAGCCTGAATGTGCATGCACGCAGTACCCGCGGCGGCGAACATGCGATCGACCTGCCGCCGGGCAGCGAATTGCTCGATGCCCGGCGGGACAACCAGCCGATCAACCTGGCCATACGCGGCGGCAAGCTGAGCCTGCCGGTGCTGCCCGGCGAACATGACTACGCCCTGCGTCTGCGCGAACCGCAGGGCGTGGCGGCGCGCGTCGACACGCCATCGCTGGATCTGCACGCGCCCGTGGCCAACATCGGCCTGACCCTGCAACTGCCGCAGAACCGCTGGGTGTTGTGGACGTGGGGACCGACTGACGGTCCGGCGGTGTTGTACTGGTCGCAACTGCTGGTGCTGCTTGATCGCGGCCTGGCTGCTGGCGCGCTACGCGCCCACGCCGCTGCGCCTGCGCCACTGGCTGCTGCTGGGGCTGGGGTTCTCCGCTTTTGCATGGAGTGCGTACGCGCTGGTGGTGGTGTGGTTGATCGCACTGGGCCTGCGTGCGCGCCTGCGTGCGCCGGAGCAGATGGCGGGCATGCGCTTCAACCTGCTGCAAGTGGGCCTGGTCGCGTTGACCGTGGTGGCGCTCGCCGTGTTGATCGGCGCCGTGCCGCAGGGCTTGCTCGGGTTGCCGGACATGCATGTGGCCGGCAATGGCTCCAGCGCCTCCAGCCTGCGATGGTTCGCCGACCGCAGCGGCGGCGCGTTGCCGTCGGCTGGCGTGTTCAGCCTGCCGCTGTGGGTTTACAAAATCGCGATGCTGGCGTGGGCGCTGTGGCTGGCCAATGCGCTGATCGGCTGGTTGCGCTGGGCGTTCGCGGCCTGGACGCAGGGCGGCTACTGGCGCAAGCGTGCGCCGCAGAAAAGTACGGTGCCGCCGCCCGTACCATCGTCTGCGATGGAGTCGCGAACCGATGCCTGATGTCCGCCATGCGCTGGCGATCGCGACACAACGGCTCGGTGATCGCGCCGATGCAGAACTGTTGTTGCTGCATGTCCTGCAGAAACCGCGCACCTGGCTGTTCACGCACGCAGACGACGCGTTGGAAATGGACGTCCAGAAGACCTACGACGCCTTGCTGGAGCGCCGCGTAGCCGGTACGCCGGTGGCTTACCTGCTTGGTCGCCGTGGATTCTGGACGCTGGACCTGGAAGTGACGCCAGCGACCCTGATTCCGCGCCCGGAAACGGAGCTGCTGGTGGAGCTGGCCTTGCAGCGTCTGCCGCCCGGGTTCAGCGGCAGCGTGGCGGATCTCGGCACCGGCAGCGGGGCGATTGCGCTGGCCATCGCGCGCGAACGGCCGCAGGCGCAAGTCGTGGCCACGGATGCCAGCGCGGAAGCGCTCGACGTCGCCCGGCGCAACGCGCAGCGTCACGCCATCGACAACGTCAGCTTCGTGCGCGGTGACTGGCTGGCGCCGCTGGCGGATCGTCGCTTCGCGCTGATCGTTTCCAACCCGCCGTATATCGAAGCGGCCGACCCGCACCTGACCCGCGGCGACCTGCGCTTCGAGCCGGTCTCTGCATTGGCCTCCGGCAGCGACGGCCTGGAAGCCATCCGGCGCATCGTCTCCGGTGCGCGCGGCCATCTCGGTCCGGCGGGGTGGCTGTTGTTCGAGCATGGCTGGCAGCAGGGCGACGCGGCGCGCGGATTGCTGTATTCAGCGGGCTACACCGACGTTTTCATCGCGCAGGACCTCGAACAACGCGATCGCGTCTCCGGCGGCCGCACAAACCCGTAGATACCGTCTTGCCGGTCGTCATGCAACCGCGCAATCACGGGCTGCAGGCGGCGATGGGTTGTCGTGGTGTCTGGGGTAGTCGGGGTCGAAGGAGCGCGGCCTGTGCGCGATGCTCTTCCCCACGCCACGCGGCGCGTAAGACGTCCGAGCCTGTAGGAGCGCACCCTGTGCGCGAATGCTCTTCGCCATGCCACCCAAGAGCATCGCGCACAGGGTGCGCTCCTACAGGGTGACGGGGGCTCAGCCGGCGTTGGCGGCGACGGCCGCCATCTGGGGGAAACGCGCATGGATCGCGTGGCGGATGCTGTCCACGTCGAGTCCGGCCATCGCCAGCACTTCCGCGCGGCTGCCGTGCTCCAGATAGACGTCTGGAAGGCCAAGATGGAGGATCGGCAGCGTGACGCCGTGCGCGGCCAGGCATTCGGCGACCGCCGAACCGGCGCCGCCGGCGACGGCATTGTCTTCCAGGGTGACAAAGCCGTCGTGGCTTTCCGCCAGCTGCACGATCAGCGCCTCGTCCAGTGGTTTCACGAAACGCATGTTGACCAGGGTGGCGTCCAGTTCAGCGGCGATGGTGGCGGCGGGGGCCAGCATCGCGCCGAAGCTGAGCAGGGCCAGGCCATGGCCGCGGCGGCGCAACTCGGCCTTGCCGATCGGCAGGGTCTCCAGCTCCTGATGAATGGCCACGCCGGGGCCGGTGCCGCGCGGGTAGCGGATGGCCGCGGGCCCGGGATGCTCGAAGCCGGTGCTCAGCATCATGCGGCACTCGCGTTCGTCGGATGGCGCCATGATCAGCATGTTGGGCAGGCAGCGCAGGTAGCTCAGATCGAAACTGCCGCAATGGGTCGGGCCGTCCGGGCCGACCACGCCAGCGCGGTCGATCGCGAAGGTGACGTCGAGGTTCTGCAGCGCCACGTCGTGGATCGCCTGATCATAGGCTCGCTGCAGAAAGGTCGAGTAGATCGCCACGACCGGCTTGGCGCCTTCGCAGGCCATGCCGGCGGCCAGCGTCACCGCATGCTGCTCCGCAATGCCGACATCGAAATAGCGCTCGGGAAATTCGTGCGAGAAGCGCACCAGGCCGGAGCCTTCGCGCATGGCCGGTGTGATACCGAGCAGACGCTCGTCGGCGGCTGCCGTATCGCACAACCAGTCGCCGAAGATCTGGGTGTAGGTCGGTTTGGCCGACGGTGTTTTCACGATCCCCGCGGTCGGATCGAACGGTCCCACCGCGTGGTACTCGATCTGGGCGCGTTCCGCTGGCGCGTAACCCTTGCCCTTGGTGGTGATCACGTGCAGCAACTGCGGGCCGGGCAGGTTTTTCACCGTGCGCAGCGCCTGCAGCAATTGCGGGATGTTGTGGCCGTCGATGGGCCCGGTGTAATGGAAGCCCAGTTCCTCGAACAGCGTGCTCGGCACGAACATGCCCTTGGCATGCTCTTCCCAGCGCTTGAACCAGCGCCCGAAGAAGGACTGTTTCGGGATCGCCCGCTTGGCCCGCTCGCGCCATTCGTTGAGGCGACGGCTGGCCATCGCGCGCGCCATCATCTTTGTCAGTGCGCCGACGTTTTCGCTGATCGACATGCCGTTGTCGTTGAACACCACCAGCATGTCCGGCTCGATGTCGCCGGCGTGGTCGAGCGCCTCGAACGCGATGCCGGCCGTCATGGCGCCGTCACCGATCACGGCGACCACCTTGCGGTGATCACCCCGGCGTTGTGCGGCGATCGCCATACCCAGCGCGGCCGAGATCGAGGTGGAGGAGTGACCGACGCCAAAGCTGTCGTACTCGCTCTCCTCGCGTCGGGGGAACGGCGCCAGGCCGCCTTTTTGCTTGATCGTGGTGATGCGCTCGCGGCGGCCGGTGAGGATCTTGTGCGGATAACACTGGTGCCCGACGTCCCAGACCAGCCGGTCGTGCGGCGTGTCGAACTCGTGATGCAGGGCCACGGTCAGTTCCACCACACCCAGGCCGGCGCCGAAATGGCCGCCGGAGCTGGCCACCGCCTCGATCAGGTATTGGCGCAGCTCGTCGGCCACCGCCGGCAGTTCGTCATCGGGTACGCGGCGCAGGTCGGCCGGTGTGTCGATTCGCGCCAGGTGGGGGAAGTGGTTGAGATCGTTCATCTGCGTATTGTTGGCCCAGCGGCAGGCCGGGGCAAGGGCGGTGTTGTGAACAGATCCGGGCAACAGGCTCTGCGGGTCTCGCAACCATCCCGGCGCGGACGCGGCCCGGGCGTCGAATCGCGGTGACATCGCCGTGCCGGTTCGCGAGCCGTTTCGCCGCTTCGCCGAGTGGCCGCGCGCCAGGCACGATGCCCTCGTATCGTCACGCTATGCCCTGTCCCGTGATGGCGCAGCGCGCATACTATGTCCGTCGCCTCTGGTCAATTCGGTGCATGCCACGGAAGTCCTTCATCGCGGCTTTGTGCGTACTCGCGCTGATGACCTCGGCCGGCGCCGCCGCGCAGGCGTATGACAGGACCGAGATCCAGATGTTCCACGCGGTGCGACGCGCGCCCAGCGCGCTGGCGCGATACGAATACCTGGTCGGACTCATGCCGCGCCTGTCCGCTGACGAAAAACTGGTGGCCGGGCAATATCTGAGCTCCGCCCTGAACGAGCTGGGCGTCTACAACCAGGCCGTGCTGGCTTTCCCGATGAAAAGCGCGCAACCGCCGGACCTGGTGCTGCCGAGCGCGGCGAACTGGGAAAGTGCCGACGCGCTCGAGGTCATCGCCAGGCTCGCTGCCGATCGCCATATCGTCATGATCAACGAGGCGCACCATGACGCGCATACCCGCGTACTCACGCTGGCGCTGCTGCCACGCTTGCGCGCACTGGGCTTCAAGTACTTCGCCGCCGAGGCACTGGGCAATCATGACCCCGGCCTGATGGAGCGGGGCTACCCGATCAAGTCCAGCGGCACGGAATACCTGGGCGAACCCATCTATGGCGAGATCGTGCGCGAAGCGATACGCCTCGGTTTTGTCGTGGTGCCGTACGACAGCGCGAGTGACGACATGCGCGTGCGTGACGCCGAGCAGGCGCAGAATCTCTACGCCAGGGTGTTTGCCCGCGATCCCGATGCGCGGCTGTTCGTGGATGCGGGCTATGCGCATGTCGACAAGGCCCGCGGCCGCCTGGGTGATGTCGATCCGATGGCCATGCAACTTGCGAAGTTGACGGGCATCGATCCGCTTTCCATCGACCAGACCCAGTTCCTTGAAACTGGTTCAGACCACGCCGACGCCTATCACGAACTGATGCGCCAATTTCCGGCGCGCGGACCCGAAGTGCTGGTCAGTCGCATCGACGGCAAGCCGTGGAGTGCCATGCCGAAGAACTACGACCTCGATGTGTTGCTGCCACCGGCCCTCACCAGGGGGGCTTTCGGCAACGAGCAGATGAGCGTGTATGGCGGCGCAAAACTCGATAACGTCGAGAACGCAGGCCGCCTCACCACCAACGCGGCTGCGCTGGTTGTATTTGACGAATTTCGGCGGCCGGCATGGCTGACCCTGGGCGGGCAACGCCGGGCTTTTCCAATCAATACGGGGTTGTGCAGGGAGCTGGTTCCGTGCGCGATCAGCGCCCACTACCTGGATGAGCCGGATGCTGCTCCCGCTGCCGATGGTTATGCCTTCATCAAGAGTTACGGACGCAGCACGCTGTTTTTGCGGCCGGGGCGTTACCGCTTGCGCGCCTGGGACGCCGACGGCAGGACCCTGTCCCAGCGCATCATCGAAGTCGCCACGCGCCAGGATGGCGAGGAGAAAATCCCGCATTGAAAGCAGGCGGCCGGTCAGGTTGTCGGCCGTTCAAGCCGCCGCGGCTGAGCGCCGGTCGCGTGGCAGGCGGCTGACCAGAAACTCCATCTGATCAGCCAGGATATTGCGGTTGGACAGGATCAGGTGCTCGACCCAGCTCGGCCGGTACGGTACCGCCAGCAGCGGCATGTTGGCTTGCTGCGGGGTGCGGTTGCTCTTTTTCAGGTTGCACGGGAGGCAGGCGCTGACCACGTTCTCCCACTCATCCTTGCCGTGGCGCGAAATCGGCAGCACGTGATCGCGGGTGAGCTCCAGGCGCGTGAAATGTTCGCCGCAATACATGCAGATGTAGCGGTCGCGGGCGAACAAGGCCGTGTTGGTCAGCGCCGGGGCCGGATCGATGGCGTGTTGGCGGCAATGACCGGTGCTGGCGATGATCGGATGCAATTGCAGCGTGCTCTGTGCCCCGAGCAATCGATTGTGGCCGCCATGGACGGTGAGGCAGGGGTCGCCCAGGGTCCATGCCACGGCATCGCGCACGTACAGGCAGACCGCGTCCTGCCAGCTGATCCAGTCCAGGATGCGGCCACCCGCGTCCAGCGACAACACGCGGGTCGCGTGGAGATTGGCCGGTTTTGGCATATTCATCAGCATGCGGGTTGTCCTTCAGCCACGGCGTCCAGAGAACGAACAGGTGAGCGCGTACAGGCGTGCACCGGACGTGCGCTGGAAGAAAACCACGGGAAGTGGTCTTCTTCACAGACTCTGAATCACCTGTCCGCCTGCAGCATAGAACAATTCCGGATCGGCCCGCAGGCGCAACAGGCGTGGCCCCTTGACTTCCAGGGTTCGCAGGGCCCGCGTGCGCTGATATCATCACCGGTCTTGCACATAACCCGACGCCGGGTTTGACAGGGGCGCTGTGGTGGCGCCCCGGCGCGGCGGGGGACAGAGGTGGATCAACGTGGCTGAAGTCATTTTCTACGAGCACCCGGTGCCGCTCAATCGAACCGAACACAAGGATCTTCGGCTCAAGGGCGTGCCCAACATGAAGTTCGCGATGACCACGCATTCGGTCCCGCTGACCTGTGCGGAATTCGCTCCGGCGGCGCGCGACCTGATGATAGTGTTTGCCGGCGCCGATGCCGCCAGCGCCGGCCCGATTGCCCTGCTTGGCCTGCGCGAGAACGAGAACCTGTACATCGATGCGTCCGGCCAATGGGCGCCCAACACTTATATTCCGGCCTTCGTGCGCCGCTATCCGTTCGTGCTGGGCGAGAAGCCGCCGGGCCAGGAAGATGGCGATTTCACGGTGTTTCTGGACGACGGCTACGAGGGTTTCAATGTCGTCGATGGCGAGCGTCTGTTCAACGAAGACGGTACCGATACCGCGATGCTGACCAACGCGGTGGGTTTCCTGTCCGAGTTCCAGCAGAACATCGAGCGCACCCGATCGTTCATGCAGCAACTCGTCAAGCACGACCTGCTGGAGCCGCGCAATGTGCAGTTGCGCAAGGGTGAGGCGGACTCCGGCCAGGGCATCACGCTGAACGGCCTGTTCATGGTCACCGAGGAAAAGCTGCGTGCGCTGGACGAGAAGGCTACCCACGAGCTGATGCGCGAAGGCGTGCTCGGCTGGATCTACGCGCACCTGTTGTCGCTGGCCAATATCGATCGCCTGGCGCAGCGGCTCAGCCTGCGTGAGCAGGCGGACATGGCGGCCGCTTCCGGCGCCAGCACCAACTGACCGGCGTACATCACGCTCGCCAGGAAGAAGCCGCCCGTTGGGCGGCTTCTTCATTCAGGGGCCGCCATTGGCGATCGTGGTATGTGGCTTGCGTTCCGGCATCGCAGGTATATTCCCGCAGGGTCGTCACGATGACGCGCCGCCTGGTCGCGGGAACGGCCGCCACCCGCCCCGCCGAAGGAGTGCATCTTGTCCACCACGCGTCGTATCCACCTGCAACCCGCCGACAACGCCGTGTTGGTGCAGGGCATGGCGAACATCCGGCGCGAGCTGAAATTGCCCACGGCGTTCCCGCCGGAGGTCGAAGCCGCCGCGGCGACCGCGGTGGCGAACCTGAGCTTGCCGGAACTGGATCGCACCGAGGTACCGCTGGTCACCATCGATCCACCCGAATCGATGGACCTCGACCAGGCGATGTACGTCGAGCCCAACGGTGAGGGCTACCGGGTGTATTACGCGATTGCCGACGTGGCCGCGTTCGTGCACGCCGGTGATCCGGTCGATCTGGAGGCGAATCGGCGTGGCGAGACGTTATATGGTGCCGACTCGAAGATTCCGCTGCATCCGAAAGTGCTTTCCGAAGGCGCCACGTCGTTGTTGCCTGACCAAGTGCGACCGGCGCTGTTGTGGACGATCGAACTCGATCATACGGGCGAAATCGCCGGCATCGATGTGCGGCGGGCTCGCGTGCGCAGCCGCGCCAAGCTCGACTATGCCGGGGTGCAGCAGGCCATCGATGCTGGCCGTGCCGACCCGATGTGGGCGGTGCTGCGCCGCATCGGCGAGCTTCGTCGCGAGCGCGAGCGCGCACGCGGCGGCATCAGCCTGCCACTGCCGGAACAGGAGATCAGCGTGGTCGATGGCCGCTGGACGCTGGCGTTCCGTGCGCGCCTGCCGATCGAGGACTGGAACGAGCAGATATCGCTGCTGACCGGCATGGCGGCGGCACGGTTGATGGTCGAGGCGAAGGTCGGCTTGCTGCGTACCTTGCCCGAGCCTGAGCCGCACGCGTTGCAGCGGCTGCGGATCACGGCCAGGGCGCTTGGCATCGCCTGGCCCGCGGCGCTGGATTATCCCGGCTTCATCCGCTCGCTCGATCCAGCCAACGACCGTCACCTGGCGATGCTGACCGCCTGTACGTCGGTACTGCGTGGCGCCGGCTACGCCGCGTTCAACGGCAATCTGCCCGCGCAACCGATGCAGTCGGCGATCGCCGCCGAGTACACCCACGCCACGGCGCCCTTGCGCCGCCTGGTCGATCGCTATACCGGCGAGATCTGCGTCGCGTTATGCGCGCGGCAACCGGTGCCGGACTGGGTGTTGGCCGCGCTGCCGGGCCTGCCAGCCACGATGCAGGCGTCCGGCCATCGTGCGCGCCAATATGAACAGGCCGTGCTTGACCTGGCCGAAGCGGCAGCGCTGGCGTCGCGTGTCGGTGAGCGGTTCGACGGCGCCATCGTCGAGGTTGCCGCGGATGCCAGCCGCGGCGTGGTCGTGCTGCATGAGCCGGCGGTCGAGGCGGCCGTGAGCGGGCCGCCCGCGTTGCCGTTGGGGGCGGATGTCAGGGTGACCCTGGTTGAGGCCGATCCGTCCACGCGGACGACTCGCTTCGTGCTGGCGTGAGCATCGAGCTGCGGCGAGCCTGATCAGCCCTCCACCGCGGTCCGGTACATGCCCGGACGTGCTCACGCGAATCAGTCACTTGAAAAACTCACAACCTCTCAGTGCGTCTCGACATGGCGCTGGATGTTCTTCATCTGCTGCTCCCAGCCGCCGCTGTTCATCCGGAATGCTTCGGCGCGGCGCTGGGCAGGGATGCGTTCAAAACCGGATTCAATGACGCGCAGCAAGGTGCCACCCTCGACCTCCTCCAGCTCGAATGTCACCAGGGTGGGCGGTTCGTTCGCATAGTCCCGGGTCGTATCCACTGCATACGGATGCCAGTGAAATGACATCAGGCGCTCCGGCTCGATGCGTTCCAGCGTGATCTCGAACTGAAGATGCTCGTAACCCGGGTTGGTAATATGTCCCCGGGCAGGTTCGCCAGCAACGAATCGCTGGCCCTTCAGCGCCACTCCGAACCAGGCCCCGAAGGCCTCGGCGTCGGCGAGCGCATGCCACACGCGCGAGCGTGGTGCTTTCAGCAGAATCTGTTTCTCGATGCGGTCAGTGGCAGCATTCACGGGCAATCTCCTTCGTCGAAACACGTAGCCAGGAGGTTGCGCATTATCCCGATCGAGGAAGAAGAGCAACCATGACGTTGCATGATGCCGGTGCCGCGGCGAGGTAGCAAAAACCGCCCCGGAATCGATCCGGGGCAGCCCCGTCATGCCTGACGGATCACGATGCCGTCGCGACCGCACCGGCGCCGGTGGCGTCCACGGTCAACGAGACACGGCGATTGTCGGCGCCGCGATCATGGCTGGCGCCCTTCACCACCTGGCGGTTGCTGTCCTCGCCGTAGCTGACGGCGCGCACCTGATCGGCAGGGATACCGCTGCTGACCAGGAAGTCGCGCACGGCATTTGCGCGTTGCATGCCGAGCTTCCGGTTGTAGGCACGCGAGCCGGCCGGATCGGCGAAACCTTCCACGGTGATCAGCACGTTGGGGTGGTATTTGCTGATCGTGGCTGCGAAGTTCTGCAGGGCTGGCTTGTCCTGCTCGTTCAGAGTGGCGCTGTTGAACGCGAAATGCGCCACCGTGTCGATACTGACCCGTCCCTGCATGCTGGTGATCTGTTCGTCGTACTTGGAGAACTGCGACTGCATCTGCTGTTTGATCGCATCGATCTGTTGCTGCTGGTCCTGCTGCTTCTGTTGCAGTTGCTGGATGGCGGTATGGAAGTCGGCCTGCTTGACGTATTGCGAGCAGCCGGCGAGGCCGAGTGTCATGAAACCTGCGGCCAGCACGGCCATGCGGGTGATCCTGGTCTTCATCGCAGTCTCCTTGTTTTCGTGCGCACGTTTCATCTGACAGCGTGGCGCAAGCGGGGAGGGAAGGGTTTTCTGATGCTGTCCCGAAAAACCTAACCGATCGGGAGGGCAAGCACACGTGAAACAGTCACGTGCAGCAACCCCCTGTTCAGTTTGAGTTTTATTCGCGAACGCGTGCCACGCGAGTTTTCGATCGGCGGCTTGCCAAATCAGATGGCTGCATCCGTGCGCCTGATCGCGTCCGAAAAATCGCCGTCGATGGTGCTGGCCCTTGCCCGTTCGGTGATGCGGCTGCGCTGGCGCAGGATTTTCACCGGGATGTCGCGGTCGACTGCGCCAACCCGGTGCAGGTATTCGGGCAGATAGCCGGTCAGCAGCAGGCGCACGTCCCATGGCAGGCCGGCATCGATCTGGCGCGCCATGCGATAGACGAGGGTGGTGCAGTTGGAAGTGAACGTGTTGTAGAACGCCGGCTGCAGCGCAAGCTGGTTGGCGGCGTGCACGTAGGAGAGGAAAAGCGCGCACAAGGTGGCGTGGTCCATCCGCAGCGGATACAGGTAGGCATCCTCGCCGCGGACATTGGTGCGTACGCGGATGATGTCGTTTTCGTCGGCCGCGACCAGGATGGTTTCGAACTGCTTGAAGAAGCCGCCGAGGGAGGAATATTGCTGATCGCGGGCCTTGCGCACTTCGACCGAGAACACCAGGTGGCGACCGTCGTCGAAGCCGAACGAGATCATCGCGTGGGCAATCGCCTGGCCGCTCCAGTAGGACAGGACCGCATCGGCACCGGTCAGCCGATCGAGGTCGTACTCGCGGCGTTCCCAGCGAACGTCATAATCGCTGTCGCTGCGCCAGCGAAAGTTGCGCACGTTGTCCAGCTGCACGTGGTGGCCATGCGCCGTGCCCGACAACAGCCGCGCGACGTCATCGCGCCAGGGTTTCCTACCGGTTGGAACAATGCGGACCCACCACAGCAACAGCAATGCGTGGAGCACCGCAAACGCAAGCAATGGCAACCAGGTGCGCTCGACGATCGCCAGCACAGCCAGCAGCAGCACCAACAGTGTCCATACCGCACTACCGAACGCCCGGACGCCCTTGCCGCCAGGCAAGCGATACCACAGCGCGAGGGCCGCCCAGGTGCCCGAGCCCACCACCAGCAACACCATCAGGGCGAGCAGTAGCGTGCGGGCAAGCGTCCAGAGCCGATCCGTCATCTCGCCGTCGCCACCTCGCGAGAGCCGCGCTGCTGCCGGCTCAGAGCTTGTGAAGAAAACCACTTCCTGTGGTTTTCTTCTATCGCGCGTCCGGTACATGTATGCATGCCATCCTTGGCATGCACCCTGCGGGCCAGCCTGCGGCTGTTCAAATCCGCTCCTGGCGGATTTGTCCGGACGCGCTCACGCGGATCAGTCACTGGCGTGACCGATCCGCGCCCGGCCATCCCTGACCGGCCTGAGAGGTTGAAAACTCACAACCTCTCAGGCCTGCCGGTACAGCTTCATCAGCGCCACCACGCCCAGGCCCCACACGCCGTTGAGCAGCAAGGCGCCGATGATGATCTTCGGGTCGAAGCCGCCCGCCATCGGCATCCCCTTCAGCGGGAACACCACGAACAGCGCCACGATGCTTGGCAGCAAGGCGCCCCAGATGGCGCCCCAAAGCCAGCGCCGGCCACCCCGCAGGCGGCGCACCAGCGCCCACAGCACGATGCCCCACAAGCCGCCCCAGAACGCCAGCGAGATCACGGCGGGGACGCCCAGTGGCGGTACCGCGGCCAGGTTCCAGGCGGGGCGCGGGAAGGCGCCGGCCAGGTACAGCAATTCAAGCAGACCCTGATGGAAGATAAGGG
Source organism: uncultured Gammaproteobacteria bacterium (assembly GCA_963771235.1). Lineage (GTDB taxonomy): Bacteria > Pseudomonadota > Gammaproteobacteria > Xanthomonadales > Rhodanobacteraceae > Rhodanobacter. The sequence goes on from CAVYSP010000015.1 coordinate 218,903, forward strand.
TGGACACGAACCCCGCCACGAACGCCAGTAACCATTTCATCGCCATTCCCCACAGTTCGCTGGCCGCCCATTGATTGCGAGGCAGCATGGAATATCCACTATAGCTGCCTGTTTCATGTGCGTGTCGGCCCGGTCGCAGACCCGAGAGAGACAGTCTGCAGCGGCGAGTTGGCAAGCCTGTTGCATAGCTCCAGGCATGAACGACATCGCCTATGACATCGCGCATCTCTTCGACCTCGAACCCGAGCGGGCCGCTGCGCCTGCGCCGCGTGTCGTCAAGGCCGTTCCGGCTGCACCAGTCAAGCCGGAGGCGCCGGGCGTCGCCGCCGCGCAGCAAGCGCTGGCGCGCGAACTGATGCAGTCCGCACCCATCCATGAGGCACTGGTCCAGCAGTTCCTGCGCATGCGTGGAGACACGTTCGAGGCCCGCGACAAGTAGTCCGCCGCAGGCCAGGACGCTGTCGCTCTTGAGCCAAACGTGACCTGCTTCGACACCCGGGCTGACTTGATATTGGTTCCCGGGTTCACCGGCGTCATCCGCCTTCCAGACGCGGAAACGCGGGCTCGGGAGCATTCTTGTCGGATGCGGAGGTGTCTGGCGCGTTGCCTTCATTCCCGGGCCGATCGAACGCCCGAGCACTGGTCACACGTGAGCGAGTTGAACCCCTGTTGGGCGACGACGAGGCGTCGGTGACATCCACGGTCAGCGTGGCGCAGCGGACGAGGAGACGCGCCTCCGCTCGCCACCGGAAGAACAACCTGCCGGGAGCTCACTACGCCCGTTGCTGCGCGCACCGCAGCACAGCAGGCGAACATCGCCGTCGCTGTGACTGCTGGTGGCCAATGCATCTGGCGCCGGCCCAGCGGCATCGCAGCGAGTTTTCTGGCGAGCGCATTCACGTAGCACTGGTCAAGCACCCGGAGCCTCGCCATTGACTCAGCGCGCAGGCCAACCCGGCACGTTGTGGAGACCCCGGGTGACATTCGGTCCGCTGCTTCATCGCGATGTGAAATACGTTGCGGGTTCGCGTTGTTGTTTGTCTCGTGCGGCTCGAACGAGGTCTCGGTGATGGTGAGCCAATCGCCATGCGCCAACGCCTGCAGCAAAAGCGGACCTTCGAAAGCAGAGCTTTCAATCGCAGCGGGAAAGGTGCCTGGGTTGCCCAGTGAGCCCGGGCAGCCCATGAGCGGTTCTCCTGCTGAGTGCCATGTCTCCGCAAGCCTTTGCGATAGTTCATGAATGTTCAAAAACCTGCGATCCGACCCTGGATTGAATGATTGTAAATGCGGTGTAAAAACGTGCCGCGGTCGAGAATTTCCCGACTCATGGTCTTCGTACCTCACCAGAGTGGCCAGCTCTCTTCAACGACAGCCTGGCTCCTCGTGGATCCTGTCCGCATGGATCGCGCCTCCAGCAACCGGAGATGCACACATGAAACATTCAATGGCTTTTTCCCTCCTGGGATTGGCCCTGACGCCACTGGCCGCCGCATTCGCCCAGGATGCGCCGCAACCCCCGCCCGCCTCGACGTCGCAGAATGCGCCCGAGCCATCCAGCAAGAACACACAACAGCTTCAAACCGTCATCGTGACGGGCACGGCCATACCGCGGATTGATGCGGAGACCCCTTCTCCGGTGACCGTGATCACCGCCGCGCAGATCCAGCGCAGTGGTCTCACCACGATATCGGATGTCGTGCGTGCGGTCTCCGCCGACAACAGCGGATCGGTTCCGAACTCGTTCACCAATGGCTTCGCCGCCGGCGCGTCAGGTGTCGCCCTGCGCGGCCTCACCGTCAACTCCACCCTGGTGTTGATCGACGGCCACCGCATCGCCAACTACCCGGTGGCCGATGACGGTGAGCGCTCCTTCGTCGACCTCAACACGATTCCGCTGGCCGCGGTCGAGCGCATCGAAGTGCTGAAGGACGGCGCTTCGTCGCTGTACGGTGCCGACGCGATCGCCGGCGTGGTCAACGTCATCATGCGTCCCAGCTTCAACGGGCGTGCAGGCAACGGCCGACGTGGGCACTTCGCAGCACGGCGGTGGCTTTACGCGCAAGGCCACGCTGCTGGCCGGCGGCGGCGACCTGCAGACGAACGGCTACAACGGCTACCTCAGCGTGCAGTACCAGAAAGACAATTCGATCATGACCCGGCAGCGCAGTTTCCCGTTCAATACGGGCGACCTGAGTTCGCTGGGCGGTCCGGGCCTGGGCGGACCGGCGGCTCGCGCCGGCGGCACCAATGGAGCGATCCAGCCCAACGATGGCAGCGGCTTGTGGCAGCCGTTGAGCGCCTGCACCTCGGGTCCGGAAATCACCGATGCCACCGGCAGCTACTGCCGCTATGACCCGGTCAATCTGTATGGCCAGATGCAGCCGGCCATGGAGCAGGGCGGCGTGTCCGGTCGCTTCACGATCAAGCTGGGCGACACCACCACGGCGTATCTCGATGCCAGCTACATGGAGGCGAAGACGGAGACGCTCGACGGGCCGCGGCCGATCCAGAACAGCACGCCGCACAACACCGGCAACATCACCTTGCCGGTGGGCAATCCGTCCAATCCGTTCGCGCGTGCCGGCGTTGATCAGCTACAGCTTCGGCGACATTCCGGACGGCTTCAACTACAACAACCACAATGCGCGCATCGTCGGCGACGTCAAGGGCCAGCTGGACGACTGGAACTGGGATGCGGCGCTGGTGATCAACCACGCCTGGCTGGACACCACCCAGTATGGCTTCATCAGCTACCAGGGCCTGCTCGGCGCCGTAGCCAACGGCAGCTACAACTTTGCCAACCCGTCGAGCAACTCGGCGGCGGTGCGTGGATCGCTGGCTCCCGGCTACAACAAGACTTCGACCACCGACCTCGACTCGCTGGACCTGAGCGCCAACCGCGTGCTGTGGGACATGCCCGGTGGCTCGGCCGGCCTGGCGGTGGGCGCGCAACTGCGGCATGAAGCGCAGAACGATCCCGACCCTGAATCCGAATTTCGAATTCCAGGGCCTGGGCAACGCGCAGACCAAGGGGAGCCGCGATGTCAGCGGCGCCTTTGGCGAACTGGATCTGCCGATCCTGCAGTCGCTGGAAGTGGATGCTTCCGGCCGCTTCGACCACTACACCGATGCCGGCAACAATTTCTCGCCAAAGATCGGCATCAAGTTCAAGCCGACCGACTGGATCGCGTTGCGTGGCACCTGGTCCAGGGGTTTCCGCGCGCCCGCCTTCGCTGAAAACGGATCGAGTTCCACCCAGGGCTTCATCACCTATACGCCGCCACCGGCGTTCCAGGCCCTGCATGGCGGCAGCCCGTATTCGACCATTCCCTATGGCCTGTCGGAGTACACCCTGGCCAACAAGGGCATCAAGCCGGAGAAGTCCAAGAGCTTCACCTTTGGCGTGGTGTTGCAGCCGACCAGCTGGTTGAACGCTTCGGTCGACTACTACCACATCACGAAATCCAGCCTCATCGTGCAGGCCGATACCTCGGCGGCGCTGGCCAATTACTACGCCGGCACGGCGCAGGAACCGGGCGTGACCGTGATCCCCGACCTGCCTGATCCGGCCAACCCGGCGGCGCAGCCGCGGCCTTCCGAAATCATCGGCTCGTACCTCAATGCGCAATCGCTGAAGACCACCGGCGTCGACGTGGACTTGCGCGCCAACTTCGATTTCGGCAGCGAACTGGCATTACATGTCCGAACTGACTGGCACGCAGATTTTCCAGTGGAAGCTCAAGCAACCCGACGGCAGCGAACAGAGCTACGTCGGCACCCAGGGTCCGTACAACCTGTCCTCGGGCGCCGGCACGCCGCGCACCCGGGCGTCGTGGGCGAACACGCTGGAGTACGGTCCGCTCACGCTCACCGGCACGCTGTACTACACCAGCGGTTACAAGGAAATCGCAGCTGATGTAGGCGTGCTTGGCCTGTTTGACGGCGACTGCCTGTCGACCACGCCCAGCGGCACCAACTTCCCGGCGAGCTGCCACGTCGGACAGTTCTACGACTTCGACCTCACCGGAAGCTACGCGCTGAACGACCACGTCAGCATCACCGCCTCGGTGATGAACCTGTTCGACCGCAACCCGCCGTTCGATCCGGCCAATTACGCCGGTGCCGGCGCCAACTACAACCCGACCTGGTCACAGGCGGGCGTGGTCGGGCGGTTCTACAACCTGGGCGTGAAGGTGAAGATGTAGGCCTGCGCCGGCGCTCTCGCTGGTTCCCGCACCGGGAACGGGCGAGGGCGTCGATGTCGGTTGAGACCGAGCGCGGCATGCGCGCGCGGCGACGGCTCATCCCAGCATCGGCAGGCTGTCGATACCGGCCTCGATCGCGGCGCGGTGGACCAGCGTGCGCGGCAGGATCCGGGCGAAATAGAACGTCGCGGTGTCGCGCTTGGCCTGCTTGAACGCGGCCGACTGCGCGCTGGTTTCAGCGGCCAGCACGCTGCGCGCCCACAAGTAGGCCAGCGTCACGTAGCCGGAGTAGTACAGGTAGTCGGTGGCCGCGGCGCCGAGTTCCTCCGGATTGGCCCGGGCACGCTGCGCCAGCGCCAGGGTCAGCTCGCTCCAATTCCGAGTCGCCACGGCCAGCGGGCCGATGAAGGCCTGCAACGACCCGGTCCCGGCGTGCTGCTGGCAGAACGCGCTGATCTCTTCCAGGAATTGCTTGAAGCCCACGCCTTGCAATTGGAGGATCTTGCGCCCGAGCAGGTCGGCCGCCTGGATGCCGGTGGTGCCTTCATACAAGGTGATGATGCGCGCGTCGCGAACGAACTGCTCCATGCCGTTCTCGGCGATGTAGCCGTGGCCGCCATAGATCTGCAGCGCTTCCTTGGTGCACTCCTGCGCCAGTTCGGTGGTCATGCCCTTGGCGATCGGGATCAGGAACGCGACGAGCTCGCCTGCCTTCTGTCGTGCCGCCTCGTCGGTGGCGCGGTGTTCGATATCAGTCTGCAGCGCGGTATACAGCACCAGTGCGCGCGAGCCTTCGACGAAGGCGCGCTGGGTCAGCAACATGCGCCGCACGTCGGGCTGCACCAGCAGGTTGTCGGCCGGCTTGTCCGGGAATTTCGGGCCTGATAGCGAGCGCGACTGCAATCGTTCGCGCGCGTAGTTGAGGCTGTTCTGCAGCGCGCGCTCCGACAGTGCCAAACCCTGCACGCCGACCGAGAGTCGCGCCGCATTCATCATGGTGAACATTGCGGCCAGTCCCTTGTGCGGCTTGCCGATCAGGTAGCCCTCGGCGCCGTCCAGGTTCATCACGCAGGTCGAACAGGCGTGGATGCCCATCTTGTGCTCGATGGCGCCGGCCGCGATGGTGTTGCGTTCGCCGAGCGAGCCATCCGCGTTGAGCTTGAACTTGGGCACGATGAACATCGAGATGCCGCGACTGCCCGCGGGCGCGTCGGGCAGGCGCGCCAGCACCAGGTGCACGATGTTCTCGGTGAGGTCGTGCTCGCCGGCACTGATGAAGATCTTGGTGCCGGTGAGCTTCCAGGTCGGGTGGCCGTTGGCGTCGGCCGCGCCCGGTTCGGCGCGGGTCTTGAGCAGGCCCAGGTCGGAGCCGGCCTGGGGTTCGGTCAGGCACATGGTGCCGGTCCAGCGGCCGGCCACGATCGGCTTCATGTACAACTCGCGCTGCCATTCCTCGCCGTGCTGTTCCAGTGCGTGGGTGGCGCCTTCGGAGAGCAGCGGATACAAGCTCCAGGCCAGGTTGCCGGACTGGAAGATCTCGGTGGTGGCGATCCCCAGTACACCGGGCAGCGCCTGGCCGCCGTAGGCCTCGGGGTTGGTGAGACCGGTCCAGCCGCCCTCGGCGAACTGGCGGAACGCCTCCTTGAAACTCTTCGGCGTGGTCACCGCGCGGGTCGCCTTGTCGAAGTGGCACCCTTCCGCGTCGGCGGGAGCATTGGTCGGCGCCAGCAACTGTTCGCTGAGTCGGGCGGCTTCTTCCAGCACGGCATCGAGCAGGTCGCGGCTGTGCACTTCGCCGCCTTGCAGCGCGGTCAGGATCGGCTCGGCGCCAAGCACGTCAAACAGGGCGAAGCGCAGATCGTCGAGCGGGGCCTTGTAGGCAGTCATCTGGTGTCCTCGTTGAAGAGTCGTCGTGCGGCGCGGCTCAGCGCCAGGTGTTCGGGATGCCCGGTACCGGCGATATCCAGCCGTTGCCGTCAAAATCAAAATCGCGGGCCTGCTTTTCCTGCTCCGGCTTGGCATGGGTGCTGCCCTGGATCTGGTAGGCAACGGCGCCGGCGCTGCCCTTGCCGGCGGCTTGCTGCAGCGCCTGGCTCATCGGAGCGGTTGGCAGCAGCTCGACCGGGAGCACGTCGCCAGCCAGCGCGGGAATGTCACGTTCAACGGCCGCATGCAGGCGAATCGGAGCCAGCGAGCCGATCTTCAACTGGCCCTCCACCGAGGTGAAATCCATGTCGCCGTAACTGTTGTTCTGGATGCGCAGGGTCACCCGCCATTGGCCGTTCGGCAGTACGGTCAGTTGCTGGATGCTCAGCGTTGGCGGATACACGCTTTTTTTCGCCGGCCCGCAGGCCGCCAGGCCGGCGCCGAGCAGGATCAACAGAAATCCGCGTAGCAGTCGATTCATGGGGCACCTCAAACGGTTGTTTGAATCTTAGCAGGGAACGGGGAACGGGGAACGGGGAACGGGGAACGGGGAACGGGGAACGGGGAACAGGGAACGGGGAACAGGGAACGGGAACGGACGGGAACAGGGAACAGGGAACAGCGGAACACCGAACTCCGCTTTCCCCCATTCACGCCAGTTTCCATTCCGCGCCGCAGTCGTCATCATCGTCATTCTTTCCTTTCACGCCAGAAGACTCGTCCATGCCCCAGGTTTCGCGTCGCCGCCGCTTTGTCGCCCATCGCTCGCCGATACACGGCAACGGCGTGTTCGCCGCCCGTGCGATCGCGCGCGGTGAGTTCATCGTCCAGTACAAGGGGAAGTTGCGCACGACGGATGAAACCGACGAATTGTATGGCGACGGTGGCGAGACCGGTCACACGTTCCTGTTCACGCTCAACGACGACTACGTCATTGACGCCAACCAGGACGGCAACAGCGCGCGCTGGATCAATCACAGTTGCACGCCCAATTGCCGCGCCGTGGTGGAGGAAAGCGCCAGCGGCGATCCGCGCCGCGACAAGGTGATGATCGAGGCGATCCGCGCGATCAAGCCGGGCGAGGAATTGACTTACGACTACGGCATCGTGCTGGCCGTGGCGCATACCGCGCGCCTGAAAAAGCTGTGGGCCTGCCACTGCGGCTCGCCGGCGTGCACGGGTACCTTGCTCAAGCCCAAGCGGCGGAACGGCTGAGGAGAAAGCGGCCGAAATCGGTATCGGCTGCCGCGGGTCGGCGCTGGCGCGACGGCAAAAACCGCTTCTATACTCGGGCCGGTTGTGCGATATGGGGCAAGGCAGGCGGACAACAGGGGAGCACGATGGAAACCAATCCATATGCGGCGCCAGCGGCCGTGGTCGACGACGTGCCCGCTCATGTCGAAGGGGACCTGGAGAGCCGCAAGGCGAGTCGGGGCAAGCGGCTGGGGGCGGCCTTGCTTGATGGCGTGATCAACGTGCTGTGGCTCGCACCGCTCATGCTGGGTATCGTCATGGCCGGCGGGGTGAGGACGGGAACCAGGTCGGCTGGTCCGATGCTCGCGCTGATGGCGTTGGCGCTGATCCTGCTGCTGGCGATGATCGTGGTCAATTGCGCGCTGGTGCATCGCGATGGGCAGACCATCGGCAAGCGCATCCTGAACATCGCCATGGTGCGCAGCAGTGGCGATCGCATGGGACTGGTCCGCTACATCTTCCTGCGCCTGTTGCCGATCAGCGTGCTCGGTGTCATTCCGTGGGTGGGCCAGTTTGCGGGGCTGGTGGACCTGTTGCTGATCTTCGGCACCCAGCGTCGTTGTCTGCATGACCTGATTGCCGACACCATCGTCATCGACGTTTGATGATCGACACGATCCGCGAGATCGAGACACCCGAAGGCATCTCGCTGCGCCTGCGTGCCGCCGGTGCCTTGCCCCGCGCGCAGGCATGGATGCTCGATCTTTTGCTGCGCGTGGGCGTGCTGTTCTTCGCGACCATTCCGCTGTCACTGTTCGGCCTGGGCGGCAACGGCTTGGTGCGGCTGCTGATCTTCGCGCTGATGTGGGCGTATTCGGTGGTGTTCGAGGTGTGCTGGAACGGACAGACACCGGGCAAGCGCGCGCTGGGTTTGCGCGTGGTCAATGCGGACGGCACGCCAGTCACGTGGCTGCCATCGGTGGTGCGAAATCTGTTGCGGGTGGTCGATATTCTGCCCGGCGTGTACGGCGTCGGGTTGGTCAGCACCCTGATCGATCCCTGCGCGCGCCGGCTCGGCGACATCGTCGCCGGCACCCTGGTGATCCATGCCGGCGAATTGCCTGCCGGTCAGCAGGTGCCCGCCTTGCAATCGATCCCGTTGTCGCTGGTGCTGGCCGTGGACGAGCAGGCGGCGCTGGTGGAATTCACCGAACGCGCGGGCCAGCTCACCGTGCAGCGGCAGGAGGAACTGGCGAACCTGCTGACCCCCCTGACCGGGCTGCGCGACACAGCGGCCATTCGGCGACTGGTGGCTCATGCCAACTGGCTGCTGGGGCGCGCATGAAGCAGGAACGTTTCGTCGCCCTGCATGGCCGCGAGTGGGACAGTCTGCAAGCCTGGCTGAGTGCACTGGAGCGCCAGCCAAAGCGCACCCTGCGGCAGGAACAGGCGCTGGATTTTCCGTCCGCGTATCGACGTCTGTGCCATCACCTCGCGCTGGCGCGCGGACGTGGCTACAGCCATGAGGTGACGGATCGGTTGCAGCGGCTGGTGCAACAAGGTCATCTCGTGTTGTACCGGCCACCGGCACCGCGCTGGCACCGCGTGGCCAGTTTCCTGGTCGCCGGTTTTCCGCGCCTCGTGCGTTCGCAGTGGCGCTGCATGCTGGGGGCCGCCGTGCTGTTCTACGTGCCGGCGCTGGTCACCCTGGTGCTGTTGCAGGTGCGCCCCGAGCTGGCGCATACCGTATTCAGCAGCGCCCAACTGGCGCAGTTCGAGAAAATGTACGATCCGGCGAATCCGCACATCGGTCGCAGCAGTGGCACCGATCTGCAGATGTTCGGGTTTTACGTGATGAACAACGTCGGCATCGCGTTTCGCACGTTTGCCTCGGGGCTGCTTTTCGGCGTGGGTGCGATCTACGTGCTTGGCGCCAACGGCGTGTTGATCGGCGGAGTCGCCGGGCATCTCACGGCGATCGGCTGGCGGTCCGTTCTGGCGTTGCGTGGTGGGGCATTCGCCGTTCGAATTGAGCGCGTTGGTGATCGCCGGCGGCGCTGGATTGCAGTTGGGCTTGACCCTGCTGGCACCAGGACGGCGGCGGCGCGGTCCGGCGCTGGTCGCGGCCGGCTGGATCGGCGCGCAGTTGGTGCTGGGGGCGTTCGCGATGTTGCTGGTGGCAGCGTTCATCGAGGCGTACTGGTCGTCCATCGCCGCGTTGCCAGGCGTGGTGAAGTTCGGCAGCGGCGGTTTGCTGTGGGTGCTGGTGCTGGGCTGGCTGTGGCGTGGCGGCAGGACGGGCACGCATGGAGCTTGAGCGGATCAGCGTGATGTTGCGCCCGCGCGTGCCACGCGAAGCGCTGGATCTGGGTGCCGCGGTGTTGCGTGCGAATGCGCGTGCGGTGTGGTCGGCATGGTTCGCTTTCACCCTGCCGTTGTTCGTGTTGTGCAACGCGCTCGGGGTGTTGCTCGGGATACCGTGGCTGGGCCTGGTGTTGATGTGGTGGTTGAAGCCGCTTTTGACCGGGTGCCGCTGTACGTGCTGTCGCACGCGGTGTTCGAGCAGGCGCCGCACTGGCGCGAGGCATTGCGTGGCCAGCGTCGGTGGAGCTGGCGCAGCACCCTGGCCGGGCTGACCTGGTTGCGTATCGACAGCCATCGCGCGTTGCGCCTGCCGCTGAACCTGCTTGAAGGAGCCGCCGCGAAACAACGCTCACTGCGCTGGAAGGTGCTGCGGCGGCGCATCGGCGGCGTCACCAGCATGCTTACCTACACCTGCCTGCAATTCGAACTGGTGCTGTTCCTCAGCGTGTGGCTGTTCGCGCTGTTCCTGATACCGCACGAATGGCGACCCAGTCCCTGCCGGGCTTTTTTCGCGATGACATCCATCACGCCGCCACGCTCTGGACGCTGGCCGCCGCGGGCGTGGCTTATCTGGCGATGAGCGTGATCGAGCCGCTGTACGTGGCTTGCGGTTTCGCGTTGTACCTGAATCGGCGTACGCAACTGGAGGCGTGGGACATCGATCTGGCTTTTCGGCGTCTGCGCGCAAGGCTCGAAGGCCTGGGCAAGGTGCTTGGCGTGTTGTTGCTGTGTAGCGGCGCGCTGGCTTTGCCCGCCCGCGCGACAGCTCCGGCACGTGGCGCGAGCGTGCCGCCCGCGCCGGTCGTGATCAGCATCGACAAGATCTTCCACCAGCCGCCAGAGCGCAGTGACGCGCGCTTTGCGGCAGCGGCTGTGCAGGCGTATCGCGACCCGCGCTTTGGCGGTGAACACACGGAGCGCCGCTGGGTGTTCAAGTACCCGTGGACATCCGACACAAAAGTGCAGAGCATGCCGTTCCCGCTGCTGGGACAGATCCTGTCGGGCATCTTCAAGGGGCTGCTGTGGCTGCTGGTGATCGGCGCGCTGGGTACGCTGTTGTGGTTCGCGTGGCGCCATCGTGGGCGCTGGGCGCGGGAGGCGGAAGAGGACGCGCCGATGACACCGGCCAGTGTGCAGGCCAGCGTCCACGGCGAGCAGCCGCTGCCGGCAGATCTGGCTGGTGCGACCCGCCAGCTGTGGCAGGCGCAGCGGCGACGCGAGGCACTGGCTTTGCTGTATCGCGGTTGCGTGGAGCAGACCGAGCGATTGCTGCAAATGCCGCCGTCGACCGATGCGACCGAGGCGGACTGGCTGCGCCAGGCCACGACGATTGACGATCCGCTGCGTGCACAGCGGGTTATCGCGATCGTGCGTGCGTGGCAGTTTGCCGCCTACGCTGGGCGCTATCCGGACGATGCCGTCATTGAGACCCTGCTCAGCGGCTGGCCGGTACAGGCCGGGGGTGCGGCATGAATCGGCAACCGCTCTATATCGCCTTGGGAGTGCTGGGTGCGGCGCTGCTGCTGGTGGCCGGCTTCCTTGCCACGTTCGAGCACAAGAACGTCACCGAGCCCGTAGTTGCCCACGGTGAGGCGCGTTACAACCCGTTTTTCGCGCTGCAGCTCGCGCTCAATGGATCGGGCTTGCCGACGCGTTCGCTGACCACGCTGGACCCGACCAAGCTGACGCTGAAGTCGGGTGACACGTTGCTGCTGGGTGCCGACGCCGCGCGTGTCGATATCAACGATGCCAGGAGAATCGCTGCATGGGTACGCGGCGGCGGGTATTTGCTGGTGTCGCCGGGTTCGGCCAGCGTGGCGCACATGCCGCTGTTCGACGCGCTGGTTTGATCGATCCGAGGTCGGCGTCGTTCGCCTGCATCAAAGCACCTGTTGTCGAGCCCCGCAAAGATGAAGCGCAGATTTGTGCAACGAGGTTCCGGCTCAAACCAGCGGCAGTGGCAAGCGTCGACGCCGCCATCGGCGACGCACAGGATGGATATCTGTTTGCACGCACTCGTCTCGGCAAGGGAACGGTCAGCGTGCTGGCCACCTTCACGCCGATCACCCGCAGCAGCCTGAAAAACACCTGGTCTCGGCAGCTCGCCTGGCACCTGCTGGCACCGAATCGCGACCAGGGCACGATCTACCTGGTGTACGCGCTGGACGGTCCCTCGTTCCTGGCCTTCGTCGCCATCAAGGGCTGGCCGGCGTTATTGGCGTTGACGCTGCTGCTGGCCGCATGGATGGCGATGCGCAGCGCGCGGCTGGGTCCGCTGCTGCCGACGCCGGCGCTGCACCGGCGCTCGCTGCTCGAACACGTGCAGGCTGCCGGTGAATACCTGTATCGCCGTGACACCGGTCCACCCGGCACAGCCTGGCCAGCCAGACCGTGCTGACGCGCCTGCGCCGACGAGATCCGGCCTGCGTCATGCTCAACGGCGACGCACTCTACGCCCGCGTGGCCGAACGCAATGCACTCGATGTCGCGCAGGTCGCGCAGGCTTTCCAGTCACCCGCGAACGCGCAGGCGTTCCGTGCTTCCATCATCACCCTGGCCCGACTCAGGAGTCGTCCATGACACCCGAAATCCTCACCGCTCCCGCCACGCCGCCGGCGCCGAGGTGATCACCGAGCTGGGCGAGCGCACCCGCGCGTTGCGTACCCAGGTGGCGCATGCCTTCATCGGCCAGGAGGCGGTATTCGAGCAGGTGTTGCTCGCCCTGCTGGCCGCCGGCCATGTACTGATCGAAGGCGTGCCCGGCCTCGGCAAGACGTTGCTGGTGCGTGCGCTGGCCGCGTCGGTGAGCTGCAGTTTCGGCCGCGTGCAGTTCACGCCCGATCTGATGCCCGCCGACATCACCGGCCATGCGATTTTCGACCCCAAGACCGAGCGCTTCCGATGCGCCGCGGTCCGGTGTTCGCGAACCTGCTGCTGGCCGACGAGATCAACCGCGCGCCGGCGAAAACCCAGGCTGCGCTGCTTGAGTCCATGCAGGAGGGGCAGGTGACCGTCGAAGGGCGCCGTCTTGCGCTGCCCGATCCGTTCATGGTGGTGGCCACGCAGAACCCGATCGAACAGGAAGGCACTTATCCGCTGCCCGAAGCGCAGCTCGACCGCTTCATGTTCAAGGTGGTGATCGGCTACGCCACGCTGGAGGACGAAAGCGCATGGTCGCCGGCGTGGTCAACGGCAAGATCGCGGCCGATATCGATGTGTCGAAGGTACGCAGCGTGCTGAGCCAGCCCGAGCTGCTGGCAGTGCAGCAGGGCGTTGCCGCGATCCGCATGGATGCCACGGTGACCGATTACGCCGTGCGCATCGTGCGCATCACGCGCGAGTGGCCGGGCGTGATTGCCGGCGCCGGGCCGCGCGGTGGTCTGGCGCTGGCGCGGCTGGCGCGGCGCAGGCGGCGGTGGACGGTCGCGATTTCGTCACTCCCGACGATGTGCGTGCGGTGGCCTTGCCGGCCCTGCGCCATCGCCTGCTGCTGGCACCGGAAGCGTTGATTGAACGCCAGCGCCCCGACGACGTGCTCAACGCACTGGTGCACAAGGTGCCGGCACCGCGCCAATGATGCGACCGGCGCCCACGCTGTGTGGTTGCTGCTCGGCTGGACCGTGCTCGGCGTGCTGGCCAGCCTGGGCTCGCTGCCGCTGTCGGCGTTGCTCGTTGGTGGCGCATTGATCGCGTTGTTCGCGGCGATCGATGGCTGGCGCCTGCAACGGTTGCCCGCGCCGAGCGTGCAGCGGGAGGTGGTGCCGGTGATGCCGTTGGGACCCGAAGCACGGGTCGGCTTGCGCCTGCGCGGTGCCACGCGGCACGCCCAGAAACTGCGCCTGCATGACCTGCATCCCGGCGGTTGGCGGTGCGCGGGATACCGCGCACGCTGGTTTTGCCAGCGCGCAGCGACCTGGTGCTGGCTACGCGGTGACGCCCGACGCGCGAGGTCAATTTACGTTCCAGGGTTGCCAGGTGCAGTTGCGCTCGCCGTGGCATGGCTGGACGGCGCGTCGCGTCGTCGGCGCACCGTCCAGCGTGCGCGTGTATCCCAATTTCGCCGCGCTGGCCGAGTTGGCGGGCCTGAGCGTGGAACTGGCGTCGCGCAGTGTCGGGGCGCGCTTGCAGCGACGCCGTGGTGAAGGCACGGATCCAGGAGCTGCGCGACTATCGCGTGGGCGACAGCCTGCGCAAGATCGACTGGAAGGCCACCGCGCGCGCCAGCCGTTTGATTTCCCGTGATCCCCGACAGCGCACCAGCAGGTGGTGCTGATGCTCGACTGCGGTCGG
>CAVYSP010000016.1:0-204301 GCA_963771235.1 uncultured Gammaproteobacteria bacterium
GCGGCGCGGCGCGTACGTGCAGGCCTTCGCCGAAATCCGCGGTGTGCATCTGGCCCGCGGGCACCGGCAAACTCGATCCCCTCAGGTCCGCGTTGGCGCTCTTCGCCAACTTCGTTGAATCTGCTACTTTCGCAATTCCATGCGCCGACCTCGCAAGAACGTCGTGACGACATGCGTCGGGGACCAACGAATCAGGGGAAGCAAAAATATGCGTCGTACGTTCTTTCAGGCAGTGGCCGGCGTCACGCTGTCAACCGCCTTGACCCTGGGGTCAGCTCACGCGGCCCAGCCCATTCCGGTGGAAGCTCTGGCACGCCTGCCGGCGTTGCAGTCGGTGTCGATGAGCCCGGATGGAAAATATCTGGTCGGATTGATTCCATCGCCGAAGGATAAGGACGCCACGGCGCTGGCTACCTGGGATACCGACGCGCTGGCCGCCGGCCCGAAGGTGGTCACTCCTTCGGGCGACGCCATGAAATTCATCGGCGCCAGTGCCTTGAAGGCAGGCAAGATTCTCGCGGTCGCCCGTCAGGAATGGACGGGGGATATCGCCGCATGCGGCGGCGAGGGCAAGGCCGCCGGGGCGACCAGAACCTTTGTGGTCAAGGCCTATCTCACCGGTGATGACCAGAAGGAATTTGCCGATGCCTTCGCCAACGACAGCGCGCAAATTGGGCATCAGCAAGCACACCGAGCGATGCCTGGAGATGGTGGTACTTCGTCGCTGGTCGACATGCTTCCGCTTGACCCGGATCGGGTGATCATCAGCCAGTTGAGCCAGGCTACCTGGACCGCCAACTACTATCTGTACAACTTGAAGACCAAGGAATCGGAGCTGCTGTTCAAGGGCGGCAACCGCGCCACGCCGTCACTGTTCGACTCGCGTACCGGCAAGGTGCTGGCGAAGTCGCAGATCGAGCCGGCGGCCGGTGATTACGAGCAGCAGGTGCTGCTGCTGAATCGCAAGTCCGGCCAGTTCGACCTGCAGCCGGCGCTGACCACCAAGCTCTCCGACCGCTACTCCGTGAGCGTGGCTGGCATCGACGATGCCAGCGGCAAGTTTTACATCCTGACCGACCAGTTCTCGGACAAGTTGCAGGCTCGACTGTACGACCCGGCGACCCAGAAATACGATACGGAGATCGTCGTCGAGGACAAGAATTTTTCCATCGGCGGCTTGCTGTTCAGTACGCGGGCCAGCAACTTCAACCAGGTCGTCGGCTTCGTCGTCGACGGGCCTTCGCGCCAGGTGATCTACGTCGACCCGACGCTGAAGGGCATCCAGACCGCCATCAAGCAGGCGTTCCCGGGGCAGCAGGTCGGCATTTCGAGCTATACCGACGATTTTTCCAAGGTGTTGTTCACCACGCAGAGCGCCAGTGATCCGGTCGCCTATCATCTGCTGGTGGACAAGAAGCAGGTGGCCAACCTCGGCAGTCACGCGTCCGTGGATCGGCAAGGGCCTGACCGGCACGGAAAGCTGGGTGACGTACAAGGCCCGCGATGGACGCGAGATTCCGGCGATCCTGGATCTGCCGGCGGGCTGGAAGCAGGGCGATGCCCGGCGCCGGCCATCGTCATGCCCCACGGCGGCCCTTGGGCGCGTGATTATCGAGGGCTGGGACGCCTCCGGCTGGGTGCCAATGCTCACCTCGCGTGGTTATGCCGTGTTGCGGCCCGCAGTATCGGGGCTCGGAAGGGCTCGGACGCGAGTTGTGGATGGCCGGCGACAAGCGAGTGGGGGCTGAAGATGTCCGACGACCTTGACGATGGCGCCGCCTGGCTGGTCTCGCAGCAAATTGCGGCCAGGAACCGCATCGCCATCTTCGGCTACTCGTATGGCGGCTTTGCGGCCGTGGCGGCGGTGGTTCCGCTCACCGTCGCCTTACCAGTGCGCGATCGCCGGCGCCCCGGTGGCCGACCTCGGCCGGCTGGGCACGGCCTGGAGCGACAACCGCCTGCAACGCATCCTGCAAGGAAAGACGGTCAAGGGCATGGATCCGATGAAAAACACGGACAAGGCGCACCTTCCCATCATGCTGTTCGACGGCGACCGCGACGTGCGGACCCCGCCCTGCGATCCACGCCGAGCCGTTCTACGAGGCCGTCAAGAACAAGGTGCCGGCCCAGTTCCACTGGATCGCCGACATGCCACACAGCATGCCGTGGTATCCGCGGCAGCAGCGCGAGACCCTGAACCTGATCCTGGGTTTCCTGGCAAAGGATTGCGGGCAGGTCTCCGTGCAGGGCACGTAATTTCGAGCGGATCGTGACCGGTTGCGCAACAGTCCTCGGACCAGTTACATTCGTCTTTAACCGCAATGCATAATGCGGTCACAACAACTGTACGTCCGAATACACAAATTCGTGCGTCATATCATGGGGAGGGAGATTCATGAGCAAGATCGTTCAACGAGGGCTTCACCGTCTGCCGCTGGCCATCGCGGTCGTTGCTGCACTGCAGAGTCACGCCTGTCTTTGCGCAGGATCAATCGCCGAGCTACCGAGACGTAGACCAGCCAGCACGACCAACACCCAGACGGAACAGGCGGCGGACAAGGCAGAAAACCGAAGAACCTCGAGGCCGTCACGGTCATCGGGTACGCTCTTGAAGCGACCGGAATATCAGACGACCTCGCCGGTGCAGGTGATCGACGTCCAGAACAACATCGCCGCCGGCCAGTTCGACACGGCCGACTTCCTGATGACGACGTCCGCCGCGGCGGGCTCGACCCAGATCAACGGCCAGTTCGGCGGCTTCATCGTCGAGGGCGGCACCGGCGTGCAGTCGGTCGGCCTGCGCGGCCTCGGGCCGAGTCGCACGCTGGTCCTGCTGGATGGCCAGCGCCCGGGTGCCGCGGGTACGCGCGGCCAGGTGGGCGCGTTCGATCTCAACGTGATTCCGCAGGTCATCCTGTCGCGCATCGAAATCGATCGAGGATGGCTCCTCCTCGCTGTATGGCTCAGATGCCGTGGCTGGCGTGATCAACATGATCACCCGCAAGACGATGGATCGTCCGGAAGTGACCTTTGCGGCCAGCGTGCCGGAGCATGGTGGTGGTGAGCAGTACACGGCGTCGTTCGGTACCGGCTGGAACTTCAGCAAGGGCAGCATCGTGCTGGCCGCGCAGATGGACAAGCTCGAAGCGCTCCCGGTCGGCGACCGGGACTTCCTGAACTGCAACGAAGACCGGATCTGGGGCAAGGACGGCAAGCGCATCGATCGTCAGGATCATTCGATCCTGCAGGGCACCGAGTCTGGCCGGGCTGCAACAACCTGTACGCCAACACGATCATCAAATACTCCAATGCGCGATTCGCTATGTGCAATCCAAGGACGGCAGCACCGTCGGCCCGTTCCCTGGCTACCATCCTCGACCCAATCCCTCGAAGAGCTATGCGAACTCGCCCCAGGCCTACTACGAGGACCAGCTGAACTTTCCGTTCTATGGCAGCAGCGACGCCATCAGCGAGCGACAGCGAGCAACGCGTATACGCGTGCGTCGCAACTTCAGCTTCGGCGACGTGAACTGGAGCACCCAGTTCCTGCTCAATCGTCGCGAGAGCGAAGGTTCACCGCTACCGGCAGTTCTTCCCGATCGTTGGCTCGTCCATGCGCGGCAGCCTGGCCGACGATTTCCGAGCCGATCATGCCGTTCACGTCGGATAGCAAGGAAACGGTCGACTACGTCTACGCCACCACCAAGCTGTCGGGGCTGCTTCGTTCACCGACAGCTGGTCGTGGGAAGTGAACGCCGGCTGACAGCCGATCCAGTGGCGACTACAGCAGCCTGGCCATCGACGCCCGCAAGATCGGGCGACCTGACGCCTCGATGCCAATGAACTGGATACGCCGCCGGTCGACTATTTCGATCCGGGCTTCCTCAACGGCAGCAGGATGGCTGAGCTGATCAAGCGCCGTCGGTCTCCCGATCAAGGGCAACACCATATACAAGCAGCAGACCGTCAACGCAGTGGTCACGCGGCAACGTGTTCGACCCTGCCAGCGGGCGACGTCGGCGCTCGCCGTCGGTGCGCGAATTCCGCCATTACTCGATCAACGACACACCCCTCCGACGCGTCCCAGAAGGCTGGCTGTGGGGTTCCAGCTCGGCACAGGTGACCAAGGGTCAGGACCACGTGACGGAAGTTTTCAGCGAGCTCGACGTGCCGCTGCTGAAGGCGTCTGCCGGCGATCGAGTCGCTGTCGGTCAACGTGTCCGGCCGCGTGTTCAAGTACGACGAGCATCCCGGGCACCGACAACGTCTGGAAGACAGGCTTGAACTGGCAGCTCACTCCGACCTTCCGCCACGCGGCACGATCGGCACGTCCTATCGCGCGCCGGGCCTGTACGAGCTGTATCTGGGCAACCAGACCGGTTTCCAGTCCCAGATCAACATTGACCCGTGCATCCTGTGGGGCGAGAGCAGCAACGACCGGATCATGGCCAACTGCGCCGCAGCCGGCATCCCGGCCGAACTACGCGGGGGCTGGCTCGTCTGCGACGATCCACGCCGGTGGCGGCGCGGGATCGCTGAAGCCCGAGACTTCCAGAGCCAAGTCCGTGGGGTTGGTCTGGACGCCGACCTTTGCCAATCTGAACGTGGCGCTGGATTACTTCGACTACAACATCAAGGGCGAGATCACCCAGTTGAGTGCCGCCAATATCGTGTTCGGTTGTTACGGCTCGACGGTGTACCCGAACAGATTTCTGCAAGCAGCTTGTGCGCAAGTCGCCGAATGATCCGGCCAACGCGAACCAGATCACGGATATCAACAGCATCTATCTCAACATCAATCGGCGAGCGCACGCGCGGTTACGATCTGCAGACTGGACTACGAGCAACGATTTCTCGTTCGGCAAGCTGACGGCGGATCTCCAGGTGACGTACACGATGTCGGACGTTGCCCAGCTGTTCGACACCGCGGCGGCGAGTGGACTAATCGCTTCCGAGCAGGTGGGGTATATCGGACGTCCCAAGACGGTCGGTGTCGCCGACATCAGCCTCAAGCGCGGTGACTGGACCTACGCTTGGCGCGGCAACTATGTCAGCACCACCAGGGAGCTGGACCTGAGCAACGTGTACACCTATCTGGGCTACCAGGGTGCTACTCGCGATATCAAGGCGGGCTGGCAGCTCCGCAGCGACATCTCGGTTGCGTATAGTCCGAGCAACTGGGGCATCATGGTCGGCGTTCGCAACGTTTTCGACATGCAGCCGGACCTGATTTCAACCGGCGTCAGCAACGTGGTGGGCAACACGCCGCTGCTCGCCTCGCAGTACGACTGGTATGGCCGCACGTTCTTTGCGCGTGTGAACTACAAGTTCTGACCGTAAGGTAGTCGTGTGAATGAAAAGGAGGCGACCTTGGGTCGCCTCTTTTTTTGTGCGCACGCAGCACGCCTCTGCTTCAGCTGGGCCTCCGGCATTCGCCCGGGGCCTCGGGAAGAGTTGGCAATCGGCAAAGTGTCGCGGACGGCAGATATATGGCGGGAGCCAAAGGCGTAGCACTGGCCTGTCGCTAACGCCGAGTATCCGACAGACGTGCGTGGGTCGCACCCAATGTGCAGGGGATTCGCGTGGTGTACGGACCGCCACGGCCATGAGGCCGGGAGCTTAAAGGGCCGGTTGGACAGCCCGCTGATCAGCGCGACGTACCTGTCGACCGGCGGTCATGCCCGCTCTCCCGCCAGCATCGCCGCGATCCTCGCCATGTGCGACTCGGCGGTTTCGCGGGTGACTTCCTTGTCCGCCTCGGGATCCTTGCCCTGCCAGTGCAGGTCGGCCTGCGGCAGTTCGTGCAGGAAGCGGCTGGGCTGGTTGCGGTGGATCTCGCCGTAGCGTTTGGTCTGCGCCCACCAGGACAGCGTCAGCAGTTCCTTGGCGCGGGTGATGCCGACGTACATCAGGCGGCGCTCTTCGTCGATGCGGCCTTCGTCGATGGCGCCTTCGTGCGGCAGCGTGCCGTCCTCGCAGCCGACGATGAAGACGAAGCGGAACTCCAGGCCCTTCGCCGCATGCAGGGTCATCATGCGCACCGCGTTGCCCGGCTCGTCGCGATCGGCGTGGCTGAGCAGGGCCAGTTGCGAGGCGAGGTCGCCGGCGCTGTTGCCACCCTTCTGCATCGCGCGGAACCAGTCGGCCAGTTCCTTGAGGTTGCCCAGCTTGCGATCGCGCACGCGGCGTCGGGCGTGCTGGCGACGATCTGCGCGGCGTAGCCGGTGCGTTGCAGGATGCGCTCGACCAGGTCGGCGGCGCTCTCGTGCAGCGAGGCGCTGCGCAGTTCGTCGAGCAGGTTGGCGAACGAGGCCAGCGCGGCCGCCGGGCGCGGCGTGAGCTGGCGCAGCACGCCGTCGCTGCGGGTGGCGTCGAGCAGGGACGCAGTGGCGCGATTGCGCGAGCTGGCCGAGCTTTTCCAGCGTGGTCGCGCCGATCTCGCGCTTGGGCACGTTGACCACGCGCAGGAACGCCGCGTCGTCGCTGGGGTTGGTCAGCAGGCGCAGGTAGCACAGCAGGTCCTTCACCTCGGCGCGATCGAGGAAGGACAGCGCGCCGGTCAGGTGATACGGAATGCGCGCCAGCCGCAGCGCCTTCTCCAGCGGCCGCGCCTGGAAGTTGCCGCGATACAGGATCGCGATGTCGTGCCAGCGCGCCTTGTGCTTCTCGGCCAGCGTGGTGGCGATCGCGGCGACGCGCTCGGCTTCGTGCTCGGCGTCCTTGCACTCCAGCACGCGGATCGGCGCGCCTTCCGGATGCTCGCTCCACAGCTTCTTTTCGTGCAGGTGCGGGTTGTTGGCGATCAGCTGCGTTGGCCGCGCGCAGGATGCGCTTGCCGCAGCGGTAGTTCTGTTCCAGCTTGATCACGCGCAGGTTCGGCCAGTCGCGGCCGAGCTGGTCGAGGTTCTCCGGGTTCGCGCCGCGCCAGGCGTAGATCGACTGGTCGTCGTCGCCGACGCAGGTGATGCCGCCGCGCTCGCCGGTCAGCGCTTTCAGCAGCCGGTACTGCGCGTCGTTGGTGTCCTGGTATTCGTCCACCAGCAGGTAGCGAAGGCGCTCGCGCCAGGCCTCGCGGCATTCGGCGTCGCTTCCAGGATGCGCAGCGGCAGCCGGATCAGGTCGTCGAAATCCACCGCGTTGAACGCGGTCAGGCGCTGCTGGTACAGGTCGTAGATCGTGGCCGCCTCGAGCTCGCGCGGACTGCGCGCGGCGGCCAGCGCCTCCTCCGGCGAGAGGCCGCCGTTCTTGGCCCGGCTGAGCAGGTTGCGCATGCCGAACAGCACGTCGTTCTTGATGCCCTTGGGCGCCAGTTCCTTGACGATGCCGCCGCTGTCGTCCGCATCCAGCACCGAAAAGCCGCGGCGCAGGCCGGCGCGCGCGTGCTCGATCTGCAGGAACTTCAGGCCCAGCGCGTGGAACGTGCAGACCGTGAGCGCCGGCGGCATCTTCGCTGCTGACCAGCTTGCCACGCGCTCGCGCATCTCGCGCGCGGCCTTGTTGGTGAAGGTGATCGCGGCGATCTTCGACGCGCCGAGTTTGCGGCGCTGGATCAGGTGCGCGATCTTCTGCGTGATCACGCGGGTCTTGCCGGAGCCGGCGCCGGCGAGCACGAGCAGCGGGCCGTCGCAGTGTTCGACGGCGGCCTGTTGTTGCGGATTGAGCATGGATCGAAACGGTGCGTGATGCGGAGGCCGATGGTAGCAGAGCGACGCTGGCGCACCGTTGCGCTTCCGCCATAATCTGCCGGCGACAGTCGCTGGGGTGGGACATGGCGAAGCAGCACGTGCGAACAGTGCGATGTGGTGGTGATCGGCGGCGGCCCCGGCGGCAGCACGGCGGCGGCGCTGCTGGCGCGGCGCGGCTACAAGGTGATCGCGCTGGAGAAGGCGCATCACCCGCGCTTCCATATCGGCGAATCGCTGCTGCCGATGAACCTGCCGGTGTTCGAGCGGCTCGGCGTGCTGGAAAAGGTGCGCGCGCTCGGCGTGTTCAAGCCCGGCGCGGATTTCGAGGCGGACAACGAGCGCGGCTACAACACCTACGCGTTTGCCCGCGCGATCGGCAGCAGCCCGCCGCACGCCTATCAGGTGTGGCGGCAGGATTTCGACAAGATGCTGTACGACCATGCGCGCGACTGCGGCGCCGATGCGCGCGAGGGCCACGAGGTCGTTGCGCGTGGAACAGCGCGGCCCGCGCGAGACCTGGCTCGGACGTGAAGACCGACGACGGCGTCGAGTACACCATCCAGGCGCGTTACGTGGTGGACGCCAGTGGCCGCGATGCGCTGCTGTCGTCGAGCGAAGAAGTTGCGCCGGAAGAACACCGAGCACCAGAGCGCGGCGATCTTCGGCCATTTCCGCGGTGCCGACGCGCGCGCCGGCGAGGACGCCGGCAACATCAGCATCTACAGCTTCGAGCATGGCTGGATGTGGATGATCCCGCTGCCCGACGGCGTGATGAGCGTGGGCGCGGTGTGCCGGCCGGAGTACCTCAAGCAGCGCAAGGGCCGCACGCTCGAATTCCTGTTCGACACGCTGAAGCTGAGCCCGGCGCTGTGGCAGCGCGTGCAGCATGCCGAGCTGATCGACAACGAGGTGCGCGTCACCGGCAACTATTCCTACGATTCCAGCTGCATGGGCGGACCGGGCTGGATCCTGGTCGGCGATGCGTTCGCCTTCCTCGATCCGGTGTTTTCCTCCGGCGTGTACCTGGCGATGAGCGGTGCGGAACAGGCGGTGGAAGTGGTCGACGCGGCGCTGCGCGAGCCGTCGCGCGAGATGTCGCTGCTGCGCAAGCTGGAACAAGCGCCAGCGCGCCGGCATGGCGCGCTTCTCGTTCTTCATCTACCGCTTCAACGGGCCGGTGCTGCAGCAGATGTTCCGCCAGCCGCGCAACACCTGGCAACTGGAGCAGGGCGTGATCTCGATGCTGGCCGGCGACCTGTTCGACACGCCGAAGGTGCTGCGCAGACTGCGCGCTGTTCAAGCTGGTCTACGCGATCTGCTTCCTGCGCGACTGGCGCCGCAGCCGCGTCGAGCACCGCTACCGGCTGGCCCAGGCGCGATCCGAGTTCACCGGCGGCAATACGCCGCTGGACAAGCCCTGAGCTGTAGGAGCGCACCCTGTGCGCGATGCTTTTGGTCGGCGTGACCAAGAGCTCGCGCACAGGGTGCGCTCCTGCATGTGGCGATGTCCGCGCTACCATGCGCGGTCACGACCCGAATCGCGCCCATGGCCAAGCTCTATTTCTATTACTCGGCGATGAATGCCGGCAAGACCACCACGCTGCTGCAGAGCGCGTACAACTATCACGAGCGCGGCATGCGCACGCTGATCCTCACGCCGGCGCTGGACAATCGCTACGGCGAAGGCGTGGTGGCGTCGCGCATCGGCCTGAAGGCGAATGCGCGGCGTTTCAGCGCGACGAGGATCTGTTCGCGCTGGTCGAGGCCGACATCGCCGCGCGCGGCGCCTTGCACTGCGTGCTCGTCGACGAGGCGCAGTTCCTGACCAAGGCGCAGGTCTGGCAGATCAGCGACGTCGTCGATCGGCTGGGCATTCCGGTGCTGGCCTACGGCTTGCGCACCGATTTCCGCGGCGAGCTGTTCGAGGGCAGCCGCTATCTGCT
Source organism: uncultured Gammaproteobacteria bacterium (assembly GCA_963771235.1). GTDB lineage: Bacteria > Pseudomonadota > Gammaproteobacteria > Xanthomonadales > Rhodanobacteraceae > Rhodanobacter. The sequence goes on from CAVYSP010000016.1 coordinate 9,629, forward strand.
GGCCTGGGCCGACAACCTGGAGGAGATCAAGACGATCTGCCACACCGGGCGCAAGGCGACGATGGTGGTGCGCGTGGACGAGCACGGCCGCGCGGTGACCGACGGTCCGCAGGTTGAGATCGGCGGCAACGAGCGCTATGTCTCGGTGAGCCGCGCCGAGTTCAAGAGGATCAGCGCGGGCAGGGCCGCATCGAGCTGCAGCAGACGGTGTTGCCGCTGGGCGAAGCGCGCTGAGCGACGGCACCAATCAAGGAAATCCATGAGCCATCCGATCACCATCCCCGCCTGGCAGCGCCCGCACTGGCAGGCCAGCGACGAGAAGATCCTGCTGCAGTTCTACGTGTTCGGGAAATTCGAGGCGGTGCGCGTGCCCGCGCAGCGACTACGGCAGCCCCGGCCTGCCTGCCGGGGTCGACGGCCACCAATCACCATCACGCCGACCTGCGCCAGTGGGAAGGTTATCCGCTGAAAGGTGCGATGGGCCGCATGTTCAAGGCTGATGCGCCGCAGGCGTACCAGCAGGCGTTCGACGCGCCCGAAGTGATGGTGGTGCGTGGCACGCTGGAGGACAGCCCGGCCACCGGCTACCTGCGCGATACGCTCGGCGTGCTGGCCGGCATGCTCGACATCGGCGGCGTGGCAATCCTCGATCCGCAGATCCTCAGCCTGCTCGATGCCGCGGCGTGGCGCCGCAACTACCTGGTCCGCGACGGCGCGCCGATCCGCAACCATCTGCTGATCCTGTGCGACGGCGAGCCGAGCCGGGCCATTCGTGGATCCACACCCGCGGCATGCGCAAGTTCGGTCGCCCCGACATCAGCATCCACAACGTGCCCGATGCGCGCCGTCGATCGCGCCGGCGCTGCTGTGCGAGCAGCTGGTCGAGTTGCAGGCGCTGGGCGCGCATTTCAGCGACGGGCAGCGCTGGAGATCGAGGGCGTGCCGGCGGGCTGCCGTGGCGCACCTCGGCGGCGGCCTCGAGGATCCGGAGTTCAACAACACCTACGTCGAGTTCCGACTGGCCGGCGTGAGTCGCAGGGATGACCAGGAGCCTGGGCGGTAGCAACCAGGCAGCCGCAGCGGCCTGCGTTTGTGCCACCCGGCTCCTGAGTCGATACCGGGGTGTCGACCTCGTCTGATTGCGCGCGGGATGCGCGACGGCGGACTCAGCCTACCGACGATGAAGCGCTGCGCGTCGTCCATGAAGGCCTTCTCGCCGAAGCCGCCTTCGTGCGAGCCGAACGGCATCTGCGCGCGCAACTTCCACGAGGCCGGCACGTTCCATTCCTGGCGAGCCGCTCGTCCGCCACCGGGTTGTAATGCTGCAGGCTGGCGCCCACGCCGGCCTCGGTCAGCGCCAGCCACACGGCGAACTGGGCCATGCCGCCGGCCTGCTCGGACCACACCGGGAAGTTGTCTGCATACAGCGCGAACTGCTCCTGCATGCCGGCCACCACGGCCTGGTCCTCGTAGAACAGCACGGTGCCGACGCCGGCGGCGAAGCTGTCCAGTCTTGGCGGCGGTCGGGGCGAAGGCCTCCGCCGGCACGATCTTGCTCAGCTCTTGCTTGGTCAGCGACCAGAACTTCTCGCTCTGCTCGCCGAACAGGATCACGGCGCGCGAGCTCTGCGAGTTGAACGACGACGGCGTGTGCTTGATCGCGTCCTTGATCAGGTGGGTGAGGGCGTCCTTGTCCAGCGATACGTTGCTTGCCCAGCGCGTACTGGGTGCGGCGCTGCTTGAGCGATTCGATCACGATGGCTGTTCATGGTGATTCCTCGGGCATGTGGTGGATTTGCCACGTGGGAATCGCGGTGCGGAACAGGCGCTTTTCGAGAAACAGTGACGATCGAGGCAGCTTCCGCTGGTTTCGGCTGAAGGCCGGGATGACAACGCGCCTCGGCGCGCCGTGTCCGCTGTGCATCGCGATCCATGGCCAACATGTTAGGCGTGGAAATCCGGCTTGGCGTAGCCGGCAACTCGTGGTTAGTCTGTTTCCACAGGGAAACGATGGAGGCCTGCTGCGGTCCGGCTTCAGCGCTGGCAGCGCGGGCACCAGAACGTCGAGCGCTGCCCCAGCGTGACCTGCCGGATCGGCGTGCCGCAGACACGGCACGGTTCGCCGGCGCGGCCGTAGACCATCAGTTCGCGGAAGAAATAGCCGGGCGCGCCGTCGGGATTGAGGAAGTCGCGCAAGGTGGTGCCGCCGCGCTCGATCGCCCAGCGCCAGGATGCGCTTCACCTCGATCGCCAGTCGCGCGTAGCGCGCGCGCGAGATGTCGCCGGCGGCGCGGCGCGGATCGATGCCGGCGGCAAACAGCGCTTCGCTGGCGTAGATGTTGCCCACGCCGACGACGATGGCGTTGTCCATCAGGAACAGCTTCACCGCCGCCGTGCGGCCGCGCGAGCGCTGCCACAGCAGGTCGCCGTCAAAAGCGTCGGTCAGCGGTTCGGGCCCGAGCTTCGGCCAGCAGTCGTGGGTTTCGCCGGGCGGCTGCCACAGCAGGCAGCCGAAGCGGCGCGGGTCGGTGAAGCGCAGGATGCGCGGCGCCTGCGCCGGCGTGCTTCCAGCGCGATGTCGACGTGATCGTGCTTGCCCACCGGCGTCGTCCGGCGGCAGCACGCGCAGCACGCCGCGACATGCCCAGATGCAGCAGCGCGCTGCCGACCGCGGTGTGCAGCAGCAGGTATTTCGCCCGCCGCTCCACCGCGTCGATGCGCTGGCCGGGCAGCAGCGTGCTGATCTCGGCGGGATCGGCCAGCGCAGGTCGGGCCGGCGCAGGATCGACGCCGACGCACGCGCCGGCCGATCAGATACGGCGCGATGCCGCGGCGGGTGGTTTCGACTTCGGGCAGTTCGGGCATGTCGACTGGTGGGAGCGGTGCGCCGGGTGCAGGCGTCAGTCTGATCTACGCAGCGGGTGACGGTCGCGACACGGCGCATCGCCACGGGTCACCGGCGTCTTGATGCACGATGCCGGTCGCGGCGGGCGCGGCACGTAGCGCGCGTGGACCAGTGCGACGCGCTGGCCGACGCGCACGTAGCGCTGCGGCCCGGTACCGGAGGTTTCGCCGAACTCGAGCGTTTGGCCGTCCAGGCCAGCACGGCCTGCGGCGGCGTCAGGCCGATCTTCGCCGGCTCGAAATCGCTCGCCGGGCGCCAGCTCAGCACCGGCGCAGCGGCGGTGTCGGCCAGCTCGGCGAGGCGGCCGTCGTCGGCGCGCGCTGCCGCGCCGTCGGTGCTGCCACCAGTGGCCGTCGCGCTTTTCGTAATGCATGGTGGGCGCGCTGCCGAGCGCAGCGCGATGCGGCTGATGCTGCCGGCGCCAGCGCGGTCAGCTGCCGTGTGCGTCGCGCGCGTCGCGTTGCCACTGCCAGCCCGCCAGCGCGAGCAGCGCCAGCACGGCGACAGCAGGATACCGAGGCGCTGGCGCGCGGCGCGCTTCATCGTCAGCGCCGGCGCCGACGCCACACGATCCCGCCGCCGATCAGCAGCAGCAGCAGCGGCAGCGCGAGCAGGAAGCCGAAACTCAGCGCGTTCAGTTCGCCCTGCGAAATGGTCCAGCAGCCGGTCCGGCGCGCCGCGCGGCGGCAGGTCGACCAGCTTGTCGTCGCCCAGCAGCCAGTCGAACACGCGTTCGCCCAGCGCGCGGTTGCCGCCGTTGCCGAGGAAGGTGTTGGAGAGGAAATCGCCGTCGCCGATCACCACCGCGCGCTGCTCGCTCTTGTCCGGGCTGGGCGACAGGCGGCTCAGCGCGAAGCCGAAATCCAGCGGTCCCTTCAGCTCGCCGGCGTCGGCATCGAAGCGGATGGTCGGAGGCTGCCGTCGTTGTCGATCGGCTTGAACTCGGTCCAGCTCTGCGGCTGGAGCGCAGGAAGGCATGACGGCCCAGGCGCGCATGCGCTCACCTGCGCCAGCGCCGAAACCTGCGGGAACAGCGTGGTCAGGCGAAAGCCGCGGGTGATCGCGTGCGGCGGGTAGCTGCCCAGCGCGATCATGCGCGGGTCGTGCAACCCCAGCGCGCTGCCGCCACCATCGACCAGCACGCCCGGCAGCACGCTGCACGCCGAGCGTGTCGGCCAGCGGCCCCAGGCCGAGATCGTCGTTGTCCGGCTCGGTCAGCCACAGCAGGTTGCCGCCGCGCTGCACATAGTCGACCAGCGCGTGCACCGCGCCGGGCGCCAGCGGCGCGGTGGGGCTGGCCAGCACGACCAGGTCGGTGTGTTCGCGGCACGGCGCTGACCTGGGCAAAGTTCAGCGGCACCGCGCGCATGCCGCGACTTTCCAGTTGCGCGATGAAGGTGCCCAGGTCGGCATTGGCCTGGCCGTCGGCCTGGCGTTCGCCATCGCCGGTGACGAACGCGACGATGCGCTCGCTGCCGCGCGCCAGCCGCTCCAGCGCGTTGGTCAGGCTGCGTTCGGACAGCTCGTCCAGCCGCTGCTCGCGGCCCTTGTAATGCAGGATCAGCGCGCCATCGACGGTGATGCCCAGCTCGCGCATCTTCGCCGGATCCAGCTGCGGGTCGACGAAGCGCAGGCTGAGGTCGGGCTTCATCGCGCTGGTAGCGCATGAGGAAGCCGGCGATCGGTCTGGCGCAGGTCGCCTTGCGGGTTGGCGTAGCTGACGATCTCCACCGGGCCGTCGAGCTGGTCCAGCACGGCGCGGCTTTCCGCCGAGAGGCTGGCGCGGCCGTTCGCGCGTCCAGTCGGCGACGTGAGTCGTAGCGGCGTGCTGAGATAGCCGATGGCGCCGGCGCAGGCGAGCAGCAGCAGCAGGGCGAACAGCCAGCCATCCAGACGTCTGAAACGTGCGCATCAGCCGCGCTCCCTTTCGGCGGCAAGCCGGCGCGTGGCCAGCGCCAGCGCCAGCACGGCCAGCAGCACGAACCACAGCACGTCGGCGCTGGAAACCAGTCCGCGCAGCAGCGGTTGCAGATGCGTGCTCATCGCCAGCCAGTTGATCGCGCCGCCATGGATGCCGGCCATCTGCGCGCCGAGGTTCACGCTCCACAGCGCCAGCGCCAGGATCAGGCGCGGCGGCGGCGGCAATGGCCGGATGCGAGGCAAAGGCGGAGCAGGCCACGCCGATGCGCGGCCAGCGCGGCCAGCATCAGCGCGAGGCCCAGCGTGGCCGCCGCCAGCTTGCCCCAGTCCAGATGGGTGGCGTGGGCCAGCGTCAGCGGCATCGCCAGGGTCAGCAGCAGCCACAGCAGCAGCCAGACCAGGACCGCCAGATACTTGCCCAGCACGATCGCGCGATGCCGGCACGCCGGTGGCGAACAGCAGCGGCAGGGTACCGTTGCGGCGTTCGCCGGCGAGCACCGACATGGTCAGCAGCGGCACCACCAGCGAACAGCCAGTCTGAGGCCAGTTGCAGCGCCAGCAGCGGCACCGCGACCAGGTCGGTGAAACCGGGGCCGTCGGGCAGCGCGGCCAGCTGGATCTGGCATGCCGAGGAAACTGCCCAGCAGCAGCATGAAGCTCCAGCCGAGCCAGGCCAGGGTCAGCGCGGCCAGCACCCAAGCCAGCGGGCGCACGCAGCAGGCGACGCCATTCCAGCCGCATCACCGCCAAGGTGCTCATGCGGCCTGCGCCGCTCGTCGGTTGCTCGCTGTTCATCGCGATGTCGAAAAAGGCTGTGCTCCAGCGCGGCATGGCTCGTCGGCGCGCACTGCGGCCATCGTGGCGCAGCGCTGCCTTCGTGCAGGATCGCCACGCGATCGCACACGGCGGTGACCTCGGCCAGCAGGTGGGTGGAGAGGATCACCGCCGTGCCGGCGGCCGCCTGCTCGCGGATCAGCTTGCGCAGCGCGGCCACCTGCACCGGGTCGAGCGCGTTGGCCGGTTCATCCAGCACCAGCAGTGCGGGCTGGTGCACCAGCGCGCAGGCCAGCCCCAGACGCTGGCGCTGGCCTTGCGAGAGCACGCCAGCCAGGCGCCGCGCCAGCGGTTGCAGTTCCAGGCGCTCGATGATGCCGTGCGGGCCTCGCGCAGCGCCGCGCCGCGCAGGCCGCGCAGGCGGCCGTGCGCGTTCAGGTGTTCGGCGACGGTGAGTTCGGGCCACAGCGGCGCACGTTCGGGCAGCCAGCCGATCCAGGCGCGCGCCAGCTCGGGTTGCTCGAGGAAGTCCTGGCCGTTCAGCTTGATCGTCGCCGCTGTCCGGCCGCAGCGCGCCGGCGATCATCGACAAGCGTGGTCGACTTGCCGGCGCCGTTGACGCCGAGCAGGCCCAGCACCTGGCCGCGTGGCAGCGCCAGACTCAAATCCTGCACGGCCGGGCGCCCGGCGCGGCGGCGGCTGACGTGTTCCAGTTGCAACACGCGGCGGAGCCGTCGGAGGGATGTCGTGGTCATTGCATGATTGTCGCGGCGACCCCATCGTTAGACAACAGGCGATTGCCGTGCCTGCGCAACCAACGCTCCGTTTGACGTTGGCTTTTTGCTGCACTGTTATCATGGTCGTCTGCCGATCGCTGGCTGGGTACGGAAACCCCTCGCTCGACTCCTTCCGTTTCCCGTTCCTTCCATCGGTGTACTTCCATGCTCGATGCGGTATTCGATTTCCTCAGCAACGGTCTCACCCGCGCGAGCTGGGGCGAGATCGTCATTTACATGCTGGTCGTCACCCAGCTCACGATCCTCACGGTGACGCTGTACCTGCATCGCAGCCAGACCCATCGCGGCGTGGATTTCCATCCCGGCGCTGGCGCACTTCTTCCGCTTCTGGGGCTGGCTCACCACCGGCATGGTCACGCGCGAATGGGTGGCCGTGCATCGCAAGCACCACGCCAAGGTCGAGACCGCGGAAGATCCGCACAGCCCGATGATCTACGGCATCAGCAAGGTGTTCTGGGACGGCGTCTCGCTGTATCGCGACGCGTGCGAGTCGAAGGCAGGACATGGAGCAGTACGGCCGCGGCACGCCGGACGACTGGGTCGAGCGCAATGTCTACGGCGCGCACCCGTACTGGGGTCCGACCCTGATGCTGTTCATCAGCGTCGCGCTGTTCGGCGTGATCGGCGCCGCGATCTGGGCGCGTGCAGATGATCTGGATCCCGTTCTGGGCCGCCGGCTTCGTCAACGGCATCGGCCACTGGGCCGGCTACCGCAATTTCGAGAGTGCCGACACGTCGCGCAACCTGATCCCGTGGGGTTTCTGGATCGGCGGTGAGGAGCTGCACAACAACCATCACGCGTTCCCGAGCTCGGCGAAGTTCGCCCTGCGCAAGTGGGAGTTCGACATCGGCTGGGCGGCGATCTGCGCGCCTGCGTGCGGTCGGGTCTGGCCAAGGTGCTGCGCGTCGCGCCGACGCTGGACGTGCGTCCGAACGTGCACCTGCCCGATGCCGACACCTTGAAGGCGGTGCTCACCCATCGCTTCCAGGCCATGACCGATTACTACCGCGGCGTGATCGTGCCGACCCTGGGCGACGAGGCGCAGCGCGCCGGCGAAAGCATCAAGGCGATGCCGCGCCGGATGCGCCGGGCCCTGGCCGACGGCGGCCGCTGGCTGGACAGCGAAGGCCGCGACCGCATGCAGGCGTGCTGGCCAGAGCGTCCGACGCTGAAAACCGTGATGCGAATTCCGCGCCCGTCTCGCCGCGCTGATGGAACAGCGCGGCGCCGACCAGGCGCTGAAGCGGCTGCAGCAGTGGATCCACGAGGCCGAGGCAAGCGGCATTCGCGCGCTGCAGGAGTTTGCGCAGCGGTCTGAAGGGTTACACGGTCGCTGCGGCGCTGCGGCCTGAGCTGGCTTCGCCGGCATTGATCTCGAACAAAACCCGCCTGTTGGCGGGTTTTTTTTTCCGCGGGCTCGGAGGCGGAATATCGGCCCGCACGGATCCGCGCGCCGTGGATGGCCGACACGGTCGTGAGTGCCCGACGTGCCATGAGGCACCACGTTTGGTGCCTGCAGCTCCGCCGTCAACGTGCGCAAGCTTGCGCGGTACCGATGGTTTCGGCGTGACATGCTGATGCCGCGGCCAAAGAAAAACCCGCCACGAGGGCGGGTTTTGAGCTGCCATTACTCTGATCCCGGCCTGCGCAGGGATGACGTCATGACAAAGGCATTCGCGCGCGCGCGAATGCGCCATGACGTCACTTGATTTTGCCTTCCTTGTAGATCACGTGCTTGCGCACGACCGGATCGTATTTCTTGAACTCGAACTTTTCCGGCGTGTTCTTCTTGTTCTTCTGCGTGGTGTAGAAGTGGCCGGTGCCGGCCGAGGAGATCATGCGGATCTTGTCTTGTGATTTGTTAGCCATGATTCGTTCCTCTTAGACCTTTTCGCCGCGGGCACGCATGTCGGCAATCACGGCTTCGATGCCATTCTTGTCGATGGTGCGCAGGGCGTGGTTGGATACACGCAGCTTGATCCAGCGGTTTTCGCCGGCAACCCAGAAGCGACGCTCGTGCAGGTTCGGCAACCAGCGACGACGGGTACGGTTGTTGGCGTGCGAGACGTTGTTGCCGCTCATCACACCTTTACCGGTGACTTGACATACACGGGCCATGAGTGGCCTCCGCTAAGTGGCTTAGCAGTCGCACAAGAGCCGTGATTGCCACCCGTTAGCCAGGGCGGCATCGGCCCAGCGGCGCCAGTGCGCCGCGCAATGCTGGAGGATGCTGCTCACGCCCGGGCGCTTTGGGTTCGCATCGCGTGACGAACCGCCCGGAGAACCGGGCCGACACGGGGCGAGCCGCGTATTCTGGCAGAAATCCACGGTCGCGCGCAATCTTTTGCCACCCCGGCATGGCTGTCCAGGCGTGCGAAGAACGGGGATGTATGGAACAATCAGCCTCTTTTGATCGACCGCCCTAGAGGAACACCCGATGGCACAAGAAATCACCAACGACCAGGCCAACGGCCAGGGCAGCCAGCCGCAACTGGTGGTGCAGAAGATCTACGTGAAGGACGTCTCCTTCGAGGCGCCGAATGCGCCGCAGATCTTCCAGGAAATCGACGAGAACAGCCAGCCGCAGGTGCAGTTGAACCTGGGCCAGAAGGCCAGCGACCTGGGCAACGACGTGTATCGAAGTGGTGCTCAGCCTCACCCTGACCTGCACCATCGGCGAGCGCACCGCCTACCTGGCGGAAGTGGAACAGGCCGGCGTGTTCGGCATCGCCGGCTTCAACGACGCCGACCGGGCCGGCATCATCGGCAGCTACTGCCCGAACCTGCTGTTCCCGTATGCGCGCCAGGTGATCTCCTCGATGGTGCTGGAAGGCGGCTTTCCGCCGTTCCTGTTGCAGCCGATCAACTTCGACGCGCTGTATGCCGAGCAGCAGCGCCGCGCCATGGGTGGCGATCAGGCGCCGGCCATGCTCAACAGCTGAGTCGCACGCATGCCTGACCAGCCGAAGCTGACCGTACTCGGCGCCGGCTCCTGGGGCACGGCGCTGGCCGCGCTGCACGACGCGCAACGGCGTCTCCACGCGGCTGTGGGGGCGCGATGCCGCGGCCCTGGCGCAGGTCGCGGCGAAACGCTGCAACGAGCGCTACTTGCCGGACGTCGATCCTGCCCGAGGCATTGCAGTACGAAGCGGATCTCGGCGCGGCCGTGCGCGGCGCCGACATCGTGCTGATCGTGGTGCCCAGCGATGCCTTTGCCGCGATGCTGGATGCACTGGCGCCCCTGCTGGATCCCGGCACCGCCATCGCCTGGGCGACCAAGGGCTTCGAGCCCGGCACCGGTCGCTTCCTGCATGAGCTGGTGGCCGCGAAGCTGCCCGGTCGTCCCGCGGCGGTGGTCACCGGCCCGTCGTTTGCCAGAGAGGTGGCGAGCCGGTTTGCCCAGCGCAGTCACCGTGCATTCGGACGACGACGACTTCGCGCAGCACCTGGCCAGCTTGCTGCACGCGCCCGAACCTGCGCGCCTATTCGGGCGGCGACGTGCTTGGTGCCGAACTCGGCGGGGCGATGAAGAACGTGCTGGCCGTGGCCACCGGCATTGCCGATGGGATGGAGCTGGGCTTGAATGCCCGTGCCGGCCTGATCACCCGCGGCATGAACGAGATGCTGCGCCTGGGCATGGCCCTGGGCGCACGACCGGAAACCCTGATCGGCCTGTCGGGCCTCGGCGACCTGGTGCTGACCTGTACCGGCGATCTGTCGCGCAACCGCCGACTCGGCCTGGCGCTCGGGCAGGGCGTGGCGGTCGACGAAGCCGTGCGCCGCATCGGCCAGGTGGTCGAGAGCGTCCTCACCGCGGACGAAGTCGCGCGACTGGCCGACAAGCACGGCCTGGATTTGCCGATCAGCGCCAGCGTGCGCGCCGTGCTGCACGGCGAGGTCACCCCGGTGGAAGGACTCAAGGCGCTGATGGCGCGCGAGCGCAAGCCGGAATATCCGCAGGGTCTGTTCGGCAACGACTGAGAGGCGGTGACGAAAATCGCCCGCGTACAGCGAGCGCCGCAACCGTCGCATCCGGTCCCGGCGCTGCTAAGCTCAAGCATTTGGTCGCCGCCACGGAACGCAAGCGGATGCAGCAACCGGACGAGAAGCAACGCGCCACCGGCGCACCCGCCGGCGACGAGGACGCCCTGCCGTTGGCCTGGCGCCGACTGCTGGCCGCGCCCAGGGTGGCCGCGGCAGACGAGCATGGCGTGCTGGGCTTTTTCGTGGAAATCATGCCCGAAGAGGACGCTGCGTTTGCGTGGGTGGACGTGGCGCCGGTGTTGCTGACGGTCGCAGAGCGGGGTCATTACAGCCGGCCGGTGCCACTGGATAGCCGGCACCTGGCGCAATCGTCGTTGCAACCGCACGAACAGCGCTTGGCGGCCAGCGTGCTGGGCCTGCCGCTGAATGTGCGCAAGAGCCGCAGTTATGCGCGCCTGGGCGGACATGTCGGTGACAGCCTGCTGGCGGAAGTGCTGGATACGGCGCCCTGCTTCCTGGGTGGCCTGGCCGGCTTGCGGCTGTCGCGCGGCAAGTCCCACCCGCTCAACTGGCATTGGCAGATGGAAGTCGATGGCAGCCAGCGCCTGCTGCCCGTGCTGCCGAACAGCCAACGCCTGCTGCGCGTCGAGGCGTTGTGGTATCTGGATGCCGAGCGCGCCACCGTGGGCCTGTTTGATGCAGCCGCCGAGGAAACCCCGTGGCTGGATCTGCCGTCGCTCAGGCACGAAAACGGCCGCCGCCTGCGCAGCCGCTTGACCACCAGCCGGCTGGCGACGCGGGTACCGGCGCCACAGGTGTTTGGCGAGATCAAGCGTTCGCAACTGGCGCCCCGACCGGTGTTGACGCTGTACGCATTGACCCGCCACGCGCGGCTGGCCGCAGGCACGCCGCCGCTGGGTTACGCGCGGCTGGCGTTCGACTACGCCGGCGAACGCCTGCCCGCCCGCGGTGGCGAGCCACTGGTGCGCCGCGTGCGCAACGACCAGTTGGTGGAAATCACCCGCCGTCGCGCCGAAGAGCTCACCGCAATGGAGCAGCTTGAACGTACCGGGCTCACCCCCGGCGTGGATACCGAAGGCCTGCCCTGGGACGTGGCCGAGACCTTGCCCGACGATGTCTGGTTGTTCCCCGGCGCCGGTTACGCCGGTGCGCTGGAGGTCAACACGCCGGCGCGCTGGCTGGCCTTGCGCTCGAAGCTGGAGGAAGAGAATTTCCTGGTCGAATACGCGCCCAGCTTCCCGTTCGAGGTGCTGGAGGGTCCGGTACGCTGGTACGGCCATGCGGCCGAGGACGTCGACGACCACGCCTTCGACCTGGAGATCGGCATCGAACTCGACGGCGAACGGCACAACCTGCTGCCGGCGGTCGCGCAGGCACTGGCCGAACATCAGTTGAGCCTGAGCCCGGCGGCGAACGAGCCGGACGACGCGGTGTGGTACGCGCCGCGTCGACGCACGCCGGCGCGTGCCGGTGCGCTTGAAGGAATTGCGCGGCCTGCTGGCGCCACTGGCCGAATACCTGGAGAAACCGCGCAAGGCGCTGCATTTGCCGCGGGTGCAGGCCGGCCGCCTGGAGGAGCTGGCGGCGGCGATGCCCGAGGGTGGCAGTCTGCAGGCGGCCGAACCGCTGCTGGGCTTCGCCGCGCGCCTGCGCGATGCCGCCGCGCGTGCCAGCGACGCCGTGCCCGAGGGTCTCACCGTCGAGATGCGTCCGTATCAACGCGAGGGTTTGCGCTGGTTGAACGCGCTGGCCGAAGCCGGCATCGGCGGCGTGCTGGCCGACGACATGGGCCTGGGCAAGACCTTGCAATTGATCACCCACCTGCTGTCGCTGAAGCAGGGCGGTGCACTGACCCAGCCGGCGCTGATCGTGGTGCCGACCAGCCTGATCCCGAATTGGCAATCCGAAGTCGCCCGCTTTGCACCGGCGCTCAAATTGTTGACCCTGCACGGGCCGCAGCGCGCGGAGGATTTCGATCAGCTTGCGGGGCAGGACATCGTACTGACCAGTTACGCCCTGCTGCCGCGCGACGTGGTGCCGCTACGCCAGCAGCCGTTCGCGCTGATCGTGCTGGACGAGGCGCAGCAGGTGAAGAATCCGCGCACGCAGGCGCGCCGCGCCTTGCTCAGCCTGCATACCTCGCGCTATGTCTGCCTCACCGGCACGCCGCTGGAGAATCATCTGGGCGAGCTGTGGTCGCAAATCGACCTGGCCGTGCCGGGCCTGCTCGGCGACGAAGGTGCGTTTCGCCGCCACTACCGGGTGCCGATCGAGAAGCAGCAGGACGAGGAGTGCCAGCAGCGCCTGAACCTGCGGCTGGCGCCGTTCATCCTGCGCCGGACCAAGGCGCAGGTGGCCAGGGAGCTGCCGCCGAAAACCGAGATCACCCGCCGGGTGGTGCTGGAAGGCCGCCAGCGCGACCTCTACGAAGGGCTGCGTTTGTCGCTGGCCGAGGAATTGCGCGAGGTGATCGCCCAGCGCGGCATCGCGCATTCGGGGATCGTGGTGCTCGATGCGCTGCTCAAATTGCGCCAGGTCTGCTGCGATCCGCGCCTGGTCAAGCTCGAGGCGGCGCGGGGGGTGCATGAGTCGGCGAAGTTCGAACTGCTGATGGACATGTTGCCCGCCCTGCTCGACGAAGGGCGCAAGGTGCTGTTGTTCTCGCAGTTCACCGGCATGCTGAAACTGATCGCGCTCGAGCTCGATCGACGACGCATCCGCTACGTCACGCTCACTGGCGACACCCGCGATCGCGCCGAGCCGGTGCAGCGCTTCCAGAACGGCGAGGTGCCGCTGTTTTTGCTGTCACTGAAAGCCGGTGGCGTGGGCCTCAACCTCACCGCTGCCGACACCGTGATCCATTACGACCCGTGGTGGAACCCGGCTGCCGAGGCGCAGGCCAGCGACCGTGCCCATCGCATCGGCCAGGACAAGCCGGTCTTCGTGTTCCGCCTGATCACCTCGGGCACGGTGGAAGAGCGCATCGAGAAGTTGAAACTGCGCAAGGCCGAACTCGCCGATGCGGTACTCGAAGGCGGTGGCAGCCGCCAGAAGTTGCGCTTCGACGAAAGCGACCTGGACGCGCTGCTGGCGCCGGGCTGAGGCGATCCGCCGCGCCCATTTTGCAGGAGCGCACCCTGTGCGCGATGCTCTTCGCCACGCAAACCAAAAGCATCGCGCACAGGGTGCGCTCCTACACCAGCGCGCCGTTGCCGCCAATCCGTCCAGCGCCGCGCGCGCGTCGGCGACGGCTTCAGCGTGGTGATGGGTTCGATCGCGGAAGTGAGCCCGTTGGTCGGCGGCATCGACATCATGAACATCATGCTGGCCAACGTGCTGGAACGCCGACGGGAGATTGGGCTGCTGCGCGCCATTGGTGCGCGCCGGTAGGACATCGTGCAGCGCTTCCTGCGCGAGGCCTTGGTGATCTGCCTGTCTGGCGCCGTGATCGGCCTGTTGTTTGGTGCCGCGCTGGCCTACGCGATCGCGGCGTTTGCCGGCTGGCAGGTGGCGTGGTCGCCGGTGGCCGTGTCGTCGCTTCGGTGCAGGCATGCACGCTGATCGGCCTGGCTTTCAGCATCTATCCCGCGCGTCAGGCGGCGGCGCTGGATCCGATCGCGGCGATTCGCGACGAATGAACCGGCTCAGTGCAGGGGCGACACCCGCGTGCGCAGCAGCGCATCCACCGATTGTTGCCATTCCGGTGATCCCGGTATCGAGCGCGGCGCCTCCTGGCCCAGCTTGCGTTGCACCGCCCGGTCCCACTCGCCGGAGCCGGGATCCGGCCCATGCCCGCTGTTGCTGATGCCGAGGGTGCGATCGACCCAGGCATACCAGGCCGGGGAACCCAGCGCGGCGTTCGCGGGCGCGTTCTGACCAGCGACGGGCGATGGCGGGGTCGGCGTGGGTGAGCATGCGGCGAGCAGCAGGGCAAGCGGCAGGCTGGCGACTAGGCGGCGCATGGAACGCTCCGGGGAAAGCAATGCTTGGGAGCCTAGCCCCGCGCCGCATGCGGGTGATTAAGTTTTCATGAGGCGCGGTCTCGCGGTTCAGCGTCCGCTGCCTGGCTTCAATCGCGCGCGGCGACTTCGTCGATATGTCGCAGCAGGTCAGCCGGGTCACCGTATACGCGAAACGCACCGGCCTGCTGCAGTTCGTCCCGGCCGTAGCCGCCGGACAGCAGGCCCACGCCCAGTGTGCGCGCTCGCTGGGCGGCGAGCATGTCCCACACGCTGTCACCGATCACCAGCGAGTGCTGGATACCATGCCGAGGCGCTCGGCGGCGGCGACGAACAGGTCCGGGTCGGGTTTTGCATGGCGTACCTGGTCGCGCGTCACCACCGGCACTTGCGCCGGGTCGACGCCAAGCGCCTCCAGGTTGTGCCTGGCCGTCTCCATCCGGCCGCTGGTGGCGATCGCCCACGGGATATCCTGCGCGGTGAGGAAGTCGAGCAGGGCGCGCGCACCCGGCAGCGGTCGCACCGAGCCTTGTGCATGGTGCCGGTTGAACGCGTCGGCATGCCGGTCGCGCAAGCGCGCCAGCCGTTCCGGGGTGACGTCCAGCCCGGTTTCGCGCAGCAACATGTTGGCGAACAGGCCGCCGCTCATGCCGATCTTGCGGTGGATGCGCCACACCGGGATATCGAGGCCTTCGCCGTCCAGTGCTTCCTTCCACGCCAGCACGTGTTGGTAGACGCTGTCGATCAGGGTGCCATCGAGGTCGAACAGGAAAGCGGTGTCGCGGCGGGGCATGCGTTTCTCCGGGTGATGCTGCGTGAACGGTGACGGTGCCGTGGCTCAGTGTCCGTGAAGAAAGCCATCATCGGTGGTTTTCTTCCGCTCGCGCGAAACCGTCGCTTGCATGCAGATTCGCGACCGGCCATCGGGCCATTGCCGATCCACGAGTTCTCAGTGCCGCCGCAGCAATCGCTGCCCCGATTCCAGGATGGCCAGCGCGGCGGCGCCGAGCAGGCCGGGTTCGGGATTCATGATCGCCTGCGTCGGCACCTTTTCCATGATGTCGCGGAAACGGCCCTTTGCCTCGAAGCGCTCGCGAAAGCGACCGCGTTCCAGCCATGGCAGCAGGATCGGGATCATGCCACCGGTGAGGTAGACGCCGTTCCAGGCGCCGAGCGTAAGCACCAGGTCGCCGGCGACGCTGCCGAAGATGCCGGCGAAGGTTTCCACCGTGCGCATGCACAGCGGGCAGCTGTCGTCCTTCGCGCGGGCGGTGATGTCCTCGGGCTTCAGGTCGGCGGCCTGCGCGCCCACCATGTGGCAGATCGCGTCGTAGAGGTTGACCAGGCCCTGGCCGCAGATCAGCCGCTCGTTGGAGACGCGGCCGTATTTGTGGTTGAGATAATCGAGGATGGCAATGTCTTCCGGCGAATGCGCGGCGAAACCGGCATGCCCGCCCTCGGTCTGCAGCACGCTGCAGTGACCCTGGCGCACCAGCAGGCCACCGACGCCCAAGCCGGTACCCGGGCCCACGATCGCGAAAGTCTGTTCGTCTTCGTCACCGATCACCGGCCGCGCCGCCGTGCCCACGTCGACCAGGTCGTCGCCCTGCAGCAAGGTCACCGCCATGCTTTGTGCGGCGAAGTCGTTGACCAGGTGGACATGCTCCAGTTCGAGGGCGTCCGCGGTCTGGTGGGCGGAGATGGCCCACGGGTTGTTGGTGACCTTGACCGTCTCGCCGTCGACGATGCGACCTGCGGCGGCGATGATAGCGCGCTTCACCTCGAGTCCGGTGTCAGCCAGATAGTGCTGCGCCGTCGACACCAGCGAGTCGTGTTCGGCGACGCGATAGCGCCGGATGCTGTCCGTCAGCAGTGGTCGCTCGCGCGACGTGTCGGCCACACCGAAGCGGACGTTGGTGCCACCCAGATCGACGAGCAGGGTGGGTACGCTGCGGGACGGGCTCATGGAGCTTCCTGAAGATATGAAGCGCCAAGCGTGCCGCCGTCACCGCGCTTAGTCCAGCGTTTTCCGATCGTGCGCGATCGAAGGGCGGCACATATGGGCGGCAAATTGGCTCGGCAGTGGCGGCGCTGCCGGCTCAACGAATGCGCTTGCGCGCGACGGCGTAAAATGTCCCGGATATCGACTTGCGAGCCTTCACCATGAGCTTTCCCGCCATCCGCATGCGCCGCATGCGTCACGATGCCTTCTCGCGCGCGCTGATGCGCGAGCACACCTTGCTGCCGAGTGACCTGATCATGGTCGCGTTCGTCATCGAGGGCACGGCGCAGCGCGAGCCGGTGCCCTCCATGCCCGGGGTGGATCGCGTCTCCATCGACGAGCTGCTGATGCTGGCGGGCGAATGCGTGCGTCTGGGTATCCCGGCGCTGGCGTTGTTTCCGTCGCCGGGTGCCGAGGTGAAGACACTCGACGCGTGCGAAGCGTGGAATCCGCACAACTTGATGCACCGGGCCACCCGCGCGCTCAAGGCGAAGTATCCCGAGCTCGGTTTGATCGGCGACGTTGCGCTGGATCCCTACACCACGCATGGCCAGGATGGCTTGATCGACGACCATGGCTACGTGATGAACGAGCCGACCGTCGAGGCATTGATCAAGATGTCGCTGGCGCAGGCCGACGCGGGCATGGATTTCGTGGCGCCGTCGGACATGATGGATGGTCGCATCGGCGCCATCCGCGCCGCGCTGGAGGCGGCCGGGCATATCCACACGCGCATCCTGGCCTATTCGGCGAAATACGCCTCGGCGTTCTACGGCCCGTTCCGCGATGCGGTCGGCTCATCGGCCAGTCTCGGCAAGGGCAACAAGCACACTTACCAGATGGACGTGGGCAACAGCGACGAAGCCCTGCGCGAGATCGAGCTGGATCTCGACGAAGGCGCCGACGTGGTGATGGTCAAGCCCGGCCTGCCGTATCTGGACATCGTGCGCCGGGTGAAGGACATGTTCGGCGCGCCGACCTTCGTGTACCAGGTCAGCGGCGAGTACGCGATGTTGAAGGCGGCATCGCAGAATGGATGGCTGGACGAGAAGGCGGTGGTGCTGGAGTCGTTGACCGCGATGAAGCGCGCTGGTGCCGACGCCATCCTCACTTATTACGCGATCGACGCGGCGCGCTGGTTGCGCGGGGAGTGAGCGCGCAAATCGGCAATGTCACGGATTGCCGTTCCGACGGGGGCTGTGCCGATAAGAGAGCTTCGCTTCAAACCAAGTATTCGCTTGTTTCTAAATGTCGCCAGATGTATGAATCCGCGCGCGATCTCGCGGCCCTGCAAGGCGTTTGCTGTGAACAGTGTATGCGGACTGGAGGAGGACGGCGTCGCCGATCCTCCCGACATCCATGGCGCGCCGGGTGCACTCACTACCTTCGACGGCAATCACTTCAGACGTGCGCACGGTCGATGGCCGGTACAACCTGTCAATGTCTCGGAGAGGCACGTTTCAAGCTGAGATGACTTCGGTCGAGCGGTCCCAAGATGCGATCACCTGGAGGGAGGGCCTCGAACCCCCAGCCGGGGAAAAGCCTTCCTCGGAAGCTTGGTGCCGATTCAATGGGCGCCAGAAGGGCAAACGGCTGCCCGCCATGCTACCAGCTCGGTGACATGGCGTCTATACCGTTTTGTTTTCTATGCGAAACGGGGGACATCATTGAATCGTGTACCGGGCCGTGCAATGTTTTTCGCTACGGTTGCTGGGCAGACCTATGCGGAGTTTTGTGCGGCGGGGGTAGGGGCGCGTAGCTGCCGTGCGGAAGTGGAGGTGCCGAATTCGGGTCGCTAATCCGATGCGGGATCTATCTCAGGCTTGAGGCGAGCCATCGTGCTTCGCGAGAGCCAGAGCTTTCGTGCGCCTGCGGCGCGCGAGTTACTTTCTCTTTGCGTGGCTCAAGAGAAAAGTAACCAAAAGAGAAGGCCACCCCGCTTGGCGCTTGCCGGGCATCCTGCCCGGCAAGTCCGTGAGCCGGGGACGGGCTTTTCGATCGGGCATCCTGCCCGAGCGAAAAGGAGTCGACATCCCTGTCGACTCCCGCTGCGCGGCCTGTCGACCCCGCCTCACCGCCGCACAGGGGCCCCGGGTAGAGCAGCGAGCCATCCTGGCCCGCACTCGGTGAAGAGAAAGCAGAGAAAAGCGAGAAAGCAGGGCAAGAGCAAGATCGCCTGCGCATCGCTACGCTCTGCCGGTTTTGATCCGGCTCTACTGAAAAATACGCGCAGGATGCGCGTTGCTCTACCCGGGGCCCCTCTGTAGCGGCGGGCGGGCGAAGGAAAGCCCGCAGGGTGGTTCGCAGGGATGCGAACCAGTTTGTCGTCAGTCCATGGATGGACTGTCGACAAACCCCGTAGCCCGCCCGCGGACCTTGCGGGCAGGGATGCCCGCAAGGCGCGCAAGCGGGGTGGCCTTTCTCTTTGGTTACTTTCTCTTTGGCTACGCAAAGAGAAAGTAACTCGGTCGCCGCAGGCGATCGACCGCTCTGCACTTGGGGCAATGAGCGAGTCGGATTGCTCTGAGCGCTCGAGCAGCGAGCCATCCTGGCTCGTGTTCGGCGTGCCATGTCCGCGGAGGCGTGCGAACCGCGCAGCTCACCGTCGTCGCGAGCGGAACTCGCCCAGTTGGCGCTGCCGACGTGGCGCTTCGAGCAGGGCGGGCAGGCCCGCGCTGAATGAGCGTGGCACGATGCCGAGTGCGGCGTAGCCATCGTTCCTGCCGACCGAATCGGTGCGCAACGAACGGAAGTTGTCGAGGGAGAACGGTTTGCCCGGCAGCCATTCGGCCACCTGTGCCTGCAACCGGCCGAGACTGTCGGACAGCGGGATGATCGGCGTGCGCAGGCCAGCGACGTCGCGGATGCGCTGCACGATCTCGCCCAACGTGAGTACTTCGGGGCCATACAGTTCGAAGCTGCGCCGTCGACTGAGCTGGGGGTCGCCGACACAACGGGTGATCGCGTCGGCCACGTCTCCAACCCAGGTGGGGGCCATGCGTGAACGGGCGCGCGCCAGCGGCAGTACCGGCATGCGGCGCAGCAGGGTGCTGAAACGGCTGACCAGTCCATCGCCCGCGCCGAAGATCACGCTGGGCTGGTAGATCGTCCAGTTCAGCGTGGATGCCTTGACCAGGGTTTCGGCTTCGCCGCGGGATTTGAGGTACTGCGACAGACCCTGGCCGGCCTTGAGTGAACTCATCTGGTGCAGGCGCGCCACGCCGACGGATTCGCAGGCGGCGATCACGCGGCGGACCAGCTCCACATGCACGCGCTGGAAGGTGTGCGGGCCGCTCGGGTTGAGTATGCCGACCAGGTTGATCACCGCATCGGCACCCGCAAAGTGCTGGCGCAACGCCTCGTCGTCGTAGATGTCCGCGCTGCGCACGCTTACCCCGGGCAGCACGCCGAGCGGTCGGCGGCGCTCGCGGTTGCGGCTGAGCAGCACGATGCGATGGCCCTCGGCGGCCAGCCTTCGCACCAGATGGCTGCCCACGAAGCCGGTGCCGCCGAGGATTACCAGTTGCTGCGTGGCCATGGGGATGTCAGTTCCGGGCGGACGTTGCCGCTGGCGACGACGACGCGCTGGCGGTGCTGGCAGCTTCGGCCGGCACGGCGGCCCGGCACGCGATGGCACGGCGCACGGTGCTGCTGGTCGGCAATGATTGGGGCTGGCCAATCGGACCCATGCGCAGCGTGATCGGTACGGCGGCGCCGTGCAGGCGCCAGTCGTAGATCACGCTGAAGGCCATCACCCGCGCCACGTATTCACGGGTTTCCTTGTACGGGATGGTGGCGACGAATACGTCGGGCGGCAGCGTATTGCGGGCAGCCACCCATCGGTCGACCCGGTTGGGGCCGGCGTTGTACGCGGCGCTGGCCAGCCAGGTCGAGCCGTTGAAGCGTTCGGCCATTTGCGCCAGATAACGCGTACCCAGGGCGATGTTGACGGTGGGGTCATACAGGCTGGCCGCGCCAGCCCAGTCAAGGCCATTGCGCTTGGCTACCAGCGCCGCGGTGGCGGGCAGCAGTTGCATCAGGCCGCGCGCGTCCGCGCCGGAGCGGGCATCGCTCATCCAGGCACTCTCGGCGCGCAGGATGGCGTAGGCCCAGGCTGGCGCGATGCCGGCCTGTTCGGCTTGCGGTACCAGGCCGTCCTGGCTGGCCAGGGGAAAACGCAGGTCGTACAGGCGCAACGCCTCGCCGCTGTTCAACGTGAACACGGCGCGGTCGTACCAGCCGCGGCGGTTGGCGAGATCCGCGGCGAGACGCAAGGTCACGACGTCGGCGCCACGCAACGCCTGCGTCCATTCACGCCGGGCCAAGCGCGGCAAGTCGACGGCGAACAATTCGAACGCGCGCAGCAGGCCGGGTTGCGCCAGCAGTTGCTGCTCGCGCTGCGGGTTGTCGTCCAGGGTCAACGGACAGATCGCGTAGGGTTGCTGCAACTGATCGGCGGCCAGGAAGCCGAAGTAGCTGGCTTGCCCGGCCAGCGCCTCGAATTGCTGCTGTGCCCCCGCCGCGTCGCCGGTGGCCGCCAGCGCGCGTGCGCGAAAATACTGCCACTCGCCGTCCTGCTGCAGATCAGGCGGCATCGCCTCGATCGCCGCCAGCACCGCGGGCCAGTTCATGCGCGCCAGCGCGACGCGGGCGCGCCACTCGCGCGTGCTGTCATTTTGCGCGGACGGTGGCAACGCGCTCAGGCGGGCCAGCGCGCCGTCGTCGAAGTCGGTCGCGTGGAACAAGGCGAGGGCACGCAGGATGCGATCGCGCTGGGTCTGGCTGAAATGGAAGCGCGGCTCCAGTTGCTGCCAGGCGGTATCGGCGCTGCCGGAGTCACGCCTGGCCAACCGCTCCAGTGCCAGCGTGGCGGCTTGGCGGGAGCGCAACGTATCTTCCCATCCGCTGGCCTTGGCCAGCGCCGCTGCGGGGTCGCGCAATGCCAGCGCCAGACGCTGCGCGCTGGCCTGGTCGGCGGGCGGGAGCCAGGCGACCAGGCTGGCGATGGTACCGGCCTGGCCGGCATCGGCGGCGCGGTCGATGCGCGTCCACAACCGTGTGGTGGTCAACAAACCTTGCGCCTGCGCGGCACCCAGCACCGGATCGCAGGCGTTGGGCAGGTTCGTGCTGGTCCACAGCGTGGCCAGATCGCGTTCGAAATCCAGCGTGCCGCCTTGCGCCAGCTTCGCCTGCAAGGCGTCGCAGCTCAGCGATTCCCCAAGCCCGGGCTGATACAGCGCCTGGAAATCGGTCCAGTCCTGCCGGCGCGCCAGTTCCGCGAGGAAGCTGCGGCGCAGGTCGGCAGCGGGAAGCCAGTCGGGATATTGCTTGAGATAGGCCTCGACCGTGGCGCGATCGGTCTGCTGGATGTCGTGTTCCAGCGCCGCGGCCTGCAGGTAGGGATACAACGGGTAATCCTGCAGTCCGCTGGCCAGCTGGCGCCAACTGTCGCCACCCTGCTGTGCGGCGGCGTAGGCCTGCTTGAACGTCGCTCGCTGCGCCGGCGTGGGCTCACCGGCCAGCACGCTGGACGCGACCAGCAGGCTGAAAATCAACAGCAGCCAGGACGGCCAGGCGCGGCGCGAGGGGGGGCAGACAACCATGGGGACTCCATCATGCGATCTGCGTGCAGTGTAGTGGATGGCATCGCCCGGCTTGTTCCGATGCGGTGAGCGCGCGGCGTGCCCTGTTAAGCTTTGCAGGTTGATATTTCAGCATCTGTGGACCCGGCATGCCGTCAAAACCTGCGCCTGTTTTCCATCGAGAGGGAGTGGCGTGGGCGGCATTATTGGTGCTGGCATTGGCCGCCGCTTGTTGGTGGTGGGCGATCGGCCGGCCGGTGAGCTTGCCGGACGCGCCTTCCTCGCGCATTGCCTGCGTGTCGTACGCGCCGTTTCGTGAATCCGGGGAGTCGCCGCTGGACCCGCGCGCCTTCGTCAGTCCCGCGCGCATCGATGCCGACTTGCGCGCGTTGTCGCAGCGTTTCGATTGCGTGCGCACGTATTCGCAAGGGCAGGGCCTGAGTGCCGTGCCGCAGTTCGCCGGGCGCTACGGCATGAAGGTGCTGCTCGGTATCTGGCTCGGCAACGATCGCAAGGCCAACGCCGAGCAGATCCGGCTCGGCATTGCCACGGCGCGCAAGTATCCGGACGTGGTGCGTGCCGTGATCGTCGGCAACGAGGTGCTGCTGCGTGGCGATCTGTCCTCGACCCGACTTGCCGCCGACCTGGCCCGGGTGCGCGCGGCGGTGCCCGAGCCGGTGACCTACGCGGACGTGTGGGAGTTCTGGCTGCGCCATCCGGAGCTGGCCAATTCGGTGGACTACCTCACCATCCATATCCTGCCGTACTGGGAAGATCGGCCGGTGACGCCGGAGCGGGCGGTGCAGCATGTAGCGGCGGTGTACGCGAGCGTCCAGCAGGCCTTCCCGGGCAAGCATGTGATGATTGGCGAGACCGGCTGGCCGAGCGCCGGCCGGCCGCGCCAGGGCGCCAGCGCCAGCGTGGTCAACGAAGCACGTTACCTGCGCGAGTTCCTGCGCTATGCGGGCGAGGCGAAGCTGTCCTACAACGTGATCGAGGCGTTCGACCAACCGTGGAAGCGCGCCCAGGAAGGTACCGCCGGCGGTTATTGGGGCATCTTCGATGCGCAGGCACGACCGAAGTTCCCGCTGCAGGGCCCGGTGGTCGAAGACTCGCACTGGTGGCTGGGTTGGCTGGCCGCTGGCGTGGGCGCTGCCTTGTTCGTGTTGACCGGCGTCTGGCGCCGGCATCGGCGCGGCTGGCGCGACCTCGTGGCCCTCGGCCTTGCCGGCATCGCCAGTGGTGGTGCGCTGGCCTGGCAGTTTCGCCAGATGTGGTTCGCGTGCCGCGACTCGTGGGAGTGGACGATATCGTCGGCGGCCTGCGCACTGGCCTTGTTCACCGCGTTGCGGCTGGCGCGCTGGATTGCGGCGCGGCTGTCCGGCGTGACGCGTGCGTTCGTCCCCGGCTGGCTGCGCTTCGGCTGGTTGTTTGCGCTGGCTTACTACGACTTGTTGCTGGTGTTCGACGGGCGCTACCGGGATTTTCCGCTGGGCCTGTTCCTGTTGCCCTGCGTCGGCTACGCCTTGGCGGCTGGCTTGACCGATCCAAGCAAGCGCGCGATGCCGCGACTGGAGGATCGCTTCCTGGCGGCATGCCTGCCGCTGCTCGGCGTGATCGTGCTGGTGCAGGAGACCGGCCTCAGCCCGGTTGCCTGGCTATGGCTGGCCTTGAACCTGCTGCTGGCCGCGCCGGTGCTGCTGGCTTGGCGCGGCGCGCGCGTCCGCCTGCAGGCGCAGCAGGCGTAGGCTGCCGATCAGCAAGGCCAGCGCGCCGGTCTCGGCGCCATACAGCTGCAATGCAAAGATCCCGAGCGCGGCGGCCAGCCAGGCCAGCGCGCGGCGCCGGGACAGCAACGCCAGTGCTGCCCCAACCAGTGCCGCCACGCCGTAGACGTGGTTGAGGAAGCCCAGCACCAGGGCGGTTCGCAGCTTGCACCACCCGGGCGCGTGATCGCTGCTGCACAGCTGCCCGATCGCGCTGGATTCGATCAATTCGAAACGCACCACCGCTGCGGCGATGCCCACCAGCAGCAGCAGCAGCCAGGGCATCGCCAGAAGCCACGGTGAACGCTTCATCGCCGCCTTCGCCGGATCGACTTGCTGCCCACATGTGCCGGCAGACGAATCTCCGCCGCCAGTGGCAGATGGTCGGAGAACGCCTGCGGCAACGCCCACGTCTTGTCCAGCTGGATCGCTTCCGAGGTGAGGATGTGATCCAGCGCCCGCCGTGGTTTCCAGCTGGGAAACGTCGGGGTGGATTGCGCGGGCGGCTGCAGGCTGCTTTTATCAAATAGCTGGCGCATTTCCGGGCTGTTCGGTTCGGTGTTGAGGTCGCCCATCAGCACCGCGTGGCGAAAATCCTGCAGCAGTTCGCCGATGAAACCAAGCTGGCGCGCGCGCGCCTGGGCACTCAACGACAGGTGGGCGATCATCACCGCCAGCGCGTTCTCGCCTTCGCCGAATTGCGCCAGCAACGCACCACGGCCGGGAATCCGGCTCGGCAACGGATAGTCCATCACCGAGGTCGGTTCGAGCCGGCTGATCAGGCCATTGGCGGAATGCGCGAGCCGGGCCACCGGACGGTTCGGCTGGTGGCTCCAGAAGGGCAGGCCCGCCGTCTCGGCAAGGTAGCGGGTCTGGTTGAGAAAGCCCGAGCGCAAGCTGCCGGCGTCGGCCTCCTGCAGGCCGATCAGGTCGAACCCGGCGAGTACCGCGGCGAGCTGGTCCAGGTTGTCCATCTTGCTGCGTCCGGGCAGCACCGCGTTCAGGCTGTGGGTCACGTAGTCGCGGTAGTGCTTCACGCTGGCGCCGGCCAGGATGTTGCAGCTGAGCAGGCGCAGACGGCGCTCGGCGGGGGCAGCTGGATTGATCGGGGCACCTGTCATGGCAGCCTGCGGCAGGAAAAAAAGATTGCCTTCACCGGCATGCCGGCCAGGCCATCACACGCCAGCATGCACGCGGCCATGTGAACGTCGTGCCTGTCGCACGGCCCGGTTCGCCGGCGGCGGGATTTCGCGGTTATTTCCCGCCCAGGTCGCGCTTGGCCAGCCACAGCGCCACCGCCACCATCTTGTCGCGCGAACGAACGTTGATCACGCGGTATTTGCCGTCGACCACCAGGGTCGGCGTGCCATCGACCTGCCATGTGCGCAACAGGTCGAGGTCATGCTTCATCTTGGCGGTCGTCGCATCCGACGTCGCGATGCGCATGAAGTCGGCGCGGTTGACGCCCTCGCGTGCATAGAAATCCGCCAGTTCGTCCATCGAGTTGATCGGGTAGTGCTCGCCAAACTTGGCCTCGAACAGTTGCCGGTGCGTGCGATCGACCACGCCGAGCTGTTTGGCGGCGTGATAGGCACGCGCAAAGGGCACCCATTCGGCGCTGAACGGTGCCGGCATCAGCTTGAACTCGACGCCCTTCGGCAGCTCCTTGCGCAGCTTCTCGGCATCCGGCGCGAACTCGGCGCAGTGGATGCAGCCATAGGAGAACACTTCGACCACCTCGACCTTGCCGCTATTGCTGTAGCGCTGGTGCGGCGCCGGCAGGGTGACGTAGTCGTTACCTTCGGTATACGGCGCCGAATCGCTGGATTGCGCGGTGCAGGCACTGGCCAGCAGCAGGCCGCCGAGCAAGGCGAGCGCGGGCAGACAGGCAAATCGTTTGAACATGGCGCGGTTCTCTCTGCGGCGGCGGTTTACTTGCCCGCCAGTTCCTTGGCGACCAGCCACTGGGTCAGTTCGATCGTCTGCGCATAACCGCCGGCCGTGGTCGGACCATAGCGGTACTTGCCGTTGACGACCATGGACGGGGTGCCGTCGGTGCCGTACGCCTTGACCAGATCATCGGCGCGTTTCATCTTGGTATTGACCGCGAACGAGTTGGCGACCGCGACAAACTCCTTCGGATCCACGCCGAACTTCGCGGCGTAGAACTTGGCGATGTCCTCGATCGTGGGCCACGCTTCCTTGGGCTTCAACCCGGTGCCCTTGAGGTTGTAGGTGGCAGTCTCGCCGGTATTCCAGGTGGATTCGAACATCGCGTCGTAGCTCTTGTCAGCCACGCCCAGCGCCTGCGCCGCATAGAACGCGCGCTGATAGACCACCCAGTTCTCGTCGGGACGGAACGCCGCCGGCAGGAAGGTCATTACCGCGCCGGCGGGCAGGCTCTTCTTGATCTGGTCGGCGGTGCTGTGGAATGCGTTGCAGGCCGGGCAGCCCCAGGAGAACACCTCGGTCACCTCGATCTTGCCGGGATGGCTGGTCGGCTGCGCCGGGTCGATCAGGAAGTAGTTCTTGCCCTGGACCCATTTGCCATTGTCGACGAAGGGCACCGATGGCGCGGCAGCTGCGGCAGCCGTGCTTTCGTCGGCAGCCGGCGCGGCGCTGCTGCTGGCGGGGGGCATTTCGCTGCTGGCGGCGGGCATCGGAGTGCTGGCCGCAGGTGCGGGCGGCGGCGTCACGGCGGTGCTGCTGCTGGCGACGGGCGCCACCGGTTGGGTGGCGGCGTTGTCGTTGTCATGGCTGCAGGCGGCGAGCGCGAGCAGGGCGGCACACAGGATCGGCAGACGCTTGAACATGGCAACCTCGAATCGATGAAGCAGCAGGGCCGACGGCACCGGCCCGGGCCGGCGCGCGGCCGGTCAGGGTGTGCCGGCAGCCGGTTGGCCGTCGGTGCTGTGCAAGCCCTCGATGTAGCTGGCCAGCGCGGCGATATCCTTGGCGTCCAGCTTTTTCGCGATCGTCGGCATGATCTGCGAGTGGACGTCGCTGCCCCAGCTGTCGCCGTCATGCCAGGCCTTCAATGTCGCCTCGATGTATTGCGCGTGCTGCCCGGCCAGCTGCGGATACATGGCGCCCGGGTTGCCGCGGCCATCGATGCTGTGGCACGCCATGCAGGCGGGAATGTCGCGCGTGGAGTCACCCTGGCGGAACAGGGTCTGGCCCTGCTCGACCAAAGCCTGATCGGCCACGCCGGGACGCGATTTCTGGCTGGCGAAATAGGCACCGATGTCGTGCATGTCCTGCGTGGACAGCGGCGTGGCCATGCCCAGCATGATCGGATTCTGCCGCTTGCCGGATTTGAAATCGGTCAGCTGGCGCACGATGTATTGCTCACTCTGGCCGGCCAGCTTGGGGTATTGCGCGTCACTGGAATTGCCATCCAGCCCGTGGCAGGCACCGCACACCGCGGCCTTGGCCTGACCCGCCGTGGCGTCACCGGGCTTGTCCGCCGCCTCAGCCACGCTGGTTGGCGCGGCGGCACTGCTGGCGGCAGGTGCCGCGGCGCTCGCGGCAGCAGCAGGCGTTGCTGCGCTGGCCGCGGCGGATGGTGGGGCATCCTGCGCCATCAAGACCGAGCTGGACAGTGCAAACGCGAGAGCCACGGCGGCCCCGAGCACGGCGGGCCGAAAACCAGCGGAGCGAAAACTCATACACTTGACTCCCGAGAGACTTGCGAACGCTGCCAGCGGGGCTATCGAAGCCCGCGGCAGCGAGAAACCGCAGAATTATCCCGTGCCATCTTACCTTGGTCAAACCGCTTCCATGTCAAACCCACTGCAAGGTGCGCAGTTCATGCTCGCCGCCCATCGCATCAGCCAGCTTCCTGCCGACCAGGGCGCCGAAGTGGCGTTCGCGGGACGCTCCAACGCCGGCAAGTCCAGCGCACTCAACGCGTTGACCAACCACAAGGGCCTGGCGCGCACGTCCAAGACGCCCGGGCGTACCCAGCAGATGGTCGCCTTCAGCCTGCCCGTGCCGGTCGCCGTGAATGGCCAGCCGCCGATGGACGCGCGCCTGATCGACTTGCCTGGTTACGGCTATGCCAAGGTGCCGCTGGAAATGCGCGAGCACTGGAAGCAGGAGATCGATGCCTACCTGCACCAGCGCCGCAGCCTGCGCGGCCTGGTGTTGATCGTGGATATCCGCCACCCGTTGAAGGAATTCGACCGCTTGATGCTGCAATTCTGCTTCGAGACTCACTTGCCGTGCCACGTACTGCTGACCAAGGCCGACAAGATTTCGCGCGGCGCCGCCACCCAGGCATTGGCGGCGTTGCGCAAGCAGTTTGCGGACGAGAGTTTGTACGCTACCGCTCAGGTTTTTTCTTCTTCGGCGGGTACAGGTGTGGAGGAGGCGCGCGCGGCGACGATGGGGTTGTTGCGGCGCCCGCGCTGAGGCTAATCGCCCGTCTTGGGCGTGCCGTCGCGGCTCGCCGTCCCCGGGCGCGCTGTCGTCGGAGCCCGCTCGCGGGCGATGCCCTTGTTCACGAATTGGGACTCGCGCCTTGCGTCTTGCAGGGACGTTATTCGGCGCGCTGTGCGAGCGTCCATGGAGTGAGGATCAAGAGCGTTTCGTGCGCCTGCGGCGCCCGAGCCACCTTTCTCTGTGTGGCCAGAGAAACGTGGCCCACTGCGCTGGAGGAGCAGCGCGAACAGCGAAGCTGGCCCGAAGGGCGTAGGGCAGGAGGCCCGGAGTAAAGAGAGGCCACCCCGCTTGGCGCTTGCCGGGCTCCTGCCCGGCAATTCCGTGAGCCGGGGCCGGGCTTTTCGACAGCACATCCATGTGCTGGCGAAAAGGAATCGGCATGGCGAGGGCATGGACGCTCGAGTTGAGACAACGCAGGGCTGATCGCGCCGCCTGTCGGTTTCGAGCAACTCGCGCTGACCGGAGTGGCTTTGTCGCTCAATGGCGAATCTATCGGAAATGCTGTCTGGCTCTGCCCGATGCTGTCGGGAAAACTTACATTTGGTAAATCCGGTACGTCCTGAGGCGTGGCATGGGTTGCAGAGCGAACGTCGTCGTCTGAGGGATACGGGTGTCGGAACCCCTTACATTTTTTTGCATGAAATCCGGGACGGAAGTGTTCAATTACCAATAAAATCAATCGGCAGGAAACATGGCATGCAATATGCGTTTGGTTAGGCCTCAGATCGAGGCCCGGCGAGCCCTGAATCCACGGACGGCTGATTGATTCAGATTCCAGGATGGGTCCTTCACGGTCGTTTCAAGGCTTGAACATGCGCAAATCCTCGCTCACATCACTGGCACTGGGCTGCGGCGCATTGCTGAGTCTGGTCTCCCTGGACGCCAGCGCCTTGCCGATCCACGTCGGACTTGTAGATGCCAGTGGTAGCCATAGCTGGACGTCTCCAGTCATCGGTGACCCGCACGGCACCGTGACCCTCACTGCCTGGGAATACGACAACAACGCCTGGACCGACGCCGTCACCTCGTATAAATCCGGCTCTGCCGCCGAAACGGGCATGGGCGTCACCTGCAATCAGGAACCAGCCGGTAACGAGTGCGGCGAGGACGAGATCGGCGCCACGCCGTGGCAGATGCTGGATCTGGACATCAGCCAGCTCACCGGTTGGTCAGGCCTGACGCTATACCTTGGCTCGGTCAACGCGGCAGGTACGGGCGGTGATGAAACGGGATATCTGCTCGGAGCCACTTGCACGGTGGGCGGCAGCTGTACCCCGATTGTCCTGGGTAG
Source organism: uncultured Gammaproteobacteria bacterium (assembly GCA_963771235.1). GTDB lineage: Bacteria > Pseudomonadota > Gammaproteobacteria > Xanthomonadales > Rhodanobacteraceae > Rhodanobacter. The sequence continues at coordinate 39,074 of CAVYSP010000016.1, forward strand.
CTGCACCGACTTCGGCAATTGGCCCGGTCACTCGGCGCAGTGCATGTTCAACTTTACCGAAGCGGATCTCCTGGGCCAGAACATCACCGATATCTGGGTTGCATCCAGCATCACCGACCAGAGTGGCACCAGCAACTCCAACATTCTGCTGGGCAGCGACTTTGTCCTGAACACGGTGCCGGAGCCGAAGGCGCTGGGTATCTTCGGCCTGGGTCTCCTGCTGATCGGCGTGTTCGTGGGCTTGCGCCGTCGCCGTCGCCAGACTGGCTGATGCCTGCAGCTTGAGCCTCGTTGACTTGAAGCAGCCCCGTACCCGGGGCTGTTTTTTTTGGTGCCTCCGGCATGCGCGCAATGCTGGAAGGGGAAGTCCCTGCATGCGCAGGCCGCAACGAGCGACGTGAAGACTACGCAAGAGCGACAGCGACCTTCAAACCAGCTCTGGTGATCAGGCGTTGGTCGAAGATCGGCGCCTTATCTTGAGTGCCCAACTTGCAGTGCGAATTGTCCTGCTCTTCGGCAAGCCAGCGGCAACGGCGGATCCAGCATGCGGTTCGGTCAGCCGCTGCGGCGCGCAGCCCGCCAACCGCGGTTGTCACACGCACTTCTTCCATCCGGCAGTCGCTCAATGTCCGCTGGCGATGGCCGTCCCGGCCAACCGCTGGCTTGTCAGCGGCAATCCCGCCTGCTTGCACAAGGCCGCAAAACGCGGATCGTGCTGGTAGGCAAGCGGGAAGGGGTCGAAGAGCAGACCGAAAAAGGCCGGGTCGTGTTGATTCCAGGCACGTTGAAGCCAGTGGAATATCTCGTCGGGTTGCTTGCGCAGTGCGTACAGGTCGGCGACGTAATAGGGCTGATCCTTGCCGTTCTTGACGATGTAATCGTGCAAGGCCGCGTCGGCCTGCTTGTGATCGGGACTAACCTGTTCAGCCAGTGCGCGCGCCAGCGGCCCTTCGACCGGGTCGGTTTCCTGCTTCGCGTCGCGCAGCGCGGCGACGGCATCGCCACGCAGGATGTCGACCTCGGCCAGAGTTGCATACATGCCCGGGAAATCCGGCTGCAAGGTCAGTACCTTGCGCGTCGCCTGCTCGGCAGCATCGAACTGGCCTTGCGCCAACAATACGGTAGCCAGATTGGCATACGTGCCGGCATTCAGCGGATCCGTGGCGATGGCCTTGCGCATCAGCTCGGCCGCCGACTGCAGTTGCCCGACGGTCGCCAGTCCGTAGGCCATGAAGTTCATCGTTCTGCCATCGCTCGGTTCCAGCGCCAACGCCTTGCGATATTCATCCAGGGCGCCCACCGGATCGTTATCGACGTTTGACAACAAGTAACCGCGAGCACTGTGGGTAGCCGCCGCGTCCGGCGTCAGCGCCTGCTGCCTGTCCGCTGCCACGCGGGCTTGCTCGTAGGCCTGTTGGCGCGCATCGCCGGTCATGGATATCTGCCCCTGATTGACCAAGGCGGTGGACAGTGCGCCCCAGGCATAGGCGTAGCCCGGATCGAGCTTGATGGCCTGTTTGAGCAGCGCGATGCCTTGACGCATGTCTGATTCGGTGAAGTGCACGGCAAACGCGCGACCTTGCAGCATCAGCTGGTAAGCCTCGACATTGCCATCGGGCGGTTTGTCGCTTGAGATGATGGTCTTTCCCAGCAACTGGACCTTGAGCGCCGCGGCGACGGCCTGGCCGATCGTCGACTGGATGGCGAACACGTCTTTGAGCTGTTCGTCGTAACTGTGCGACCAGACACTGCGGCCATCTTTGGCGCGGATCATGCCGACCGTCACCCGAATGCGATCACCTTGCTGGAACACCGAACCCTGGATCAGGTTGGCCACGCCCAGTGCAGCCCCGATCTGCGCTGGACTTTCCCTGGAGTCGCGGAACTTGAAGCTGGAAAACTGGCCGATCACCTTCAACCCATTGAGCTGGGTGAGCTCGGAGATCAGTTCCTCGGACAAGCCGTCGGAAAAATACTGCTGCTCGGGATTGCCGCTTTCGTTGGCCAGCGGCAGCACGGCGACGGACTGCATGGGTATCTTCGCAAGTTCGGCGGCGACAGCCTTGGCATCGGCAGCGTCTGTCGTGCCGGTCGCGTCCCGCCGCAGCACAAACTGGTTGGTCATCAGCAACACCACCGCCACGCCGAGCACCGCGATGATCACGCGGTCGGCCCGCCTGCCGGTATCCGCCTGGATCGATTCTCCGGGCGCAATCTCGCTCTCGCGCTTCAGCCCGTTCGGCGTGAACTCGTAGAACCACGCGAAAATGAGCCAGAATGGGAAGCCGATGATGCAGGCAACCACGAACCATTGGGTAAGCCAATTCGGCGCGTTGAACACCGGCAGCAACTGCGCCAGTCCTTGCGCCAGCGCCCATACGGCGGCGGCATAAAAAGCGCCCGCTCGCAGCACATTGCGGCGTTTGAGTTCGCTGAAGAATTCCCGTGCCTTCAACTGACCGTGCCCTGTGTCGAGATGGATCGACCAGCGTCGAAGAGTGTACCGCCGCGGGAGGCGGCGCAGGCGGGCGCGAGCAGGCCACGAGGGCCTGCACGCTTTGAGTCAACCCAGGTGGACAAACGCTTCCGTTGGTCGCTCCGGGAAACACATGCATGCCTTCTCGGTGCCTGTTGGTTCGATCAGGGATCCGATGGAGCGAAGAACCTCGTCCGCGAGCAGCTCCTCGCGGCTTGGGCTGCGGCCGGACCAATCAGGGCGCCAGCGATTCCATGAACACCGCGCACAGCGCCTCCATCCCGACGCGATCATCTTCGTCGAAACGGTCGATGATCGGGCTGTCGACATCCCACACGCCGAGCAAGGAGCCGTCGGGTTTGACCAGCGGCACCACGATTTCTGATTGCGAGGCGGAATCACAGAAGATGTGGTTGGGATGCGCGTTGACGTCGCGCACCAGTTGGGTCTGGCGACTCTGCGCGGCTGTCCCGCAGACGCCGCGGGCCAGCGCGATGCGGATACAGGCCGGCTTGCCCTGGAACGGGCCAACCACCAGCTCGGTGCCGTCGAACAGGTAGAAGCCCGCCCAGTTCACTTCGGGCAGGCTGTGATACACCAGCGCGCCGAAGTTCGCCGCATTCGCGATGAAATCGCGCTCGCCGGCGAGCACGCCGCGTACCTGCTGCGCAAGTTCGGCATACAGGGTCGGCTTGTGGCTGGTGGCAATCGCGGCAACGTGGAACATGGCGGCACCCGCAGTGTGAAGCCCGTATTATTGCGCAAGGCGACGCGAACGGGCAGGCGATGAACGCAGACCAGCGAACCGGCACCACCGAAACCGCGCGTCTGGACAATTTTGTCGATGGCGCATTCGCGTTCGCCATCACCCTGCTGGTGATCAGCGGCAGTTCGGTGCCACGCGACCTTCCCGCGCTGCTGCACGCGCTCGGCGGCGTGCCTGCCTTTGCGTGCTGTTTCATGCAACTGGCGCTGTTCTGGCATGGGCACGTGCGCTGGCGCGATCAAGTGCGGTTGAGCGATCGCGGCAGTCTGCTGCTGTCGCTGTTGCTGGTGTTTTTTGCGTTGATCTTTGTCTACCCGCTGCACATGGTGTTCGCGAGTTTCTTCTGGGCCATCAGCGGCGGCGCCCTGTCGATGGATTTCGCGATCAGCATCGACGGCCTGGGGGATTTCAAGACCTTGTTCGTGGTTTATGGCCTGGCCTATGCCTGCATGGCCGGCACCATGGCGGCGCTGTTCGGCCATGCGGCGCGGCACGCCAGGGGATTGCCGCGGGCGGCGCGGATCGAAGTCAGCGTCGGTATGGTGCAGTGGCTCTATTCCGCCGCGGTGGGTCTGCTCTCGGTGCTGCTGGCATGGTTGATTCCGTTGGGTGGCAAGCCGGCGTGGGTGATGTTGCCGGGCTTTTGTTACGCGCTGCTCGGCGCGACGGGAACCTTGGTAGACGCCTGGCGCCGGCGACTCGAGCGGGTGTTGCCGCCATGAACGTGCTCGTCGCACTGATGGCTGGCAGCGGCCGCGGCATCACGCATCCCATGCGAACGTCCATTTACGATCGTGCGCGGCCAGTGCGCTGGCTCGTTTTCTTTCCGTCGTCATCGCCATTGCCGTGGCGCCTTGGCCGAGCCACTTGCGGGTGCTCGCGTCGGTCCTGCCGCGCCTCATGTCGCTGAGTTTCACGGCCGTCGGCCACCTACCGCCTGGAGACAACATGCCCCGTAATCGCTACTACCTTTCCATCGCCGACCTCGCCCATGCGCGCGGCGCAGACGAGCACTTCAGTTACGACGGTGCGGGGCCGAACGATTTCGCGGCCGCGTTGCAACAGGCATTGCGCACCGATGAGCTGTTCGAGCGCTGGCGCGCAGCGCAACCGGATCCCGATGCGGTGGATGCCAGCCTCGGGGCCACCGATCCGGCGGCCGACGTGAGCGCCAGGGTGGCCGACCTGCACACCGACGTGGAACTCGACACCAGCTTGCCGATGAGCGTCGTACGCCATCGGCTCTACCTGCTGATCGGATCGTCCTGGCAGTTGCGCGACGTCAGGGCAGCAACCTGATCGGTCCGGATCGCATGATTCTGCGGTTGTTTGGAAACGCGGCGCCGTGTCAGTACAGTCAGGGGGCTGCCCACCCATCCTGTCCCGCCGCGGACACCTCATAGGAAAAATCGATGCTGCCTCTCCGCTCGCTCGTGCTTGCCACCTCGGTCGCCCTGGCTGTCTGCTCGTGGCAAGCCCGCGCCACCGACACGACTCCCGCGGCTACCGTGGCGCTGGCGGCCACGGGCGCCGCTGCATCGGCCACAGCCATGACCAGCAACCCGTTTTTCCATGCCAGCACGCTGCCGTTCCAGGCCCCGCCGTTCAACAAGATCACCGACGCCGACTACCAGCCGGCCATCGAGGAGGGCATGAAACTCCAGCTGGCCGAGATCGAAAAGATCGCCAACAACCCGGCACCGCCCACGTTCAAGAACACCTACGTGGCGATGCAGAAATCCGGCGTCATGCTCGATCGCGTGATGGCGGTGTTCAACGGGGTCACCGCGGCGAACACCAACAGCACGTTGCAGAAAGTGCAGAAAGAGGAGGCGCCCAAGCTGGCCGCCCACCAGGATGCGATTTTCCTCAACGACAAGCTGTTCAAGCGGGTCAAGGCGGTCTACAACCGGCGCGACACGCTCAAGCTCGATCCGGAGTCCGCACGCCTGGTGGAGGTGGTCTACCGTAAGTTTGTCCATGCCGGCGCCAAGCTGTCGGACGCGGACAAGACCAAACTCAAGACGATGAACCAGGAGGCGTCCACGCTCAGCACGCGCTTTCACCAACAAGTTGGTGGCGGCGACCAAGGAGGCCGCGCCCGTGTTCAGCGACAAGGGCAAGCTCACCGGGCTGTCCGATGCCGAACTGGCGGCGGCCAGGCAAGCGGGCGAGAACCGCAAGGAAGCCGGCAAATATGTGTTGCCGCTGCAGAACACCACGCAGCAGCCCGAGCTGCAGGATCTGGACGAGCGCGCCACGCGCAAGAGTTGTTCGAGGCGTCATGGAACCGCGCCGAGCAGAACGATGCCAACGACACCCGCGAGACGATTGAACGACTGGCGCAACTGCGCGCGCAGGAGGCGGCCTTGCTCGGCTATCCCAACTATGCGGCGTGGAAGCTCGACGACCAGATGGCCCAGACGCCGGCCACGGTGATGACCTTCATGGACAAGCTGGCGCCGGCCGCGGTGGCCCGCGCCAAGGGCGAGGCCGCCGACATCCAGGCACAGATCGACAAGGACCAGAAGGGCCTCAACCAGCCTGGTTTCGAGCTGAAGCCGTGGGACTGGCAGCGTTATGCCGAGAAGGTGCGCAAGGCGAAGCTACGACCTGGATGAAGGCGCAGCTCAAGCCCTATTTCGAGCTCGACAAGGTGCTGAAGGATGGCGTGTTCTATGCCGCCAACCAGCTTTATGGATGACCTTCAAGCAGCGCAAGGACATTCCGGTCTATCAGCCCGACGTGATGGTGTTCGAGGTGTTCGACGCAGGACGGCAAGTCGCTGGCGCTGATCTATTTCGACTATTTCAAGCGCGACAACAAATCCGGCGGCGCCTGGATGAGCAATTTCGTCGGCCAGTCGAAGCTGCTGGGCACCAAGCCGGTGATCTACAATGTCGCGAACTTCACCAAGCCGGCGCCGGGCCAGCCGGCGCTGTGTCAGCTTCGACGACGTCAGCACCATGTTCCACGAATTCGGCCATGCGCTGCACGGCCTGTTCGCCAACCAGACCTATCCGACCCTGTCCGGCACCAATGTGGCGCGCGACTTTGTCGAGTTCCCCTCGCAGTTCAACGAGCATTGGGCGCTCTATCCCGAGGTGCTCAAGCACTATGCGGTGAACTACAAGACCGGCGCGCCGATCCCGCAGGCGCTGGTGGACAAGATCAAGGCCGGCAAATTGGGCTCAGGGCTACAGCACTGGGCGAGCTGGTCGGCCGCGGCGATGCTGGACATGAAGTGGCACATGCTCGTGCCGGCGCGCCGCGGCAGGACGTGGACGCGTTCGAGGCCAGGCGCTGAAGAAGGACCGGCATGGATTTGCCCAATGTGCCGCCGCGTTATCGCTCCAGCTATTTCCTGCACATCTGGGCCAATGGCTATGCCTCCGGCTATTACGCCTATCAGTGGACCGTGATGCTGGCCGACGACGCCTATGCCTGGTTCACCGCGCATGGCGGACTGACCCGCGCCAATGGCCAGCGCTTCCGCGAGATGATCCTCTCGCGCGGCAACACGGAGGATCTGGCCAAGATGTACAAGGACTGGCGCGGCCAGGCGCCCAGCATCGAGCCGATGCTGGAGAATCGCGGCTTGAAGGACGCGCCGAAGAAGTAGGCGTCACCCCGCGCCATGAGAACGGCAGGCCGTGTCGCCCCTTCTCATGGCGATGGTTCTGCGCAGATGTGCGGTCACGGCTCCATGTGCCGTGCCAGATCCATACTGTCGTGCAGTATGCGCAACACGTCGATGCAGTGCTTGTCGCCGGCGCGGAATACCACGAAGTGGCGTCCGTGCCGTCCATGTCGTGCCACATGCAGCACACGGATGCCTGACCCCAGATCGTCGCGGGGGTTGGCGCCGGGGAGATCGGGACCTTCATCGCACAGCGCATGCAACGCAAGCGCCAGCGTGCGCGCATAGGCCAGCGCCTGACGCGAGCCGAATCGCTGCTGCGTCCATGTGCGGATCGCCACCAGGTCCTGCTGCGCGCCCTGGGCGACACGAATCGACCAGCCCACCGCGCCAGCCCTACTCGCCAAGCTTCGTGACCCAAGCTTCCAGCGCGGCCGGATCGTCGAACGTCTCGTAGCGGCCGGCCTCGATATCGGCCACGCCGACCGCCACGGCATCGCGCAGGGCTTCGAGGCGGGCGGCGTAGCTGCGCTCGCGCTGCTGCACCATGCGCAGTCCCTCGCGCAACACCTCGCTGGCGTTCTGGTAACGACCGGAAGTGACCAATTGCTCCACGAACCGGGCTTGCGGGTCAGTCAACACCACGTTGCGGGTCGGCATGTGCATCTCTCCATGGTTTGCATTGGCATATTCTGCCAATGCAGCCGCGAAAGCAATTCAGGCCGCGTCGCAGTAGTGCTCTCGTACCGCCAGCGGGCGTGCGGGCGATTTCGGTGGGCAGGCCGCTGGAGAGGTCGTTCCCCAAGGCGTCGAAGGCGTCGAGAATGGCGACGATGCGGAGTTGTTCTTCGGTTGAGAGAACGGCGATCACGATCATTGGCAAGGCCATTGAGCCGCGTGAAATAATCGGAGCTCCCCGTTCGGAGTCGCCCACGCGTGGACAGCCATCACATGTTGCAAACGGCGGTGGTGTTCCTGCTGGCCACGGTCATCATGGTGCCGCTGACCAAGCGCTTCCGCCTCGGCGCCGTGCTGGGTTACCTGCTCGCCGGCGTGGTGATCGGGCCGCACCTGCTGGGCCTGATCAGCGATACCGCAGGGGTCGCCACGATCTCCGAGTTCGGCGTGGTGCTGATGCTGTTCGTGATCGGGCTGGAGCTTTCGCCGCAGCGGCTGTGGGTGATGCGTCGTTCGGTCTTCGGCACCGGCTTGCTGCAGGTGCTGGTCACTGGCGTGGCGATCGCCGCGGTGGCGTATTACCTGGCCGGGCTCAGCGGCAAGGCGGCGATCATCGTCGGCGGCAGCCTGGCGTTGTCGTCCACCGCGTTTGGCCTGCAGATCCTGGCCGAGCGCAAGGAGGCCGGCTCGGGCTACGGACGCCAGGTTTTCGCGATCCTGCTGTTCCAGGATCTGGCGGCGATTCCCCTGATTGCTGCGGTGCCACTGCTGGCGACCTCCACGGCGACGCATTTCGACCTGTTCGGCATTCTGCGCACGGTGGGCGTGATCGTGGCGGTGGTGGTCGGCGGCCGCTACCTGTTGCGACCGGTGTTCCGTTTCGTGGCGAAGGCCGATTCGGCCGAGGTATTCACGGCCACCGCACTGTTGGTGGTGATGGGCGTGGCGTTGCTGATGGATCTGGCCGGCGTCTCGGTTACCCTCGGTTCGTTCCTCGCCGGCATGCTGCTGGCCGATTCGGAATACCGCCATGAGCTGGAATCGAACATCGAGCCGTTCAAGGGCTTGCTGCTGGGGCTGTTTTTCATCAGCGTCGGCATGTCGATGGATCTGTCGCTGCTGTGGCACCGACCGACCCTGGTGCTGGTCCTGGTGGCGGCACTGCTGCTGTTGAAGGGCGTGCTGTTGTGGCCGCTTGGTCGGCTGCTGGGGCGGCTCAATCGCCCCGACACGCTGCGCCTGGTGGTGTTGCTGGCCTGCGGCGGCGAATTTGCGTTCGTGGTGCTGCGGCTGGCCGCCGGACAGCAGTTGATCAGCATCGGTCAGCGCGATGCGTTGGTGCTGGTGATCACCCTCAGCATGGCCTTGACCCCGTTGCTGGTGGTACTGGCGGCGAAGGGGCTGAACGTGCGCCCGCGCAAGCCGGTGCGGGAATTCGATGTCATCGACACCAGCCCGCCGCGGGTGATCATTGCCGGCTTCGGCCGCGTCGGCCAGATCATCGCCCGCGTGTTGCGCGCGCAGGGGATCCCGTTCGTGGCGCTGGAACATTCGGCCGACCAGGTGGATGTCTCCCGACGTTTCGGCTCGGTCAATCTGTTCTTCGGCGATCCGGCGCGGCCGGAATTGCTGCGGGCGGCACAGGCCGGCACGGCCGAAGTGTTCGTGCTGGCCACGGACGATCCGGAGGCGAACCTGCGCACGGCGCGGCTGGTCAAGCGGCAGTATCCGCATTTGAAGATCGTGGCCCGCGCCCGCAACCGCCAGCACGTGTTCCGCCTGCTGGATCTGGGCGTGGAGGATCCGGTGCGCGAGACGTTCCACTCCAGCCTGAAGATGACCCGCATGACGCTGGAGGCGCTTGGCCTGTCGCATGAGTTCGCCGTGGACCGGGTCGAGCGTTTTCGTCGTTACGACGAGGATCTGCTCCGGAAGCAGGCGCTGGTCTACGACGACGAGACCAAACTGATCCAGAGCACCCGCGACGCGCTGGTGGACCTGCAGCGGTTGTTCGAGGCGGATGCGGAGCCGGGTGCGGAGCGTGAACGTCGGCGCGATCCGAAGGTGCCGCTGGCCGGCGAGGATTGAAAAATCTGCGGGTCATCCGGATAGAGTGGCGATTCGCTGGCTGGAGCAAGTTTGCGTCAACCGATGGCCGAGCCCGACGTTGCCTTGAACCATGTCTGCGACTCAACTCCCTGCCCTGACCGGCCCCGTCGTGATCCGCTTTGGCCGGCTCGGTGACACCATCCTGCTGCAACCGCTGCTACACAAACTGCACGTGCGCTATGGCCGGCCGTGCCAGTTGCTGACGCTGGGGGACTGGTCGCCGGCACTCTATTCAGCGCAGCCGGAGGTCGCCGGGTGCATTCACCTGCGCTCGCAGTACGGTCCGCTGTGGATGCACCCGCAGCGTTGGCTTGCGGCACTGGCCTTGCGACACCTGCGTGGGTCGCCGTTCTACATCTGTGAACCCGAGTTCCGTACACGGACCAAGATCCGCCCGATGCTGGCGCTGGCTGGGGTGCCGCCCGCGCACTGCACGTTCATCGAAAATATCCCGTCGATTGAAGACGAGCACTGGGTCGACTGGCTGTTGCGCTTCGGCGACACCACGCCGCCTGCATTTCGTGCAAGTTGCACCTCGACCGCATTTTCCACTCACGCGGCGCCGCAATTGCATGTCAGTGCGGCCGAACGTGTCGATCGCGATGCGTGGCTGCGCGCGCACGGCATGAGCGGGCGCCCGCTGGTGCTGTTGCAGCCAGCCAACAAGCGCACCATGCGCTGGAACGGGGTACGCGCTGCCGAGGATGACGACAAGTCCTGGCCAGCAGAGCGCTGGGCCGCACTGGCGCGTGCCATCACCTGTCACCAGCCCCAGGCACAGGTGTTGTTTTGCGGGTCGGCCGCCGAGGCCGGCTATCTCGATACCCTGCTGGCGGTGCCCGATGCCGAGTCACCCAGGATTGCCGCCGCCGCGTTGCCGCTGGGTCGTCTCAAGGCGCTGCTGGAGATCGCCCACAGCATGGTTTCGATCGACACCGGGCCGGCCCATCTTGCCGCTGCCATGGGCTGTCCGCTGGTGGTGCTGATGGGGTCGCGCTCGCCACAGATGTGGACCCCGCGCAGCGAATCCGGCAGCGAGGTGAAGGTGCTCGGTGGCCTTCCGGCCATTCGACGGGTGGACGAAATCGAAGCAGCCCAAGTGGTGAGTGCATGGCGGGCGTTGCGCGGACGCACCGCGGCGGGGACCACCAAAAACGCTGTCGAGACGATGAGCTACTCGGCCGGCTGCGCTGGTTGACGTAGCGTTTGCCGCACGCTCGGAATCACGCCGCTGCGAGCACCCAGTTCATGGGCGATGTCCACAAACCCCAACTGCCGCGCCACGTCCGCCGCCGTGCGTCCAAATGCATCAGTTGCCTGGCGATCGGCGCCGCGCGAAAGCAGCACGCGAGCCGGCGCCAGCAACGCATGCATGGCGCAGGCGTGCAGGGCGGTGACGCCGCGCTGGTCGGCATGTCCGACTTCGGCGCCGGCGTCCAGCAGCAGCGGGACCAGCGCGCCGAGATGGGTGGCATCGCCGTCGCTGCCGGGTGAAAGTTGCGCGCCCAGCAACAACAGCAGCGGCGTCTTGCCTTCGCGATCGGCGTGGTTGATGTCGGCGCCGCGCTTGAGCAGCCCGTCGAACTGGCGCCGGGCACGCAGGCTGTCGTTGTGCTCGAAGCCGAACTGCGCGGCGGCATGCAGCGCGCTGCGGCCGGAGGCATCGACCGCCTTGACGTCGGCGCCCGCTTCCAGCAATTGTTCGGCGATGTCCGGATAGCCCAGCGCGGCCGCCACCATCAGCGCGGTGGCTTCGTTGGGCAAGCGCTGGTCGACGGCGACGCCGTGTTGCAGCAACAGCGCGACCAGTGCCTCGCGCCGTGCGGTGACCGCCGCGACCACGGCGGTCACCCCACTGTGTGCTGGCAAGCCAGGATCGGCGCCGGCCTCGAGCAGGCAGGCGGCCACGTCGCGATGCCCCGCGCCACACGCGCGCAGCAAGGCGGTGGCGCCCTGCACGTCGCGCGTGTCGACGGCGAATCCCAGTTCGAGCAAACGCTGGACGGCGCCCAAGGCACCCGCGGCGGCAGCGGCGGGCAGATCCTCGCCACGCAGCGGACGATGCGGCAGCGGCCAGTCGCGCCAGTCCAGCCAGCGCTCCAGCACGGGATGTTCCAGCGCCAGCCCCAAGGGGGTCTCGCCATGGGTGTCGGCAGACTCCGGATTGGCGCCGCGGGCGATCAGGCTGCGGACCAGGGGCAGGGCAGCGGCACCATGTTCCAGCGCCGCGAACAGCGGCGTGCGCTGGTCGCTGTCGCGGGCGTCGGGATCGCAGCCGCAGCCGAGCAGCGCGCGCAGCAGTTCGCCGTGGCCGTGGCGGGCCGCCAGATGCAACGGGGTGCGCTCGTGTGCGTCCGGTCCGAAGGGGTCGGCGCCGCGCTGCAGCAGTTCCAGTGGCAGGGCCATGCCCTGCGCCGTGTTGCCGAGGCGGCCCACGGCAAGCGCCAGCAGGCCGGCGCCGGCCGGGCTGGCGCCGGCGCGCAGCAGGTCTTCCACCGCCTCGGTGGCATCCGGCAAACGCTCCAGCAAGGCGTCGAACAGGCGCTGGCCCAGCGGTGGTGGTGGTGGCGCTTCGTCGGTTTCGGCGTCATCGACGCGCGGCGCTTCCAGCCGGGTTTCGGCGTCCAGGCCGTGGTCGAGCAACCAGCGGCGGGCGGCGCCGAGACCGGGCGTGGCCAGGTCCAGGTAGAGCCGGGCCAGTTGCGCCTGCGGCCATGTCTGCACGCGTTCGGTGAACGCGGATACGGTCGCCCAGTGACCGCAACGCAACGCGTCGAACAGATGCCCCGGCGTGTCGGCGCCCTCGTCCAGAAGTTCGTGACTGAGATTGGCCGGCAGGCGGTATCGGGGTCGAGCAAGGCAACCAGGTCCCAGCGGCCGGCGGCGGTGGCGTGGTCGAGCGCGCTGCGACCGTCGCCGCCGGGGGTTTTCGCTTCGGCGCCCAGGGCGAGCAGCGCGCTGATGGTGGCGCCGTCGGCATGCGGCGACTGACACGCCAGCAACAGGGCATCGCGGCCGTGCTGATCGCGGGCCAGCGCATCGGCTTTGGCCTCGGCCAGACGCTGCACGATGCCACTGGCGCCGGCGCGTGCCGCTTCCATCAATGCCGTGCTGCCGTGTTCGTCCGCCAGTTTCACGTCGGCACCGGCGGCGCACAGCGCGCGGGCGATCTGTTCGTGACCCTCGGCCGCGGCGCCGAGCAAGGCATGCCGTCGGCGGGTGTCGAGCGCGTTGATGGGGGCGCGATGCTTGAGCAGCAGGGCGACGCCGGCCGGGTCATCGTCGGCGATGCTGGCTGCCGCGACCAGCGCCGGCTCGCCGCCCTTCGGCGCGGGTTTGGCGCCGTGTTCGAGCAGGTATTTGGCCAGCGGCCAGTTGGCGGCGCGGCAGGCGGTGGCCAGCGGGCTCAGGCTGGCCTGGTTCAAGGCGTCGATCGGTGCGGCGGCGTCCAGCAGCATCGCCGCGACGCCCGCGTCGGCGCTGAGTACGGCGCCGTGCAGCGGCGTGTTGCCGTCGGCATCGGCGACCACCGGATTGGCGCCATTGGCAAGCAGGGTCAGTACCGCCTCGGCGCGTCCATGCCAGCTGTCGCGCGTGGCCGCGAGCAGGGGCGTAATGCCGCCGCTGGCGCGGTTCACGTCCGCGCCCCTGGCGATCAGCGCGCGCAGCAGGCGGGTGTCGGGCAACATGGCCGCCAGCATCAGCACCGGGCGCTGGTCGCGATCGGTCGGATCCGGCACGGTATCCGGATCGGCACCGACCTCCAACAGGGCCAGCGCACGTTCGATATCGCCATCGCGCGTGGCAGCAAGCAAGGCCGCCGCCTGCTCCGGCGTGCCGGCGACGCGCTCGCTTTCGGTCAGGACGGGACGCGGGATGTCGATCACCGATGCGGCCTCGTCGCCGCGCCGGCGCGGGCGATGGCGCTCGCACAGCAGCGCGCGCAGGGTGCGGTTGGCGATCACCAGGCAAGCCACGGGCAAAATCACCAGTGCATAGATCGCCAGCGCGGCCACGCGCATTTCCTCGGGCAGCACCCGGACCAGGCCGGTCAGCGCGATGGCGCCAAAGGCTAGCGCCAGCAGGCACACGGCAGTCGGCAGGAAGTGACTGAAGAAACGCTCTTCACGCGACAGATGGCGGGCGAAGGCCATGCAGCGCAGGGTGGCGGTGAAGATCCACGAGCCGTCGCGCTGTGGCGGATAAGCGTCATCCCATACGAAGACCAGCCCGAATGCCGCCCACAGCCGCCACAGGGCCGCCAGCGCCAGTACCAGTGCCGCCGCCAGCAACAGCGCCGCGCTGAGACTGGCGGCGTGGCTCAGCTGCAGCATCGGCCACGCCACCAGCACAAACACCAGCGCCGTGAACAGGCTGAACATCACCAGGTACGCGGCACCGCGGCGCAGCACGGTACGAATGAACCGGGGCTCGGGATCGAAACCGATCGCGTGGCAGATCGCCGCCATCGTCAGCGCATTGGCCAACAGCAGCAGGATCAAGGTCAGCGGATGGGTGCTCAGGCTGGCGGCGGCGACTGCCACCAGGCCCGGAATGAACCAGGCCAGTGCCTGCAGGGAGAGAGGGCGACGACGGGATTTGGACTGGGTCATGGCTGCAGTATAGAAATCGTGGGCGATGCAGACGGTAACCTCCCGTTAACCGGCCCGCTGGTCGGGCAGCTTGCGCGGGTCCTAGGCGTCACGGTCGTCGTGCAATTCGCGTTTGTAGTCGAGCTGGTTGGCTGCAGCCAGCGTTTCCTTCGGCGGCAGTTGCAAATGCCAGCCCTGTTCGTGCAGATGCTCAAGCACCTGGCGGGTGTCTTGCGCCGGCAGTTCGCGTTGCGCATCGAGATGCACCTCCATCACGAAACGCAGTTCGCCCAGCATCAGCGCCAGCGGTTCGGGCAGCACGTCGAACGCCTCGCGCCGGGCCAGCCACAGATAGGTATCGGCCTTGTGCAGACTGGCGTAGACGAAACATTGCATGGCGTTGCCCACCGTGGTGCGTGGCCGTGGAAACCGCGGCGCAACGCGGAGGGTAGCAGGAGCGCGGCCTGCCCGCGTCGGTTCAACCGCGTTTCAACAGCAGCTCGAGCATCTCCGGAAGCGCTTGCCGTAGGGCGGATTGAGCAAGCCGACGCCGTTGAAGCGGGCCTGGCGGAACACCGGTTTCGATGGCTGAACGTGCGGAACCCGGCCTCGCCGTGATAACCGCCCATGCCGGAGGCGCCGACGCCGCCGAACGGCAGGCGGTGCTGGGCGATGTGGTACAGCGTGTCGTTGACGCTGACGCCGCCGGCGATGCGTCCGGTCGAGGACCTGGTCGATGCGCGCGCGGTCTGTTTCGAACAGGTACAGCGCCAGCGGGTGCGGACGGGCCGCGACGTAGGCGATCGCCTCGTCCAGCGAGTCGTAGGGAAGCAGCGGCAGCAGCGGACCGAAAATTTCCTGCTGCATCACCGCCATGTCGTCGCGGACGCCGCTGAGCAGTTGCGGCGGCAGCAGCCGACGGCTCGCGTCCTCGATCGCGTCGCCGAGGGCATGCACCCGGGCACCGGCCGCCACGGCGCTGTCGCGCAGGCCGACCAGGCGCTGGTACTGGCGATCGGAGATGATGCTGGCGTATTGCGTGTTCTGCGGCAGTTGCGGATACAGCCGCGACACGCGTGCGCGTGGCCAACGTGATGAACTCGGGCAACCGCGCACGCGGCAACAAGCACGTAGTCCGGCGCGATGCAGGTCTGCCCGGCGTTGAGCAGTTTGCCCAGCACGATGCGTTCCACCGCATGCTCCAGCCGCGCGCCGGGACCGATGATCGCCGGCGACTTGCCGCCCAGCTCCAGCGTGACCGGGGTGAGGTTGGCCGCCGCCGCACGCATCACGTGGTGGCCGACCGCGGTGGAGCCGGTGAACAGCAGGTGGTCGAACGGCAGCGCCGAGAACGCCTGCGCCACCTCGGCATCGCCGGTGACCACGGCAACCTCGTCGGGCTGAAAGTATTTGCCGATCAGTTCGGCGAACAGTGCCGAGAAACGCGGTGTGAACTCACTCATCTTCACCATCACGCGATTGCCGGCGACCAGCGCATCGACCAGCGGACCGACCGCCAGATACAGCGGATAATTCCACGGCACGATGATGCCGACCACGCCCAGCGGCTGCGGCCGCAGTTCGGTGCGCGCGGGCAGGAACGCCAGGCCGGCGAGGCGCTGATGCGGCTTCATCCAGCGCCGGCCATGGGCGAGCGCATGGCGGATTGCCGACAGGCTGGGAAAGACTTCCAGCAGCTCGGTTTCCTCGCGCGGGCGACAGCCGAAGTCGGCGTTGATCGCTGCCACGATCGACGCGCGCTGCTCGAGCAGCATCTGCTCCAGCGCTCGCAGACGCCGCGCCCGGGTCGGCCAGGACGGCAGCGGCTCGCGCGACTGCGCCTCGCGCCCGCGCTGCAGCCTGCTGACGAGATCCGCGTGCGTCGCTTCGTGCATGGCGTCTTGCTCAGGGTTCACGGCGGAGTGCGTCGAAGAAGGCATGGTCGACCTCATACACCATTTTCGGCTTCACGCCGATCTGATCGATGCAAAAAACTCCACATGGATTCCCGCTTGGCCAGCCTTCGGCTGTTGAAAAGCACGTCGCGGGAATGACGTCGTCGGAGGTTGTTCGAAGTTCCCTCGCAGGCGAGAAAGCCAAGCTTTTTCGAATCCCGAATCCCGAATCCGAATCCGAATCCCTATTCCCGAATCCCTATTCCCTACTCCCCGATCGTCAGCAACGACGCATTGCCACCGGCGGCGGTGGTGTTGATGGTGAGCGTGCGCTCGCCTGCGAAGCGCAACAAGTAATGCGGGCCGCCGGCCTTGGGGCCGGTGCCGGACAAGCCTTCGCCGCCGAACGGCTGCACGCCGACCACGGCACCGATCTGGTTGCGGTTGACATAGCAATTGCCGACGCGCGCATGCTGGCTGATGTAATCCACGGTGGCGTCGATGCGGCTGTGCACGCCCAGGGTGAGGCCGTAGCCGGTGCTGTTGATCTCGTCGACGACGTGCTTGAGATCGCTGGCCTTGAAGCGGATCAGGTGCAGCACCGGGCCGAACACTTCACGCTTGAGGACCGACAGCGACGGGATCTCGTAGGCGCGCGGGGCGAAGAAGGTGCCGTGCGCGGTGGCGGCCGGGTCCATCGGCGCCTCGGCAATTTTCTTCGCTTCCTTGTCCATGCGTTCGGCGTGGGCGACCAGGATCGCCTTCGCCTCTTCGTCGATCACTGGGCCAACATCGGTCGAGAGCAGGCCGGGGTCGCCCACCTTCAGCTCGGCCATCGCGCCGGCCAGCATCTCAATCACCTTGTCGGCGATGTCTTCCTGGATGTACAGCACGCGGGCCGCCGAGCAACGCTGACCGGCGGACTGGAACGCCGAGGCGATCACGTCCTTGACGATCTGCTCGGGCAAGGCGGAGGAGTCGGCGATCATTGCGTTCTGGCCACCGGTCTCGGCGACCAGCACCGCGATCTGCGCATCGCGGGCGGCCAGCGCGCGATTGATCGCCCAGGCGGTCTCGGTGGCGCCGGTGAACACCACGCCGGCCACGCGCGGATCGCGGGTCAGCGCGGCGCCGACGGTGGGGCCGTCACCAGGCAGGAACTGCAAGACATCCTTGGGGACGCCGGCTTCGTGCAGCAGCTGGGTGGCGAGATGGCCGATCAGGCTGGTCTGCTCGGCTGGCTTGGCGATCACCGTGTTGCCCGCGGCCAGCGCGGCGCTGACCTGGCCGGTGAAGATGGCCAGCGGGAAGTTCCATGGACTGATGCCGACGAACACGCCGCGACCTTCCAGGTACAACTGGTTGGTCTCGCCGGTGGGGCCGGGCAGTTGCTCCGGTTCGGCGAACAGGCGCCGCGCCATGGTGGCGTAGTAGCGCAGGAAATCGGCCGCCTCGCGCACTTCGGCAATCGCATCGGGCAGGCTCTTGCCCGCCTCGCGCACGCACAGCGCGATGAATTCCGCGCGGCGCGCTTCCAGCTGATCGGCCGCGTACTCGAGCATGGCGGCGCGATTGGCGACCGGCAGGGTGTTCCAGCGGTCTTGGGCGGCGACCGCGTTGGCGATCGCCAACTCCACCGTGGCCTGGTCGGCGCTGACGTAGCTGCCGATCGTGCGTCGGCGGTCGGACGGGTCGGTGACCTGCACCGTGGCGCCCTTGCTGCTGGCGCCGGGGACCAGCGGGCCGACGTTCCACGGTCCCTGCTGCGCGTTGACCGCGGCGGCCAGTTCGTTCAGTTCGTTGTCGTTGGCAAAGTTGACGCCCATGGAATTCTTCCGATAAACAAAATTTGATTTCTGCGCAAGCGCAGAACTCGCACCGTACAGATTGACCGGCAGCGGGATGCGCGGGTGCGGGATGTGGTCGAACGCACGCACCGTCTGACACGGATCGGCCACCAGCTCCCGTGGCGGCACGTCCTCGTCCACCACGCGGTTGACGAAGCTGGTGTTGGCACCATTTTCGAGCAGGCGGCGGACCAGATAAGGGAGCAGATCCTCGTGCGTGCCAACCGGCGCGTACACGCGGCACGGCACGTTGAAACTGTTTTTCCCGATCACCTCGGCGTACAGGTCGACGCCCATGCCGTGCAGGCGCTGGAACTCGAACGGCCGGCCTTGCGCCAGATGATGCACGGCGGCGATGGTGTGCGCGTTGTGGGTGGCAAACTGCGGATAGATCAAGGTGCTGCCGGCGTTGAACAGGCGCCGCGCGCAGGCCAGGTAGGACACGTCGGTATTCGGCTTGCGCGTGAACACCGGATAGCCGGAGAGGCCCTGTTCCTGCGCCTTCTTGATCTCGGCATCCCAGTACGCACCCTTGACCAGCCGTACGTACCAGCGCCGTCCGCTGGCCAGCGCCGTCTCGACCAGCCAGTCGATCACGAACGGCGTGCGCTTGGCATAGGCCTGCACCACGATGCCCAGGCCGTTCCAGCCCTCCAGCGACGGATGCGCGAAGACATCGCCGATGACGTCCAGCGACAGCTCCAGGCGATCGGCTTCCTCGGCGTCGACCGACAGCGCAATGCCGTGCTTCATCGCCAGTTGCGACAGTTCCAGCAGTTTTTCGGTGAGGGCGGCGCGCCAGTGCCCGCTTGGCCACTTCGTAGCGCGGAAACAACGCGGACAGTTTCACCGAGATCGACGGGGCGTCGGCGTGGTTCGCGTAGGGGCCGCGTGCGCCGATCGCGGCGATCGCGTTGCGGTAGTCCTGCTGGTAGCGCTCGGCGGTTTCGCGGTCATCGCCGATTCGCCCAGCATGTCGAAGGAATAGCGATAGGCCGCGTTTTCCTTCTTCACGCTGCGGTCCAGCGCTTCCTCGATGATCTGCCCCATCACGAACTGGTGGCCCATGATGCGCATCGCCTGGCGCACCGCCAGCCGGATCGCCGGTTCGCCGGCGCGGGTGACCAGCCGGCGCAGCGCCCCGTTGAAATCGTCGCGCGTGCCTTCGGCCAGGTTGACCAGCCGGCCGGTCAGCATAAGGCCCCAGGTGGAGGCGTTGACGAGCAACGATTCGCTGTGGCCCAAATGCTTGCGCCAGTTCGCGTCGCCGAGCTTGTCGCGGATCAGCTTGTCGGTGGTGGCTTTGTCGGGGATGCGCAGCAAGGCCTCGGCCACGCACATCAGCAGGATGCCTTCCTCGCTGGACAGGTCGTACTGGCGCATGAAGGATTCGACCGCGCTCTGGTCATTCGCTCGCGCGCGCACGCGGCCGACCAGCGCGGCGGCGCAGCTCGATCACCTGCTCGCGTTCGTCCTGCGGCAGGTCGGCCTGGTCGAGCAGGTCATTGACTGCTTCGGTTTCGTCGCGCAGCCACGCGGCGGTGATGCGCGCGCGCGCGGGCGTGGTCTGGACCGGAAGCTCGGGGCTGAGAATGGTTGTGGTCACGGGCTATGTCGATGGGATGGCGAGGGCGGTGGGTAAACGGGGATTGTACGCCGGACGCCGCCGGATTGGGCGCGCCGGAGGCATTGTCGCGGGTGTCCCGCACTGCTTGCAAGAGGCGTCCGGGCGCACGGCCGCCCGCGTGGCGCATGGCCGTCGCTGCGTTGAGCCAGGTCAATCGGGTGCGACATTCTTGCCCGCTGCGCCGCCGCGGCCTATCATTCCGCTGTTCCAGGCACGCCGGGTCGCCATGATCGTGCTTCGACCAGCCAACGCCGGCTTGCCCCGCGTGACGATGTGGCTCAAGCCGAATCGCGCGCTCAGCCGGCGCGGGTTGCGTCGCTTGATCATGATACTGGTGGTACTGGCGCTGACAACGGCGGAACTGGGTGCATGGCAGGGGAATGTGTTTGCTCCGCTGTTTGCCCTGGTGGAATCCGCCGCCATGGCCGTCGCCTTGAGCGTGGCCTGGCGGGCCGGCGATCGCTGCGAGCGCATTACCCTCGACGGATCGTCGCTGGAGGTGCGGTCGTTGCCCGGCCGGCGTTGCACGCGTTTCCAGTCGTACTGGGTGCGTGTGCGGCTGGAGACGGGCAATGGACGCCTGTTGTTGTCATCGCATGGTCGCGATCTGGAAATCGGCGCGTTTCTGGCGGAGCCGGAACGCGTCGAGTTGGCGAAGAGACTCACGGCGTTGCTGGCCGGGTTTGCACGGCAGTGGCACAAATAGGTATAACAAAGGTGCAAAACATGACATCTGGCGGGATCAGGCGATCATTCATGGCAGCGGCGATTCCGGCGCTTGCGTCATTCGGCGGCGCGGCGCAGGCGAATCCACATCCGTGGCAGCTGAACATGGAGCGCGGCGCCAGCACCTGGTCGCATGTGCCTTACGACCTGAACAACATCTCGCTGACGGTCTGCACGGTGATCGGCGTACTGGTGTTCGGCGCCATGTTCATTGCCATGTTCCGCTTCCGCAAATCGCGCGGCGCGGTGGCGGAGAAGTGGTCGCACAACACCATGCTGGAGGTGGTCTGGACCACGATTCCGGTCCTGATCCTGATCACGCTGGCCTACCTGGCCACCGGCGGCCTCACCGTCTGGGCCGATACCACCGGTTCGCAGATGACGGTGAAGGTCACCGGTTATCAATGGAAGTGGCGCTACGACTACGTCAGTTACCTGGGCAAGCCGATCGAGAAGGTCGGCTTCATGTCCCGGCTCGACAAGCAGAGCGACGACACGCGCCAGCTGGGTTCGGGCATGGACCCGTACGCGGTCAAGGTCGGCAACGAGCAAACCTACCTGCTGAATGTCGACAAGCCGCTGGTGGTGCCGGTCGACACCAAGATCCGCTTCGTGATCACCGGCGGCGACGTGATCCACTCCTGGTGGGTGCCGGCGCTGGGCTGGAAGCTCGACGCGATCCCGGGAATCATCAACGCCGCCTGGACCAACATCAAGGAACCTGGCACGTATCGCGGCCAGTGCGCGGAGCTGTGCGGCCAGGATCATGGCTTCATGCCGATCGTGGTGGTGGCCAAGTCGAAGGCGGATTTCGCCAAATGGCTGAGCGAGCAGGAGGCGCTGGTTCCGAGCCGGCACCCGCCGCCGCCAGCGCACCGTTCGGTGCGGCGCGCCGGCCGCGCGGCAGCGGCCGCACGGCCGGCTGCAGCGCACGTTTCACCGCGCGTTTCGTTGCAGTCGCATTCAATATACAGGTTAGAGGTACACGGCCATGTCCTACGCAGCCACTCATGATCAGCACGACGATCACCACGGCGCGCCGAAGAATTTCTTCCAGCGCTGGTGCATGTCCACCAATCACAAGGACATCGGCACGCTGTACCTGATCTTCGCGCTGACGATGTTCTTCATCGGCGGCAGTTTCGCGATGACCATCCGCGCCGAGCTGTTCAAGCCCGGCCTGCAGCTGGTGCAGCCGTATTTCTTCAACGAGCTGACCACCATGCATGGCGCTGGTCATGATCTTCGGCGCGATCATGCCGGCGTTCGTGGGGCTCGGTAACTGGATGATCCCGATGATGGTCGGCGCGCCGGACATGGCGTTGCCGCGCATGAACAACCTGTCGTTCTGGATCCTGCCGTTCGCCTTCGTGCTGCTGCTGTCGACCCTGTTCCTGCCGGGTGGCGGCCCCGCCGGCGGCTGGACCATGTACCCGCCACTGTCGCTGCAGAGCGATTCGCTGGCCTACGTGGTGTTCGCGATCCACCTGATGGGCATCAGCTCGATCATGGGTGCGATCAACATCATCGCGACCATCCTCAACATGCGCGCGCCCGGCATGGATCTGCTGAAGATGCCGGTGTTCGTGTGGAGCTGGCTGATCACCGCATTCCTGCTGATCGCGGTGATGCCGGTGCTGGCTGGCGCGGTGACGATGCTGCTGACCGACAAGTATTTCGGCACCAGCTTCTTCAACCCGGGCGGCGGCGGCGATCCGGTGCTGTACCAGCACGTGTTCTGGTTCTTCGGCCATCCCGAGGTCTACATCATGATCCTGCCTGCATTCGGGATCATCTCGGAGATCGTGCCGACCTTCGCGCGCAAGCCGATCTTCGGCTACAAGGCGATGGTGTTCGCGCTCGCCTGCATTGCGTTCCTGTCGTTCACGGTGTGGGCTCACCACATGTTCGCGGTGGGCCTGCCGGTAGGCGCCGACCTGTTCTTCATGTACGCCACGATGCTGATTGCGGTGCCGACCGGCGTGAAGATGTTCAACTGGGTCGCCACGATGTGGGGCGGCTCGATGACGTTCGAGACGCCGATGTTGTTTGCGATCGCGTTCATCATCCTGTTCTCGATCGGCGGCTTTTCCGGCTTGATGCTGGCGCTGGTACCGGCAGACTTCCAGTATCAGGACACCTACTTCGTGGTGGCGCATTTCCATTACGTATTGGTGACTGGAGCCTTGTTCGCGATCATTGCGGCCGCCTATTACTGGTTGCCGAAGTGGAGCGGCCACATGTACAGCGAGTTCTGGGGCAAGGTCCATTTCTGGAACAGCCTGGTCTGGGTGAACGTGTTGTTCTTCCCGCAGCATTTCCTGGGCCTGGCCGGCATGCCGCGACGCATTCCCGACTACAACGTCGCGTTTGCCAACTTCAACATGGTCAGTTCGATCGGTGGTTTCCTGTTCGGCGCCTCGCAGTTGATCTTCCTGGGCGTGGTGATCCACTGCGTGTTCTTCTCGAAGAAGAAGGCTGCAGATCGCGTGTGGGAAGGCGCGAAAGGTCTGGAGTGGACCATACCGTCGCCTGCGCCGCACCATACGTTCAGCGTGCCACCCGTGGTCCATGACGAAGAGCTGGCGCATGGTGACGTGCATGCGTGATGCAGGAGTATTTGCGGAAATGACCCAACCCATTCCGGACAGGCACGCCGCGGGCAGTCGCCGTGGCGTGCGCCGCACGGTGACGATCCTGGTCGTCGTGGCGGTCGTTTTTCTACCTGCTGGCGTTCCTGCAGATTCTGCTGATGAAATAGGGTTTTCCCGGCGCCAGTCGTTTCCGTTTCAGTTGCCCGGGTCGGCATGACCGGCAGGTAGTTCCCCGGCGGCATGTGGGGCAGAGTCAACAAGAGAAATCCACGGGGTCTCAACATGGGTCAGCAACACGACGTTTACTTCGTTCCGGTCAGGAGCTTCTGGCCAATCGTTGCCGCGGTGGTCTTGTTCATCTTCATGTTCGGTGCCGGCCACTGGCTCAATGCCGAGCCCGGCGACGCCGGTTTCGGCAAGACGGTCCTGACCGTTGGCGTGATCGGCTTGCTGGGCATGTTCTTCGGCTGGTTTCGTTCGGTCATCCATGAATCGCAGGCGGGCGAATACAACCACCAGGTGGACACCTCGTTCCGCATGGGCATGATGTGGTTCATCTTCTCCGAAGTGATGTTCTTCGGTGCGTTCTTCGGCGCGCTGTTCTACGTCCGCATGTTCTCGGTGCCGTGGCTGGGTGGCGAAGGCCATGGCGTGCTGACCCACCAGTTCCTGTGGAGCGACTATTCCGCAGCCTGGGGTGCCGAAGGCGGCAATGGCCCGGCCCATGTCGGCGGACCGTTCGAGATCGTGCCGGCGTGGGGGCTGCCGCTGCTCAATACGCTGATCCTGCTCAGCTCCAGCGTGACGATCACCATCGCCCATCACGCGCTGCGTGCGGGTCACCGTCGGCCGGATCCTGGTGTTCCTGGGCTTGACTGCCGTGCTCGGCGCGTTGTTCGTGAACTTCCAGGCGCACGAGTACATCGAGGCCTACCACGAGCTCAACCTGACCTTGGGCAGTGGCGTCTATGGGTCGACGTTCTTCCTGCTGACCGGTTTCCACGGCCTGCACGTCACCTTGGGCACGATCATGCTGCTGGTGATCTGGTTCCGCGTGTTGAAGGGACATTTCAACAAGGATCACCACTTCGGCTTCGAGGCCGTGGCCTGGTACTGGCATTTCGTCGACGTGGTCTGGCTGTGCCTGTTCATGTTCGTCTATATCCTCTGAAGTGGCGTCGGTTCCATCCAGCTTGTTGAAACAGGCCCGCCCCGGCGGGCCTGTTCTTTGTGCGCGTGTTTCCTGCGCCTCGGTTCGGGTGACGTCGTGATCTTCGATCGATGTCGGCTGCAGGCTGACCGAACACGGCGAGTCCATGAAAGGGCGGCGCCTGCCGCCGACACGCTGGTCCGTCGTCGCTTGAAAACCGATGCGCGATCCCGATGGAGGATTGCCGGTCGAACTGGGCAGCCAGGTACGCCGGATCTGGCCGGCCGTGGTCGACTCGCGCCTGAGTACAATTGATCGTCGGAAATCATGAGGACAACACGTATGCAAGAGCTGGAAAGCACCAGGATCGCCATCGTCGGCCTGGGCTACGTCGGCCTGCCGCTGGCGGTGGAATTCGGCAAGCACTACGACACGGTCGGCTTCGACATCAACGCTCGGCGCGGGTCGATGAACTGCGCAGCGGCCACGACCACACGCTGGAAGTCGATGCGGCGGAGCTGGCGGCGGCCACACGCCTGCAGTTCAGCGCCAAGCTGGAAGACATTCGCGGCTGCAACGTCTACATCGTCACCGTGCCCACGCCGATCGACAGCGCCAAGCGCCCGGACCTGACCCCGCTGATCAAGGCCAGCGAAGGCGCTGGGCAAGGTGCTCAAGCCCGGCGACGTCGTGGTCTACGAGTCCACCGTGTATCCCGGCTGCACCGAGGAAGTCTGCGTGCCGATCCTGGAACGCAGGTCTCCGGGCCTGACACGTTACAACGACACGGACTTTCTTCGCCGGCTACAGCCCGGAGCGCATCAATCCCGGCGACAAGCAGCATCGGGTCACCACCATCCTCAAGGTCACCTCCGGCTCCACGCCCGAGGTCGCCGATTTCGTCGATCGCCTGTACGGCTCGATCATCACCGCCGGCACGCACAAGGCCAGTTGCATCAAGGTGGCCGAGGCGGCCAAGGTGATCGAGAACACCCAGCGCGATCTCAACATCGCCCTGGTCAACGACCTGGCCATCCTGTTCAACAAGCTCGGCATCGACACGCTGGAAGTGCTGCGAGGCGGCCGGCACCAAGTGGAATTTCCTGCCGTTCCGCCCGGGCCTGGTCGGCGGCCACTGCATCAGCGTCGATCCGTACTACCTCACCCACAAGGCGCAGGAAGTGGGCCATCACCCGGACGTGATCCTGGCCGGGCGCCGCACCAACGACAGCATGGGCCCCTACATTGCCGGCGAGGTGATCCGGCTGATGGTGCGCAAGGGCATCAATCCGGTGCGCGCGCGCATCCTGGTGCTGGGCCTGGCGTTCAAGGAAAACTGCCCGGACCTGCGCAATACGCGCGTGGTGGACATCGTGCAGACGCCTGCGCGGCTACAGCGTCGACGTCGACATCTTCGATCCTTGGGTGGACGCGGCCGAGGCCCGGCATGAATACGGTCTGGAGCTGATCGACGCTCCGGCGCCGGCAAGCTACGACGCGATGATCGTCGCCGTGGGCCACCGCCAGTTTACCGAGCTGGGCAGCGCCGGCATCCGCGCCTTCGGCAAACCCACGAGCGTGCTTTACGACGTCAAGTATGTGTTGCCGCGCGAGGCGGTGGATGGAAGGTTGTAGTCGGCGCTCGCGAGCGCGACTGCGTATCATGGGAGAGATTTCCAGGCTGCAGGTCGCCCTCGCATGAAAGTTCTCGTCACCGGTACCGCCGGCTTCATCGGCTCTCACGTCGCCATGCGTCTGCTTGAGCGTGGTGACGAGGTGATCGGTATCGACAACCTGAGCGACTATTACGACGTCGAGCTGAAAAAGGCGCGGCTCGCGCGCTTCAGCGGCCACCCCGCCTACCGACACGAGCCGGTCGACCTCGCCGATCGCGCCGCGATCGAGGCGCGTGTTTGCCCGGCACAAGCCGCAGCGCGTGATCAATCTGGCGGCGCAGGCGGGCGTGCGCTATGCGGCGCAGAACCCGCACATCTACGTGTCGAGCAATGTCACCGGTTTCCTGCACATCATCGAGGGTTGCCGGCATCACGACGTCGAGCACCTGGTGTATGCCTCGACCAGCTCGGTGTATGGCGCGGACACCAAGATGCCGTTCTCCGAGCATCAGGCGACCGCGCACCCGCTGACCCTGTATGCGGCGTCGAAGAAAGCCAACGAGATGATGGCGCACAGTTACGCGCATCTGTATGGCTTGCCGTGCACCGGCTTGCGCTTCTTCACGGTTTACGGGCCATGGGGGCGGCCGGACATGGCGCTGTTCCTGTTTACCCGCGCGATCCTGGCCGGCGAGCCGATCAAGGTGTTCAACCACGGCCACCACAAGCGCAGCTTCACTTACATCGACGACATCGTCGAAGGCGTCATCCGCGTGCTGGACAAGGTGCCTGGCAAGAATCCTGGCTGGGACGGCAAGGCGCCGGACCCGGCCAGCAGCGGCGTGGCACCGTACCGCATCTACAACATCGGCAACGAACAGCCGGTGGAACTGCTGCGCTACATCGAGGTGCTGGAACAGTGCCTGGGCCGCAAGGCGCAAATGGAGATGCTGCCGCTGCAGGCCGGCGATGTGCCGGACACCGAGGCCGACACCTCGGCGCTGGCGGCGGCGGTGGACTACAACCCCGGCGTGCCGGTGGAGCAGGGCGTGGCGAACTTCGTGCGCTGGTACCGCGATTACTACCGCGTGTAGGCCCTGTCGCCAGGACGGAACGGAGGGCTGGCGCAGCGACGCGTTGGCGCAACCGCTACAATTACTGGCCGAGGCCGTGTGGATGCAGCCAACCCATCCATATGCCCAGGATGATCATCGCGATCAACACCAGTGACAGACCGATGCGGCGCGTCAACGCCCATACGGTGCGTCTGTCGTCGTCCTTGTCGGTCATCATGAAGTACAGCGCCTGACCGAGATTGAAGATCACCACCAGCAGCATCACCACCAGCGCGATCTTGTAGATGATATCCACGTGACAAGTCCGAACGATTTCGATGGCGGCAGTATAGCGACCAGCGGCAGCCGCACCGCATGAACGGCTTTCGCCGTCCGTCGTGGTGGGCACTGCTGCTGACCGTGGCGGGAGCGTTGTTGTTCATACGTCTGGGCGTGTGGCAGCTGCATCGCGCCGACTTCAAGGAATCGCTGCTGCGGCGCTATGCCGCAGCGTCATCGGCACCGGTGCAGGACTTCGCCGCGGTGGCCGACAAGCCGCCCGCGAACAGCTTCCCGCGCGTACAGGTGCAGGGTCGTTACCTGGTCGATCGCCTGTACCTGCTGGACAATCCGAAGCATGACTCGCGCGGCGGCGTCGAAGTATTTGCACCGTTTGAGCTGCCTGGCGAATCGCGCCTGCTGCTGGTCGATCTTGGTTTCCTCGCGGGCCAGGGCAACGACCAGACGCCGGAACTGCCGCCGTTGTCGAGCGCTCCGGTCGAACTGCACGGCTTGTACGTGCCGCCGCCGCCAACGGGCTTCAAGATGGGTGGCGATGCGCTGGCACGGCAGAGCCGGTGGCCAAAGAAAAGCATCTTCCTGACCCTCGGTGAAGTTGCCGGCGATCTCGGGCGACCGCTTTATCCGCGAGTGCTGGCGCTGGATGCCGATACTTCCTCGATCTACGTGCGCAAGCATGCGCTCGATCTTTCGATGCCGCCGGCACGCCATCGCGCCTATGCGTTCCAGTGGTTTGCGTTCGCGCTGGCCGCGGTGGTGATCCTGCTGGTCGTGCATCGCAAGCGCGGGCCGAAAAAACCTTGATGGCCCACCTGATTCCCTGTGTTGAATAGCCTCCATGAATACTGTTGATACCAAACCCTCGCGCAAGAGTCGCGTCTACCTGTTGCTGATCGCGCTGGTGTTTGTCGCGCCAATGATTGTCGCGGGCCTGTTGACCGTCGGCGGCTGGCAGCCGGGCGCCACAGGCAATGGCCAGCCGATTTTGCCGCAACGCAATTTTGTCGACGAGAAATTGCGCGTGCAATTGACCGACGGGCACGACTACGCGTGGCGCGACAGCGAACCGCGCATGACGCTGCTGGCGCTGGCCGGTCCGGACTGCGCCAGCCATTGCCTCGCCACTCTGACCGCGATGGCCAAGGCACGCGTGATGTTGAACAACAAGCAGTCGCGCCTGCGTCTGCTCTACCTGGGCACGCCGCCCGCCGATGCGGCCGCGCGCCAGGCCATGGAGACCTATTGGACGATCGGCCGGGATGTCGAGGACAAGCTTGCCAGCTACCGGCCCGTCAGCGCGGACAGTGTCAGCGCCGTGCTGGTGGAGTCCAACGGCACGGCCTTGTCGTACTACCCCGCCGGCTTCGACGCGGCCGGCTTGCTGCGTGACATGCGCAAGGTGATCAAGTGATGCCGGCGCGTCGGCTGAAGATGCTGCGCGGCCTGTCCCTGCTGGCGGCGGTGTTTGCGTTCGGACTGGTGATGTTCGGTGCGTTTGTGCGGCTGTCCAACGCCGGGCTGTCCTGTCCGGACTGGCCCACTTGCTATGGCCAGGTCACCTGGCCCGAGCACGCGCAGGCCGTCGCGCGCGCCGACGCGGCCTTTCCGGATCGTCCCTACGAGGCACACAAGGCGTGGCGCGAGCAGGTGCACCGCTTTCTCGCCGGCACGCTGGGCGTGATGGTGCTGGCGTTGGCGTTGCTGGCCAGCTGGCGCCGACGCAACGCGGTGCTCGGGGTTATCGCCGGCTCCGTCTTTGCGGCGGTCGGGGTGGGTTTGTACATGAGTGGCGAACACCGCTGGTCGTCCCTGCTGGCAGCCTGCGCAATCGCCCTGCCGTTGCTCGTGACGGTGCGGCTGCCGCGACCGGGTGCCTGGAAAATCTGCGTGCTGGCGCTGGCGGTAATCATCTTCCAGGCCATGCTCGGCATGTGGACGGTCACGCTGCTGCTCAAGCCGATCGTGGTGACGAGTCACCTGCTGGGCGGCATGCTCACTTTTGGTCTGCTGTCGTATGTGGCGTTGCGCTTTGCCGGCGTGGCGGCGTCCGATGGACAGCTGGCGAGTTTGCAACGCCTGGTGATCCTTGGCGTCGTGCTGCTGGCGTGCCAGATCGCACTGGGCGGCTGGACGTCGTCGAACTATGCGGCGCTGGCTTGCGGTTACGGGCCCGGTTCGTTCCCGCAATGCCTGGGCCAATGGGCGCCGCCGACCGATTTTCACCAGGGCTTCGTGCTGTGGCGCGGCATCGGCGTCAATTACGAGGGCGGCGTACTGGACATGGCCGCCCGCAGCGCCATCCAGATCGCGCATCGGATCGGTGCACTGGTGGTGTTCTGCTACCTGGGCTGGCTGGCGTACAAGACCGCGCGTCGCGGCCTGCACGGCTACGCCGCCGCGATCGCGCTGACCTTGCTGTGCCAGGTGTTGCTGGGCGTCAGCAATGTCTATTTCGGGCTGCCGCTGGCGGTGGCAACCGC
This sequence comes from uncultured Gammaproteobacteria bacterium, assembly GCA_963771235.1. Taxonomy (GTDB): domain Bacteria; phylum Pseudomonadota; class Gammaproteobacteria; order Xanthomonadales; family Rhodanobacteraceae; genus Rhodanobacter. The sequence continues at coordinate 68,625 of CAVYSP010000016.1, forward strand.
GCACAATGGCGTGGCGGCGCTGTTGCTGTTCACCTTGCTGGCTACGCTGGCGCGTACTCGTCGTGCCGCAATGCGGCCCGCGGAGTTGAATTGAGATGGAGTTGATCCACGAATATTTCCAGTTGACCAAGCCGCGCATCGTTGCGTTGCTGGTGTTCTGTGCGGTGATCGGCATGTTCCTGGCGGTGCCGGGCATTCCGCCGTGGCGCGCGCTGGTGTTCGGGACGCTCGGTATCTGGATGGCGTCCGGTTCCGCCGCCGCGTTCAACCACCTGATCGATGAGCGTATCGACAAGTTGATGACGCGTACCGCCCGCCGTCCCCTGGCTACCGGCAAGCTCACACCGCACCAGGCGTTGCTGTTCGCGGTGCTGCTGGGGATTGCCTCGATGCTGGTGTTGGCCTTGCTGGTCAATACGCTGACCGCCGTGCTGACCTTTTGCGGATTGATCGGCTATGCGCTGGTCTACACCCGGTACCTGAAGCGCGCGACGTCGCAGAACATCGTGATCGGCGGCCTGGCCGGTGCGATCCCGCCGGTGCTGGGCTGGACCGCGGCGACGGGCGAGTTGCATGCGTTCGCGTTGCAACTGTGCCTGATCATCTTCGTGTGGACGCCGCCGCATTTCTGGGCGCTGGCAATTTTTCGCCGCGATGATTACGCACGCGCTGGCGTGCCGATGCTGCCGGTGACCCACGGCGTCGCCTACACGCGCTGGCAGACGCTGTTCTACACGATCCTGCTGACCCTGGTCACCCTGCTGCCGGCGATCACCGGGATGAGCGGGCCGATCTACCTGGGCGGTACGGTGGTGCTCGATATCGGTTTCCTGTACTACGCGATCCGGCTGCTGAACCCGCCGGACGAGCTGTTCGCCATGAAGATGTTCAAGTATTCGATCGTGTACCTGATGGCGCTGTTCGCGTTCCTGCTGCTCGATCACTGGCTGGTCGACCCGCTGGTGCAGTACGGCCTGCTGCTGCATCAAGTGCCTTCGCCGTAGCTTCCTGCGAAGTCATTTCGCCCACCGCGAGATTGACAGTTGCGCGCCGCAGCACGACAATGCGCGCGCCCTCCGGCGTACCGCGCCAGTCGGCTTCCAGTCCTGACAAACCAAGGCATATGGACGTCTACCCTAGTCGCAACGTCGACATCCGCTCGCTTCGGGTGCCGGCGCCGCACAACAACAAGTTGAACGCCTGCGGCGACCGCCTGCGGTCGGCTGGTGCTTTCCCCGACTAGGGAAAGTCCGGCCCACCCCTGACGACGCCACCGGCGTCGTTACGAGGAGATGGGCCGATGAAACTCCTTCACGATCTTTTCCGCCTGCCACGAGCAGGCGTTGCTGCTGCCTCCGGTCGGCGGTTGACGATCCCGCGCGACTTCAGCGTGACGGTGCCCGCGCCATTGGCCGGTCCGGTGATTGTTGAACAGGCGACCGTCGTCGAGTTGCCGGTCGCCCGTGCTGGTCGCCGTGAGCCGGCATCGTTCCTGAGAACACCCCGTCATCGCCGGTTGATCAGCGGACGCTGATCGCGGGTCTGCTTCATGCCGAAGGGCAGCCCGCGCTCCGTCACTTGTTGACACCTGTGGCGTCTCATCCATCAGCAAAGCGCGATACGGAAGCGAGTCATGAGCAAGATTCCCCTGCCGACTGCCGCCAGGCCTGCCGGCGGCGAAGCGTGGCGGTCGGGCCATGACACCGTGGTGCGACACGCACTTGGCGATGCGCCGTCGCTGCTCGCCGCACTCGAGACCACCTTGCACGGTCTTGACGAAGAGCAGATCAGCGAACGCCTGCATCGCGATGGCCTCAATGAGGTGTCGCATGAAAAGCCGCCGCACTGGTCGCTGCAGTTGCTGCGTGCGTTCAAGAATCCGTTCATCGTGGTGTTGCTGGTGCTTGCTGGTGTGCAACTGGCCACGGACGAGGAGGATCTGACCGGGCCGATCATCATTGCGGTGATGGTCGCGCTGAGCGTGCTGCTGAGTTTCACCCAGGAATACCGCTCCACGCGCGCCGCCGAAAAGCTCAAGGCGATGGTGCGCAATACCGCTGCGGTGACGCGGCAGGCGTCCGACGGGCACAGCGAACAGATTGAGGTGCCGGTGGTCGAGCTGGTCACCGGTGACATCGTGCATCTGGCCGCGGGCGACATGGTGCCGGCCGACTTGCGCCTGCTTGGCGCCAAGGACCTGTTCATCAGCCAGGCGATCCTCACCGGCGAGTCGCTGCCGGTCGAGAAGGCTGCACCAGTGCCTCGGCAGGAGCCGTTCGCGCCGGGTAATCCACTTGATCTGCCCACCATCTGCTACATGGGCACCAACGTGATCAGCGGCACCGCCACCGCCGTCGTGCTGGCGACTGGCGCGCGCAGCTACCTTGGCTCACTGGCGCACAAGCTGAGCGGCCAGCGCGTCCAGACCAGTTTCGATCGCGGTGTTAAAAGCGTCAGCTGGCTGCTGATCCGCTTCATGGCGGTGATGGTGCCGGTGGTGTTCCTGATCAATGGTCTGGACAAGCACGACTGGGCCGAGGCGTTCCTGTTTGCGCTGTCCGTGGCGGTCGGGCTGACGCCGGAGATGCTGCCGCTGATTGTCACCGCCAACCTTGCCAAGGGCGCCTTGGCAATGTCCAGGCGCAAGGTGGTCGTCAAGCAGCTCAACGCGATCCAGAATTTTGGCGCGATGGACGTGCTGTGTACCGACAAGACGGGCACCCTGACGCTGGACAAGATCGTGCTGGAGCGACATGTCGATCTGAACGGCGAGGAGTCGGACGAGGCGCTCGAATACGGCTATCTCAACAGCCGTTTCCAGACCGGCCTGAAGAACCTGATGGACAAGGCTGTGCTCGCCCATCGCGACCTGGAGCCGACCTCGGCACGCTACCGGGTAGTCGACGAGATACCGTTCGACTTCCAGCGTCGGCGCATGTCGGTGGTAGTCACCCGCGGTGATGACGAACACCTGCTGATCTGCAAAGGCGCCGTCGAGGAGATGCTGGCGATTTGTGCGTTCGCTCAAGTGGGTGAGGTGGTCCAGCCGATGACCGACGCGCGCCGCGACGCGATCAAGGCGATGACCCATGAGCTCAACGAGGACGGCCTGCGCGTGCTGGTGGTAGCCGTGCGGCGCGAGCCCAGCCACGAGCAGCCTTACAGCGTGGCCGACGAGAACGCGTTGGTGGCGGTCGGCTGTCTGGCCTTCCTCGATCCGCCGAAGGATTCGGCCGCCACGGCCATCCGGGCTTTGCATCATCACGGCGTGGAAGTGAAGGTGATCACCGGTGACAACGAGGCGGTGACCCGCAAGATCTGCCGCGAGGTCGGACTCGACGTGACCTATTCGGTACAGGGTCGCGATATCGAAGGGCTGGATGAGATTGCGCTGGATGCGCTGGTGAAGCGCACCACGGTGTTCGCCAAGATGTCGCCGCTGCAGAAGGCCGCCGTGGTGCGCTCGCTGCAGCGCCAGGGCCACACGGTCGGTTTTCTCGGCGACGGCATCAACGATGCGCCAGCGCTGCACGACGCGGACGTCGGCATTTCAGTCGACACCGCCACCGACATCGCCAAGGAATCGGCCGACATCATCCTGCTGGAAAAGAACCTGATGGTGCTGGAGGAGGGCGTGCTGGAAGGACGCGTCACCTTCGGCAACATCATCAAGTACATCAAGATGACCGCCAGCTCGAACTTCGGCAACGTGCTCAGCATGCTGGTGGCCAGCGCGCTGCTGCCGTTCCTGCCGTTGCTGCCGCTGCAGATCCTGGTGCTGAACCTGCTCTACGACGTCTCGCAGCTGTCGATTCCGTTCGACCGCATGGACGAGGAGTACCTGAGCAAACCGCGCAAGTGGGATGCCGGCGACATTGGCCGTTTCATGGTGTGGATCGGCCCCGCCAGCTCGGTGTTCGACATGACCACCTTCGCGTTGTTGTGGTACGTGTTCGGCGCGAACAGCCCGGCGCATCAGTCGCTGTTCCAGTCCGGCTGGTTCATCGAGAGCCTGCTGACCCAGACCCTGGTCGTACACATGATCCGCACGCGGAAGATTCCGTTCCTGCAAAGCGCCGCCGCCGCGCCGGTGCTGGGGCTGACCAGCGCAATCATCGTGCTCGGGATGCTCATCCCCTACACCGCGGTTGGTGCGAAGCTCGGCATGATGCCGATGCCGCCGATGTACTTTGCGTGGCTGGCGGCGACGGTGTTGGCGTACTGCGCGTTGACCCAGCTGGTGAAGGTGATCTACATACGCCGGTATGAGCGGTGGCTGTAGTGGCGGAGGCGGGATTGGAGAGGCGAGGGACGGGATTCGGGATTTCCGGATTCGCAAGCGGCGGCGCGGACACGACGTTGCGGATCGAGTCGCCGCCGCGGTGCGCGGCTCAGTCCGGTGCGCAGTCCGAGCGCCGCCGATGCCGCCACCAGGCAATCAGCACGATGAGCAGCACCGCGCCGACAATGATCCACAGGCTGGTCTGCCCGCGGTGCATCCAGGTCATCAGCCATTGGTGGTTGTCCGCGCCGAAATAGCCCAGGTAGACCCAGAACGGCACGCTGATCAGTGCGGCGCTGCCGTCGAGCAGCAGGAAACGCAGGAACGAGACCCGGTGGGTCATGCCGGCGGTCAGATAGACCGTGGTGCGCATGCCGGGCAGGAAGCGCGCGATGAACAGCACGCGGTTGCCGTAGCGATGGAACTTTTCCTGCACCTTGGCGTAGCGTGGCGGGGTGAGGATGCGGGCCACGAAGCGCCATTGCAGGATGCGCGCTCCGTGGCGATAGCCGAGCAGGAAGATCGCGCAGTCGCCCAGCAGCACGCCGAACATCGCCAGCGCGAACATCGCATGCACGTTCGCATAGCCGAGCCCGGCGATCACGCCGCCGGCGACCAGGGTGACGTCTTCCGGCAGCGGCAGGCCGGCACCGCAGATCATCAGCGCGATGAAGACGGCCACGTAGCCGTTCTCGGCGAAGATCGTCACCAGTTGCTGCAGCAGGTTCATGAGCGCCCGGGTGCCTTTCGCTGCAGCTGCCGGATTGCAGCCGCGCGCGGTCGCGCAGTTGAGTAGATCCGAGCGGCTACCCGGGCCTTGCCGGGCAGGTAACGCGTCATCGTGATCCCGGCTCTTGTTGAACCCGGGTTCGTCATTTTCCGCTCGATAGCGGTGTTATACGAACTGAAAGCAAGTCACGCAGCTCGGATTTTTCGGCCTCGCTCAGGCTGGCTCGTTCCCTGGCCATCAAAATTGCCTTTTGCTGAACTATCGCTTCTCTCTCAAGTTTGGCGAGTGCATCGAAGAATTCGACCTGCTGTGTCTCCGGCTCACCAACCGACATCACGGCCATCAACTTCTGCAACGAGGGATATTCGGGCCGCTCGGCGAAGTGTTCGACCAGCATCGCCGGATTGATGCCGGGTCGTGCTCGCGCCAGGTCCAGCAATTCGGCCAGCAACGCCACGCCGGGCTTGTCCAGGCGCAGGAAGCGGTAGGGCGCTTCGACCTGGTCGGCCAGGCCGGGTTGGGTCAGCAGCAGCGAGATCGCGCTGCGCACCAGGCTGCGCTGCACGGCCATCGGGCGCTGCACCGCCCGGTGTGTGGCGGGGTCGGCCTGCAGCATCGCGCGGGCGCCGCTGCGCTTCTCCAGCTCCTGTGCCATCAGGTCGCGGAAGGCGCCGTCGGGCAGTTTCGCGAGCAGCGGGCGGGCGCGCTCGGCCAGCCGGGCGCGGCCGTCGAGGCTGGCCATGTCCACCTCGTGCGACAGCTCGTTGAAGAAATAGTCCGACAACGGCATCGCTTCCTTGATGCGCTTCTCCACGCCTTCCTTGCCTTCCTTGCGTACCAGCGAATCCGGGTCCTCGCCGTCGGGCAGGAACAGGAAATACGCCTGGCGGCCATCGCGCAGGCGCGGCAGCGCCGCCTCCAGCGCCTTCCATGCCGCCGCGCGACCGGCGCGATCGCCATCGAAACAGAACACCACGTCCGGCGCGGCGCGGAACAGCAGCTCGGTGTGCTCGGGCGTGGTCGCCGTGCCCAGCGTGGCCACCGCGATCGGCAGGCCGGCCTGGTGCAACGCGATCACGTCCATGTAGCCCTCGACCACCATGATGCGGGTGAGCTTCTGGTTGGCCTGCTTCACCTGCCACAGCGCGAACAGCTCGCGGCCCTTGTGGAACAGCGGGGTTTCCGGCGAGTTGAGGTATTTGGGTGATTGCTCCGAGCTGAGCACTCGGCCGCCGAACGCTATCACGCGGCCGCGGCGGTCGAGGATCGGAAACATCAGCCGCTCGCGGAAACGGTCGTACGTGCCCCGGTCCCCGGTGGCAACCATCCCCGCTTCGTCGAGCAGGGCCTTGCGTCGATCATTGCTGCCGAGCGCCTTGAGCACGCCGTCGTAGCCCGCCGGTGCCCAGCCGAGGCGGAACTGCCTGATCGTTTCCTCATCCAGCCCGCGCTTCTTGCAGTAGGCCTGTGCCTGGGCGTTGCGTGGAAGTTCGCTCTCGTACCAGCTTGCGGCGGCATCGAGCAGGTCGTACAGGTCGGTCTTGTCCTCGCGCGGGCGTTCGTCGCGACCGCCTTCGCGCGGCACGGTCAGGCCGACCGTCTGCGCCAGTTCCTCGACCGCGTCGGGAAACTCCAGCCGGTCGTAGTCCATCAGGAACTTGATCGCGCTGCCGTGCACACCGCAGCCGAAGCAATGGAAAAACTGCTTGGTCGGGCTGACCGTGAACGAGGGCGAGCGCTCATTGTGGAACGGACAGCACGCCGTCCACTCGCGCCCGGCTTTCTTCAACGGGACCCGCCGTTCGATCACGTCGACAATGTCGACGCGTGCAAGCAGTTCATCGATGAAGCTGTCGGGAATCAGGCCGCGCATAAGCTGCGTAGTTTAGTCGGTCAGTGACCCGACCGTGGGCTGCGCTGGTTTCCGGGGACGTCCCCGGGGCATGTGGCGATGCCAGCCTGAGCGGAGTTGCTGGGGAGCGACCGCCGTGAGTGCGACGCGGACGAATGACTCGGCGTCGCATGAACGAACGAAGCCCGGCGCAGTCAGGGCCGGACTGCGAAGCGATCGGCGGAACTGGGACCCGCGCCGTGGCGAGCCCATCAACGCCCCGGGAAATCAAATGATGGCGAATATCGCCAGGATCGCCAGCACAAACAGGATGACGAACACGAAGAACAGGATCTTGGCGATGGTGCCGGTGACACCGGACAGGGTGCCAAAGCCCAGCCAGCCAGAAATCAACGAGACGATGCCAAGAATGATGGCCCACTTCAGCATGAGGTTCTCCTGGGAAAGCTGCCCGATGGACTACGAACAAGGCCCGATTTTTACAGGAGGCACCGTGAATGCGATGCATGGCTCACTGAATCAGTGTGCAACGTGACATTGGTTGGCTGAACCGGCCGGTCCGTATGGGACGGTTGGGGGACCGGCTTTCCGTCGGCCATCGACGAGGGAACCCCGGCATCGGGACCGACGACGCTTGCCCCGGCGCAGGCAGCGGGGCGGGGATCTTCCTGGATGCGCCCGGGTTGCCGGATTTCAGCCGCGCCTTCAGCCGGCGAGCTTCGCCTTGACCTTGCTGGAAACCGTGGCCATGTCGGCGCGGCCCGCGGCCTTGGTTTTCACTGCGGCGACGACCTTGCCCATGTCCCGCGGCGAGCTGGCGCCGGTTTCGGCGATGGCCGCCGTGATCAAGGCGTCGATCTCGGCATCGTCCAGCTTGCTCGGCAGGTAGGTCTCGATCACCGTCATCTCGTCGCGCTCGATGGCCGACAGGTCTTCACGGCCCGCGGCGTCGAACTGGCTGACCGAATCACGCCGCTGCTTGAGCATCTTCTCCAGCGTGGCCATCACCTGCACGTCATCCAGTTCGATGCGCTCGTCCACCTCGCGTTGCTTGAGCGCGGCCAGCATCAGCCGGATCACGCCCAGGCGCTGCTTGTCGTGGCTGCGCATCGCGGTCTTCATGTCTTCGGTGATTTGCTGTTTGAGTGTCATGGCGATGGCCTTGGTTGGAGCGAGATAAAGCAGGGCGGCGGAAACGACAAAGCCGGCGTTGTCGCTTGAGGACAACACCGGCCAGGTCGTGGCGACTGTGCTGGTGGCGGCTGCGAGTGACCGCGCCGGCCATCTTTCCCGGGTTCGCCGCGCTGCGCGCCGCGTGATCCACCGTCTGGACGGCGGACCGGGGAAACTCAGTACATGCGGGTCTTGCGGGTCACGTCGCGCGACAGGCGGCGCAGGTGGCGCTTTACGGCGGCAGCGCGCTTGCGCTTGCGCTCCTGGGTCGGCTTCTCGTAGAACTCACGCTTGCGCGTTTCGGCCAGCACGCCGGCCTTTTCACAGGTACGCTTGAAACGACGCAGTGCGATCTCGAACGGCTCGTTCTCGCGAACTTTTACGTTGGGCATGGAAACTCCGGGTGGTAATCTACCCGCTCTGGCGGGACAGTGGAATGTGGTGAGCCGCGAATTATACCGTGGATAACAGCAAACTTTCAAAGCCCGGTGCGAAGAAGCCTGGCACGACCATGCCGGTCCTGGGGATCGAGTCCTCCTGCGACGAAACCGGGGTGGCGATCCTGCGCTGGGAGCCCGACGCGCCGGGGCGCGGGCTGCTGGCCCACACGCTTTACAGCCAGATCAAGCTGCACGCGGATTATGGTGGCGTGGTGCCGGAACTGGCCAGCCGCGACCACGTGCGCAAGCTTCTGCCCCTGATCCGCGAGGCGCTGGCCCAGGCCGGGCTGGGCGTGCGGGACCTGGGCGGGGTGGCCTATACGGCCGGACCGGGCCTGGTCGGCGCCTTGCTGGTGGGCGCCTCGGCCGGGCGTGCGCTGGCCTGGGCATTGGGGGTCCCGGCGATTGCCGTGCATCACATGGAAGGTCATCTGCTGGCGCCGTTGCTGGAGGAAGACCCGCCCGAGCCGCCATTTGTGGCGCTGCTGGTGTCCGGCGGCCACTCGATGCTGGTCGAGGTCGAGGCGATCGGCCACTACACGATCCTGGGCGATACCCTGGACGACGCCGCGGGCGAAGCGTTCGACAAGACCGCCAAGCTGATGGGCTTGCCTTATCCCGGAGGTCCCGCGCTGGCGAAGCTGGCCGAGCAGGGGCAGCCCGGGGCGTTCCATTTTTCGCGACCGATGACCAATCGACCGGGGCTGGATTTCAGTTTCTCCGGCCTGAAGACCCAGGTGCTGCTCGCCTGGCAGAAATCCGACCAGAGCGAACAGACCCGCGCCGATATCGCCCGCGCGTTCGAAGAGGCGATCGTCGACACGTTGATCATCAAATGCCGCCGCGCGCTCGAGGCCACCGGCGCGCGGCGGCTGGTGATTGCCGGGGGCGTGGGCGCGAACCGCCGGCTGCGGGCAGAACTGGCGGCCGCGGGCGAACACGACGGCTTCCGCGTGTATTTTCCCCGGCTGGCCTTCTGCACCGACAATGGCGCCATGATCGCGCTGGCCGGGGCGATCCGCCTGGCCAGCGGCCAGCACCAGGACGCCACGATCCAGGTGCGTCCGCGCTGGGATCTGCAGAGCCTGCCGGCGGCGTAAGCCGTCTGGCTTGATAGCATCGACAGGTACGACCAGCCAGGGGTGTTCGTGCATGATCCAGCCTCATGAAATCCTCATCCGCCTGCTGCTGGCGGCAGTGCTGGGCGCCGTGATCGGCGTCAATCGCGGCCGGCTGGAGTGGGCGGCGGGCTTGCGTACGCACATGCTGGTGAGCGTGGGCGCGGCGTTGGCGATGATCGTCTCGGCGTACGGCTTTGCCGACGTGCTGCACCGGCCGGACATCGTGCTCGATCCGTCGCGCATCGCAGCGCAGGTGATCAGTGGCATCGGTTTTCTCGGCGCCGGTACGATCCTGTTCCTGCAGCGCGAACAGGTGATCCGCGGACTGACCACCGCTGCGGGTTTGTGGGCCGTCTCGGCGATCGGCCTGGCGGCCGGTAGCGGCCTGTTTTTGGCGGCGACGATCGCCACGGCGTTGATTTGGGTGATCCTGGCCTTGCTCAAGCCGATCGAGCGGCGTTTCATCCAGACCCGCAACCGGCGCCCTCGGGTGACCGCGCAGCTGGGTGGCGCGCCGGCGCTGGCAGCGGTGGAGGAGGTGCTGTCGCGGCATCACCTGGCGACGTTCAAGATCGTCCTGCGCCGTCACGACAGTGGCGACGATATCGTCGACATCCTGTTCGAGCGCGCCGTGGGTACCGAACAGCTGGCCACGCTGGTAGACAGCTTGCGCCAGGTCGAAGGCCTGCGCTCCGTTTCGTATGCTGCTGCGGGCAAATCGCGTATCCCGCCGCGTTGAGCCAAGGCGAAGGCATTCACCACTGGCTGCGTCCGGGCAGCAGCCCCTTCAGCTCCGCCTCGGTGAGATTGCGCCACTGGCCTGTCTTGAGATGGCCGAGTCGAACATTGTCGATACGGGTGCGGCGTAGCTGGGTGACGCGATAGCCGAACGCGGCCGCCATCAAGCGGATCTGCCGGTTGAGGCCCTGGGTCAGCACGATGGCAAAGCCGAATTTGGCAATCCGGCGCACGCGGCAGCGCTGGGTAGTTTGGCCGTGAATGCGCACGCCCTTGCTCATGCCGGCGAGGAATTCATCGGTCACCGCCTTGTTCACCGCTACCAGATATTCCTTCTCATGGTGGTTTTCCGCGCGCAGGATTTCGTTGACGATGTCGCCGTTGCTGGTGAGCAGGATCAGCCCTTCGGACTCCTTGTCCAGTCGGCCGATCGGGAAGATCCGCTGCGGGTGGTCGACGAAATCGGTGATGTTGCCATCCACGCTCTGGTCGGTGGTGCAGGTGACGCCGACCGGCTTGTTCAACGCGATGTAAACCGCCTTCTTGGCCGCCGGGGTAGTGGCCAGCACGCGCATCCGGACGATCTCGCCGTCCACGCGCACTTCGTCAGCCTCCAGTGCCTTGGCGCCAGTCGTGACCACCTCGCCGTTGATACTGACGCGCCCGGCCAGCAACCAGTCGTCCGCCTCGCGGCGTGAGCAAAGGCCGGCTTCGCTGATGTATTTGTTGACGCGCATGGGTGGGGAGCCGGGAGCGGGGAACAGGGAGCGGGGAACAGGGAGCGGGGAACAGGGAACAGGGAACAGGGAACGGGGAACGGGGAACGGGGAACGGGGAACGGGGAACGGGGAACGAAGATCAGGGAACGGGGAACGGGCAATCTGTGGTGAGCACGACCGGCCCGGCCAGATTCTGCTTTCAGAAGGCGTGCTCAGGCGCGTGGCAGACGATGGCGACGCACCATGCGTTCCCCGTTCCCCGCTCCCTGTTCCCCGCTCCAATCAGCTCCGTAACCCCACGCCTCGCCGCAGCAACTGCAGCGCCGCGATCGTCAGGCCGGCGATGAACACCAGCATCACCGCGAAGGCGCCGCCGACTGACACGTCGCTGATGCCGAGGATGCCGTAGCGGAACGCGTTGACCATGTACAGGATCGGATTGGCGTGCGAGATCGCTCGCCATGGCTCGCCCAGCATGTTGATCGAATAGAACACGCCGCCGAGGTAGGTCAGCGGGGTGATCACGAAGGTCGGCACCAGGGCGATGTCGTCGAACTTGCTGGCGAACACCGCGTTGATGAAGCCGGCCAGTGCGAAGATGACCGCGCCCAGGATGACCGCGGCCAGCGCGATGAAGGGATGGGCCACGTGCAGCGAAGTGAAGAACAGCGCGACCAGCAATACCAGCACGCCGACCACCAGGCTGCGCGCCAGCGCGCCGATCACGTAGCCATAGAGAATCGCCCAGTTCGCCATCGGCGCCACCAGCATCTCCTCCACTGAGCGCTGGAACTTGGCGCCGTAGAACGAACTGGAAATGTTCATGTAGCTGTTGTTGATGATGCTCATCATCACCAGCCCGGGCACGATGTACTGCATGTAGCTGAAACCATCGATGTTGCCGATGCGGCTGCCGATCAGCTTGCCGAAGATGATGAAATACAGCGTCATCGTGATGACTGGCGGGATCAGCGTCTGCGTCCAGATGCGCATGATCCGCACGATTTCGCGCCGGGCGACGGTGTACAGCGCGACAAGATTGGTCGAACCGGTCATGCCGCTTTCTCCCGGCCCGGCGCGCGACCTTGTTCGACCAGTCGCACGAACAGCTCCTCCAGCCGATTGGTCTTGGTGCGCATCGAGTGCACGGTGATGCTGCTGGCGGTGAGCGCGGTGAACAGCGTGTTGAGATCCTGCTTGCGCGCCATCTCCGCTTCCAGCGTGCGCTCGTCGATGCGGCGCAGGCTGATGCCGGCCACCAGCGGCAATTCGGCGGGCGCTGCGGCGGTCAGGTCCAGCAGGAAAGTCTCCACGTCCAGCGTGGCCAGCAGGCGTTTCATGCTGGTGTTCTCGATGATCGTGCCGTGGTCGATGATGGCGATGTTGCGGCACAGCGATTCGGCTTCCTCCAGGTAGTGCGTGGTCAGGATCACCGTGGTGCCGGCCGCGTTGATGCCGGTGACGAAGTGCCACATCGAACGGCGGATCTCGATGTCCACGCCCGCGGTGGGTTCGTCCAGGATCAGCAGCCGCGGCTCGTTCATCATCGCGCGGGCGATCATCAGGCGGCGCTTCATGCCGCCGGACATCTCGCGCGCCTGGTGGAACGCCTTGTCCCAAAGGCGCAATTCCTTCAGGTATTTTTCCGCGCGCTGCGCGGCGACCTGGCGCGGGATGCCGTAGAAACCGGCCTCGTTGACGCAGATGTCGAACGGTTTCTCGAACTGGTTGAAATTGATTTCCTGCGGTACCAGGCCAATCAGCTTCATCGCTTCGCTGCGCTGCTTGTTCACCGACACGCCGAACACCCGCGCATCGCCGCCGGTGGAGTTCACCAGCGAGGAAAGGATGCCGATCAGGGTGGACTTGCCGGCGCCATTGGGGCCGAGCAGGGCGAAGAAGTCGCCCTGCTGCACGGTCAGGCTGACGCCCTTGAGCGCTTCGACGCCATTGCGGTAGGTCTTGCGCAGGTTGTCGACCGCCAGGGCGGGCGGCGTATCGTTGTGCTGGATGGACATGGGCTGCGCCGAAGGGGTCAAGCCGCTTATTATACGGGGCTGACTCCCGCCGTCCGGTTCGCCCGACGCACCCATCGTTTCGGAAACCTCATGGTCGACCGCTTCCAGCTCCGCCTCGTCGAGGGCTACATGCTCACCCCGGCGATACGCCACCTCGTGTTCGAACGCGTGGATGGGCGGCCGTTGGCGTACCAGCCTGGCCAGTTCCTGCAGGTGCACTTCCACTATGACGACGGTACGGCCACCAAGCGCAGCTATTCGGTGGCCACCGTGGGCCTGGACAGTGCGCCCGGCGTGGCCGTGGATGTCGGGCAGATCGAGATCGTGGTCAGTTACGTCGAGGGTGGCGCGGCCACCCGACTGCTCGGCGAGTTGCCGGTGGGCGGAATCATTGACGCCAGTGGACCGTATGGCCGCTTCTGCCTGCAGCCGGCCGACACGGCTCCGCGCTACCTGTTGCTCGCGACGGGCACCGGTGTGGCGCCGTACCGGGCGATGCTGCCGCAGATCGAGAAGGTGCTGGCCACCGGCGAGCGCGAAGTGGTGCTGCTGTACGGCGCGCGCAGCGAGGCGGAGCTGCTCTACGACGCGGAGTTCGAGGCGTTCGCGCGAACCCACCCCGGCTTCCTCTTTCATGGCTGTCTGAGCCGCCAGGCGCGTAGCGTGCCGCGCGCGCACGATCGCAGCGGCCACGTGCAGAACGTGCTGGCCGAACTCGGCCCCAGCGCCGAACGCGACATTGCCTACCTGTGTGGCAACCCGAACATGGTCGACGCCGCCTTCGCCGCGCTGCAGGAGTTCGGCCTGCCGGTAAAGCAGATCCGGCGCGAGAAGTACGTCTCTTCGCGTTGATCGACCAGGGCGTGGTGGCTGGCGCGGCAGGTCATCGAGTGGCACGCGATTCATGACGCCGGTACAGACAGCCACCGAAACCCGCGTGCGCGGTCGTTTTCAGTCGGCCAAGGCCTGCGCCGCATCTGACTCGGGCTTCGATGTCAAGGAAGCTTGACATCGGGGAGTGATCGCGAATAGGCTGCGCATGTCAAGGAAACTTGACATCCATTCCTCGCACGAGAGCACGCCGATGACCAGCCGTTTTCGTTTGTCCCGGACGTTTTTCCAGTGGGTGATGCCCTTCTTGCTGCTGGCGACGGTCGCTGCGCCGCTGATGGCGCAACCGGCGGTCTCCGTGGTTGGAACGCTGACCGTGGCACGCCACGGCGACCAGGGCCCGGCGGTGATCCTGATTCCCGGGCTGCAGGGCGGGCCGTGGGTCTGGCAACAGACGATCGACCACCTGAGCAAGCACCACGTGGTGTACGCGGTGACCCTGGCCGGCTTCGACGGCAAGCCGACGCCAGCCGATGGCGGCAGTCTGTTCGATCGCGCCGACGCGTCGCTGCTGCGGCTGATCGAGCAGGAGAAGATCGACAAACCGGTGCTGGTCGGCCACAGCCTCGGCGGCACGCTGGCGTTGCGCCTGGCCGGCGAACATCCTGCGCTGGTGGCCGGCGTGGTCGCGGTCGATGGACTGCCGATCTTCCCGGGCATGGAACGCGCCAGCGCGGAACAGCGCCAGGCGATGGCTACGCGGATGCAGCAGCAGATGGCGGCGGCGACGCCGGAGCAGTTCAAGGCGCAGTCGCTGGCCTACATGCAGAAAATCGGCCTGGTTGATCAACAGCTGGCGGCGAAGTACGCACCGATGAACGCGCGCAGCGACATCAAGGCCAGCGCGCAATACATGGCGGAGGACCTGGCGTTCGACGGGCGTCCGGGCTTGAAGCATGCGGACGTGCCGATCCTGGAAATCTCGCCGTATTACGCGCCGGATTTCAACACGCCGCCGATGGTGATGAGCGAGGCGCAGAAAGCGGAGTATTACCGGTCCCTGCTGGCGAACGCGCCGGATGCAAAGGTGGTTTCGATCAGCCCTTCGCGGCACTACGTGATGCTGGATCAGCCGCAGAAATTCCAACAGGTGCTGGACGGATTTCTGGCGCACATCGGATCGTCCCGGTGAGCGGCTTGTCATTGCCCGACATGTCGGCGGGCATCCCCGCCCACGGAGGAAGCACAAGCATGAACGGCAACCCGCGCAAGCCCATGAGCAATCGTCGCATGCTGGTTGCGCTTGGCAGCCTCGCCGTATTGCTGGGCATCATCCTGTCGGCTGCGGGCGCATGGTCTGGAAGTCGCGGCACGGTCTGGGGTGGCGTGATCACGCTGGCGACCGGCGCGTTCTGGCTGGTCTGCGCGCGCTTTACCCGCGATGAGCCCATGCGCACCGCACAACGCCGCTATGTCCGCGAGTTCTTCCCGGCGATGACGGCGTATGTATTGCTGTTGCTTGCCGCGCCGGCGCTGCTGGGACATGTGCATTCGACAGCCCTGACCGTGCTGATCGTGCTGCTGCCGGTGCTGCCGATCGTGTTCGTGGTGCGTGCCATGGTGCGCTTGGTGCTGGCCAGCGACGAACTGGAGCGTCGCCTGCAGCTGGAGGCGATCTCGATCGCCAGCATGAGCGTGGGCCTGCTCAGCTTCGCTGCCGCGTTCTTGCGCGATGCCGGCCTGCTGCCGATCCACAATCCGCTGATGTGGGTGCTGCCGGCGCTGTTCGCGGCCTACGGGATCGCCAACTGGTGGGTGCGTCGGCGTTTTCGCGATGAGTGAACGGAGCCGTCGATGAGCGCTCTGGCAGCGTCGCGACCGCTCGCCCCCAGCCTGCCTCGCGGCGGAATCACGGCCGATGGATAACCACGTACGCGAACTGCGCGGCGAGCACGGCTGGTCGCAGGCCGACCTGGCCGAGCGGCTGGACGTGTCGCGGCAGACGGTCAACGCGATCGAAACGGGCAAGTACGACCCCAGCCTGCCACTGGCCTTCAAGATCGCCCGTCTGTTCGGAGAGTCGATCGAGGCCATCTTCGTGCCGGGTGGCGAGTAGCTGCCTGCGGCCTTGAAAACACGCGCCGTGCCGCAGTGTCGACCGCTTCAGGCCGGAAATCATCCGCGGCGGGTTCGTGCGCCGGCGTACCACGCGACAAATCAGCCGGGCGGTGCGGTCAGTTCGCGCGCATCGAGATAGCCGTCGTGATTGCGGTCAAGCTGGTGGAACTGGTGGCGCAGGTTGCGCTGGAATGCCTTCAACGTGATCGGCTGGCCGCGACCACCGGGGAGCTCATCGCGGGAGATCACGCCATCACCGTTTCGATCCATCCGATCGAAACCCCGGCTCATGTACGCCACGTATTCCGCTGCGCTGACCTTGCCGTCGCCATCGCTGTCGAACTGCCTGAGATAGTCCGCGCGCGAACCTTGCGCATGCAGCGCCGTCACTCCCGCCAGCCACAGCGCGGCGAGCAGAAATCCGCAGCCACCCGCGTTCAGCGGTTGCCGCCGTGGATGCCGATGAATTGCAGGAACTCGGTGCGGGTGCGGGCGTCGTCGCGGAAGCTGCCCAGCATCTGGCTGGTCACCATCGACACGCCGCGCTTGTGCACGCCGCGGGTGGTCATGCACTGGTGGCTGGCGTCGATCACCACCGCCACGCCCGCCGGCTGCAGGGTTTCCTGGATGCAGTGGGCGATTTCGGCCGTGAGCTTTTCCTGCACCTGCAGGCGACGCGCAAAACCATCGACGACCCGCGCCAGCTTGCTGATGCCGACCACCCGGTTGGTCGGCATGTAGCCGACGTGGGCGCGGCCGATGATCGGCGCCAGGTGATGCTCGCAATGGCTTTCGAACTGGATGTCGCGCAGCACCACCATCTGGTCGTAGCCGGCGACCTCCTTGAAAGTGCGGCGCAGGAATTCAGCCGGGTCGGATTCGTAGCCGGAGAACCAGTCGCGATAAGCCTTGACCACCCGTTTGGGCGTGTCCAGCAAGCCCTCCCGCGCGGGGTCGTCGCCGGCCCAGCGCAGCAAGGTGCGCACGGCGTCCTCGGCCTGCTCGCGCGTGACTTCGGGATGCCCGTTGTTCTCGCTCATGTCGCTTCCTTGGATGGCACGAAGGGAAAGTTTACCCGGACGCGGCGTCTGGCTGGCCGAGTCGGGATGATGCAGCAAGGTGCTGATCGTACTTCGTCGCGAGGTCGCGTCGTCGCTTGCTATCGGGTGCAACGGGCCCGCGGGCGAAATGCCGGTCAGGAGTTCGGGAAGCCGGTGTCGGCAGGGAGACGATCTCGGCGGGAACGTCTTCAATCGTCGCCGATGTCGTCGTCGTCGTCGTCCAGTGCCGGCACGTCATCCAGCAACAACTGGCTGGCGTCGCTGGACAGGGATTCCACGCCGCGCAGCTTGCGCTCGATCGCGCGGGTGCGCATGCCAGCGCTCGTCGATGCTGTTGCTGGCGGCGTCGAGCTGCTTGCTGGGTCTTGTCCAGCACCATGCCGAACTTGCCGAATTCGTTCTTCACCGCGCCCAGCATCTTCCATACTTCGCTCGAGCGCTTGGCGATCGCCAGCGTGCGGAAACCCATCTGCAGGCTGTTGAGCAGGGCGCTCAAGGTGGTCGGCCCGGCGACGGTGACGCGGTGGTCGCGTTGCAGGCTTTCGAACAGGCCGGGGCGGCGCATCACCTCGGCGTACAGGCCCTCGGTGGGCAGGAACAGCATGGCGAAATCGGTGGTGTGCGGCGGCGCCACGTACTTGCCGATGGATGCGCTTGGCTTCCTCGCGCACGCGCGCTCTCCAGCGCGCGACCGGCCGCATGCGGCGGCCTCGGCGTCGGCGGCTTCCTGCGCGTCGAGCAGGCGCTGGTAGTCCTCGACGCGGAAATTTCGCGTCGATCGGCAGGTAGACGTCCTCGCCCTCGTCCTGCCCCGGCATGCGGATGGCGAATTCCACGCGCTCATTGCTGCCGGGCACGGTGACGACGTTGGACGCGTATTGCTCGATGGTGAGCATGTCCTCCAGCAGCGCGCCGAGTTGCACCTCGCCGAAGATGCCGCGGCGTCTTCACGTTGGTCAGTACGCGCTTCAGATCGCCCACGCCAATGGCCAGGTTCTGCATTTCGCCCAGCCCGCGCTGTACCGCTTCCAGCCGTTCGGAGACCAGCTTGAACGACTCGCCCAGGCGGGTTTCCAGGGTGGCGTGCAGCTTCTCGTCGACGGTGGCGCGCATCTGCTCGAGCTTGGCCGCGTTGTCCTGCTGGATCGCACCCAGCTTGGCTTCCAGCGTGGCGCGCACCTCGCCCATGCGCTTCTCGTGTTCGGCGCCGAGCGCAGCCAGGCGCTGCTGCTGCTGTTCGCCGAAACGGCCCAGCGCCAGCGTGGATTCCTCGCGGCTCTTGCGCGCATCCTCGACCAGTCGTTGCGCCAGCGTCTGCAGGCCGGCGTCGGTGCGTTCGGTCAGCTGGCTCAAACGCTGGCCGAAATCGTCGATGCGCTGGGCCTGTTGCTGCGACATGCCAGCGAACTGCTCGCCAAGATGACCACGAAAACGGTCGAAACTCTGCTGCAGTTCCTCACGTCCGGCGCGCTGCTCCTCGCGCAGCGCACGTTCCACCCGGGCGCTGGCTTCCTTCAGTGCATCGAACTGCCCGGTCAGCCCCGGATCGCCGCGGCCTCGCAACAGCGCCGCGCTCTGCAGCAGCACGATCAGTGCCGCCAGGATGATGAGGATGATCAGCAGGACTTCATTGAACGGCATGGAACGTTCCCCGGGTCGTGTCGCCCAGTGTAGGTCCACCAACGTCTCATCGTCTGCGCCCTCATTTCACGTTATTGTTCCGGGGGGCGCGCATGATGAGGCGATAACTTCGCACAGGAGCAGGCCATGGAACATGTTCACGATTACCTGATTGTCGGCGCCGGCATGGCCGCGGATGCAGCGGCCAAGGCCATCCTCGAGGTGGATCCCGCCGCCGATGTCGGGCTCGTTGGCGACGAGACCTCGGCGCCTTACCAGCGTCCACCGTTGAGCAAGGCGCTGTGGCGAGGAGGCCAGTCGCCGGCCGACATCGACCTGGGCACGGCCGGCAGTGGTGCGACCTTGCACCTGGGTCGCCATATCGAATCGCTGGACCGGGCGGCGCATACCGCGCGCGATGATCGCGGCGATACCTATCGCTATCGTCGCCTGCTGCTGGCGACTGGCTCCACCGCGCGGCGGCTGCCGTTCGAGGGCGGCAAACGCATCATTCATTTCCGCACGCTGGCCGATTACCAGGCGCTGCGCGGCTTCGCACAGCCGGGCGCGTACATCGCCGTGATCGGCGGCGGTTTCATCGGCTGCGAGCTGGCCGCCTCGCTGTGCAGCCTCGGCTGCAAGGTCACCATGTTGTTTCCCGGCAAGACGCTGGGCGCCGGGCGCTATCCCGAGGGTCTGGCCCGCTATCTCGATGACTACTACCGCAAGCACGGCGTCGACGTGCGCAGCGGCGTGCAGGTGACCGGCAGCAATCCCACCGACGGTGGCGCGGAATTGACCTTGTCCGACGGCAACCTGCTGCGGGTGGAGGCGGCCGTGGCCGGTATCGGAGTGACGCCGAACACCGCGCTGGCCGCACAGGCCGGCCTGAAGGTCGACAACGGCATCGTGGTCGACGCGCAACTGCGCAGCAGCGATGCGGATATCTGGGCCGCTGGTGACGTCGCCAACTTCCACAGCGTCGCCCTGGATCGCCGATTGCGGGTGGAACACGAGGATGCCGCGGTTGGCATGGGTCGGCTGGCCGGTCGTGCGATGGCCGGCAAGGCCGAGGAGTACACCACGCTGCCGTTCTTCTATTCCGACCTGTTCGATCTGGGCTACGAGGCGGTGGGTCTGCTCGATACCCGGCTCGAGGTGGTCGAGGACTGGCGCGAACCGTACCGCGAGGGCGTGGTGTACTACCTCGAGGCCGGTCGGGTGCGTGGCGTGCTGCTGTGGAATGTATGGGATCAGGTCGATGCCGCGCGCGCACTGATCGCCGAGCCCGGGCCGTTCGACGCCGCATCGCTGCATGGTCGCCTGCCGCGCGGTACCTGAGGACGTTGGTTGTGTAGGAGCGCACCCTGTGCGCGATAGCTCTTGCGCGACATGACGAAGAGCATCGCGCACAGGGTGCGCTCCTACAAAGTCGCGGCAAGCGAGTTCCCGCGCGCTGCCGCGCGCAGGCGCCGTCGCAGGAATTTCAGCGTGCGTTGCTCCAGCTGACGCGGATGGCTGGCGGTACTGGCGGTGATCGCCTGCGCCAGGCTGCCATCCTGCCAGCCCTCGATGATCTGCGGATGGATATACGAGGCGCGACACACCGCTGGCGTATTGCCGAGAACGGCAGCGACCTGTTTCACCGCGGTGGCGAGGACGGCGCGTCGGGCGCGTTCGCCGCCTCGCTTCGGCAGCGGCGTGCGCGCGAGTACGCCCGCCGCGTGCACGGTGCCTCCCCAAGTGCGGAAATCCTTGGCGCTGAAATTTTCGCCGCAGACTTCATGCAGATACTCGTTGACCTGGCCGGAGTCGAGCGGCTGGCGCTCACCATCGTCATCGAGATACTGGAACAGGCGCTGGCCTGGCAACTGCTGCATGCGACGCACGATGCGCGCCAGCCGCCGATCGTCCAGTTCCACGTCACGCTCCTGGCCACTCTTGCCGCGAAACACGAAACGCAGCCGACCGCGCTCCGCGCGCACGTGGCGCGAGCGCAAGGTGGTCAGGCCGAAGCTCTTGTTGTCACGCGTGTATGCCTCGTTGCCGATGCGGATCAGCGTTTCGTCGAGCAGGCGCACCATCAGCGCGAGCACTTTCAATCGCGGCAGCCCCTTGCGCGCCAGGTCCTGGCGGACGCGGCGGCGCAGTTTCGGCAGCGCTGCGCCGAAGTCGAGCACGCGACCGAATTTCCCGCCGTCGCGCAGCACGCGCCAGTCCGGGTGGTAGCGGTATTGCTTGCGTCGGCGGGCGTCGTAGCCGGTGGCCTGCAGGTGACCGTTGCGCCGGGCGCAGATCCATACATCGGCGTAGGCCGGCGGCACGGCCAACGCGTGGATGCGCTGCAGTTCGTCCTTGTCGCTGATGCGCTGGCCATCGGCATCGTGGTAGCTGAAGCCCTTGCCATGACGTACGCGCCCGATGCCCGGCTGGTCGTCGCAGACGTAGACCAGGCCCGCGCCGCGGATCTCCTGCTGCAACTGCCGTTCGGCATCAGTGAGTCTGGCGTTCATGCCGTGGAGTCTGCGCAACGCGCGTCAACCGGGCGTGCACGGTGCCGCCGGCTGTTCCAACTCGCGTCGTCGGCCAATGGGTTGGTCCGAGCGAAGGTACGGCGCCTGATCCGTGAAGTTCCGCGGCAGGCCGCGGACCTTGCCGATTGACAGGTCATGCAAAAAACGGGCGCCCTGGGGCGCCCGTCATGTGCTCCACGCGACTGCGGGTTTCGATCAGTTCGGCTGGGCGAGATCGTCCAGCAGGGCCTTGAGGAAGCGCGCCGCCTCGCCGCCAGTGGCAGCGCGATGGTCGAAGGTGAGGCTGATCGGCATGCGCCGATGCACTTCGATGCCGCCCATCACGGCGACCACGTCGTGGCTGAGCTTGCCGGCGCCGACGATGGCGACGGTCGGCGGCACGACGACCGGTGTGGCGTAGCGGCCGGCGAACATGCCGAAGTTGGACAGGCTGATGGTGTAGCCGGACAACTCCGAGGCCGGGATCGTGCGCGTCTCGACCTGGCTGCGCAGGCGCTTGATGGCGGCGCGGATGCCGGCGGCATCGAGCACGTCGGCATTGCGCAGCGCCGGCACGAACAAGCCGTCATCGGTATCCACCGCGATGCCGATGTCCACCTGCGGGTGCATGGTGCGGCTGAGGTTCTTGCCGTCGAACCAGGCGTTCAGCGCGGGCACGCTCTTGCACGCCGCGACGATGGAACGGATCAGGCGCGCGGTGATGTCCTGCTTGCCGATCCAGGCGTGCAGGTCGGCATCGTCGACCAGGGTGGTCGGCACGACTTGCGCGTGCGCATCGGCCATTACGCGGGCCATGTTGCGACGCACGCCCTTGAGCTGCTCGGGCTGGCCGCTGGCGGCTTGCGACGGCGGCGCGGTGCGCACCGGTTTGCCGGCCAGCGAAACGGGGCGCGCGTTGCGGCTCTGGCTGCGGCAGCTCTGGCGCCAGATGGCCGACCGGCCGGCGCCGACGTCGACTGGCAGCGCGCGCCGGCGCGAGCACCGAGCACAGCGGAGCCATTCGCGGCGGCTTCCTTGACGTCCTTCATCGTGACCACGCCGTCGGCACCGCTGGGACGCACGCGGCTCAGGTCGACCTTCAGCTTCTTCGCCAGTGCACGCACGGCGGGCACGGCTTTGACGCCGCCGATGCTGGCTGCCTGTTCGACGTGCACGGTATTGCCACTGACCATGGCACCGACGACGGTGCCTTCGTCTTCGCGCGCCTTGCCGGTTTCCTCGATGACACCGCCTTCGTCCGAGGCGACCACGCTGTCACCGGCGTCATCCGGATTGGCGGTGGGCGTGCCGGCACCGGCAGCAGGCTTCTTCGGGCCATGCTGGTGGCCGGTGTCCTGCGACTCGGCGCGCTGCTTGGCGTTCGGATCGGGTTCGAAGTCGGCCAGCGCGGCGCCGGTTTCGATCACGTCACCGGGCGCGCCATGCAGCTTGGTGACCTTGCCGGTGTACGGCGAGGGCACGTCGACGACCGCCTTGGCGGTCTCCATCGAGCACAGCGGCGCATCGAGCTTGATGTTGTCGCCCACCTTCACGTGCCACTCGACGACAGTCGCGTCGGGCAGGCCTTCGCCGAGGTCGGGGAGGTAGAACGTCTTGGTATCAGCCATGGGATTAATCCGGAATCGGGGACGGGGAGCAGTCGGAACGGTTTTGGTAGCAGGGCGGGATTGCAGTGTGGCTTTGCAGGTTCACCCGTTCCCTGTTCCCGCATTCCCGGCGCAGACTCAGCTTGCCGCCAGCGTACGCCTGGCCGCATCGACGATGCGTTCCACGCTGGGCAGGTATTTCATTTCCAGGCGGAACAGAGGGATGTGCGTGTCCGGGCCGGTGACACGCTCGACCGGGGCGAGCAGGTCGTACAGGCACTCCTCGGCAACCCGCGCGGCGATCTCGGCGCCGAAACCGGCGGTCTTTGGCGCTTCGTGCACGATCACGCAACGGCCGGTCTTGTGCACCGATTCGGCGATGGTGTCGAAGTCCAGCGGGGTCAGCGTGGCCACGTCGATCACTTCGGCGCTGATGCCCTCACCGGCGAGCGCGTCGGCGGCCTCCAAGGTTTCCTTCACTTGCGAGCCCCAAGTCACCAGGGTCACGTCGGCGCCGTCGCGCAACACGAAGCACACATCCAGCGGCAGTGCCTCGCCGTCATCGGGCACCTCTTCCTTGTACTGGCGGTAGATGCGCTTGGGTTCGAAGAAGATCACCGGGTCCGGATCGCGGATCGCTGCCAGCAGCAGGCCGTAGGCGCGCGCGGGCGACGACGGCAGCACCACGCGCAGGCCGGGGATGTTGGTGAACAGGTGCTCGTTCGCCTCCGAATGATGCTCCGGCGCACGGATGCCGCCGCCCCACGGGGCGCGCCACACGGCAGGCACGGTGAGGCGGCCGCGGGTGCGGTTGCGCATGCGCGCGGCATGGCAGGAAATCTGTTCCATCATCGGGTAGATGAAGCCTTCGAACTGGGCTTCGGCGATCGGCTTCATGCCCTGCACGGCGAGGCCGACGGTGACGCCGGCGATCGTGGTTTCGTCCAGCGGCGTGTCGATTACACGCAGCTCGCCGAACTTTTCCTGCAGGCCCTGGGTGGCGCGGAACACACCGCCGTTGACGCCGACGTCTTCGCCCAGCACCACGACGGATTCGTCGTGGGTCATTTCCCAGGCCAGCGCCTGGGTGACTGCTTCGATGAGAGTGATTTGTGCCATGACTCAGTGACCCTTGTTCGATGCGGGCTGGTTTTCCAGCGACAGAAAATAGTCGCGCTGCTTGGCCAGGTCGGCCGGTACTTCGGCGTAGATGTAATCGAACATCGCCGTGACCGGCTGGGGCTTGGTCTCCAGATAGGCATCGACTTCGTTGTCCATCCAGTCGTCGCACTCGGCCTTCCAGGCTTCCTCCTTCGCGTCGTCCCACACTTTCTTTTTCACCAGCCAGTTGCGCAGGCGCTTGATCGGTTCCTTGGTCCAGGCTTCATCGACCTCGTCCTTGCCGCGGTAGCGTCGCGCATCGTCGGCGGTGGTGTGGTCGCCCAGGCGGTAGGTCACCAGCTCCAGCACGCTGCCGCCTTCGCCGTTGCGGGCGCGCTCGAGCGCGTCTTCCATCGCCTTGCGCACGGCGATGATGTCGTTGCCGTCCACCTGGATGCAGTACAGGCCGGCGGCGATGCCTTTCTGTGCCAGCGTGGGTGCGCCGGACTGGATCTTGCGCGGTACCGAGATCGCCCACTGGTTGTTGACGATCACCGCCACCAGCGGCAGGTTCTGCGCGCCGGCGATGTTGATGGCGCCGTAAAAGTCGCCCTTGGACGAGCCGCCGTCGCCGATCGTGCACACCGCCACGCGTTTCTCGCCGCGGATCTTGAACGCCAGCGCCGAACCGGCCGCATGCAGGCACTGCGTGCCGATCGGCACTGACCAGGCGAAATCGTGCCGCGCCGGTTCGACCTGGTAGTCGTTGCCGCGCTCGTCGCCGCCCCAGTACATGTAGACCTCGCGCGGCTGCACGCCGCGATACAGCTGCGCGCCGTATTCGCGATAGCTCACGGCCAGCACGTCTTCGGGTTTCATCGCGCTGCCGATGCCGACGTGAGCGGCCTCGTGGCCCAGGCAGCTGGCGTAGGTGCCGAGCTTGCCGGTGCGCTGCAGCGCGATCGACTTGGCGTCGAAAATGCGGGTCGACACCATCAGCTTGTACAGCTCGACCATGTGGTCGAGATCCTTGGCGAAGGCGGGGAGATCCTTGCGAACTTCCTTGCCTTCGGCATCGAGGTATTGCAGGTATTCGATTTCGAACTTGGCGGCGATGGTCACGACTCGCTCCGGAGTGAGGACGGGGAAACCTGGCTGCGCGTGCCCGAATGAAGCGGCGGGCACACAAACGACTGCACAAGACCGCGTTTGATAACAGGCCGGCGTGTTGCACTGCAAGGTACAGCGCAGCATTCGACGGCGTACGGGCGGGTTGTCGCGGCCGGCCCATGAATGCTCGCACGCCGCGCCCGCGTTGGGTTTCGAGCGAGGCGACGGTAGCTGACTCGGCGCTGGCCCGCCGTGTTCTGGATCAAGTGCCCACGACCACGCGACCGGTCCATCGCCGCAATGAACACCGGCTTGTCCCCAATCAAGGCCCCGTCCTTCACCGAGCCGTTACCATCACCGTTTCCCCATCACGTGACGCAACCCCATGAGCGACAACCAGCGCGATCTCGAGGCCGGCATCCAGACTGATCTGAAGGGACAGATCACCTACGGGGGCTATCTGCATCTGGACACCCTGCTTGCGGCCCAGCAGCCCTTGAGTCAGCCGCCGCATCATGACGAGATGCTGTTCATCGTGCAGCACCACGTGGCCGAGCTGTGGATGAAGCTGATGCTGCACGAGCTGGCCGCGGCAGTGGCGCACCTGCAGCGCGACGACGTCGATGCGTGCCTGAAGATTCTGGCGCGGGTGAAGCAGGTGCAGCGCCAGTTGTTCGAGCAATGGGCCGTGCTGGAGACACTCACCCCGTCGGAATACCTGGAGTTCCGTGGCGTGCTGGGCCCGTCATCGGGCTTCCAGTCGCTGCAGTACCGCAAGATCGAGTTCACCCTGGGCAACAAGAATGCGGACATGCTCAAGGTATTCGCGCACGATCCCGCGGGTCAGGCCGAGCTGCGCGCGGTGCTGGAGGCGCCCAGCCTGTACGACGAATTCCTGCGCTATCTGGCGCGCCGCGGCCATGCGGTGCCGCCGGAACTGGTGGAGCGCGACTGGACCCGCCGTATCGGCGCAATGCGGGCTGCTGCCGGTGCTCAAGCACATTTACGAGGATCGCGCGGAGTTCTGGCCCGAATACCATTTGTGCGAGCAACTGGTGGACGTGGAAGAGAGCTTCCAGTTGTGGCGTTTCCGCCACATGAAGACGGTGGAGCGGATCATCGGCCATCGCCGCGGTACCGGCGGTTCGTCCGGGGTGAGTTTCCTCAAGAAGGCGCTCGAGCTGGAGTTCTTCCCCGAGCTGCTGGACGTGCGCACCGAACTGGAGTGAACTGAGAGGTTGTGACTATTCAATCTCTCAGGCCGGCCATGGCGAGGGCAGGGATGCCCGAGTTGAGGTAACGCAGGAGCGGTTGCCTGATGGCCGGTCGCGGATCGGTCACGCAAGTGACTGCTCCGCGTGAGCACGTCCGGGCATGTACCGGACGGGCGATGGAAGAAAACCACAGGACGTGGTTTTCTTCACAGACTCTGAACGCTTCCGTTTCGGCGTGATCTCGCCAGCGCCGGATCGTGTCACCTGGAAACCGCATGAGCAGTGCCATCGCAGCTGGCCCTTCGGCCCCTCATGCGGACGATCGCTGGGGCCATCCGCGCCAGTTCTGGATGTTGCTGGCGGTCAGCATCGGGACCACGTTCGGCTTCTACGGTTTCCGCGCCTTCCTGGCGCCGTATATCGCGCAGGACTTCTACGCCCACCTTGGCACGGCCGCGGCCCAGCGCCAGGCAGACCTGCTGGGCAGCGGCTTTCTCGCCCTGATGTATGCCACGCCCATCATTGGCGGCTATGTGGCGGACAAGATCCTCGGCGAGACGCGGGCGCTGGCAATGTCGCTGTGGCTGTGGGTGCTGGCGCTGGGGCTGATGGCGCTGCCCACGCTGGCCGGTTTCGAGCTGGGCCTCGCGCTGTTTGCGCTGGCGGCGGGACTGGGCATTCCGCTCACCGTGCTGATCGGACGCAATTACACCAGCGACGATCCGCGCCGTGACGGCGGCTACACGTTGTATTACCTGGCGCTCAACGTGGGTTCGTTCATCGCACCCTTTGTCTGCGCGGCCTGGATCGGGCGCCACTACGGTTACCGCTGGGGCTTCGTCGCGGCAGCGCTGGGCATCGCATTGACGGCGCTGCTGTTCCAGTGGCGCAAGCACAAGCTCGATCCCGTGCTGCCGAAGGGCGATCACCTGCACGGGCCGATGGCCAGCGTGTGGGTGTTGCTGGCGATCGCCGTGCTGCTTTACCCAACCGCGTTGTTGCTGGCCTTCCCGGCCGTCCTGAGCTGGGCCATGTATGCGCTGATGGGCTTGCTGGTGCTGTACTTCGTGGTCAGTTGCCTGCGCCGGCGCGACCGCGTGCAGACCCAGCGCTACCTGGCCTTGCTGGTGCTGTTCGTGGGCCTGGTGGTGTTCTGGGCGTTGAGCTTTCAGGGTGTCACCTCGCTCAACTTCCTGGCGCGCGACTACGTGGATGCGCCATGGGACTTCAGCTGGTTCCAGTCCGCCAATCCGCTGTTCATCCTGGTCTTCGCGCCGTTGCTGGCGATGCTGTGGCCGTGGCTGGAACGGCGCGGACGCGATCCCTCGACATCGCGCAAGTTCGGCATCGGCCTGCTGCTGGTGGCGTTGAGCTATGGCCTGCTGTTCCATGCGATCCGCCACCTGCAGGGCGCCGACGGACATCTGGCTTGGTGGACGCTGGCGCTGTGCTACCTGCTGCAGACTCTGGGCGAGCTGACGCTGTCGCCCATCGGTTATGCGCTGGTCGGCCAGCTGGCGGCGCCGGAGGAGTCGTCGCTGGCAATGGGTGGCTGGTTCTTCGGCTATGCGCTGGCCTACCAACTGGCTGGCTGGATCGCCACGTTGACCATCCAGACGCCGGCCGCTGGATCGGCGATGTCGGGCATGGCGGACTATGCCCGCGTCTACGGTCAGTTGTTTGGCTGGGGTACCGCCGTGGCACTGGTGTTTCTGCTCGCCGCGCCATGGATACGCCGTCTGATGCACGGCTTGCATTGATACCTTCGTGGCGTGACCTGCGTCCGCTTGCACAGTTGACGTTCGGCGGCGCTGCGGTTACATCTGGCGATTCGCAAAATCTTGCGACGTTCGCCGAAGGGGTATCCATGAGTCAGGTCACCACCACCAGCGCTGCCGCGCCGGTACCGGAATTTCCGCAGCTGCTGGGCCATCCGCGGCCGCTGTGGATGCTGTTCATGTCGGAGTTCTGGGAGCGATTTGCGTTCTACGGCATGCGTTGGGCGCTCACCCTGTACATCGTGGCGCAGTTCTTTGGCGGCGATGAGGCGGGCCAGGCATCGGCCAGCCGCACCTACGGCGCCTACCTTGCGCTGGTCTATGCGACCGCGGTGTTCGGCGGTTACATCGCCGACAAGGTGATTGGCTACCAGCGTTCGATCCTGCTCGGCGCGGTGGTGATGGCGGCCGGCCTGTTCATGGTAATGGTGCCGCAGCATGAGATCTTCATGCTGGGCCTGGCCACGATCATCGTCGGCAACGGCCTGTTCAAGCCCAATATCTCCTCGATGGTGGGCCAGTTGTACGCGCCGGGCGATTCCCGCCGCGATCGCGGTTTCACCCTGTTCTACATGGGCATCAACGCCGGCGCGCTGATCGCGCCGATCCTGACCAGCTACCTGGCCGAGCGTGTTTTCGGCACGCCGCAGCACGACAACTTCCATGTGGTGTTCGCCGCGTCCGGCGTGGGCATGCTGATCAGCCTGGTGTGGTTCTGGTTCGGCCGGCGCCAACTCGGTGCAGTGGGGCGTCCGGCGCCGGAAATCGCCAGCCCGATGCGCGTCGTCTACGTCGCGATCGGCGTGCTGGTGGCCATTCCGCTGGTCTATCTGCTGATGGATCGCGCCGGCGCGGTGATGTTGCAATGGCTGCTGACTGCATTGTTCCTCGGCGTCGGCGTGATGCTGGTGGTCGAGGCGATCCGTACCGGTCGAGTGCAGATCCAGCGGGTGATTGCGATGCTGATCATCTTCACTTTCAACGTGCTGTTCTGGATGTTCTTCGAGCAGGCGGGCAGCTCGTTCAACTTCCTGGCCCAGCACATCGTGGACCGCAACCTCGGTGGCTGGGAATTCCCGATTGGCTGGTTCCAGTCGGTCAATCCGGTGGCGATCGTGCTGTTGGCGCCACTGGTGGCCATGGCTTGGGGCTGGCTGGACAAGCGCCGTGCGGAGCCGTCGATTCCACGCAAGTTCGGCTTGGGCCTGATCGGCAATGCGCTGGGTTTCGCGGTGCTGATGTATGCGCTGTCGAGCCTGGTCGGCGGCGACGGTTTGATTCCGTTGTGGACCCTGGTGCTGTGTTACGTGCTGCAGACCGCCGGCGAGTTGTGCCTGTCGCCGATCGGATTGTCGATGGTGACCAAGCTGGCGCCGGTGCGCCTGGTCGGCCTGGGCATGGGCGGCTGGTTCCTCTCTACCGCGATCGGCAACAACCTCGCCGGCCTGTTCGCCGCCAGCGTCAGCGGCGAGGAAGGCATGACCGTGGCCTCGGCGCTGTCCGGCTACACGACGGGCTTCTGGATATTGCTGGGCGGCGGCGTGCTGTTGTTCCTGATCGCGCCGCTGATCAACAAGCTGATGCACGGGGTGCGCTGAGCGTGTTCGGGGAGAGGGGCCACGCGTGTCCTCTCCCTTACTTGCCGGACTGGATCCGCTGGCAGGCGTCGAGGAACGCGCGTCGTGGCACTTCGTCGTCAATTTCAGCTCGCGAGCAGCAGCGCGATGGCATGGAGATCGGCGCCATCTTTCGCCGCGCGTCGGACGAGATGGCCGGCCACCGGACCGATATGGCGCGTGAGTTCGGTCTCGACGCGGCCCAACTGGAGGGCGTCGACGACGCCGGGCAGGGGCGCGGCCTCGTCGCACCACCGGCCGGCAGCGGCTCGACAGGCAGGGCGCCGCTGGTCGTGCTGACCGAGGGCGAAGTCGAGGTACTCGCACAGGCGGTCGACGTGCGGCTGCAGCGGCGGCGGGAACGCATCCATCCAGTGCTGTGCGCTGAGGAAGTACTCCAGGCTCTTCGAGGGCTGCACATCCTCGATCCGGAACGGCAGGATGCGCAGCCGCTTGTGCACCGCCCGCTCCACCTCGCGCCGCACCTGGTCCGAGTCGTTGCTGCTGGCCGAGAAGATCAGCAGCATGAGCCGCGCCGAGGAGATCGCATCGATGATTTCGGCGGCCCAGTCGGTCGATGGGGCCACGTCGCGGGGCGCGATCCACACGCTGAGGCCACGTGCTTCCAGCTTCTGCACCAGGGCGAACGCGTGCTCGCGATCGGGCTGCGAGTAGCTGACGAAGATGTCGCGCGCCACGATTCAGCTGCCCAGCATGCGCAGGGCCTTGTCCAGGCTCTTGCGCATGCGACTGAGCGCGGCGGACAGTGCGGCGACCTCACGTCCGCCGCCGCGGGGGAACTCCGCCGCCGAGGCATCGCCCAGACTCACCTGGTCGGCGATGCGCGCGATCCGGCGCACCGGGCGGATGACCAGCGCGTACAGCGCAACGTTCACCACCAGCAGCAGGACCGCGAACACCGCGGCAATGGCCAGCAGCACGCCGAGACGCACGCGGTTCGCGCTCGCCTCGGCCGTGGCGAGCGGCACCGAGATGATCTGCGCGCCGACGACCTCGTGCGGCTGCCAGCCAAAGCCGTGGTCACTGCCGTAGCGCGCAATCATCGTGGCCGGGGCCGCCGAAGGCAGGCTGTGGCACTCGAGGCAGCCCGCCTCGACGCGGATCGGGCGAGCCATGAACAGGCTTCTGCCGATCGGGGTGTCGCGCACGCCGGACACTTGCGTGCTGGCCGCATCGTTGCGGAAGCGCTGCACGATATCGGCCTCCCAATCGGTGGCGCGGTCGCGCGGATTGGTCGGATTGAGGGTTGCTTCCTTGTACGCATAGTCCGGGTGCTTGCGATGCAGCTTCAGGAAGTTCTGCGTGGCGGCGTAAAACGGCACGCTCTGCGGGCGGAACGCGGTGAGCATCTTTTCGTCGAGCAGCGGCCCCACCTCGGTCTCCGTATAGGAGCGGATGGCCTGCGCACTGTCCAGCATCAAACTGGCCTGGGCGAGGACCTCGCGGGTCGCGTTTTCCTCCAGCATCGAGGTTACGACCAGGGAAATCGCGACCAGGCTGAACGCGAATGCGGCAAGCAAAATCAGGTTGATTCGCAGCAGCATCCTGGTCTCCGGTACAGCAGCGGATTCACGGCCCGGCGGTGTTTACGGGTTTTGGCATCCGGGCGACGTACTGCGCGCGCGAGCCATTCCGTGCGGACGATTATGGCTCAAAAAAACCGTGAGAGAGACTGCGCACATCCCATGTCGGAACAGTCGCGCGCGGTCCTTGAAAAGGGACACTGACGCGCGTCGAACACGTAAATTCTTGCCGTCGGTCAAGGACCGACCCGCGTCCGCGCCAACCGCTCAACCTCGCCTCGGAGCCTGTGAAGAAAACCACTTCCTGTGGTTTTCTTCTATCGCAAGCCCGGCACATGTCCGGACTTGCTCACGCGAAACAGTCACTTGCGTGACTGATTCGCGACCGGCCATCCATGGCCGGGCTGAGAGGTTGAATAGTCACAACCTCTCAGTCCGCGTCAACCGCACTGAAAACCGAACACCGCCTCACCCCGACAACTTGTCCAGAATCCGCTCCAGCCAGATCTTTTCTTGGGCATCCAGCTTGGCCAGGACGTCGCGCTCGCGCGCTCGCGCCATCGGTGCCACCTCGTCGTGCATGGCCCAGCCGGCGGTGCTGAGCTGGAGCACCGAGCGGCGCTTGTCGCCGTCGTGGGTCCGCCGGTCGACCCGACCGGCGGTCACCAGCCGGGATAACGCGCGACTCACCGCCACCTTGTCCATCGCGGTGCGTTCGGCGACCTCGCGTGCCGACAGACCCTCGAAGCGCGCCAGTACCGCCATCACCCGCCATTCCGTCATCGAGATGTCGTAGCGGCTCTGGTAGTCGCTGGCGATGGCCTGGCTGATCGTGTTGGACAGGATCGACAGCCGGTAAGGCAGGAAATGTTCCAGCTGCAGCGGTGCGTGTTCGGCGCTGGCCGGTGCTGGCTTGTGTCTGGCGGCCATCGCAGCTCGATTCCTTGCAATTGGTTTCATTCGTAACTATAACGTGGGAATGTATGCGAGTCCTTCGCAAGAGCCCGCACATCCTTGTGCGGACTCTTCAAAAAGAGCAGCTTAACCCGTAGCAGGAGAGCGCCATGAACGCCCAGCCCAATCTTGGCATGCAGGTCACCACGTTCGAGAACCCGATGGGTATCGACGGTTTCGAATTCGTGGAGTTTGCAGCGCCCAAGGGGCGTGCCGGCGAATTGCACGACCTGTTCAAGCGCATGGGCTTCACGGCGGTGCTCAAGCACACGTCCCGCCCGATCACCGTATACCGCCAGAACGGGGTGAACTTCCTGCTCAACGAGGATCCGGATTCGTTCGCCGCCGACTTCGCCGAGAAGCACGGTCCCTGCGCCAGCGGGTTCGCGATCCGCTTCAGGAAACCTGCGACCGAGGTGTTGGCCACGGTACTCGGCAACGGCGGCGAGGCGATCGATCACAAGGAAGCGAGCAAGGTCGTGTCCGCGCCGGTGGTCAAGGGTATTGGCGACTGCATGCTCTACCTGGTCGACCGCTACGGCGATGCCGGCAGCATCTACGATCGCGACTATGTGGCGATCGAAGGCGCGAAGCAGAACCCGACCGGTTTCGGGCTCACCTTCATCGACCACCTGACCCACAACCTGTATTTCGGCAACATGGAGAAGTGGTCGCAGTACTACGAAAAGCTGTTCAACTTCCGCGAGATTCGCTACTTCGACATCAAGGGCGCCAAGACCGGCCTGGTGTCCAAGGCCATGACGGCACCGGACGGCATCGTGCGCATTCCACTGAACGAGTCGAACGATCCGAAGAGCCAGATCAACGAATACCTCGACGCGTACAAGGGCGAGGGCATCCAGCACATCGCCTGTTTCACCGACGACATCTACACCACAGTGGAAAAGATGCGCGCGGCCGGTGTCGAGTTTCTCGACACGCCGGATACGTATTTCGAGGTGATCGACGAGCGCATCCCGCACCATGGCGAAGACGTGGCGCGATTGGCGAAGAACAAGATCCTGATCGACGCCGACAAGGAAACGAAGCAGCGCCTGCTGCTGCAGATCTTCACCCAGAACAACATCGGCCCGATCTTCTTCGAGATCATCCAGCGCAAGGGCAACGAAGGCTTCGGCGAAGGCAACTTCCAGGCGCTGTTCGAGTCGATCGAGCGCGATCAGATGAAGCGCGGGTTCCTCTAGGGAGCGGTCGCGATGATCAGCAAGGGCTACCAATCCGGCTTCGGCAACGAGTTCGCCAGCGAAGCGATTGCCGGCACCTTGCCGGTCGGGCAGAACTCGCCACAGCGTGTCGCACACGGTCTGTATGCGGAGCAGTTGTCAGGCACCGCGTTCACGGCACCGCGCCACCTCAACCGGCGCAGCTGGCTGTACCGGATTCGCCCCGCGGCGGTGCATGAGCCGTTTCAGCCATTGCAACACCCCACGTTCCACAACCGCTTCGACGAAGCGCCGGTCACGCCCAACCAGTTGCGCTGGGATCCGTTGCCGCTGCCGGACAAGCCCACCGATTTCCTCGACGGTCTGGTCACGATCGCGGGCAACGGCGGCGCGGCCGAGCAGGGCGGGATCGGCATTCATCTGTATGTCGCGAACCGCTCGATGCAGGGGCGCTTCTTCTACGATGCCGACGGCGAATTGCTGATCGTGCCGCAGCAAGGCCGCCTGCGTCTGGCCACTGAGCTCGGCGTGGTCGAAATCGAGCCGCAGGAGATCGCGGTGATCCCGCGCGGCGTGCGTTTTCGCGTCGACCTGCTGGACGACCAGGCGCGTGGTTACGTCTGCGAGAATTTTGGCGCGCTGCTGCGCCTGCCCGAGCTCGGTCCGATCGGTTCCAACTGCCTGGCCAACGCGCGCGATTTCCTGACGCCGATGGCGGCGTTCGAAGACGTCGAGGGCCAGTTCGAACTCATTGCCAAATTCCAGGGCGCCTTGTGGGCGGCGAAGATCGGCCATTCGCCGCTGGACGTCGTCGGCTGGCATGGCAGCTGCGCGCCGTACAAGTACGACCTGCGCCGCTTCAACACGATCGGCTCGATCAGCGTCGATCACCCTGATCCGTCGATCTTCAGCGTGCTGACCTCGGCCAGCGACACGCCCGGCACCGCGAACATGGATTTCGCGATCTTCCCGCCGCGCTGGCTGGTGGCGCAGCACACGTTTCGCCCGCCGTGGTTCCATCGCAACGTGGCCAGCGAGTTCATGGGCCTGATCACCGGCGTGTACGACGCCAAGGCCGAGGGTTTCCTGCCCGGCGGCGCCTCGCTGCACAATTGCATGAGCGCGCACGGCCCGGATGCGGCCACGTTCGAGAAAGCGTCGAATGCGGACCCGTCGAGGCCGGATGTGATCGAGGGCACCATGGCTTTCATGTTCGAGACGCGCAAGGTGATCCGTCCGACCCGGCAGGCGCTGGACGCGCCGCAACTGCAGCGCGATTACCAGCAGTGCTGGCAAGGCCTGCGCAAGCATTTCAAGGTACCGTGATGGTTTGACATCATTATGCCGGCGCATCACCTGCCCTGCGCGGGTGCGTCCGCACGGTGTGCTCGGCCACAAGGCAGGCGACCGATGCCTGCTGGCGGCCCTGGCGCGCAGCGTCGTGGGCGCGTCGTCACCTTCGACCGCGGCATGGTCGCCTTGCATGACGACGTGGCCGAACTGATACCCACTTGAAGGACCTTCCATGAAACTCGGATCACTGAAACAGGGCGGCCGTGACGGCACGTTGGTCGTCGTCAGCCGCGATCTTGCCCGCGCGGTGAAAGCCGATGGCATAGCGCCGACGTTGCAGGCGGCGCTGGACGACTGGTCGAACGCGGCGCCCCGCCTCAATGCGCTATCCGCGCAACTCAATGACGGTAATGCCGCGGGCGCGTTCGCGCTGGACATGGCCGCCCTGGCCTCGCCGCTCCCGCGCGCCTATGAATTCGTGGATGGCTCCGCCTATCTGCCCCACGTGGAGCGGGTGCGCCGCGCCCGCGGCGCCGAGGTGCCGGAGTCGTTCTACACCGACCCGTTGATGTACCAGGCCACCAGCGCGGGCTTCCTCGGCCCGCGCGATCCGGTCGTGGTGACCAGCGAGGATTTCGGCATCGATCTGGAAGCCGAGGTCGTGGTGGTCACCGACGACGTACCGATGGCGGCGACACCGGCGCAGGCCTCCGACCACAT
Source organism: uncultured Gammaproteobacteria bacterium (assembly GCA_963771235.1). Taxonomy (GTDB): domain Bacteria; phylum Pseudomonadota; class Gammaproteobacteria; order Xanthomonadales; family Rhodanobacteraceae; genus Rhodanobacter. Next base: position 103,962 of record CAVYSP010000016.1, read on the forward strand.
CCAGCTGATCGGCTTGATCAACGACGTCAGCCTGCGCGGGCTGATCCCCGGCGAGCTGGCCAAGGGCTTCGGCTTCCTGCAATCCAAGCCGCGCTCGGCGCTGTCGCCGGTGCTGGTGACGCCCGATGAATTGGGCAAGGCGTGGCAGGGCGACAAGCTGCACCTGCCCATGCGCACCTGGCTGAATGGCCAGTGGTTCGGCGAGGCCGAATGCGGTGTCGACATGCAATTCAGCTTCGCCGAGCTGGTCGCGCACGTGGCCAGGACGCGCCCGCTCGCCGCCGGCACCATCGTCGGCTCCGGCACGATCGCCAACCAGGACACCAGCCGGGGCGCATCCTGCCTGGCCGAGCAGCGTACGGTGGAAACGCTGCGCGATGGCAAGCCGTCGACCCCGTTCCTGAAGTTTGGCGATCGCCTGAAGATCGACATCACCGACGCCTCGGGTGCCTCGATCTTCGGTTCGATCGAGCAACAGGTGGATCGGTATCGGGTTTGAGCGGCCAGCCGGAACGGGACTGGGGCTGCGCGAAAGCAGAGGCAAAAAGCCGGATCGGGACACGAACGCGCGAGATCGCCCGGGGAGCGCGCCTGCGGCACTGCCGACATGGCCGGATGGCGATCGCGGTTGACGCGGATCAAGGCGGGTGCAGGGCGTAGTGGACAGACTCCGCTACATGACCACCGCCATCATTCCCCCCGAATTCGATGCGGCGTTGATCGCGCGCTACGACGTGGCCGGTCCGCGCTACACCAGTTATCCCACGGCGCCGCACTTCAGCGCCGACTTCGATGAGACGGCCTTGCGTGGTGTGATCCGGGCCTCCAACGAAGAGCCGATCCCGCGACCGCTGTCGTTGTATGTCCACGTGCCGTTCTGCATGAGTCCGTGCTTCTACTGCGGCTGCAACCGGATCATCACGCGGGACACCAGCCAGGCCGAACGTTATCTCGAACGGTTGTATCGGGAGATCGAGCTGATCGCTCCGCAATTCGATCGGGATCGCCCGGTACGCCAGCTGCACCTCGGCGGTGGCACGCCGAATTTCCTGGATGCAACGCAAATGGGGGAATTGCTCGAGTCGCTGGCGCGACACTTCAGTTTCAGTCGCGTGGCCGACCGCGAATATGGCATCGAGATCGATCCGCGTTATGCCGACGGCAATTACGTGCACGCGCTCGGCGAGTTGGGTTTCAACCGCATCTCCGTGGGCATCCAGGACTTCGACCCGGTGGTGCAGAAGGCGGTCAACCGCATCCAGAGCGTCGAGCAGACCCGCGAGGTGCTCGACGCGGCGCGCGCTTCCTTGTTTCGTTCCACCAGCGTGGATCTGATCTACGGCCTGCCGTTCCAGACCGTGGAGGGTTTCAGCCGCACCCTGGACCAGGTGGTGGCGCTCGACCCCGATCGCGTGGCTGTATACGCCTACGCGCACCTGCCGGACATGTTCAAGGCGCAGCGGCAAATCGCCGCAGCCGACCTGCCGGATGCGGCGACCCGGCTGGCCTTGTTCGGTTGTGCAGTGGCACAACTGTCGGCCGCCGGTTATGTCTATGTCGGCATGGATCATTTTGCCAAGGCCGGCGACGAACTGGTGCAGGCGCAGCGAGCCGGCACGCTGCAGCGGAATTTCCAGGGCTATTCGACGCATGGCGATTGCGACATCGTCGGGCTGGGTGTCAGCGCCATCGGTCGTGTCGGCGACAGCTACAGCCAGAACGCGCGTGACCTGATCGGCTATTACGCCGCGCTGGATGCCGGACATCTACCCGTAGTGCGGGGCCTGGCGCTTGACGAGGATGACCTGATCCGGCGTGACCTGATCGGCGAGTTGATGTGCCACGGCGTTGTCGACAAGCAGCAGTTCGGCGCGCGTCACCGCCTGCTGTTTGACGAGTATTTCGCGCGCGGGCGGCAGCGACTGGCGCCGCTGGTCGAGGATGGCCTGGTGCTGGAGAGTGCCACCCGGATCCGGGTGACCTCGCGGGGAAGGCTGCTGTTGCGTATCATCGTGATGTGCTTCGACGTCTATCTGGATGACGCGGCACCGGGAGCGCGCTACTCGCGCGTGATCTGATCCACGCAGCCGACCAGGCAACTGACCAGCATCATGCAATCCAAGCACCCGGCAGGCCGCCTGCCCGCGCCGTTCAATCCGATTGCCGACGACGGTGACGAAACGCATTTCTGCGGAACTTGCGCGTTCTCCAGCGCGTGCATTGCCGCGGGTTACAACAAACCCGAACTGGCCGAATTGCAATGCCTGGTCGAGCACGTGGGTCCGTTCCGCGCGGGTGAGCACGTGTTCCGTACGGGCGATCCGTTCCGCGCGATCTACGCGGTGCGCGGCGGCACCGTGAAAACCCGCATGGTCGACAAGGAAGGTCGCGAGCAGGTGCTCGGCTTCTACCTGCCCGGTGAGGTGATTGGCCTCAACGCGATCTATCCCGAACATTTCCCGTGCGACGCGGTAGCGCTGGACACTGCGTTCTTCTGCCGTTTCTCGTTCCCTGCGATGAGTGCCCTGGCTTCGCGCGTGCCGGCCGTGCAAAGTCACCTGTTCCGGATGCTGAGCAAGGAGCTGGGCAGTGCCAGCCTGCTGGCCGGCGATCACAGCGCCGACGAGCGCGTGGCGGCGTTCCTGATGGACCTGGCCGGCCGCTATGCCGCGCGCGGTTTCTCCGCCACCCGTTTCCATCTCAGCATGTCGCGCGGCGACATCGCCAATTACCTGCGACTGGCGGCGGAAACGGTAAGCCGGGTATTGAGTCGCTTCCGCACGCAGGAACTGATTCGCATCGAGGGACGTGAACTCGAGTTGCTGGATCCTTCGAAGCTGCAGCAGATCGGACAGGCCTTGTTGCCGGACTGAGAGGCCGGGATTTTTCAGCCTCGCCCGCGCAGTGCTCCGCCGGTCATGTTCCGATTCTGCAACGCCTGACGTCGATGCGGCGAGGTCTATTCGACGGCGGGGGACGGAGTCGACTCGAATACCCGTGGCCGCGCGCGTGAGCGTCGATGGCTGGCCATGACGTCACCGTAGTGGAAGACCCGGCCTACCGTGTAGAGCGTTATGCGGGTCACGTCGCGTACCGGATTGAGGTGGCTGGCCCGGAACGCGCCGTGGTAGCGCGAGGCGATCGGTACCGAGACGACGCCCAACTTCTTTTCGCGTGACGCGGCGATCAGGATGGCGGCCTCGAATACAAAATTCTCGGCAGGCAGATCGACCAGATCCAGTGCCGTGCGCGGATACCAGCGCTGCCCGCTCTGGGTATCGGCGATCGGTTGGGCGCAGGCCCACGAAATGCCCCAGTCGGCCACTGCATTGGCGCGGCGGCGTCCCTTGGGCTGTTGCGCCTTGTCCAGCATCCGCGCACCGATCACGATGTGGTCCGGATAGCGCCCGGCCGCCGCCACGATGCGCGGAATGTCGCTGGCCAGATGCTGGCCGTCGCCGTCCATCGTCAGTACCGCGTCGTAGCCCTGGCGCAAGGCCTCACGGAAACCGCCTCGCAGTGCCTCGCCCTTGCCGCGGCGCCGGGGATGGCGCAGCAAGGTCACCGGCAGCGTCGCGACTATCTCCGACGTGCGGTCGTCCGAGCCGTCGTCGACCACGATCACCGGCGCACCCAGGGCGAGCACCGATTCCACCACGCCCCTGATCGCCGCCTCTTCATTGAGGCAGGGGATCAACACGCACCAGCGAGCGGCGATCGTCTTCATTCGGGTTGCCCTCGCTCGATGCCACAGACGTCGATTTGCATCCCGAGCGCCGCCGATATCGCCACTCGGCAGCTGCCGGCGCCGCGGCTGATGCGTGTCAGCAAGGCCAGGCTGGTCGCAGAAGGGTTGCCCTCGCGCCAGCCTGCCAACGGCTCAGGCAGCGGGGTGTCGATGTGTTCGTCGAGCAGCTCCAGGTCAAGCCTAGCCATGCTGGACGAACTGGCCTCTGGCGCGAGTACCAGCGCACATCCGAACGGCTCTCGACAGAGCATGACTTCGCCGAGCGGGCCACTGCCGGCGATGTCGCTGCATACGAGGAGTACGGGCTGCTGTTCGGCCAGTATCTGGCTGACCGCTTCCAGCAGGCCGGCGCCGAAACTCGCCCGCTGCGCCGCGACGGCGGTGGAAGGCGCGTGGCAGCCCGTGGCGATGGTCCAGTAGCCCACCGGTGCGTTGTGCACCGAGTTATGGAAGCGCGTCGGCGAAAGCTGGGCTGGCGCGTGTGCCAGCGTGTTGCACATGTAGTCGGTGATGGCCTGGTCGCCCTGTGACGAGGCGAACACGCAGGCCGTCGTGGCGGCGTCGCGACCACTCATGGTCACGGCCTGGCCAGCCACTTCGACCGCCAGCCGCACGCTCTCCGGTGCCCGCCGCCGTTCGTTCGGCGACAACATGGACGCCTCGGGACCTCTGCTTGTGAAGTAAAGCGCTCTTCGCCATTGCCTCCTCTCCCCCCGGGAGAGGATTGAGGAGAGGGTGGCCGCTCCAATGAAGTAGAAGCGCTCTCGCCATTGCCTCCTCTCCCTCCGGGAGAGGATTGAGGAGAGGGTGCCGCTCCAATGAAGTAAAAGCGCTCTTCGCCTTCGCCTCCTCTCCCTCCGGGAGAGGATTGAGGAGAGGGTGCGGGTCCCCGCACGCTCCCCCATCAATTCGTGCGTTTTCTGCCTTCTCCGCATCTCCGAGCACCCCTTGCAAGGCAGCGAAATCACCCAGCTGCGGCGACCACAAGCCGACGCCTTCGACCCAGACCCGCAGCGCAGTCATGCGCGGAACCCCGCGCGCGCGAAGGCGAGGCAGGCGTTGTTGCCGCCGAACCCGAACGAATTGCTCAGCGCCACGTTGATGGGTTGCTGCTCGTTGCGCCAGGCGAATGACGGACCGCACTGCGGATCCGGCGATTCGCCGCCGAGGTTGCCCGGCACCAGGCCATGCTCGATCGCCAGCAAGGTCAGCGCTGCCTCGATGATCCCGGCCGCGCCCAGCGTGTGGCCGGTATAACCCTTGGTGGAACTGGCGCGCGTGGTTGGCGGGAAACTGCGATTGACGAGCGCGGCCTCGACTTCGTCGTTCTTCTGGCTCGCCGTGCCGTGCAGGTTGATGTAATCGACCTGGCCAGCTTGCAGTCCGCTGCGCGCCAGGGTGTCGCGCAACGTCAGTTCGGCGCCGAGACCTTCGGGGTGCGGCGTGGACATGTGGTGTGCATCGCTGGCTTCGCCATAACCCAGCAACTGCGGCGCATCCGGCGCCGCGTTCGCGCGTTCCAGCAGGGCGAAACCGGCGCCCTCGCCGATCGAGATCCCGTCGCGTGCCGCATCGAACGGCCGGCATCGTGTGGTGGAGACCAGTTCCAGCGCGTTGAAGCCGAACAGCACGCTGTCGCACAAGGTGTCGACGCCGCCGACCACGGCCGCGTCGATCAGGCCGAGCCGGAACAGGCGCTCGGCACTGGCGAATACCTTGGCGCTGGATGAGCAGGCGGTGGAAACCGTGAGGCATGGACCGGTCAGCTCGAGCGCGGCGGCCACGAACGCACTTAGTGAATGCGGTGTATGCAGCGCCGGCCGCCGCAGGTCCGCGGGCATGCGGCCAGCGTCGTCGAGCTGGCGATAGGCTTCCTCGGTGGCGCCGATACTGGCGGTGGAGGTGCCCAGCAGGAGGGCGATGCGGGATGCGCCATGACGCGTGCGCGCCGCACGCACCTGTTCCAGGAAGCCATCCTGCTGCAGGCCCAGCCAGGCCAGGCGGTTGTTGCGGCAATCCCACTGCGCCAGACCCGTGGGCAGGGCGACTGTTTCCAGGCCTTCCACCCGGCCGACCCAGCACGCCAGCGGTGCGCTGCTGATGTCGTTCGGACGCAGACCGCTGCGGCCCCGGGCCAGCGCGTCGAACTGACCAGCCAGGCCCTGGCCGAGTGCAGAAGTCGCGGTGTATGCGGTGACCGCAAGAGGTGTCATCTGCATGGGCATCCGGAAAGCGTAGCGGCCGTCATCAGGATTGCATAGGGACTGGGAGCGTGGGCGGCAGGACTCTCTGCGTTGCAAAAACGTGCGTGGTCCACTATCCGCCTCTCCTGTCCCATGGAGCCACTTTGCGCCGGCGACACGGCGATTGCCATTCTCGTCCGGCCGCGTTTCGCCTCGAACGTTTCCACGCGCGACGCTCCCGGGCATCCTCGCCAGCATCACGTGAATATGCCGCGAATCAGGTGATCGCCGGTTAAGCTGGACGCCCGCATGACGCCCCAGTGCCGTGACCACGATTCCGCCTGTTCCGACTCGCCACCAACGCTATCTGCACGATCGCGACGTGCTGCATGCAGGGGTGGTGAGCTTGTTGGCGTTGCTGCTCAGCGGCGGCCTGGTGTGGCTGGCATACGTGGTCCACGTGTGTCGTGTCGCAGCCCGCAGCCCACTGGTGCCGCCGCGCCGGATGGTGGCGCTGGTATTCGGCCATCGGCTTGAAAGCGGCCAGCCCGACCACGACTACCGCCAGCGCCTGCAGCGGGCACTGGTATTGGTTCAGACTGCGCGGACCGACTGTCTCTTCCTGCTCGGTGGCTGCAGCGCCGGCCAGCGTAGCGAAGCGGTGGCCGGGTACGCGTGGCTGTTGCAGCACGGATTGCCGCAGCGGGTGCAACTGGCACTGGAGCAGGAATCGTCCGACTCGCTGGAGAATCTGCGGCGCGCGCGCAGCCTGCTGCAGGAGCAACAAGCGGACCGGGTCGGCTTGCCACCGGTGGCGCTGGTCACCAGCCGCTATCACCTGGCCCGCTGCCTGATGCTGGCCCGGCGACTGGGTTTTGACGGTACGCCGGTCGCCGCCGAAGAAACATTGCCGCATCGGCCACGTTACCTGCTGCATTTGCTGGCCGAGGCGAGCTATCTGATGTGGATCGACGTGGGCATGCGCTGGGCCGACCTGATCGGCCACCAGCGCATGTCGGCGCGGATCAGTTGAAGGCCGTGCAGATGCGGCGCGCGCAGGCGCGGCGTATCGCCACGGCGATCGGTGCGGGCGACCTTGCTAAGCTCGCCGCGTCGAAACGATGGAATGCATGATGAGCGAGCAAGCCGATCGCGCCGAATCCTTCCTTCGCGAATTGCAGGACCGGATCTGCGCCGCCATCGAACAGGTCGATGGCGCTGCCCGTTTCAAGGAAGACGCCTGGCAACGGGCGGCAGGCGGCGGTGGGCGTACCCGCGTGCTGCGCGATGGCGCCGTGTTCGAGCAGGCCGGGGTGAATTTCTCGCGCGTGTCCGGCCACCCCTTGCCGCCCAGCGCCACGGCGCACCGGCCCGAACTGGCCGGCGGCAGCTTCATTGCCACCGGGGTATCGTTGGTGCTGCATCCGAAGAATCCGCAGGTGCCGACCACGCATGCCAATGTGCGCTACTTCGAGGCGAGCAAGGACGGCGTGGCGCCGGCGTGGTGGTTCGGCGGCGGCTTCGATCTCACGCCGTTCTATCCACACGACGAGGACGTGCGCCACTGGCATGGCGTGGCGCGCGACCTGTGCCAGCCCTTTGGCGCCGACGTCTACCCGCGCTACAAGCGGTGGTGCGACGAGTATTTCTATCTGAAGCACCGCGACGAGACCCGCGGCGTGGGTGGCCTGTTCTACGACGACATGAACGAGGGCGGCTTCGAGCGCTGCTTCGACTTCACCCGTGCGGTCGGCCAGGGTTTCCTGGACGCCTATCTGCCGATCGTCGAACGCCGCAAGGACACCCCGTACGGCGAGCGCGAACGCGAATTCCAGTTGTACCGGCGCGGTCGCTACGTGGAGTTCAACCTGGTCTACGACCGCGGCACGCTGTTCGGCCTGCAATCCGGCGGCCGCACCGAATCGATCCTGATGAGCCTGCCGCCACGGGTGCGCTTCGAGTATGCCTATCAGCCCGAAGCCGGCTCACCCGAAGCGAAGCTGGCCGATTACCTGAAGCCCCGCGACTGGCTCTCGTAGGAGCGCACCCTGTGCGCGAACGGCGGGCACCGCCCGCCTCATGGGCAACCAGCGAGAGCGATCGCGCACAGGGTGCGCTCCTGCAAAAGGCCTTCGCTTACGGCGTGGCGCCGCTGAACTTCACCGGCGTCGCACCTTTCACCGGGCCGATCTGTGCGCTGTCGCTGACCTTCAGCACCACGTCGCGACGAAACTCCAGCGTGCCCTGAACCACGGCATGCGGACCGATCACCACCACCGGCGGAGTGTTCGCGCTCCAGTTGAACAAGCCGCCGGGCTTTTCGAACAGGATGCCGCCTTCGACATGCGAGCCGGCGCCGATGGTGAGATCGCTGTTGACGGTGGCAATGCCGCCGGCGACGTGGGCGTGGTCCAGCAGGATCGTGCCGTTGACATTGTGCAATTTGCCAGCGACGTCGGCATCGTTGCCGAGCTGGATACGTCCGTTGACGGCATGCACGTCGCCCGCGACGCGACTGCCGCTGCCCAGCGTGATCGAGCCGTTGACCGTGCCGACATCCTGCGCCTGCGCCCGGTCGCCCAGCGTGATCGAACCATTGACCGTGCTCGCCTTGAGCACCACGGCACCGGCAGCAACGCGCACCGCGCCGTTGACCGTGCTGGCATTGGCGGCCGGTTGGCCGGCCTCGACCAGCACCGAACCGTTGACCTTGGCTGCGCTCAGCAGTGGCAGACCGAAGGCGAGTGCCCCGGCAAGGAAAAGAATGGGGAACCGACGCATGGCAATCTCCGCAAGTGGGTGGTGTAGTTGGGATGCGCCGCCGCGATCCCCGGTTTACATGACCTGTGGCAGGGTCGGCATTGACGCTGGCGGCACCGGCCTGCACCATCGCCGATTGATCTACACCACTTGAGCGCACCATGCACCGACTCGTACTGATCCGCCACGGCCAATCGCAGTGGAACCTCGACAATCGCTTCAGCGGCTGGGCCGACGTGGACCTCACCGTCCAAGGCATGGACGAGGCGCGCGAGGCCGGCCGGATGCTGCAGGCAGCGGGCTTCAGCTTCGACGTGGCGCACACCTCGGTGCTCAAGCGCGCGGTGCGTACCCTGTGGGGCGTGCAGGATGCGATGGACCTGATGTGGTTGCCGGTGCTCACCGACTGGCGTCTCAACGAGCGCCACTACGGCGCGCTCACCGGCCTCAACAAGGCCGAGACGGCGGCGAAGTACGGCGAAGATCAGGTCAAGATCTGGCGCCGCAGCTATGACGTTCCACCGCCGCCGCTGGCGCGCAGCGCGAATGAGTCGGTGCACGATCCGCGCTATGCCGCGCTCGACCTGAAAGACATCCCCGATACCGAATGCCTCAAGGACACGGTGGACCGTGTGCTGCCGTACTGGCACGGGATACTGGCGCCGGCGATCAAGGCCGGTCAGCGGGTGTTGGTGGTGGCGCACGGCAATTCGCTGCGCGCGCTGGTGAAATATCTCGACGGTATTTCCGACGAAGACATCGTGGGCGTGAACGTGCCCAACGGCGTGCCGCTGGTATACGAATTCGACGATGCCATGAAGCCGCTGCGTCACGAGTACCTCGGCGACGCCGACGCGATCGCCGCCAAGATGGCTGCGGTGGCGAACCAGGGCAAGGCGAAGTAGGCCGTGCCGGAGGCGATCTCGCCCCGCCAGGCCGCCGCGGCGCTGACCGAGTACTGGTCGCCGCGCGTGGTCGGCGAGCTGGACGAAAGCTACCTCAAGGTCGCCAAGGTGCTGGGCACATTCGGCTGGCACAGTCACGATGACGAGGACGAACTGTTCGTGATCCTCGCCGGTCACCTGCGCATCGAGCTGGAAGCGGGCGCGGTCGAGCTGGCGGAGGGCGAGCTGTTCGTCGTGCCCAGGGGCACCCGCCACAACCCGGTGGCCGAGACCGAATGCCTGATCCTGTTGATCGAGCGCAAATCGACCCTGCATACCGGCAGCGAAGTGACTGCACGCACACGCTCGATCGCAGAGCAGCTTGGCGGCGCGGATCCGGCCGCTGGCTCGGCAAAGGGATGACCAACGTCGGTCGCAAGCGCTCGCCGGGGCGCGCGACGCGGGATCATTGACCGATTCCGATTTCCCCCGAAGCGGCGATGTAGTTCCCACCAAGGCCACAACCATGCCCACATCATTGATTATCGTTGACGACTTCCTCGAAAACGCGGATGAATTGCGTCGTGCAGCGCTGCGGCTGACCTATCCGCCGCAGGAGGGCGCGTTTCCCGGGCGCAACTCGCTGGAGCGCATCGAGATCGGTGGACTCGCCCGGAAGGTGTCCGACCTCGTGCGCGAGCCGTTGAAGGTCGATCTCGCCGCCGCAGTCGCATGCGAAATGCCGCATCTCGCTGGCGGAAGACGAGGGCCGCGCCAAAGTGCACATCGATCGTGGCGCGCACTGGTCGGGCATCCTGTACCTCAGTCGGCCCGAAGATTGCGCACGGCGGTACGGAGTTTTTCCGGCATCGCCGTACCGGTACCGATCATGCGCCCATCGATGCGGCGGAGCTCGCCGCGACTGGGTTATTCATCCGACCAGGAGATGCACCGCGAGATCATCGAGAAGGACAGCAGCGACGATGCAAAGTGGGAACTCACCATGCGGGTCCCGATGCGCTTCAATCGTCTCATCCTGCTGCGTCCGTGGCTGTGGCATACCGCCGGGCCGGCGTTCGGCGACAGCATGGAGAATGGCCGACTGGTTTACCTGATGTTTTTCGAGTCCGGCAGCTCGTAGCGGACCGGCACTGCGATCAAGCGTCGCGAAAAGTGACAAACGTCAGTCGCAAGCTCCCGGTTGCGCCGCTAAGCTGGCAGCAAGCCCACACCCAGGAAGTCGCATGCCTGCCCATCTGACCAGTTACCTGATCATGTTGCCGCTGCTCGCGCTGATCGTGTGGCGCCGGGTCAGTCGCACCTTCGGTCGGCAACCCATAAGGCGCAAGCGGATGATGGCGCGCATCGTGATCTTCGCGGTCATCGGCGGCCTGCTCGCGCTCAGCGGCTTCCATCATCTGGCGCTGGCCGAGGGTTTGTTCGGCGGCGTGTTTATCGGCGGGGCGATCGGACTGGTCGGGCTGCAGCTGACCCGTTTCGAGGTGGACCCGGTGAAGGGCGATTGCTACGTGCCCAATCCGTGGATTGGCGCCTTGCTTACCGTGTTGCTGCTGGGGCGGCTGGGGTGGCGTCTGATGGTGGTGTGGCCGCAGATGCAGCATGCCTCCGCGCTGGCGACAGCCTCCGGCGCGGGCATGCCGATACAGCCGATGGGCTACGCATCGAGTCCACTGACCATGCTGGTGATCGGCCTGCTGGTGGGCTACTACATCGTCTATTACAGCGGCGTGCTGGTGCATCACGGGCGCTTCCTGCGCTCGCAGCCCGTGGGCGCGGCGGCCCACATGGAATGATTTCGCCACGCTGACCAGGCCGCGCCAGGAAGACGCCATCAGCCAGGATGCGCACGCCCCGACGCGCACGCTCGATGGGCAGTGCGACGAACTTCGCGGCGGCCTGAAACGCGTCTGACTCCAGGGTCTGAGCGAGGCGTCAGGTGCCCGCGCCGGTGGAACAATCACTCCGGCAAATGGGGCAGCGCCAGATATTCCTCACTCTGCATCTCGATCAGCCGCGACTCGGTACGCCCGAATTCGGCGCGCAGGCGCTCGCCGTCATAGAGCTCGGTGATCGGCGCGGCGGCAGTCAGCACCAGCTTGACCCGGCGATCGTAGAACTCGTCCACCAACTGCACGAAACGCCGGGCCGCATCCTCGCTGTAGATGGAAAATTGCGGCACGTTGGCAATGATGACGGTGGCCCCGGCCTTCGCCAGCGCGATGTAATCGGCGACTGCGCGCGGACCCTCGCACAACGCGGCGAACTCAAACCAGAGGATGTTCCCGGCGCGCTTGTGGAACGGGATGTCGCGACCGTTGACGTGCAACGCGCCATCGAGTTCGATCGCGCCGCTGGCCTGGCTGGCGAAGATGCGCTCAAGTGCGCGATGCGCCTCGGCGCCCGGCGGCGTGAGGTAGACCGGCGCCTGGGTCAGCGCACGCAGGCGCCAGTCATGTGTGGAAGCCAATTCGATCACGTGACAGCGTTGCTCGATCAGGGCGATCGCGGGCAGGAAGCGGGCGCGCTGCAAGCCATCGCGGTACAGATTTGCTGGTGCGGTATTGGAGGTGGTGACCAGGCTCACGCCGCGATCGAACAGCGCCGCGAGCAGGTTGGACAGGATCATGGCATCGCCGATGTCGTTGACCAGGAACTCGTCCAGGCACAGCACGCGGCAACGCGTGGCGATGCCGGCGGCGACCTCGACCAGCGGGCTCTGCCGATCGCCCAGTTCGCGCAGGCTGGCGTGGACTTCGCCCATGAAGCGGTGGAAGTGGCGGCGCAAAACCACGCCATGCGGCAGGCTGGCCGCGAACAGGTCCATCAGGAACGTCTTGCCGCGACCCACGCTGCCCCACAGGTACAGCCCGGGCACGGCGTCCGGTGGCTCGTTGCCCAGCAGCGACTTCAGCCGGCCGAACAAGCCGCCTTCGATGGCCGGTTCGGCACACAGCGCGGCGTGCATGCGGTCGAATTCGGGCAGCAGCGCCAGCTGGGTCGGATCCGACTCCCAGCGATGCGCGGCGACGCCTTCGTGATAGCGGGCGGAGGGGGTGAGCGTGGTTGCGGACATGGGTATGGATCGAGACGGACGGGATGGGCGTTCGGTCAGGATGCTGCGTGGACGGCTACTCGCTCGCCCCTCGCCCCTCGTCCCTCGTCCCTCTCAACCCGGGCAGCCAGCCGCGCACGGCATGCTTGATCGCGCCGCGCAGATCCATCAGGCGGCGGTGGAAAAAGTGACTGGTGTCGGGCATGCGTACCAGTTCGGGCTTGCGCTCCATGCCGTCGACCCAGTCGAACACGGCCTGCGGTTCGACCACCTCGTCGGCCTCGCCCTGGATGATCAACCAGGGGCAGGTCGGCAGGGCGATGGAATCGAGTCCGTAACGACCTGCGGGCGGCGCAATGCTGATCAGCGCATCGGCATGCAGCGGTACGGCCTGGGCGATGCTGACGTAACTGCCGAACGAGAAGCCCGCCAGCCACAGCGCATCGCCCGGCCGCGCGCGGCGGACCCATGCGACCACGGCGGCGAGATCGTCGCGTTCGCCGCGGCCCTTGTCGAAGCTGCCCTCGGAATTGCCGGCCTCGCGGAAATTGAAACGGACGGTGTCCAGCCCGGATTCGCGCAGTGCGCGCTCGGCCATGGTCACGACCTTGTTGTGCATGCTGCCGCCTTCGCTGGTCAGCGGGTGGCAGATCACGGCCACGCCGGCGCGCGCATCGGCAGGTTCGGCGAGGTCGGTGACCGTTTCCAGCTTGCCGACCGGCCCGGCCAGCATGAAACTGGCAGCCACATCCGGAAAGCTGGCGGGATCGGCGGGAAATTCGGTGGGATTCATGCAAACGATCATAACCGCGACGCCGATTCGCTGCCTGCGCGGATGAATTATCTGGCACACGCCTTGCTGGCCGGTGACGACGACGCATTGCGGCTGGGCGGCATGCTCGGCGACTTCGTGCACGGCCAGCCCGATCCGGCAACGTACCCGCCACGCGTGATCAGCGGGATTCGCCTGCATCGCGCCATCGACGTCTACACCGACGCCCATCCCCAGGTTCTGGCCGCGAAGGCCTGCTTGCCGCCACCGTACCGGCGCTACGCGGGGATTCTGCTCGACATGTGGTTCGATCATTGCCTGGCGCGCAGCTTTTCGGACTGGAGCGGCAAGCCTTTGGCGGAGTATTCGACGGGATTGCGTGACCTGCTGCGGCAGCAGGACGCGATGTTGACGCCGGCGTTGCATCGATTTTGTGCCTACATGGAGGCGAACGACCTGCCTGCGGGTTACGCCGACCGGGCGACCTTGGCGCGCGCGCTGACCGGCATTGGCCAGCGCCTGAGTCGCGCCAATCCGCTGGATTCGGCGTTGCCAGTGCTGGTGGCGCATGAGGACGAACTGGATGAGCGGTTTGCGGTGTTTTTCCCGCAATTGCAGCAGTTTGTGGGGGAGTGGGTGGAGGAGCATTTGCGGTGACGGGGGATGGCACCGAAGGGCTGAGGGGGCGGTTTTGCTCGCGCAGCGACGAGGGAGTGAAAACGCCGCCCAGAGGGCGGCATTTGACTTTTGCTTCATTGATTGGGCGGGGTCCGGGACCCTCTCCCCAACCCTCTCCCGAAGGGAGAGGGGGCGAACGAAAACGCCGCCCGTGGGGCGGCGTTTGGCTTTATTGCTGTGCTGGATCGGGCGGGGTCCGGACCCTCTCCCCAACCCTCTCCCGAAGGGAGAGGGGGCGAACGAAAACGCCGCCCAGAGGGCGGCATTTGGAGACAGCTCGTTGGATCAGGCGACTACTTCGCCTGATCGACGATCCAAGTGACGGCGGCTTTGACCTGCGCGTCGGTGAGTGCCGGATTGCCGCCCTTCGGGGGCATGAAGTTGCCATCGGGACCGTGGTAGCCATCGGTCGCGTGCTTGACGAGGGTGTCGAGGCCTTCCTTGATGCGCGGGCCCCACATCGCCTTGTCGCCCAGTTTCGGCGCACCGGCGATGCCGGCGGTGTGGCAACTGGTGCACAGGTGATCGTAGATCTCCTTGCCGTCGGTAGTGCCACCGTAGGCGACTTGCGAGGCAGCGGCCTTGGCCGCGCTGTCGGCCGCCGCCTGCATGGCCGCACGGCCGGTATCGCCGGCGTATACGCCGCCTGCCGGGGCAATTCGCGCCGCCACTCTTGCCGGCTCGTTCGGGTTGGTTTCCTTGGGCTGGCTGTTGTTGATCACCAAGCCGGTCACCACCAGTAACACCGAGACCAGCATCAGGCCGCCGATGGTCAGGGAAAACTGACGCAGGAAGCTCTGGTCGGACTTGCTAAGGGAACCGCTCACGCACGTACTCCTGTCATGGGGCGGGCGCGCCGCCTGATTGCCTGGGTTGTCCCGCCGGATTGGTGAAATCGTCGCACCAGCCCGGGGCCAAACGCACCGATGAACCCCAGATCCCTGCGCCTGGCGGCCTGATCGCGTTTGGGGCGTCCAGGTAACCGGTCCGGTATTATAAACGAAGCGCCCGGCAAGTTTCAGGCTTGTCAGGCGCTTCGCAGCTCCGGATGCGTGCAGAGAACGTTCTGCGGTCGGACCGGTCTGCGTTGCAGCGGGACATGAAACCCTGCCATCGGTCATGGGCCACCCCTGTCGACCGGCATTGTTCAAGACTGTTGCAGTGCCCCTATGCTTTGACCACGCGGGCGCATGCCCACGTGGTTCCGGCGACCGTGACCTGATACGTCACCGCTCGCGAGGTTCAATCCGGGAGTTCTACATGTCGCGTGTCTGGAAAATCGCGTTGATCGTTCTGGTGGTGATCGTGCTTGCGGTCATCGCCGTTCGCGTACTGCACAAGCCGGCGGGTGCCGCGTCGCAGGCTGGCGGGAATGGCAAGGATGATGCCCCTCCGGTGCCGGTGACCGTGGTGCCGGTGGTGAAGCAGAACGTGCCGGTGTACCTGACGGCGCTGGGTACCGTGCAGGCGCTCAACACCGTGACGGTGATCCCGCAGGTGGGCGGTCAGCTGCTCAGCATCGATTTCAAGGAAGGGCAGCCGGTGAAGAAGGGCGATGTGCTGGCCCGGATCGACCCGCGCACGTTCCAGGCCAGCTACGACCAGGCGGTGAGCAAGCGCAACCAGGACCAGTCGCTGCTGGCGACCGCGAACAGCAACTATCAGCGTTCGCAGGATCCCAAGTATCGCGAGTATGTGTCCAGCATCAACCTGGTCACCCAGAAGAACACCGTGGCGCAGTACCAGGCGGCGGTGGCGGCGGACGACGCGGCGATCCGCGATGCGAAAGTGCAGCTCGACTACACCCAGATCCGCTCGCCCATCGATGGCCTGGCCGGCATCCGCGCGGTCGATCCGGGCAACGTGGTGACCACGTCCACCCCGATCGTCACGCTGACCCAGTTGCACCCGATCAACGTGATGTTCACCCTGCCCGAGCAGAATCTCGACATGGTGCGCCGCGCCGCGCAAGGCGCGCAGGACGCGCCGGGCGCGCAGCCGCTGCAGGTCACGGCGCTGGATCGCGTGGATGCGCACCCGGTCGCCACCGGCGGCGTGCTCAAGGTGATCGACAACCAGATCGATACCAGCACCGGCACGTTTCGCCTGAAGTCGGAATTCAGCAATGAGCACGCCGAGTTGTGGCCGGGCCAGTTCGTCAATGTGCAGCTGCTGGTGAACACGGTCGACGGTGGCCTGGTGATCCCGTCGCAGGCGGTGCAGCGCGGGCCGGATGGCGACTACGTTTACCAGGTGCAAGGCGACAACACGGTCAAGATGCAGCCGATCGTGGTCGCGGGCGAAGTGGGCGACAGCCACGTGATGGTCGCCAGCGGGATCAAGGCAGGCGAGCAGGTGGTCACCGAAGGCCAGTTCCGGCTCAAGCCTGGCAGCAAGGTCAAGCCGCTGAAACCCGGCGAAGTTCCGGCCGCACCGACGGCGGCGGAAATGCAGAAGGCGAAGACCGACAGCAAGGGCGGTCGTGGTCGCCGTTGATGTCCGCGTGTCCCGGGCGCATGGCCAGGGACACGCGTTCGGCATGATCGCGGCCGCGGCCGCTCCAGCTCGTCACGGATAGTCATGGGATTTTCCACCCTCTTCATTCGCCGGCCGATCGCCACCTCGCTGCTGATGGTGGCGGTGCTGCTGCTCGGCATCCTCGGCTTCCGCGAGTTGCCGGTATCGGCGCTGCCTGAAATCGAGGCGCCCAGCCTGGTGGTGACCACCCAGTACCCCGGTGCCAGCGCCACCACCATGGCGACGCTGATCACCACGCCGCTGGAGCGCAACCTGGGGCAGATTTCCGGCCTCAGCATGATGAGCTCGGACTCGTCGGCGGGTCTGTCCACCATCGTGCTGCAGTTCAACATGGGGCGCGATATCGACGTCGCCGCGCAGGACGTGCAGGCGGCGATCAACCAGGCCAAGGGCACGTTGCCGGGCAATCTGCCTTATCCACCGGTGTACAACCGGGTCAACCCGGCCGATGCCCCGATCCTCACCCTGGCCTTGCAATCGGATAGCCGTCCGCTGCGCGACGTCAACGACCTGGCCGACTCGATCCTGGCGCAGAAATTGTCGCAGGTGCAGGGCGTGGGCCTGGTCTCGATCGCCGGCAACGTGCGTCCGGCCGTGCGCATCCAGGTGAACCCGGCGCAACTGGCCAACCTCGGCCTGACCATGGAAGACGTGCGCTCGGCGCTGACCCAGGCCAATGTCAACGCACCCAAGGGCACGCTGAACGGCAAGACCCAGAGTTACTCGATCGGCACCAACGACCAACTGGCCGATGCCGAGCAGTACAAGAGCACCATCATCAGTTACAAGAACAATTCACCGGTGCGCCTGTCCGACGTGGCCAAGGTGGTCGACGGGGTCGAGAACGACCAGCTCGCCGCCTGGGCCGATGGCAAGCCGGCGGTGCTGCTGGATATCCGTCGCCAGCCTGGCGCCAACATCGTGGACACGGTGGAACAGATCCGCCGCATCCTGCCGGAACTGCGCAGCGCACTGCCGGCCGACGTGCATCTGAATGTGTTCGCCGATCGCACGGTGACCATCCGCGCCTCGGTGCATGACGTGGAGTTGACCCTGATCCTCACCGTGTTCCTGGTGATCGGCGTGATCTTCGTGTTCCTGCGCCGCATGTGGGCCACCATCATCCCGGCCACGGCGGTGCCGCTGTCGTTGCTGGGCACGTTCGGAGTGATGTCGTTCACCGGCATGTCGCTGGACAACCTGTCGTTGATGGCGCTCACCGTGGCCACCGGTTTCGTGGTCGACGATGCGATCGTGATGATCGAGAACATCGTGCGCTACATCGAAAAGGGCCACGACGGACCCGAAGCGGCCGAGATCGGTGCGAAGGAAATCGGCTTCACCGTCGTGTCGCTGACCGTGTCGCTGGTGGCCGTGTTCCTGCCGCTGATCCTGATGCCCGGCGTCACCGGCCGCCTGTTCCACGAGTTTGCCTGGGTGCTCACCATCGCGGTCACCATCTCGATGCTGGTCTCGCTGACGCTGACCCCGATGATGTGCGCGTATCTGCTCAAGCCCGACAGCCTGCCGGAGGGCGACGACGCACACGAGCGCGCCGCGGTCGCCGGCAAACGCACCGTATGGTCGCGCACGGTCGACGTGTACGCCGATTCGCTGGACTGGGTGCTTGGCCATCAGCGCCTGACCGTGCTGGTCGCCGGTGTCGCGCTGGTGCTCACCGTGCTGTTGTATATCGCCATTCCGAAGGGGCTGCTGCCGGAGCAGGACACCGGCCTGGTCACCGGCGTGGTGCAAGCCGACGACAACATCGCGTTCCCGGCCATGGAGCAACGCACCAAGGCAGTCGCCGAAGCGCTGCGCAAGGACCCGGCGGTGGCCGGCGTGGCCGCCTTCATCGGCGCCGGCACGATCAATCCCACGCTGAACCAGGGCCAGCTCAGCATCGTGCTGAAGGATCGCGGTGACCGCGATGGCCTGGACAAGCTGCTGCCACGCCTGCAAAAGACCGTGGCGAATATTCCGGGCGTGGCGCTGTACCTGAAGCCGGTGCAGGACGTGACCCTGGACAGCACCGTGGCGGCCACTGAATACCAGTATTCGTTGTCCGAGGTGAACTCCGCCGAGCTGGCCAAATACGCCGACCAGATGACCCGCGCGATGCGCCAGCGGCCGGAACTGGCCGACGTGGACAACAACCTGGCCGACCGCGGCAATGCGCTCAAGCTCACGATCGATCGCGAGAAGGCCAGCCGCATGGGCGTGCCGGTGCAGACCATCGACGACACCTTGTACGACGCCTTCGGCCAGCGCCAGATCTCCACCATCTTCACCCAGTTGAACCAGTACCGGGTGGTGCTGGAGGTCGCGCCGGAATTCCGCAACAGCGCCGACCTGCTCAACAAGCTCACCGTGCGCGGCAATGGCTCCGGTGCGCTCACCGGCAGCAACGCGACCAGTTTCGGCCAGGTGAAGTCGAGCAATTCGGCCACGCCGACCGGCATCGGCAACGCCGGGAACATCGGCATCACGCTGGGCGGCGGCGGCACCATTCCGCTGTCCTCGCTGGCCAGCGCCGAGGTCACCAGCGCGCCGCTGGTGGTCAGTCACCAGCAGCAGTTGCCGGCGGTGACGCTGTCGTTCAACGTGGCGCCCGGGTACTCGCTGTCCGACGCGGTGGACGCCATCCACCAGGTCAATCAGCAGCTGGCTTTCCCGCCGCAGGTGCGCGGCCAGTTCATCGGCAAGGCGGCCGAGTTCAATTCCTCGCTCGGCGACGAGGTGTTGCTGCTGCTCGCGGCGATCGTGGTGATCTACATCGTGCTGGGCGTGCTGTACGAGAGCTACATCCACCCGCTGACGATCATCTCCACGCTGCCGCCGGCCGGCGTGGGCGCGTTGCTGGCCTTGATGCTGTTCGGCATGAGCCTGTCGGTGGACGGCATCGTCGGCATCGTGCTGCTGATCGGCATCGTGAAGAAGAACGCGATCATGATGATCGACTTCGCGATCGAGGCGCGGCGCACCGGCCTCAACGCGCACGATGCGATCCGCCGCGCGTGCCTGCTGCGCTTCCGCCCGATCATGATGACCACGTTTGCCGCGATGCTGGGCGCGCTGCCGCTGGCGCTGGGCACCGGCATCGGCTCCGAATTGCGTCGGCCGCTGGGCGTGGCGATCGTCGGCGGCCTGTTGCTGTCGCAGCTGCTGACGCTGTACACCACGCCGGTGATTTACCTGTACATGGAGCGTTTCTCCGAGTGGACGGCGGCGCGGCGCGAGCAGCGCGCCCTGCGCCATGCCCGCACCGACAGCGCGACGTGAGCTCACCGTGTTGCGACTTTGCCGGCGCCCGCCTGGCGCCGGAGCAGCGGCGTTGGGTGTCATGCAATTCAACCGTTTTGCAGTTCGTGCGTTGAGGGTGGGATGATTCGCTCACGTCCTGGCCGGCTCCGCGCCGCCCGCATCACGGTTGTCCCTGCTGCATGAATGTCTCCGGCCCGTTCATCCGCCGCCCGATCGGCACCTCGCTGCTGGCCATCGGCCTGTTCGTCGGCGGCATGATCTGCTACTTCCTGCTGGGCGTGGCAGCGCTGCCGAACATGCAGTTTCCCGCCATCTTCGTGCAGGCCAGCCAGGCCGGTGCCGATGCCAGCACCATGGCTTCCACCGTGGCCGCGCCGCTGGAGCGCCACCTTGGCCAGGTGCCCGGCATCGATACGATGCGATCGTCCAGTTCCGAAGGTCGCACCTTCGTCTTCATGATGTTCCACACCGGCACCGACCTGGACGCGGCGGCGCGCGACGTGCAGGCGGCGATCAACGCGGCGGCGCCGGATCTGCCCAGCGGTCTCAATGGTGCGCCCAGTTATCAGAAGGCGAATCCGAACGACGATCCGGTCATCGCGTTTGCGTTGACCTCCGACACGCAGTCCGCCGCGGATCTGTACAACGTCAGCGACAGCTTGCTGGCGCAGCGCCTGCGCCAGCTGCCCGGCGTGTCGTCGGTGGAGATCGCCGGCGCGTCGACCCCGGCGATCCGCGTCGACGTGAACCTGCGTGCGCTCAACGCGATGGGACTGTCGCCGGACCAGCTGCGCAACGCGCTGAGCGCGGCCAACGTGACTTCCCCGGAGGGTTTCCTCAGCAACGGCAAGACCCGCATGGCGGTCGATGCCACCACGGCGCTGCACAACGCCGGTGATTTTGCCCAGCTGGTGATTGCCAGCCACAACGGCACGCCCGTGCGGTTGTCCGACGTGGCCCATGTCTACGCCGGCACCGCCGATGCGTACCAGGCGGCCTGGTTCGACGGCAAACCGGCGGTGTTGATGTATGTGTACAAGAAGTCCGACGCCAACGTCATTGCCACCGTGGACCTGGTCAAGGCGCAGCTGCCGACGTTGCGCACGTTCCTGCAGCCAGGTACCAAGCTGACCCCGTTCTTTGACGGCACCCCGACCATCCGCGCGTCGTTGCACGAAGTGCAGGCCACCTTGCTGATCTCGTTGGCGATGGTGATCCTGACCATGGCGCTGTTCCTGCGCCGGCTGGCGCCCACGCTGATCGCGGCGGTCGCAGTACCGCTGTCGCTGGCCGGTGCCTTCGTGGTGATGTACATCCTCGGTTACACCTTGAACAACCTGACCTTGCTGGCGCTGGTGATCGCGATCGGCTTCGTGGTGGACGACGCGATCGTGGTGATCGAGAACATCATCCGCCACATCGATGACGGCATGAGCCGGATGCAAGCCACGCTTGCCGGCGCGCGCGAAATCGGCTTCACCATCGTCTCGATCACCGCCTCGCTGACGGCGGTGTTCATCCCGCTGCTGTTCGCCGGCGGCGTCACCGGCATGTTCATGCACGAGTTCTCGGTGACCCTGGTGGCCGCCATCGTGGTGTCGGCCGCCGTATCGCTGACGCTCACCCCGGCGTTGTGCGGTTGTTTCCTCAGCGGCTATCGCGCGCGCGCGGCGAGCAACGAACCAGCACCGCGCAGCCACGTGCTGGATCGCTTCCATGCCCGCATGCTGGGCGTCTACCGCAGGGCGCTGGACTTCTCGCTGCGCCACGCGCTGGCGTTTTCGTTGACGCCGCTGGTGCTGATTGGAGTCACTTTCTTCCTGTTCACCGTGGTCAAGACCGGCTTGTTCCCGCAGCAGGACACTGGCCTGATCTGGGGCCGCGCCACCTCCAGCGCCACGGTGTCGTTCGATGAAAGCAAGCAACGCCTGCAGCGGCTCACCGCGATGCTGCAGGCCGACCCCGACGTGGCCACTGTGGGCGCCCGTCTGGGCAGCAGCCGCCAGGGCACCAGCGGCTCGTTCAACATCGACCTGAAGACGCACGCCCAGGGACGCACCGACGACACCTTCGCGGTGCTGGCCCGCTTGAGCGCGAAGGCGGCGAAGTATCCCGACCTGCACCTGCGCCTGCGCCCGGTGCAGGACCTGCCCAGCGGTGGCGGGGGCGGCACCAGCCAGGGCGCCCAGTACCAGATCTCGCTGCAGGGCAACGACCTCGCCTCGCTGCAACTGTGGTTGCCCCGGCTGGTCACCGAATTGAAGAAGAACCCCTTGCTGCGCGACGTGGGCAGCGACGTGGAGGAGGGCGGCCTGCGCCAGAACATCGTGATCGACCGCGACACCGCCGCGCGGATGGGCGTCAGCGTGGGCGCGATCGACGGTGCGTTGTACGACGCGTTCGGCCAGCGCCAGGTGTCGACCATCTATTCGGACATCAACCAGTACAGCGTGGTCGTCAACGCATTGCCCGCGCAGACCGCCACGCCCGATGCGCTCAATCGCGTCTATGTGAAATCAAATACGGGCCAGATGGTGCCGATCACTGCGTTCACGCGGCAGGAATCTGGCCTGGCGCCCTCGCAGATCACCCACCAGAACCAGTACACCACGATGGATCTCAGCTTCAATCTCGCGCCCGGCGTGAGCATGGGCCAGGCATTGCAGATCATCCAGTCCACCGCGGGCAACATGCGCATGCCGGGCGACATCAAGCTCAACGTCGGTGGTGACTTCCGTCGTTTCCAGCAATCGCAGAGCGGCATGCTGTGGCTGGTGCTGGCGGCCGTGATCACGGTCTACATCGTGCTCGGCATGCTGTATGAAAGCCTGATCCACCCGGTGACGATCCTGTCCACCCTGCCGGCGGCTGGCGTGGGCGCGCTGCTGGCGTTATGGCTGACCAATACCGAGCTCTCGGTGGTGGCGCAGATCGCACTGGTATTGCTGATAGGCATCGTCAAGAAAAACGCGATCATGATGATCGACTTCGCCTTGGTCGCCCAGCGCGAACATGGCAAGAGCGCGCTCGAAGCGGCCCGCGAGGCCAGCCTGGTGCGTTTCCGTCCGATCATGATGACCACCATGGTGGCCATCCTCGCTGCATTGCCGATCGCCATCGGCCTTGGCGAAGGCAGCGAATTGCGCCGCCCGCTCGGCATCGCCCTGATCGGCGGCCTGCTGATTTCGCAAAGCCTCACCCTGCTCAGCACGCCGGCGCTGTACGTCGTGTTCTCCTGCCTGGCCGAGCGCCGTGCGGCATGGAGTGCGCGGCGGCGCGAGCGCAAGGCGGCGCGGCGCCGGCAACAGCTGGCGGAGATCTGATCAGCGCTGGCCGCATCCCGGGCGATTCTTCAACTGCTGCCTTGCTCGGCGCTCATCCCGCGATAGTGAAAATCCGCCACGCCTTGCTGGATTTCCATTGTCTGGCAGTGCGGCAGCGGGGGCCGGGCATGTTAGAATTACCATAACGACATACCATAACGGTGAATGCCATGGCCCGCATGTCGATTCGCGCTACCTACGCGCTGGATGAACAAACCGACCAGCGCATCAAGCATCTTGCCAAGACCTGGCAGGTATCCCAGGCCGAGGTGATCCGCCGCTCGGTGCAAACGGCGGCGGAACGATCCCGCGAGACCTTGACGCCTGCGCAGGTCGTGGCGCGTTACGCCAATGGGACATTGCCGCGCAACAAGCAGGAGACCAGACGAGCCATCCAGTCCTTGCGCACCATGCGTCATGCCGACGACAAGCGGCGCGTTGCCAAGGCGCCGTGATCCATTTCGATACGAATGCGTTGATCGCGTTGCCGCAGTGGGCACGCGAAGACCATGCCGTCGTACGGCGAGTGCTGAACGGTGAAGTGGCGGCCGTGTGTGCGGTGGTCTGGTACGAATATCTGCTGGGGCCGTTGGCTGACGGCGAGGCCGAAATGGCGCATGCCTTCATATCCGGCAGGGTTGAGCCGGTCATGGAAGCGGACGCCGATCTCGGCGCGGAATTGTTCAACGCCGCCGGTCGTCGCCGCACGTTGAAAACCGATGCCCTGATTGCGGCCAACGCCATTCGTGCGGGCGCGGACTTCGTGACGGTCAATGTGGCCGACTTCAAGCCGTTCGTGGAACACGGTTTGCGATTGATATCGGCAGAGGCATAGACAGGGCACTGGTGGACTTCCGCATCGCCGATAGCGGCTTCAATGACGCCGCAGCGATTCGCTGCGGATAACAGCCAGTGTTGCGACTGTGGATAGTGCGAGACCTGAAAGCGCAGGCACTCTGGCGAATGGCAAGCCGAGGATGCTCAGGCGTGCAGGCCCAATTGAAGTCGGACGGCATCGAAAATGGTCTTGCGCACGGCCGCAGGCAGATCGGGGTTGTGCTGCTCTGCTTCCCGCAACAAAGCTTCTACCTGTTCGCGACCCAGGGGAGTTTGTGCCGTGTCTCGTGGCGTGCGGTTGCCCAGCGCGGGCAGCGGCATGTCGGGCCACTGTGCGTAATGGTTTCGCAGGTAGTCGACAATGATGGCTTGGGCTTGCAGTGAATCCTGTGGCAGCGGTGACGGCGATGGGGTGCTTTCTGCCATGGCCTGTTCGATGGTCTGTATCTTGTCGGCGCGGAATATGGCATTGCCGGCAAGCGCTTCGTCAACGATGCCTTTCAGTCGATCGGCGCGCTCGCGCGACTTCACCTCCGCTATCAACCGGGTGCCGTCGATGGTGAGGGTGCCAAGCAGCGTGCCCGATCCGGCGTTGTCGCCCTGGTCCATCCTGACCCAGTCGATCTGCGCGTGCCGGATGAGGCCATCGGCATCGCGTTGGATATCGGCTCCCGCTGCCGCGGAGTCACTAATCATGGGGTTGAGGTGCTTCAGTGCATCGAACGCGGTTTGTGCCGAGTCGATGTCGTATACCAGCGAGTGAAACTCGAACGCATCACCATCGGTCGTCACCAGTTGCGGTAGCGACGGGTACAGGTATCGCTCCGACAGCGACAGGTACAGATTGCGCAGCTCGAGGTCCCACATTTGCAGTTTCTCGACATCGTCGTGCGTAGCCGCATGGCTGGCTTCGTTCTGGTGGATGCGTTTGCGCAAGGTGATGATCGGCACCTTGTCGCTCGGTGACAGGGCAATGGGGCAGATCGCTTCGATCAGGACAATGCCATCGGCCGAGGCCAACTGTGCGTACACCACATCATGCACGGCCAGCGACTGCGATGCGCCACGTTCGTATGCCTCATGGCGTTCGTCCGTCAGCAGGTCGCGCAAGCTCATGCTCCGACCGGCCTCGACGTGCTCGACCTCGTAGAAGCTGAATGGCCGATCCATGCACGATTGCAGGTACTCCCGAATCACCGGTGACAACTGGTGCTTCTTGCGTTGCAGGAAAGTCTGCGTTGGCACGACTTCGTGCAGGCTGGCGTCGGCAACATCCGTTTCATCCGGATTGGGCGACCAGTGGTGCAGCATCCAGGCCAGGAATATGCCGACGTGCGGAGAGTCGTCATCGAATGCCGCCTCATCATCGTCCCACAACATGAACTCCCGCCACGCCTCATCCAGCCCCTCGGGCCCGTAGGCTTGGTCGGCGAAACGCAGCATGCGCCCGGGCAACCCTTCCATGTCCCGCCGGATGCGTCGCCATGCCAACTCGCCCGATGAGGGTGCCGATGTCTGCTTGTCCAGGCAGCACTGTTTGTACTTGCGGCCACTGCCGCAGGGGCAGGGATCATTGCGACTGATTTTCATGGCGGCATTGTCTTGGCGAGGTGGTTCCCGGCGCAAGTCGGCGGAGCAATAGTCAGCTTGGTTATCCGCACGCCGTGCGATGGATTCGTCGGTTCATGGATAGATGACGAGGGAGGGTGCAGCACGTTTCGAACGGGGGCGTCAGTCCGCGCGAGGCTATCGCCCACCACAAAGAAGGGGCGGCGCTTGATCGGGCGCATTGCGTCGTTTCGCAGACGTCCACCGGAGCAACGGCGATATCTATAAATCAAAGATCTGATATCGTCGATTCATGGCACGCACACTCATCAATCTGGACCCCGACGACAAGGCATGGCTGGACCGCGAGGCCCAGGCCCGCAACCTGCCGATGACCGAACTGGTACGCCAGGCCGTGCGCGGTTATCGCGTCCGACACGAAAGTCAGGGGCTGACCGATCTGCAAGCCGCGTTGCGCCGTACCGCCGGCATCTGGGAACACGGCGATGGCTTGCACCATCAACGTCGCCTGCGTGACGAATGGGACGATCGCGGGTGAGATACCTGCTCGATTCGGTCATCCTGATCGACCACTTCAACAACGTCGAAGCCGCCACCACCTTCCTGGCCGAACACGGCAGCGAGTGCGCCATCTCCGTCATCACCCGCGCCGAAGTGCTCGCCGGCTTCACCCTCCGCACCGAATCACTGGCGCGCGAACTGCTCGATGTGTTTCCACACCTGCCGATCACCAGCGAGATCGCCGACCTCGCTGCCTCCTTGCGTCGCAGCGAGCATTGGAAGTTGCCCGACGCGTTGAAGGCGGCGGTGGCTGTGCAGCATGGGCTGGTGCTGGTTACGCGGAATACGCGGGATTTCAGGGTGGGGGGGAAGAAGGTTGAGGTGGTGGTGCCGTATCGGGTGTGAGGTTGGCGTGGCAGGCAATGCACGGTCACCGGCGGTGTTCTTCTTTAACGGCAAATACTGCGGGCGGTTCTTCCACGGCCCGCCGACGCCGGCGTATTGTCCAGCGCATGCGCTGCGCAGTTCCTTCAACCGCTTCACCGCCGAATCGAACCTCACCTTGCCCGCATCGAGCGCGTCCCAAGGCAGCGATTTCCAGGCGCGATGACCGCCGAGCTTTCCGTCGAAACCGTTGGCCCCAGGACGGCCAACCCGAGGTCGTCCTGGCGGTTGTCGTCGATGATGGGTTCAGCGGGAAGGTGAGCTTCCTGGGATTACGGGTTCGCTACATCATGGGTAACGATGGCAGGCAGCGCGCCTTCATCGATACGGAATGCGGCGCGCGGTGCGTACTCGCGGCGAGCGGGCCGGTCTGCAGGCTGAACGCATGGATCCGGCACTCACAGGCCGTTAACTCCCGGCTGGTTATCACTGACTCCCTCTTTTGAGATGGAGATGCACGCGATGGGTAATGACACCGGCAAGCCGGATTTCTCTGGTGTGCAGGGCTCCGTGACGACCACGCCGTCGAATCCGACGGCGAGGGCGGATTTCAGCAATGTCGACTCGATGGTGAGCTCCACCGTCGATGAGAACGCCGCCTACATCGTCCAGAAAGGCGACAACCTGTCGAAGATCGCCAGGCATTTCTACGGCAATGCGAATGCGTGGAAGTCGATTTTCGAAGCCAATCGCGACCAGCTTGCGGATCCGGACCACATCCAGCCCGGTCAGATCCTGAAGATGCCGCCCAAACCCTGAAGCAGGAGACGCCGCATGAAGACAACACGTCAACCCCTGATACTCGCCACCGCACTGGCCGCCGCACTGGCGCTGAGTGCCTGCGGCAAGAGTAGCGAACCGGCTTCGTCGATTCCGTCAACGCCGCCGCCGAGCACCACGGCGATGACGCCGCCGATGACGCCCTCGCCCTCTGCCACGACCGCAATGCCCGCCAGTGCAGCCAGTGCCGCGGTGAGCTTCAGCTCGGTCGAGATTGGATCAAGCGTCGATGCGAACAACAAGATCCAGGCGACCGGCACCAGTTTTGCCCCGAAGGACTCCATCTATGCCTCGGTCGAAACCGTGGGCAGTGGTCACGCCACGTTGGCGGCGAAATGGACTTACGACGGCGGCCAGACCGTGCACGAGGACAGCAAGGTACTCGACACGATGGGCGCGCAGACGACCGCGTTCATGATCAGCAAGCCGGACGGATTCCCGGCCGGCGACTACAAGGTCGAGATTTCGCTGGATGGCAAGCCGGTCGCCAGCAAGGATTTCTCGGTGAAGAAATAGACGATACGCGCCTTGCAGCGACGAGGTCGAAAGGGACGCGCCTGGCGCGTCCCTTTCTCGTGTGGGGATCAGCCGGGGGCTGTACGGGAATGGCGCCGTGAGGCTTCGGCGCTTTCCCCTGTCGGGTGAAAACGCGACAATGGCAGGATTTCACGAATGTCGTTCCGGCTCAGTCAAAGAGGTTCACGCAGACCATGTCCACCCCGTCCAAGATCATCTACACGCTCACCGACGAAGCGCCGTTCCTTGCCACGCAATCGCTGCTGCCGATCATCGTCGCTTTCGCCGGCAGTGCCGGGGTCAAGGTGGAGACGCGCGACATCTCGCTGGCGGGACGCATCATCGCGTTGTTCCCCGAGCGGTTGCAGGAGGACCAGCGCATCGCCAATGACCTTGCCGAGCTGGGCGAACTGGCGACGACGCCCGAGGCGAACATCATCAAGCTGCCCAACATCAGTGCCTCGATGCCGCAGCTCAAGGCCGCGATCAAGGAATTGCAGGAACACGGCTACGCGCTGCCGGACTATCCGGACGAGCCGAAGGATGCGCAGGAGAAGGACATCAAGACGCGCTACGACCGGGTCAAGGGCAGCGCGGTCAACCCGGTACTGCGCGAGGGCAATTCCGATCGCCGCGCGCCGGTGTCGGTCAAGAACTATGCGCGCAAGCACCCGCACAAGATGGGTGCATGGAGCCACGATTCGAAGACCCATGTGGCGCAGATGAGCGGTGGCGATTTCTATGGCAGCGAGAAATCCACCGTGATCGAGAAGGCCGGCAACGTCAGCATCGAATGGTTTGGCAAGGACGGCAGCCACACAGTATTGAAGCCGAAAACCGCGTTGCAACCTGGCGAGATCATCGACGCGGCGGTGATGAGCCGCAAGGCGCTGGCCGCGTTCATCGATGCGCAGATCGAGGACGCAAAAAAGCAGGGCGTGCTGTTCTCGCTGCATCTGAAGGCCACCATGATGAAGGTGTCCGACCCGATCATGTTCGGCGTGGCGGTGAGCGAGTTCTACCAGGACGTGCTGCGCAAGCACGCCGGCGCGCTGAAGCAGATCGGCTTCAATCCGAACAACGGCATCGGCGATCTGTATGCGCGGCTGGGCACGCTGCCGGAAGCGCAGCAGGCGCAGATCAAGGCCGATATCGATGCGGAGTACGCGCAGCGTCCGGCGCTGGCGATGGTCAATTCGGACAAGGGCATCACCAGCCTGCACGTGCCCAGCGACGTGATCATCGACGCCTCGATGCCGGCGATGATCCGCGACTCGGGCAAGATGTGGAATGCCCAGGGCAAGCTGCAGGACGTCAAGGCGGTGATTCCCGATCGCAGCTACGCCGGCGTTTACCAGGCGACGATCGAGGACTGCAAGGCGCATGGCGCGTTTGATCCGGCGACGATGGGCAGCGTGCCGAACGTGGGCCTGATGGCGCAGGCGGCGGAGGAATACGGCTCGCACGACAAGACCTTCCAGATCACCGGCGATGGCGTGGTCAAGGTGCTCGACGAAGGCGGCACCGCCTTGCTGCAGCACGACGTCGAGACCGGCGACATCTGGCGCATGTGCCAGACCAGGGATGCGCCGATCCAGGATTGGGTGAAGCTGGCAGTCACCCGCGCACGCCATACGCCGGCAATATTCTGGCTTGACCGTGAGCGCGCGCACGATGCGCAAATCATCAAGAAGGTCGAACGCTATCTGAAGGACTATGACATCAGCGGGTTGGACATCCGCATCATGGATCCGACCGCGGCGACGCGCTTCTCGCTGGAGCGCATCCGCCAGGGGCTGGATACCATTTCCGTCACCGGCAACGTGCTGCGCGACTACCTCACCGACCTGTTCCCGATCATGGAGCTGGGCACCAGCGCCAAGATGCTGTCGATCGTGCCGCTGATGGCCGGCGGTGGCCTGTTCGAGACCGGCGCGGGCGGCTCGGCACCCAAGCACGTGCAGCAGTTCCTCGAAGAGAACCATCTGCGCTGGGATTCGCTGGGCGAGTTCCTGGCGCTGGCCGCGTCGCTGGAGCATCTGGGCCAGCGCGATCACAGTGTCCAGATCGAGCTGTTGGCAAAGACGCTCGACCAGGCCAACAGCAAGTTCCTTGATACCGATAAATCGCCCTCGCGCAAGGTGGGCGAACTGGATAACCGCGGCAGCCATTTCTATCTGGCGCTGTACTGGGCCCAAGCCCTGGCCGCGCAGGACGAGGACGCCGCGCTGAAGTCCCGGTTCACTCCGGTGGCCGCGGCGTTGACCCGCGATGAGGCGAAAATCGTCGAGGAGTTGAATCGGGTGCAGGGCAGGCCGGTCGAGATCGGCGGCTATTACCACCCGGACCTGGCCAAGGTCGGCGCGGCGATGCGTCCCAGCGCCAGCTTAAACGCGGCGCTGGCGCTGCTGTCGGCGTGACGGGAACCCGAAGACTGGGAGCGGGGACGGAGGGCGTCAAGTTGCTGCTTGGCGCCATCCGTCCCCTATAGGAAACGAATGCAGCTACATGGTGGAATCTTCCTGTTGGCGCTATGTGCCGTCGCACCGGCGTTCGCCCAGGCGTCGGCGGATTCCGTCAAGCCGCCGCCGGTCCCGACCAGCGTAGCCGACCTGGCGCCGGTGGTGGTCAGCGGCGTGCAGCCGGGCCCGGGCTTGTGGAAGGTGTCCGGGAAAGGCTCCGCGGGCGGCGATCACGTGATGTGGATACTTGGCACGCTGTCGCCCTTGCCGCGCGACGTGCAGTGGCAGTCGCGTGAAGTTGAACAGGTGCTGGCCGGCTCGCAGCAGGTGCTGCTGCAGCCGTCGGTCCGGATCAAGGCCGACGTGGGCATTCTCGGGAAGTTGTTCCTGCTGCCCTCGGCGTACGGCGCGCGCAAGAATGCCGATGGCAGGACGCTGCAGCAGGTTTTGCCACCGCCGGTGTATGCGCGCTGGCTCGTGCTCAAGCAGAAATACATCGGCAAGGATCGCGGCATCGAGCGCTGGCGGCCGCTGTTCGCTTCACAGGAGCTGTATCGGAAGGCGCTCAAGGCGAATGGCCTGAGTCGCTCCGGCAACATCAAGGCCAGCATCGAGGCCCTGGCCAAACGCGCGGGCGTGCCCGAGGTCACGGCTGATTACACCGTGCAAATCGAGCATCCGCGCGCGGCGATCAAGGCGTTCACCCAAGCCGCGCCGCATGACATCACCTGTTTCATCCGCACGCTGGAGAGCGTCGAGCATGACATGCCGGCGATGACGGCGCGCGCGAATGCATGGGCCACCGGCGACCTGCAAGCACTGCGCCAGCTGCCGGACAGCGATCGCCGCGACGCCTGCGTGGCGGCGCTGACCGGTGCCGGTTTCGCACAGACGCTGGGCCTGGACGATGTGCCTGCGAAACAGCGCGCGGTGTGGCTCACGGCCGCACGCAAGGCGCTGGCCGCCAACGCGCAGACGTTTGCGTTGCTGCCGATGGACGAACTGCTCAACCCGGACGGCTATCTGGCCGCACTGCAAGCGCAGGGTTACCGGGTCGAGTCGCCGGAACAGCAGGATGCCGACATCGCGCCGGGTGGCACGGTCGCCGCGCCGGCGCAGGCCGCCACGGTCACGCCGTGATCAAGCGGCGCTGGCCCGATCCAGTTGCGCAATCTCGTCCTTGTCCAACTGCAGCGAAGTCGCACCCATCAGCTCGCGCAGTTGTTCCACGCTGGTGGCACTGGCAATCGGTGCGCTGATGCCGGGCCGCGCCATCACCCAGGCCAGCGCGACCTGGGCCGGGGTGGCGGAGTGTGCCGCGGCCACGTCATCCAGCGCCGCCAGCACGCCCAGGCCGTGCGGGTTGAGGTGTTTTTTCACGCCGTCGCCGCGCGCCGAACTCTTGGTCAGGTCGGCGGTACTGCGGTATTTGCCGCTGAGGAAGCCGCTGGCCAGTCCGTAATAACTGATGACGCCGAGCTGCTCGCGTCGAGCCAGTGGCTCCAGTTCCGCTTCGTAGCCGGCGCGGCTGACCAGGTTGTATTCGGGCTGCAGGCACTCGTAGCGGGGCAGGCGGTGCTTCCTCGATACCGCCAGCGCATCGGCGTATCGCGCCGCGCCGAAGTTGGAGGCGCCGATCGCGCGCACCTTGCCCGCCTCGATCAGCCGGGCGAACTCGCTCAGCGTTTCGAGCATCGGCACGCTGGCATCGTCCTGGTGCGCAAAATACAGGTCGATGCAGTCCACCTGCAGGCGCTGCAGCGATCCGTCCACCGCCTGGCGGATGTTCATCGGCGACAGGCCGGGGTGTTCGGCCCACTTGGCCACCTTGGTGGCGATCAGCACCTGTTGGCGCTTGCCGCTGCGCTTCAACCACTTGCCGATGATGGTCTCCGATTCGCCGCCGCGGTTGCCCGCCACCCACGCCGAGTACACATCCGCGGTGTCAATCAGGTTGCCGCCGGCGTCGACGAACGCATCCAGCAAATCGAACGAACGCTTTTCGTCCACGTTCCAGCCAAATACATTGCCGCCGAGAGCCAGCGGCGCGATCGAGAGTGGCGAGTTGCCGAGCGGGCGCAAGTGCATGAAAGTTGCCTCCAGGACAAAGAGGTCAAGCATGCACCCTGCGGCGAAATATCGCGTGACGCGATCGGAATTGGAAACGGGCGGAATCGATGCGACTCAGCGCGGCGCTGCCAGTCGCGGCCAGTGCGCGGCGCAGTTTTTCACCGGTCTTGCACCGTTCCATGCCGCGGCGCCGGCCTTCTCGACATGGGTGGCGGCGGCGGGTGTCGCGGTGGTCGATTCGGGGCTTGCCTGATCAGCCCAGAGCAGGTCCTCCTTGCGCACCAGATGGCCGTGCAGGAACAGCAGATCTTTCCATAGCGAACTCATGGGTAACTCCTTCGAACAAGCGCACAGGCTTGGGAAGTGCTCAAGGTACGCGCGCGCCAGGCCGCCAAAAAGCGATATATTGGCAAGCCAGACTTGAAGGATATTCAAGATGGCGCGCATACCACTCGGCCTGCTTCAACCCTTCGTGCAGGTCGCCCGGCTGGGCAACCTCTCGCGTGCCGCAGCACGGGCGAACCTCACGGTGAGCGCGCTCAGTCACCAGATGCGTCAGCTCGAGGAGCGACTGGAACGCCGGCTGTTCGAACGAGGTCCGCGCGGGGTGACGTTGACCGTCGAGGGTTGCCGCCTGCTGGAGGCGGTGGGCGAACATGTTGACGGCATCGAGCATGCCTTGGCTCATTACAACGAGCGCTGCGACGACGCGCTTACCTTGAGCGCCAGTCCCGGCATCATGTCGAGTTGGCTGGTGCCGCGGCTACCGCAACTGGTGGCAGCGCACCCGGAGCTGGAACTCACCCTGCAATCAGGTTCGGTGTTGGTGAATTTCGAGCACGAGCCGGTGGACGCAGGCCTGCGCTACGGTCGCGGCGAATGGGCCGGCCTGCGCAGCGAACGCCTGTTCGGCGAATGGATCGCGCCGGTAGCGGCACCCGCACTGATCGCCAGGATGGGCGGCGCCGATCCGCGCGACCTGTCGCGCTGGCCGTTGCTCGGCGAGCCGGCCCCGTCCACACGCTGGAACGACTGGTTCGAGCGGTTCGGCGGCACCCGGCCGAAACGCTACGTGGCCCAGTTCGACAGTCTCGACGCGCTGCGCCACGCGGCGCTTGAGGGTCTTGGCGTGGGGCTGGGGCGCATGGTGACCTCGAGATCCCTGATCGATGCCGGCCGGCTGCAGGTGCTTGGCGACGATTACATGCCGGTGGCGGAAGCGTACTGGCTGGTGTACCCGCCGCGTTCGCTGGAACACCGCGGCTTGCAGTCGTTCCGCGAATGGCTGCTGGCCGAGGCGGATGACTACTGCCGGCAGATGCAGCAATGGGATCCGCGGTGACGATCGACTGCGGCAGCCATACCGACTGATAACCTCAAGGCGGCTACCATGGACGATTCCATGCACAAACATCATCCAGAGGAGTCCGCACCATGAAATCACGCGCCGCCGTCGCCTGGGCCGCAGGCAAGCCGCTCACCATCGAAGAGATCGATGTAGCCGGACCTGAAGCCGGTGAAGTGCTGGTGCGCATTGTCGCCACGGGCGTCTGTCACACGGACGCGTTCACCCTGTCCGGTGATGATCCGGAAGGGCAATTTCCGGTGATCCTCGGCCACGAAGGTGGTGGCATCGTCGAGGAAGTGGGCGAAGGCGTGACCTCGGTACAAGTGGGCGACCACGTGATTCCGCTGTACACCCCCGAGTGCGGCGAGTGCGAGTACTGCCGCTCCGGCAAGACCAACCTGTGCCAGAAGATCCGTATCACCCAGGGCCAGGGCCTGATGCCTGACGGTACCTCGCGCTTCTCCTTGAATGGCAAACCGTTGCTGCATTACATGGGCACCAGTACGTTCAGCGAGTACACGGTGATGCCGGAAATCTCGGTGGCCAAGATCAACAAGGCGGCGCCGTTGGAAAAGGTCTGCCTGCTTGGTTGCGGCATCACGACCGGCATCGGCGCAGTGTTGAACACCGCCAAGGTGGAAGCCGGCGCCTCGGTGGCGGTGTTCGGCCTGGGCGGCATCGGCTTGTCGGTGCTGCAGGGCGCGGTGATGGCCAAGGCTGGACGCATCATCGCGGTCGACACCAACCCGGCAAAGTTCGAGATGGCACGCCTGCTCGGCGCCACCGATTGCGTCAATCCGAAGGACTATCCGGACACGCCGATCCAGCAGGTGCTCGTCGAGTTGACCAACGGCGGCGTCGACTATTCGTTCGAGTGCGTGGGCAACGTCAAGCTGATGCGCTCGGCGCTGGAGTGCTGCCACAAGGGCTGGGGCGAATCGATCATCATCGGGGTGGCCGGCGCCGGACAGGAAATCAGCACCCGGCCGTTCCAGCTTGTTACCGGTCGCGTGTGGCGCGGCTCGGCGTTCGGTGGCGTCAAGGGGCGTTCGCAACTGCCCGGTTACGTCGACCGTTACCTGGCGGGCGATATAAAGATTGATGAAATGATCACCAAGGTGCTGCCGCTGGAGCGCATCAACGAAGCCTTCGAGCTCATGCACGACGGCAAGGTGATCCGTTCGGTGATCCACTACTGACGCCGTGCGAGCGCAGGATTTTCACCGCCGGCTCCCCGCGCGATCGCGTAGAATGCGAGCCTGCGGGCGCCGGCGGCATGTCGTGCCGGCCGGCGCGACTCGCATCTACCAGCTCTGCACATTCCTTGCGCGATATTGCATTGCGTCTGGATGGCCGGCGCGCCACGGGGTGAATGATGAATCAGGTGATCGAGGGTGGCAGCTTCCGGCGACACCGTGCGCGGAAATGGCTGGCGTCGTCGTGGCTGGTGGCCGCGCTGGCCGTACCTTCCGCCGTGATTGCGCAAGTGGCGCCCGCGGCGTCGGTGGGACCGGACCAGCCGACCGATGAACTGGTGCCACCAACCAGCGCCAGCGATTTCACCGCCTCGCAACTGGACGATGTGCTGGCCGGAAACTGGCGCTCGCCGGCCAATAGCGCGCGTGACGTCTATCGCCATCCAAAGGCCACGCTGCAGTTCTTCGGCGTGCGGCCGGACCAGACGCTGATCGAGATCACCCCGGGCGGCGGCTGGTACAGCGAGATCCTGGCGCCGCTGCTCAGCGACAATGGACACTACATCGCCGCCGTGACGGCGCCCAAGGGTGGCAATGAGGCGCGCCGCAACGACAGCGCTCTGCGGCGCAAGTTTGCGGCCGATTCCGCGCACTACGGCCATGCGCAGATTGTCGAGTTCGACCCGCATGCACCGGTGTTCGGCGCGCCCGGTTCGGCCGACATGGTGTTGACTTTCCGCAACGTGCACAACTGGGTCGTGGCCGATACCGCGCCGGCGATGTTCAAGGCGTTCTTCGCGGTGCTGCGACCGGGCGGCGTGCTCGGCGTGGTCGATCATCGCGCCGCCGACGGTGCCACGCTGGCACTGGTGAAGGACAGCGGCTACCTGCCCACCGAATACGTGGTGAAGCTGGCCACGGACGCGGGTTTCGTGCTGGATGGCAGCAGCGGGATCAATGCCAATCCGAAGGACACGCGGGACCACCCCAAAGGCGTATGGACGCTGCCGCCCACGTTCGCGCTGGGCGACCAGGATCGCGCGAAGTACCAGGCGATCGGCGAATCGGACCGGATGACCTTGCGCTTCATCAAGCCGGTGGCACCGGCGCATCCGGGGACGGCGCGCATCAGTAGCCACTGATACCCCTGCCTCTCCTGTCCATGCTGATCGCGTTGAACAAGCCGTGGGGCGTGTTGTGCCAGTTCACCGACGTGCAGGGCCGGCCCACGCTTGCCGATTTCGTCCGGCAAAAAGACGTCTATGCGGCTGGACGTCTGGACCGCGACAGCGAGGGATTGCTGCTGCTGACCGATGACGGCGCGCTTGCCCATCGGCTCACCGACCCACGCCACAAGCAAGCCAAGACTTATCTGGCCCAGGTCGAAGGCGACATCGATGACGCAGCGCTCGAGGCCCTGTGTCATGGTGTGGTGCTGAACGACGGACCGACTCTTCCGGTTGAGGTACACCGCGCTGCCGAGCCGGCATGGCTGTGGCCACGCGACCCACCGATCCGTTTTCGCAAGGCGATCCCGACCAGCTGGATCAGCCTGACCCTGCGCGAGGGACGCAACCGCCAGGTGCGCCGGATGACGGCCGCGGTGGGTTTTCCGACCCTGCGCCTGATTCGCGTACGTATTGGCGAGCATGCGCTGAACGGACTGATGCCGGGCGAGACACGCACGCTGTCGTGCGAGTGAATGCTCCGGCGGGGCGAAGCCGCGCCAGCGCGCCGTAACGCAAAAACATACGTTGACGGTCGCAAGATCCTGCTGCTAAGGTCGATCGGTCTCCGTTCTCCAGCGCAACACGGTCACGCAGTGGCCGTCCGGACGAGCATCGGCTCGTTTGGCGCACCGAAGCGGGGTTTTGTTCCGGTGCTGCCGTGGCAACGCGGAAAGCCAGCCACGAGATTCGGAGATCGGATCAATGCGCGAACAGGTCGCCTGGGGACCGCCAAGGCGTCAGCCACCGCAAGAGTCGAGGCTCTGCTCGACAAGCTCGCGCGGTGCCGACTTGTCCTCCGCACCTGCGGACGATCTCCACTTGCATAGCCGGGTCATCCCCCGGAACCAAGGCCGAGGCGAGACCGACCGGTTTCGTCTTCACCCGCCGTGCCATTCGGCCCGGCGTCTCTCAGCGGGAAGAATGACTATGCGTAGCAAGATCTTGCCTCGGACGATCGCGCCGATGCTGCTGGGACTGCTGGTGGTCGCCGGTGCGGCGACTGCCGCCGAGCAGAAACCGGCTCCATCGCCGCCAGCACCGGCGTCCATCAATATGCAGGGCGTGCAGGTGGCGATCGATCCGGCCACCGGTCGTCTGGTGGCCCCGACCGCCGAGCAGCGTGCGGCCTTGTCGCGCGCCATGCTCGAGCAAGCTGCCAATGCGCCGGCGGCACGCGCCCGCCAACGTGGTCCCGCGATACCGCGCAATGAAGCCGAGGCGCGACAGACCCTTCACACCATTCGTCTGAAGAACGGAGGCCAGGCGGTTGGCATGGAGGTGCCGGAATCCCTGATGAGCAGCCTGGTGGCCGAGCGTCGCGCCGACGGCAGCGTGAGCATTCATCACCAGGGCGATAGCCAGCAGGCCGCAGCGGAGGTGACCCAATGATCCGCCGCACCATGTTGTTCCGCGCCCTGCTGGGCGTCGGCTTGCTGGGCATGGTCAGCTATGTCTCGGCCTCTGAGATCAAGATCGACAACCAGGATGCAGGCACCGGCCAGGGCCTGGACGATCCGACCCCGGCCAGTCCGGTCGGCGGCAACCCCGGCGCCACCCGCGGCGAGCAGGCACGCATCGTATTTCAGTTCGCCGCCGACCTGTGGGGTGCGGTGCTGAAGAGCGACGTGCCAATCACCGTCAGCGCCAGCTTCGCCAAGCTCAGCTGCACGGCGACCGCAGGCACGCTCGGTTCGGCCGGCGCCACTTACATCTTCGGGTTTGAGGACCCGGCGCCGGCGGGTGCACTGGCCAACACCTGGTACCACTCGGCGCTGTTCGATGCCTTGGCCGGTGAGGATGCGGCCCCCGGCGGGGCGGACATTCGCGCGCGCTTCAACGGTGCGCTGGGCTCCGCAGGTTGCCTCGAAGGCTCGTCCTGGTACTTCGGGCTCGACGGCAAGCAGCCGGTCGGCTCGATCGACTTTCTCAACGTGGTGCTGCACGAGATGGCGCATGGCCTGGGCTTCTCGGGCTTTGGCAGCCTGACCACCGGCCAACCGCTGTCCGGCCTCCCGGACATCTACAGCACGTTCGTTTTCGACAACAGTCGGCAGAAGAGCTGGTATGCGATGACGCCCGCCGAGCGCGTCGCGTCGGCAGTGAATGATGGCCACCTGGTGTTCACTGGCCCGAACGTGAAGGCCGAGGCCCCGCTGGCGCTGACGCCACCGCTGCTGCTTCGCGTCAGTGCACCGGCGCCGGCCGCGGGTGACTACGCGATCGAACAGGCCGCGTTTGGCCCGGTGGCGAGCATCGGCAACTTCAAGGGCGGCATCGTCGCTGCGGTCACCGGCACCAATGCCGAAGGCTGCACGCCGTTCGACAACGCGGCGGCGGTGGCCGGCCACCTCGCGCTGGTCGTTCGTGGCACCTGTGCCTTTACCGACAAGGTGGACAACGCGCAGCGTGCCGGTGCCACCGGCGTGATCATCGCCAACAACCAGGCCGGCACGATCGTGCCCGGCGGCACTCCGCTCGATGCAGTCAACTATCCCGGTGATCTCGGTAAACCAGGCCGATGGCAACACGTTGAAAGCCAACCCGGGTGGCCTCACCGGTGGACTCGTGCGGGGCTCGTCATTGGCCGGTGCGGACGCCGCCGGCAATGTGCAGCTGTACGCTCCGACCGCACTGGCTCAGGGTTCGTCGTTCTCGCACTACGACACCCGACTGACCCCGAACGCCTTGATGGAGTACGCGATCAATTCGGATCTGATCGGCCAGATCAATGTCGATCTCACGCCCGCGCTATTCAAGGACGAGGGCTGGCGGCTCAATGAAGACAGCCAGCAGTTGCTACGTTGCGATACCGGTATCCCCACCTTCGTCCCCGGTGGCCTGATCGTCGGTGCCAACGTGGTCGCGAGCGCCAAGCTGCTGGCAGGAGCCGCCGCCTCACTCGGTGAATACCGCACGGCTATCCACAACTACGCCAACGGCCTCGCCGCCGACGGACTGCTCAGCAAGCACCAGGCGACTCGTCTGGACAGTTGTTTGAACCCCGCCAAGACCTACGATCAGTTCGAGGCCTGGGGCGTCGGTTCGACCAGCCCCGGACACGGCAACGGCAACGACAAGGGCAAGGGCAACGGCAAGGGTTGACGCCAGCAACCGGCACTGAGGCAGACAAGACTCCCGCCAGCTGGCGGGAGTCTTGCTTTGTGCACGCAGGCGATTCATCCAGTGCGCACCGGCAGCGTGAATCAGGATGCACTCGCCAAGCCAAAGAACGAATCGGCTGTCGCCGTGCTGTTCGCTGCGGTGACTTGCGGGTCTTCGCCCCGATCGCGCGCGATCTCCTCGCAGATATGCCTGAGGTACATCGGCTCGTTGCGTCGGTGTGACGGGGGCGGCCGCACGGTGCGCGGCAACAGGTAGGGGGAATCCGTCTCGATCATCAACCGATCGGCCGGAATCTCGCGCACCAGCTCGCGCAGATGGGTACCGCGGCGCTCGTCGCAGATCCAGCCGGTGATGCCGATGTGGCAATCCAGCGCCAGGTAATCGCGCAAGGCCTCGCCGCTGTCGGTGAAGCAGTGCACCACCGCCGCCGGCAGCTTGTCGCGGTAGCGGCGCAACAACGCGATGAAATCGTGGTGCGCATCGCGCTGGTGCAGGAACACCGGCTTGTGCAGATCCACGGCGATTTGCAACTGGCGCTCGAACACCTGCAGCTGCACGTCACGCGGCGAATAGTTGCGGTTGTAGTCGAGACCGGCCTCCCCGACCGCGCGTACGCGTGGGTCGCGTGCCAATTCGCGCAGCAACGTATCGACGGCATCGTCGTAGTCGACGGCGTGGTGCGGGTGCACGCCCGCGGTGGCAAACAGCGTGCCCGGCCAGGCGCGCGCCAGGGCCAACGCATGCTGGCTGCCCGCGGCCGAAGCACCGGTGACGATCATCCGATCCACGCCATGCGCCTGGGCGCGTTGCAACACGGCATCGAGGTCGTGTTCGAAGGATTCGTGGGTGAGGTTGGCGCCGATGTCCAGTAATTGCATGTCTGGCCTGGGGATGGTGATGTTGTCGCACGGCAATGGCGAAGTGTGGCCGGCGCCTCGGGATTTTTCCAATCGACATGATGCAGCGCCGATGGACTGGTGGCAGCGAGCAGCCACCCACTTGCTCCAGCATCAAGATGTCCGGCAAGGCAGTCTCCAGGGCGGGAGAACACTTCAACCGGTAGCAGATCCCGAGCTCCGGATCGACCGCGGCAAAGGATTGGACAAGCCCCGTGGAACGCCGCTCGGGCGCAGCATGTTGCGTGAAACGTGAACCGTGTCCGCCGCCGACTGAATGGCTACTCGCCGGTCGCCGGCCGGATGTGCTACCAATGTCGTTTGCCGCGTCGCGTCGGGGGGCACGACGGGGACGGACACGACTTGGAGCGGGGTGGCAGATGTCGGCAGCGATCGAGTTGGCGGCCGGTGGAACGGGCATGGGCGTGCACGACCGTGAAGCGGAAGTCTGCGCATGGCTGGTTGCACGCGGTCGCCTGAAAGACACGGACCTGGGCCGTGCCCGGCGGCTGCACGAGGAGTCGACCGAGGGCACCCTCACGACGCTGATGGCGCGGCTCGGGCTCGTTTCCGAGCGCGACCTGGCGGAAGGCTGGGCGGAATTGCTGCAGGTGCCGCTGCTGTCCGCGCGCGATGCGCCGGAGCTGCCGCCGGCGGACCTCGAGCTGTCGCTGCGCTTCCTCAAGCAACAGCATGTGGTGCCGGTGCAGGACGAGCACGGCGGGCTGGCGTTGCTGGTGTCTGATCCGGCCGACCCGTATCCGTTGCAGGCGGTCGAGCTGGCCGCCGGCCGGCCGGTGGCCCTGCGTGTCGGCCTGCGCTCGGAGATCGACGGACTGATCGAGCGCTATTACGGCAGTGGTCGTTCGGCGATGGGTACCATCGTGGAAAATCTCGACGGCAGTGCGGCCGAGGAAGACGACGTCGAGCACCTGCGCGACCTCGCCTCCGAGGCGCCGGTGATCCGCCTGGTCAACCTGATCCTGCAGCGTGCCGTCGAACAGCGTGCCTCGGACGTGCACATCGAACCCTTCGAGAACCGGCTGAAGGTGCGTTATCGCATCGATGGCGTGCTGCATGAGGTGGAAGCGCCGCCGTCGTCATCGACCGCCGCCGTGATCTCGCGCGTGAAGATCATGGCGCGCCTCAATATCGCCGAGCGCCGGCTGCCGCAGGACGGCCGCATCCAGTTGCGCGTGCAGGGCAAGGAGCTGGACTTGCGCGTGTCTACCGTGCCGACCAGCTTCGGCGAATCGGTGGTGATGCGCATCCTCGATCGCGAGTCGATCGTGTTCGACTTCGCGTCGCTGGGTTTCACCGACAGCTTCCAGCCGCGCTTTGTCGAAATGCTCAACCGGCCGCACGGCATCTTGCTGGTGACCGGACCCACCGGCTCGGGCAAGACCACCACGCTGTATACCGCGCTGTCGCAGATCAACACGCCGGACGTGAAGATCATCACCGTCGAGGACCCGGTCGAATACCAGATCGAGGGCATCAACCAGATCCAGGTAAAACCGCAGATCGGACTGGACTTCGCCAGCGCACTGCGCTCGATCGTGCGCCAGGATCCGGACGTGATCATGATTGGCGAAATGCGCGACCTGGAGACGTGCCGCATCGCGATCCAGTCCGCGCTCACCGGCCACCTGGTGCTCTCCACCCTGCACACCAATTCCGCCGCCGGCGGCATCACGCGCCTGCTCGACATGGGCGTGGAGGACTACCTGCTCGGCTCCACCGTCAACGGCATCCTGGCGCAGCGGCTGGTGCGCCGGCTCGATCCGGAAACCGCGATCCCGTATGAGGCGCTGCCCGAAGTGGTGGCGCAGTTCGAGCTGGAGAAATATACCGACGAGCGTCCGATCAAGCTGTGGAAGCCGGGCAGCAGTGTCGCCAACCCCACCGGCTATCACGGCCGCCGCGCGATCATGGAGTTCCTCGGCATGAGCGATGCACTGCGACGGCTCGTGATGCAGCATGCCAATGAAAGCGACATCGAAAAACAGGCGCGCAGCGAAGGCATGCGCACCATGTACGAAGACGGCATCGCCAAGGCCGTCGCCGGCGTCACCACGCTGGAGGAGGTGCTGCGTGTTACGCAGGAAGGCTGACTTTTGGGGAACGGGGAACGGGGAACGGGGAACGCGCAGGCCTCGCCTTGATTCTTTCGTACCCGCTCCGAACGAACCCGGCAAGACGTGCACTCGCACGTTCGCGGCACGGGTTGCGTTCCCCGTTCCCCGTTCCCTGTTCCCCGCTCTCAAACCATGACCCAATACAGCTACAAAGCCGTCAGCGACACCGGCGAGACGCTCACGGGCCAGATGGAGGCGGCCAGTGTCGAGGAGGTGATCGGGCGGTTGCAGGACCAGGGTCACACGCCGCTGGAGGCGCGGCCCGCGGAGGGCGTGGCGAGCGGTCGTGGTCTGGCGGCGCTGTTCAATCGCGGGCCGTTCAGCGGGGATCAGCTGGCCCAGTTCACTCATCAGCTGGCGACCTTGCTCGGTGCAGGCCAGCCGCTGGATCGGGCGTTGACCATCCTGCTCGAGCTGCCCGAGGGCGAGTCGGCGAAGAAGCTGATCGAGCGCGTGCGCGACCGTGTGCGCGGCGGTACCGCGCTCTCCTCGGCGCTGGACGAGGAGCACGGCGTTTTCCCCAGGCTCTACGTCAGCCTCGTGCGGGCCGGCGAAGCCGGCGGTTCGCTGGAAGGCACGTTGCGCCGTCTCGCCGATTATCTCGAACGGGCGCAGGCGCTGCGTGGCAGCATCGTCAACGCGCTGATCTATCCGGCCTTCCTGCTGGTCGGCGTGCTCGGCTCGCTGGTGTTGTTGCTGGCCTACGTGGTGCCGCAATTCGTGCCGATCTTCCAGGACATGCAGGTGCCGATTCCCTGGATCACCGCGGTCGTGCTGGCGCTGGGCAAGGTGCTGCAGGCATGGTGGTGGTTGATCGCCTTACTGCTGATCGGCGGCATCCTGCTGTGGCGTGCGCGCCTGCGTGAGCCGTCGGCGCGCCTGGCCTGGCACACGCGCCTGCTCGGCTTGCGCGTGGTCGGCCCCCTGCTGCTGAAAGTGGAGACCGCGCGCATTGCCCGCACGCTGGGCACCTTGCTCAAGAATGGCGTGCCGCTGCTGAGTTCGCTGACCATCGCGCGGCAGGTCACCGGCAACCTCGCACTGGATGCGGCGCTCAGCGCGGCGCACGAACAGGTCAAGGGCGGCGCCGGGCTGAGTCTGGCGCTGGGCGCAGTCGAAACTGTTTCCGCGGCTGGCGTTGCAGATGGTGCAGGTCGGCGAGGAAGCCGGTCAGCTCGACGGCATGTTGCTGAAGGTGGCGGACACGTTCGAGCTGGAGTCGCGCCGCTCGATCGATCGCCTGCTGGCCGCCCTCGTGCCCACGCTGACCATCGTGATGACCGTGCTGGTGGGCATCATCATGGCCGCGATCCTGCTGCCCCTGCTGACGCTGACCAGCAGTATTCAGTGAGCTATCGGAGTGAAGGTGATGACTTGTTTTGTTGAGCGGGAACGTGGAGAACGGGAACGGGAACGGGGAACGTGAAGGATTCCCCCAAGACCCAGCTGTGCGCTCCGAACGGATCATCGAAAGAACATTTGCGCCGGGCTGGCGAAATGCCACACGTTCCCCGTTCCCCGTTCCCCGTTCCCTGCACGCCCTGCGCGCTTCGCGCGCCAACGGCTTCACCCTGCTCGAGATGCTCGCGGTGATCGCGCTGATCGGTATCGTCGCAGTGGCGGTGATCACCAAGGTCATCCCCAGCTTCGACAAGGGCAAGTACAAGACCGGCAAGATCCAGCTCAACACGCTGAGCCAGGACATCGACAACTACGTGCTGGACAACGGCTCGCCGCCGCAGCAACTGCAGGATCTCGTGGCGAAGCCCGTCAACGCGCCGAACTGGCAGGGCCCGTACGCCAAGGAGTCGCAGCTGAAGGATCCCTACGGCCATGACTTCGGCTATCAGTACCCCGGCCAGCACGCCAAGTACGACCTCATTTTCTATGGCGAGGACGGCAAACCCGGAGGCGAGGGACTCAATGCGGACGCGGGTAATTGGCAATGAGAGCCGGGGAACGGGGAACGGGGAACGGGGAACGCGAGGCCTCTGGCCTGCTCTTCGGGAACACCCTGCGTATGTCCCCTTCGGAGCGCAGGGGCAGGCAACGCGAGGCGGCTCCGCCGTTCCCCGTTCCCCGTTCCCCGTTCCCAGCACTCAACAGGCTTCACCTTGCTCGAAATGCTGGTCGTCATCGCGTTGATCGGGCTGGCGGCGGTGGCGGTCTCGGTGTCGGTGACAAATGGCCTGGCCAGTGCGCGGGTGCGCGCGGCCAGCAGCGAGCTGGCCGGTGCGTTGCGGGCGACCCGCGCCCAGGCGATCGTCCACTCCCGCGAACAGGTCTTCGATGTCGACACCCGCAGCAACAGCTATGACGGCGCAAAGCAGCGCAACGTGCGGTTGCCCAAGGGCCTCAAGGTAAGCATCACCAGCGCAAAGGAAGACCAGCCCAACGACCACACCGGACGCATCCGCTTCTTTCCCGAC
Source organism: uncultured Gammaproteobacteria bacterium (assembly GCA_963771235.1). GTDB lineage: Bacteria > Pseudomonadota > Gammaproteobacteria > Xanthomonadales > Rhodanobacteraceae > Rhodanobacter. The sequence goes on from CAVYSP010000016.1 coordinate 148,723, forward strand.
GGCAGTTCCACCGGCGGACGCATCACCCTCGAGGCCGGCCAGCGCGAGTGGCACGTCAACGTGTCCTGGCTGACCGGCCAGGTGCAGGTGGTGGATACGGTAGTGGCGAGATGAAGGCGGTGAGAGCGGGGAACGGGGAGCGGGGAACGGGGAACGTGAAGGCGTTTCCCGAGGCATGTCCTGGCGCTTGGAGCAGGACATCCACGGCATGTTCGCTCGGGGCTGGCGACAGGCCGCACGTTCCCCGTTCCCCGCTCCCCGTTCCCCGCTCTCAAAATGGCTTCACCCTCCTCGAAGTGATCGCCGCGATCATGCTGCTGGCCATCGCGTTCACCGCGTTGCTGCGCGTGGCCGGGGGCTCGATCCGCCTCAGCCAGAACGCCAGTAACCACAGCGAGGCGGCGCTGTGGGCGCGCAGCCTGCTGGATACGGCGTTCACCACCGCACCGATCCGCTCGGGCATCACCTCGGGGCAGTTCGACCAGCGCTTTCGTTGGCGGCTGGACGTGTCGCCATGGCAGCCTCCCGCTGCCCCACCGAACACGCCGCTGCGGCTTTATCAGCTGGACCTGGATGTGATGTGGGGACCGCCGGTACATCCGTATTCGGCGCACTTCCGGACCTTGCGGCTGGCTTCGGCCGCCCCTGCGGGCGACAACGGGCAGGGCTTGCCATGAAGCGCGCCGCCGGGTTCACCCTGCTGGAGATCCTGGCGGCGCTGGTGCTGCTGGCGCTGCTGCTGGTAGGTGTGTATTCGGGCATTGCCAGTGCGAGCCGCAGCGTGCGCTCGGGAACGGCCGCGATCGAACGCATCGACCAGATGCGTTCGGCGCAGCAGTTCCTGCGCCGCGAACTGGCGCAAAGCGTGATCCAGCCGATCGGCCATACCGATCGCGGCGAGCCTGTCTATTTCCAGGGCAGCGCGCATGAAATGCGCTATGTCGCTCCGCTGCCGGGTTACCTCGGCAAGCTCGGGCCGCAACTGCAGCAACTGCAACTGGTCGATGACGGCCACGGCGGCCAGCGCCTGGAACTGCGCCTGGCGCTGTTGCCGCCGGATGGCCAGCCGCCCAGGCCGCTGGGCGAGCCGCAGGTGCTGTTCGATCACATCAGGCAGGGCAGCTTCAGTTATCGCGGCGTCGACCTGCAGGGTCGCGCCGTGGCATGGTCGTCATCGTGGGCGGATGGCCGCGTATTGCCGATGCTGGTGCGCATCGAAGTGCAACCGCAAGGTCGCGACAGCTGGCCGCGACTCGATGTGCCGCTGCGCACCAACCCGGCCCAGGTTGCCAGCATGCACTCGGGTTTGCCGACGCGAGGCCAGCAGTGAACGGGCACCGATTGCCGCCACGTGCCGCCCAGCGCGGGGTGGCCTTGCTGCTGGTGCTGTGGGCATGCACGCTGCTGGCGATTTTGCTGGGTGGCTATGCGGCGATGGCGCGCACCGAAGGGTTGCAGGCGCGTTATCAATTCGCCGAGACCCAGGCCCATTACGCCGCGGAGGCGGGCCTGATGCGGGCGATCTACGGCCTGCAGGATCCGCGCGCCACGCAGCGCTGGATCGGCGATGGCCGCGCCTACCACTTCACCTACGATCAGGCCGCCGTGGTAGTGCAGGCGGTCGATGAGGGCGGCAAGGTCGACCTCAATACCGATACGCCCGAGGCGCTGCAAGGCTTGTTTCGGGCGGCCGGCTTGCCGCAGGACCAGGCCAGCCAGCTGGCCGACCGGGTGGTCGACTGGCGCAGCATTCCGACCATGGCAAACGCGGCCGATAGCCAGCGCGCAGCCTATGCCGCGGCGGGTCGCGACTATGGTCCGCGACATGGCCCGTTCGCCACCGTCGAGGAGGCACAGATGGTGCTGGGCATGACTCCCGCGCTGTACCAGCGGATAGCGCCGGTGCTGACGATCTGGGCGGGCAATACCAGCCCGAATCCGAACACCGCCCCGCCGCTGGCGCTGCAGGCCATTCCGGGAATGACGCCGGAGCAACTGGCGCTGATCCAGGCGGCACGCGCGAAGAATGCGGCTGACCCGAGTCTGGCTCTCGCCAACGGAACAACGCATAGTATCGAATCACAGGCCACCCTGGCCGATGGGACGCGCGCGGTGCTGCGCGCGACAATCCGCATGCAGCCGGGGCTTGGCGGCGTGAAGCCTTACGTCGTGTTGCGCTGGCAGGAGGGAACGCAGGAATGAGTACGGCGATGCAGCCGCTGCGGCCGTGGTGGGAGCGTGTACGCCGCCGTTGGCGCGTGTCACCGATGCCTGTGTTCCTTGGCTGGTGGGCCGGCGAGTTGCGTGCATTGTTGCCGCCGCGCTGGCGCGGCTGGTTTGGCGCCGGCGCGGACTGGTACCTGCTGCAAGCGACCGGCGATCGCTGGACGTTGCGTCGTCGTGGACAGGCCGAGCCGCTGGCCGCTTGGGACGAGGCCATCGAGGGCACACCCGCGTCGGCGTTCAACGCGGCGCTGCAGCACGTCGATCGCGAGGACCTGCGCGTGGCCTTGTTGCTGCCGGACGCGCTGGTGCTGCGGCGTACTTTGCAACTGCCACTGGCGGCGCGCGACAACCTGTATCAGGTCGTCGGTTTCGAAATGGACCGGCAGACTCCCTTCAGCGTGGCGCAGGTGTATTACGCCGTGCGCGAACCGGGCGGAAGTGCGCCGGCCGGCCGGTGCCAGGTGGAACTGGTGGCGGTCACCCGCGCCAGCCTCGATCTGCTGCTGGCGCGCCTGCGCGCCCAGGGCATCGCGGCGGACGCAGTGGATGTGGCGCAGGGCAATGACCGGCTCCAGGTGAACCTGCTGCCACCGGAACAGCGCCCGCGCCGGGCGCATCCACGCCGGCGCCTCAACCTGATCCTGGGCGCGGCGGCGCTGGTATTGCTGTTGCTGGTCGCCGGCGAATGGCTGCACAACCGCGGCGTCGCGCTGGACCGGATGCGGGCCGAGGTGGCCGCGATGCGTGGCGACGCCGGCCAGGTGGCAGCCCTGCGCCAGCAATTGCAGGACAATGCCGGCGCTGCCGGCTTCCTCGCGCAGCGCAAGAAAAACACGATAAGCAAGCTCAGCCTCCTTGAGGATGCCACCCGGCGCTTGCCCCAGGGCACCTGGCTGGAACGTTTCAGCGTCGACAATACCGGCCAGATCGGGATGCAGGGCCAAAGCCAGCAGGCCGCGAAGCTGCTGGATGCGCTGAAGGATTCGCACCTGATCACCGATGCCGGCTTCCAGGGCAGCATCCAGCCGGATCCCACCACCGGCAAGGAACGTTTCTACCTGACCGCCAGGGTGAAGCAACCCGCCGCATCCGCTGCCACGCCGGCCGACGCGGCCACCGCCGGCACGGCGGGCGAGCCATGAAAATCACCGCACTCAAGCCACGCGAGAGCCGCATCGCCGCGGTCATCCTGCTGCTGCTGGCGGTGTTGTTGGCCTATTTCGTCCTGCTGCACTGGTGGCTCGTGGCGCCGCTCCACCAGATCGATGACGAGATGGCCCAGTTGCGCGACACCCACAGCCGCTATGCCGCGGCGATCGGGGAAAAGCCGGCGCTGCAGCAGCGCCTCGCCGCGCTCGGCGCGGGCCAGGCCGCCAGCGATGCATTCCTTGCCGCCGCGGACCCGAACAACGCGGCGGCCGACCTGATGCAGCAGGCGGTCGACGTGGTCGCGCGCACCACCCAGGGCGGCCGCTGCGTGGTGAGCCAGAAAATGCCGCTGCCGGCAGCGCCGGCGCCATCGGGCGAGCCGTATCGCAAGGCGGCGGTCAGCATCAGCCTGAGCTGCGACATCGAGCCGCTGGCCGCGGTGCTGCAGGCGCTGGAGCAGGGCACGCCGTATCTGTTCGTCGACGACCTCAGCATCTATCGCAACCCGGTGGCGGCACAACACGACCAGAGTGCGCCGCTGGAAGTGCAGTTCACCCTGTCCGGCTATGTGCGTCCTTCGGCCAACCCGCTCGCGGGCATGCCGGCCGACACCGGGGAAACGCCATGAACATCGCCCATCAACGGCGGCTGACGCCCGCGCTCGGCCTCGTCGTGGTGCTGCTGGGGGTGCTGTTCCTGCTGTTGCTGGGCGGCATGGGTCGCGGCGTGCACTGGTCGCCCCCGCGCAGCCTGCCGCCGTTGCCGCCACCGGGAAATCGCGCCGATCTTCCGCAGCCTGAGCCGTTGCAGCAATTCAGCCTGGTATGGCAGCAGCCGCTGTTCAATCCCGACCGCAGGCCGACGGCACACGCAGCGGCGGGCGACAGCAACCTGGGCGATCTCGAACTGACCGGTATCATCATCACCCCTGACTTGCGCATGGCGCTGTTGCACGACAAGAATGGCAACAAGGAAATCCGCCTGCGTGAAGGCGCCGCGCTGCCCGACGGCAGCGTGACCCTGATCGAGGTGCACCAGCGTTCGGCCGTGTTCGATTCGTCCTCTGGCCGCACCGAACTGAAGTTGCCGGCGGGCGCGCCGATCGACCAACCCCGCGCTGGCGGCGACGGTCGTGAGCAACCGCCAGCGCCGCCGGGCGCGGCCTCCATCCATGTGCAGCAAGGCGCGAGCGCCGCGCCGCAACCGTCGGCGCTCGAACGGCTTCGCCGCACCGTCCAGAAACGTCGTGCGGAACGCGCTGCCGCGTCCCACGAAGGAGATCACTGATCCCATGCTCCGTCCATTCATCACGCACCTCGTGCGCACCATCAGCCTCGCCGGCTTCGTCTGGCTCGCCGGTTGCGCCAGCCTGCCGCAGCCACGCGACGACGGCGCGCTGCAACGCGAGGCCATGGCCGGCACGCACAATCCGGTGCCGGCGCCGCTGCCGTTGAACCGGGGCCTGGAGACGGCCACGCCTTCGCCGCCCCGGGCCACCATCAGCGAGGGCAGCGGCCGCTTCGTGCGCCCCACGACCCTGGTGACGCCGCACCAGACCGCCAGCGGCAAGAACGCGGTGACCTTCAATTTCGAGAACCAGCCGGTGCAGGCGGTGGTCAAGGCGATCCTCGGCGACCTGCTGAAGCAGAACTACACCATCGTGCCGGGCGTGGAGGGCAATATCTCGTTCTCCACCTCGCAGCCGGTGGAACAGGAGCAGGCGCTGCCGATCCTCGAGACCCTGCTCGGCTGGACCCACAACGCCCTGGTCAAGCGTGGCGATGGCTACGTAGTGCTGCCGGAAAAGGATGCGGTATCGGGCAACCTCGTGCCCAGCCTGGGCGCCGCGGCACCCGGGGGCGGGCTGCAGGCGCGGTTGTTTCCGCTGCGCTTCATCTCCGCCACCGAGATGCAGAAGCTGATCAAGCCATTCGTGCGCAAGGATGCGGTGCTGCTGGCCGATCCCTCGCGCAATTTGCTGGTGCTGGCCGGCACGCCACAGGAGCTGGCCGACGACGAGCGCATGGTGCGCACCTTCGACGTGGACTGGCTGCGCGGCACTTCGGTGGGCGTGTTCAATCTGCAGTACGCCAAGGTCGGCGAGTTGATGCCCAAGCTGGATGCGCTGTTCGGCGAGCATGGCAGCACGCCCCTGGCCGGCATGCTGCGCTTCATCCCGATCGAGCGCACCAATGCGCTGGTGGTGATCAGCACCCAGGCCGATTACCTGCGTGAAGTCGGCGACTGGATCCACAAGATCGATGCCGGCGGTGGCAACCAGCCGCAACTGTTCGTTTATGACGTGCGCAACCTGAAAGCCTCCGACCTGGCCAAATACCTGGCGCAGATCTACACCAATGGCGCGGGCAGCAACAGCGGTGGCGACAATGGCGGCAGGGTCGGCCCCGGTCTTGAGCAGCGGCACGCTTGGCAGCCCGGACAATGCCAACGCGACCAGCATGGGCAGCACCGCGGGCAGTTTCGGCAACACCGGCCGTTCGACCGGGATCGGCGGTTCGACCGGGATCGGTGGGATCGGCGGCTCGAACAATGCCTCGGGCAACGGCTTGGGCGGCACCGGCGGTGCCATTCGCGATGACACCGGCAGCGGCTTTGGCGGCAGCGGATCCGCCGCCTTCGGGGGCAATCAGGGCGCCGGCGGTACCTCGGGCGCGCAGGAGTACAGCTCCAGCGACGGCAGCGTGAAAATCAGTTCGGTGGACAGCAACAACCAGCTGCTGATGCGTGCGCGGCCGTCGCAGTGGGAGGAGATCAAGAGCGCGATCACCAAGCTGGACAGCGTGCCGCTGCAGGTGCAGATCGAGACCAGGATCCTCGAGGTCAGGACCTCACCGGGCAATTCCAGTTCGGCGTGCAGTGGTATCTGCAGGGGCTGGCCGGCAGCACGCCCAGTGCCGACGGCAGCGGCAATCCGGTGATCATGCCGGGCGCGCCATCGCCGCCAGATCGCGCTAGGCCAGGGCGGCAACGCAATATGGCGGCGAGCCGTTCTTCTATTCCTTCCTACAGCAGTGGCAAGTTTCAGGTGGCGGTGCAGCGCGATGGAGACCAGCGGCAACACCAAGACGCTGTCGGCACCATCGATGGTGGTGATGAACAACCAGGTCGCGCACATCCAGGTGGGCGACCAGATCCCGATCAACCAGACCTCGATCGTCGCCGGCCTGACCACGGGCAGCGGGACCACCGCTAGGCCAACAGCGTGAAATATCTGCCCACCGGCGTGATCCTCAACGTGCAGCCACGGGTCAATCCCGGCGGCCTGGTCTACCTCGACGTCGACCAGCAGGTGAGTCCAGCGCGAGGCCTCGCAGCCGAAGTCGCAACGGCAACTACACCATCTCGCAGCGCGAAATCGAGCACCCAAGTCGCGGTGCAGAGCGGGCAGACCGTGCTGCTGGGCGGCCTGATCCAGACAGGAGAAGGCAACAGCGACACCGGCATTCCGGGGCTCAACCGGATTCCCTTCGTTGGTCGCCTGTTCGGCAGCACCAACCGCAACCGCGATCGCACCGAGCTGATCGTGCTGATCACCCCACGCATCATCCGCAACAGCGAGGACGCCAAGCAGGTCACCGACAGCTATCAGGAGAAGTTCGAGTCGCTGGCACCGCTGCGTCGTCCCGCAGGCACCGAGGGGACGGCCGGGCCGACCGTCACGCCGGTGAGCACGTCGATGGCAGCCGCGTCGCCGGGCGGCCCGGAAAATCTCCAGCAGCACGCCGAGTCGGCGCTGCAGCACGGCGATTACGCGATGGCCCAGGACCTGGCCCTGCAGTCGTGGCAACAGGGAGTGCGCCATGGCCCCCTGTGCGAGCGCAACTGGCAGGTCGTGCTGGATGCGCGCAAACACGATGGCAAGCTCGGCAGCATCGATGATGCGCGCAGGCAGGGGCAGCGCTGTCTGAACGGGAATGGGAAATAGGGAACAGGGAACAGCGGAGCAGGGAACAGGGACCAGGGACGAGGCGGAGGAGCAGGAGCCTGCCAGCGGGCTTCTCATCGGTGCGCGGGTTCGGCGGCCGTTATCATCGACACGGATGAGCATTCCACCGCCCGTGTTTCCCATTGCGCCGTTGCTGGCGCAGGTCCGCGATTCGCTGCAGGCGTGTCCGCGGCTGGTGCTGGAAGCACCGCCGGGCGCCGGCAAGACCACCCAGGTGCCGCTGGCCCTGCTCGACGCGCCATGGCTGGCGGGGCGGAAGATCGTGATGCTGGAGCCGCGCCGGATCGCGGCACGTGCCGCCGCGCAGTTCATGGCGCAGCAGCTGGGCGAACCGGTGGGCCAGCGCGTCGGCTATCGCATCCGCTTCGAGTCGCGGGTCAGCCCAGCGACCCGGATCGAGGTGGTCACCGAAGGCATCCTGACGCGGCTGATCCAGGCCGACCCCGAGCTCACCGGCATCGGCGCGGTCATCTTCGACGAATTCCACGAACGGCACCTGGCCGGCGACCTCGGCGCCGCCCTCGCGCTCGACGTGCAGGCCACCTTGCGCCCCGAACTGCGCCTGCTGGTGATGTCCGCCACGCTGGACGGCGCGCGCGTCGCGACATGGCTGGACGCACCGCGCATCAGCAGTCCGGGCCGCAGCTTTCCGGTGCGCATCGAACATCCCGCGCCACGCGCGCAGGAAAGCCTGGAACAGCAACTCGTCCGCGTCGCGCGCCAGGCGCTTGGGGGAAACCGATGGCGACATCCTGGTGTTCCTGCCCGGCCGGCGCGAGATCGCGCGGGCCCAGAGCGTGCTGGAAACAACGCTCCCCTCTCCCTTCGGGAGAGGGGTTGGGGGAGAGGGTGCGGGCGAAGCGCGGCACTTCGCTCTGCCCGCACCCTCTCCCACCCCTATCGGGGCACCCTCTCCCGGTGGGAGAGGGGTCGAGCAAAAGCAATGCGTCGAGATCGTGCCCTTGCACGGCGAACTCTCGCTGGCCGAACAGCAGGCTGCGCTGGCATCCGCCGAAGCAAATACCCGCCGCATCGTGCTGGCCACCAATGTGGCCGAGTCCAGCATCACCTTGCCCGGCATCCGCGCGGTGATCGACAGCGGCCTCGCGCGCGAGCCGCGGTTCGACCCGAATTCCGGCTTCACCCGGCTGGAAACGGTGGCGATCTCGCAGGCGTCGGCCGACCAGCGCGCCGGTCGCGCCGGCCGGGTGGCGGCTGGCGTGGCGTACCGACTGTGGCCGCAGAGCCGGAGGCTCGAACCCGCGCGCGGCGCGGAAATCAACCATGCAGAATTGTCCGGCCTGGCGCTGGAGCTGGCCGGCTGGGGTATCACCGCGGGCAGCGACGGTTTGTCCTGGCTCGACCCTCCGCCGGCCGGGGCGTTGGCGCAGGCACGCGACCTGCTGTGTGCACTGGGCGCGCTGGCCACGGATGGCAGGATCACCGCGTTGGGCCGCCGCATGCTCGAACTCGGCGCCAGTCCCCGACTCGGCGCCGCGGCCTTGCGCGCGCCGGGGCGGTGGCGCGCACAGATTGCGGACCTGCTGGCCCTGATGGAAGCGCGCTCCCCGCTGCGCGGCGCGCAGGCGCGCAATGACGACTTTCGCGTGCGCCTGGACGCCTTGCATGCCTGGCGCGATCGACGCGGGGGCGCCGCACGAGGCGAGGCCGACAGTGGCGCGCTGGCCGCCATCGAGCAGGCGAGCAAAGGTTGGCGGCGGCGCCTGGACGTGCGCACCGCGGCCAGCGGCAGTGCCGACAGCCACGCGGTCGGCGACCTGCTCGCGCCGGCCTTTCCCGATCGCATCGCCCATCGCGACGAAGGCGATCCACGGCGTTACACGCTCGCCAATGGGCGCGGTGCGCGCCTGCACGAAGAGACCGCCCTGCTCGGCGAACCCTGGCTGGTGGTGCTGGATTTGCGCCTGGAGGCGCGCGACAGCCTGGTGTTCGCCGCCGCACCGCTGGATCCGCGCACGCTCGAACGCGACTTCCCCGCGCAGTTCACCCGCGCGCGCACGCTGCGCTGGAACGACCAGCGCGGCGCCGCCGAAGCCTTCGACGAGGAGCGTTTCGGCGCGATCGTGCTGGCGCGCCACAGCGTGCCGGTGACGGCGGCGGATGCGTTGCCGGCCATGCTCGCGGCGATCCGCGCCCGCGGGCTCGACGTGCTGCCGTGGAGCGAGCATGCCCGGAGCCTGCGCGCACGCGTGCAGGCGCTGCGCGCCTGGCGGCCGGAGCTCGGCCTGCCCGATCTGTCCGACGCCTCGCTGCTGGGCACGCTCGAAACCTGGCTGGCACCCTTTCTGGGCGGCAAGCATCGCCTCGACGCCCTGCGCGGGGAAGATCTGTCGCAAGCGCTGTCGGCATGGCTCGACCACGGGCAACGCCGACAACTCGACGCGCAGGCGCCGGAACAGCTGGTGGTGCCCAGCGGCCAGTCGCGCCGGCTGGAATACGCCGGTGCGGCGGCGCCCATCCTGGCCGTCAAGTTGCAGGAACTGTTCGGGCTTGCCGACACGCCCCGCGTCGCCGATGGCCGCATCGCCGTCACCTTGCACCTGCTCTCGCCCGCGGGCCGTCCGATCCAGGTCACCCAGGACCTGCGCGGTTTCTGGGAGCGCACCTATCCGGAGGTGAAGAAGGAGCTGAAGGGCCGCTACCCGCGCCACCCCTGGCCGGAGGATCCGTGGACGGCCACGGCCACGCATCGGGCCAAGCCGCGGGGTACCTAGGAGCGTGGGCGGCAGAAACACAAGCGGCTGGCGGAAACCGGGCGGACCCACCCGGTCCTCAATAATCGCGCTCGCCGGCCGATAGACCTGAACGGGGCGAATGGCGGGTGCACGCTTGCAGGCGTGGTGCGCGGCTTGATTGGTCCGTCCTCCTTTCCGGTGCGAGCACATGCCACGGCGGTTCCCTCCATTCCAGCGCAGTCCCACGACGGCAGGCTCAGCAGGCGACCGCGGCCTTCCTGCGCGCCAGCCGACGTTCTGGAGTCGCGGGCGCGACGCGGCCAGCCCCGGCGCTGCCGGACTGGACGGCGCTGGCATCGGGCCGGTTGCCATCGATTTCGTGGAAACACCTTCGCGATGGCGTCCCGGCGCGTGGTTGTGGGGCCTATTTGCACTGCTCGCCGGCCTGATGCTGGCGTTGGCCGCGTATCACCAGCAGCAGCAGCGACGACTGGCGGAGCAATCCGTGGCGCACGGCGAGATGGCCGGGCGAACCTACGCGGCGTTGCAGGGCCGCTTGCATGCCGCCGAATCGATGTTGCGCGCGGTGCAAACCTTGTTCCTGGCGTCGGATGAGGTGACTCCCGCCGAATTCGCGAACTTTTACATCAACATGCGTCCCCGCGATCAGTTCCCCAGCCTGCTCGCACTCGCTTACGCACAGCGCGAGCCAGGCCCGCAGGGCGACCGTTTCGTGACGCAATGGGTAGAGCCGCGGGTCGGCAACGAATCGGTGATCGGGCTGGATGTCGGCGCCCAGCCGAACAATCTGGCCAACCTGATGACGTCGCGCGACAGCGACCAGGCCACCCTCTCCGCGCCGTTCTGGCTGGTCCAGCAAACCGTGCACACGGGGGTCGGTGACGGCATCACGCTGAGGCTGCCGGTATTCACGCCCGGCGACGCTCCGCGGACGATCGCGCAGCGGCGCCAGCGTCTGCGCGGCTCCATCGCCGTGTCCTTCCAAGTCAGCAAGCTGGTCGACAATTTGTTGCCGCGTGGTGAGAGCGGTCGCCTGCATCTGAAGCTCACCGATGTCACCGATCCCCGGCACGCCTTGTTGCTGTACGACTCGATGCCTGGCGCGCGTGGCGTGGCCGGTGGCTTCCGGTTTGAACGTCAACTGGTCTACGGCGGGCGGACCTGGGACGTGCAGATGCAATCGCAGTCGAGCGGCGTCCCGGTCCTGGACTGGAATCGTTCGACCCTGCCGGCCGGCGTGTTGGCGAGCGTGTTGCTGGCCTTGCTGGTGTACTCCATCGCCAGCACGCGGCAGCGCGCGCTCGAGCTGGGTTGGCGGATGAGTCAGCGTTACCGCGAAAGCGAGGAGCGTTTCCGCGCACTGAACGAATTGCTGCCCGCCCTGGTGTTGCTGGCCGAAGTGGAGAGCGGCCGGATCACTTATGCGAACCGCGCCTCGCGCGACCGCCTGGGTGACGCGGTGACGGCGGGCCTGCTGCCCGACCTGTTCGAGGACGAGGAGCTGCGCGCCAAGCTGCATGGTGTCGGCGCCTGCGGTTGCGGTCGCATCGAGGCGCAGTTGTACAACAGCGCGGGAGTGGGCTTCTGGGCCAGCGTGGCGATTTCGCGGGTCGAGATGAGTGGCGACAGCAAGCTGCTGATGGTCGCCAGCGATATCAGCGAGGAACGTCAGCTGACCGAGCTGCTGAGCCACCAGGCCAGCCACGATGCGTTGACCGACCTCTACAACCGGCGCGAATTCGAGCGTCGCCTGGGAGCCTTGCTGGCGGCGAGCTCCCCGGGATCGCCGATTGTCGCGCTGCTCTACCTGGACCTCGATCAGTTCAAGCTGATCAACGATACCTCCGGCCACCTGGCCGGCGACCAGTTGCTGGCACAGCTGGCGACCGTGATGCGCGAACAGCTGCGGGGCGCCGACGTGCTGGCCCGCCTCGGTGGCGACGAATTCGGCGTGCTGCTGACCGAGGTGGCCGACCGGGCCGAGGCCGAGCGCATCGCCGAGCGCCTGCGCCGTTGCATCGACGGTTACGTCTTCCTGTGGGAACAGCACAGCTACCTGGTCAGCGCCAGCGTCGGCGGCGTGATCGTGGATCGCGCCGGGGTGCTGGCCAAGGACCTGCTGACCCAGGCGGACACGGCCTGCTACATGGCCAAGGAAATGGGTCGCAACCGGGTACAGTTTTATTCCGATCGCGACGACCAGACGGTGCGGCGCCGCAGCGAGATGGAGTGGGCCAACCGCCTGCGCTGGGCGATCGACGAGAATCGCCTGCACCTCGCCTACCAGGAATTGTGGTCGCTGCCGCTGGGTCAGGGCACGCCCGGCATCGAGATGCTGCTGCGCTTTCGCGAGGAATCGGGCGAGCTGGTCGTGCCCGGCGTGTTTTTGCCGGCCGCGGAGCGTTACGGGCTGATGCCGTTGATCGATCGCTGGGTCATCGAGACCACGCTGGCGAATTTCGACCGACTGCATGCCGCCGGGACCAGGGTGGGCATGGTGGCCATCAACCTGTCCGGCGCCAGCGTGGACGACGCGGCACTGGCGAACTGGATCATTTCCCTGCTGCGGCACTATCGGGTGGACCCCACGCGCGTGTGTTTCGAGATCACCGAGACCGTGGCGGTGCGCAACCTGTCGCACGTGGCGCGCTGCATGGCGCCCTTGCGGGCGGCGGGCTGCCGCATCGCGCTCGACGACTTCGGCGCGGGCATGTCGTCGTTCACTTATTTGCGCAGCCTGCCGCTGGATATCATCAAGATCGACGGCAGCTTCGTGCGCGACATGTTGACCGATCCGGTCAATCACCTGATGGTCAAGGCGGTTACCGATATCGGTCATCGGCTGGGGCTGGAAGTGATTGCCGAATGGGTGGCCGACGCGCCCACCGTGGAGGCGTTGACGGCGCTGGGCGTAAACCAGGTCCAGGGCTTCAGCCTGCACCGGCCGGAACTGGCGCGGTTCCATCGCGAGCCGGCGCGACCACCGACCCGGCTGGTGCGCCGCGTCTCCGGCTGATGCAGGTCATGGGGATGTCCGGCCCTGCTGTGGCAGCATGGCAGGTCATTCCCGTTGAAGCCGGCCAGACCATGTCCGAACAGCCATCCGACGACGCGGCGACTTCCTCGCCGCTCGCCGACCTTCCCCGTTTGCTGGCCGCCGCACCGCATCGGCCGTTGTTCCTGGCCGGCACGATCGCGGTGCTGCTGAGCATGGCCTGGTGGGCGGTGGAGCTGACCTGGATGCGCTTCGGGATTGCCGGCTGGCCGCAGCCGACGATTCCGCCGGGCTGGGGCCACGCGATGTTGATCCAGTACGGATTGTTCCCGCTGTTCATGTTCGGCTTCCTGATGACCACGTTTCCGCGTTGGCTGGGTCGGCCGGACCTGCCGTGGACCCGCTACGTACCGGTGGCTGGCTGCATCTTCGGTGGTTACGTGCTGGCCAACGTGGGCCTGCTCGACCTGGCCTGGCTGCTCAAGCTCGGCATCGCCGTGATGCTGCTCGGTTATCTGATCGGGGTGTGGACCCTGGGCGGCGTACTGCGCGCCTCGGTCGCCGAACGCAGGGGGCATGCACGCTCGACCCTGGCGGCACTCTGCCTGGGCACGCTCGGCCTGGCGATCTTCCTGGCGTACCTGTTCGGCGCGCCGGCGGAATGCGCCTTGCTGGCGATCAACATCGGCACGTTCGGCCTGTTGCTGCCGATCTACTTCTCGGTGATGCATCGGATGCTGCCGTTTTTCACCGGCAACATGGTCAAGGGTTATCCGGTGATCCGCCCCGGCTGGAGCATGCCGGTGGTGTGGGTGCTGTTGCTGGCGCACCTGCTGCTGGCGTGGCGCAACGAGCTCGGCTGGTTGTACCTGGTCGACGTGCCGCTGGCGCTGGTGTTCGCCTGGCATGCGCTGAGCTGGCGGCCGTGGCAGGCGATGCACCCCGGCATCCTGGCGGTGCTGCACCTGGCATTTGCGTGGTTGCCGGTGGCCTTCGTGCTGTTCGCGATCCAGGACGTGGTGTATGCGACCAGCGGACACCTGATCCTCGGCCGCGCGCCGCTGCACGCACTGGGCATCGGCTTCTTCGGCTCGATGCTGGTGGCCATGGTCACCCGCGTGACCCAGGGCCATTCCGGACGGCCGATGCAGATGGGCAAGGTGGCGTGGCTGTGCTTCGGGCTGCTGCAGATCGTGGCCTTGCTGCGCATTCGTGCCGAGCTGGGTGGCGACATGTATTTCTGGCTGGTGATTGCCGCCTACGGCTGGCTGCTGGCCTTTTTGCCGTGGGTGTTGCGCTCGGCATGGATCTACCTGACCCCGCGCGCCGACGGCAAGCCGGGCTGATGCGAACGGCGGGGAAGATGTGGCAGGGTGACGCAGCAGGCGCTTATCACCGCGTAACTTGACGCGCGTCAATCGTCGCAAACATTTACCGGGCATCCTGCCTCCAGGAAAAAACCACCTGGAGTCGCTCATGTTGCGTCCGTTGACAACCCTTGTTGCCGCCCTCGCCGTGTGTGCGCTGGCGGCGTGTTCCGGCAAAGCGCCGCCGTCGACGTCGGGTACGTCCGCCGCTCCCACAGCCTCCCGCTCGGTGGCCTCCGAGCGCGGCGATTTCGGGCCGCCGCAGGGCGAGCCGATCCATGCCGTGCTGACCAGCCCGCCGCACGTGCCGCCACCGATCCATCGCAACCATCCGGCCAAGGTGATCGTGGAGCTGGAGGTCATCGAAAAGGAGATGCCGATCTCCGAGGGCGTGACCTACACGTTCTGGACCTTCGGCGGCACCGTGCCGGGCAGCTTCATCCGCGTGCGCCAGGGCGACACGGTGGAGTTCCACCTGAAGAACGCGCCCGACAGCAAGATGCCGCACAACATCGACCTGCACGGCGTGACCGGGCCGGGCGGCGGTGCCGCGTCCAGCTTCACCGCGCCGGGTCACGAGTCGCAGTTCACCTTCAAGGCGCTCAACCAGGGCATCTACGTCTACCACTGCGCCACCGCGCCGGTCGGCATGCACATCGCCAACGGCATGTATGGCCTGATCCTGGTCGAGCCGCCGGAAGGGTTGAGCCCGGTCGATCACGAGTACTACGTGATGCAGGGCGACTTCTACACCACCGGCAAATATCGCCAGAAGGGCCACCAGCCATTCGACATGGAAAAGGCGATCGACGAGCACCCGACCTACGTGCTGTTCAACGGCAGGGAAGGTGCGCTCACCGGCGACCAGGCACTGACCGCCAAAACCAACGAAAAGGTGCGCCTGTTCGTCGGCAACGGCGGC
Source organism: uncultured Gammaproteobacteria bacterium (assembly GCA_963771235.1). Lineage (GTDB taxonomy): Bacteria > Pseudomonadota > Gammaproteobacteria > Xanthomonadales > Rhodanobacteraceae > Rhodanobacter. Next base: position 164,066 of record CAVYSP010000016.1, read on the forward strand.
CCGAACCTGATCTCCAGCTTCCATGTGATCGGCGAGATCTTCGACAAGGTGCAGCCCGAAGGCGGCACGCATCCGCAGGAGAACGTGCAGACGACGCTGATTCCCTCCGGTGGCGCCGCGATCGTGGAATTTCGCACCGACGTGCCGGGCAGCTACGTGCTGGTGGATCACTCGATCTTCCGCGCCTTCAACAAGGGTGCGCTGGGCATCCTGAAGGTGGACGGCCCGGAGAACAAGCTGGTGTACTCGGGCAAGGAAGTCGATGCGGTGTACCTGGGTGATCGCTCGGAGCCGAACCTGAAGGCGGTGACCGTGGCGGCCAAGGCACACGCCGCCGGCACCTTGACCAAGGACGACCAGATCGCGGCGGGCAAGCAGTTGTTCACCGGCACCTGCTCGGTCTGCCACCAGCCCAACGGCGAAGGCCTGGCGAATGTGTTCCCGCCACTGGCCAAGTCGGACTACCTGGCCGCCGATCCGAAGCGTGCGATTGCCATCGTGACTCACGGCCTCACCGGCAAGGTCACGGTGAACGGCCACGAGTACGACTCGGTGATGCCGCCGATGGCGCAGCTGACCGATGACGAGGTGGCGAACATCCTCACCTACGTCCTGAACAGCTGGGACAACCCGGGTGGCCAGGTCAGCAAGGAGGAAGTCGCCAGCGAGCGCGCCAAGGCCGGCCCGGCCGTGGCGGCGGAGCACTGAGATGAAAGTGCGACTGGCACTGGCTTGTTTCGGCCTGATGCTGGCGATCCCGGTGGTGGCGGCGGAATACGTCGCCCTGCCGGGAGGCAGCTTCACCAGCGTGCTGCCAGCCGATGGCAAGACGGCCCCGGCCAGGGTCGCGCCGTTTCGCCTGCGTACCGAGTTGGTCACCAACGGCGAATTCCTGGCGTTCGTCAAGACGCATCCCGAATGGCGGCGTGACCAGGTGGCCAGCATCCTGGCCGATGCGCGCTACCTGACCCAGTGGGAAACCGCCACTGCACTGGGTGCGCAGGTGCTGCCGCGACAGCCGGTGACCCGCGTCAGCTGGTTCGCCGCGCAGGCGTTTTGCGCAAGCGAGCAGGCGCGTTTGCCGGGCTGGTACGAGTGGGAATTTGCGGCGGCCGCCGATGCGACCCGGCGCGACGCCCGCCAGGATCCCGCCTGGCGCGAAAGCATTCTGGGCTGGTACGGACGTCCATCCAACACCGCGTTGCCCCAGGTCGGCGGCGTCGCCAACGTCTATGGCGTGCGCGACATGAACGGGCTGGTGTGGGAGTGGGTCGATGATTTCAACGCGCTGATGGTTGCCAGTGACAGTCGCCAACAGGGCGACCCGGACGTGCTCAAGTTCTGCGGTGCCGGCGCCATCAGCATGCAGGAAAAGGAAAACTACGCGGTGCTGATGCGCATCGCGATGTTGTCCGCGCTGAAGGCTGCCGACACCACCAACAACATGGGCTTCCGCTGCGCGAAGTCCGGATGAGGAAACTGCCATGAGGGGTTTGTTGCTGTTTGTCGCCGGCCTGCTGCTGGCCGGCGCTGCCTGCGCCGCCACGCCACTGCCAGGTGATTCGATTTACAACCTGCCAGTGCAACTGACCACGCAAGATGGCCAGTCGCAGATGCTTTCCGCGCGACGCGGCCGGCCGCAACTGGTGACCATGTTCTATACCAAATGCCAGATGGTCTGCCCGATGATCATCGACAGCCTGCGCCTGACCCGCAATGCGCTGGACCCCGCGGTGCGCTCGCAGGTCGATCTGCTGGCGGTGAGCTTCGACCCCGCCAACGACAATGTGGCGACCCTGCGCAGCTACGCGGCGAAGCGCAAGCTCGATCCGCGCGTCTGGACGCTGGCGCGCGCGGCGCCCGCCCAGGTGCGCCAGCTCTCCGGCGTGCTGGGCCTGCAGTACCGGCAATTGCCCGACGGGGAATTCAACCACAGCAGCGAGCTGATCCTGCTCGACGTCGACGGGCGCATTGCCGCGCGTACTACGGTGATCGGCAAGCTCGACCCGGCGTTCGTGGAAACCGTCAACCAGGTAGTTGCAAGGTCGCCAGCAGACGCTCGACCCTGACAAGAAGCCTGGATGGCGCATCATGAATGGACGTCTGGACGTCCGTCAATCAGCGAGTCACGGTCCCCGGCGGCGTTTCCGACTGCGCCGGCGTGGCTCGTTGTCGACACCGGCGCCTCCCGGTGGACCACCTGGTGGCAGCGCCTGCGTGGTCACCGGTGGGTCAACGCCGGACGCGCACCTCGGGACGACACCGTGGTGAACACCAGCGGCAGCCGGAATGGGCAGCCGACCCGTCGATGGCTCGTTGAACGCCGGCGCGCACGGGCAGTCTCATTCATGTGAAGGGTTCCGGGCGTCGGTCCGCCGCACGCCACCTGCGTATAATGGCGCGGCGGTTGTGCGCCCTCTCGCTGCGGTCGATCCCGTATCAAGCTTCCGATCCAGCACTCTGTCCGCCCTGTGGCACCTTAGAATCCGGTGAATTATTCATGACGCTTCCCTCTTCGTTCACCTACGAACAACTGCGCGCCTGCGGCCGCGGCGAACTTTTCGGCGACGGCAATGCCAAGCTGCCATCGCCACCGATGTTGATGTTCGACCGCATCACCCACATCTCCCAGGAGGGCGGTTCCCACAACAAGGGGGTGATCCATGCCGAACTGGACATACATCCGGAGCTGTGGTTTTTCCAATGCCATTTTCTCGGCGACCCGGTGATGCCCGGTTGCCTCGGGCTGGATGCGATGTGGCAGCTCAGCGGCTTCTTCCTGCCGTGGCTGGGCGAGCCCGGGCGCGGGCGCGCGCTGGGCGTGGGCAACGTGAAGTTTTCAGGACAGGTCATGCCGACCGCGAAACTGGTGCGCTACGAAATCGACATCCGCCGCGTGATGCGCGGCAAGCTGCGGCTGGTGATCGCCGATGGGAAGACCTTTGTCGACGATCGCCTGATCTACGAGGCCAGTGACATGCGCGTTGGCCTGTTCCAGTCCACCGAGGGTTTTTGAGATGCGTCGAGTCGTAGTGACGGGCATGGGTATCGTGTCTTGCCTGGGCAACGACCTGGAGACCGTGACCGACGCCTTGCGTGATGGTCGCAGTGGTATCCGGGCGATGCCCGCATATGCCGAACTCGGCTTGCGCAGCCATGTGGCCGGGGTGCCGAACATCGACCTGGAAGCGGTGATCGATCGCAAGTTGAAGCGCTTCATGGGCGACGCGGCAGCCTACGCCTACGTGTCGATGCGTTCGGCGATGGCCGATGCCGGGCTGGACGCGGAACAGGTGCGTAACCCCCGCATTGGCGCCATTGCCGGCTCCGGTGGCGGTTCGCCGCGGTGGCAGATCGAAACCGGCGACCTGCTGCGCAACAAGGGCGTGCGCAAGATCGGCCCCTACATGGCGCCGCGCACGATGTGCTCCACCGTATCGGCCACGCTGGCCACCGCGTTCGGCCTGTTGGGCCTGAGCTATTCGATCTCCGCCGCCTGCGCCACCTCGGCGCATTGCATCGGCGCGGCCGCCGACCTGATCCGCCACGGCGCGCAGGACGTGGTGTTTGCCGGCGGCGGCGAGGAAGAACACTGGGGCATGACTTCGCAGTTCGACGCGATGGGTGCGCTGTCCAGCAGCCACAACGACACGCCGGTCACCGCCTCGCGTCCCTACGACAGCAGTCGCGACGGGTTCGTCATCGCCGGTGGCGGCGGCATGCTGGTGCTGGAGGAGTACGAGCATGCCAAGGCGCGTGGCGCGCGCATCCATGCCGAACTGGTCGGCTATGGCGTCACCTCCGACGGCGCCGAGATGGTCGCGCCCTCGGGCGAGGGCGCGGTGCGTTGCATGCGGATGGCCATGACCAACGTGAGCGGGCCGATCGACTATCTCAACACCCACGGCACTTCCACGCCGCTGGGCGACATCGTGGAACTCGACGCGGTACGCGAAGTATTCGGCGATGCGGTGCCGCCACTGTCCTCGACCAAGGCGCTGACCGGCCACTCGCTGGGCGCCGCCAGCGTGCATGAGGCGATCTACAGCCTGCTGATGCTCAAGGAAGGCTTCGCCGCCGGCTCGGCCCACATCACCGAGCTCGATCCGCGCGCCGAGGGCTTCCCGATCCTGCGCGAAAGCCGCCCGGAAAAACTGACCACGGTGATGTCGAACAGCTTCGGCTTCGGCGGCACCAACGGCACGCTGGTGTTTGCCAAAGTCTGATCCGGTGGCGAGATCCGTACGGGCGTGCCGCTCCAGGGCCCAGCCGCAGGGTCATCTGCAGGACGAGTCTGATCGCCTGGACGGGGCGCGCGCCGTCCGGGCAACACCCTGCGACGATCGGACGCGGACGATAGCGGGCAACGGTTGACGTGGATCAGCCATGCAGGCTTGGCCGCCGGTTAGCGTCGCTGTATCGCGGTATTGCTGCCGCCTTTCGGAGTCCTCGCATGAAGTTCGTGAACACCATGGCAATGTTGGCCTGCGGTCTGGGCATGGCCGTCGCGGCGCAGGCCAAGCCACAGCATGCGCATGAACACCGTGCGGCACCTGCCGCAACGTCTGCCGCAGCGGCCGCGCCGGTACCCGCTCATCGCTGGACACCCGATGGCCCGCTCAAGACCGGCATCCGCCGTGCCTACACCGCAGTCGATCAATTGAAGCACCATGAGATGGGCCACATGAGCGCGTCGATGGCGATGGATCGCGCCACCGAGGTGGAACACGCAGTGACGTACATGTTTGCCAACTGCAAACTCCCCGCCGAGCCGGACGCCGCGCTGCACGGCATCCTGGTCCCGTTGCTCGGCGCGGCACGGGCGCTGAAGACCGATCCGCAGAACGTCAACGCGGTCGCCAACATGCGGACGGCCCTTGCGCTCTATCCGAACTATTTCAATGATCCAGGTTGGGATCAGCCCGCGCCGGTCGACCAGGCGATGCATGACGAACCTTGATCCGGATAGCCGCGCGGACCGTGTTGTCGCCGACAGCCGATGAGGAGGTTGCGGCGAGCGTCGGCGCCCCGGGTGGGCAAGCGACCGGCGGAGAGTTGTCACGTTCATGGCCGCGATTTCGGAATCGGGCGATCACAAGTCCAGGGTATGGATGACCTGGGTGGAGTCCCGCGGATCAGGCTGACGGCGGAAACCCAGATAACTTGCCAGATCGCGCATCGGGTCGTTGCTGCTTGCGTCGAACGAAATCATCTGCCGGAATCCGTTCTGGCGTGCCTGGTTTACCAGGTGCCGCATCAGCAGGGCCCCCAGTCCCCGATGGTGCCAGTCATCGGCAACCGTGACGGCACACTCGCACTGCTTGTCCTGCGCGGTTGCGCCGTAACGGCTGATGCCGACTTCGCGCAGTTCGCCGTTGTCATGAGCCAGTGCCACGAACGCCACCTGCTGGAAATTGTCCACGTCCATCAGTTGGTCGAGCAGGGCCGGGCTCGCGTTCCTGAAGGAATCCATGAAGCGGAGGCGGCGTGCATCCGGTGACAGGCGATCGATGAAGGTCTGCTCGCGCCCGCGATCTTCTTCGCGCAACGGGCGAATCAGTACCCGGGAGCCATCGTTGAGCGCTTCGATCCAATGGGTTCCGGTCAACGCACCGAACGGTAGGTCGGCGGAAACGCCATGGTCGTCATGTGATGATTTGTCGACTTGCATGCTGTTGACCCCCGGCGGTTGTGTGAGCGAGTGCCTGTTTCGTATCCGGACCGGCGCGATGAGCGCGCATTTCTGCGACGTACCTGACCCGCATGGTTCGTGTTTACGCCTGCACCGCATCCTCCCATTTGACGTCGGTCAATTGTCGAGCATGCGGCTTTGCCGGCGGCGCTAAATAGCCGTCCACAAATAGACGTACAGCGTGTCGTTGTCATGGGCACTTCGTCCGGCGCCATCGACGTTGTGCACCAGTCCGCTGAAGCGCGTGTACCAGGTGTATTGCAGACCCACGCGCAGATTGACCCAGGGTTGAAGCCATGAGGTGGCCTGACCGAACGGGCTGTAGTCCAGCTCGACGATGCCGCCTTGCGTGTTGGGCGAGCCCTTGTTGCCGTAGAGCGTGATGTCGTTGCTGCCGTTGTCGGCAAACGCGGCGAGGGTGACGCCGTAGGTGGTGCGATACCAGTAGCTGCCCTTGATGTTCAGCGACTGCAGACTGTCGTGCAGGTTCGATGCCCCGCCATCGCCATAGTAGGTGGCATTGAGCGTTTGTCGTTCATCGACGTACAGGCCGTTCGCGGTCACGCTGTGATCGCCGTGGAACCATTGGTAATTCGCGTCCAGTCCGACGTCGCGGAAACGATCCGCGGGCCCAGCCAGCGGTATCGGGTTGCCTGCCAGGTCTGCGCCGACCAGACCGCGGCGCACGTCCAGGCCGAAACCACCGAGGGAGAACATGCCGGCCGGCAGGTTCCACGTGTAGCTGAGTCGGAGGTACGGTGCGGCGCCCACCACACGCCCGTCATAGCCCGCATTGACGTGATTGGTAAAGGCGACCGAGAGCGAGCGGTAGACGCCGGCCTCCAGGTACCATTTTCCATCCAGTTGGGCGTAGCCGCTGGCACCGATCACCTGTCCGCCAAGGCCGCCGATCAGGATCGGCTGCGCCGGTGCTCCCGGTGCCAGATCCGGGGCCATGTACGGGAAGCTCCATGCCGGTGCAGCATTGAACACATCGCTGACCGTGGGGTTGTTGTTGAGCGAGATGCCCCAGATCCCCGAATGATTGCCTCGGGTGAAGGTGCGCGCGTAACGCAGGTCGGCATTGTCCCAACCGAGCAAGCCGCCATTCTGCGAATAGGTGGCTTGCGAGAAAAAGCCAAAATGGTCACTCAGCCGGCCGGCGAAAAAGGCCGAAACCTGCTGCAGCTCGAAGTTGTTGTTGTCGTCGAACCCACTGGCCGGGGCCGACGTCTGTGCCTTCTGCGTGTGTGTGAATGATTCCACCAGCATTGCCGAGAGCGGCAGATTGGCGCTGTCGCCCACCTTCATGGTGTAGCCCATCAGCTTGAACTGACGGCCGAAGGGAGTCAGCTCCGGTCCAAATCCACCCACATGACAGGAGGTACAGGGCTGTTGGGTTTGCCGGGCATAGGAAGGAACCGCCAGAGCGTTTTCCGAAATCGCGAGCATGCCGGTCAGCAGAAGGAGGAAACATGCACTCATGCGGATCGATCGTGCTGTGTGAACCTCTGCGAAGGTAATCATGCTGGTCTCCCTTGTCTCGTTGCTGGAGCCGTTTCTGACGAGCGCAGCGTGCTGCTGACCGTGGCGATCGTTATTGATCCTGATCAAGCGAACGGGTGAAACAAGTTGCGATATGTTTCCCGCACGGGGTCCACGTCTGGCCAAACCCGTCGCACATGCGCGACAGGACGCGCTTGCCGCTCGGCGCCAGCAGGGCGTCCCGAGGCCTGTCAGCGACATGCCGTGGGCGAGTCCTTGGGCGGGAACGAGCGCAATGGCGCCACCGAAACTATGGTGCCATTGCGGGGCGTGTCACCGGTTCGCTCGCTACGGCTTGCGTGCCTGCGTGGAGGCTTGCCATGTCCACTCGCGCACCTCGGGCATGTCCTGGCCATGCCGGCGGATGTACTGGCGGTGTTCGACCAGCTTGTCGCGCAATTGCTGTTTCAGGTAGGTGCCGCGATTGCCGGTTTGCGGCAGCCGGTCGATCGCACTGATCACCAGGTGGAAGCGGTCGAGCTCGTTCAGCACGGTCATGTCGAATGGCGTGGTGACGGTGCCTTCTTCCTTGTAGCCGCGCACGTGGATGTTCTCGTGATTGCTGCGCCGGTAAGTCAGCCGGTGGATCAGGTACGGGTAGGCGTGGAAGGCGAAGATCACCGGCTTGTCGCGGGTGAACAACGCATCGAAGTCCGCATCGTCGAGCCCGTGCGGATGCTCCGATCGCGGCTGCAGGCGCATCAGGTCGACCACGTTGACCACGCGGATCTTCAGCTCGGGCAAGTGCTCGCACAGGATCGACACGGCGGCCAGGGTTTCCAGCGTCGGTACGTCGCCGCAGCAGGCCATCACCAGATCCGGCGAGTCGGCCTGCTGATCATTGCTGGCCCATTGCCAGATGCCGATGCCTTCGCTGCAGTGCTTGACCGCCTGGTCCATGGTCAGCCACTGCGGCGCCGGATGCTTGCCCGCAATCACCACGTTGACGTAGTTCAAGCTGCGCAGGCAGTGGTCCATCACCGACAGCAGGCAGTTCGCATCCGGCGGCAGGTAGACGCGCACCACGCTGGCCTTCTTGTTGACCACGTGATCGATGAAACCGGGATCCTGGTGGGTGAAGCCGTTGTGGTCCTGTCGCCACACGTGCGACGCCAGCAGGTAGTTCAGCGAGGCAATCTTGCGTCGCCACGGCAGCGCGGCGGTAACCTTGAGCCACTTCGCGTGCTGGTTGAACATCGAGTCGACGATGTGGATGAACGCCTCGTAGCAGTTGAACAGGCCATGCCGCCCGGTCAGCAGGTAGCCTTCCAGCCAGCCCTCGCACTGGTGCTCGCTGAGCATTTCCATGACCCGGCCGCTGGGGGCCAGGTATTGGTCGGTCGCCTGGGTGGCGGCGTTCCACTGCCGAGCGGTGACATCGAACACGGCTTCCAGTCCGTTGGAGATGGTCTCGTCCGGACCGAATATCCGAAAGTTGCGCTGGTTCTGGTTGAGTGCGGTGACGTCGCGCAGGAACGGTCCCAGCACATGGGTGTCGCCGATACCGCGCACACCCGGTTCCGGCACGGCGCAGGCGTAATCGCGAAAGTCCGGCAGGCGCAGCTCGCGCAGCAGGCTGCCGCCATTGGCGTGCGGATTGGCGCCCATCCGGCGCTCGCCCGCCGGCGCCAACTCCGCCAGCTCCGGCAGCAGCCGGCCCGCGGCGTCGAACAGTTCCTCGGGCCGGTAGCTCTTCATCCAGGCCTCGAGTTGTCGCAGGTGTTCCGTCGGCGTCGAGGCGGAGACCGCGATCGGTATCTGGTGCGCGCGGAACGTGCCTTCCACCGGCACGCCGTCGACGACTTTCGGTCCGGTCCAGCCCTTGGGCGAGCGCAGCACGATCATCGGCCAGCGCGGCCGCTCGCGCCGGCCATGCTCGCGCGCCTCGCGCTGGATCGTCTTGATTGCTTCCACCGCTTGGTCCAGGGCACTGGCCATCGCCTCGTGCATCGGCGCGGGGTCGTTGCCCTCGACGAAGATCGGCGACCAGCCATAGCCGCGCAGCAACTGTTCCAGTTCCTCATGGCTGATGCGCGCGAGCACGGTCGGGTTCGCGATCTTGTAGCCATTGAGGTGCAGGATCGGCAGAACCGCACCGTCGGTGGCAGGGTCGAGAAACTTGTTGGAATGCCAGGCGGTGGCCAACGGCCCGGTCTCGGCCTCGCCGTCGCCGACCACGCAGGCGACGATGAGGTCGGGATTGTCGAACACGGCGCCGAACGAGTGGCTCAGCGAGTAGCCAAGTTCGCCTCCCTCATGAATCGAACCGGGGCACTCCGGCGAGGCGTGGCTCGGAATGCCGCCGGGATACGAGAACTGCAGGAACAGCTTCTGCAGCCCGGACTCGTCCTGGCTGATCTCGGGATAGATCTCGCTGTAGCTGCCTTCCAGGTAAGTGTTGCCGACTACGGCCGGCCCGCCGTGGCCGGGCCCGGAGACATAGATCATGTCGAGGTCGTGCTTCTTGATGATCCGGTTCAGGTGCACGTAAATGAAATTCTGCCCAGGCGTGGTGCCCCAGTGCCCTAGCAGCATGCGTTTCACGTCGGACAGGGTCAGCGGCTTGTCTCAGCAGCGGGTTGCTGCACAGGTAAAGCTGGCCGACGGCAAGGTAGTTGGCGGCGCGCCAGTAGGCGTCCATCCGTCGCAGCAGGTCAGGGGTGAGGGTTGGAGATTTCATCGGCAATGACTCCCGTGGAGGGAAAGTTTTCCTGGGGCCGGCATCCGTCGAGGCGGCGCCGGGAGGCCCGTGATGCGAATGGCGGCATGACTCATGGCGTTGCGGCCGCTTCCGCGCAAGGTGGCGAAGGCAGCGCCACGGCACGGGTCTGGCGGGCGATGATGAGCTCCTCGTCGGTGCCGATGACGCGTACCTGCACGCGACTGTCGGGCGTGCTGATCACCCCGGCGTCGGCGGCATTGGCGGCGGCGTCGAAGCGAATGCCGAGCCACGCCAGTCGCGCGCAGACAGCGGCGCGAATGGCGGGCGCGTGTTCGCCGATGCCGGCGGAAAAAACCAGCCCGTCCAGGCCGCCGAGGCTGCTGGCGAGGGCGCCGGCTTCGCGCGCGATGCGGAAAACGAACAGCTCGACGGCTTCGCGCGCATGCAGTTGATCGCTGGCCAGCAGGGTGCGCATGTCCTGGCTGATGCCGGACACGCCGAGCAGACCGCTGTCGTGATAAAGCAGATGCTCCAACTCGGACGCCGACATCGCGTGCTGCTGTTGCAGGTAGAGCAGGGCGCCCGGGTCGATGCTGCCGCAGCGGGTGCCCATCACCAGTCCGTCCAGTGCGGTGAAGCCCATGGTGGTATCGACGCTGCGGCCATTGTGCATGGCGCACAGGCTGGCGCCGTTGCCCAGGTGTGCGGCGATCACCCGACCGCTGGCCAGCGTCGGCGCCAGTTCGCGCAGCCGTCCGGCGAGGTACTCATAGGACAGCCCGTGGAAGCCGTAGCGGCGCATCCCTTCCGCCGCGTATTTGCGAGGCAGCGCCAGCCGGGTCACCGTCCGATCCATGCTGTGGTGGAAGGCGGTGTCGAAACAGCCCACTTGCGGCACGTCGGGCCATGCCTTGCGCATCGCCCGCACGGCCGTCAGATTGTGCGGCTGGTGCAGCGGGGCGAGCGGGATGAACCGGGCCAGGTCGGCGACGATCGCGTCGGTCAGGAGCAGCGGCCGGGCATACGTTGCGCCGCCGTGCACGATGCGATGGCCCACCGCAACCAGTGATTCAGTGCCAGGCTGGCGGCTGGTGATCCAGCCGAGCAGCGGCGCCAGCAAGGCCTCATGCGTGAGCGTGCCGCCGGAGGGCCAGTGGTACTCGGTCAACAGTACGCCGTCCGCGTCCCGCGCCACGAAATGCGGCGCGCTGCCAATGCCTTCGATCTGTCCATGCGCCAGCCGCCGGCCGGAGCCGAGGTCGGCCACCTCATGGATCGCGAACTTGATGCTGGACGAACCGGCATTGAGCGACAGGATGGCCCGCGACATGCTCAGGTCTCCACCGGGGGCGGCGCTGCCGCGCGGGCGCGTGACACCAGTACCGCCACCGCGCACGAGGCAACCCGGGTGCGTGGCGAGTCGGCGCGACTGGTCAGGATGATCGGTACGCGTGCACCCATCACCACGCCGGCCGCATCGGCACCACCGAGGAACGTGAGCTGCTTGGCCAGCATGTTGCCCGATTCCAGGTCCGGCACGACCAGGATGTCGGCGAGTCCGGCCACCGGCGAGACGATGCCCTTCTCCCGCGCGGCCTCGGGGCTGATCGCGTTGTCAAAAGCCAGCGGACCATCGACCAGACCGCCACGGATCTGGCCGCGCTCGGCCATCTTGCACAGCGCGGCAGCATCGACCGTCGAAGGAATGGCCGGATTGACCGTCTCCACCGCCGACAGCACGGCCACGCGGGGCGTGTCGATACCCATGATTTGCGCCAGGTCGATGGCGTTCTGGATGATGTCGCGCTTGTCGGCCAGCGACGGCGCGATGTTGATGGCGGCATCGGTCACCAGCAGCGGTCGCGCGTAGCCTGGTACGTCGAACAGATAGACATGGCTGAGCCGGCGCTCGGTGCGCAGGCCCGAGTCGACGGCGAGCACCGCGTGCATCAACTCGTCGGTGTGCAGCGCGCCCTTCATCAGTAGTCGCGCGTCACGGTTGCGCACCAGGGCCACGGCGGCGGCGGCCGCGGCATGGCTGTGCGGCGTATCGACCAGACGCAAGCTGCTGATGTCCAGGCCAGCCTGGCTGGCTGCCGCGTGAATCCTGGCACTGGGGCCGACCAGGATCGGAATGATCAACCCGGCCCGGGCGGCCTCGAGCGCGCCGCCCAGCGAGACGTCGTCACAGGGATGCACCACGGCCGTCGGAATCGCCGCGCCGTGCGTCGCCCGCGCCATCAACTCGTGAAAGCGATCATGATTGCCGAGGCGTACTTCCGGCAGTTCGATCCGTGGGCGGTGGATTTTCTCCAGTGGCGCTTTCACCGCGGCCGTGCCGAGGATCACGTCCTCGCCCTGCTGGTTGCGGCCACGACAATCGAAGATGATCTGTTGCAGGGCGGCAATCTTTTTCCTGGCGGTCACCGTGATGGTTACCGTATCGCCCACGCCGATCGGCGCCTGGAAGTGCAGGTCCTGCGCCAGATAGATCGTGCCCGGCCCGGGCAATTCGGTGCCCAGCACCGTGGAAATCAGGGCGCCGCCCCACATGCCGTGCGCCACCACCCGATGGAACATGTCGGTGCTCGCATAGGCAGGATCCATGTGTGCCGGGTTGACGTCGCCGGACATCGCGGCGAACAACTCGATGTCGCCGCGGCTCAACGTGCGTACCAGACTGGCCTGGTCACCCACCTCGATTTCGTCGAAGGTGCGATTCTCGATGCAGTCGGGCGGGTCGGTGGAAGGTGCATTCATGCGGGAACTCTTTCACCATTCGTGAACGTCATTGCCAGGCGCGGCCCACGGACGACGCCGGTGTCGTGGCCACTGAAAGTCGGTACGAGGTGCAGCTCCAGCACATGAACCGTCCCATGGCTGTCCGTGCCGGCATGGCCATTCTAGGAAAGTGTCCATGTTGGCCACTTGACCGGCATCAACAAGATCCATGGTCAGCGCTGGCCGATGACACCGGGAGCGATGGCCAAAGCGCGAGCCGCACTTCACTGGAAAGCACCTCGAATAACCGCTTTTTGCTCGTCATTGAGGGTTTTTCAAGGTTCCCCGGATTCAGCTGCGCGCCGCGGGGGCATGCTCCCGCGCCCGGGATGGCCGCCAGTAACCGTCCGATGTGGCACCTCGCCGCAAGCAGCGAACCTGCCCGTGCTTGCGTCATCATCCCATTTGATACCGCGTGAAGAACCAGTGGTTCACCAGGTAGACCGCGCCCAGGTAGACCACCACAACCAGCGCGAGCGCCGCAAGCAGCGATCCCGGCAGCGGAACGAAGCCGAGCCAGGGTGCGACCGGGGAATACGGTATGCCCACCGCCACCACGAAGGCAGACAGGGAGCTCGCCACCAGCAGCGGGTGCGGACGATCGCGCAAAGGGTGCCTGCTCCGGATGATGAAAATCACCAGTACCTGGGTAGCGAGCGACTCGACGAACCAGCTGGTGTGGAACAGCGCCTCGTCGGCATGGAACACCCACAGCAGGAGTCCGAACACGATGAAGTCGAAAACGGAGCTGATGGGTCCGAGCACGAACATGAACTTGCGCACGACGGCGAGATCCCATCGACGCGGCCGGGCCATCATCGCGTCGTCGACGCGATCCAGCGGGATGGCCGTCTCCGACAGGTCGTACAGCAGGTTGTTGAGCAGGATCTGGATCGGCAGCATCGGCAGGTACGGCAACAGCAGTACCCCGCCGGCCATCGAGAACATGTTCCCGAAATTCGAACTCGTGCCCATCATGATGTATTTGAGGATATTGGCGAAGGTGCGGCGACCCTCGCGGACGCCTTCCGCCAGCACGCCCAGATCCTTTCGCAGCAGGATCATGCAGGCGGCCTCCTTGGCCACATCGACGGCGGTATCCACCGAGAAGCCGATATCGGCGGCGTGCAGGGAGGGCGCATCATTGATGCCGTCGCCGAGGTAGCCGACGATGTGACCCTTGCGTCGCAGCGCCCGGATGATGCGGGACTTTTGCGCTGGCACCATGCGGCAGAACAGGGTGGTCGACTCGAGTCGCGCTGCCAGCGCATCGTCGCTGAGGGTGTCGAGCACCGGTCCGGTCAGGGTACCGCTGACGTTGAGGCCGAGTTCGTGGCAGACATGCCGCGTGACCTGTTCGTTGTCACCGGTGACGACTTTCACCGCGACACCCAGTGCGGCCAGCACGCGGAGCGCTTCCTGGGCGCCTGCCTTGGGCGGATCGAGAAACGCGAGGAAGCCGGCAAAGGTCAGGCCGCCCTCATCGTCGACACCGACGTGCTGGCAATCCCGGCCCAGCAGCTTCCAGGCGACGCCCAGTACGCGGTAGCCCTCGGCGCCGAGGGCATCGAAAGTCGCGGCCGCGGTGGCATGTGCCACTGCGTCCAGGGGTGCCGGAGCCAGCTCGGGTCGCTCGTACGCCGTTGCCAGGCGCAGCACGTCTTCCGGCGCGCCTTTTACCACCAGCAGGCGCTGGCCGTTGCCCTCCACCAGGATCGAGACCCGACGGCGCTGGAAATCGAACGGCACCTCGTCAACCTTGCGCCAGGCCGCAGGATCGAACGTGGCCGCATCGAGGATGGCGTCATCCAGCGGGCTCTTCAGGCCGGTTTCGAACGCGGCATTGAGCTGCGCCATGCGCAGGACCGAGGCGCTGTTGCTTCCTTTCAGGTCCACTTCGCGCACGAGCTTGATCCGGGCTTCGGTGAGCGTGCCGGTCTTGTCGCTGCACAGCACGTCCATGCCGCCGAGATCGTGGATCGCGGTCAGCCGCTTCACGATCACGTTCTTGCGCGCCATGCGCAGGGCGCCATGGGCGAGCGTCACGGACACCACCATCGGCAGCAGCTCGGGCGTCAGTCCGACGGCAAGTGCCAGCGCGAACAGGAAGGATTCGAGCACCGGTCGATGGAACAGGAGATTGACCAGCAGCGCGAACAGCACGAGCAACACCGTGAGTCGCACGATCATCATGCCGAAATCACGGATGCCGATCGCGAACGCCGTGGGCGGCGGTGTCTTCTGCAGCGACTGGGCGATCGAGCCGAGCTGGGTATTGCGACCGGTCGCCAGCGCCAGCGCCTTGGCGGTGCCGCTGACCACGGAGCTTCCGGTGAAGACGAGATTTTCGGGAAAGGCGTCCTGCTCCGCGATGACGGCGGCCGGGCTCACCTGCTTCTCGGCGGGATACGGCTCTCCGGTGAGCAGGGCTTCGTCGACGTAAAGATCCCGCGCCTCGATCAACCGGCAGTCGGCCGGGACCATGTCGCCCGCGGCGAGGAGGATGACATCGCCTGGAACGACGTTCGCGACGGGAATCTGTTCCGCGCGACCGTCGCGAAGCACCGCGGTCGACAGCGAGACCTGGGCGCGCAGGCGTTCCGCGGCATTCTCCGCCCGGTGCTCCTGCACCACATCGAGCACGACCGACATCGCCACGATGATGGCGATCACGATGAAGCTCGGGAGGTCGCCAGTGAAAGCGGATACGGCGGCCGCGCCGAGCAGGACCAGGATCAGCGGGTTGCGAAAGCGGGCGAGAAATGCCGACCACAGCCGTTTCGGCGCGGTGGTATCAATGCGGTTGGGTCCGAGCGCGTCGAGCCTGGCCGCCGCCGCGGCCGCGCCCAAGCCCGCGTCGGTGGAATCCAGCGAGCGCAACAGTTCATCGACAGGTCGAGCGGCAAACTCGGCGATTGCACTGGCACTCGTCGGTTCCCCTGCTGCACGATGGGCTGGCGTATCGCGAACCGATCGATCGGGACGGTGTCTGCCCATCTCGCCTCTGCCTTTGATGGTCCTTGCTCCGCTCCCGACGTTCATGGTCAGGATGTTTCGGCCCGGGAGCGACGATGGAAGCGGGCATCGTCGCCGAACGTCATCAATCGGGAACGAACAGTCACAGACTTCGTTGACGAGGCGCAACAACTCCCGCCTTGACGACGGCGTGTTGTCCCGCGGGTTGCCGAAGAAGACGGAAGACAGCGCACGCAGCGCTGGCCGGTCGGAGCTGTCAGTGCGACACCAGGGCACATCGGTCGCCGTAGAGCAGAAGATTGCGAGTCACCCCGCCCAGCACCCACTCGCGCAGGCGGCTGTGGCCGTAGGCGCCTGCCACGATCAGATCGATGTCTTCTGCCTTGGCGATACTGTCGAGTTGGAGCGCATTGCGCCCGCGCTCGGACACAGCCTTGCCTTCCGCTGTCGCCCCGTGTCGCTTGAGCCAACGCAGGACATCCGCCACGGCCTCCCGCGCTTCCCCGATCTCGCTTTGTCGGGCGACCTGGACCACCAGCACCCGGTCGGCTGTCTGCAGCAATGGCAGCGCGTCAGACACCGCACGGCGTGCTTCACGGGAGTCCTTCCAGGCGACGAGCACGTTGCGTGCGTGCAACCTGGCGACAGCGGGAGGAACGATCAACACGGGCCGTCCCGACTGCATCACCAGGTCATCCGTATCCAGACGAGGCATGCCTTGCGCCAGCGATTCGCGGTAATTCGCGGCGACAATCACCAGGTCAGCGCCGCGCGTTTCGCGGATCACCGCTGCCGCTTGCAAGGGCCCGGAATTCACTATGGAACGCCATTCGACGTGGCGTCCGTAGCGCTGGAGGATGGCCAGGGCGGCTTCCCTGGTGGCTTCCAGGGCCTCATCCAGCTCTTCCCGCCCCGTATCGATCACCCCACCCGGGAGCCCGCCGATGTCATAGGCGACACCAAGCAGCCGGCCGCCCGAAACGCCAAGCACGCTCGCATCGAAGCGTTCGGCCAGGCCTCCTGCCACTTGCAGCAAGCGGGTGTTGTCGACAAAGGGGTCCAGATAAACCATCACGGTCGAGTACAAGGCAGCTTCCTCCTTGCCGGGATGAACAAGCTCGCTATGCCGCGCGGTACTTCGTGTGTGGCGTCGAAGTCCCGGCTCCAAGATCCATCCTGCGGGCAACCCACATGTTGATCGGGGTCAATTCGCGCTTCGAAAAGCGAACGGATGGCCATGCGCAATGCCGGCGAGTCGGCACCGCAGCCGTATCGACCCCTGCGTCGCTGAACATCGGGGGACGCTGCCCTTCGATCCCGCGCACCACGCAGGGGGACTTGCAACCGCGAACGCCGCGACAGGCCACCACGCCTCCTGACGACGAGTCGTTGCTGCGTGGGCACGTCGGCCTGCATCGACTGCCGCAGCGCCGGGCTGGCCCTCAGTGTGCGAGGAACAACGGCAGCGTCGCGTGTCTCAGCATCCAGCGCGTCGCGCCGCCCATGGCCAGTTCGCTGATCCGCGATCGGCCCCACGCGCCCATGATCATCAGGTCGGCGCGAAACACCTCCGCCGCCGCCAGCAGCGCCGGTCCCTCATCGTGTTCGACCGGAAACGGTTGCCACTGGATCTCGATGCCATGGCGTGCGAGCCAGGCGCGCAACGGCAGCGGTGGCGGGCTGATGCCAGGCAAGCCGCCGCGCTCACCGTCGAGCACCTGCACGGCCGACGCTTGTGCCAACAGCGGGAGGGCCGCCTTCACGGCTTGCGCGGCCTCGCCGGATCCGTTCCACGCAATGATGATGCGGTCGCAATGCAGTCCAGCATGGCCGGCATCGGGCACGAGCAGCATGGGCGATGCACGGGCAAACAACGCACGCGTGACATCGTCGAAACCGATGGCCGCATCCGGGTCGGTGACCGGGAGCTCACCGATCATGAAGTCTGCCAGTCTTGAGCGCTTGGCCAGTGCTTGGGTGGAAATGCCGCGTATCACTTCCCACTCGCCACGGATGCCCGCGTTTTGGCAAAGATCCAGCCACCAGTCCCGGCGACCCAGCGCATCGTCCTCCTCGGTGGCCAGCAAACTGATCGCCTCTGGAATCGCCATCAGCGAAGGATAGACTGCGACCACCCGGAGTCCGGTCACAAAGGCCTGGAGGCGTCGGGCCAGGTCCAGGGCGTCGCCTGGCCAGGACGGGTTGACTGTGGTCTGGCCGATATTGACGATGATGTCCAGCATGGTCTCTCCCGGCTCAGCCGCGATTGCCGCACCCAGGGAATGCTGTGGCACATGGCGTCGCGCGGTATTGACCACGGTCAAACCGGATCGCGAAAGGACTCCTCCGTGGAAAGTGCGAGCGACTGGTGCTGTCCTGTGCCGGGCTCAGATGTCGATCTCGCCACCACACAGCTCATCGAGCAGATCGCGGCGCAAGATGCATACAGACTTGCGATTCACTGTGAGGAGGCCATCAGACTCCATCCTGGTGAACAGTCGGCTCACGGTCTCAAGTGCCAAGCCCAGAAAGTTGGCGATGTCGCTGCGCGACATCGACAATGTCAATGCCGACGAATCCCGCGACAAACGCGCGTAGCGATCGGCCATGCGACGGATGAAGAACGCCAGGCGCCGCTGGGCCTGTTGCTTGCCCATCATCACCAGGTGGCGCTGCTCGGTGACCAGTGCGCCGCTGATCACGCGGACCAACTGATGGTGCAATGCGGGCACACTGGCGCTCACTTCCTGCAACTGGTCATATCGCAGTTCGCAAATGCTGGATCGTTCAAGCGCTTCCGCGCTGCACGGATAGTGCTCGTTGGTGAGGCCGCCGATGCCCATGATGTCCCCGGGCAGGTGGAAGCCGAGGATTTGCAAATCGCCTTCGGAGCCTTCCACGAAAGTCTTCAGCGAGCCGGCACGCACGACGTAAAGTGCGCCGAACGACTCGCCCTGGCGAAACAACGTTTCCCCGCGATCGAGCGGAAGCATTTCGCGCGCGGTCGCGTTCAGCGTTTGAAGATTCCCGACGCTGAGGCCCGCCGGCAGACGGAAATCATGGATGGCGCTATAACCACAAGTGCGCCTGAGTTCGTCAAGATCGACGTTGGTTATCATGTTTTCAACGTGGTGAGCACCTTTCATGCTCCATCTTGGCATGCATGCGGGAACGACGGGAGATATCCTGCTGCACACCTCCCGTGACGGGCTCACAGACCGAACGTCATGTTTGCAAATATTGGCGCAGCCGAACATCGTTTCACCTGATGGCACGCGCCTGCCATGCGGATGTTGGAAGCATGGTGAAGGGGGTCACGAGCGGATTGCAAAGGGCGCCCAAGCTGATTCGGGTCGACTTACCAAGGCCGGAAACGCCCGCGGGTGCTTGTTCGATTACAGTACGGATGGGCGGCGTCTTTCGCGGTTGCCGCGCCATGTTGGAGTTGCGCCAGGTCTCCATAACCAGAAGGGGTTGGCAAACTGTCAAGTGAACGCAGGGCCGAGCCCCCTGACTAACTGCCGGCCCCCGTTGTCATCACCCGTCATGTTCGAGACGCATGGGGTTCAGGCTTGCGCTGGCAGGATCCGCAATAGCGACGTGGCATCGCTCGCGCTTCCACGCGCTTCCATCGAGGCGAGGAAGCGCCAGACGAAGCCCAGCGTCACCAGCAACAGTCCCGGATAACCCACGCCAGCCAGCAGATAGGGCAGGGTCGGGTTGCCCTCCACGCGCACGCTCGGCAGGTTGAAGCTGAGCAGGCCGAGCGTGATGATGGTGCCGAATACCCACATGCCCAGCAGCCAGATGCCTGCTTCGAAACCGGTGAGCGGTCGGTGCCAGCCCGTGGCAGCGCGAACCGTCCGTTGCGGGATGAATCGGCGTCAGCCACGGCCTGCACGCGGCGGCCGAGGCGTGAACAAGTCGTACGACCAGGATGCCGGCACCCGTCGCGAAAACCAGGCCAAACAACGGCAGCATCAGCTTGTAGACGTCCATCGCCGGAGAGACGTCGCCGCCGAACCAGTCCAGTCCCAGGATGCGGTAGACGTAGACCTGCACCGTGCCGCCGATGGCAAACGCAAAGCCCATGCCCAGTATGCCGGTGAACACCAGCCAGAAGCCGAGCTTGCCCAGCCGCTGGTCATAGTTCGCGGCACCTTGCGCATGATCGGTATTGCGTAATAGGCGGCCGCGATGCCGAGCATGCCGAACGTGCCGAACAGCGCCAGATGCGCATGGCCGGCCGTGACCCAGGTGCCGTGCGACCACACGTTGGTGAGCGCGAAGGTCATGGCGAAACCGAGGATGCCGGCGCCGACCTGCTCCAGTACCACCGAACCGAGGATGAAGTAAAACGCCGGCGCATTTTCCAGCGGACGCTTGTTGGTGTGCGCGTCCAGGTAGATGTGCCAGAAGCAGAACACCAGCGGCAGCGGTTCCAGCGCGCTGAACAGCGAACCCCAGAACTGCCAGAACTCCGGCGTGCCGATCCAGAAATAGTGGTGCGCGTTGCCGATCAGGCCGGACAGCCACACCAGCGTGATGCCCCAGAACACCGCGAAGCCCACCGACTTGATGTCGGCCTTGAACATCAGCACCAGGAACAAGCCGACCAGGCTGATGTGGATGACCTCCCACACGCCCTCCACCCAGTAATGCACGACGAACCAGCGGAAATATTCCTGCAAGTCCAGCCGCTCGATGTAGAACAGGCCGAATACCCACACCAGCATCAGCGCGCTGACGCCGAGGCCGAGCCCCCAGTGGATCTCGTTCCACTGGCGCACCGGCGGGAACGTGCGCAGTACCACGTAGCGCACAATGGCAAAGCCGACGAGGATCAGCATGCCGGCGATCCGGCCGGCCTCCAGGTACTCCAGCCCCTGCTGCAGCCAGGGCTGTCCCAGCCACCAGCCGGCGATGCCGCGCTCGGCCAGGAACTGGGTGAAGAAGTTCCACACCACGATCAGATCACCGCATAGAACAGGAACTTGATCAGCCACGGGCGCGACCATGTTCGCGCTTGGACAGCAACGGGCCGACAAACAGGATCGTGCCGATGAAGCCGCACACGATCCACATGATGCCCAGGTTGAGATGCTCGGCGCGGGCCACGTTGAAGTTCAGTATACCCGACAAGCAAGGTCGGGTCGACCTGCTGGGCGGCCAGGATCATGCCGTAGACGACCTGGAAGATGAACAGCACCAGCATCAGCATGAAGAAGCGCAGGCTCAGGCGCTGGGTCTCGTATTCGATCTGCATCACTGCTTCTCCAGGGCTGTGGAGTAGGCGACGATGGCGTTGACTTCGTCTTCCTTCAGCAACGTGTCGTAGGCAGGCATCACGCCGGCCGGATAGCCCTCCACGATCCTTGCGTCGGGCTCGAGGATCGATCGCGCCAGATAGGCATCGTCGGCGCGGACCGTGCTGCCGTCGGCAAGACTGACCTTCGAGCCGTACAGGCCGCCCCAGCCCGGGCCGACCAGCCGCTTGTCATTGGCTGGCATGGCAGGCGATGCAGCCGTTGTCCTTCGCCAGTTGCGCGCCCAGCGTCGCCGGATCGCGCTGGCGTGGCTGTGACGGCGATGGCGCCGCCGTCGCGGCGCTCGCCTGGCGCGATCACGGCCGGCGCCATGCGCAAGCTGCAGAGCGACGGTCCAGTCCCTGCACCTCCGACCTTCGGCGGCCAGCCTTCGGTGTTCATCGCCGAGGTGTATTTCAGATAGGCGATCAACTGGCCGACCTCATCCTTGCTGAAGGGCAGGTTCGGCATCAGCGTGGTATTGCCGCCGCGCCGCTCGATGCGTATCGCCGCGCCGGGAATTTCTTGCAGGTAGGCCTCGATCGAGTCGATGCCGGCGTCGGCCATGCTGGTCGCGGATCGAGTAGCTGCGCGCGCACCGCCGCGGTCGTCGGCCAACCACCCGCCGAAGGCAGGAAGGCGGCCAGCCAGGCCGGTCCCGCGTGCTCGTATTCCTCGGTCAGATCCGGCCCCAGATAAGCACCGTTGCCGACCATCGTGTGGCAACCCATGCAGTTGTAAGCCTGAAACACCCGCTTGCCCTGGTCGGCGGTGATATTTGCCGTAGGTGATCGCGTACGGAGTCGTTTGACCGCGTGATTTCAGGAACGAAAAAATCGACAGGGCGATGAAGATCGCCGTCATCACCGCCAACATGACAAAGGCGCCGCGCCGGCGCGGCGTCTCGCAACTGCTGTCCCCCACTCCGCAACTCATGAGCGTTCTGCCCTATCGGACGGCCCGCTGCCGGATTGGCCGGCGCCGGCGTGGCGACTTCCTCCTTGCCGTGCAGAAACAGGATGTGCAGGCTGCTCGATGAAAACGTAGAACACGTAGACGGCCAGCACGAAACCGGAGCACGAAATAGATCCACCACGCCACGTGCGATTCGGGCCAGTATTCGAAGTCTCGCCAGAACGGCCAGGACAACGGCGAACGCGGCCACGCTGGCCAGCACCGAAAGCGTCAGGTCCGTGATTCGCTGCGACATGCGATTTACCTCGAGGTTGGTTCGAGCACTACGGGAAGTGTCGAGAGCCACCGAATCCCTTCCCCAAAGGATTCGCGTGTGAGGCGGTATTGAATGTAGGCGCATGGGAGCAGCGGTGGCCTGATCCAAGTCAAGCGAAACCGTCTTTCCGGCTGGATCGGCCAAGTGCCTTTCCGCGCGATCCGGTCGGCGCTGCCAGTTCGAGGTTGCCGATATCCCTTCAGTCGATCTTGATCGGCTCGTGCAGGCCGGGCAGTTGGCAGATGGCACCGCGTTGTTCCAGTACTTCCTTCAGCGCATGCATGCCGCGTTCGTACTCGCCGTGCACCAGGAACACCTTGCGCCGCGGTGCATCGCCCAGCCACGCCAGCAGCGAGGGCTGGTCGGCGTGTGCGGAGAAGCCGTTGATCGTCCATACCTGCGCACGCACCGGGATGTCCTCGTTGAAGATGCGCACGCTGGCGGCGCCATCGACGATGCGTCGCGCCAGCGTGCCTTCGGCGGCATAGCCGACGAACACCACGCTGCTGCGTTCGCGCCACAGGTTGTGCTTCAGGTGATGGCGCACGCGGCCGCCGTTGCACATGCCCGAGCCGGCCAGGATGATCGCGCCGCCGTCGATGTTGTTGATCGCCATCGACTCGGCCGTTTCGCGGGTGAAGTGCAGGCCGGGCATCGCGAACGGATCGCCGTGCTGCAAGTTCGTCGCAGGAAACGCTCGTCGAAGCATTCCGGGTGGCGGCGGAAGATCTCGGTGGCGGAGATCGCCATCGGCGAATCCAGGAAGATCCGCACATGCGGCGGGATCGCGCCGCTCGCGATGCCGCGGTGCAGGTAGTAGAGGATTTCCTGCGTGCGCTCCAGTGCGAAAGTGGGGATCACCACGTTGCCGCGGCGGTTCACCGTTTCGCTGATCGCCTGGTACATCTCGTCGACGGAATCCGGTACCGAGCGGTGCGGGCGGTCGCCGTAGGTGCTTTCCATCACCACGTAGTCGGCGGCGGCGCGGGCGTCGGGTCGCGCAGCGATCGGTCGGCCCGGATTGCCCAGGTCGCCGGAGAACAGCATGCTGCGCTGCGCGTGCCGTCGTCGAGCTGAGCAGGATCGAGGCCGAAGCCGAGGATATGGCCGGCATCGAGAAAACGTGCGCGTGATGCCGTCGGTGACGTGGACGGTTTCGTCGTAGCCCACATCGGGCGCGAAGAAATCCAGCGCGTGCAGCGCGTCGTCCAGCGTGTACAGCGGCGGCGCGAGCTACCTCGCCGCGGCGATTGTTGCGCTGCGCGCGGCGGGCGTCCTCTTCCTGGATGCCGGCCGAATCGAGCATCACGACCCGCGCCAGCTCGCGGGTGGCGGCGGTGGTGATGATGCGGCCGCGAAAACCCTGGCGCACCAGCAGCGGAATCCGTCCGCAATGATCCAGGTGGGCATGGGTCAGCAGCAACACGTCGATGCCGGCGGGGTCGAAGCCGAAGCGGTTCGGCGTTGGCCCCTCGACCTCCTCGCTGCCCTGGAACATGCCGCAGTCGATCAGCACGCGGCGATCGTTGCAGGTGATCAGGTGGCAGGAACCGGTGACTTGTTTGGCGGCGCCGTGGCAGCTGTAGATGATCATGCGTTTCCCGTATCGGCAGGGTTGAGGGGCCATCGCGTGGTGCACTGTGCCACGGCGAAAGCGTCGTGAACTGCGCACGGTCAATCCGCGCATGGCTACAGGCCAGCGCGTGACCGTGGTCGGCTGACCGCGTGGCGGATTGACGCAGGCCAGATACGTGCACGCGTCCTTAAGACTCGCATAAGCCGCCGCGGTTGCAATGGCACCCAAGGCAATCATGCCGAGACCGGAGACGCATCATGAAACGCACACTCATCGCACCGTTGTTTCTTGCCGCCGCCGCGCTGTCGGCGTCTGCCTTCGCCGCCCCGCAATGCACCACGGCGCCGCGCGCGCAATGGCTGACCGAAGCGGCGATGAAGCAGAAGGTCCTCGACCAGGGCTACACCATCAAGGTGTTCCAGGTCACCGGCAACTGCTACGAAATCTATGGCAAGGACAAGGCCGGCAAGAACGTGGAGATCTACTTCGACCCTACCGATGGCCGCATCGTCAAGAAGAAGGGCGGCTGATCACGCACTTCGACCTGAGCGAGGACAAGCCCATGAACACCACGGTCAAGGTCTGGGACCCGCTGGTCCGCGTGTTTCACTGGTCGCTGGCGGGCTTGTTCCTCGCCAACTTTTTCACCGAGGAGGGCGAGCTGGTTCACCGCGGTTTCGGCTACGCCATCCTGGCCCTGCTTGCGGTCGCGTTTCGTCTGGGGCTGGATCGGCACGCGCCACGCCCGTTTCAGCGACTGGGTGCCCGGCCCGCGCCGCGTACGCGCCTACCTGCGCGAGCGCCTGGCCGGGCGCTCGCGGCGGCAGCTGGGCCACAACCCGGGCGCGGCGGTGATGATCCTGGCGCTGCTCACCGGCGTGTTGCTGATCGGCTTCACCGGCTGGCTGCAGACCACCGACCGGTTCTTCGGCGATGGATGGCTGGAGGATCTGCACGAAGTGCTGGCCTACGGCGTGCTGGGACTGGTCGTGCTGCACGTGCTGGCCGCCGTGGGCGAGAGCGTGCATTACGGCGAGAACCTGATCGCCGCGATGATCCACGGCCGCAAGCGTGCGCTGGGGCAGGATGCCGCAGGCGGCGAAAAAGCGCGCTCGACATTGCGTGCAAGTCAAGTGAGCCGTGCCGGTTACTCGACAAGAATGAGGTCATGCGCATCCTGCTAGCCGAAGACGACCGGGCACTGGGGCAGGCGCTGGCCGACGGCCTGCGCCTGCTCGGCTATGCGGTGGACTGGATCACCGACGGCAACCAGGCCGCCGCCGCGCTGGCCGACACGACGTACGCCGCCGCGGTGCTGGACTGGAACCTGCCGCGCAGCAGCGGGCCGGCGATCATCGCCGGCATGCGCAAGCGCCGCGACGCCACGCCGGTGCTGCTGCTGACCGCGCGCGACGAGCTGGCCGATCGGATCGCCGGGCTGGATGCGGGCGCCGACGATTACGTCGTCAAGCCGGTGCACCTGGACGAACTGGCCGCCCGCTTGCGCGCGCTTGTTGCGCCGGGCCGACGGTCAGGTCGAACCGGCCATCCGCCTGGGTGCGCTTGAAGTCACTCCGGCCGCGCGTGCGCCACGCTTGATGGCGTGGCGCTGGAACTGACCGCGCGCGAATACCAACTGCTCGAAACCCTGGTGCGCCATCCCGGCCGCGCCTATTCGCGCGACCAGCTGGAGGAAGCCCTGTACGGCTGGGACCAGGAGGTGGCCAGCAACGCGGTGGAAGTGCACATCCACCACCTGCGCCACAAACTGGGGCCGGGCTGGATCCGCACCCTGCGCGGCATCGGGTATGCCATCCATCCGGCTCGCCCGTCCGGCCGCATGATCCGCCCTTCGCTCAACCGGCGGCTGGTGCTGCGGCTGGTGGCCGGCATCGTGCTGGTGTGGTGCGTTGCCGCCGGCTGGATGGCCTGGCGCAGCGTGCACGAGGTCGATGAGATCTTCGACCAGATGCTGGTGCGCACCGCCGCCAGCGTGTTCGCGGTGATGCCTGCGACGCCGGCGCAGGGCAGCGGGCCGCGGCTGCCGGATCAGACCGGATCATGGAGTCGGACCCCAGTGCGCAACGACCGGCCATCAACCTGCGCGATGCCGAGGGCGAGTGGGTGATCCGCAGCCCCGAGTTGCCAGCGTTGGCGTTTGATCCGGGCCAGACACACTTCCACACCGTCGTGCGTCGCCAGCGCCGCTGGCGGGTGTTCCAGCGCCGGGATGCGCATCAGCAGTACTGGATCCAGGTTGCCGCGCCGCTGGACGAACGCGACGAACTGATGCGCAAGCTGCTGGCGCCAGCACTGCTGTCGCTGCTGGCCTTGCTGGTGCTGGTGCCGCCGACCGTGTTTGCCGGCCTGCGCAGCGGACTGAAGCCGTTGCGCCAGCTCGACGCGCAACCTGTCGGCCCCGGCAAGCCCGGGTGCCGCCACGCTCACCGACGCGCGCGTGCCGCTCGAGCTGGCCGCCATTCACCGAGGCGATCGACCAGCTGGTTGATCGCCTCAGGCTCAGCCTGGAGCACGAACGCCGCTTCACTGCCGATGCGGCTCACGAACTGCGTCATCCGCTGGCCGCCCTGCGCCTGGAGCTGGATCTCGCCGCGCGCGGCGAAGAGGCCGTCGCGCGCGCCCTGCACCTGCAGCGCGCGCACGCAGCACTCGACCGCATGCAGCGGCTGGTGGCCCAATTACTGCTGTTGGCGCGAGTCGAAAAACTGACCGAGCTGGACGACGCCGGCCCGTTTCGCCTGCTGACCGTGGCCGAAGCCGCGCTGCGTGAAGCCAGCGAACGCGCGGCGGCGCGCTGCATTGAACTGTCACTGGATCACGACGGCAACGACTTCGTTCTGGGCAGCCGTGGCCTGCTTGATATCGCATTGCAGAATCTGCTCGACAATGCCATGCGCCACACCCCCGAGCATGGCCATGTGAACGTGCGCGTCGGTGGCCACGCTGAGCGGGTCACGCTGGATGTGAATGACAGTGGCGCCGGCTTTGCCGCGGTCGACACCGCACGGCTGGGTGAACGCTTCCATCGTCCTGAAGGCAGCGTGGGCGAAGGCAGCGGGTTGGGGCTGTCGATCACCCAGGCCATCGCCAGGCTTCATCATGGCAGCCTCGTCTTTGGCCGTTCCCCGCTGGGCGGTGCGCGGGTCAGCCTGAGCCTGCCGCGCGTCGCCGGTGGCGCGCCGCACGTCCCTGGTTATGTCTGAGCACAGCCCACACTCCGCATGTCGAAGAGCATCCGAGACCGAACTCGCGCGCAGGCTGGCCTTCCAGGTCACGGCCAACAGAACCGAAGCCCATGGCAGTGTCGCCCGCTGCACGGATGCCGACCTGGCGCCGGACACCGACCTGGCCGGCCGCATGGATGCGTTCCATCCCGCCACGCTGCTGCTGGCGGCCCTCGCTGCCTGCATGATCAAAAGCATCGAGCGGGTCGCGCCGATCCTGCAGTTCCCCTAGCGGGGGGTCGAAGTGCGCGTGCATGGCGTGCGCCAGGATGCGGCCGGCTTTCTTGCTGTCCGACCGCCGGCGGCTGCCGGCACAAAGTGTGCAGTCTGAGCTATCGGTCTTTCAGCCATGCCATGGCCTGGTCGCGCTGGTCGTAATCGAACTTGCGGACTTTGGCCAGCATCAGCGGATCGAGCACATGATCGGCAAACGATCCCAGCGGGCTGCTGGTGACCACGGCCAGCTTGTCGATCTTGTCGTGCACGCTGCTGACGAATTTCAGGTGGGCGAACAAGGCACCGATACCCTGCCAGCCGGGAAATCGCCGGCTGTGGATCATGATGCCGCACAGCCGGTCGTGACCTTCGAGATAGTTGCCGATCGTCTTGCCGACCGCTTCGAAATCGTCTTCGCTCAGCGCCTTGTCGGTGGCGGGTTCCAGCACGAGGATGCCGGTGTCCGCATCGAGCACGATACCGATCCGGGCGCGCCCGCTTTCGCAGACCCACTCCCTGGCCTTGGTGTAGTCGGCGCTGTCAAAGTGGCGCAGTTCACCGGGCGAAAACAAGCTGAACAACTTGACGGCATGCTCCATCCACTGGATGTCGCTGACGATCGCCAGGCGCGCCCAGTGCCCGATCCGGCCCAGGCCGAGCCGCAGGTCCTGCCACACGGCGCCGGCCTCCATGCCTTTCCATTCGCCGTCAATGCAACACAGGAAGTCGAGTTTGCGGTGCTTTTCCAGCCTCTCGTTGACCAACGGGATGAGCTGCTTCTCGTAGTCCTCCGCCCGCAGCTTGTCGGTGATGCGGATGCCGATCACATGGTCCGGAAGTCCTTCGATCAGGGTCAACATGACATTTGCTCCCGCTGCGGTGCTGGTGGGTTTGCGAGTCGTGATCAGTGTACTGCTTGGTCCGTGCGGGTCGATTCGAGGTTGAACGGTTTGGCCCTCCCCAGAACATTCGGGATACCGTCGGCGGGCGCCTTCATTTCCCCCAAGTGGCGAACATCACCACGGCCGCCGTCGCCATCGCGGCGGTGGCCAGCCAGCCAAAGATCTTCAGCGGCCACGGCATGGTGAATCTGCCCATCACCTTGCGCCGCGAGCCCATCAGCATCATCACGATCATCAGCGGCACGGCAGTCACGCCGTTGATCACCGCGCTCCAGTACAAGGCCCTTATCGGGTCGAGCGGGCTCAGGTTCAGTGCGATGCCGGCGAGGCTGGCGACGACCAGCACGCCGTAGAAAAACCTGGCGTTCTGCGGCTTGTACTCCAGCCCGCTGCGTTGGCCAAAGGCGCCGGCGGCGGCATAGGCGGTGGCGCCGGCCAGCACCGGCACGGCCAGCAGGCCGGTACCGATGATGCCGGCGGCAAACAGCGCGAACGCCAGGTCGCCGGCCAGCGGCCGCAATGCCGCGGCGGCTTCGGCCGAGGTCTGGATGTCGACCTTGCCGTGCGCGTGCAGCACGACGGCGGCGGTAAGGATGATGAAGAAGGAGATCAGGTTCGAGAAGATCATGCCGACCGTGGTGTCGATGCCGATGCGGCGCAAGGCGCTGGGTGCCTGCTTCGGCGCCCGGCGCAACGGCTTGCGGCGCTTGCTCGACTCCATTTCCTCGACCTCCTGCGCTGCCTGCCAGCAGAACAGGTAGGGGCTGATGGTGGTGCCGAGCAGGGCGACCAGGCCTACGGCGTACTGCGCATTCCACGTGATGGGCGGCAGCACCACGCTCCTCAGCACGGCCAGCCATGGCACGCCGATCACCAGCACGGTGGCCACGTAGGCAAACAGGCTGAGGGTGAGCAGCTTCAGGATCGGGGCGTAGCGGGTGAACGGGATGAACATCTGCAGCACCAATGACAGCAGCGCGAAAGCCGCGGCGTAGACCAGCGCCGGCCCGCCGATCAGCAGTTTCAGCGCGGCACCCATGGCACCGATGTCGGCCGCCAGGTTGATCACGTTGGCGACCACGAGGGAGGCTGCCAGCGCGTAGACCAGCGGGTGCGGGTAGTGCTTGCGCATGCCGTCCAGCAAGCCGTGGCCGGTGACGCGGCCGATGCCGGCGCTGACTGCCTGGATCGCGATCATCAGCGGCATGCTCAGCACGATGCACCACAGCATGCCGTAGCCGAACGCGGCGCCCACCTGCGAGTAGGTGGCGATCCCGCTGGGGTCGTCGTCGGCCGCGCCGGTGACCAGGCCCGCGCTCAGATTGGCCCACGGCGGCTTTTCGATCCCGCCATCCTCGGTGTTCTTGCGGTCGGGTGGGGCTGTGGCAGTGTCGGCAGGCGTCTTGTTCATGGTGGCTACCGGTGAGCCGGCGGGACGTCGGGCTGGCGATCGTGCAAGCCGCCGACATACTGTACGCGCGTATCGATGGCCGATTGAGGCTCGCGACATCGCATGCTGGCGATGCCATCGAGGCCATTGCATCGACACCACCCGCGTGGCCACGGCAGGTGGACAACGTTGGAGGCATTGGTTGCTGCAGTGTTGCGGTCAACGCGCCACGGGTGCGCTGGTACGCGTCGCGCGACGCAGCAGTTCCAGCCAGGCGATGCTGGCGGCCAGCATCCCGCTGCTGGCGAGCAGCATGGCTGCGTTCGGTGTCGCCAGCCCCATCACCCCGCGGAAGAACGGCACGCCGATGACGATCGCGAGCATCAGCGCCACGCCTCCGAACATCCGCGGCAGCCAGGGGTTTTTCGCCGGGAGGCGGGCCAGTGCGGGGCGGGACAGGTCGCGGTTGGCCAGGGTCAGCAGGAACAGTCCGATCACCAGCGCGATGAACACTGCGCTGCGGCTATGCACGGCGTCCAGGCCCTGGCCGGGCAGCAGGCCGTAACCGAGCAGCAGGATGCCGGCGAAGCCGAGCCCCTGGATCACCGCGTAGCGCAGGTTGGCGGCGGCGAACGGCGAATCCGACGGCGCGCGCGGTGGTCGCTGCATGATGTCGTTGGCTGGCGGGCTCCGCCTCGAACACGATCGAGCAGGCCGGGTCGATCAGCAGTTCCAGCAGCACGATGTGCACCGGCATCAGCAGCACCGGCCAGTGCAGCAGGGCCGGCACCAGCGCCAGCGCGATGATCGGCATGTGCACCGCAAACACGAAGCGGGTGGCCTTGGTGATGTTGTCGTAGATGCGCCGGCCCTGGCGGATCGCGCTGACGATGCTGGCGAAGCTGTCGTCCAGCAACACCAGTGCCGCCGCCTCGCGCGCCACGTCGGTGCCGCGCTCGCCCATCGCGATGCCGACGTCGGCGGCCTTCAGCGCGGGCGCATCGTTGACGCCGTCGCCGGTCATCGCCACCACCTCGCCGTCTTGCGCGCAGCAGTTGCACCAGGCGCAACTTCTGCTCGGGCTTGAGCCGCGCGCACAGGTCGACGTGACGCAGGCGTTCGCGCAACGCGGCGTCGTCCAGCGCGGCCATTTCCGCACCGGTGATGACCTCGGCGCGCTCGCTCAGCCCCACCTCGCGGGCGATCGCGCGCGCGGTGGCGGGGTGGTCGCCGGTCATCATGATGATGCGGATGCCGGCGCTGCGGCATTCGGCGATCGCCGCCGGCACTTCCGGGCGCGGCGGGTCGACGAAACCGACCAGGCCGAGGAAGCGGAAATCGAAGTCGTGCTGGCTGCGCGGCCATGCCGCGCCCTGCCATTCGCCGCGGGCCACGCCGAGCACGCGCAGGCCGCGCTCGGCCATGGCCTCGACCTGGCGCAGGATCGCTCGCGGCGTCGGCGGCGCGCAGATGGCACAGGTCGATCACCGCCTCCGGCGCGCCCTTGGTGGCCAGCAGGTGCTGCGTCGCGCGCGTCGCCGCGGAACACGCGGGTCATCGCCAGGATGTCCGGCGACAGGCCGTACTCGAATTCGGGCGACCATTCGGCGTGCACGTGCTCGGTGTCGGTGAGCCAGTGCAGCCCGAACTGCTGGATCGCCTTCTCCATCGGGTCGAACGGATCGGCCGGCGTGGCCAGCATGGCGAACTCGACCAGCGCGTGGAACGGCTCGGGCAGCTCGGTCGCATCCTCGTCGTGGCAGCTGCCGTCGACCAGGCGCAGTTCGGCGACCTGCATGCGGTTCTGCGTCAGCGTGCCGGTCTTGTCGACCGCCAGCACCGAGATCGCGCCCAGCGCCTCCACCGCCGGCACGCGCCGGGTCAGCACCTTGTGCTTGGAGATCCGCCACGCGCCCAGCGCGAGGAACACGGTGAGGATCACCGGGATTTCTTCGGGCAGGATCGCCATGGTCAGCGCGATGCCGGCCAGCACGCTTTCCAGCAGGCCGTGACCGTCCCACAGCCAGCCGAGCAAGGCATACGCCGTGGCCAGCAGCAGGCCGCCGATGGTCAGGTTGCGGATCAGCCGGCGCGAGGCCCGCTGCAGTCCGGACACCGGTTCGACGGTGGATGCGCAGCGCCTGGCCGATGCGCCCGACCGCGGTGGCACCGGCGATGGCGTGGACTTCGGCCACGCCGACGCCCTTGGTGGCCACCGTGCTGGCGAACAGCTGGCCGATGGCACTGCACAGGCAAGTCGAGCAGCAGGATGACGAGTTCGAGATCAACCCGGTCTACGTCCGCGAACTGCACTTCTCCGTGCCCCGGCACCGGCTGGCGCAGCACGGTCTGCTGCCCGACACGGCGCTCCAGGCCGTGCGGGACGAGCTCACCCTGGACGGCAACGCCCGGCTCAACCTGGCCACGTTCGTGACCACCTGGATGGAGCCCCAGGCGGAGCAGCTGATGACCGAATGCCTCAGCAAGAACATGATCGACAAGGACGAGTACCCGCAGACCGCGGAGCTGGAGTCGCGGTGCGTGAACATCCTGGCCACCCTGTGGCACGCGCCGGAGCACGGGGCGGCGACCGGCTGCTCCACGACCGGGTCCAGCGAGGCCTGCATGCTCGGCGGCATGGCCCTGCTGTGGCGCTGGCGCGCCCGCCGCCGGGCGGCGGGAGCCGACACCTCCCGGCCCAACCTGGTGCTGGGCGCGAATGCCCAGATCTGCTGGGATAAGTTCTGCCGCTACTGGGACGTGGAGCCCAGGCTGGTGCCGATGGAGCCGGACCGGCTGCACCTGCGCGGCCCGCAGGCCGCCGCCCAGTGCGACGAGAACACCATCGGCGTGGTCGCGATACTCGGTTCCACCATGGACGGGAGTTACGAGCCGGTCGCGGAGATCAGCGCGGAACTGGACCGGCTCGCGGCCACCGGCGGTCCCGATGTCCCGATTCACGTGGACGCCGCCTCAGGTGGCTTCGTGGCGCCCTTCATCCAGCCCGATCTGGTCTGGGACTTCCAGATCCCCCGGGTGGCCTCGATCAACGCGTCGGGACACAAGTACGGGCTGGTCTACCCCGGGGTGGGCTGGGTGGTCTGGCGCAGCCCGGACGCGCTGCCCGACGACCTGGTCTTCCGGGTGAACTACCTGGGCGGGGAAATGCCCACGTTCGCGCTGAACTTCTCCCGATCCGGGGCCAATGTCGCCGCGCAGTACTACAACTTCCTGCGCCTGGGCTTCCAGGGCTACCAGCGGGTCCAGCAGGCCTGCCAGGACGTGGCGATGCGCCTGTCCAGCCAGATCGCCGAGATGGAGCCGTTCGAGTTGCTGTCCGACGGCAGCGAGCTGCCCGTCTTCGCGTTCCGGATCCGCGACGAGTCGGCGGGCTTCACCGTGTTCGACCTGTCCGAGCGGCTGCGCACCCGGGGCTGGCTGGTCCCGGCCTACACCTTCCCGGCCAACCTGGAGCACGTCGCGGTGCTCCGGGTGGTGGTGCGCAACGGGTTCAGCCACGATCTCGCCGACCTGCTGCTCAGCGACCTGCAGCGGCATGTCCGGATCCTGGCCGCGCACCCGCGCAGCCACGTGCCGCTGGCTCCGGCGGACAAGCGGCAGTCGTTCGCGCACTGATCGCGCGCGGGCCGGGCGCCATCCGGCGTGCGGGCGGATAGATCCAGACGCCCAGCCAGTGATTAATGAATATCCAGCCTGTTCTTGATAGTGAACAGGAAAGCCGGTAATAACGGCTCCGGATAAACGACAGAAAAAGGCCCGGCTGGGCCCACTCCACGGAGCGGGCCCAGCCGGGCCAGGGTCCAGCCGGTCAGGCGTTCTTGCGCAGCCGGTCCAGTGCCTCGCGCAGAATCGCGGCACCGTCTGTATCCGTACGCCGTTCCTTCACGTACGCCAGGTGCGTCTTGTAAGGCTCGCTGTGCGGCGGCCCGGGCGGGTTGTGCTCGTCCCGCCCGGCCGGGTACCCGCAGCGGGGGCAGTCCCAGGTCTCCGGCACCGCGGCATCGCAGGCGAAGCTGGGCCGGGTCTCGTGCTTGTTCGAGCACCAGAAGGAGACCCTGATCCGGGGCGCCGCCTCACCGCGCTCCGCTTCACCCATCGGGCCAGCCCCTACCCGGCTTCCCCTGATCGCGTTGCCACTACTCACAGCTCACCCCTTGCTACGTCCGCTCTTGGCCAGCCCGGCGACCCCCGGGCGCCCGCATCATTTGTTCAGCAGCAGATTCAGCCCGATGATGCACAGGAACCAGAGGACGCCAGTGAAAATCGTGAGGCGGTCCAGATTCCGCTCAACTACGGACGATGATCCCAGCGTAGAGGAGACCCCGCCACCGAATAGGTCCGACAGGCCGCCGCCCTTGCCCTTATGCAGCAGCACCAGCAGGATCATGAGCAAGCTGGTGATGATGAGGACGACCGAGATTGCGATAACCACTGCCCTGTCTCGTCCCTCCGGGTGCCTGCCGCGATCTGACCAACTCAACCAGCGCTGTCTCGACCAGCGCTGCTGGACCCGTGCCGCGGGTCAGGCGTTGACTGCTAGCTTGCGGTACCGGCATATCGTGGCGAACTCTCCGGCATCCAGGCTTGCCCCGCCGACCAGCGCACCGTCAATGTCAGGCTGCGTCATTATCGCAGCGATGTTGTCGGCTTTCACCGACCCGCCATACAGGATACGCACACTTGCGGCTACTTCGGCGCCGTGACCCTCGGAAACACGGCCGCGAATCGCCCGGCACACCTCGTGCGCGTCCGCGGGCGAGGCCACCTCTCCGGTGCCAATGGCCCAGACGGGCTCGTACGCCACCACCAGCCCCGCCACCTGCTCGGCCGAGAGGCCCGCCAGGGCCCCGTCCAGCTGGCCGAGGGTGTGGCTGAGCTGCTCCCCCGCCTGCCGGACGTCCAGGTTCTCGCCGACGCACAGGATCGGGGTCAGCTCGTTGCGGAGCGCGGCCTTCACCTTGGTGTTGACCAGCGCGTCGTCCTCAGCGTGGTACTGACGGCGCTCAGAGTGCCCGGCCAGCACGTAGCTGCAGCCCAGCTTGGCCAGCATCGGGCCGGACACGTCTCCGGTGTAGGCGCCCTTGTCGTGCGGTGACAGGTCCTGGGCCCCGTAGCCGATCCGCAGCTTGTCCCCGGCCACCAGGGTCTGCACGCTGCGCAGCGCGGTGAACGGCGGCAGGACCACCACGTCGGCGGCATCGTAGTCGGCCGCGGTGAGCGTGAACGCGAGCTTCTGGACCAGCGCCATCCCTTCGAAGTGCGTGTTGTGCATCTTCCAGTTGCCGGCGATGAGCGGCTTGCGAGCCGGACGAGCCGCCGGTCATCCCTGCACCCCGAGCGCGCTGAGCCCGGGCAGCGTCCGGCCCTCCAGGTACTCCAGGCTCGCCCCGCCGCCCGTGGAGATGTGCGTGAACGCGTCCTCGGGGAAGCCCAGCTGGCGGACGGCCGCCGCGGAGTCGCCGCCGCCGACCACAGTCAGGCCGCTGACGCGGCTGATCGCCTCGGCCAGGGCCTGGGTTCCGGCGGCGAAGGCCGGGAACTCGAACACGCCGGCCGGGCCGTTCCAGAACACGGTCTTCGCGTCGGAGAGCTTCTGGGCGAACAGGGCCCGGGTCTGCGGGCCCATGTCGAGGCTCTCGCGGTCAGCCGGGAACTCGCTGACCGGCACCACGCGGTGATCCGCGTCCGGGGCGAACCGGTCGGCGGCCACCAGGTCCACCGGCAGGACGACCTCCACCCCCCGCCGGGCCGCCTCGGCCAGCACCTCGGTGACCTGCGGGATCTGGTCGGCTTCCAGGAGGGACTTGCCTACCTCGTAGCCCTGGGCCGCGAGGAACGTGTAGGACATCCCCCCGCAGATGATCAGCCGGTCGGCCCGGCCGAGCAGGTTGGCGATGACCGCCAGCTTGTCCGACGGCTTGGCCCCGCCGAGCACCACCACATAGGGCCGGGGCGGGTCGGAGGTGAGCTGGCGGAGCACCGCGATCTCGGCGATGACCAGGTCCCCGGCGGCGTGCGGGAGCAGCGCGGGCACGTCGTAGACGCTGGCGTGCTTGCGGTGCAGGGCCCCGAAGCCATCACCGACGTACCGGCTGGCCAGCGCGGCGAGCCGGGCGGCGAGCCCGGTCCGCTCGGCGTCGATCTTGCTCGTCTCGGCCGGCTCGAACCGGACGTTCTCCAGCAGGCCGACGTCCCCGTCGCCCAGCCCGGCCGCCAGGGCCGCCGCCGACTCCCCGGCCACGTCCCCCGCCAGGGGGACGGGCTGGCCGAGCAGCTCGCTGAGCCGGGCGGCAACCGGCCGCAGGGACGGGCCGCCCGCGGCCCGGGCGGCGTACGTCGTCTCCCTGGGGGCGGCCCAGGTGAGCGCAGATGAGCACCCGCGCACCGCGGCCGGTCAGTGCCCTGATGGTGGGCAGGCTGGCCCGGATCCGGCCGTCATCGGTGATCACGTCGCCGTCCAGCGGGACGTTCAGGTCGGCCCGGAGCAGGACCACCTGCCCGGCCACGTCGAGGTCGTCGATCCGCTTCATCAGAGCCGGGCGCCCACGAGCGCGGTGAGGTCGGCGAGGCGGTTGGCATAGCCCCATTCGTTGTCGTACCAGCCGATGATCTTGACCTGGTCACCGAAGGTCATCGTCAGCGACGAATCGAAGGTGCACGACCACGGGGTGCCGACGATGTCGGAGGACACGATCTTGTCCGCCGTGTAGTGCAGGTAGCCCTTGAGCGTGCCCTCGGCCGCAGCCTTGAACGCCGCGTTGACCTCGTCCTTGGTGACCTCGCGGGACAGCTGGACGACCAGGTCGGTCACGGACCCGTCCGGTACCGGGACCCGCATGGCCATCCCGTCGAACTTGCCCTTCAGCTCGGGCAGCACCAGGGCCGTGGCCTTGGCCGCGCCACTGCTGGTCGGGATGATGTTCTGCGCGGCGGCCCGGGCCCGGCGCAGGTCCTTATGCGGGAAGTCCAGGATCACCTGGTCGTTGGTGTAGGCGTGGATGGTGGTCATCAGGCCCTTGACGACACCGAAGTTGTCGTTCAGCACCTTCGCCATCGGGGCCACGCAATTCGTGGTGCACGAGGCGTTCGAGATGATGTCGTGCTGGGCGGGGTCGTAGGAGCCGTCGTTCACGCCCATCACGATCGTGATGTCCTCGTCGGAGGCGGGCGCGGAGATGATGACCTTCTTCGCTCCGGCCGCGAGGTGCTTGCGCGCCTCCCCGGCCTTGGTGAACCGCCCGGTGGACTCGATGACCACGTCCACCCCGAGGTCCCGCCAGGGCAGCGCGGCGGGGTCCCGCTCGGCGAGCACGCTGACCTTCGTGTCGCCCACCAGGATCGCGTCGCCGTCCACGCTCACGTCCTGGGCGAGGGTGCCCAGCACCGTGTCGTACTTCAGCAGGTGCGCCAGCGTGGCGGTGTCGGTCAGGTCGTTCGCGGCGACGATCTCGATCTGCTCGGCGCCACCGTGCCCCGTAGCCGAGGCGGCGTGCACGGCCCGCCAGTAGTTCCGCCCGATGCGGCCGAATCCGTTGATGCCCACGCGGATAGTCACGGCTGCGCCTCTCCTCGTCCTTGCTCTCGTCCCGGCTCATGCACGCTGGTCTGCACCCAGCGGAGCGCGTGCTTTTCCGGCTCCGACCCTATCGGACAGCAGAGCCCGCCCGGGCCCGCCACCGGTCCCTGGCCGCTACTGGGTAGCATCTCCGGCGTGAGGCTGGATTCGGTGTCGGGGATACCGAGATCGCGGGCCCGCTTGTCCGCCATGGCCAGCAGGCGGCGGATCCGCCCGGCGATCGCGTCCTTGGTCAGCGGCGGGCTGGCCAGCTGGCCCAGTTCCTCCAGGCTGGCCTGCCGGTGCTCGATCCGCAGCCGGCCGGCGACGGTCAGGTGCTCGGGCGCCTCGGTGCCCAGGATCTCCAGGGCCCGCTCGACCCGGGCGCCGGCCGCGACCGCGGCCCGGGCGCTGCGCCGCAGGTTGGCGTCGTCGAAGTTGGCCAGCCGGTTGGCGGTGGCCCGGACCTCGCGCCGCATCCGGCGTTCCTCCCAGGCCAGCACGCTGTCGTGGGCGCCCAGCCGGGTCAGCAGCGCGCTGATCGCGTCGCCGTCCCGGACCACGACCCGGTCCACGCCCCGCACCTCGCGGGCCTTGGCGTGGATCTTCAGCCGCCGGGCCGCGCCCACCAGCGCCAGGGCCGCTTCCGGGCCCGGGCAGGTGATCTCCAGGGACATCGAGCGGCCCGGCCCGGTCAGGCGAGCCGTGGGCGAGGAAGGCGCCGCGCCAGGCGGCCTCGCAGTCGCAGGTGGTGCCCGACACGACCTGCCGGGGCAGCCCGCGGACCGGCCGGCCGTAGTTGTCCACCAGGCCCGTCTGCCGGGCCAGGCT
This sequence comes from uncultured Gammaproteobacteria bacterium, assembly GCA_963771235.1. GTDB lineage: Bacteria > Pseudomonadota > Gammaproteobacteria > Xanthomonadales > Rhodanobacteraceae > Rhodanobacter. The sequence goes on from CAVYSP010000016.1 coordinate 201,995, forward strand.
GTCCCCGTCCTTGCGCACCCGGACCACGTACCGGTTGCCCTTGCGCAGCCCGCTCGGGGCCAGCACGATCAGGTCCGAGGAATGGCCGAACACCTCCGCGATGTCCTTGCGCAGCCGCCGTGCGGCCACGCCGGTATCCAGTTCGGCCTCCACCACGATGCGCCCGCTGGCCAGGTGCAGTCCCCCGGCGAACCGCAGCAGCGCGGACACCTCCGCCTTGCGGCAGCATGGCTTGAGCACCGTCACGCGGCTGAGCTCGTCTTTGACCAGGCCGGTCATCGCCATCGGCATCATTCCCCCTCGAAGATCTCTGCGAACGCCCCGGCCAGCTGACGCGGGTCGTGGCGTGGTGTTCCATCGCGCATGGCCAGGTCGGCCAGGACCAGCCGGCCACCTAGCAGGCCCGCCGCCTTCTCCAGCTCGGCGGCCGCGCCCCCCGCGGCCCCCCGGTCGGCGAGCACGATGTCAATTTTCAGTTGCGGTGCGTGGTCGGCCAGCACCTCCAGGTGAGTCTGCGGGGAGAATCCCTCCGTCTCGCCGGGCTGGGCGATCAGGTTCAGGGCCACGATCCGCCGGGCCGGCGTGCTGATCAGCGCCTGGGCCAGCTCAGGAACCATCAGGTGGGGCAGGACACTGGTGAACCAGGATCCGGGCCCGAGCACCACCCAGTCGGCGTCCAGGATCGCGGTGACCGCCTCCGGGCAGGCGGGCGGGTCCTCCGGGATCAGCGACACCGAACGGACCCGGCCGGTGGTGGACGCGCAGGCGACCTGGCCGCGCACCGTGCTCAGCGCGAGCGGGCGTTCCGGGTCGGCCCCCTGCACCTCGGCCACCAGGTCGAGCGGGACGGACGCCATGGGCAGCACCCGGCCGTACGCGCCGAGCAGGCGGCCCACCCAGTCCAGCCCCTGCACGGTATCGCCGAGCAGCTCCCACAGCGCCACGATCAGCACGTTGCCCACCGCGTGCCCGCCGAGCTCGGCCTCCTCCCCGGTGAACCGGTGCTGGACGACCCGGCTCCAGGTGGTGCCCCAGGCATCGTCACCACACAGCGCCGCGAGCGCCATCCGCAGGTCACCGGGGGGCAGCACGCCGTACTGGCGGCGCAGCCTGCCGCTGGAGCCCCCGTCGTCGGCCACCGTCACGATCGCGCTGAGCTGCCGGGTCACCCGGCGCAGCGCCGACAGGGCGGCGAACAGGCCGTGGCCGCCGCCGAGCGCGGCCACCTTGGGGTTCAGCGGCCGGACGGAGGGAGCCATGCCCACGTCGGCCTGGCCCGTGGTGGAGGGACTGGAGCTGCGGGCGCCGGGGTCAGCGGGGCCAGCCGTCATTCGCGCCCCAGATCCCGGTGCACGACCTGGACGGCCGGCCCCTTGCCGCTCAGCTGGCTGGCGATCTGCTCGGCGACCGCCACGCTCCGGTGCTTGCCGCCCGTGCAGCCGATGGCCAGCGTGACGAAACGCTTGCCCTCCCGCTCGTAGCCGGCCAGCACCACCCGCAGCGCGGTCAGGTAGGAGTCCAGGAATTCCGCGGCCCCGGGCCGGCTGAGCACGTAGTCACGGACCCGCTCATCCTGCCCGGTCAGCGGGGCCAGGTCGGCTACCCAGCGAGGGTTGGGCAGGAACCGGCAGTCGGCCACGATGTCGGCGTCGACGGGCAGCCCGTACTTGTAGCCGAAGGACACCACGTTCACCCGCAGCGTGGCCGGGACATCGGCGCTGAACGCGTCGTGCATCCGGGCCCGCAGCTCGTGGACGTTCAGCGCCGAGGTGTCGATGACCAGGTCGGCTTCTTCCCGGACGCCGCGGAGCAGTTCCCGCTCCGCGGCGATACCCTCCACCACCCGGCCCTCCTCCTGCAGGGGATGCGGGCGGCGGACGCTCTCGAACCGGCGGACCAGGGTGTCGTCGGCGGCCTCCAGGAACACGACCCGCGGCCGGACCCCCCGGGCGGCCAGCTCGCCGATGGCCGACTGCAGGTCAGTGGAGAACGCCCGGCTGCGCACGTCCATCACGGCGGCGATCCGCGGCACCGCGCCCATGGCCCGGCGGGCCAGCTCGATCATGGTCGGCAGCAGGCCGGGCGGAATGTTGTCGGCCACGAACCAGTCGAGGTCCTCCAGCGACTTGGCCGCGGTGCTGCGCCCCGCGCCGGACATCCCGGTGATGATCACGATGTCCGGGCCGGGTGCTGCCTCGGCGCGCTCGTCGTGCGCGCTCACCGGGGGCCCGGCCCGTTCGGCGGCGTTCCTGCCGGGTCAGCTGCGCGCCTCATGGCGCCCCCCTCTGCGCCCTGGTCATGCTCCTG